>JAXMBV010000012.1:0-215303 GCA_046349695.1 Planctomycetaceae bacterium | reverse complement strand
CTGCTGAACTTCAAGGACGATCGCTTCCGCTCGTTCGGCGACAACCAGATACTTCTCGATCTGTTCGAGCGTATCGCCTTCCTTAGCAGCCTTGAACTGAGCCTTCAGCTGCAGGACTCGAGGCTTCATCTCCTTCACGCGCTCTGACATGTCTTCAAAGCGTGTGTCCCACTTCTGATACATCTCCGTGCCGGTTCGATACGTCTCAAGCGTGTTTGGATCCAGCTGGGCTTTCGCCTGTTCCGTCAGCTGATTCAGCCACTCATCACCGAGTTCCATCATCTTCTCGGTCATCCATGAGGGCTCTTCACTGACGGGTTCCGCTGACTGTTCCAGCTGTCCGTCATCGGAACGGCGAGTATCAAATCGAAGTCCGGAGATGTGGCCGTCTTCCACGACAAGACGTCGACGTGACAGCGAATCGGGTTCCAGCTGCAGTCGCATCCGCTCAAACTCCAGGATGTTTTTCCCCGGACGTCCTGCACTGGCCAGCGCGACGTTTTCAACCGTGACCGTCGGTGGGAAGAAATGAGTCTCCACCTTCGCGATGTCGGCTTTGGCTCCCGTCATTGCCTGGAGAGCCTGCACCGCACCGTAACGAAGCAACGGGTCCATTCCAAAGGCAATGAACGCCCAGAGGAATGCCACGATCAGCACTCGAGGAACAATCCATGTCCAGCGCATGCTTTGGTCTCACTTATTCTGGTTCAGATCGTCATGATCTGAAGGATGGTCTGTTTGCAGCCCATATCATGTTTGCCGCTCGTGCCGGAAGATGTCGGCCGGTCAGAGCGAACCAATTCGATCCGCCAGTTCCGCACCGAGGATGAAGCGAGTGATCCACCACCGCCGCGCGTGTTTTGCGATCTTCTCCGAGTATTTCTCGAAGAGAGGCCGGGTCAGCCGATGCAGCGGATAGATGAGCAGCAGTCCTGTGACGAAGCTGCCCATGACGATCGAATTGTTAAAGTCGGTCCACGGAACAAATGGCTGATGGTACAGCCACGTCCAGGTGCTCAGGAGTGACGGCTGCGAGAGGACGAACCAACCCACTTTATCGAAGATCGTGTCACACTGCGTCGCCACCAGAGCGGCCACAAGAGCAGCAAACGCCGCCACAGCCAGATTCAACCGAGTCGCCGCAAGACACAGTCCCAGTGCAATGGCCAGCAGATTCCCTTTCGGAACCAGGCCCACAAGAACACCACAGGCAAATCCCAGTGACATTTGTCTGGGAGTTGATTCCATCACCATAGCCTGTAACAGCAACCGCAACGGTCTCAGAATGATAAACATGCCCGCATCCCTGCAAGTGTCAGAAATCCAGCAAGGCAGTCTCCGCGACGACTAGTTTCCGCGCGCAACGAGACCACCGTGTCATAGTTCTGACGGGAGGATGCCAGGGCAGAGACTTCCGGAGCAATGGCGATCCGAGGAATTTTGCTCGGTCACAACATTCACAAACGCGAACCCTGCGGTTTGCTGGCAGGAAGCTGCAGCACTCATGTGAAACCTGCAGAATTGGCCTTCCATCGTGGCTCGTGTCTCCGACGCGAGATTGATGTGGGTTTTCGGATTTCGGTGTTCGGTTTTCAGACCTTGGATTTCAGATCTCAAATCTCAGATCTCAAATTTCAAATCTCAGGCTCGTGGCTCCGAACCAATGGCTGAGCGCGTCAACATCGAAAAGTCGCCGGTCGCTTTTCTTTGGGCATCGTCTGCAATACCCTCGCACGACTTCCTGACATTTGTGCGAGGAGCCTTTATGCGATTGTTTGCCGCTGTGCTTTGTGTTGTTGCGACGATGATCTTCAGCCGACCATCATCCGCGGATACTCTGGTCTATGCTTCGAAGCTGATAAACGGTCGCGACGATGAACCGCAGCAGGACGTCACGCTGGTCGTGTTTGAAAAGAAGATTGTGGACATTGTGCCAGGCTTCAGGAAGCCGGCGGAAGGTGATCGCGTCATTGACCTTCGCAAGTACACCGTTGTTCCGGGTCTGATGGACATGCACACGCACCTGATGTCTCAGCACTCGAAAGACTCCTACACAGAGAAGTTTTTCATGGAGGAGTCTGACTACGCTCTGCGATCCACGGTGTATGCACGAGCGACTCTGATGGCAGGCTTTACGACGGTACGGGAACTCGGAGACAACGGCACCAATTCCGTGTCGCTTCGAAAAGCGATCAACGAAGGCTGGATTGTCGGTCCTCGAATCTTCACCGCGGGCAAATCACTGGCCACAACCGGAGGACATGCCGATCCGACGAACGGGCTCAAGGGAGATTACCGGCGAGACGCTGATCCCGTGGATGGAGTCATCAACGGTCCGGATGATGCACGAAAGGCCGTCCGCCAGCGGTACAAAGACGGCGCGGATCTGATCAAACTCACAGCGACCGGCGGAGTACTGAGCCTCGCCGCCAACGGGCATAATCCTCAGTTCACAGAAGAAGAACTGAAGGCGATTGTCGAAACGGCGCGTGATTACGGAATGACGATCGCCGTTCATGCTCACGGAACAGAAGGCATGAAACGAGCGGTCCTGGCAGGTGTTGATTCAATCGAACACGGCACCTTCATGACGGACGAAGTCATGGAATTGATGAAAGAGCGCGGCACGTGGTGGGTGCCGACGAATATGGCCGGTGAATGGGTCGCCATGAAGGCCGAAGAACCTGGATACTTCCCGGAGATTGTGCGTCCGAAAGCCGCGGCGATTGGTCCAGCAATCCGGGATACGTTTCGGCGGGCGAACAAAGCCGGTGTCAAAATTGCCTTCGGCACGGACAGCGGCGTTTCAGTGCACGGTGAGAATGCTCATGAGTTTGAGCTGATGGTGGAAGGCGGGATGTCGCCGATGAAGGCCATTCAGTCGGCCACTCTGAACGCTTCTCAACTACTACGGGTCGATGACCGACTGGGAACGCTGGAAAAAGGAAAGATCGCTGACATCGTCGCTGTGGACGGTAATCCGCTGGAGGATATCAGCGTGATGAAGCAGGTCGTCTTTGTGATGAAAGATGGAACGGTCTTTCGTGAGCCATAGCAGTTTCGGAAAATCCGATTTGCCCCGGGGATTTCGCTCAAGGAAACCAGCCCGATCCTTGCCTGACGGGCTGCCTGAACTGCCTCTGCGGTCATCCATGCCCTGTCTGTTGCTGAACCGCTCAAATAGTTGCCTGCAACTTGTTTCTGTTTCAGGGAAAAGCGTTTGAACGGAATCATCGCGCGACCAGATGTAGGGCTCATTCCGTTCCTGACAGGTGTGCAGCGCGGCCACTGATTTGGGAAGGTCCCTGCTGGGGCAGACCGATACCACAGGCACCGACTTAAACCGTCGGAAGAAGCTGCCGAAATTGCCGGTCTCACGAGAGTGGTAGATTCGGTACAGCAACTACATCGCAATCCTGATGAATGGACTCGGCCGGTGTCACTGTGGGGAGCAGTGTCGGCAGAGTCAATTCCGCCGTCAAACTCGGACCGTCGCAAGGATCATTTTTGCATGTGTCAGCCCGTCGCAGCTCCGTGCCTCCCGGATACACCAGCTGAAGTTCGGACTCTCGACCATTTGCGCCACTTCGTTCATATCACGCTGTGTCGCAAGGAGAATCTGCTGGAACATCACTTTCCGATGACAGAAACGGAGTTGCTGCAGAACGGTCGGCGATGTGGATTCCAGTTTGTTCTTCACGGTCCACGAGCCGTCAAGCTGGGCGCTGTCTGGGCAGAATCAACCAACGAAATTCTGCTGTACGATGCCACAGGACAGCGATTCGGCCGCATTCGACTTCCACATCGCCTGTCTCATTAAATCGTGGCGACCGACAAATAGCGGAAGGGCGCAAGTTCTCCGGTGACTGCGAAACCATGAATTCGGCCGGTCGAAGATCCGCCTGTGCCGTGCCAATCCGAGGGTGCAGCCTGCCGAGGTGCAGGGAACTCTGGCGAATTCCACTACAAACCTCAGCGGCTCGTCAGGAGCCTCGCCCTCGCGTTCGATCAGGCGTCAGGATTTACTCCGTCATCGCCGACGCCATGCTTCGAGCGATTTTTACGGATCCCTCGACCGCATGTTCCACCAGCACACAGCGAGTGACCATCTGGCCCTGCAGTTCCAGAGACCGTCGAACTTCGTTTCGGTAGGCCTGCTGATGAAGCAGAACGCTGCCGGTCATCGACAGTGAAAAGCCCTGACTGAAATTCAGTCTTCGAGCGACCGACGAGACCAGTGCGGCAAGTTCCGTGGCCTGAAACCGGACAATCTCACAGGCCACGTCATCCGAAAGTTCCGCCTGCAGAAAGACCACTGGTGCAAGCCCGGCAATGACAGCACGGGGTACGTCTGCTCCATAGACAGCAGCGACAATATCGGATGGCTGTTTCAGCGACAGATGCGAAAGGATTGCGTTCGTCAGTTGAGTCGAAGCGCCTCGACCATCCGCGTGTCGTGTGACGGCCTGAAGTGCGGCGAGTCCCAGCGAGTACGCACTTCCCTCGTCCCCCAGCAGGTAACCCCAGCCGCCGCTGCGACTGATGCGACCATCCGCATGACATCCCCAGGCGAGTGAACCGGTCCCGGCGATGAGCGCGATTCCGGTGCCGTCACCATCGGAGACATGCAGCAAAGGAGCTGCGTCGTTGACGATGCGCACGCTGCGAGCCACTCGCGCTTCAGAAGCCCATTGAAGGACAACGGCCCGGTCGGATTCTCTGTCCGCTCCTGCCAGACCAAAGCATGCTGCGGCGACTGTTGTACGCTCGATCCCCGCATCGCTGAAAGCCTGCTGAATCGCTTCATCCAGGTGCGACATGGCGAATCGCGGTCCAACAGCTCGCTGGTTTGATGGCCCCGCAGAACCGCGTCCCAGCAACTCACCGTGTGGCCCGCCCGCCAGCCATGCAATGGTCTTCGTGCCTCCACCGTCAACGCCAAGAATCAGATTCGGAAGTGACATGTTTTTGCTCTGTCGTGGCACCCGATTCGCTAAATGGCCCGGAGCTGACGCATAACTTGATGTTTCGCCAGCTCGCACCAGTGTTTGTAGTTCGAAACTGGGTCAAATTGACACAGGAGTATGCAAGATGACTCAGATCCTGGCTTTTGTTGAATCAGGGGGGAATTCAGGACAATCCCGCATGGTGCAGGCTCGGATTACGCCGAATCTTCAACCTTGTTCATGTCGGGTTCGGGGAATCTACTGAACGCCAATCAAGTGCAAATTGACCCAGGCCGAGTGAAAACTAAACCATAGTGGCCAACTCGTTTCGGCCTGCACCCGAACCAACTCAACTCGAATGACGAACTGGCAAGATCTCTCGAACTTCGCAAAATCCCTCAGGTATCGCTGTAGCTTTTGCAGAAAAGTGCTTTCAGCAGTGCCCTTGAAGGGGTTTTCCTACGCGCTCTGGATCCTTGGATTTCGAGAGTACTATTGCCCCCATTGCTTTGAAATTCGAGTCCGCCCGGCCTGGTGGCTGAAATGGCTGGTGGCACCCTTTCGCTACCTTTGGCAGGCTCTGTTTCGATAGAACGCTGCACCGCAGTCAATCTGAACTGACCACGGCTTCAATCCCAGACCGTGGAAACTATTTTTCCGCTGGTTCGCTCTGCCCAACGGCCGGAGCATTTTCCATGGATGGTTTCTGCAGAGCTTCCCCTTTTGGAAGCCACGGAGCGATCACAAGGGCTGCGACCGAAACCAGCTTCAGGAGAATATTGAGGGACGGACCGGAAGTGTCCTTGAACGGGTCGCCCACCGTATCACCGACGACAGCCGCCGCATGAGCCGAGCTGCCCTTGCGATACTCCACGCCGTTTATCGTAACGCCACCTTCGATCATCTTCTTGGCATTGTCCCATGCACCGCCGGAGTTTGACTGGAAGATTGCCAGCATCACACCGCTCACGGTGACTCCGGCCAGAAGACCGCCGAGCATTTCCGGACCGCCAATAAATCCGGTCAGAAGAGGACCTGAAATGGCCATCACGCCAGGCAGTACCATTTCTCTCAGCGAAGCCCGAGTGGAAATGGCGATGCAGCGATCACAGTCTACTGCACCCATGGCCTGATTCACCAGGGCCTGATCATCAGCACTCCACTCTTCGACCGGAACATGCTCATGCTGCTTGCAGACATTCAGAGCCTTAACGAGCAGAGGAATCTCACGGAACTGACGTCGCACTTCTTCGATCATGCTCGCAGCTGCTCGACCCACGGCTCTCATTGCCATCGCTGAAAACAGGAAAGGCATCATTGCCCCGATAAACAGACCGCACATCACCCTGGGAGCTGCAACGTCGATGACGGTGAGCCGTGCGGTTGTCATGTAGGCACTGAACAGTGCCAGCGCGGTCAGTGCGGCGGAACCAATCGCAAAGCCTTTTCCGATCGCTGCCGTTGTGTTGCCCACAGCGTCCAGCTGGTCTGTTCGTCCTCGTACTTCTTTGGGAAGCCCGGCCATCTGAGCAATGCCACCTGCGTTATCCGCAATTGGCCCGTAGGCATCGACCGCCAGCTGAATGCCCGTGTTGGAGAGCATTCCAACCGCGGCAATAGCGATGCCGTACAGTCCGGCCAGTTCGTGAGCTCCAAGAATCGCAAACGCGATCGTCAGCATCGGAATGGCGGTCGACAGCATACCGACACCCATGCCTGCGATAACATTGGTTGCCGCACCCGTGACGGACTGCTCGACGATCTCCATCACCGGCTTTCGACCCGACCCGGTGTAATATTCGGTCACAAAGCCAATCAGAATTCCCGCTGCAAGGCCAATGATGGAAGCCCAGAAGACTCCCATGCGAGTAAACTCAAAGCCATCAGGTCCCTTCCATGTCGCTGGCAGCATTTGCTGAATTATGAAGTAGCTGGCCACCAGCATGATTGCCGCCGCGATCAGTTCTCCGCGATTCAGTGCTTTCTGAGGATCGACGTTGTCGCCGCCGGAAACAAAGAACGTTCCAATCACGGACGCGAGAACACCGGCCGACCCAAGAACCAGAGGCAGCAGCACAGCGCTCATCCCACCGTAGGATTCAGCAAACTCAGACTGCACAGCGAAGGTGGCACCAAGAACCATTGCCCCGACAATCGCTCCAACAAAACTCTCGAACAGGTCAGCTCCCATGCCCGCCACGTCACCCACATTGTCACCAACGTTGTCGGCAATTGTTGCAGGATTGAGCGGATGGTCTTCCGGAATGCCGGCTTCAACTTTTCCAACAAGGTCTGCACCCACGTCGGCCGCCTTCGTATAAATCCCTCCACCAAGACGTGCGAAGAGCGCAACTGAAGAGGCTCCGAAGGAAAAT
This sequence comes from Planctomycetaceae bacterium, assembly GCA_046349695.1. Lineage (GTDB taxonomy): Bacteria > Planctomycetota > Planctomycetia > Planctomycetales > Planctomycetaceae > SXXK01. The sequence goes on along the minus strand of JAXMBV010000012.1, from coordinate 207,982 downwards.
CCGGTGAGCACGTTAATCACGCGAGTCAGGTCCGCGGGCTGCGATCCAAAAAACTTGAGATACACAACAAACAGAGCACCCAGTCCGAAAATTCCCAGTCCGACAACGGTCATGCCCATGACCGAACCGCCACCAAACGCAATCAGCAGCGCGGGAGCGATTCCCCGTCGGGCCGCAGCGGCGGTTCGGACGTTTGCCAGCGTGGCAATGCGCATTCCGAAGAACCCCGCAAGCCCTGAAAACAAGGCTCCAATGACAAACGACAGAGCAACCAGCGGGTGAGAATCCTTGCTGGTACCGGACAGATACATCAGCGCCGTCGCCACCAGTATGAAACCGAGCATCACGCTGTACTCGGCTTTCAGGAACGCCATCGCACCGTTTCGAATACGGTCTGCGATGCTCCGCATCAGATCAGTTCCGGGATCCTGGGAAGCCACCCAAAAGTAGCGGTACGCACTGAAGGCGAGACCAATTGCTCCAACGATCGGAACGGCATACACCAGCGGGCTCATACAGACTTCCTGTTCCCTGGGCAGTTCAAACTTTGACGGTTCGTTCGAGCGATCCCCGCACAAACTCTGACTGACCATTCGAACGTGCTTGTCGATGAGCGGGCAACATCCTTTCAGGAAATTCGTTTGCCAACGAAATCAAAGCGGCACCAGAGGCAGTATCGCCAGCGATGCAGGTCGCCTTGTTTCAGCCAGCCCACGACAAAGTCAGGAGACGGTCGCCCGGTGGGGAGTCGTTTTCTAGCAGACGAATCGGGCTCTGCGAATGTTCACCAGGGCCAGATTTTGGCCAATCGCAGACACTGGACAGACAGAATCCACCGCCTTTGGCCTGGATTCCCCAGATTTCGACACAGCCAACGGGCCAGGCCTCGATTTTTGCCCGCGCTTCGCCAGAAATCCCGGTCTCCAACCAAAACCCCGAACGCGGCTCCGCACGCGCCTCGCCCTCCCGCATTCCAAATGTGCAGACCAACAACCAAGAACAAAGAACAAAGAACAAAGCCCCCCGCGATCCCGACACCTCAAACTTCTGCGAATTCTGCCGGGAGAGGGACATCGGACAGCGGCACTTTTGCCAGTCCAAACGCTCCAGTGCACTTCCTGCCGATCAACCGAACGGCAAACGCAGGAGTCTCCGTCGGAAGGCTCAGACAGCGCCAAATCGCGTTGACGGTTCGAAATTGTCCACAGTAATGTCTAAGCCGCATGGCTCTCCACCACGCTGAAATCAACCCGCAGTCTGCTGTCATCCCCGGCTGACTGTGGTTCAGGACCTTCCTTCAGGCGACGTCCAATCAGGTCGCCCAGGGTCGTTCGGGTCCTTGAATGGTTCGGCGTGACTGACTGTCTTTGCAACGAAACCGCGGCACCTTTCTGTCATCGCAGCGGTACGCGTGGTACTTCGTGTTATCGTGTCACACATTCAAAATCGAAACTCCCGGTCCACGGGAGTTTTCATCCTGTCTGTTCTCACTCCTCAATCTCCTGTCATTCCTTGTTGCGCAGTCCTTCGTGAGGATTCGCAGAAGGAAACAGTCCTCTCCAGGCTGAAAGTCTCCTGACTTTCCAGTCAAGTTTACGATCGCCCGTTTGGTTCGCACAACTTGTTTCGAAGTCGACTCGCAGTGAGTCGAGTTCCGTGCTGCGCGCTGCGAAGGGCGATTCTCCGTTCCCGGAGTCCCGTCATGTCATCTGACTTTCCTTCTTCTGAATCAAACCGCCTTCATCATTCCATCACGATTGTTCTTCGATCGCGGATGATGGCAACGACCTGCCTGCTGCTCGCAACACTGCTGTGCGGCTGCGCGGGAGGTTTGATGTCGATGCCAGGAGCAGCAGCTCTTTCCGACAGGTTTTCGCGGGACAAAAAGAAGGACGAAGCCGAAACAAAAAGTTCGCGCCGCAAGAAGGAAGAAGATAACGACTTTGGCAACAAGGTCGAAACTCCTCTTCTGTCAGAATACATGAGCGTTCAGGGCAACAGCCTGGTGGTGCTCCGCGGTGTTGGACTGGTGACAGGTCTGAATGGTGATGGCGGAGATCCATCACCTTCCACACTGCGCACTCAGCTTCAGAATGAAATGCTGCGTCGAGGCGTGAAGGATGCCAAGAAGATCCTGGCGTCGCGCGATACCGCTCTTGTGGTTGTCACAGCCTATCTGCCGGCGATGGTCCATAAGGGACAGAAGTTCGACGTTCGTGTTGCACTGCCTCCCAACAGCAATGCCCGCAGCCTGAAAGGCGGCTGGCTCCTGGAAACTCGCCTCTTTGAAGAACAGAATTTTGACGGCCGATCTTCTCTGCGTGCTCAGGAATATGCTGTGGCCGGAGGAGCCATTCTGACGGGTCTTGGCGTTCGGGATAAAGAAGAACGTCAGGCGGAACTGATGAACGGCTCAATTCCCGGCGGAGCAATCTCCAAGGTGGATCGTGATCTTCGAATCGTTCTGCGAAGTGACAAGAAGGGGACTCGCAACAGTCAGCGTATCGCCAATGCGGTCTCTGAGCGTTTCCATCGATACAACAAGTACGGTCAGCGGGTTGCCTGTGCCGAAGCCAAGGACGATACGCTCGTTCTGCTGAAGACGCACGAACAGTATGTGAATAACTTCCCGCGGTACCAGGCCGTCATCCGAAACCTCGCATTGAATGAAAGCGATGTGGCGCGCCGCATGAGAATGGAAGTGCTGGCTCGTGACATCCTCGAACCGGAAAAGTGTCAGCTTGCGGCACTGCAGCTGGAAGCGATCGGATCCGATTCCATCCCCTTCCTGAAGGATGCTCTGGAATCCGAAAACTTCGAAGTGCGCTTCATGGCAGCTCAGTCTCTGGCCTACCTCGAAGACCCCAGCGGCGTCCCTGTTCTGCTCGAAGCCGCCCGCGATCAGCCCGCCTTCCGTATCTACGCGATGGTGGCCCTGTCGGTCGTCCGAAATGATGCGGACGCGGTCCTGGCTCTCCGCGAACTCATGAATACCGACTCGCTGGAAACACGTTACGGTGCGTTCCGCGCTTTGAAGGAACTTGATCCGAATGACCCGGCTCTGAATCCAATATCCTTCAAGAATCGATTCACGCTGCATGTGATCGAATCTTCCGGGGAACCAATGGTCCACGTGACTCGCCGACGCGCTCCGGAAATCGTGGTCTTCGGTGAGAAGCAGGGCTTCAACCTTCCGCTTGTGCTGAACGCGGGACGAAACATTCGTGTCAAAGGCGAAGAAGGATCCAGCACCCTCGAGGTCACGTTCTATCAGCTGAATGCTGAACCACAGCGCCAGCGTATTCCCAACAACATCGTTCAGGTTCTTGCAACCTGCGGTGAACTCGGGGCAACATATCCTGATGTGGTCCAGCTTCTTGTGGAAGCCGATCAGCAGCGCAACTTCACCGGAGAATTTGGTATCGACCGCCTTCCTCAGGCAGGCCGTCTGTACGTGAAGGACTCGGATGAACTGGCTGCAGCCACCGAAGAAGATTCGAAAGATGACAAGGGCAGCCGACAGATTGGTAACGCCAAGATGCTGCCGGAAATGTTCGATGAACTGGATGAAGAAGAACTTAAGGAAAACGAAAGTGCTGAAAAGCTGCTGAAGCTGGACTTCCAGGAAGTCAACAAACGTGATGAAAAGGAAGCGAAGCTGAAGGGAAGAGTCATCGATGAGCTTCCCGAAGGTGACGCAAAGAACTCAGAGAAGTCCGAGACGCCTCAGGCTCCTGATGAATCCGGTGTCCGACTGGATTCTGACGACAGCGATTCCGAGTCTTCCGAGGACTCATCAAACAACGACGAAGCCTCAATGCAGTCGTCTGAATCGAAGTCCGAGTCTGGCATGGACAGCCTGACAGAAACAGAAGACTCCGTCGAAAACGACGAACCTGCAGACGAGACCAAACCTGCTTCAAACCGCTGGGGATGGTGGGATCGAATTCGCCGACCGTTCGGCGGATTGTCCGAGCCCGAACCAGCAACCGAACCTTAACAGCCTTTTGAAAAAGGGGAGGGCGAGGCTCCTGCCGAGCCATCAAAGTCCCCGCTCATCTGACATCAACGCCACCAGTTACCGATCGTTTTGCCTCTTCGGGTAAAACAGGAACGTTCTCAGAATGCTCAAGTCTCTCGAACTCTTTGGATTCAAGAGTTTCGCAGACCGCACGATCTTCGACTTCGCGGCCGGAATCACCGGCGTCGTGGGGCCGAACGGGAGCGGTAAGAGCAACGTCGTGGACTCAATTAAGTGGATCCTCGGCGACCAAAGTGCCAAAAGCCTTCGTGGCAAAGAGATGACGGACGTCATCTTCAACGGGTCGGCCAGCCGAACGGGATCTCAGTTTGCCGAAGCCACTCTGGTCTTCGACAACCGCAGTCGCTTCCTTCCGCTTGATATGGATGAAGTGTCCATCGGCCGCCGTCTGTGGCAGTCAGGTGACTCGGAATACCTGGTCAATCGCAACGCCGCGCGACTGAAGGACGTTCGTGAACTGTTTGTCGGAACCGGTGCCGGTGCCGCGACGTACTGCATCATCGAACAGGGCCGAGTCGATCAGATTCTGCAGTCGAATGCCGCCAACCGTCGCCTGATCTTTGAAGAAGCGGCCGGCATCAGCCGCATGAAGCAGAAACGCACCGAAGCGCTTAAGCGTCTGGAACGCGTTGAGCAGAATCTTGTCCGTCTGTCTGACCTTGTGGACGAAGTCGAAACTCAGGTCAACACTGTTCGAAGCCAGGCTCAGCGCGCAACGCGATATCGAGCCGTCTCAACGGAACTGGAACAGCTGTGGGTCGGCCTGGCGGCGGATGATTATCGCCGCGAATCCAGTCATCGTGATGCTCTTGCACAGCAGCGTGACGATTCCTCGTCGCTTCTTGGACAATTGCGGGAACAGCAGAAGGCTGCGGAAGCTCAGGTCGCGGAAGCCGACGCTGCGTTGTCAGAAGTCGATGACGCGCTAAGAGAAGTCGAACGCCGTCGAAGTGATCTGCGCAGTCGGATCGCAAGCCTTGAAACCACGGTGCGGCACCAGGTGGCGCGTGAAGCAGAACTTCAGTCGGATCTTCAGAGACTTCATCGACAGCAGAATCTTCTGAAGAATCGAGTCGTCGAGGCGGAAGCGGAAGAGCAGCATCTGCAATCCGTTCTGGAGCTGGAACGATCCGCGTATGAACGTAAGAAATCAGCCCTGCTGGCGGGCGACGATCAGGTCGTTCAGCTCCAGCAGGCTCTGGCGTCTTCGCGTGAGCAGGTCGATCTGGCTCGACAGGAACTTCTGCAGCAGGTTCGACACAACTCGGCCGCGTCTTCTGAACTGAATTCTCTGCGATCCCAGCATCAGCAGACTCTCCAGAAGCGATTCACTCTGGAAGCTCAGGCATCCTCTCTGGATTCCGAACTTCAGACCATCATGCAAACGACACCATCGCATGAGCAGGTGTTGATCGACGCGCAGAAGGAACTGCAGCAGGTTGAGAACGAAGCGGACGAGCTTCTGCAAAGTCGCGAACGACTGCTGGGCGAAAAGAACCTGAGCCAGCAGTCCCTGGCAGACCTGCGCGAACAGCGCAGCGGTCAACAGGCGCGTCGCGCTGTTCTGGAAGACCTTGAAGATCGTCAGGAAGGCTTCGGGATCGGCGTTCGGGAAATTCTTCGCCGTGCTGAAGAAGCCGACTCCGCGCCATGGAATCTGATTCTTGGCAGCGTCGCCGACCTGCTGGACGTCGACATGGAACAGGCCGCGCTTCTGGAAGTCGCACTGTCCGGTCGAGCACAGCTGCTGGTCGTGGCACGGCTGCAGCCATTGATCGATTATCTGAATTCCGGACGATGTCGGATCACGGACCGAGTCGGCTTCATCTCTCTCGAATCCACCAGCGAAGGAGACCTCGATCCGGCCATTCTGCGTCAGGGTCTGCGTCGAAGTGATGATTCGCTTTGGGCAAAGGATGCCGGTGACGGTGATCCGGACCAGATGTCCGACTCCACATGGTGGGGCAAAGGTCAGAACCGAACGCGCAATTCCGGACCGTCAATTGAACAGCTTCTTGCGGCGGCCAGCGGCGATCCGATTCAGGTCACCTGGATCGATCCTCGCAGCGAAAGCCCGATCGTTCGTTCTGTCTTCTCGCAGACTCACGCCGCACCGCCCGTTCTGTTTGGACAGCCGGGTATCGTCGGGCGAGCCGACGGGCTGGCTCGTTCGCCACAATCCATGCCCGGTCTGGCAGGACATCTGCTGGCCGATACCTGGGTCGTGGAAACTCTGGCCGACGCTCTTCGCTGGCATTCGCAGACCGAAGGTCAGTGCCGCTTCATCACGCTTCAGGGTGAGCTGATTGAGTGTGACGGAACACTCTTTGCCGGGACCGTTCGGAATGAATCGGCTCTGCTGTCCCGCAAGAGCGAACTGCGACGACTGCGCAACGAACTGCATCGTCTGGATCACGAAATCGCTCAGCGGGAATTGATGCTTCGTTCGCTGAGCCAGACGATTGTGACAACGGACGATCAGCTGTCTCGCACTCGTACGCTGGTGAATCAGCACGTTGCAGGCTGTCGAGCGGCAGAGAATTCGATGGCCGATCACCTGCGTCGTCTGAAGGACTGTGAGCGACGAGGCGAATCGCTGGCAGCGGAACATGAGCGCGTGGCTGGCGAGCTGCGAAGTCTTGAAGATCGTGTCGAACTGGCTCATCAGGCACTCGACGCCGGTGAGAAGCAGCACCAGGCTCTGCAGCGTCAGATTGAAGAGCTGGCGTCGCTTCAGGAAAATCGACAGCAGGACCTGGAAACTCTGGAACGCGATCGAAACTCGGCCAGCATGGAATTGTCCCGGTCCGAAGAGCGACTTCTGGGACTTCAGGAATCTCTGGAACGCGTTCGAGAAGATCTGCAGCAGCGTCATCTGCAGCAGCAGGAAGCGGACAGGCGACTGCATGCTGCCGCTGAACGGCAGCGTGATCTGATGCTGTCGCACCTGAATGCTTCCGCAGAAGTCGCGGAGCTGAGCGTCCGCGATGACCAGTTCGCCATGGATATTCTCTCGCGTTCGACCGAACGCAACACTCTGCGCGCCAATCGAAACTCGGCATCGGCTGCTGAATCGCGCATGCGTGAGGTGCTGCGTCAGCATGAGTCGCGCCATCACGAACTGGAACTGCAGATCCGAAGCATTGATCATCAGCTGACAACGACCGCGGAACGTATTCGCGAAGAGTTCCAGATTGAAGTTCAGGAAGCGGTTCAGCAGGGACGCTCGGCCATCGCTGTCTGGCAGCAGAAAGAAACGTCCGGACGAGGTAGTGACGGCGACGGCGATTCTGACGATGCACCAGCCACAAAACTCGGCATGGACGTTCAGGTTCCTGTGTTTGATGACGCCGCGGCAGCCATCATCGCGGATGCGGCACAATTTGCCGAAGTCCGCACCGAGATTGATCGGCGAATCGAACGCCTGCGCCGTCAGCTGAAGAAGATCGGAAACGTCGGCACGGAAAGTCTGGACAATCTGATGGAGCTGGAGACTCGATTCCAGCGCCTGCATACTCAGCTGCGTGACCTTGAAGCGGCTCGCGATGCGCTGCGAGACATCGTGCGGCGCATCAATGTGGAAAGTCGGCGGCTGTTTCTGGATTCTTTCGAAACGATTCGAGGATACTTCAGGGACCTGTTCCGGAAACTGTTCGGCGGTGGCGAAGCCGATCTGATTCTGGAAGATCCGGAAGATGTTCTGGAATGTTCGATCGACGTCGTGGCTCGTCCGCCTGGCAAGGAGCTGCGAAGTATCTCGCTGCTGAGCGGTGGAGAAAAAACTCTGACCGCCGTCGCGCTGCTGCTGTCAATCTTCAAGAGCCGAACGAGTCCGTTCTGTATTCTGGACGAAGTGGACGCCGCGCTGGACGATGCCAACATCGGGCGATTTGTCAACGTCCTGCGTGAGTTCCAGCAGAATACTCAGTTCATCATGATCACTCACCGCAAGCCAACGATGGCCGTCACCGACGTGCTCTATGGAGTCACGATGGAAGAGTCGGGCATTTCACGACGGCTGTCACTGCGGTTTGAGGATGTGGACGAGCACGGGAATTTCCTGGCCGCCGCCCGCAAAGCCAAAGCCGCGTAGGGCAGAGGGCGCGTTCTTGGTTCCTGGTTCTTCGTTCTTTGTTCCTGGTTCGTGGGCTTCGTTTATGGGGCCTGTTGAAACCGGGAGGGCGAGGCTCCTGCCGAGCCGGCAACGCTGTAATCAATTTTGTAGTGGATCTCGCCAGAGATCCTATGACATTCGGTGCTTTTAGCACCATCGGATGAGCATGGCTGAGTCGGGCATTCTCCTCTCGATCCATGTTTTTGACGGGCAATTCGTGGTGATTGCTTTCACCTTCGTCGGGTCTGAGTGATCAAATTCCGGACATTCGTGCTTTTTGTTCTTTCGCATGTTTCGCGCAGAAAACGCCGGAGAATGGGCTCACGAGCCGATCGATCGGTGCAGGCGTTGTGAACATTCTACCTGGCAGTTACTGCAGGTCTGTCAAACATCCTAAAGTCGGCCTTGACGAAACGACGAACAATATCCAGGCGATTGCAACCTGTTGTGGCGGTGGGCACAGGAATTCCTGTACTCACTGCGGGGAGGCCAGGAAGCACAATGGGCTGATTCGCCAGGGGGGCAATTCAGCGTCGGCTGTAACGGAAGGGATGTCCGGACAAAGCCGCAGTTCATTCACGTGAACTGAGTCGAATTGCGCTCCAGTGCCATGTATAGGCACGGGATTGCCCGCACGCAATCCGAAGAACGACCCCTGTCAGGCCCTGGACCCGCGTTGCGTTTCGGCTGCTCACGACAGCGAACAGCTTTCGGGCTGTTCATCCGAAATTCACAGCAGGGCGTTGACGATCCGGATTTCCAGGAAGGACTTCCGGATGGTGCAGTGAGAACTGATTGGAGAGCCCGCCCATGAAGACGATCTTCACTACTGGTCAGGTAGCAAAGATCTGTAAAGTTGCCCCGCGTACTGTCTCAAAGTGGTTCGATTCCGGACGACTGCGAGGCTATCGAATTCCTGGCTCACAAGATAGACGCATTCCACGCGAACATCTGATCCGTTTCCTTAAGGAACACGGAATGCCGCTCGGCGAGCTGGAAGACGAAGCAATGGGCAAGATCCTGCTCGTTGGATCGGATATTGCGACTCGTTCGAGTCTCAATGAGATGATTTCCAATGACGACTTTAAGATCGAAATTGCTGCCAGTGGCTTTGAAGCCGGTATCCAGGCAGAGTCTATTCACCCCGACTGTGTCGTGGTGGACTTTGTCATGGGGCGTGAAGAAGCTCTGATGATTGCTCAGAACCTTCGGAAGAACACTGAGTTCACCGATACCGTTCTGATCGGTCTCCTGAGCGACGAAGATAACGCCTCCGGTTTTGACCGCTCGGTATTTAATGAGACGTTCCGTAAGCCGTTCGACGCAGCTCTGCTGGCCGAACGTATTCGAACCCTCGTGAACCGACGTAAACAGCTGGCCTGAGAAACCAGTTGAAAAGCCCTCGGCGAACTGACCACGTCGAGAAAACACACCACCGTGAAAGTCTTCGGATTTTCACGGTGGTTTTTTCTTGCGCGATGATAAATCCCTCGCGTAGAATCGTAGCATGGCCACCCTCGGCGGTCTTGTCCTTATTGCATCCTCCTGCCCGATATCCCAACCATTTAGCGCGACCAAACGCGAGCGGCTCGTGTCAACCTGCCGGTACGTCCTTACGCCTCCCCCAAATCTGCACTTTTCAATTTCCAATAACCATTCACCATTGCTCACAACACCTCAAACGTGAGCGTAGGATGGCCGCCCTCGGCCGTCTTCCTCCCATTGCGTGCTTCCTCCGATATTATGCCATTCAGGTTTGCGTCCCATCGGTTCACACTATTCGCGAATGCGACCAGAAAGCAAACACAGACGGCCGAGGGCGGCCATCCTACCGCCTGAACGCACCGCATTCGTGGGAATGAAGCTTATTGCGAATGGTCTGTGGCAAGCAGAGGGGGCAGAAAGATGATGAGCAGAACAATGCTGCGTTGTGTCTTATTCGCGTCCATTCGTGTCCATTCGCGGTTACTACCAATTCGCAGTCTTCAGGTCCCCGCCCGAACACTGAAAACTGAACACTGAAAACTGAAAACGCAGTCGCCGAGTCGCCGCCGTCCCCGCCTTCGCGGGGACGGGCTGTGCGTGCGTCAGGACGATGGCGTCGTGGAACTTGAGACACTTTACGACGGTCTGAATCGGGTGCTGGAAGAAGACGGCGGCACGATTGAAGCGGATTACACCACGACCCCGGAACCGTACGGAAACGCCCTCAGCCAGCATCGCAGCGGTGATTCCAGTTTCTACCTGTGGGACGGAATCCGCAATGTCCGGCAGTTGACGGACGGAGCGGAAGTTGTCATCGACAGCTACGGTTTTGACGGCTGGGGACGTTCCACGGGCAGCAGCGGCAGCACCGCCAATACGCAGCAGTGGCAGGGCCAGTCCATCGCCTACCGCAAAGACGCGGACGCCGGCCCGGAATCCCAGTATGCGATGCATCACCGCAATGTACGTACGGAATCCGTGAATTCACTGAAGCACGGCCGTGAGTAAGCTGTTCAAACAATCTTCTTCACGGCGGGACATGCGCGTGATAGAATGATCACAGGCGCTGGCATTACGCTGGTTGTCAGAGTGAGGAGTTTGGTGTTATGAACATCATATTGAATCTTCCTTCCGATCTCGAATTGGCTGCTCGTGCTTTAGCATCGGCGCGAGGTGAAGACATCGAGACGTTTCTGGTGAGACAGATCGCAGTCACTCTGAAGTCGCAGACGATGCCTGACGCGGTTGCTGCAAAGCACTCTCCCGGTGAGTCTATCGTGGATCGACTCAATCGCTTTACGGCGATGCATGGCGTTACGGGATTTGTGGATGACAGCCGTGAATCGATCTACTCTGGACGCGAGTAATGCGGATTCTGGTCGATACCAACATCATTCTTCGCCTTGCCCAGCCTAAACATCCGCAGCGACATGAGATCGTCAATGCAATTTCTTCGTTGACCCTGGCAAAGCATGAGATGTGTGTAGTTCCCCAGGTATTCTTCGAATACTGGGTTGTTGCGACTCGACCAGTCGAAAACAACGGCCTCGGAACATCCGTGCCAGACGTGCAGGCTTCAATTGAACTGTTGTTGCAGGATCTCCTGCTGCTCACCGATACCATAGATCCGTTCAGCAACTGGCTTAAACTCGTTTCACTCTACGATGTCAAAGGGCGGACGGCTCATGATGCAAGGCTAGTCGCGGCCATGAAGTGTCACGGCATTGAAACCATGCTGACCTTTAATACCAGTGATTTCGCACGGTACGGGGATTTCCAGAGGTTGTGCCAGTTGTTGTTCAGGTTGTGCGCGCGGAGGGCGGTGACGGCAGAGGCTCCGGGAGGAGACCAGTGCATGCCGGGGCCTTTAAGACGAAGTCCGACAAGTTGGCGAGCTGTCGATTCGATCATCCCCGTGCCGATTTGATATTCCAAGGCGCGATACGATGAATAGTCGGTGATACCGACGCGGCTGCGGAAGTAGTTTCGCAGAGACACCATGGCCTCGCGTTTGCGATTTCGCAGGCCTTTCATTTCGGCATCCAGTGACTTCACGAGGCCTTCGCCACCCTCGGTTCGAAGTGTCGCCAGAGCGGAATCCACCCATGCCTGGCGATCGGCTTCAGGCCAGACCGTCTTCGCACAGTCCCAGATGTGTTCACTGGCATGGTACCAGTCGAGAATGCCGACTGCGTCACCAAAGTACTGTTCGTGAATCGACCAGCACCATTCACCTCCGTCGGCAGCGAAGATCTTTTCGCCAGCCTCGCGATAGCCACAGCGGCACGCGAGGCGATAGAGCGACAGGGCAAACGTTGCCAAATCTTCCTGCCCCCAAATCACTCGCTTATGCCAGTGTTCGTGGTCGTCCTGCCAGTAGACACAGCCCACTCGCATCTGTTTCCAGATCAGCCGCTGACGACCCGGATGCTGCAAATCGGGTTCCGTTTCGTTCGTGCAGTACATAATTCCATCGCAGCTGACGTAGATTCGCGACGGATGAAATTCTGCCACGATACCGGTCGAATTCGAGTGCACAGCTGCCTGCTTCCGGACGGAATCGACATGTCCGCCAACGTCATGCACCAGTTCCAGCATATCGTCGTGACCCAGATGCACACCGTGCTGATCGGCCATCAGTTGCTCAAGCCGCGTGAAGTGTTCGAGCGTTGCCAGCTGGCAAATCTGCTTCGCCAGATGCCTCGTGATTCGATGACGGCCACAGCAAATCAGAGCGTCGGCCGGCGTCTGCCATGAACCACATTCGCGACATCGATAACGTGTTCGTTCGAGGCAAAGTTCCCCGCTGAGACTCATGATCGTGACCCGTCGGCGTCCGCGATTCTGCATGGGCTTTCCACAACAGCACGGCCTTCGCAGGGATTGAGCAACGTCACTGAAAGCCGCTTCCAGAACCACCTGCCCCACTCGGTCTTTCAGACGTTCGGTCTGCTCTTCACGGTCGATTGCTGCCCCGGAAATCTCCTGCTGCAGGACTGCCACTTCCCGGCCACCAATCCGGACGATAATCTCTACGTTCATGGGGTACCCTCCTTGGGTCTGCGAGGCTCCAAGCCTCTTGTTGCAGAAATTTGGTCCCCAACAGGGTACCCCTGTCTTTTCTGGCTCTCCACTCTTTTCCGCTACCACCACCATCCAGCGGATGCACCCGACTCAGCGAGTCTGGTGCTCACGAATTGACAACCTCGCATTTAACGGCAAGACTATGGGGGGAAGTGTCTTTGCAACAACTACGCTACACATACGATACCCCATGCTACGCTCGTTCTTCAAACAGTTTTGGAAACCGAGCGGACAGCCGGCGGCCACATACCACACAAACGAGTTTGGGCACCACTACGCGAAACTGCCAGTCATCGTCGCGTCACTGGAGGGCGACGCTTGCCCACTCCTTCGCGCTATCGTGACCGAGGACTTGAAATGTGGCAAGATTCTTGAGGTTTCAGGAATGGGCGACATGTGGTGGGATTTCACCTACAAAGGCACAAGGTTTACATGTTTGCTACTGGTGGATGGCTGCCACGGATCGGAGCTTTATCCGGAGAGTTGCACTCGGTCGACGCCAGCCGAGCGAGAGTTACTCCGTGAGCTTGTTGATGAGATTACTTCTCATGCAGTCAGGAGAGCCAACTAACCGTTGGCTGAACCGAACCACTTGAGACAGACTCTGATCGAATTCAGATTGTTCAATATCAATTCTGGAGCAGCGCGACATGAAGAAGATCTTCGTCGATCTTTCACGGCAAAAACTGTACGCATTTGACGGCAATGTTCTTTTTCAACAGTACAACTGTGTTTCGGGCGACAACGAAAATCCCACAACGCCTGGGTCACACAAGGTCTACCGCAAACACAAGAAGTACCGGAGCAAGAAGTACAACGCTCAAATGGACTATGCCATGTTCTTTCATGGTGGTGAAGCAATTCACGAGTCACACGTCGTGGTGGTTATGTCGTATGGACGTGTCGCACTGAGAGCGATTGGTCTTGGGGATCAAGATCCATTTGGGTCACATGGTTGTGTGCGGCTGCAGTCTTCTGCAGCTGAAGAGTTATTCAATTGGACGCCCATGGGGACACCGGTCTACGTTGTAGAGAGTAACCCGTCACTTCCGGGCCCTACCTGAATCGTCAGCAAGTGTCGTTTGGGACTCGATCACTGTGATCGGCTGACACCGCAATTCTTACGCGGCGGGTGCAGTAAAGTTCGGTGGGAGATGATCGCGGGAAGAGTGCGGTCGTTCTTCGTTGTAGTGGCGGCTCCAGATTCGGCAGATGTGATCGAGATGTTTCTCCGCGACGATGACAAATTTGTTGAGACACTCGAACTTCAGCGTCTGGATGAATCGCTCGACGTGGGCCCGCAGATTGGGCGACATCGGAACCGTTCGTTTGATCTCAACCCCGCTGGTTTTGAACACGTCGTCGAACTGTCTGCTGAACTTCACGTCGTTGTCTCGCATTGCTCACTATTCAAGATCTCGGCGTAGGATGGCCGCCCTCGGCCGTCTTCCTCCCATTGCATCCTTCCTCCGATATTATGCCATTCAGGTTTGCGTCCCATCGGTCCAGACGATTCGCGAATGCGACCAGAAAGCAAACGCAGACGGCCGAGGGCGGCCATCCTACTGGTAGCGTCAACAAACGGCACCCCTGCTTAGAACTGCTGGCGGCCTCGAAGGGCATCGGCCAGCATTTCTCGATTGGCGAATTCCAGGACACTTCCAGACGCGATCCCTCTAGCCAGTCGAGTAATTCGGACCGGATCGTTCTGCAGCAGGTTCGTGATGAACAAGGCTGTGCCGTCCCCTTCCAGAGTGGGATTGGTGGCCATCACCAGCTCTGTAATTCCGGCTTTGCGAATGCGGTGAACCAGCTGATGAATCGTCAGGTCTTCGGGGCCAATTCCTTCCAGCGGCGCGATGCGTCCTCCAAGAACGTGATACAGTCCGTTGTAGGCTCCTGAAGATTCCAGAGCGACCACGTCTTTGGGCTGTTCGACGACGCACACGACATGCTGGTCACGACGAGGATCCCGGCAGATGCGGCACAATGGTTCTTCCGTCAGGTTGAAGCACATCGAACAGCGACGCACCGAAGTCTTGACGTTCCGAATCGCATCCGCCAGCGCGTTGGCTTCGTCACTGGACGATGACAAAACGTAGTTCGCCAGGCGTTCGGCCGACTTTCGCCCGATGCCAGGCAGTTTGCCGAATTCATCAATCAGTTTCGCAACGGCAGGTCCGTACGGATGCTCCTGCGGATCCATCTTTTGCTTGCTCATTTCAGCCAAGTCCCATCTTTGACAGAGCATCCTGCATGCCGGGGATGTTCATTTCTTCTGCAATCCGAGCCATCTCTTTTGCAGCCGTTTCCTTCGCTTTCTGAATGGCAGCAGTCATCGCTTCGGCGCACAACTGCTGAATCAGCTGCTGGTTTTTGGATTCAATCAGCCACGGATGAATCATCACCGTGCGAACCTGAAAGTCGCCCGTCATGCGAACTGTCACAGCATCACCGCCGGCGGTTCCTTCGACTTCCATCCGTGAAATGCGTTCTTTGGCTTCGCCAACCTTTGCCTGGATGTCTCCTGCATTGCGTGCAAGATTCGCCATATTGGCCAGGTTCTTGAGTCCACCAAACATGATCCTGATTCCTTCGTTGTAGCCTGATTCAGTCCTGTGAATTCCACGTTTGCTGAAAACTACTCAGCACTTTGTTCGGCTTCAGCAGTCCGCACAGAAGGCGCTATCGTAACTCGAACGACGCTGGCTCCAAAGGCTTCCATGACGCGTCGCACAAATGGGTCTCGGCTGGGGTCAATCTCCCCAAGCAGATTTGCCTGTGGAGGTTCCGAGGGCTGCGGCGATTTCTCTGGCGGCTTTGCTGTTGGTACCGGTCGCCCTGACGCCGGCTTCGATGGCGCTGCCGCCTTTGAAGACCCCGAGGCCGGTACCGGCAGGTCCTTTGGATCGACTGTGACCAGCCGCATCCCGATTGCCATCGAACGCCCTGTCAGTCGCAGTACTTCCGCTTCGATTCTGGATCGATTTTCCGGAACGTCGAGCACCTTCCTGGCAAAGTCCGCCGTGCTGTCGACAAGAATCTCAAGCCGTGACGATGACGCCAGCACCAGCCCCGTCGCCTTCTTCATCCCTGCAGCAATCGTCAGTCCCACACACCGAATCAGCTCCTGAAACAACTGGCCACAGGTCTCTTCGGTCAGCACGATCTGAGGTGCCGGTTCAGGCGTGTCGTTCTTGTGACTGATTTCCTGCGACGCGGCTGCCGCCGGCGCGAGCTTCGGTTCCTGCGACACAGCAGCAACTGGCGGCGGTGCCGAGGACACTGGCGCCGAAGGTGAGACAACGGGGACCGCGGTGAGAGAATCGGCAGTGACGGGAGCCACCGTGCCGGGGCTTTCCTGGCTGACCGGCGGAACGATGCGGATCTCGTCAGTTGCTGAATCATCCGGTTCGGAGACGTTTTCGTACGAATCCGAATCGTCTCCCTCCATGTCAGTTTCAACGGCTGGCGGCGGTGCGATTCCCATGGTCGCAGCAGGCGACGGAACCAGCGCGGCTGTCGAACGTGACGCTACGTCAGAGTTTTTTTTTTCGCCAGCAGTCACGCTGGCAGATGAAGCCGCCGGAAGTTCCGGCAGCGAAGGCAATCGCCCCGAGAGCAAGTCGGCCAGCGCCGTCAGATTCTCGAGAAGGCTGACCTGCACCATTGCCATTTCGAGTACTGTCCGGGCAAAAGTGCTGCGGAACATCTGAGTCCGTGCATCGGACAGAACCTGGAACGCGGCCATGATTCCAGGCATCCCCAGGCGCGCTCCCTGATTCTGCAGTGTGTCGCGGAAGCGGCCTGCAACGCTGCAAAGCGCGACCGAAGTTCCTCCGGACACAATCACCATCAGGTCGCGGACATACCCGATGCACTGATCCATTAGTTCGCCGGGCTGAACACCGCCACCGAAAGCGCCGTCCAGAATGGTCAGGACTTCGCCAGGACGGTGTTCCACAATCGCTGTGAACAAGTCGATGAGCCGATCATCACCGGCTGTGCCCAGCATGCGATGGACATCATCGGCCGAGACGGTTCCGCTGCTGAATGCCAGCAGTTGATCAAACAGCGACTGACTGTCTCTCATGGAACCGCGCGCACGACGAGCCACCAGCTCGAGTGCATCTTCAGTGACTTCGAAGCCTTCGATCTTCGCAATCTCACGAAGTCGATCTGCAATGGATTGATCAGCAATGCTCGAAAAGTCGAATCGCTGACATCGCGAGAGAATCGTATCCGGAACCTTGTTCGGTTCCGTGGTACAGAACACAAACTTGACGTTCGGCGGCGGCTCTTCCAGAGTCTTCAGGAGCGCGTTGAAGGCTTCCTTGGTCAGCATGTGAACTTCGTCGATGATGTAGACTTTAAACTGAGTCCTCATCGAGCGAACGCCGACGTTGGCTCGCAGTGACCGAATGTCATCAATCCCGCGGTTCGATGCACCGTCGATTTCAAGTACGTCGACGTCATTGCCGGACGAGATTCCTTCGCAAATCTCGCACTTGTTGCAGGGGACGCCGTCAACTGCATTCGGACAATTCAGTGCCTTGGCCAGAATTCGGGCGGTGGAAGTTTTTCCAACTCCCCGTGCCCCTGTGAACATGTAAGCATGAGCAACTCGCCCCGCACGGATCGCGTTCTGCAGCGCGCGAGCCACGTGCTCCTGTCCAACGACGTCATCAAACGCCTGTGGACGAAATCTTCGGGCGAGTACTGTGTAATGGGAACCGGCGGTCGTCACTTCTGATTTCCTGTAGGAAAGTTGCCTGATTCGGCGGGCGACATTGTGACGGAAATCCTCCCAGTCATCCACTCACGGCCTGGCCCACATCACAAAGACCAATGGTCAACCAGTCCCATGACTCCTGATTTTTTGTCCCCGGTCTCGGGTTGCTCACCGAAATCGCAGTGGAAACAGTTTTTCCACGAACGACAAAGGCTGTTTCATGACCGGCCGTCAAGGTCGCCCCAGCTTTTGTGGAACGGTGCAAAAATCGCGATTTCGGGGTGGCACGTCGATTGCTCTGGCACTGAATTGTATTCGCTGGCAAACGGTGCCGTAAGCCGTTCTTTTCGTCACATGTGATCGTGACGGCTGGACACCCGGATTTGGTCCGCAGGTCTTTCAGCCTCCGTTGCCGACGAGCTTCCGATGGTGCTGGACATCATCGGCACTGTGCATCGGCGATGTCGCAGGAGCAGGTTTCAGTCTGACATGTACGTCCGACAGGCTGGAGCATCTCCGCGACTCGCCGATGCTCCTTTTGCACGCCGGTTTCCAGCCGACCGACGCTTTTGCTCAATGCGTTGCCCGCTGGCTCAAAGCGACTGCCGCAGCCCTTGTTCGACCGGGGCGTTCACGTCCAGCGATGGACGGTTCAGAATCCTGGCCATGGTTGTCACACTCATGGAACTGCCACTGTGAACCGCAACCGTGCAAACATATTCCTGAAGGCGCTGAGATGTTTGGGTCTGAAGCAGAACTGGAAGAAGCCCTGAGTCGGCCACACGAGGCGGTGATCGAAATGTTCCGCACGCTGCCCGGCGACGTCATGCTTCTGGGGGCTGGCGGAAAAATGGGACTGTCACTTGCGCGAATGGCGCGCCGAGCTGCAGACGCGGCGGGGTCGAAGCGCAGGATCATCGCGGTGTCGCGTTTTCAGTCTCTCAACTCCACAGAGCTGTTTCATGAAGCGGGCATTGAGACGATCACGTGCGATCTGCTGAATGAAGCAATGGTCAATCAGCTGCCGGATGCAGTCAACGTGATCGTGATGGCCGGCATGAAGTTCGGTGCGACCGGAAGCGAATGGCTGACATGGGCGATGAACGCTGGTTTGCCGTTTCATGTCTGTCGTCATTTTCGCAGGAGTCGACTTACGGTTTTCTCGACAGGCAACGTCTATGGTCTGACCCCCATGACAGAAGGTGGATCCCGGGAAGCAGACGAACTTCATCCGACGGGCGAATACGCGATGAGCTGCCTTGGACGGGAAAGGATGTACGAGTACCACTCGCGAACCTCACAGATTCCCGTGTCGCTGATTCGACTCAACTACGCCTGTGACCTGCGATATGGAGTGCTCGTCGACCTGGCTCAAAAGGTCCTGCACAACCAGACCATCGATCTTTCCATGAGCTATTTCAATACGATTTGGCAGGGCGATGCCAACGCATGGTCCCTTCTGATGCTGGAGCGAGGGTCTGTTCCGCCGACGGTCATCAACATCACGGGACCGGAGCTCCTGTCTGTCAAAGAGGTCTGCGAAGAGCTGGGAAGACTCCTTTATCGACAGGTCACGTTCTGTGGCAAGGAGAGCGAAACCTCGCTGATCAGCAATACAGAAATCGCAAGGCGCATCATGCCGGCGCCGGTGATGACGGCGTCGGAACTGATCGCCGGAGTCGCTCACTGGATCCAGAATGGCGGAAGACTGCTCAGCAAGCCAACTCACTTCGAATCACGCGATGGAAAATTCTGAAGGACCCGTTCATGCAACTTCCTGAATGGCGCAAACGGCTTAACGAAGGAGTTGTGATCCCCGCCTGCCCACTCGTTCTGGATCGCAGTCGAAAGCTGGACGGTCCGGGGCAGCAGCGATTGATCAACTACTATCTTCAATCCGGCGCCGGAGGAATTGCCGTCGGCGTTCATACGACACAGTTTGAAATTCGCAAGCCGGAACACAACCTGCTCCGTCCGGTGCTAAGCCTGGCAGCTCGCGCGATCAGTGACTTTGAATCGTCTGAGAATCCAGCGATTGTCCGCATTGCAGGCGTCTGCGGAAGAACGGCTCAGGCATGCGATGAAGCCTCACTGGCCGCTGAACTGGGTTACCATGCCGGACTGCTGAGTCTGGGAGCGATGGCTCAGTCAACGGATGACAAATTGCTGGAACACTGTGAACGAGTTGGCCAGATCATCCCCCTGTTCGGATTCTATCTGCAGCCGGCGGTCGGTGGTCGCATCCTGTCGTACGAATTCTGGCGACGGTTTGCAGAGCTGCCTTCGCTTGTGGCCATCAAGATCGCCCCGTTCAATCGCTACCAGACCCTGGATGTGGTACGAGCGGTCGTTGAAGCGGGTCGGAGCGACGTGGCTCTGTACACCGGCAACGACGATAACATTCTGATCGACCTGCTGACTCCCTTTGAGTTTGAGTTCGACGGAATGAAGGTACGACGCCATCTTGTCGGAGGTCTGCTGGGACAATGGGCCGTTGGAACAGGAAGAGCCGTGCAGCTGCTGAGAGAATGTCGTCAGATCATTTCCGGGCAGCAAACGCTGACCACCCGCTGGCTTTGTCGAAATGCGGCACTGACGGATTTCAATGCCGCCCTGTTTGATGCCGCGAATCAGTTCCGAGGCTGCATTTCGGGAATCCACTACGTGTTGAAACGTCAGGGACTGATGCAGGAAACCTGCTGTCTTGATCCGGAAGAGCGGCTTAGTCCGGGACAGGCGGAAGAGATCGAACGCGTGTGTAAAGGCTATCCGGAATTGCTCGATCCGGAAGTTTTGCCGGTGCCTGATCGGAACGAACGGTGTTGAATGCCACACAGACGGCCAGACAATTCTCTGGATGTCCCTTTCCGACTGCAAGCTGGAATCCTCGCCCAAAAATTCAAACTGGTTCTACTCGCCGCACATCATCTTCGATAGACTCTGGTACCGTGAACGTTTCTGCAAACCAAACAACTCGGGACGGTCGATCGCTGACCATTCGAACCGTCCGGAGCTTCTGAGAGGTGGATTATGGAAGACACGCCGGAAAACTATCCGCTGGTCGAACGCTTCCACAAGGCAGAATATCTTGCTCGAGAACTGACAGAACATCTGCAGCAAAGCTTTCTTCCGAAGCTGTCGGAACTTCGTCACGCCAGCAAGGTGTATGATCCCGCATCGGTTTCTGATCAGGAAATGCTGGATCGAATGAACGCGCTGATGTCATCAGAAGATTTTGCAAACGGAGTGTTCGATAAACTTCTGAAGTATCTGCGAAGCATTGAAGCGGAGACGAAGCAGATCATGGGCGTCAAAGAATAAGTATTGAGTGTTCTTGAACTGGTTCCGTCAACCTGCAGGATCGAACTATGAAGACTGGAGGCATGAAGTCTCCCTGGTGGAGCCATGCACTGTTTGTGGTCATCGGGCTGGGACTCTGGTTCTGGACTCAGAACCTGATAGGAGCCCAGACGCATGAAAAGGGCACGATTGGTGACACGGTTCATGAACTTCTTGCTTCCCCCAATCACTATCTTCAGACACACCGGACTGCCGCCAGTGCGCTCCTGATTTGCAGTTCGGCCGTGATCGATCTGCTGGGGATTTACCTGCTGTTCAAGTCCATCTTTGGTCCGACACTGCGACCGTTTCTGGGACTGTTGCTGCTGTTTGGAATGCGGCAATTCTGCCAGATGCTGACAACTCTGGATGCGCCGGCTGGAATGGTCTGGCATGACCCAGGCTTCCCATCGCTGCTTGTGACCTATCACGTTTCGACGGACTTCTTCTTCTCAGGGCATACCGGAATCGCCGTCCTTGGCGCTGTGGAACTTGCTCGAAACGGCGGCCGCACGTGGCTGTATCTCGGAATCCTGATTGCCGTTTTTGAAGCAACCACCGTGCTGCTGCTGCGAGCTCATTACACGATGGATGTTTTTACCGGGGCCATCGCGGCTCGGTACGCCACTCTCCTGGCCGCGCGCATCAGCCCAGCGGTCGATCGGTGGCTCGCATCGGTCGTTTGTCGGCAGAAAGACTAGCCGCAGGGGAACGGGATCTCTGGCGAGATCCACTACACACCAATACACAGCGTTGTCTGGCGAGATCACCGCGAGTCGAGTCATTCGCATGGGCGAATCGGATCTGCTCAAATCTTGCTCCTGCGATTGCTTCCCTTTCCTGACCACACGGAAACGCCCATGAGCCCCATTCGATTCCTGATCGTCACGCTCCTTGCCCTTGTCACATGGACTTCGAAGCCCGCGGTGGCCTGCCAGGCAGTGCCCACGGCAGCGCCGGAAGAGGCTGGCCTGAGCAGTGATGGCCTGGAAAAAATTCCCACTCGCATGAAGGAGTTTGTGGATGCACAGCAGGCGGCCGGAGTCGTTTCGCTGATTGCGGCGAAGGGAAAGGTTGTTCATCTCAGCGCGGTGGGACAGGCGGATCTGGATGAAAAACGAGCAATGACGACGGACTCGGTCTTCGCCATTGCCTCGATGACGAAACCCATGACTGCGGCCAGCGTGATGATCCTGCAGGACGAGGGAAAGCTGAAGCTGGATGATCCCGTATCGAAGTACATCCCTGCCTTCGCGGACATCAAGCTCAAAAGCGGAGCTGCTCCTTCGCGTCCGGTCACGGTTCGGGACTGTCTGCGACATACGAACGGACTTGTCAGCGACCAGCGGAATACGGGAACTCTGCAGGAAACCGCAGAAGCGCTGGCTCATAGTCCACTGGCTTTTGAACCGGGCTCAAAGTGGCAATACAGTCCGGGACTCAGTGTTGCAGGGCGAGTCGTTGAAGTGGTTTCCGGGAAACCTTTCGATGTCTTCCTGTCTGAACGCATTTTCAAACCACTGGGTATGAATGAAACAACGTTCCATCCAACAGCCGAACAGCTGAAGCGACTCGCAAAACTCTATCAGCCAGACAAGGATGGCAAGGGACTTCAGCCCGGCAGCCATTGGTTGTTTGAGGTCAGTGACGCAACCACACCCAATCCCTCCGGTGGTCTGTATTCCACTGCGACCGATCTTGTGCAGTTCTATCAGATGGTTCTGAATGATGGTGAACTGAACGGTCATCGAATCCTCTCTGCGTCTGCGGTCAAAGAGATGACAACTCTTCAGACAGAGAAGCTGGAAACCGGTTTCACTTCAGGCAATGGCTGGGGACTGGGCTTCTGCCTTGTGCAGGAGCCACAGGGGCCGACCGCCGCGCTGTCGAAGGGTTCGTTTGGACACGGCGGAGCCTTCGGGACTCAGGGGTGGATTGATCCTTCACGAAAGATGATCTTCGTCCTGCTGATTGCTCGCACCAATTTCGGAAACGGCGATGCGTCTGAACTGCGATCGGAACTTCAGCGCCTTGCCGTCGAAGCAGCAACAAAGTAACGATTTGTCCCGGAAGCCTTGCCTGGCATTGACAGGCAGGAGAATCTGCCCGAGCTTCCTTTTTGCGCCACTCATCGTTGCTCAGACACCCCATAGAGTCCGAAGGTTGACAATGGAGTATGTGCATCAATAATAAACACCCCAATAAGGTCTGATCGTCATTCGGCCGGCCTGGTCGCTACACCCTGAATCCACAACACTGAGAGACTCCCATGGCCATCGGAATCAGTCCGCTCGTCGACTATGCGTTCAAGCGAGTGCTCGGAGATCCAGAGCATTCCGGGATCACGATGCACTTCCTGAATGCCGTTCTGGCCGGGCAACCGAAGATTACTCAGGTGACCTTCCTGAACCCGATTCTGGACAAGCAAACAGAGGACGACAAACTCGCCGTCCTTGATATTCTGGCGACGGATGAACATGGGCGGCGGCTGAACATTGAGATGCAGACGTCGCTGCCGACGGGGATGGCTCAACGCCTGGCGTACTACACATCGGCGGGCTATGTCTACCAGTTCAGTGAAGGTCAGGGGTATTCGACACTTCGGCCGTCCATCAGCATTTGCGTGCTGGCAAAAGCACTTTTTCATAATCCCCGCTGGCTGCTCATGGACTTTCGGCTGCGAGATTCCCGTTCGAACGTGGCGTTGACCGATGACGTACAGATACACCTTTTACAGTTGAACCATCTTCAGGTCACTGTGGAATCTGTCTACAATGCGACTGCTGCAGAACAGTGGATGTGGTTCCTTGCGAACGTAGAGAGGCTGACGTTCGAAGATGTGGCTCGCCTCTTACCTGACAGGGTTTTTCGAGAAGCCTTTGGAGTCCTTCAGATGATTTCGCAAACTGCAGAAGAAATGATCGCTTATCAGGCACGCCTGAAACACCAGCGCGACGAAGAAGGCCGGATGATGCAGGCGCGCCTGGATGGCGAGACGGCGGGAGAAGCGCGTGGTGAAGTCCGAGGCCAGATCTGTACTCTTCAGAAGATCCTTGGGCAGCGAGTCTGGACGACCGAGGAGTTTTCCGCCTGTGACCTCGCCCAACTGAAAGCGATGGCCGAACAACTGGAACGACAATTGACGGCTCGCAATACATAGCATTGAATCGCCGAACGGAGTACGTCGCCGCGGCCTGTCTTTGTGGGTTACCGATTGGCACTCCTCGGCTGAGGCTTTCTCAACGCGTTTTGGTTCGGCGAAGCGAACGACGACTCCTCTATTCGATGATGATTGCGGAATGCACTTCGACTGGCGGGACGGAGATGACGTCGACGCCGAATTCGCGGCGAGCTGTCAAAGGGATATTCCCAGGCTCGCAGCGGACCTGTGAGAACTTCACGCCGCTCAGTCGCAGTTCGATTCCGTGGATGGCAATGCTCTCTTCACGCAGCGGAGTTTCCACGTCCTGCTGGCCATGGTCTGAGGCTGTGTTCAGGCCATTCCAAAGATGCACGATGATGCGTTTGTCGTCCTGCTTCCAGAACGTCGACTGAACGCACATCGGCGCTTTGACTTCGATGGAGTACTTTTCACGCGCGGCCCAATGAACGGCTCGTGACAAAAGGATTCGCTGGTAAGGAAATGCGTAGCTGTAATTGGCAGCGTCGACTCCTGCCGCGAGATAAACGACACGTCCTTTGCCAAATTCCCCGACCGCTCCGGCGGGAAACGGTTCGCGACTGCCTTCAGGAAAGTACATGAAGGCCGGCTTCATCGGTGGCTGGAACCCCGCGGGTCGAATCAGAGGTCCCTTGAAACTGGCCTGCATCCCGGGCACAAGTTTTCGCATCGCGGGATCGGTGGCAAAGATCGAATCTGAGTAATCCGAAAAACGAAACGCGCCCGCGTTTGCTCGCTGAGCCCAGTAGCTGTCGTTGATGACGATGGAAAAATTCACATCAAGCTCGGGACGATTCTGAGCAGCGGCCGGACGACCTCCGTAACTTGTTCCAAAGACATCCTTCAAAGCAAAGTCGCCCCTCGAGTTTCCTCGTTCATCACACAGCGACGTCTCGCAGGTTGCCACCAGACCTCCTCCACCACTGACATAATCGCGAATGATCTGAACCTGTTCATCGGACAGACAGACCGCGTTCGGCAGAATCAGAACTCGATGGCGACTGAGTATCTCCGGCTTCAGATCGAGCTCTGTAATCAGCGTCAGAGGCAGATGTTCTTCCATCCCCATGCGGTACACACCCAGCGCATGGGACAGCCAGCGTTCCATGATGTTGCCGTGCGCATAAAACTGGCGAGTCTGTTCGCTGACCAGAACGGCGGCCCACGGTTCTTGCTGGAGACGAACAAACGTGTCCTTCCGCTTCGCAATCTCTTTCAGTGTTGCATACGTGGCATCGCGGCCTGCCATTTGAGCCAGTGGCGTGAATGATCCATTCGTCATGGCACCAAGACAGCGGACCGTCAGTTCATGAGCCGGAAAACTGTCCGCGCTGTAAGGGTTGCCGCGTGACATCAGATACGGCTCGCTCGCGCCAACACGCCCGCCGCTGACAGCTCGCACGTAAGCCGCACCAAAGTACGGAACGACGGTTGCGCCAAGATTCACTTCATCCAGCCACCATTCCTGAACGGGACAGTGAATCAGCCGGTTCATTCGAGCCGACATGACTCGCGGGCTGGTCAGAAAATGCCCGTAGCGACCGGCATTGGT
This sequence comes from Planctomycetaceae bacterium, assembly GCA_046349695.1. Classification (GTDB taxonomy): domain Bacteria; phylum Planctomycetota; class Planctomycetia; order Planctomycetales; family Planctomycetaceae; genus SXXK01. The sequence continues at coordinate 182,453 of JAXMBV010000012.1, read as the reverse complement.
TGTCCATGTGTAGATCGCCGCTTCCGGATTCACTTCGCGAAGACGCTGCCCAAGTCGGCGATACCAGTGTTCCAGCTTCTCATCAGCCCAGAGCAGATAGTGTTTGTAGTCCGCATTGTTCAGATCGATCTTTGCCGGGATCTCGCGTCCCGTTTCCTTTCGATACAGTTCCTTTTCGTAAGGACTGAAATTGATCGGATGGTGATAGCAGCCGTCGAAGGAAAATCCGTCGACACCAAAGTCCTTCATCATTTCGGCAAGGCATTCGATCGCGTAATCACCATACGGAGTATTCAGCGGAAGAGAACGCAGGGCGATGTTCTCCGGCGTTGTCAGATCCAGCTGAGCTTTCTGAGCGATGGCGGGATCATCCGTGGCATGGTGCATCCATTCCGGATGCTGTCGAACAATTTCCACAGGGGCATAAGGCGAAACGCCAAGGATGACTCGCATCCCATGCTTCTTGGCATGCGCAATGCCTGCCGACAGTTTTGATCGCTCAGCTTCCGGAACACCGGACGCCGGATCATCTCGTCGAAGAGGATAATAGGGAGACGGTCCGCCCGCATGAACGATCGTCGCGCCGATCGCGGCGGTCTCTTCAATGCCTTTCAAATCTTCAAGCGGAAGAAAGACCTTGACCGCACCATCAAGAACCCAGGCCGGCGGTTCAACTCCTTCGAACTTTGAATCAGGAGTCAGAACGTCCGACGGTGATTGAAGCAGACCGGAACACAACAGCAGGAGATATCTGAACATGTTCAACCCCATCCATGAAGTGAAGACACCTCTGTTGTACTGCATCAGTTCGAGCGACTCCAGATCCAGTTTGCGAGGGGCGAGTCCGCATTTTCTTTCTGAATTCTGTGAACCTTGCCTGATGGGAATGCGTCTACTTCAGCACGTGCCTGGCAGACATCAGGGAGCTGCCAGAGTTTTCGAATCAATGAACTGAGGGAGTGTCAGTCCCATGTGTTTCTCGTGGCCAGGTATCAAACGCGATGCTGCCGACTTCGGGCGTTATGCCGATCCAACGGCTCGTTTCCATAAAGGAACGGCGTCCTGGTCCAGCAATCTGCGCTGGTGATACCTGGCCACATTCGGAGACAACTCCTGAGCCCGGTGTCATTCAGACCCGGGCTTTTTTGTTGTATGAGAAGTTGATGATTGTCAGTGGAGTGGAGAGAGCAATGAATTTCCGAAGTCGTTTGAAACGTTTGCTGCGACCATATTCGGGGTCGTGGTGTAACGGCTGCACAGCGAGCTTTTAACTCGCAAAGTGAGGGTTCGAATCCCTCCGGCCCCATTTGTCTGAAGGTGGCTCGTCGGACAACTTCCGGAATGAGCGGTTGTTTGGTTTGGTTTTAAACGGCTGAGGACAGCCGTTCTACACTGATGTGCCCTTGGCCGAGCGGCAAAGGTACCAGCCTTCCAAGCTGGACAGGCGGGTTCGATTCCCGCAGGGCACTTTGATGGGCGTTTCCAGTTAGCGGAACGGCGCGAGCCGTCCGGTGTCGCAATGCCAGTCGGTTTGTGTGATTTCCACACATGCCCTGCCTTCTGTCCCTGCTCGTCCCTTTTGTCCTTGTGGTTTTTTCATTGCAACTGAACTCTGCGTTGGCTGAGCATTGGTGAGCTCCAGTGGCCGTAACCCACTCGCCTTCGGGCTATGGCGGTTCAACTCCGTCCCAACGCATTCACGGAAGGCAGCCGGATACGGTTCGCCGGGCCGGTTTGCTAAACCGCGCGGCCTTCGGGCCTTGAGGGTTCGAATCCCTCGCCTTCCGCTGTGGCCGGATCCGGTGCTGGTGACCGGAGACAGATTGTGATCCTGTTTGACAGCGGTTCGATTCCGCTCGGCCACCCTTTTTCGTCGTGAACTTCGCTCACTTGATGCGGCTGGAGGCCGTAGCCTTGAGGCTGCAGGAAGACCTTCAGTGCAAACCTCTCCTCAAGCCTCCAGTCTCCAGCCCGCAGCCTGATTTGCATGGGTTCGACTCCTGGCGAGGACATTTCTTTTCAACTGAATCGACCGTCTCAGTCGCTTTGCTGTGCTGGCTGTGGTTGGTGAGTGAGGAAGCAGTTGAGGACAACTGCTCTACACTCCGGGGAACAGCTGAGGACAACTGCTCTACGCTCGGGGGAACAGTTGGGGACAACTGTTCTACACTGGGGCTTCGTTGCTGGAACGCGGAGTGGAACTGCTTTACCATCACTGCATTCCGTATCACGTGTCTGTGTTCAAAGGAGTTGTTCTATGCAGCCTTCTCGCGTTCTTCTTTTGCTGGCAGCTTTCTGCGGCCTGACGGCTGTGTCGGAAGCTCAGGAGAAGAAGCCCAACATTCTGGTCATCTGGGGCGACGACATTGGCTATTGGAACATCAGCCATAACAACCATGGCATGATGGGATACCGGACTCCGAACATTGACCGGATCGCAAAGGAAGGCGTTTCGTTCACCGACTATTATGCTCAGCAAAGCTGCACGGCAGGTCGAGCAGCGTTCATCAGCGGCAGCGTGCCGATTCGCAGTGGCATGACAAAAGTGGGCATGCCGGGAGCCAAAGAAGGCTGGCAGAAGACAGACGTCACCATGGCAACTGTGCTGAAGAGTCAGGGCTATGCAACCGGTCAGTTCGGAAAGAATCATCAGGGCGACCGCGACGAACATCTGCCAACCATGCACGGGTTCGATGAGTTTTTCGGCAACCTGTATCACCTGAATGCGGAAGAAGAGCCGGAGAATGAAGATTATCCTGGCGACATGAAGCTGGCGAATGGCAAGACGTTCCGTGAAGTCTACGGTCCTCGCGGCGTCATCCATTCAAAAGCGGATGGGAAGGGCGGCCAGACGATTGAGAACACCGGACCGCTGACCAAAAAACGCATGGAGACCATTGATGACGAATCTGTGGCTGCTGCCAAAGAATTCATCCGTGCTCAGGCGAAGTCAGGGCAGCCATTTTTCTGCTGGTGGAACGGCACCCGCATGCACTTCCGGACTCATGTTCGAAAGGAACATCGTCATCCGGGCAATGATGAATACACCGATGGCATGATCGAACACGACGGACACGTCGGCGAACTGCTGCAGCTGATTGATGAACTGGGGCTCGCGGACAACACGATCGTTCAGTATTCGACCGACAATGGTCCTCACTACAACACATGGCCGGATGCCGGAACCATGCCATTCCGCGGCGAAAAGAACTCGAACTGGGAAGGCGCCTTCCGAGCCCCCTGCTTTATTCGCTGGCCCAATCACTTCCCCGCTGGCACGACACTGAATGGCATCGTGTCTCATGAAGACTGGTTGCCGACATTCGCAGCCGCCGCCGGTGCACCGGACATTAAAGACAAACTGCTCAAAGGCGTCGAACTCAATGGTCGCAAATACCGCAATCATCTGGATGGCTACAACCAGATGGACTACCTGACAGGAAAAAGCACCGAATCGGCTCGCTCGGAATTCATCTACCTCAACGACGCTGCGGAAGTTGTGGCGATTCGTTACGGCGACTGGAAGGCCGTTTATCTGGAAAACCGAGCCAAACAGCTGCAGGTGTGGCGAGAACCATTCATTCAGCTTCGATTGCCGTTGCTCTTCAATCTGCGACGCGATCCGTTCGAACGGGCTCAGGAGAACTCCAACACGTATCACGACTGGATGATCGATCGAGCCTTTGTGCTGGGACCGATGCAGGCTGTGGCGGCAAAGTTCCTGCTGACGCTGAAGGATTATCCGCCGAGCCAGGCTCCTGGAGACTGGAGTCTTCAGTCACTGGAACGGCAGATTAAGGCAATGACAGAAGCTGGTCGCTGAGCGACGACTGGATTCTCAAGTGTCTTTCCCATCCATCGGCGGGGCCTGAGCTTAATCAGGTCCCGCCGTCTTTCTTCCTGGAAATTCAATCGTGCTTCCGATGAACCGAATCCTGCCAGTCCTTTGCTGTCTGCTGACCGCTGAGAGTATGGCTGCTGATCCACTTCCGTCCTGGAATGACGGAGCAGCAGAGGCAGCAATCGTCAGGTTTGTGGAACAAGTCTCAAACAGGGATTCACCAGAGTATCTTGAGCCCTCCCGGCGAATTGCCGTCTTCGACAACGATGGCACTCTTTGGTCAGAGCAGCCGGCGTACTTTCAGGCAATGTTTGTATTTGATCGCATCCGTCAGATGGCCCCCGACCATCCGGAATGGAAGGAGCAGCTGCCGTACTCTGCAGTTTTGAAAGGCGACATGAAGACGGCACTTGAAGGCGGTGAAAGTGCGCTCTTCAAAATGGTGATGGCGACTCATGCAGGCATCACCTCGGAGGAATTTGATGCAATTGTCCGTCAGTGGATCGAGACGGCTCGACATCCGAAAACAGGGAAGCTCTACACGGAGATGGTGTTTCAGCCGATGCTGGAGCTTTTGGCACTGCTGAAGGCGAATGACTTTCGAGTCTACATTGTGTCGGGCGGCGGCGTTGACTTTATGCGAGTCTTCAGTGAGCGGGTTTACGGTATTCCGCCTGAACAGGTCATCGGCAGCCGAGTTCGAACATCTTATGAAATGCGGAACGGTCAGCCCGTCATCATCCGACTTCCCGAAATGGCTTTCATCGACGACAAGGCCGGCAAACCACTGGGGATTCACGAGCATATTGGGCGGCGCCCGATCTTTGCCGCCGGTAACTCCGATGGTGACTTCCAGATGCTCGAATGGACAACGTCCACGGATGACCCTCACTTCGGTCTGATCATTCATCACACGGACAGCGAACGCGAATTCGCCTACGACCGCAACTCCCACATCGGCCAGCTGAATAAAGCTCTCGACGAAGCGTCGCAGCGGAAATGGCAACTGGTGGACATGAAGAATGACTGGAAGATCATCTATCCCTGGTCCAGTCAGTGACCATCTGCGCCGCAGCGACAACGCATCTTGCACGAATTCAGGAATGGGATCACCGATGTCTCGTTTGACCAACAGTGAAATTGAGCAGGCAGTACGAAGGCCTCGATCGGCATTGCACTGGATTGGTTCAGCACTGGCAATGCTTGTGGGTGTCGTCGCGCTGTACTTAGTCAGCAATCCTCCAAACGATCCAATGGAACCGGCAGAGAAATCTCCCCCAGAAAATTCGTCCGCGGAGAACGCCCCACTTGAAAAGCCTCCTGTCAAAAAATCCCCGGACGAGTTTGCACTGGCGTTTGAGCCGACGGTGGAGAACACTTTCAAGCCGGACGAGGTCGCTCCTGACGGCATGGTGTGGATTCCCGGCGGGGAGTTCTCTATGGGCAGTAACGTGGAGTCGGAATCGCTGTGCAGTCTTCCGGGAGTCACTCGAGACGCCGCGCCGATTCATCGGGTTTACGTCGATGGGTTCTGGATGGACAGGACCGAAGTCACGAATGCTCAGTTCAGGAAGTTCGTGGAAGCGACCGGTTATGTGACGGTTGCTGAGCGGGTCCCGACTGCTGAAGAGTTTCCCGACGCTCCCCCGCAGAATCTCTTTGCCGGTTCCACCGTGTTTCAACCGACTCCGGGACCCGTCGAACTGGATGACTATTTTCAGTGGTGGAACTATGTGGCCGGCGCGAACTGGCGACACCCCACCGGACCGGAAAGCACGATCGAGGGGAAGGACGATTATCCCGTCGTTCAGCTGGCTTATGATGACGCGGTAGCCTATGCCAAATGGGCCGGCAAGCGACTTCCCACAGAAGCCGAATGGGAGTTTGCTGCTCGGGGAGGCATCGCCGGACAGCTCTATGCCTGGGGCAACGAGATCATGCCGGACGGGAAGTTCGCTGCCAATATCTATCAGGGAAGTTTCCCGGTGAGTGGCGGCGACACGGCCCAGGATGGCTTTGCGGGAATTGCCCCGGTCGCTCAGTTCGCACCCAACCGTTATGGGCTGTATGACGTCGGCGGAAATGTCTGGGAATGGACCAGTGACTGGTATCGTCCGGACTATTACGAAACACTTGCCAGCACGAGCAAGGTGGCCAGAAATCCTCAGGGCCCGGATTCCTCCTTCGATCCTGCTGAACCCACACAGAAAAAGCGGGTTCATCGAGGTGGCTCCTTCCTTTGCACGGACCTGTACTGCACCCGGTACATGATTGGGACTCGTGGCAAAGGTGAAGTGAGCACCGCCAGCAACCATGTTGGGCTTCGATGCGTCCGTCCGCGCTGACGTGGATGAAAACCCTTTCCGGGTTTCGGAGACCTCGGTCCATTTAACCCGAACAACTCCTACCTCCTGGTGAAAAGAGGCAACACAGGCAAAAGAAACGGGGCAAGAAAGCAACAAACTGTTTCGATCACGGGACGCCTCCCGGCTCTCTTGAGAGGGAGCGCATGGGTAGTTTCATGCAGACGAGTGCAGCGAAAGGCGATCCCCGTGGAAATGCTCGACGATATTGTCAAAGAGTTCCTTGTAGAGAGCTACGAGAACCTTGATCAGCTTGACCGAGACCTGATGGCTCTTGAAGACAGGCCGGATGACCGCGATCGTCTTTCTTCAATTTTCAGAACGATTCATACAATCAAGGGGACATCAGGCTTCCTGGCGTTCCCGAAGCTTGAACACATCACGCATGTCGGTGAGAACCTGCTGGTTCTTCTCCGTGACGGTGCGCTGCGGCTGAATGCTGAGATCACTTCGGCCCTGCTTGCGATGGTCGACGCGGTTCGCAGCATCCTGTCCAACATTGAAAGTGTTGGAGGCGAAGGTGAAGAGGCCTATGAAGACCTGGTGACTCGCCTTGAACGCCTCAAGAACGGCGAATCCGCTCCGGCGCCGAGTGCTGAAATTGAAGTCGAGCAGGTCGTACGCGAACTCAGCGCGGAAGTTACGGCTGCGGTCGAATCGAGCAGCAAGCCAAAGAAGGCGGCGAAGGGCAGTCGAAAGAAGAAGGCACCTGAATCGGTCGTCGAACTCATGGGGACCGTTGCTGAATCACTGGTGTCGCCGACAGCAGAACCATCACCGGCTGACACCTGCGAGATTCGACCACCTCAGGGTGCTGCACCTGCAGCACAGAAGGTGGAACGAGCAGAGAAGAATCAGGATTCAGAGAACGGCGACCGTTCCGGATCTGTCACAGACTCTTCCGTTCGCATCGACGTTCATCTGCTGGACAAGCTGATGAACCTTGTCGGCGAACTTGTTCTGGCTCGCAACCAGATTCTGCAGTACAGCCAGAGCATCGAGGATGCTGCCATGGTCGCCGCGTCACAGCGGCTGAATCTGATTACAACCGAGCTGCAGGAAGGCGTGATGAAGACACGCATGCAGCCAATTCGCAACGCGTGGAGCAAACTGCCTCGCGTCGTGCGAGACCTTTCGATCAGCTGCGGCAAGCAGGTTCAGGTCAAGATGGACGGTGCCGAAACAGAACTCGACAAGACCATTCTTGAAGCCATCAAAGACCCGCTCACACACATTGTCCGAAACTCAGTGGACCACGGCATCGAACCGCCGCAGGTGCGAGTCCAGAATGGCAAGTCTGCTGAAGGCACCCTCTGGCTGCGAGCTTACCACGAAGGCGGTCAGGTCAACATTGAAATCGCTGACGACGGTGGCGGCATTAACGTCAACCGAGTCCGCGAGAAGGCTATTGAAAAAGGCATGGTGTCGGCAGAGCAGGCTGCTGCAATGTCTGACCGGGAAGCCATTCAGCTGATTCTGCTGCCTGGGTTCTCGACCGCTCCCAAGGTGACCAACGTGTCAGGACGCGGAGTCGGAATGGACGTCGTGAAAACGAACGTCGAGAAGATTGGTGGAACCCTGGACATCCACAGCACGATGGGACAGGGCACAACGCTTCGAATCAAGATTCCTCTCACCCTGGCCATCGTACCGGCTCTTGTCGTGACCTGCGACAACGATCGTTACTGCATTCCTCAGGTCAGCCTGCTGGAACTGGTCCGACTCGAAGGTGACCGGGCAAGCCATGACATCGAACTGATGCACTCCGTTCCTGTGTATCGACTGCGAGGCCAGCTGCTGCCGCTCGTCTACCTGGACGAGGAGCTCGGGTTGCGTCATCGCCGAACTCAGGAAGAACGACAGTCTGCTGACATCGTCAACATCGTCGTTCTTCAGGCAGAAGACCGCCAGTTCGGTCTGGTCGTCGACCACATCAACGATACTCAGGAAATCGTCGTGAAGCCTCTGGGCCAGCATATCAAGGGAATTGCCACCTACGCTGGTTCAACCATCATGGGTGACGGAACTGTCTCGCTGATTCTGGACGTGATCGGTATCGCTCAGCAGTCCCATGTACTCAGCCAGCACGGAACACGTTCACTTATCGACAGCTCTGAAGGCCGCAATGAACAGTCACGCGTCGGTGACTCGTGGCTCATCGTGGATCCTCAGGACGGCACTCGCGCCGCCATTCAGCTTTCGACGGTCGCACGACTGGAAGAAGTCCGAACGGATGCCATCGAGAAGACCGGACGACAGCAGGTGGTTCAGTACCGCGGTCAGATCATGCCGCTGGTGTCGCTGAACGACTTCGGTCAGGTCGAGCCAAACGAACACGGCAGCATCTCGCTGGTGGTTTACAACGACGGCAATCGCAATGTCGGTGTCGCGGTTGGCCGTATCGTCGACATCGTCAGTCAGGCCGACAGCCAGTTTGACAAGAGCGAAGGTGATACACGCATCATCGCGGGTCGTGTCACTCGAGTCGTCAATCTTGCTCAGGTTGCAATGAACGCCTGAGCGAAGCAGACAGCACATTCCATGCGTTGAGTTTCCCGGATCTGATTTCATCAACGGACGACACCATGCAAACAAACTCCTACTGCACATTTCGAGTCGGCTCCATTTACCTGGGAGTCGAAGTGCACCGTGTTCAGGAAGTGATTCGAGCTCAGAAGATGACTCGAATCCCCGGATCACAGGAAGTTGTACGAGGACTGATGAACCTTCGAGGACAGATCGTGACGGCACTGGACATGCGTCGTCGGCTGAACCTCGGATCGACCGAAGGCAGTGAACCACTGATGAACGTGGTGGTTCGGACGCCTGACGGTCCGGTCAGTCTCCTTGTCAATGAGATCGGCGATGTTCTGGTCGTTGATGGCGATCAGTTCGAACCGCCACCGGAAACTCTTCAGGGGATTCACCGCGAGCTGATCTCCGGCTCTTACAAGCTCGACGGACGGCTTCTGCTGGTGCTGAATCTGGACGTCGCCATTCGACTGGCTGCCTAGCAGCTGCTTCAGGGTATTTTGGCCTGCAGTTCTTCCCGGACCTTACGACTTCATTCTTCTCTTTGAGTGCACTTCTATGAAACGACTACAGAAGAATCCCGGCGTTCGCTGGACTCTGATCCTCGCTGCGGCTGCGTCCATGTACGTCGCCGTCATGATTCCGGTCTGGGATGCTGAAAAGTCAGCCAGAGCGACACTGGAAGCGGAGAAGACGGAAGCGGTCATCGAAGCCATCAGCCTTGTCTCTTCAGCCGCTCAATGGTCGTTCCTTGTGAACTTCATCATCTGCACCGCATTCAGTGTGGCCATCACTCATAAACTTCGGAAACAGGTTCAGTCCCTGAAGTCAGAAGCAACGTCACGAGCTTCCAAAATTCAGGGCTATTCGCAGCAGCTCGCTACGATGGCAAATCAGACGGCGAACAGCATTGATGAGATTTCACGGAATTCCATTTCTGCCGGAACCGCCCTCCAGCAGGCTCTGCAGCATGCCGAGACGTCTTCGTCGATCGTTGCATCGCTGGGAGAACACACAGCTTCTGTGACGGAACTGGTTGGCGAAATCACCACGATTTCAGAACAGACCAATCTGCTGGCTCTGAATGCCACAATCGAATCTGCCCGGGCCGGTGAAGCTGGCAAAGGCTTTTCGGTTGTCGCCAACGAAGTCAAGCAGCTTGCAAATGATACTCGTATGACATCAACGAAGGTGATCGACCGCGTTCGTGTCATCCAGTCATCCAGCGGCGAGACGATCGACAGCACAACTCAGCTGCTGAATCTGATGAAACAATGTGTTGAGTCACAGGACATGATTGCATCGGCTGTTGAAGAACAGCGAGCCATCGTTCTGGAACTCAGCCGTCACGCCAGCGAACTGGCACTGGAAACAGGCATCGGTGCTCAGGACTGGAACAACGGTCCGGCATCGCCATTCGGTAATGATTCAACATACTCCACCGAGACGACATCGAGTGTTGGGTTTTCATCCTCGGCCAGCGGGAAATGCCGCCCCAAACTGGCAAGTGTGAGTCAGTCCCTGTCGTTCTGAGAAATCAGAGCACAGGAAATTGTGGAGCAGGTTCATGTTACGGGTGTTCCAGAAGATTCCTCAGATCGTTCGCATCCCACTGGTTGCCGTGGTGATCCCATCGGTATTCATTGGAATGATCACACTGCGCCAGTGCGGCGAAATGCGCCAGAACGCAATCGATGCCAGCACCAGCCGGGCGAGAGCGCTGTGTCTGTCTGCAGAATCTGTCCGCGAACACGTGGAAAAAAGCGTTACGCAGTTCAAGACCAGTGAACTGAAACAATGGGCCGACGGGGGCCAGATGGACCGCGTCATGTCCGTTGTTCCAATTGTGTCATCGATGAATTCCATTCAGCACGCGAGCGAACAGGCGGACTTCGAATTTCGAGTCCCGTCGCTGAATGCTCGTAATCCGAACAACAAACCAACGGCCTTTGAAGCCGATGCGCTTCGCTACCTGTTCACCTCTGAGGCTCCTGAATACGTGGCCGTCAATGAAGAGACCAACACTCTTCACTACTTTCGGCCGGTACGATTCGCGAAGTCCTGCCTGATGTGTCATGGCGATCCGTCGACGTCAAAGGAACTCTGGGGAACCGAAGACGGAACTGATATCACCGGAACAAAAATGGAGGGTTTCAAAGAGGGCGACCTTCACGCCGCTTTCGAAATCGTCTCTTCATTGAGCAGTGTTGATGCAGCAGCACAGGGGACTCGTAACAGTGCGATCCTGTCGGTGCTGGTATGCTTCGTTGTCTGTGGAGTTCTCTCGCTGTTCGTGCTGCACTCGGTGCGGCTCGATCTGAAGGCAACGACCTCAGAAATTGGCACTGAGATCAGTCGCGAAATTACGGAAAGCACAGCAGGAATTGCGAGTGCTGTTGAAGAGCTTTCCGCCAACATCAAGGACATCAGCACGGGGGCCGAGCACGCTTCCGGGTTTGCACACGATGTGGTCGGTCGAATTGTTCATACCAATGCACGCGGTACGACTCTGAACCAGAGCAGCACCGAGATTGGTGAGATCGTTCAGCTGATCGAAGCGATCGCAGAACAGACAAATCTTCTGGCCCTGAACGCAACCATTGAAGCAGCTCGAGCCGGCGATACCGGCAAAGGGTTCGCAGTGGTTGCCGGTGAAGTGAAGGAACTGGCTCGCGAGACTTCCAAAGCAACCACGGCCATCACGGAAAAAGTGACGGCGATTCAGTCGGCTTCACATGAACTGCTCTCAGACCTGCAGAGCGTCAGCGATGTCGTGCAGAAAATTGAAAACTCACAAACGGCGATCGCCGGAGCAGTTGGACAGCAGAAAACTGCGACTGAGGAGATTGGCCGAACGATTCACAGCATTCTCTACAACAGCCGCGCCCTCTGTGGACGACTGACCGGAGAATGACATTCTGGCAGAGCAGATCTGGCTCTGAACAGCAGGCGTTAACTGGTGACCGGAACCTGCCGGTAGTGTGTCTTTAGTTACGTTCCGATTCTGGAGTTATCATCTATGTTCCTGCGCAACCTGACGGTTCCGGTAAAGATCCTTGTGCTGACCGGCGTGTTTTCAGCCGGCCTGATTGGCTACGGTGTATGGACTCACAACACACTGGATCAGGCCAAGGTGACGGGCCCCCTGTATCAGGAGATCGTCCAAAGCAAGGATCTGCTCGCTGACATCCTGCCTCCGCCCCACTACATCATCGAATCGTATCTGACGGTTCGTCATCTGCACGAAGCCACCGTTCGCGCTGATGCAGAAGCAAAGGCCGAGATTCCGGAACTCATTACGACTCTTCAGAGGCTGAACAAGGAATACGACGACCGACATGCCCACTGGGAAAAGAGTCTCGAAAGCGACTCGATTCGCAAGAAACTGATGGAAGACTGCCATGAGCCGGTCGTGAGATTTTTCTCAGTCGCAGAAGAGAAATTTCTGCCACTGATCGAACAGAATAAGTCAGAAGAAGCATCCGTCGTGCTGAACTCCGAACTGGAACCGCTGTTCGAAAAACATGCGGCTGCAATTCGTGATGTTGTCAGCCTTGTCACAGAGAAGGCCGCAAATCAGGAAAAAGAGACCGTCACCTATGTCGACAGTGCTTCATTTTGGACCATTGGCCTTGCTGCCTCTGTGATCTTCGGCTGCGGAGCCTTCGGCTGGTACACGTCTCGCGAAGTTGCCTCGTCACTCCGACGATCTGCGTTCGCGATGAAGAACCTCGCCCGCAACGACCTGGTGACCGTCGGTCATCAGATGCGAACAAACGCTCATGAAACAACACACCAGGCAACTCTGGCCAGCGGTGCTGCAGAACAGGTCAGCACAAATGCTCAGGCTCTCTCACAGGCTGTGAATGAGTTCAATACGAGCATCAAGGAAATCTCCGGCAATACGTCAAACGCTGCCACCGTCGCAGGACAGGCTGTTGATGCTGCAAACCGCACGACGGCCACAGTGACCAAGCTGGGTGAGAGCAGTGTCGAAATCGGAAACGTGATCAAGGTGATCAACTCAATCGCAGAACAGACCAACCTCCTGGCCCTCAACGCAACGATCGAAGCAGCTCGAGCTGGCGAAGCCGGCAAGGGATTCGCTGTCGTTGCCAACGAAGTGAAAGAACTGGCCAAGCAGACCAGCCAGGCGACTGAAGACATCATCCGCAAGATCGCCATGATTCAGGATGATACTCAGCAGGCCATCGACGCCATCGGCCAGGTCTCCGGCATCATTCGCCAGATTAATGAAACTCAGAACGCCATCGCGAGTGCTGTTGAAGAACAGTCTGCGATGACCGGCGAGATCAGCCGTAACATTTCAGAAGTGGCAGCGGGAAGCGGCGAGATTGCTCGCAACATTACGCTGGTTGCCAGTGCCGCTGAATCCACATCGAAGGGAACGGATGAAACACTCCGAGCCGCCGGTGACATCGAAGAGATGGCCGATGAGCTGCTGAAGCTTGTTGGTGCAGTTGCTGAGTTCAATGAGAAGTCAGGTCGGAAGAACTCGTCTGACCGAACAACATCACCTCGATCCGGTCGTGCATTCGAGATGAGCTGACAGTCAGACCGTCACGGGGCTGTCCATCAAGGTCGGCCCCGCTGATGCGCAATCTCTGATTGAAGATTATTGAACATTCGTCCGGAAATGACATCCTTGCCCGCAGCCTCAGGTGACCTCCTATGTTTCGAAATATTTCTATCGGTCGACGGCTCCAGTGCATCCTGCTGGTAGCGATGGTCGGAATGATCATCAGCAGCGTCGGCTTCTATCGAAGTCTGAATCAGTACTCGGTCATGGGGCCAGTTTTTGGTTCCATTGTGCAGGGCAAGGACGTCATCGCTGACATTCTTCCGCCTCCGGAGTACATTGTGGAATCGCAGCTTGTGGCTTTTCAGCTGCTGAATGCGGTCGACAACCGAGCATCCGCTGACGTGGCCAGACTGTCCGCCAGAATCCTTCAGCTTCAGAAGGAGTTTGAGGACCGGCAGGAATACTGGACCGAGAACCTGACGTCCGAAGGACAGCGGGCACTGATGCTGAGCGAGCTCAGCATGCCGGCTCGAGAATGGTATCGAACCGCGACTGAGAGCTTTATCCCGGCCTGTCAGGCCGCAGATGCTGCAAAGGCTCGCGAGATCCTGAACTCTTCACTCGTCGCTTCTTACGAACAGCACCGTCTGGCCGTTGATGAGCTTGTCAAAATGGCCAACGACAGCAATGCCGTGACAGAACGTGACGCCCGAAGTGCATTGACTTCCAGCATCCGTTACTGCTGGGGGGTCGTGATCGGAACGTCCGCAATCATCTTTGTTCTTGGCACAATGCTGGTTCGAAGCACCATTGCTCCGCTCCAGTCACAGGCAAAAACCATGCTGGAGCAGGCAGGGACGACAAGCAACTCACTGACCTGCGTCTCGGCATCTGTCCAGCAGCTGGATGCGAGTATCCGCGAGATCACTCAGAGCGCCACTCAGGCGGAGAATGTCTGCTCCACGGCTCGCGACTCTGTTGATCGCACAACCGGTGTCCTGCACCGCCTCGGTGCCAGCAGCAACCAGATCGGCGAAGTGATTCAGCTGATCCAGAAAATCACTCATCAGACAAATCTGCTGGCTCTGAACGCGACGATTGAAGCAGCCCGGGCCGGCGATGCAGGAGCCGGGTTTGCTGTGGTCGCACGGGAAGTGAAGGAACTGGCGTCACAGACTCACGAAGCAGCCCGATCCATCATCCATCAGATTGAATCAATCCAGGGCGAAACATCCTCCGCCCTCAGTTCCATGGAAAATGTGAATGAGGTTGTGAAAGCCATTTCACAGTCTCAATCCGATATCGTCGCCGCAGTCACTCAGCAGTCAGACATGACTCTGCAGCTGGCTCGCAGCATCGAAGAAATTGCGTCAGCAAGCCGCAACATGAAGGAAACGGCCGACACACTGATGCGAGATGCAAATGGTGGTGCGAAGAGCACAAACGCCATTTCGTCTCTGCCTCAGGCTGCATTGAGTTTCGCGTAAGAAAGTAACCCGTCCACGTAGCCCGTCACTCCGTGGCGGGAACCTTCGCGTCGGAGACACGAACCACGTTTATGACTCGCGTCGGAGACACGAGCCACGTTCTTAGGGCAGGACTTTTACCCATTTCGGTGTTCCCGCAGCAGACCTGTTTTTTGAAAAGGCCAGAGGCCGAAAATCAGTTTTCGTGCCAGGCTTCGAATACCCATCGGCTGATTCACCCAAGACCTGTGTCAGCTCATTGCAGACACAACTGTTCCAATGGAGTTTCCATGTACGCACTGATCATTGATGACTCTCGGGCGATGCGAAAAATCCTCCGTCAGATTGTGGAACCACTTGGGTTCCAGATTCTGGAGGCAGGACACGGACAGGAGGGCCTCGAACTTCTGAACGAGAAGCGCGACGAAGTCGAACTGTGCCTGGTCGACTGGAACATGCCGGTGATGAACGGTCTGGACTTTGTCAAAACGGTTCGCAAACAGGAACCGGATCGCCATCTCAAGCTGATGATGGTCACGACCGAAACAGAACCTGCTCAAATGGCGCGAGCCCTGATGGCGGGTGTTGACGAGTTTGTGATGAAACCATTCACGCGGGACATCCTGCTGGAAAAGCTCCGACTGATCGGCGTTTCCATGCAGCTTCCCGTTGCGAACTAAGTTGTTCTCCGGACGTACGAAATTGTCTATTGAGGCAGAGACACCTGCGAAGGTCCTGGATCATGAGCGTCACCACACCCTTTGTTGCCCGCCCGATCACGCCGGAGCTGTCCGCAGCTTTTCGCAATCGTGCACACAACCTTCAGATGCTTCCGGCCGTTGCCGTCAAAGCTCTCGAGATTACCCGGGATCCTGAATGCACGATCTCGGAATTTGCCGCGGTTGTGGAACGAGACACAAAACTCGCAACTGACATGCTGGGAATGGCGAATTCCGCCATGTTTGCCAGCAGTGGCCAGAAGGTTCGAACGTTGAATCAGGCGGTCATCAAACTGGGATTCCGCCAGTGCCGAAATCTGATCCTCTCAACCGGCATGGCAGCTCTGATGAAGAAGCTGACTCTGGAAGAGGAGTGGATTCGTGACGGTCTGACCAAACATGGTGTTACCACTGGCTTGCTGGCTATCTGTGTGAACCGAGTCACAAGTGCGGGATTTCAGGGTGAAGAATTTGCTGCCGGACTGATTCACGATGTCGGCCGCATTCTGCTTGCCGTCTGCCTTCCTCAGAAGTTCTCCGAAATCGACCCGATGCACTTCGAAGAGGGTGTGGACACTTTGATTCACGAGCAGCAGGTCATCGGATCGGATCACTGCGAAGCCGGTGTCTGGCTGGCACAGCAGAACCAGCTTCCTCCGGAATTCACCGAGGTGATCCGTTATCACCATCGCCCGGCGGCAGCGTCTCACAGCAAACGTCTCGTGGCTCTGATCGCTGTCTGTGACCATATGGCGAACTTCCTTCAGAACCATGGAACGTCAGACGGGTACGACATCGAAAGCAATGACGCAATCAGTGTGCTGGCAGCGAACGGCCTGCCAAACGCGATTGCCCGTATTCGTGAAACTCACGCGGACATGATGAAAATGGTCTGCCGCGAAGCTCATCTGGCAATGTCGCTCTAACCACCAGTGCGGCATCTCCGGAACTTTACAAACTGTCTTTTCTTGCGGGCACGTTCCCGCGGAGAACCGAAATGGGAAATCTGATTCGTATTCTTGTCGCTGATGACTCCAGTGTGACACGTCGAATTGTCACCGAATCGATCAGTGCCGAGCAGGATCTTGAAATCGTTGGTGCGGCCACGGACGGCAATGAGGCCGTTGCCTTCTTCAAGGCTCAAAGTCCTGATGTGGTCATGCTGGACGTCGACATGCCAAACCTGAACGGCATCGGCGCCCTGAAGGCCATTCGCGCGATGAATGACTCTGTGCCGATCATCATGTTCAGCACACTGACCGTGAAGGGCGGAGAAGCCACGCTTGATGCTCTGTCCGCCGGTGCAACGGACTATGCCGCCAAGCCAACAGGCGTCGGTCACCTCGACAAAGCCATCCAGTACCTTCGAAGCGAAGTGATTCCAAAGCTCCGAACCTGGGGTAAGCGTTACAAAGACCGTCACGAAAAGAAGAGCGCCGCGCCTACGATCACCCGTGAGACGACGCCTTCGATTCAGTCGGCTCCGATTGCCACACCTTCGCCCGTGGCTTCGGCACCTCCGGCTTCGCTGCGAGGCTCTTCATCGTTCACCATCAATACGCCGAAGATCACAACTCCTGCCATGCCGTCGACTACTCCGCGTCGTCGAGGTGGTGCGGTGAGTGTCCTGGCAATCGGCTCATCAACCGGTGGTCCAAACGCCCTTGCAGAACTGATTGGTCTGCTTCCGGGAGACCTTGGCATTCCTGTCGTGATCGTTCAGCACATGCCTCCGGTGTTTACGCAGCTTCTCGCGGAACGACTGGACCGCGGTTCACGTCTGAAGGTTCGCGAAGGAATGGACGGGGCTCCACTCCGCGCCAACGAAGTGTGGATCGCTCCGGGTGATTTCCACATGACTGTATCCCGCGAAGGAACGGACACTCTGATTCGAACCAATCAGCAGGCTCCTGAAAATTCCTGTCGGCCGGCTGTCGACGTTCTCTTCCGCTCCGTTGCCAACGTGTACGGTAACCAGGCTCTGGCTGCCGTGCTGACTGGCATGGGGCGAGATGGCACGGCGGGTTGTCAGGTCCTGCAGAAATGCGGGGCGACAATTTATGCTCAGGACGAAGCATCTTCAGTGGTCTGGGGCATGCCTCGATCTGTGGCGGAAGCGGGCCTGGCAGATTCCGTCCTGAACCTGAAGGATATGGCAGCCGCGATCGTCACACGTATCCGCGGCTCTCAGGCCGCTCTCGTTAATGCCTGACAACTTCACTCATCAATATCGCAACGACGAACCTGACACACCCTGAGCTGATGCCTGATTACACAAAGTCCTTACCACTCAACTGTGAAGTGGATCCACGCTATGCCACTGGCACCCGTCGAAATCGCCTACCTGAAGCAGATCATTGCCGAACGATCCGGCAATGTGATCTCTGCCAATCAGGATTATCTGCTGGAGTCACGTCTGGCCCCTGTCGCGAAATCTGTTGGTCTCCCGAACGTGAATGCTCTCGTCGCTGAGCTCAAGAAACAGCCCGGCGGATACCTCCCTGAGCGTATCGCCGAAGCAATGACGATCAATGAAACCAGCTTCTTTCGTGACGGTGCTCCTTTCGAAGCACTTCGCACAGACATTCTTCCCGCGCTGATTCAGAAACGAACAGCAACAAAGTCCATCAACATCTGGTGCGGGGCCAGCTCCAGCGGACAGGAACCGTACAGCATCGCTCTGACGATTCGTGAGTTCTTCAATGAACTGAATTCATGGAACGTAAAGATCCTTGCGACGGACCTTTCAGAAGAAATGGTCAAGCGAACTGCAGACGGTTCCTATTCTCAGTTCGAGATGAACCGAGGCCTTCCAACGGCGCTGCTGGTCAAGCACTTCGACCGCAACGGTGCCAACTGGCGCGCTAAGCCGGAACTCCGAAAACTGATCGATGCACTTCGAATGAATCTGACTGGTGCATGGCCCACCACGACATTCTATGACGTAGTGTTCCTCAGGAACGTGCTGATCTATTTCGACCAGCCTTCCAAGGAACGCATTCTGACTCGAATCGCGAAAGTGATGCGTCCCGACGGGTACCTGTTCCTTGGAGGCGGCGAGACGCTCATCAATCTGAATGTTCCTTTCCTCCGGGAACCAATTGGCAAAACCGTCTGCTTCAGACCGGTCACAACTTAGTTTTTCTTTCCGGCGCGCACGGTGCGCGCCTGTTTGCGGCAAGCAAACAACGTAAGCGATGACTTGGCAACGAGCCGACAGGCTCCTTTGGGTCAGGGGTTTTCAGCCCTTGTTAGGACTGCTTTATGACGATCGACCAACAGACGCTGCAGCAGGTCGTGACTGATGTCTGCTCGGGAATGCTGGGGCTTGAAGTTGAACCTTCAGAAAAGAACACCGATGAAACCGGAGATGCTCTTTCCGCCGTTGTGAAAATCTCCGGCGGCTGGGACTCCCTGGTTCAGGTGCTTGCTCCGCGCAAGACGGCCAAGGCCATTGCGTCCACGATGTTCGCCATGAGCGAAGATGAACTGACAGAGGCCGAAATTCGGGATGCTGTCGGGGAAATCGTCAACATGGTCGGTGGCAACCTCAAAGGGATCGTCGAAGGCGACTCCAGCCTGTCATTGCCCTGCGTCGGCGAAGCAACCGGTTCTGCTCCGTTCGATGCCAACTTCAAAGGGCTCGAAATCTCCAATAACTGTCAGGGTGATCCGCTGATTGTGCGAGTCTTCGATCGCTCACGCTGCGAATCGTAATCCTGAATTCATAGTCATTTGGTCCATCATTTGAAATCTCACGCTCTGCGGAGCGATTCTCGGGGGGGAAGTACTCATGAAAGTTCTCGTCGTTGATGACAGTAAAGCTATGCGCATGATTGTGATCCGTACTCTCAAGCAGGCCGGAATCAGCAATCTGACAACCATCGAAGCCAATAATGGCGTCGAAGCTCTGGCCATGGTGGCTGACGAAAAGCCACATGCCATTCTGAGCGACTGGAACATGCCCGAAATGAAGGGCATCGACCTGCTCAAGAACCTGCGCGCTGGCGGAAACGATGTCCTGTTCGGTTTCGTAACGTCTGAATGCAGCCCGGAAGTTCGCAAAGAAGCAGAAGATGCCGGCGCAAAGTTCTTCATCGTGAAGCCATTCACGCCAGGAGCTTTCGAAGCCGCTCTCAGCCCGCTTCTGGCGTAGCCTCGGATCGTGCCGGTCCGCATTTATCGACTTCTCGGTTTTGAACGCCGGCGCAAAGAAACGTGGCTCTGGTGATCTCCCGTGGCTCCAACTATTTAACGATTCCATTCTCGGGGCGGATGCCCCTGACTGAACAACATTGAGGTGATTTGTGAGCAGCAATCCACTTCCAACTCTGGATACTGTCGAAAAACTGATGCAGTGCCTGCTGGGAAATCAGGTCGAAGCCCGCAAGGCTCCGAATGGTCCTGACGTGGCCAAACCGCATGTCGTGGCCCGTTATGTTGACGATGCCAACAATGTGCAGCGAGTTCTCGTGTGCGATCTCGCTCTGGCAAACTCCATGGGCGCCGCAATGTCGATGATTCCGTCAGGCGTTGCCAATGAAGCAACGAAGGCCGGAAACGTCGGCGAGAACATCCTGGGCAATCTCAGCGAAGTTCTGAACATCTGCGTGAATCTCTTCACGGAAAACGGACCTGACCGACTTCGCTTCAGCGACGTTCAGGTGTGCGGTCCCAAGAACCCGTCTCCTGCTGTCGTGGAAGCCGTCAAGTACGGCGTTGATATTCCTCGCTACGCCGGCGGCACCCTGCTGGCCGGACGAGTCTGAGACGGTTCGCTGTCACTCCGACGTTCCGGAATGCCGATACCTCCCGAGGGTCGAAGAACCAGGTTCTTCGACCCTTTTTGCATTGTAAAGCGATTGTCTCCAACCGCTCTCTTCTCCCATTGTAAAGCGATTGTCCTCAATCGCTCCTTCCCAGTGTAAAGCAATTGTCCCCAATCGCTCCTTCCCCACCCATGCGAAGCAATGGGAGGGGTCGAGCAAGCGTCAGCAAGCTCGGGGGCGGGCCACGCATACGTCAAAGCGAATCAGCGGCTGAGGACGGCCGCTCTACACTGAGGTGACAAGCGGCGGACGATCGCTCAGAATCCGCATCTCAACACATTCGCAGACCCGCCGTCGATGTTTCGCAGACTTGCCTCCATGAACCTCTTTGCCGCCGCCGAACAACAGAATCGCGATAACGCTCGTCCGCTTGCAGCTCGCATGCGCCCGACGAGCCTTCAGGAATTCTGCGGCCAGACGCATATTCTGGGCGACGGAAAACTCCTGCGCCGAATGCTGGATGCCGACCGTATCGGCTCCATGATTTTCTACGGCCCGCCGGGAACCGGAAAGACAACCCTGGCTGAACTCATCGCCAGACAGACTCGCCGTCACTTCGAACGGCTCAACGCGACAACTGTTGGTGTCCGAGAAGTGCGTGATGTTCTTCAGGCGGCGGCCGATCGTCTGTCCGCCGACGGAACTCAGACCGTTCTGTTCATCGACGAACTTCATCGCTTCAGCCGCAGTCAGCAGGACATCCTTCTGCCGGATGTTGAAGCAGGAGTGATCTCACTGATCGGCGCCACGACGGCAAATCCATTCTTCTCCCTCGTCGCGCCGCTTATCAGTCGAAGTCAGGTGTTCGAATTCAAGGAACTCGCTAAGGACGATCTGCTCACCCTGATGAAACGCGCACTGGCAGATGTTCGTCGAGGACTCGGGAACCTGAAAGTCTCCGTCACCGATGAGGCCTTCGACTTCCTGGCAACACTGACTGACGGCGATGGACGACGATGCCTGACCGCACTGGAGATTGCCGTTCTGTCCGTGTCGCGAACAACAAAGATCGTGGACCTGGCGGTGGCTCAGGAGTCGATGCAGCGGCGAGTCGTCCGGTTCGATCCGACCGGCGATGATCATTACGACGTGGCTTCAGCGTTCATCAAGAGTATCCGTGGAAGCGATCCGGATGCCGCTCTGTACTGGCTGGCTCGCATGCTGGAGTCCGGCGAAGATCCTCGCTTCGTCGCACGACGTCTGGTCATTGCAGCGTCCGAAGATATCGGCAACGCGGACCCGATGGGACTGCCGATTGCCATGGCCGCGTACCAGGCAACGGAAACGATCGGCATGCCCGAATGTCGCATCAACCTGGCTCAGGCGACGACTTATCTTGCATGTGCTCCCAAGTCGAATGCGTCCTATGTCGCCATCGATGCGGCTCTGGCGGACATCCGGCAGAATTCCGTCGTTCCAGTCCCGATGCATCTTCGAGACGGGCACTATGCCGGAGCAGCTCGCCTGGGACATGGCAAGGGTTATCAATATGCTCATGAGTCTGCGGATGGCTGGGTGAACCAGGATTATCTTGGGGTCGAAAAGGAATACTATCAGCCAGTCGACCGCGGTCGCGAACAGGAGTTTCGTGAACGTCTGAATGAGCTGCGACGACGAAGACGCGAATCTCCTCCGGGAAGCAGTCACACACCCGCTCAATAGTCAACAGAATTGACGCCATCCCGTCTCTGACTTTCATCGATCCCGGATCATGCGACAGCCACCGTTCCTTCCTATTGTCCCTCGAGTCTTCGTCGTGGTTCTGGTCAGCGCGCTTGTGTTTGAGCTGGCGAATGGTCTCGCGGAACGGAAGGAGAATGATCTGGATCACCGAGCAATCCTAATGCTCCGCGATCCGGAAAATCCCTCGCGCATGATTGGTCCACCGTTTGTCGAAGAATCCATGCGGGATTTCACCGGGCTCGGCGGCTATGCCGTGCTGCTGCTGACGAGCGTGACGTTTGCGCTGTTCTTTCGAGCCGAATTGAGTCGCGAGGCGTTCCGCTTCTTCGTGGCGATTACAGTCAGCGGTTACTTCCTTGGAGCTATCCTGAAGAACGTCGTTCAGCGAGAACGTCCGGCTCTGGTTCCGCATTTGTCTCACGTGTCAGGCGCGACCAGCTTTCCGAGCTCTCATGCCATGATGTCGGTGATTGTGTTTCTGACGATCGGCCTGCTTCTTTCGACACGAACACGCGAGCGTCATCTTCAGCGGCTGCTGACCCTACTGCCGCTTGGAATCTCATTCGTCGTCGGCCTCAGCCGAATCTGCATGGGAGTGCACTACCCCACCGACGTCCTCGCCGGCTGGACCCTCGGCCTCCTCTGGGTCTGGGCCGCATTTCGAATCTACCACCGGACGCAGAAGGCAACGACCACGGAATAGGGCCGGGTGAGGAAAGCGGAAAGCGGAAAGCGGAAAGCAGCTCGACTTCACACCAAAGTAGAATGGCCGCCCTCGGCCGTTTTCGTCCCTGCTTCCCGCATACCCCGTCATTCCCGCGCAGGCGGGGGGAACAATCGTCGCGACATGCGCGAGTGTAGGCTCCGAGATAACGCCCGCCGCGCGGACGCTTCACGGCTTCACGGCTTTCCGCTCTCCGCTTTCCGCTCTCGGCTTTCCGCTTTCCGCTCTCGGCTCCGGTGCCTTTCAGCTGATGCCGTACTTCTTGCATTTACTGAAGAACGTGCTGCGGGGCATGTTCAGCTGGCGGGCGGCGATGGCTTTGTTGCCGCCGGACGATTTCAGGGCGTCTCGAAGGAGCTGTTCTTCACCATCACTCTGTCGTCCGACCATCACAGAGGGGCCGTCGGTGTCCATGACCTTGCGAACCGTCTGTCGCAGTGACGCGGCGCTCGTTGAGAATTCCAGTGAAGCAGATGGACGATTCAGAGCTCGTACCGGTGTCAGATTTCGAAGTTCGGCAGGAAGATCCTCCAGAGTCACTCGATCACTGTCGGCCAGCACGACGGCTCGCTCAATGACATTCTCGAGTTCTCGAATGTTGCCTGGCCACTGGTGCGATTCAAGCATCGCCAGGGCCTGAGGATCGATCTGGCGGATCTGCTTCTTCGACTTCTGAGCCGAGCGACTCAGGAAGAAGAAGACCAGCTCGGCCAGGTCTTCAGGCCGATGACGCAGCGGTGGCAATGTCAGCGACACGACGTTCAGGCGATAGTACAGGTCTTCGCGGAATTCTCCCCGAGCAATCATCTCTTCCAGGTTTCGGTTCGTTGCTGCCACAAGTCGCACGTCAACACTGATGGACTTGTCGCTGCCCACAGGTTCAAAGCAGCGTTCCTGAAGAACTCGCAGCAGCTTGACCTGGGTCTCCTGGGAGATATCACCAATCTCATCCAGAAACAGAGTCCCGTGATCCGCAGCAAGAAACCGCCCCTGCTTGTCCGCATGAGCGCCCGTGAACGCGCCTTTCACGTGCCCAAAGAGTTCACTCTCCAGCAATGATGGCGACAGAGCAGCGCAGTTAACGCAGACAAGACTCGCATTCGCCCGATCGCTGTTTCGGTGAATCACGCGCGCCATCATTTCCTTGCCGGTTCCGCTTTCTCCGCGGATCAGCACGGTTGACGTACTGCGAGCCACTTTGCGAACCTGCCCGAGAATGTCCAGAAGTGCCGGACTGTTGCCTCGTACCCCTTCACGATCAAAGTCCTGATCGGCCGCCGTGACAGGCTGCTGTCCGGCATCCTGCTGCAGCACCGTCAGTTCTGCACGCAATGCGGCAAGCTGTCGCTGCTGTTCCGCAATACTTTCCATTTTCGTCTTCAACTCTGCATTCAGACGAGCCATGGTCTGGTTGGCTCGCGAACTGTGGAGTGCCAGCACGCTCATTTGTGCAATGGCCTGAAGAAACGCAAAGTCTTCCGCAGTGAATGCCATGTTGCTGCGCTTGCGTCCCAGAAGGATCACTCCCGCCAGCCCGTCTTCCCCTTCAAGGCGGCACAGCAGTTCGGAACGATGGTCGTGAAGAAGCTGCTGCACAGGGCTCATCGACTCCCTGTTCGGAGATGGAAGTCGAGGAATCACGATGCGATCCGCTTCGTCATCATGAACGGATTCAATCTTCAGCTGAGCCGGCGCCTGCTGAAGTGATCGACTGCCAATCAATCGCAGAGTTCCCTGACCGTCGCGAACAAACATGCAGGCCCATGACGCGTCGATCACTTCCTGACACGTTCGCAGAGTGATCTCAGCCATCGCCGAAGGTTCTGCGAGATACGCGGCAGAACGATTCAGCTGCTGCATCGCACGGTCCAGCTGATACTTTTCGCTGAAGAAACGCCGGTCGACGACCGCCTGAAGACGATCGCGCACCCAAAGACTCATTCCGGCTGCAAGGAACAGAATCAGGAACAGCGTGATCTGCTGCGTGGTCGACGAACCGAGCGGCAGGCTGTACGAATTCGCAAAAATGCCTCCGATGGCAACCAGCATGGCAAAGCCACCGGACACCAGAAGCGAAGTCACCACGTAGCGCCGACCTCGGTCATCCACTTCCTCGGCCAGCATCAGCCGATGACGAACCATTCCGTGCGAATAGGCAGCCATGAACAGCATACTCGCAATGAACATCGGCACTTGAGCACGCCCGAGTGCGAAATCGACTTTGCGGAAGAAGGCAAGAAACAGCGTGTAGCCAATCGGTAAAGTTGACAGCAGCGCTGCCCCAAGGATCGTCACAACCTGACGACGTTCGCGAGGTGTGTCGCTCTTCAGCAAACTGCTGCCCAGCTTGGCGACGGTGAGAGCAAAGTAGAAGGATGCAAGTACGATGGCTCCGTGGACCGTGACCCGCAGCAGGTACAACATCAGCGTTGACGATGATGCAGGATCCAGACTTGCGGCCCCTCGCAGAAAGATCTGAGCCACGCCAACAAGCTTTTGCAACGCTGTCCATGGCCCCCGTGCCAGATCGCCATTCAGAGCCCAGCCACACCAGTAGCAGGCCGTCAGAAGCAGGCAGCTCAGACCTGCGAAACCAAACACGGCAGAATTAATCCACAGTCGCCAGCTGCGTACGAAATCCGGTTCACGCGGGAACAGCAAGAAGAACTTCAGTACCAGAGCCGGCAGCATTCCCGCACAGAAAATAAACGGGATGTTCAGAAGCGGAGTCCCCGTCAGGATCCACCAGTGAAACCCTGGGACAAACGCACCCATCGCCGCGCAACACATCAGACAGAACGTCCGAGTCACTCGGTCATAGGGTCGATACCAGTACGAGGCAACGGCAAAGCCAAGGACCGAAATCTGACAGGCAAACCAGATGATCGTCAGCGAAATTTCAAAGACGCTAATCGGACGAACAGGAACGTACACACGCTGAAGCAGGCCATTCCCGTCTTTGCCTCCAGACGGACTGCGATAGATCAGCTCAACCAGCCGCTCTGCCGGTTTTCGAGGATCCGCCTGGTTGACTTCCACCAAAGGCGGAACGGCCGGAAGTTCACTGGGGTCTGAACCTGGTGCCAGTTGCCCGCCAGGCGGAATTTTGGCAAAGCGAAGTGATTCCAGCGCCGATGTGAAATCGTAGAACGTGACGATTTCGCGACCGTTGAGTTTCAGTAGCCGGTCCCCTGGCTTCGGCGAAGGATCTGTTCGCCGATCCCCCGTGCCAACCATCTGCCGAATCTCAATTCCCTCACCTACAGATGCAGATTCGGGGAGCAGACAGCGGAGACCAACATCCGGAAAGGTTGCAACATACCAGAGGACAGCCACACAGTAGGTGACCACAGAACCAATGCAAACGGCTACAAACGCACGAGCATCGTGTGGAGAGTTTGGACTACTTGAAGACCACCATTGCACAGTGCATGTCGCTTGTTCAAAGGCTATCGGCGCCGAATTTATGTCCGAAATCTATCCGCCCAGCGCCGACAAATCAAACTTCGCCCACGTTTCGGCGCCGAAATTTCTCGCGCCATGTCCTTTCCAACATGGACTTTAGGGAGCCAACATGACGATTTCCTCAAATCTGAAGACACTTTGGGGCAGAGGTAGCGAATCGGCAGAATTGGCACAGTACATGCAAAGGAAGATTGGTATCCCAGCCACCCTCCGGTTGAGAGCAAGTGTGTTGAACGAAGAGAACAATGCTGTCGCGGACGACCCAGCCCAGGCAGCCTCCCCAGTCCCCTTCAACGTTCAGTCCCCACACGCTTGTCATCTCGGAGGGTTTTTTTATGCGCTGAATTCGGGAGGCTGAAGGCCTCCTGAGGCCTGCAGATTTGGGGATTCGACCGGTGGCTCTGCAGGAGCCTCCTGTGAATGCCGGGCATTGCGGGTGAATGCGAAACCGGACGGCTTGCGCCGTTCCGCTAACTGGCGCCTGCGGCGGGTTCCCGCGTCGGAGACACGGGGCACTTTGGATCTGCCTTGAGGCGAACCGCGGGAAGACCATAGAGTCTTCACATCGACGGGCCGGGTTGGCCGGTGGACAGGGAGGTCTTAGCGATGGTGGGATTTTGGATCGCAGGTTGTCTGGCGGTAACGATCCTCTACTGGATTTACGACGGCTATGGTCGTTTTCTTCAGTTGCTCGCCATGATTTTTCGACCGCGACAGTCCGCTACGGACGCTGATTCGCAGTCGGCAACCTGGCCGGAAATCACGGTGCTCCTCACGGTTCACAATGAGGAGAAGGTGATCCGTCAGAAGCTGGAGAACCTCCTGGCATGCCAGTACCCGGAAGGACGTTGCCAGATCGTCGTTGCCTCGGATGGATCGACCGACCGCACGAATGCGATTGTTCAGGAATTCGCCTCCCGAGGAGTCCGGCTGTTTCCGAGCCCTGGGCTTGGAAAGACTGCGACTCAGAACGCCGCGATGGAGACGATCCAAACGGAGCTGGTTGCATTCACGGATGCAGATATTCAGTTCTGCCGTGAGTGGCTTTACCTGGTCGTTGCTCATTTTCGCGATTCGGCGATCGGGGCCGTCGATGGCCGGTACCTATTCGGAAACGAGGAAGCTCAGGATCTCCACGCCTGTCAGGGATACTATTGGAGGTATGAGCTGAAGCTGCGCACTCTGGAATCCGGACTTGGACTGCTGGCCGTCGTCGCCGGGGCCTGTTTCGCCATGAGACGCAGCCTGTTCGTTCCGATGGACCCGTCGATTGGCGAAGACTGCATCGTTCCTCTGGACGTTGTCAGCCAGGGATTTCGTGTCGTCCATGAACCCAGGGCAATTGGCATCGTCGATCTCGAAGATGACACGGGAGTCTCACTGCGGCGGCGGATTCGGATGACGCTCAGAAACTGGCAAGGCACCTGGACTCGCAGCCATCTGCTGAATCCGTTTCGACATCCGGGATATTCGTTCGCCCTGTGGTCCCACAAATTGCTGCGATGGCTTTCGCCCGTCTTTCTGCTGCTGGCAACGTTCTCGTTTGGGATGTTGCTGGCATTGCAACCATCATACCTGACGGCCGCTGCCTTCTGTCCGTTTGCTGGCCTGTATGTCCTGGCACTTTACCACATGACAATGAATGGCCGAGGACTTCGACTGCCGGGGACAGCCTTCGCTTACAGCTTCATGCTGGCCAATCTTGCCTTCATCATCGGCGTCTGGCGAGCCATGACCGGACATCAGGTACGGCAGTATCGCAATACCTGACCGGCATTTCGGGGACGAATCATGCTTCGTTCAAAGATGATCGAAAGGCTCAGCAGTTCGAAAGAGCCATTCGATCTGCTCATCATCGGCGGCGGCGCAACGGGGCTCGGGACTGCCGTCGAAGCCGCATCGCGTGGCTATCGAGTTGCTCTGTTTGAGCGCGGCGACTTCGCATCCGGCACTTCCAGTCGAAGCACAAAATTGATTCATGGCGGCGTGAGGTATCTCAAGCAGGGGCAGATTGGAATGGTCCGCTATTCTCTGCTGGAACGTGAACGTCTTCTGAAAAACGCCCCGACGCTTGTTCGCCCTCTTAGCTTTGTCCTGCCAGCCTACCGAATTGGCGAACGCGCTGTGAACTTCGTGGGCCTGAGGCTCTATGATGCACTGGCTGGTCAAAGGTCGATGGGAAGTTCGCGCTGGCTCAGTCGAAGTCAAGTGCTGGAGCTGATGCCTTCCGTTCAGAGCACTTCCCTTCGAGGCGGTGTGCTGTACCACGACGCTCAGTTCGATGATGCTCGGCTTGCCGTGGCCCTGGCCATGACGGCCGTCAGACATAACGCTGCCATCCTGAACTACGCTCCGGTCGCGAATTTGATTTACGAAGGCAGCGCTGTCACCGGAGCAGAGATTCGCGATCTCCAGACAGGCGAGCTTCATCGCGTCACAGCTCGCCGTGTTCTGAACTGCACCGGTGTTTTTGCAGAGACACTGCTTGAGGCTGACCGACGCGTCTCAGGGGAGCACGAAGGTTCTGTGCGCATTGCTCCCAGTCGTGGAACTCACATTGTGACTGACGCGGAATTTCTGCCCGGCAATCGTGCACTGATGATTCCATCCACCGATGATGGTCGAGTCCTCTTTGCGATTCCCTGGCTTGGAAAGGTTCTGATCGGGACGACCGACAGAGCGGTGAATGACGTCACAACAGAGCCGGTTCCGGAAGAAGACGAAATTCGCTACCTGCTCGATCATCTCCGCCGCTATCTCAGTCGCTGTCCAGGCAGATCAGACATTCGCAGTGTGTTTTCCGGACTTCGACCGCTGGTGCGAAAGTCGCAGTCGAAATCCACCGCCGCACTTTCGCGGGAACACTCAATCCTCACGTCTCGTTCGGGACTTGTGACGGTCATTGGAGGCAAGTGGACAACCTATCGACAGATGGGAGAAGAACTCGTCGACCTTGTCGAAAGAACATCCGGCTGGCATCATCGCCCGTCGGTCACCGGTGACCTGTCGATCGAGATTCCCGAATCTCGCTCGGTGAAAGCAGACCTGAACAAGCGCCAGACCGTCGGTGAGCTGTCGAATGAAGAACAGGACTTCGTGCGTTATTGCGTCAGGCATGAAATGGCTGAGTCCGTGGAAGATGTGCTCGCACGACGATCACGCCTGCTGTTCCTTGATGCCACTGTTGCAGCAGGACTTGCTTCCTCAGTCGCTGCTGTCATGTCGCAGGAACTTGGAAAACCATCCGACTGGGCCACGCACCAGACCGATCAGTTCCTGCGTTTCGCCTCCTGTTTCGCTGCAAATCCCTAGTCGTCAGTGTGCATCGGCAGACTGTTCCGCTCGAGGCATCCTGCAGAAGACGCTTCGGTCAAACCTCTGTCGCCTTGAAGTGTCCGATCATGGGGTTCGAGTCGCATGCAATGCAGAAACATCCTAGAGTCTGCATCGAGAAGGGCGGAGGCCGAGGCCTTTGCTGCATCCCGCTTCTAACAGCCCTGGTATCTGAGTTTTTGCCATGACGACAGACAAGTCGGAATCACCTTCGGGCGGCGAACCAATGATGGAAGTTCGCTACGAGTTTACTCCGGTGCTCGCGGAGATTCTGTCGCACATCAAAGCGTCCCTCATGGTAACAACCTATCAGGCGGGAAAGCTGCTGGTGCTTGGCGTCCACGATAAGGCCTTGCGAATCTCCTTTGCCAGTTATGAGCAGCCAATGGGTCTGGCTGTGGATCAGGACAGAATGGCGCTGGGGACTCGACGGCAGATGAACTTTCTGCAGGGCAAGCGCGAAGTTGCTGCTTCGGTTGAACCAAAGGGCACATGGGACATCTGCTACGTTCCCCGCACCTCCACGTGGACCGGCAATATTCATGGCCATGACCTTGCATGGGGCAACGACGGACTCTGGGTAGTCAACACACTCTTCTCCTGTCTGTGTACGCTTCATGAAGATTACAGCTTTGTTCCTCGCTGGAAGCCTCGATTCATCAGCCAGCTGGCTGACCAGGACCGATGTCATCTGAATGGGCTGGCGATGAAAGACGGCCAGCCATCCTTTGTGTCAGCGATGTCCGAAACTGATACCCCTGCAGGCTGGCGTCCCAACAAGGCAACCAGCGGAGTGTTGATTGATGTGCCATCGGGAGAGACTGTCAGTCGAGGCCTTGCGATGCCGCATTCACCTCGCTGGTATCAGGGACGGCTTTGGGTCCTGGACTCCGGCTGCGGAGCCCTTGCGACCGTGGATGTGTCGACGGGCAAGCGAGACATTGTCGAAACATTTCCTGGTTACGTCCGAGGACTGAGCTTTCACGGACAGTTTGCTTTTGTTGGTCTTTCAAAGATTCGCGAGACTTCGATTTTTGGAGGCGTCCCGATTGCCGAGAACCGCCATCAGCTGAAATGCGGCGTGGGCGTGGTCGATCTGATCTCCGGACGCACGGTTGCAGTTTTCCAGTTCCTGTCAGGCGTCACAGAAATCTTTGCTGTCGAAGTGGCCTCCGGAGCCGTTTGCCCGTACGTCGCTGGGGCAAGCACAGACGGGAAGGAGCACGATGTCTGGGTCGTTCCACCCGTTGGCAGAGTTCCTGCACTGAACTCAAGGCTTCCGTGGTTTGGCAGCAGAACGCCTTCCGACGAGACGCGCCAAAGTTTGACAGAGCCTGTGGATGCGAACCTTCGTGCACCTGTGTGGTCGACGCTCGTTTCATCGACCTCCTCAATCGCATCTGGAACTTCCACAGGAGCTGGCAGCCTGAGTTCATCCGCGACATCGGCACCAGGCCGGACCGAAGTCACGAGTCTCGAAGCGTGGCTTGAGCAGCATCCCGATGACGCTGCGTCGTGGATCACTCTTGGAAACCTGCGTCAGGAACAGGATCGACAGGCCGATGCAATCGTCTGCTACGAGCGTGCGGTCGCTGCCGATCCTCGCATGTCGGCTGCTCGCCAGAACCTGGGCTATCTTCTGTTCAATCAGGGGTACCCGGAACGAGCGATGGCGGTGTACGACGAATTGCTGGCGATGGATTCTTCTCCGATGAATCGGCTCCTTGCATCCTCGGTCCTGCCCATCGTCTACCGATCGAATGAGGACATTCAGCGTTGGCGACAGCGTCAGCATACGGCTCTGCAGGCGATGGTCGATGATGGAGTCGTTGTGGATGCCTCACGAAGCCTGGTCCCCACGACATTTTTCTGGGCCTACCAGGGGCTGAACGATGTGGCTCTGATGAAGCTGCGAGGTTCCGTGATCCGAGGATCCTCGATGCCCTCAGCCTCACGGCCGCGCGCTGCGGATGGGCGACTTCGCGTTGGCTTTCTGTCGGCCTATTTTCGAAACCATACGATTGGCCGGCTGAATATCGGACGCATTGAGCAACTTGACCGATCGAAGTTCCACGTGTCGGTTTGCAGTGCCTTCGCAGGACAGGACGAGTTTACTCAACGCTTTCGGAAGGCGGCCGACACATTCACCGTCGTTCCTCGCGATGTCCCCGGAGCGATCGAAAAGATCCGGGCACTTAACCTCGACATCCTGATCTTTGCGGATGTCGGGATGGACGCACTCTGTTCAACGCTGGCTTTCTCACGCATGGCGCCGGTGCAGTGCGCGACATGGGGACACCCGGAAACCACGGGCAGTCCGGCCATCGACTATTTCCTGTCCAGTGAATTCCTCGATCTGCCCACAGCCCAGGAGCACTACTCAGAGACGCTGATTCGCATGCCGCTGGCTGGAACGTGGTACGAACGCCCCGATGCTCCGATTCCTGATCCGACGTTTCGAAACCGGACGGGCCTGCCGAAGGAGGGAAGTCTGTATGTCTGTCCTCAGACGCTCTTCAAGATCCATCCGGACGATGATGTGCTGTTTCGTCGCATCCTGGAACAGGACCGCAGCGGTCACTTGATCATGATTGACGGACGCATTCCGGAATGGACCAGTCGCCTGAAGGCACGCTGGTCGTCAACAATGGCCAGCGTCTTTGATCGCTGCCTGTTCCTGCCGCCGCTTCAGCATCCTGATTTTCTGCGTCTGCTTCAGGAGGCGAGCGTCCTCCTGGATCCTCTGCACTTTGGTGGCGGAAACAGCAGTTACGAAGCCCTCGCCATGGGGGCTCCCGTGATTACGATGCCGAGTGAATTCCTGCGAGGCCGCATCACTCAGGCTCTGTACGCCACGATGGGATTCAACGACCTGGTCGTGAGTTCAATCGACGAGTACACGTCACTGGCCGTACGACTCGCGAACGACTCGGAGGCTCGGACCCAGGTCATCCAGGCGATTCGCTCTTCCAGCCATCGCCTGTTCGAGAATGCTCAGGAAGTCCGTTGCCTGGAAGATGCTCTCCTGAATCCGCCAACGCCCTAATCTGCCAATGCATTAGTGTGTCAGGCCGACTGACGACGGCGGCTGCGAGCGTGTCGAATCGTGCGCTGCTTCAGCTTCTGAAAGATGGCCAGCATTTGCTGAGCATCGCGGTAGCGGCGGCGGGGATTCAGATCAATGGCGCGCCGCATGAAGTCGATGAACTCCGGATGGATGCGTCCGCGGAGCCGAGTGTAGCCGGATGGCGGCCACGCAAATGGCCACTCCGGCCAGTGCCCCGAAAGAAGTCGCCAAAGGATGAGCCCGATCGAGAACACATCCGAGCGGAACGATGGCTTTCCCATCGCCTGTTCAGGAGCCATATAGCCAATGGTTCCGGTTCCGCCGCCCTGAACGGTCTTCTGTGAGACTTTGGCGATTCCGAAGTCGGCCAGCCGAATCCGATTGCCGGCAAAGACAATCACGTTTTCCGGTTTGATGTCGCAGTGTATCACGTGATGAGAATGAGCCAGCGCCGTGGCTCTCAGGATCTGTTCGGCGATCTCAAACGCGCTTTCCAGTGAAATGCGGCGAGTCATCCGCTGCTGCAGCGTTTCGTCACCCAGTGGAAACACGACGACCAGCCGGTCTTCAATGATGCTGGCATCCTTGATGGGCAGGATGTTGTCATGTTCGAGCGGAGCGGTGGTTCGAATTTCCTTGCGGAACTCCGTCAGCACCGCTTCCGTCGTGTATTGAGCATGTGGCACCTTGATGGCCACTCGGATTCCCTGCACCGTGTCCATGGCCTGGTAAACGGAGGCAAATCCTCCGGAACCGAGCTTTCGCTCGATCCGGTACTTTCCGAGCTTTTGTCGGATCTTCAGCTCTCCGGAGGCAACGGCACCGTTCGGCATGGCTCTGGACTGCTCATCGTGACAGGGTCAGAAGACAGAGTTCATCATGCTCCAAATTCGGCGACCGAATGCAACGGGCAGAACTTCCTTTTTGGAACGATGGATAAAACCCGCAAAGCCAACGGTACCCCCCTGCTTTCGTCCGCAAAGTCTTCTTACCTTCGCAGAGGAAACGCAGGAATCTCAGGAAAAAGCTCAAGATTCGCCCTGAACGCGATCGGCAACGGGGCGGGACACCGGAAGCTGAATTTTGGGCGGGGCAGGGCGGGGAATGGACTTCTCCGCTTCGGCGAGCAATTCCTGAATCTGTTCCCCCAGGAACTTTGCCGCGACCGCACACTGCTGAAAATTCGTATGGGTCGAAGCGTGCCAGGCGTCCTTTTCAAACTGCTCCGCGGCCGAACGAAGCTTCGCAATCTTCTTGCGAACCGTTCGGAAGTAATTCACCGGATCTTCGATCTGCGTTTCCACAGCCCGGAACACATCAAAGATGGTGCGCGCCATCTCGTTCAGTTCCGGGAAGTCCTCCACTTCATCGCAATGCTTGATGAAGGTGCGGATCATCCAGCCGTGAGCCATGACTTTCTGGCTCCGCTCCACCAGCCCTCGCAGCGCTTCGGATTGCTGCTCACTCAGGGGAAGCACGGGCGACTTTTCTTCGTTGCTGAGATCGCTCATGGTCCGAATACTCTCTGTCGTCAGGAAATCGTTTCAGAGCGCGGCTCGCTCTTCTGCACAGCGCGAACGATGACACGGTTGCCGGCAATCCGAATGACTTCGATCGCCGAACCGTGGTCGATATAAGCACCATCACTGACAACATCGATGTACTTGTCGCCAAACATTCCCTTTCCGGAGGGTCGCAGCGCCGAGGCGGCAGTGCCCACAGTCCCCATATCCACAGGACCAGAGTCGCCACCGGTGGTCAGCGACGGATTCAGCAAAGGACCCGTTCCCGCCGCCGCGTATCCAGGAGGAGTCAGAATCAGGCGATTGACCCACGGAATCGATGGCAGGAACCGATTCAGAACGACCGCCGTCACGATGACCGTGACCATCGCCCCCGTCAGCGAACCAAGGCTTCCCATGGATTCTTCAAAGCTCTCCGTCGCATTCATGCCCGCAAATGTGTGACTCGCCATCACCAGCGAAAGCAGGATCATCAGGATGCCCGTGATGCCAAAGACTCCAAATCCCGGAATGACAAAGATCTCCAGTGCCAGTAATCCCATGCCCAGAGCAAACAGGATCAGTTCCAGCATTCCGGCGGTGCCTCCCAGGAAGCGACTCCAGAAGAAGAGCACGAAACAGATCAAAGCGGGAATAGCGAAGGCCCCTGTAGGGACATGAGCCTCCACATAGAGACAGATAATGGCAGCGCTCAGCAGAAGAAAGCCGCCGAAGCCCGAATTCAGGAACGCGACGATTCCATCCACCCACGTTCTCTGGACCGCCGTCAGCTGGACACTTTCAGGAATGCCAAGTCTTCGCCGCAGTTCACTCATGTCAGCACAGGGAGCTTCCGCAAGGCGCAGCTGATGAGCACGTTCGCCACGCAGAGTCAGCAGGACACCTTTACGACTCTCCGGCACCATGGGGCCTTTGATCCATTCGTCCGGCTGTGCCTGAATCTCATGCTCTGACATCCAGGTCACTCGGCCGTCTTTCTTGTTCGTGACTTCAAAGATCTCAAGGTCCTTGTCCACCATCGCCTGAAGCAAACCCGGAGCACGGTTCTTTC
Source organism: Planctomycetaceae bacterium (assembly GCA_046349695.1). GTDB lineage: Bacteria > Planctomycetota > Planctomycetia > Planctomycetales > Planctomycetaceae > SXXK01. Next base: position 147,314 of record JAXMBV010000012.1, on the reverse strand, counting down.
GCTTTGCAATCGACGCGACGAATTCCAAAAACGGGCTGACGATCTTTTCCGGAGCGCGTTCGAAAGCTCCTCCGGGCTGAGTCTGCATGATGACCCCGATGTCACCGATCTGAGCATCTGCGTGCATCATGATCTGATCACAGCCAAAGGCAATCAGGGCTCCACCGCTCCAGGCACCGCGCGGAATCCATGCAACGGTCGTGATCTTCGAAGGATCAAGATCCGCAAGTGTCATAGAAATCTCTTCGGCGATGTCCTTGCTTCCTCCCGGCGAATCGATCTCAAGGATCAGCAGGTTCACGTTGTCGGCGACCGCCGTACGAATTTCACGCAGCACGAAATCCTGAAGTGTGTGACCAATGACACCATGGACTTCGATCAGCCGGGATTTGACAGGCTTGCCATCAGCCTGCTGCCGCATCGCTTCGCGCGGCAGCCCCAGGGCTTCAGTGAGTTCCGGGCGAGTCTTGACTGTTCGTCCGACAAGGAAACCCGACTTCATGGCATCTGTGGAATTGAACAGACCGGGACTGCCCGCTTCTTTGACTGTCTCAACGTCAGAGATTTCCAGATTCTGCTGCTGCAGAAGTCGCAGCTCTTCAACAGTGACGAACTTCTGAGACTTCGTGCCGGTCTCATCAGTCATTGAAATCCTGCGCAGAGCAACCGATGGATTCAGCATCGCGCTGATGATGCCTCTGGAAAGTCGGTTGTTTCGCCGACGATCGGCAAGAGCCAGAATGAACGCTTCATCCGACTGTTCCAGCGGCTGACCTCTGGAAATGTCGCCCAGCGAAGCATCAGGATGCATGATGATTTCATGACAGGCCAGAGCAAGCACCGCATGGTTGCCTTCCACCGTCTTCGGAATCCATGCGACTGTTCGAACGTTACTCACTTCGGCAGATGTGAGGAACGAAGCGATATCCCGTACCTGACCGAACCGGCTTGAACCGGATTCAATCTCCAGGACCAGAATCGCCGGACGTGATTCACGGACGGACTGAGCCTGCAGCTCCACCGCCGTGTTATTGATCAGGCTCACCGTCTGGTCGGAAATCGGTGATGTGACCGACACAAAACGGCCGAACGGCTCCGCAGCCTTCTTCGCTTCCCCTTCAGCCTCCTGAGCATTAAGGAACTGCGAAGTGCCTGTGAAACAGGAAACAAACAACAGTGCTCGAAGAATCGGTTTCATAGACTGATTGTACGGGGTCTGTGCAAAAGTCACGAGAAATCACGCTACGGAAGGGCCACGGTTGATGTAATTCGCCAAGTTGCCCAAAAACCTGGCAGGTTCGACGAACGAAACTCTGAGGCGCTGGATGACAATCTTCAGTACATTTCCGGGTTTCATCAAGTTTTGTGATGCTCCGAAACCCGCGTATTCCGATTGTTGCTGACGTGGCAGAATTTGTGCTGGTGGGTCTTTTGTTTGCCTGACTCGATCTGCGAAAATGAGTTTTCTGAGTCATGGGACCGAAATTCGCCGGTTTCGAACAGTGCCAGCATCAGTTCCCGTGCCATTTTGAGGATCAGCGCGATGCGTACATTTCTTCGTCGTCAGCCCGGGCTGTTACCGGCTTCTCACGTATTCTCAAATCGCCGTGGCTTCACGCTCATCGAACTTCTGGTGGTGATTGCGATCATTGCCGTCCTGGTCGGCATCCTTCTGCCAGCCGTTCAACAGGCCCGCGCTGCGGCTCGCCGCACTCAGTGCCTGAACAATCTTAAGCAACTGGGACTGGCACTTCATAATTTCCATGATTCGCATAAGAAGTTTCCGCCAGCCCGTTTGATCATCAACAAGGCGCGATCAACAAACAACGAAACAGCGACGGAACCCGGAATGGATGAACCTTCGTGGCTTATCCATATTCTTCCGTATGTGGAACAGGCTGGTATGGCTGCTGAATGGGATGTGTTCAAGACCTATGGTGAGCACAGTGAGCAGGTCCGTCGGCGGGTTGTACCAACCTTCCTCTGTCCGGAAAGACACTCGGCCACAAACGCGATTGCGGAAGACGTGCGTGTTGAGATTCGCTTCCCGTGTGGATGCCCAGGCGGAGTGCAGGTGATTCCAGGCGGTGCCGTGGCTGACTATGTCGGAAACCATGGCGACAATTCCGCTGGTGCGATTGGACGCGATACGGATTTCTACTGGGGCGGACGCGGCAACGGCGTGATCATTTCGAGCCAGCCAAAGCTCAACCAGTCCCTATCGACCAATGACAAACCGGTGCTGGACCGCGACTGGCTCGATACTGTCACGATGGCGGATATCAAAGATGGCACCAGCCAGACACTGCTGGTCGGAGAACCTCATATTCCTTCGAACAAGATGACGGAAAGTCCATACAATGGTCCGGCGTACTTCGGGCGTCACATGACGCACTTCGCGCGAGTTGGCGGTCCTGGCGTTCCTATTGCTCACAGCCCGAATGATCAGCGTGCCAACGTTTATTCCTTCGGCAGTGCTCACGACAAATCAGCGCAGTTCGCGCTGTGCGACGGAAGTGCCCGGGCGATCTCTTCTTCCATCAGTACTCAGGTTCTGGCAAGTCTCTGCAACCGCAACGACGGACTTCGCTTTGAAGGGTACTAGACCAGGCTACATTTCGGGGATTTTCGGAAGCAATTTCAGTGCTTTCGGATTGTAGTGGAACTCGCCAGAGTTCCCCCCGATGTGAATCTTTGAAGGCTTCACGCTTCAGGATTGAAAGGACGTGGACTTTGTTTTCAAGCTGCTCTGCACGCTGTCGCCTGCTGATTTCTCTGCTGTGTCTGATGGCATTTCAGCCAGGCTGCGGTGAAAGCCGTCCAAAAGCGTATCCCACGCGAGGCAAAGTAGTATTTTCGGACGGAAGTCCTGTTCGTCTGGGGACCATTGAACTGCTGTCGCAGGAACACAAGATCAATGCCACCGGAACGATTCAGCAGGACGGATCCTTTGTCCTTGGAACGTGGACTCCGAATGACGGAGCCTGTGCCGGAAAACACATCGCCATTGTGACTCAGCTGATCGTGAATGACGGCATGACCAAACACCAGCTCGACCACGGAGCTCCCGTCGACCCGGCCTACGCGTCGTATTCGACTTCTCCGCTGTTTGTTGTCATTGAAGCAAAAGACATGAATGACATCGAATTCAAAGTGGAAAAAGCCATCATGAAGTAGTTCAGAATGCGGCTTCTGAAGACGATTTCCGAGCAGGGCTGGCTCCTGCCCAAACCATGGATGTAATCCTTCAATCGTGCGAACAAACACTCCTTATGCGAATTCGATTTTTGAGCTGCGGCGGAACGATCGACAAAGTCTATTTCGACCAGTTAAGCCAGTATCAGGTCGGTCCTCCGGGAGTTGAACGCATTCTTCAGGAACTGCCGGTCTCCTTTGAGTACACAGTCCAGTCCATCATGCGCAAAGACAGTCTGGACATGACGGATCAGGATCGTCAGCTTGTTCGTCAGGCGGTGCTCGACTGTCCCGAGCAGCGGATTGTGATCACTCATGGAACAGACACGATGATTGAGACGGCGCGCGTTCTGCTGGACATCCCGGGGCGCCGAATCGTTCTGACCGGAGCGATGCAACCTGCAAATTTCAAGAACACGGATGCGGTCTTCAATGTCGGAATGGCACTTGGGGTTCTTCAGGGGCAGAAGGATGATGGTGTCTGGATCGCGATGAGCGGCCAGGTCTTCGATCCCCGCAGCTCTCGCAAGAATCGAGAACGCGGTATTTTTGAAGACACATCTCAGGCCGGCTGAATCGCATCCACTGTTCATCAGATCTCGTCATTCGGAGAATGGAGTCTCGAATGAATGCTCAGTCAGAATCTGACGGAATCCGTCACATCGCCATTGCGGGTGGCGGGACATCAGGCTGGATGACAGCAGCCATGCTGGCCAGAACGATTCCGCGTGATCTCTGCCGGATTACGGTCATCGAGCCTCCCGGTCCGCGAGGAATTGGTGTCGGCGAGGCTTCTATTCCGTCGCTCGTCAGTCTGCTGAAACGCTTTCAGGCTGACGAAGCAGGAATGATGCGGACCTGCGAAGGCACTTACAAACTGGCCATCCGATTTCTCGACTGGATTGATGCAGGCAGCGATCACTGGCATCCCTTTGGTGTCTGCGGTGCAAGAATCGATGGCCGCGATCTGTTTCCGTGGTGGATCGCTCAGAAACAGCGGGGCCACACCGTTCTGCCCTATCATGAATACTCTTTGCACTACCACGCGTGTCTCCATGGCCGTGGCCCACACTTCTCACACGGCGCATCGCCGATCACGGAGACACAGTCTTACGCGTTCCACTTCAACGCCGAAGCTCTTGCCGGCTGGCTGAGACAGGTTGCCCTCGAAGCGGGTGTTCGTGAGGTTCATGGGGCGGTTGAGTCCGCGGTGCGGAATGATTCCGGCGATGTCACGATGGCTCGAGTGACTCAGGGTCAGACAGTCTCAGCCGATTTCTTCATTGACTGTTCAGGCTTTCGATCCATCCTGATGCATGAGACTCTTCAGGATGAGTTCCAGAGCTGGAACCAGAACCTGCTGTGTGATCGAGCGGTCGCGTGGAAGATCCCAGGCGGTTCCCGTATCCCGCCGTTTACCGTTTCAAAGGCACTTCAGGCCGGATGGATGTGGCAGATCCCGTTGACTGAGCATACAGGACTCGGCTATGTCTACAGCTCCCAGTTCATCTCCGAAGAAACCGCCTGGCAACAGTTTCAGCAGGCCGTTCCGGAACTGGATCTCTCGAAGGCGACTCCCAGGTTTTTGAAGATGCGAGTCGGGCGGCAGACCAGCTTCTGGAAACACAACGTGCTGGCGGTCGGACTTTCTGCCGGCTTCCTGGAACCACTCGAATCAACAGGAATTCACCTGAGCCAGGTTGGAATTGAACTGTTTCTGCAGTTGTTTTCTCTGCACGGCTCCATCTCCGCCGGGCGAGACTACTACAACTCAGCGATGGCCAAACTGTACGACGACGTTCGCGATTTCGTACAGATGCATTATTGGCTCAGCCAGCGTGAAGACACACCATTCTGGGTTGCGGCCAGAAACGCACGGCTCTCGGCCACTTTGACACAACGCCTGCAGTTGTACGATGAGACCGGGATGTTTGATGTGCTTCAGCGGGAGGCCTTCCCGGACACGAGTTACTATCACATTCTTGCCGGAAGCCGACGTCTTCCAAAACAAGCACCATTGTTTGCCATGGCAGCTTCAGCAGAAATGATCCAGCACGTGCTGAACTCCATCGCAGCTCAGAACCAGAACGCACTGACGCAGCTCGCACCCCACGAATCAGCCCGCGGCATCCAGGCCCGCCGCTCAGCCTGATCGTAGCTCGTGTCTCCGACGCGAGAACCCCCACTCCCCGTCTCTCCGACGCGAGAACCTCCAACACTCCGTGGCGACCCACGCTCGGCACGTCCCTTCACGGCCGCTACATTGCTCGCGAAAATCTCCGCTGAGGCACCCGTGTTTTCCGTTCAGTGAGTATGCTCATGGTCAGTTATTCCGGCCGACTCGACGAAAAGATCCGATCGACAAAAACTCCCGCGCTGATGGGTATTGATCCTCGCTGGGACTGGCTGCCAACGGAAATCCGTTCGTGGGCAGAATCGCTGGGAGGAAGCACGGCCGAAGTGCAGGCTCGAGGGTACGAAGCGTTCAGCCGCGAACTCATCGACATCGCCGCGCCGCTGATTCCGGCGGTTAAGCCGCAAGTGGCCTTCTTTGAACAGCTCGGTGTTCCCGGGATGCAGGCTCTGCATGCCGTGATGACTCATGCCCGCAAAGCAGGGCTGATCGTGATCGCAGACGCCAAGCGAGGCGATATCGGGACCACGGCGGAAGCGTACGCCGAAGCATGGCTTGCCGGTGAAGACCCGGAGGCTGCGAACTGGCCAGCCGATGCTTTGACGATCAATCCGTACCTTGGAACAGATTCTCTGGAACCGTTCGTGAAGGTTGCCCGCAAGCGACAGGCGGGCTTGTATGTGCTTGTTCGAACCAGCAACCCAGGAGCTGCCGAGTTTCAGGATCGCACGAGCGACGGACGTACGGTTTATGAAGTCGTTGCCGACACAGTGCAGAAGCTGAGCGTCGAGACGGTTGCCGGTGACAGTACTTATGGACTTGTCGGTGCTGTGGTGGGAGCCACCTGGCCGGAACAACTGAAGAGCCTGCGAACTCGCATGCCTCAGGTTCCGCTGCTCATCCCGGGTTATGGTGCACAGGGCGGAACGTCAGCAGATACGGCGTCCGCTTTTGATCCTTCCGGGCTCGGAGCCATCGTGAACAGTTCACGAGGAATTAACTTCGCGTGGCAGAAGAAGCCGTACTCAGAACAGTACGGAGAAGCTCGCTGGCGTGATGCCGTCCTCGCATCCATTCGCGACATGATCGCGGATCTTGCAGGCAACACGCCGTGCGGCAGCCTCGCGCAGTAGTGGTTTGTGGGTTCGACGGAACTCTGGCGAGTTCCACTACGGTGTGGAATAGGAACTCTGGCGAGTTCCACTACGGTGGCTGATGAGGGGCTGTCAGGGAACGACGTGAACCATCATCAGGTCATGCGTTTCGCCAAGCCAAGCAGTGTGGCCGACGATGATCAGTTTGCTGCCGGACTGAAGGATTCCGTTGCGCTGTCCCCATGGAATCACGTACTGCAGCAGTGCGTCGGCGGATTGCTGAGTCACCCTGTTCAGAATGGCAGTGACGCCCCAGTAGAGACACATTCGACGGGCCACATCTTCGCGATCTGTGAACGCGAGAATCGGCACTCGGCCTCGCAGTCGCGACAGAGCCAGAGCCGTTCGTCCGGTCACCGTCGCCACAACGATCAGGTCTGCTTTCAGATACTCCGCAGCAGCAATCGCTCCACGCGTTACGGCTTCTGTGACCGGTCGAGCACGGCGTGATTCTTCATCACGAATCTCCGCCGGCTCGATCGTGCTGACATAGGGTTCGGCTTCGGAGGCAATTCGATCCATCATTCGAACGCATTGAACCGGATGAGCACCGATTGCGGTTTCTCCGGAGAGCATCACAGCGTCCGTGCCGTCAATCACCGCATTGGCAACGTCCGTGACTTCGGCTCGAGTCGGCAGGTCGTTCGTCTGCATGCTGTCCAGCATCTGTGTGGCAGTGATGACCGGAATTCGCAGCTCATTGCATCGCTGAATGATCCGCTTCTGCAGAATCGGAACACGACTGATTTCAGCTTCAACACCCAGGTCTCCGCGAGCCACCATGACGGCATCGGTGACATGAAGAATATTGTCGAGATCTTCGATGGCTTCCGTCTTTTCGATCTTCGCAACAATCAGCGGAGTCACCTTGGGATGATGGGACTCGATCAGCTTCTGCAGGTGGACGATATCAGCCGCCTGCCGGACAAAGCTGAGTCCGATGAAGTCCAGCTGATGCTGCAGCGCCCATTCAAGGTCTTTGCGGTCCTTCTCGGTGACGCTTGCAGTGCTGAGTGCCACGCCCGGAAGATTCACTCCCTGACGGCTGCGAATCTTTCCTGGCTGAACGACAAGGCACTTCGCCCATTTGAGCTCGGGGTCTTTTTCAATCACGACCATCGCGACGGTGCCGTCAGCAAGCAGTACCTTGTCGCCGGGACGCACGTCATCGATCAGTGGCTCATAGGTGCAGGTGAGATCCGTTTCCGATTCGGAATCCATGCCTCGCACAAATCGGAACGCAGCACCCTCGGCACAGTACGTCTCGCCGCCCCTGATCTCACCCAGTCGAATCTTTGGCCCCGACAGATCGCCAAGAATGCCAACAGGGCAATCCAGTTCGGTTGAGACCTGGCGGATCTTTCGAACCAGCTCGGACAGCCACGAATGACTGCCGTGAGCGAAGTTGAGCCGAAAGACATCCACACCCGATGCAACCAGTTCCCGCAACACCTCAACCGATTCACTTGCCGGGCCAATCGTGGCGATGATGCGAGTCTTCACAAGTCGTTGACGACAGGACAAAGTGCTGGGGGTCATAGGGATGTTCGGTTTTCGGAGTTCGGAGTTCGGAACGGGGGGCTCACAAGTGGACGGGAATGTATCGGAGCTGTTCGCCGGCCTGAGGTTCCTCGGGGGGATCGATCCATCCAACCGGCTGCTCGTTCTTCAGACTCGCCTTTAGATGTTCTTTGAAACGACGAGTCAGCTGCATCAGCAACTCTCGCTCGCTCCATGATTCGGCCGTCATCCCGGCGAGATTGGCGATGCGGCCGTGCAGCTTCTTTCCGTCGTCACTCGTTCGCAGGATGACAAGACAGTTGAAGACCGGCACGGTGCCCGGCGTACTGTTGCAGGCAGAGACCTGAATTTGGTTCAGCGGTGAAGACAAGTTTCTTTCCCGCGAAGGGTGGTCAGAATCTTCAGTGTTCTGTTAAGGCTCGATGCCGATCAGACAATGTGCCAGGCTCTGTCAGAGTCGGATACGACGCAGTATGCCCCACACGCCCCGAACTGACAATGTCATCATTTCGGGGTCTCATCGCCGAGTGTTTTCATCTTCTGCCCGATTTCTGCGATGACGGCAGGAAGAAACACAACCCCGGAATAATGATCGGCCGGCAATTCAATGTGGTGTCCCGCGGGCAATGATGCGGCTTTGGCCAGAGCAAACGAACATTCCGGAGGCACGACATCGTCATATTTCCCGCTGTAGAGCCAGGTCGTTTCCGGCCGAAGTCGATGAGCAACCCGCAGCGGCTCCACGGGTCGGGCGAGATCGCGAATCTTGTCTCCCGTGATGCCGATCGCTTCCAGCTTCTCGCGAACCTTGGCCGCATCCTTCTTACCCTGCAGCACAACCTCGTGAAGATTGCCGCCTGCCAGCAGAATAAAGACACCGCCGTAACCATCATCAAGCCCGCCGGTCGTCGCCGTGATGAAGCCGCCAAGGCTTGTCCCCTGAATCCCCACAATACTCGAATCGATCAGCGGCAGCGAAGCCACAGCGTCTCGAGCCCGCCGCACATCACACACCGCCTGCTGCATCCCGCTCAGAAGCTGCTCCGGCTGGTCAGCGCGGGGCGTCCGACGAGCACCATATCCGGGGAGGTGAATCAAAAACGTATGCAGTCCCTGAGACTGCAATCCCCGGGCAAAGATCCTGCCCACAGTCATGCCTCGACCGGATTCATGAACCACAACAACGCAGCGAGCTGTCTTCGGCTGCCGGTTCTCATCCCGCGCGACATACCACTCCATCGAAACATTGTCGTTGACGGCGTCACCGGAGGGCATGGGCGAGGGAAACCGGATCAACAAATCTCCCCGGTCCCCCTGAGCTGCTTCGCATTGAACCTTGAAGTCCCCGGGAGCCCATCGCAGTCCTTTCAGACAATCCTGCGCGTCAGCGGCCTCGTCTGCATCAAGCTTGAGTGAGTCTTTTGCGGCGAACGTTGAACCAACGGAAGGGATGTCGCCACCGCAAACGCAGTTCGCAAATGATGAACACGCTCCGACAACAACAAGGCAGAGCATGATCGCAGAGAGCACTGGGCGGAAGAATCCTGAATGGACGCTCATGGTGCCTGCTTTCCTTCCTCGGTTGTCTTCTTTCCGATTTTGCGTTCAGTGCCCTGAATGATTCTGAGGATGTTGGAACGGTGTCGCCAGACAATCAATGCCGGAACAACAACGGAGAACAGCGTCATCGGCAAAGACACGCCACCCAGGTCTGTTCCGCGCCGCAGAACAAAGTACACGATCGAGAATGTGGTCGCCGACAGAATCGATGACAGCGAAACCATCCGCCAGATCCCAAGTGAAACGAGAAATGCACCAAAGGCAGCCGCGCTGGCGACCGGAGCCAGGACCAGCACAACGCCCAGGGCTGTGGCCACGCCCTTGCCACCGCGGAATGACAGCCAGATCGGAAACATGTGCCCCGCGATGGCAAACAGTCCCGCGGCGACTCGCAGAGGTTCCGTCTTCGCCGGATCAAATCCATCAGCAACAAACTGCCCTGACAGCAATGTCGGAATCAGTCCCTTCAGCGCATCAAGAATCAATACGGTCACGCCCCACTTCCACCCCAGCGTCCTCCACGTATTCGTTGCACCAATATTGCCGCTTCCATGCTTCCGAATATCATCTTTCAGGACAATCCGCCCCGCGAGGTAACCGAACGGGATTCCTCCAATGACAAAAGCAGCGATGCACCAAAAGGCAAACGTGAAGAACATCCGAAACCCTGAGCTAAGCAAGACGATGCACGAACGAGCCCCCTGAAAAAACACATTCAGGGGACTCTTCGAAGTCCAGAGAAGTTTGACATCGAATGGTCAGTTCTGCACGCCACGACGATCATTGCTTTGACCAGAATCCGGATCAAGTGGCCCCAGAAGACTCATTCGTCGATCTCAAAGTGGCCCGACTCTCCAAGCCGGGTGTTCCGCCACGCGTGTTCAGTAGCAGGTGTCCCGAAGGAAGTTCTCGCGTCGGAGACACGAGCTACTTTGGTGGACACGTCTAACGCGGGGAGCGCCGGTTGCCGGCCTGGTCGCGACGGGGTTCGCCGGCGTTCAGAAGGTCGTCCAGGTTCTGCATGTGCTCGCGGTACTGGCGGTCCAGCTCGTCGTACGAGACACCAGCGATGCGAGTCAGTGAAGGTTCTTCCGTGATCTTTTCTGCATCCGGGCGGTAGACGGCGGTCAGCAGCTGAATCAAATCATCGCGATACAGACCGTCTTCGTAGTGCATCAGGAAGTGCACATAACCGGAGGCCTGTGTGTAGAGCGGACTGACTTGAGGATGGCTCTGAAATTCATCCTTCCCCAGCGCGAAAAACTGAAGAGACGGCATGTAGAAATAGAACGACGGATCAAGCAGTCGCTGACGCGCCGTATCGAATCGCACATACTCGGGATTGCCAACGCTGACCTTGCCGCTCTCATCGATCTCAAACGATTCGAAGTAGCAGGCAAGACCTTCAATCAGCCAGAAATTCGAATGCTCACAGAGGACCCAGTCTTCAATCCGGCGCTGTTTGAGTTTTCGAGCACGTGCTCGCGCGGCCAGCAGTCGATCCGACGTCGTATTCACATCCAGAATCTGATGCGTCGCTTCATGAAAGAGAGTCGTCAGATCTCTTCGTTCCGGATTCAGATAAAAGTAACTCGTTCGCTCAGGCTGCCAGTACAGACCGTTCGTTTCCAGATTCGCCGGGACCTTCCCGAAGACTCGCTTCTGATACTCTTCGCGAGTCGCATAATAGTGAACCTCCATCGGCTTCACGTTGCGATCCGCTGATCGATCCGTGGCCTTTTCAAAGCGGTCCTGCAGTGACTGAGGAGTGTCGAAGAAGGCCGCAAAGTTTTGCTGCAGCCACGCATGGAATACTTCAAGACGGCGCGACAGTTCAACTCCGGCTTCAAGACTGACGTTGGTCTTTACCAGAAAATGCTCACTCGGCACTTCCCAGGCATTGCGAAAGTCACGACGAAGTTCCGCTTCCTTTTCGACACTGATCCAGTCACCCTTCCACGGACGAAGACCCTGCTCGTATCGTCCGACACTGGTCAACGGTATCCAGCCAAAGTCCGGATGATTGATCTGAGGACGCGATTCGCCTCGCATCTTTTTCTCGAATGCCGAAACCCATTCTCCCGCGTAGCCGGGTTCGTCCTTTCGAGTCGGGTCGATGTACTTCTGCTTGCCCATGATCGATCGACCATATTTGTGGTCGGGATCGACGCGAAGAACATCGCCGATGATTGAAAAAGCAAGAGATGGAAAGCCTGCACGAAGACTTGAACGCGCCAGCGTATAGAGTTCCGCCGCGCGGGTTTCACGATGATGTTGCAGCTGCAACATCCACTGCTGTTCATCCAGCGAAAGTGACTTGTCGACGGGCGGCGAGACAAACGACGACAGCTCGGTCTGTTCCGGATCCAATGACAGCTGCTCAATCAGTGCCAGGACCTTCTGCTGAGCTTCCTGCAGCTGATGTTCCTCACACCATCCGGCCACGGCTGTGAGATCGTCTTTGTACGACGCAAGAACCTTCTCACGCTGATCAATCAGCTGTCGATGCCGTCGATCCCGTGTCGCATTCTCGTCACCCCGGCCCTGAACGCCTGTCAGGGAAACAAGGGCCAGGAAGACCCAGAGTATTCTCAGCTTGGTTCGCATTCTCGACTGCTCACTGGCGGGACAAAGGCACGAAAGGCCCCGCAGTTTAACAGCCGCAGCGTTCTGAGCCCATTTCAGTTTTGCGCCGTGTGAACAGATCAACAGTACCCGAGTGGCCCGGGAATCACAGGGTTCCGGGCTCAGGAATTAAGTCCATTCCATCGAATGGTCACTCTTCGATGCGAAAGGCATGGATCACGGGAAGCACGTCCCATTCATTGTCGCTGGTCTTGGCCGCATCGACCTGAGCAACATACAGGAGATTGTGCTCCCGGTCGTAGGCAACGCCGCCCGTGTATTGATGGCAGGTGTCGAAGAAGTACTGCCTGACTCCGCCGCCAGGAGAAGTGCCGCCCCAGCGCAGCCATGGTCGTAGTCCCATTGCCGGCAGCTTTCCGTTCGCCGCATGAATCAGACTGGCGGGCGAATAGAACGCAATCTCAACTTCGTACGGAGCGCCGTGGTAGCCTTTGTCTTCGCTGCAGTCACCGGGCCGAGGTTCACCGTAATAGAATTCACCGAGTGACTTTCGTCCGACCACGATGACCGCCTGTTTCTTTCCCAGCGTCAGCCATGCCGCTCCGGACCAGCGATCCGCAGGATGATGACGTTCGAGCGGATCATTCATCGAATACCAGGCCAGCGGAGTTGCAGACAATGACCGGTTCGAAGGAAAACCGTCTTCCGGCGGCGCGTAGGAATACAGTGCTGGTCCCTGACTGGATGCCTGAAGACCAGTGCTGATCTGAAGACCCGACATCAGGCTGTGTCCGCCGAACCAGTGGCGTTCCGATTCCGGAATCTCAAGCACATACCCGGCGTTCTTGTAGGAGTTCCATTCCGGTGAACTTGAGCCGAGTGGACCGAGATGCCACAGACCTTCCGCAATGGATGACTGAAGCTGAAGACCCGAACGGCCGTGTGAGGGATAGTCCAGGTTCTCAACGTTGTAGAACTTGTAGGTCGTCCAGTGCAGCTGATTCTGAGACACGCACATTCCCCCGATCATGAAGGGTTCGGAGGAACCAGCCGTCATCTGCCGGAGAATACCGTCGGTCACATCCTGAAAGTCCTGAACGACTTTCGCAACCGGAAGATGATCCGCATGACGAATCGCCAGGTTCACGGGTTCGGGAATCGAAATTTCCGCCACCATCTGCTGGCTGGCGTGCCCGACGATGTACAGTGAGCCTGGATAACCATCGTCCGCGCCGGAAGCATCGCCATCGGGACGAAAAGCCAGAGCCCATCCGCCGTAAGCAAAGGACGTTTCGTGGGCCTGATGATGCGGCGGACGAAATGCTCCAAGGTACGTGAAGTTCCCCGGTGTGATCATTGTGTCATGCAGTGGCGCCTGATGCCGAACAACAGGCTTCCGATAGATCGCAGCAACCGGCTTGCTGTCACCAGCTGCGTCTTCCGAAACTTCGTCCGCAGGCTCTTCAGTCTGCTCTTCTATAGGCGCAACATCCTCAGCCACCAAACGTCTGGCGACTTCCGTCCCTCCGGTCCCTTCCGTCGCCTCAGTCCCTTCCTTCACCGAAAACCGCGCCAGCGCTTCCTGGCTGCTGTCCTTCGACGCCGCCAGCGCGTGAGTCATCTCGCTGGAGAACTTCCAGGTGGCAGCAACGGCCAGAGCACAGATGCCAATGTAGATGAACTTCATAGGATGATCGCTAATTCATGATCAGTGATTCGGACTCTGCCTGTTCATCAATCCTGTCGCGCCAGTCGCGAATCTGTGTCGCCGGTTCAACGACGGCCACGGCAGTTGCAGGTCCCGCATAGAATTCCGCAGACTCATGCGAAGAGCCGGCGTTCAGATACGAAGGTGTCCATTCACGGTCAGCGGGCGCGTTCATCGGACGCCATTCAGATTCGACGGCAGCAGGTTGAGCCGCCGGAGCGACGCTCGTCGATTCCCCGCCTGTCCATTCGATATTCTGGTCCTTATCCAGCAGACCGGCTTCGAACAGCTGGCCATACATCGATCGTCCCTGCACCACCAGCGTCCCTGCCCCCAGCAGCGCTACGTAGTAAGGAATCTCCAGCGCTTCGAGCGACACGAATTGCGCTGCGACCATGAAACCAACCAGGGCCGCGACTGTCATTCGCGCGGAGTCGGCGAACCAGGGGTCCTCCGAGTTTCGCAGTCGCTTCAGCAGGAGCCAGCAGCGCCAGATGCAGACGACGTAGAAGCCCATGAACATCATGATGCCAGGAATGCCCAGCTCAACCGCTGTCTGAACCCACAAACTGTGCGCTTCTTTGCCTTTGGGCCATCCGAACTCATGCGAATGCAGAGGCCAGTGGTCGGGCCCGCAACCCAGAATCGGGTTCCTCATCAGCAGGATGCCGCAGTGTTTCCAAAGGTCCAGTCGACTCTGAGCCGACGCTTCACGTACACCGTTCTTCTTTTCAAAGGTCTCGAAGAAGCGGTCTCTTACCTGAGGCCCTGCAAGGATCAGAGCCATCAGCAGACCGGCTCCGAAGATCGAATAGTGGACGAGTGACTTCTTGATGATGAAGAAGGAGATGACCGCAAAGATGACCGTCGCCAGCATTGCACCACGGGAGAATGAAAACAGAATGGCGTGTCCCATGAAGGCCGCACAGCCCGCCAGCACAATCTTCTTCCAGTACGCTTCTTCGTTCAGGAACAGGAAGAACGCGACACCGAGTGCCGTGACCAGTCCGATCGCTGCGGAGTTATTGTCAACGCCGCCAAAGCCGATGTGCCACAGATAGTTGTAGCCGCTGAAGTACCACATGTTCATTTCGAAGGCGACATAGCCTTCGCAGATCACGATGGTCCATGCCAGACTTCGCAGATCGCGAACAGTCTGGAGTGTGGTGATGCCCACGAGGAAAGGCAGCAGAATCTTGGCCTGCTGTTCAACATAATACCAGGCGTGTTGAGGACTGTCGGCCTGCACCGCAAGGAACACAGACCAGACCCAGGATCCCGTAAAGAGCAGCACGATGCCTCGGGCCGGTCCCAGTTTCCAGTTGCCGCAGCAACGAACGACCCAGTTCAGCAGCATGGCTCCGGCGACGATCAGACTGAATCGTCCGCCCTGAATATGACTGCTCCACAGGGAGTCCGGTCGAAGGATCGCCAGGGCGACATAGGCAAGGAAGCCGTAGTACGGTCGAATGAACGACGTACCGACTCCCAGCAGTGTCAGGATCCACGTAAAGATAAGGCCCTTCATGTCGCGACCTGCCTTTCTGGTTCCACTGCAGCGTGATCCGCCGCAAGGAACTCTTCCAGTGACATCAGGCACTGGTTCCATGAATGATGCAGTTGCACAAAGGCAGCGGCAGCCATGCCAATTTCCTGCTGTAGTGCGGCATCTTCGAACAATCGACCAATCTGTCGGACCCATTCATCGACCTGATCCGCTTTCAGCAGGTGCAGGCCAGGTTCTGCCTGAAGTCCCTTCAGCGGGGCCGGAGAACAAACGACCGGGCGTCCCGCGGCCATGGCTTCAAGAACCTTGTTCTGGACACCTCGCGCAATCTTCAGCGGCACCACAATGCATGAAGAGCTGTGAAGCCACGATCGCACATCCGGAACTGATCCAGTGACATGAATCCCCGGTCTCTGGCTCAGCACCATGACCTCTTCAGTTGGCGACTTTCCAACAATGCGGAACTGAGCATCCGGGTATCGCTCCCGAACAACTGGCCAGACATTGTCAGCAAACCAGATCACAGCGTCAGCGTTTGGCTTGTAGTTCATCACTCCGACAAATGTGCACGATCGAGGAACTACTGGAGTGAGCGGACAGCCGGCAAAGTGGACCGCGTCAACTCCGTTTCCAATCGCCTGAATCTTCTCGGTCTGACAGAACGTTCGAAACAGTTCACGTTCCGCATCGCTCACGACCAGCAGCCGGTCACATGTTCGAGCCAGCTGTTTTTCCAGGGAACGAAGCTGCCAGGCTTCCGTCCGATAAACAAGATTCATCGGGAATCGAGCCGCTCGGGAATAGTCCTGCCACTTCTGACTGTCGACATCGATCAGATCGACCCAGCGGCGAGCACCTGGATTGACGAACGGTTCGAACAGATACTGAGCAACACCCGACGACGAGGCGATGACGGCATCCCACGTCTGATCGTAGCGCCACCTCATCAGGGTCTGTTCCAGTTCGGCATTGTGAAACAGTCCGGCGGTGATTGATCGCCCTGTCATCATCGACAGAACGCCTCGCACGTAGCGACCTTTGCCACCGTGCGGCACAACAGCAAGTCGCGATGAAACTCGAGTCAGTTCCGCAAGCTGCTGCTGACTGACCGGTTCGTCCGCAAGACACGCCAGATCCACATCCGCGCGCGCTGAAAGGAATTTAAGTACGTTCCATGTGCGAATCCGATCGCCTCTGTCCGGCGGAAAGGGAACTCGGTGCGTCACATAAAGCACTCGAGGTCGTGGAGCTGCGCGTCGTTCCTGGACCATCTCAGCTGACCCTCCCTGCGACAGACTGCAACGAAGGATCGCTGAGGCCGGACGAATGAGCGATGTCCCCGGAACCGGCCTTGGTCAGATGTGTTCTGAGACCTGGCGTCAGAGCCTCATGCTGCAACAGCACTTCGCTCATCGTGCCAAGTCGAAAGCCGCTCAGCAGTCGCCCAAGCTTGGGGGCCATTGTGGACAGATTCTGGTAATGTCGGAATCGGGACTTGAGCGACGCTTTGATGCGAGGCTGTTCGGTATCGACTTCCCAGGGATGCAGATACACATTCAGAGGTCGGCCTTCCTGGCGAATCTGACTGAGCAGATGCTGAGTCACAAACCAGGGGAACAGTCGCAGATAACCGCCACCACCGACAGGCACAGTCATTCCAGCAACACTGCATGTCATTCCGGGAAACTCCAGGATGGGCCCCGACGGTGTGCTCAGTTCATGCGGGACTCGAGCGGATCCTGGAATGCCATAGCGATCATGACGAATGGGATAAATGCTGGAATCCAGTTCAAAGCCTTCCTGAACCAGAATATCCAGCGCCCACAGTGACTGCTGAGTAATCGAGAAACTGGGTGCGCGATAGAGACGAACCGGTTCGCCAGTGATCGCCTGCAGAGTGTCTCGGGCCTTGATCAGGTCATCACGAAACTTCCGCGGCCCCAGTTCGTAGACGAGCTGATGCCAGTAGCTGTGACAGCCAATTTCATGGCCAGCCGACTGAATTTCGCGAACCAGGCCCGGGTATCGATCCGCAACCCAGCCGAGGATGAAAAATGTTCCGCGGGTTGAGTGTCGTGCGGCCAGTTCCAGAATCTGCCGCGTACTCTTTTCCACGCGACATTCATACTGGTCCCAGTCGTCAGGACGAATGACGGATGCAAAGGCGGACACGTGGAAATAGTCCTCCACGTCGACTGTAAATGCGCCATCCAGTTGAGCGGCCGTAGAGTTCATTGGTTCGTTCAGGGTGCGGGAGTTCTGTGACAGGGGCAATACGTGGAAAGAGCGATGTTCCTGCCGAAGCTGCGAGTGGCATCTTCGTACGAACATCGCTCGCCCGGTTGTGTGTCTGGATCAGACGTGAGACATTCGCACGACTTCCTGCTGGTAGCCGTAAGTTTCACGCTGGAAGTCGGAATCCGCTCCCACCATGATGGCGCCCAGAAGAGGCACATGCAGGCTTCGCAGAGAATCACGCGCCTGAATCACATAAGGAACCCGGCTGTAATCCTTGCGAGTCGACAGCATCACGATGTCCGCGTTTTGTGCCAGCATTGATGGCTCGGCAACGAACAGCATCGGGCTTGTGTCGATGATCACAAAGTCGAAGCGAGACTTAAGCTGCTGAATCAGAGCACGTCCGCCGTCAACGGCCAGCAGCTGCAGCGTTCGCTGGTCAACCTGACCGGCTCCGATGAATGTCAGTCCCGGTGCCTGGGTCTGCTGACGAATATCCTCCAGCGTCGCTTCGCCGCGAATGAACTCACTCAATCCCGGTCCCTGTCGGCCATCCACCATCAGATGAGCGGAAGGACGTCGCAGGTCGCAGTCCACCAGAGCCACTCGCTTGCCGGTTCGGGCAAGGCTTGCTGCCAGCTGGCATGATACGGTTGTCTTGCCTTCATTCGCAGATGCACTGGTCACCAGGATCGATGCGGAACGAGACTGATCAATGTGACGCATCAGGAAGGTTCGGACAACGTCCATCGATTCCGTGACGGCTCGGTTCCATTCGTCGTAGTCGACTTTGCCTGCGAAGATTCCGAGACCCAGCAGACCACCTTTGTCAGGCGACGGAATCGTTCCGACCAGTCGAAGTCCCACTTCACCGGAGACATCCGAGGCTGAACCAACGCGGTACGAGAACCATTCAAACAGTGTGAATCCGCAGACGATGAATCCAAAGGTCGCGAGCCCGCCCACGAGTGCAAACTGAACCTTCTTCTTCATCTGTGGTTCTTCCGGAATGTTGGCTTCCTGAACCGTTGAGATTCGGTCCGGAGCATTCAGTTCCACCTGACGCTGATTCTTCTGGTCAAGCAGCGTGTCACGCAGTTTGATGTCCGCTTCGATCTTTCGCTTTTCAGATTCCAGCTCGATCGTGCGGGCATTGAATTCTGCAAGGCGCTGCTTCTGAAGTTCGATTTCAGCGGTGAGCTGTTCCTGAGTCCGCTTGAGAGCATCAAGACGAGACAGTGGCGTCGCACCTGGAACCGCTGGATTTCCGCCATTGACCAGAATCGACAGCTGCTGTTCCTGACGCTTCAGGGCCAGCAGATCCGGATGATTGGGATTGCGGATCTGGGATTCAAACTGAGAAATCTTCAGGCGAATCATCAGAAGTTCCCGCTGAAGGGCTTCTGCAGGATTTGCTCCGACAGCCGGAGCCGCCGGCGCCGCAAGACCAAGAAGTCCGTCGGCGTTGGCCTGATTTGGCTGCATGCCAAGCTGCTGCAGCGACGCTCGGGCAGCTTCCTGGTAACGAACCTGAGTATTCACTTCACGAAGACGACCGGCAAGGTCGTCCAGTTCGTCCTGAATCAGGTTCTGCTGAATGATGGCTGTCTTCGGGTCACCGGTTCCCAGGTTCTCAGCCAGCTTGTCGATGCGAGCCTGAGCGGCTTCGACCTTTCGATTCACTTCATCAAACTGGTTTTCCAGCCGACGCAGCTCTTCGATCTTTTCATTCTTCGTCATGTAGACGGTCTGGTCGAGGTAAGAGTCCTTGATCGCATTGAGGATCAGCGCCAGGTCACGCGGATACTGACCTTCCATGCTGATTCGCATAAACTGAGGGCTGATGTTTTCATCATCTTTCAGTTTGGTCATCAGCCATTCCACCGGATATGACACGCTCTTCAGAGTTGGGCATTCTGCAACCTGAGGATTGCGAAGAGCAGCGGTCAGAACCTGGCGGCTCATGAAGTAGTTGACCTGCGACTTGCGGTATGCCAGATAATCATGATCCTGCTGCACTTCCTGGAAGACCAGGCGAGGATCACGCTCTTCGATTTTCATGATGACGGACGTTTCGAACTGAGCGGGAATCAGTTCCCACAAAGCAGCTGTCACAAGCAGCGCCGCCGGGATGCCGATTGCCAGAGCAGGAATCCAGCGACGACGCAGTGCCGTCAGGATTCCCATCGCCGTCAGTTCACGGCCAAGAGGTGCAGAAGTCGTCTTGATCGGCGCGCCGTCTGGACGACTGCTGATACGAGGACTTGCTGCGGGAACAGATCGAGGATCCTGAGTCTGAACTGTCATTCCTATCTCCGGCGTCATCTTCAAGTGGCTCACAGGCCAATAACGTCTGACTCTGAAGCCTCAGCCCGCCACGCAATGAGAACAGTCTCGGCGCGAAGGCTATGACCTGAGGCCTGCCGGAACCCTACTTCACAAAGTCAACACAGGCGGTTCGAAGACTCAACAATTGACGCAGTCGTTCGACATTGACTGTTCCATAAAGTCATCCAATTCAGTTTTGTCAGTTGGTGAGGGATGTTGCTACTCCGCAACAGGAGCTTCCGACGTTCGATTGTGACGGTCAGACCGGTCGCGACGATTTCCAGATTTTTCGGCCTTTTCTTCAAATCCTCGTTGCCCCGTGGCGATACTGCATTACAGTAGTAATACACTTATGCAAAAGCCTTCACTCACATTTTCCGTGCACCCGTCTTCCGGCGTCCCGATCTACCGACAGCTGATCGATCAGGTCGAAGCCATGATCGCCGGCGGTCGACTCGTGCCCGGTGATACTCTGCCCAGCGTTCGCGACATGGCATCGGAACTAGGCATCAACATGATGACGGTTTCAAAAGCCTGGGCGAAGCTGGAAGCAACCGGCTTGCTGGAGCGATCCCGCGGCAAAGGAATGGTCGTCGCAGTTCCTCGGAACGCGGGAACCACTGCCGAACGACAGGCACAACTAAAACCGCTGACGGACCAGGCGGTGGTACGAGGCCTTCAGCTGGGACTCACGGACTCACAGATTCAGGAAGTCTTTACGTCTTCACTTCAGGAACATCGCCATGAATGAACTGGTCATTGACGTCAGTCATCTGCGCAAGCAGTTTGGAAACAAGGTGGTGCTGGATGATGTGAACCTGCAGATTCCCCGCGGGCAGATCACCGGACTGCTCGGCCTGAACGGTGCCGGCAAAAGTACTCTGATCAAATGTCTGCTTGGCCTGCTGCGGCCAACATCCGGCACGGCCACAGTGCTTGGCAAAGACGCATGGTATCTGGAAGACGATCAGAAGATGCGTCTGGGCTACGTGCCTCAGGAAGTCAGTCTGTATCCCTGGATGACGGTGCGCCAGATCGTCGCCTATGTCTCAGCCTTCTATTCCAACTGGGACCAGCGCTGGTCAGATGAACTCCTGCGGCGATGGGAGCTTCCGCTGTCGGATCGATTTGGTCCTCTGTCCGTCGGACAAAAACAAAAGCTCGCGCTCGTTCTCGCGCTGGGGTATCGTCCGGAGTTGCTGATTCTGGACGAACCTGTCGCAAGCCTGGACCCCGTTGCTCGCCGCTGGTTCCTTGAATCCATTCTGGAGATGGCCTCGGACGACCAGCACACGGTGCTCTTTTCGACACACATCACTTCGGACCTGGAACGAGTCGCTTCCCACGTCGCTCTGATGAAAGAAGGACGCATGCTGTTTCACGACGAACTGGATACTCTGAAGGATCAGGTCAAACGACTTCGACTTGAAGCCACGAATGACCTGCCGACATCGTTCGCCGTCCGAGGCGCGCTGCGAACAGAGATCCAGGGCCGCAAAGCCGTGGTCACCGTTCCATCCGCCAGCGCGGCACTGCTCAGTGAACTCCAGGACCGCTGGTCCGCGCAGATCGCCGTGGAAGACCTGAACCTCGAAGAGATCTTCCTCGAGATGCACACGAAGGTGGAATGAGCAACAGGCAACGAGCGATGAGCCCTCATCGCAGCACCCCAAGCAAAGCCCCCCTCCCAAACTCCGTTTGGGAGGGGTCGCACGAGCGCCAGCGAGTTCGAGGGAGGGCCCAGGTTTCCGCCTCGTCTGTTCCGCTGGCACATAACCTCAAGTGAATTCACCCACAACGCCAAGTTCGAGCCTCGCCATGCGATACTGGATCGTTCTAAAAGCCATGATGACTCGTCCCTGGGTCTGGCTAATGCTGGTCATCGGTTCCTTTCAGGGCATCCTGCTCGCGAACGCGTTCCTGAATCCTCAGCTGGGCACATACTCGGAGAGTTTTCCGGCACCGACGTTGCCCGATGAGACCGTCGACAGTCTCCAGCAATTCACACCGCTGATGCTGAATGACCATCTGGAAACGGTCATCGGATTCAACACCACGAACATTCCCGACGTCGCACTCAGCACTCCCGGAAAAGCGACGACCCAGGACGCTCTGACATTTCTGAAGAAGATGCCGCAGCTGGAGGCACTGATTCTGCGACCTGGAACGGAACTGACCT
The DNA here is from genome assembly GCA_046349695.1 of Planctomycetaceae bacterium. GTDB lineage: Bacteria > Planctomycetota > Planctomycetia > Planctomycetales > Planctomycetaceae > SXXK01. The sequence goes on along the minus strand of JAXMBV010000012.1, from coordinate 125,204 downwards.
CTCAGGCGATCAGCGATCTTTCTGCTCTGAAACAACTCCGATCGCTGACCATCAGAGCGATCTCGCTGTCAAACGCCGGCGACAACACCAACTTTCCGAACTGCCTGTCGCAGCTTCCAAATCTGCGAGAACTCTACGCGCTGGGATTCAACGGAGCCGCCTCGCGCGAACTTCCCGCGATGCCCGAACTACAGATTCTGGCGGCGGACGAAACCACCTTTCGCACTGACTGGATTTCTACGCTCGGAACAAAGTGTCCGAAACTGAGGACGCTGATCCTGCGGACAACGGATTCAGCAACGCCGACTCCCGAGCAAGTCCGTACACTCACGAATCATCCGAGCCTCAAATCGATCTATCTGAATTGTTTCAATCCCGAATCCGTGGAGCAATCGTTGAACACATGGCGTGCCTTGCTTCCCGGAATGAAAATCCAGCGAGGAACCTACTGGAAGCGACGCATCCAGGTTGCGGGCTTTCTCTCGCTGGTCACTATGTTTGTCTCTATGGTCTTCTGGGTTCAGGCCGGATTGATGATGTCGTTGCCTCAGTCAATGCTGATGCCAAAATACCAAGCCCCACATTTGTTCTGGCCCATCGCTGTCGTGGCAGTATTGACGACTGCTTACGTTGTCATCGCTGGCTTCTATGGCGTCGCCTTCATGACAGCCGCGTTGATTGCTCTTGCGGCAACCACCACCGTGGCAAGCGGAATTCCAGGTCAGGACATTACTGAAACCCGCCGTCAGATCACTCGCTGGATGCAGAAGTTCGACGTCGTGGTTGTTCTGGGCATCATCGGATTGTTCTTTCTGCTACCCGCCGCGGCTGAAGGATTTCTCCTTGGTGATCACCAGGCGGTCGTTGCCGTGTGCCTGATCCTGAGCATTGCCAGTTTTGGCTGGAAGCTCGTCCGCACCTCCAGCCTCAGCAGAATCGCTGCGGAATCCGGAATGAACGGGATTCCTGGCCTGGAACTCAGCAATGTCAACAACTTCGGTCAGAATCTGAAGCCCGCCAATATCGGACTGCTGGGACGTCTGCAGCTGCGGTGGAGAGAACGCGGCGTGGATCACCAGATCGCGACGATGAACCGAAATGATCGCCCAGGGATGCTCAAGGCTGCTCTGCCAGGCGCTGGGACTCAACTGCTGACAATGGTCATCGTTCTGGCGATGATGGTTTCGATGGCATACATCGGTGTTCGGATTGCAGGCGTGAAACTGAGGATTGAGCGTAGCCAGCTGACTCCCATCATGATCCCGATCACCAGTTGGGCGGTCATCTTTCTAATGTCCATCACGTCGATCCAGTGGATCCTGCGACGCGGTGTGATCGCCTGCGAGTTTCTGAGACCGTTCAGCCGATCCCAATTCTGGTGGTCACTTCGCATGGCCATCTTTCACGATCTGAAATACCTCTTTGGCGTCTTCTGGCTGGCAACACTCCTCGGTCCCTGCGTCATTGCATCGCAATCCCCGACCATCCTGACCATCCTGCTGTCGCTGGCAGGAGCGGCCGGTGCATTCGCCTGGATCCATGGCTGGCTGCTGCTTTGCATCATCGGAAAAAGACTCTGGCTGCACTCCTCCATCGGCTGCTTCACCAGCACGTTTGCGATTGTGCTCGGGGCACTTTCCCCGGGGATCACTGTCGGCCGCGAACAGAACCTGATCGCTGCCATCAGCACAGGAGTAATTGTCCTGCTTGCGGGATGCCTCCTGCAATGGTCAATTCACCGCAAACTCGACACATGGGAACTGGCCTAGCCCGAAAAGGAATTCCCGGCGGCACTTCTGTCGATCACACAGAGCGAAGCTGAATCTGGAACCAGCAGCCCTTGTCGGAGTTCAGCAGAACCAGATCACCGGCATGCTGTCTGGCAAGTTCCCGAGCAATGGTCAGCCCGATGCCAGTGCCGGATGCAGAGCGAACATCGTTATCCAGCCGCGCGAACGGGCGGAAGATCTCCTCGCGGTATTGAGCAGGAATGCCGGGACCGGAGTCTCTGATGTCGATCAGCAGTCGATCGTTCTCGGATGATACATGGACATGCAGCACCTGCCCGTCAGCAGCGTACTTTTCCACATTGCTGATGAGATTCCCAAGAATCTGTTCCAGGAAGTCCGTGTCAATCCGATGAGTCCCTTCGACGGTACCCGTCAGCGTCGCAGCGATCCGATGCTCTGACAGCGACGGAGCAAATCGGTCAAGAATGTTCCGTATGACTTCGACAACCTGCACTGACTGAGGCTGGAGCTGCAGTGTGTTTCTCTGCTGCCGGGCGAATGTCAGCACGTTGCCAATCAGCCGGCTTAATCGCTGGGCTTCCGAAGTGATGACTTCCAGACGTCGGCGAGGATCTCCGGCGGACGTGTTGCGCATCGTTCCGGATTGTTCGTCCGGCAGAATCGTCTCGAGGTCATTCTCCAGCAACTCCGCATACATACGAATATTTGTGAGCGGTGTCTTCAGTTCATGCGAGACCTGGTTGACGAAGCTGACCTGCTGCGATGCTTCCCGAAGGTCGCGTGAATAATCACGGTACAGCACCCAGCCCATTGCGGACAATGTCAGCGTCACAGCGCTCAGGCCGGCAATCAGATTGAACAGGAGACTTCCGCCGGATGTGGGAATGAGCGTCGCCGGCACAAAGCACTGCAGACGCCACGATGCCAGAGGATTCGCAAGCGGCACCTCACAGTACGCCGGTGCGTTTCGCGGCCATTCCGGCCCCCATGTGTAGATCGTCTCCGATGCCGATCCAACGACGCGAAACGAAACCGCGTCACTTCGGGATGTATCCGTTTCAGGCAGAGCACACATCAGATCCGAGATCCATCGAGATCGTTCCAGTGCTGCCCCCACGATGATCCCGGACGGACGGCGCTGCCAGTAGATCAAGTTCATCCCGCGATCCCAGTACCAGACAAACCAGCCGGACGACGGAGGCCAGTTTGATCGCGCGGACATCGGTTCGCTGCGCATCGACTGCGGGGCCAGCCGATTTGATCCCGGCCCGTCAGCAGCGGGCACATCCGGGATAACTCCTCCCGGCGCTATGATCTCCTGTCCGGCTCTTCCTCTGTCAGGCAATGGCAAAGCCCTCATCCCGATGGGCGCCTGGGGAAGTGGCGCCTGGGGAAGTGGCGCCTGGGGAAGTGGCGCCTGGGGAAGCGGCGCCTGGGGAAGCGGCGCCTGGGGAAGATCAACCGAACGTGTCGGCTGCTCCACGTTGCCGACTTGATCATTTGTCGGGGGCTGTTGAAACGGAGCCGAATTGGCGGCGTCGACAATCATGACTTCCGAAGCCGGTTGTTGCTGACTGCTGCCAAATGGATCGAATGAAGAATCACTCTGAGACGGCACGGAAGGGCGAACTCCGCTCATTCCGAGCCCTGGGTTCCCTGGATTCTGACTCCGCAACAACTCCGCCTCGCGCAATGCAACCGCGTTCTGCAGGTCCTTCCCGGTGAACATCTTTGAAGCCTGCTGCAAAAAATTCCGCTCGGTGACATTCAAGGAAGCATCCGGCTGTGGATACAGCAATTCACCGTTCGGATGCAGCACAAAAACCTGGGAGACCTGAGGTTTGGTTCGCACGATCTCCCGTACCAATTCAATGCTGACCGAATCAAACGCCGTCAGCTGCTGCAGCGCACGCTCTGACTCCTCAAACTGCGCTGACACCTGGCGATTGACGTCCGACAGTCGTTCCTGCATCAGCTGCTGAAAACGCTGCTGAGTCACCACCTTTTCGCTGGAGGCAAAGCGGACTCCGAACCAGGTTAGCAGTCCAACCGGCAACAGCACAATCAGAATAATGAGCCAAAGAAAACGCTGTCTCATCTGAACAACTTTGGCATCCCGCTGGTTCCCAAATCCATGCTCTGCAGAAAAACTCTGCCAGCACCAGTATGGCATTTGGACCTGCGATCAGAAGCAGCAGTTTCCCCGCGACAGCTCAGTTTACGAAAATCTGACAAAACGGAGCCTGTCAGACAACCGAATGGGTCGCCGTGTTGTGCTTCATGGCAACAGGCTGAACATCCACAATCGTGCATTTGGGATTGCTGCCAAAGCGATACGTGATTCCTCGCCATGTCAGCTTGCGGATGAAATACGTATTCAGCGTGGAAAGCAGGTTGAGCTGGTTCGGAAGCAGCGTCGCCATCGGGAACAGGATCCACTGAGCAAGCGAGATGCGAGGCACGTTTTCGCCCCGGGCTGCAAGCACTTTCTTCACATGCTGGTGTCCAATCGGGATTGCCAGCAGTGACGTTCCCATCAGAACAAAATACATCGTCGTAAACTCACGCCACCAGTAAAGCGACGGCATCGCCATTGGCAGCAGAGTAAACAGGATGGTCATGTTCAAAGTCAGCATATGCAAAGCAAGCCAGCGCCAGCGCGAATTGTCGATCCGGACCGTAAACAGCTGACGTGTTGCGAAGCGATAATAGTCACCCAGTGAAATCGATTCCCGATTCAGCAGCATGGCCGATGCAACGAACTCAGTATTCCGGCCGGACGATCGAACCCATGTGCTGATGGTGGAATCTTCAATAAACGAATGCGCCAGCACGTGACGAAATTCGGCATTTCGAAAGTCAGATGCTCGCGCGGCCATGCAGCCTCCCCAGAGCAGCCCGAACAGATTCATCGCGGGGACGGCAAAACCATTCCACAGCATGCGTGTCACGCCGGACAGGCTTGCATCCGGAGGCAGATACCATCGGTTTCCGGAGACTGCTCCGACGGACGGATCCCGCAGTCCTTCGGCCAGCTCCTTCAGCGCCGTTCGATGCAGCATGGAATCGCCATCAATCCATGCGACGATTTCAGAGCCTTCCGGCAGACATTCCGTCGCTGCCAGAAGTCCACTCACTTTGCCGCTGCAGTGAGGAAGTCGTTCCTGCAGAATCATCAGCTCCGCGTTGGAACTTTGAAGTTCGCCGAGGATCTGCCGGACCTGGGGCAGGGCGGGGTCTGCGTCAGAATCGACGACGATGCGAATTCGAAGATCCGGGTAATCGGATGCCAGCAACCGCACCAGACATTCCCGCAAAAACGGATCAGCACCTCGAAGGCACAGCACCGCCAGCATCGGAGGATAATTACCGTCCGGCGGCAGTGGCGAAAATGCTCTGCGGAGTGTCCGAACATACTTTGAAAGCATGATCATCTGCACCACACACAGAAGCACCATCCAGCCAATCAGAATCAGTCCAGGAAGCGGCATGGCTGCCTCCTTCCCGTGAAAACCCTAACGGCGGAAAACAGCATCCCACCAGTCCAGGCAACTGAACGCGATAACCCGCTCAGCGACTCGGTGAATTCTGTCAGTTGTGAGAGCCTGGCAACCATGCTCATGGACATTTGGTGTGCGAACTGGAACATCAGGAGCGAAGATTGTTCTGAGCGGTGGAGTGCACACTAGCAAATTCCTGGCGAAATTGCGAATTCACCAGGTTTTGAGTCCAACGACACCTTCTCAAGATAAAACGACCCTGGCTCAGACGTACTGGTGACAAACGGACAGGCCCTCCGAAACTGCTCACAGTGATCTTGCTTGAGGTAGTTCAAGGCGCCGATGACCTTCCGCTGAGGATTCCCGCTGATTAGCGCTTCCATCAGGTACTGCTCATTCCAGAGTCGCATTTTTTCGACGACCCACGTGCGAGGAATCGATGAACAGAATATCCCCGGCCTCCAGCGCGCTGAAGACCGACTGATCAACACTCTCCACTCACACACGCAGCACCTGCACCCCGATCGTTCAAGCCACCGCATTTCATATGGCTCGACGCAGATATGCTGGCAGCGATATCGCGGATCTTCCTTCTCGTTTGCTCTGACGGCTTCAATGGCGAGAAGCGTCGAGTTCCCGCTTCCGATTTCGACGATGCAGCGGGGCTTTCGGAGACGAATCAGGTTGTACCAGAATTTCGCATCGACGGCGTCAAAGTAGCCGTTTCCATCGCCATCGAACTGCGTTTACCTGCGTTCATAATCAAAATCGAGCGTCGTCTCGGCCAGAACTTTGCCTTCCACGGCCTTCAGCAGCTCCGCTCGATTCGCCTTGTCCGCCGACAAACTCAGCTCTTCGGACAAAGCAAACACGGTGATGTGGTACGTTTTTACGCCAGGACCACGGGAACACATCGGATCGTACTCCCGGCGTTTCTTGTCGTTGACGCCCACTGCCCCTGTGTTTTTCGCATTCTGCTTCAGCGACGTCACGCTGGCGGGAATGTTGTAAACAACCCAGTACGACTTCTCCATGTCCGGAGCTGTGTGCCAGAGACTGATGGCGAAGGATTTGGTTCCGGCAGGAGCACCGCTCCATTCAATCGCCGGCGATTCACTCTTGCCGTCACACGTGCAGTCGATGCTGACAAATCCCTGATCGTTCACGGACGAACTTTTCAGCTGAAGAACAGAAGCACCTGCGGACTTCTTCTGCGCTGGTCGTTCTTTTGCCGCAGTGTTGTCCCCCTTCCCGCGCGGAGGTCGTTTGTTGTCATCCGGCGGAGGTGGCTGATCTTCGCGCGGTGACCGGCCGCCCTGACGTCCTTCACCGGGCCGTCCTTCACCGGGACGTGGCGGTCTGCGATCTTCGCCTCCACCGGGCCCGCCTGGCCCTCGACGTCGAGGCGTGAAGGTTTCTGTTGTGCTCTTGCCAGCCGGATCGGTGAATGTGAACGTGACTGATTGATTTTCGTTGATCGTGTACGCAACCGTCCCCTTCTTTCCTCGCACGTCGTAAGTCAGCAGGTAACTGCCCTTCTTCGTCTCCTTGAAGTCCGTAATCTTCGCGCCCTGAAGAGGACGAAGATCCGGACGAACGGGTTCTGCGCGGGGCTGAGGATCAACCTGGCCATCGGCTTCGATGACTTCTCCGTAGAAGCCTCCGTTCAGATACGGATACTTCTTCGTCGCATGGTAGTGGTAATTTCCGTCAGCGTCTTTGTGTCCATTGAAGGCATCCAGATTCTTCACCGGCGATCCATCAGGCTCTTCGTAGCCATAGATCGGATAACCATCCAGCGCGTATGCAATTGGCTGAGCCTTTCCGACGATCTCCTGAAGATGCACAGGAGCAATGTGATAGTGATAGTCGTCTGCTCGACCACAGTGCCCGCCGAATTCATCCAGCTCCCCGAAAAGATACGCGTCATCGCCGCGGTTGTTCAGCGGGTTGAAGATCGGAATCCCGTTGACTGCCACGGCGATCGCTCCTCGCAGGAACGCGCCTTTCGCCGTGCGAGGCTTCTTCGCGGGAACCGGATTCATGGGAATCTGCCAGGCGTTGTTCCCCGTGTAATTCTGAGGCAGCGGAACCTGCTGTTGCCAGCTGGTAATGCCCACCATCATCTGATGCGCCGGGATGCCGTCGGATTCGACATAGAACCAGCGATTGTCCGATCGAGTCTTAATGGCGTTCCGCTTTTCAAAGGCGGCGAATGCGTCTGAAATGCTGGTCATTGTGCTCACTGGCTCCATGGGGCCAAAGACAACGGGCTGCCATCGACTGGCCTGAACGGAAAACGGAACTGCGGTAGTTTCAGCAGCCACAGGACGAGGCATGGAATCCTGCCCCTGCTGTTCGCGAATGGTCTGAGATCGTTGAGTAATCCAATCCTGATCGCCAGACGAAAGTGCTTCAAGCCGCAGCAGGACGAGACTTCCATCGTTTCTTCGAATCTGTACTCGTTCGCCGCGAACCATCACGAACGAACCTTCTTCCAGCACCGTACCGGAAGGAGTCGTCCAGATTCGACCGCCGGAAGTGACGCTGGCCGCGGGACCATTCAAGTCACCATGCCCATGAGACTCATCGCCCTCATGTCCGGAATGCGCCAGCACCGAAAAAGGCCACACAAGCACCGCCGCCACAAAGGCGAACGACGAAGGCCAGGAGGTGAGTCGTTTCATGGGAAAGACCTTTGTGTTAAAGCCGATTTAGGAAAGCGGAGAGCGGAAAGCGGAAAGCCGAACCAGGAACGAAGAACCAAGAACTAACAACCGGTCCCTACTGCCCTCGTTTGCCTTTTTTGCCTTTGTTCATACCGCCCTGGCCTTTTCCGCCAGGTCTGCCGCTGTTGTTTCCTCCTCCGGCAGCTCCGTTGGGGCCGCCGCGAGGACGTTCGGCGTTCGGGTCGTAGTTGGGATTGGCGGAGTTCGGAATGGCTGCTCCGGTTTCTTTCTGCCAGCCCTGCAGGATCTTGTAGAGTTCTTTTGCCTTATCGGGCTCAGAACGCACAAGGTTCTTTTCTTCGCCGGGATCAGTGGCAAGGTTGTAGAGTTCCGTGGTTCCACCATCTTCAAAGAACTCGATCAGCTTGTAGTCACCCACACGCACCGCGCTGGACGGTGCGGACTTGCCAACGTAACACGGGAAGTGCCAGAACAGGCGATCGCGTTTCAGTTCACTGGAGCCTTCAAAGATCGACATCAGACTCACTCCGTCCTGGACCTGCTTTCCGGGTGAAGGCGATCCGGTGAGTTCAACCAGCGTCGGATGCCAGTCCACGCTGCTGACAGGAACTGAGCACTTACGGCCAGGATTTTTCAAACCGGCCCAGTGAACAACCAGCGGAATTCGAATGCCGCCTTCGTACAACTGTCCTTTGCTGCCCTTCAACGGCGCGGTGTACTGGTTCGTTCCGCCGTTGTCGGACGTGAAAATGATCATCGTGTTCTGATCAAGTTTGAGGTCTTTCAGCTTCTGCAGAATTCGTCCCACATTCTGATCGACTGCTTCCACGGTCGCCGCACATTCTGAGTTGTCACGACGGTCTCCGCTGGATTCCATCTTCTGCTGGTACTTCTTCAGCAGCTCGGGTTTTGGATTGTAAGGAGCATGCACGGCGTGGTCAGGATAGTACGCAAAGAATGGTCGATCCTTGTTTTCTTCAACAAACTCCAGCAGTGAATCCGTCAGCCGATCACTCAGGTAGTTACCGTCGCCATCAAAATACTCATCCTTGCCAAATCCCAGGTTCTCCGGAAAGACCACCTTGTCGAACCCCTGACCGCCCGGAGTCACCGGGCCCGTTCTTCCTCGCCCCAGATTCCACATGCCGAAGAATGCGGTCGAGTATCCGCCCGACTTCAGTGATTCGGCCACGGTCGTGATGTTCGTGTCGAGTTCCGCAAGACTGTCGGCCGCCTGCAGCTTGTGCCACGGTGAGCCCGGCGGCTGTCGAGGATCCACGACGGTGTAGATGCCGTGCCGAGGCGTGTACTGGCCCGACATCAGACACGCTCGCGTCGGCGCACAGTTCGGCGCGCTGGCATAGGCACTGGTGAAGACGAGCCCTTCTTTCGCGAGTCGATCCAGATTCGGAGTCTCAATGAACGTGTTCCCCATGAAGCCAACATCTCGCCATCCCATATCGTCCATCAGAATGAAGATGACATTTGGCTTCTCGGCCGCAGCTAACGCTGGTGTACTGAGCAATCCGGTCAGCACTGCAACCAGCGTCAACAGTCTTCGAAGAATGCTCGGCGCGACATGAAGCCGAAAGCTCATGGTGAGTACTCCCGTGTTCCGTTTCTCTGTGTGAATCAAGACCGAAGTTTTCCTGCCATTATTCGTCTTTAGCAGACTTCGGTTTGTTACCGCCACCTTTTTTGTTGCCACCCTTTTTGTCCCCAGTGCCGGTCTCTGTTGCATTGCCTCCCAGATACTCCTGCTGAGCATCGGAGAGTGATCGTCGAATCGCCTCAAACGAACTGATCGTCGAATATTCAGACTGCACAGTGGTTTGAACCAGCTGAATGGCCTGCTGCTCGATCGACCGTTCATCAAGCGTGCGGGTTCCGTGCAGCTGCTGCAGACTCTGCACAAGAGACTCGTAAAGGTTCTGTGCCTGCTTCCCGGATCTCACGTGAGCTTTCAGAATCTGCAGCAACTCCTGGTGCTGAGGTTCCGTCAGCAGAACAAGAAAGCTGGTCAGACTGGGATCAAGGATCTCATTCTTCTTCCGCTGTTCCTTCAATTCCTCTTCGGACAGCGCCGGCTCCGGAAGCCGGCCTCCGGACATCCACAGGCCACAGCGCCAGGCAAGCTGCTTCATTTCCGATCGAATTTCCGCGGTCGAATTTTCCAGCTCTTCGTCGGCCGCACGCAGCTGCGGTTCTGCGTCGGCTGTCACGAGGCCGGTGCGGCAAATCAACAGGATTCCGTCACGCTGTTCTTCCGTGAGCGATTTTTCAATCTCGGCGAACAGCCGCGATTCTCGGATCAGCGATTCTCCAAGACGTCGCCCCTGGTCCGCTGCGTCTTTCTTCAGAACAGCCTCTGTACCTCGAGTCTTCTGGAGTGAAGCCAGTTCGTGGATATCACTTAGCTGCTTTGTCAGTGAGGATTCAAATGTTGCCGCAGCAGCCTGATCAGCAAGTGACTGATCGAGCAGCGTGGCCAACTGCTTTCTCTGAGCAAGTTCCAGTCGGGCAAGGATTGCGAGACCCAGCCGTTCCGTATCGAGCGACTGTGTTCCCTGTGCTGTGTTCGCTTCCGCGATGGAGGCGAACGCTGCGGTGGTGAGTACTCGTGAACGGCCAGGAATGGTCGCCTGCTGCATCCATGCTCGACCATCTTGCGCGACAGCCGTCAGTGCCTGAACGTCTTCGTTGTTCAGACCTCGAAATGACGGAGGAAGATTCTCCGACAGCAGGACATCCTTTGATCCTTTGCCAACACGATTCCCTCCCTGCCGAGGCTTCATGCCCTTTGGCTTCCCGCCTCCCTTCTGTGCTTCCGCCGTCGCTGATGCAATGACGCAGATCAGAAGGGCGATCAGACAACGATAGAGGGACGAGGGAAGCATGGAGGTGGTTCTTGGTTGTTGGTTGTTAGTACTTGGTTCTTGGTTCTTGGTTGTGCGTTGAGTTAGGGGAACGGCGCGAGTCGTCAGGTGTCGAAAGCCGTTGCATTGAAACCGGAGGGCTTGCGCCTTTCCGCTATTTGTTGTTTGAGATTGAAGACTGCAAAATGAAGTGAAGATGTTCGTTGCGCGGCAATTTGCATTTTTCAATTTTCAACAACCATTAACTCTTTATTCACTCACAAAAGCGGCCCTCCCCCGAGCTTGCTGGCGCTCGCTCGACCCCTCCCGAACTTCGTTCAGGAGGGGAGCTGGTCGAGGGGAACTGAAGGTCTATTCGTTGGGCATTTTTCCTTTGCCGCCCTTTTTGTTCTTGCCGCCGCCTTGTTTGGGCTTGTCACCTTTCATGGCGCCGCCTCGCCCGCCGCCTTTGCGTTCCGGTGCAGGCTGGTTCGGATCGTAGTTCGGGTTTGGTGTCGGCATCTGAGCGTCGATGTCTTTCAGATAGGCCGTCAGCAGATTGTTCATGCGTTTGGCATCATCGGGACGTTTCGAAGCGAGATCGGTTCGTTCGGTCAGGTCATTGGACAGGTCGTAGAGTTCGACATGATCGTCTTCCAGAAACCGAATCAGTTTCAGATCGCCAAGATACAAAGCCGACTGGGGTCCATCCGACGCCTGATAGTGAGGAAAGTGGAAGACCATTTCCTGACGTGGTCGCTGAACCTCGCCCTTGCCTCCGTTCGCCAGCAAGGACGCAAGACTGCCTCCTTCAACCGTGGCTGGGATCTCGTTCTTTGGGACTCCCGCCCATTCGCAGAACGTGGGCAGAAGGTCGTATCCAACAACTCGAGTATGGCACCAGGAATTCGGTGCGACGCCAGGACCACGAACGATCCATGGCACGCGAATGCCGCCTTCCCAGACTCCTCCCTTGCCGCCTCGCAGCACATTGTTCTTTCCACCGCCCGCGCCGTTGTCTGAGATGTAAATCACATACGTCGAATCACGGAGGCCCAGCTTGTCGATGGAATCCAGAACACGTCCAACTCCGGTATCAAGATCTTCCGTGATTGCCGCCACCGCAACTCGCTTGTCCGTCGCGCCGCCAAACGCAGTCTGGTATTTTGCCATCGTCGCCTTCAGAGCATTTTCAGAAGCGTGCAGAGCATTCCAGGACAGTTGAATGTAGAACGGCTTGCCTTCCTTCTGGCACTTCGCCATGAACTTCTCAGTTCGTTCCGCCATGCCGAAGATGTCAACGGGATTCGGATCCTGAAACTGAAACGCGTTTTCGTTGCCGGTATCGCCGTCATGTTCATCGTAGCCATTCGCCCCAGGACCATTCCCCGCGATATGCCATTTACCGTAATGCGCGGTTGCGTAGCCGGCGGATTTTAAAAGCTCACCGATTGTTTTCTCTGACGAAGCGATCTGTTTGATCAACCGAGGTTCCGTCAGCTTGTGACCTTCTTCCGGAGGAGCCGCTTTGGTCCAGTGCAGCTGAGCCGGGCTCTTGCCGGTTTGAATGCTGATGCGAGTCGGCGAACACACGGGTGCCGGAGAATACCCGGCGGTGAATCTCATGCCTTCCGCAGCGAGCCGCTCCAGATTCGGTGTGTGATAGACGCTGCCCCTGGAATCCTTATAGTCGGGATGCATCTGCACCGACGTTCCATTCCAGCCCTGATCGTCCGACATCATGAAGATGATATTCGGACGTTCCGCTGCGACCAGACGAGAGCCTCCGTGACTTCCGTGCCCCCAAACCAGCGCTACGGAAATCACAGCGATCAGCCATCCAATTGAGTAACGACGAGTTGCATTCATTACTAAGCCTCTAGCCTCTAGCCTCTAGCCTCAAGCCTTCAGTCTTCAGTCTCCAGTCTCCAGCCTCTAGCCTCTCTTGCCGCCGCCCTTGCCGCCACCTTTTTTGGGCGGGCTGTCAGGCACGACGTTGTTCAAGTTCGAAAAGTCGGGTCGCTGTTTGCCATCCGGAGGACTCTTCACGACATGGCGAAAGAGCACGACATTGTCGAGTTCAATATCATCCGACCAGATGAAACGGGCTCCTTCGAAATCCGTGTCGAAATACGGCTGCTTCGGATTCACCTGCTCCGTGGAATACTCCTTCGCAGCATTCCATTGACTGTCATCGAACGATTCGCCGAACCAGTTTTCAGGGATCGGCTGATTGACGACGCGAGGATTCTTTGTGTCATGGTCCACCGGCCCGGATGACAGAGCCAGCGCCTTCCAGCTGCCGTTCGTGACAGTACCATCTGCAAACTTGAGCACGAATCCGGCGTCGCCGATATTTGTGTTGGCATACTCCATCCCGGTGGACGGATCTGCGTTGTCTTTGGCCATCACGGCAATGGTCATGGGATACTTCGGAAGAATGTCGACGGAGATCACGTTGTGAGGAATGAACGAGATCGAATCGACGGCCACCAGTTCTCCGTTGATGTACATCATGAACCAGTTGTCAGCATACATGTTGGCACGAATCGTATCGGCCATCTCCGGCTTGCGGATTTTTGCCGGACGCTCGTCATTCGATTGTCCCGAAAGGCACGCAAAAGTCCCCGCTCCGCCAGCAGCAACCGCCAGGACCGCGGCTGCGAATCTTTGCTTCATTGAGAACGCCATGGTCTACTCCTCTTCAATTCGCCGATCCGGCATGTGGTGGGCTTCGTGCCCGAAGAAGTCGTTATCAACGGGTTCGTTTTCTGTCAGAGTCAGTCGAAGCGTCAGGCGGTCAGGACCATAAGGCATCCCAATGAACCGCATCTGAAAGATCCGACCGGACTCTGGTTCATACAAGATTTCAACGCGTGCGGGCCCGCGAGCTTCCGGCTTCTTGATCGCAACCATCAGACGACTCGACGGTGATTGCTCGCTGGCCGAATCACCTCGCGCCGCTCCGTCAACATCAGATTCCGGCGACTCAACAGGAAGCAGTTGAAGTTCATACGTCCGCTGCAGCTGTTTCAATGCCTCTTCGAAATGATTCAGAGGCATGGAGCTTTCATGACCGGGCACATCATGATTAAACCGGCTCAGATCCCGACTGACTCGAACCGGCCCGTCAGGATTCACCGCCCAGCTCACATGGCCGTCACAGCCCGTCACAAAGGGGCGGCCATCCGTCGTGAATCGCTTCAATACAAACTCTGACGTTCCTCGAACCCACAATGTCGCGCCCTGCATCGGAGGTTTCGGCGGACGATCATCTTCCAGAGTTCTTCGACGACGATTCTGAGGAACGGCCGTTTCTTCAACAACAATCTGGTAAGTTCGCAGATCACCGGTAGCGTTCGCCGACAGGATACGACCAAGCTCCAGTGTCGCTGCGTTTGCCGTCGGAGTTGCCACACCATTCCAGAACATCAACAACGCGGACAAAGCAAGACTCATGACCGTGATAGCAACAAGTGGAGCCTGCCAGAACGATCTGCGTGATAATCGCGACGGTGAAATACTCGCCTCGTCAGCCGGCTTCGGGCTGGCTGTCTCTGCAGTTCCCTGTGACAAATCAGACGCTGTCGGTGTTGCAGAAATCTCTGATCCCAGCATCATCGCTCGCGACTGAAACTCTGCCCTCATTCGATCATGCAGCAATGCCGCAGCGGCAAACCGGCGAGCATTCTCGGGGGACTCTTGAAGCCATTGCAGAAGTTCCTTATGCTGCTCATCATTGAGCTGGTCGTCCAGAAAACCATGGATAAGCTGATCACCGCGACTCATGTCAGCCCGCCTTTCAGCGCCGAATCTTCCGCCGACGTGCGCTCCAGACATGATTTCAGTTGCTCACGAATTCTCTGCAGAGCCTTCGCGACGGTATTGGCTGTCAAACCGACCACATCCGCGATCGCCGCTGGTTTCAGATCGTGCGTGTAGCGAAGATCGCACAGTTTCTTTGATCGATCATCCAGCTTCTGAACGCACTCATTCAGTCGATCGACCGAATGAACAACTTCCTCGGGAAGATCCTGAAACGCCGCGCCGATGACCTCCATCAGTTCCGGACTGCAAACCAGCCGATCTCTCTGACACCGCCGAAAATACAACTTCACCTGGTTCTGCGCAATCCCCAGAGCCCATGCGACAAACGGCCGCTCCGGAGAATATCGATCAAACGACTCGATCACCGCCACCGCCGTTTCCTGCAGCACATCATCCCGCGCCGAGAAATCCCTTACGACAGACGCCACAAACGCAGAAACCACCGGCTGTGCCACCGTCCAGAGTCTCGCCGCCTGTTTGATTTGCTCGTCCACGATGGACACCCTTTTCACCGTCGAAAATTCACTGCGATGTCAGTACTTAACCGGCCGGGGTGAATCATGACCGGAAATTTGGAAATTTCCTTCGGACCCTGAATTTCGAAACACGGTTCGGCTAGCGCCTCAGGCTCATGTAGCAAATCCACTTCGTTGCTTGTGGTTCGCAGATGTGGTGCGTACTTTTACGCACTTGCGCTCGGTGGTGGTGCTCAGAGGCTTCCGGCAGCAAGAATGGAACAAAAAGAAAACGCTGAGCGATCAAACTCGGACCTAATCGCATGAAACGTGTTGGTATCATCGCCCTGCTGCATGAGAGCAACACGTTTCTGGATGAGCCCACGACGATTGAGCATTTTCGCCTGAATGTGCTGACTGACGGAGACGGTGTCCTGCAGGCGTTTCGAGGGACGCCGCATGAAGTGGGTGGCTTCATTGATGTGATCGATCAGGCCGGCGACGTTGAAGCTGTTGGCATCTTTGCGGCTCGAGCGATGCCGTTCGGAACGATCACGAAGGAATGCTGGGCGGAGCTGATGACTCGCCTGGAGGCACAGCTTCGCAGTCACCTGCCGCTCGACGGACTGCTCGTGGCACCTCACGGAGCAACGGTGGCTGAAAGTGCGCCGGATGCGGATGGTGACTGGCTGCAGCGAGTTCGTGCGATCGTCGGTTCGGAAGTGCCAATCATCGGGACTCTGGATCTGCACGCGAATGTTTCGGAAAACATGGTATCCGCCTGCGATGCTCTGTTCGGGTATCGCACCAACCCGCATCTCGATCAGCTTCAACGAGGCCAGGATGCGGCTCAACTGATGCTAAGAACTCTGAACGGAGAAACTCGCCCGAAGTGTCGGCTGGTCCAGCTTCCTCTCTGCGTGAACATCGAACGACAGGCCACCGCGGAGCCTCAGGGAGCCAGGCTGTGGCAACACGCGGATCGACTTCAGTCGCAGCCGGGAATGGTATGTGTGTCCTGTCTGTATGGCTTTCCCTATTCCGACGTTCACGAAATGGGTGCATCCGTTGTGACGGTTGCCGAACACGATGCCACGCTGGCTCAGCAGGCGGCAAACGAGATGGCAACCATCTGGTGGGCATCGCGTGAGGACTTTCGAGGCCAGCTCATTTCTGTCTCCGAGGGAATTCAACTCGCGCTGAAGATCCGGCAGAAGGCCATGAAAGAATATGTAGTGGATCTCGCCAGAGATCCTATGACGCTCACTGATGACAGGAACTCTGGCGAGTTCCACTACAGCAATGAACGCTGCCCGGTGGGTCTCCTCGAAATGGGTGACAACGTTGGCGGAGGAAGTCCAGGCGATGGCACCTGGATTGCTCACGGCTGGATCTGCGAAGGTCATGGTCCTCTGCTGACCGTGATTGCGGATGCAGAAGCCGTTCAGCGAGCCGTTGACGCTGGTGTGAATGGACAATTCACCGCGGCCGTCGGCGGACGTCTGGATCCGGAACGACATGGACCACCGTTGAATGACTCATGGACCGTGTTGAACATCACCGACGGACGATTCACTGAGTCGGAAGCGCGGCATGGCGGCTATTCGAAGTTTGATCAGGGACGAACGGCCGTTCTTCGCGGAGAATCCACGGGGATCACGGTGATTGCGACAACTCTGCGAGTCGCACCGTTGAGTTTGCAGCAGGTTGTGTCGCAGGGAGTGAACCCGAATGATTTTGCCGCGATTGTGCTGAAGGGTGTGCACGCACCGTTTGCCGCGTATGCTCCTGTTTGCAGTCAGCTAATTCGCATCAACACCAACGGTGTAACGACTGCCGACGCGGGTGCTCTGGTGTTTCATCATCGTCGCCGCCCCATGGAACCGTTTGAACAGATCGGACACTGGCAACCATGACGAGTTCCAGCGACAGCCATACATTCTCCACTGACGACACGATTAATCTCAGGGGTGCGGCAGAATCGAAAGCGGCGAGTGCCAGAGCGAATGATTTCGAGAGTATCCGACCGAGGGGTGTGTCGCATGTTCGCCACGTGATGGTGCTGCTCGCCACGCTGGTCGCCGTGCTGTTGTATCTGGATCGTGTTTGCCTCAGCACCGCCTCCAACGCGTTCGGCAAGGATCTTGGGATTTCCAGTGCTCAGGTGGATCAGGTTCTGGGAGCCTTCTTCTGGATGTACGCACTCGGGCAGCTTCCGGCCGGCTGGCTTGGCGATCGCTTTGGAGCACGCTGGATGCTGGGCTCGTACATCATTCTCTGGTCGCTGGTCACCGCGTTGATGGGAATCGCAAATACTCTGACGGTGGCCTGGATTCTTCGCATGGCCTGCGGACTGTTCGAAGCTGGCGCGTATCCTCTGGCGGCCAGCATTGTGCGTCGCTGGGTTCCTCTTCGTTCGCGAGGCAAAGCGAGTGCAATGATTGCGATCGGTGGCCGACTTGGTGGCGCTGTGGCTCCGGTGCTGACCATTCAACTTATGCTGCTGTGGACGTACGGGCGAGGCTGGGCGAGTGCGCCGGATGATGCGGTTGCGGCGATCACCAGCTGGCGACCGGTGATGATGCTGTATGGAATTGTCGGGATCATCATTGCGATCATCTTCATGTGGTGGTTTCGAGACTGGCCGCATCTGCATCCTGCGGTCAGCGAAGATGAACTGGCACGAATTCGGGAAGGCGATACGGCTCCTCCCGTTTCCAAGAGTGCCTCAGAGTTTCCGCCGATTATGGCAATGGTGAGTTCGTTCCCCATGTGGATGAACTGCTTCGTTCAGTTCGCGGCCAACATTGGCTGGGGATTTCTTGTCACTAAGATGCCTCAGTTCCTGCAGCAGGCCTACAACACGACTCAGCAAAGTCAGGGCTGGCTGCAGAGCCTGCCGCTGGCCGCAGGTATTATCGGGATGTTTCTGGGAGGACTCTTCACAGATTCACTCACCAGCACATTCGGCCTGCGCTGGGGACGGTCACTGGCTCTGGCGATTTCCCGCGTCATCGTGACGTGTGCCTTTCTGAGCATTCACCTGGTCGATACGGCCGTCGGTGCCACGCTGTGTCTTGCGGTCGTGGGACTCGCAACCGATCTGGGAACTCCTGCGGTGTGGGCCTTCGGTCAGGACGTTGGTGGCCGCTATGTCGGATCGGCCGTCGGCTGGGCCAACATGTGGGGCAACTTCGGAGCCGCCTTGTCGCCTCAGTTCTTTGGCCTGTTCGTCGGAGCCACCGCCGGTGCTGCGACGGGGGCAATCGCGTGGAATCACGCCTTCACTGCCTGCGCTGTCGTGAACCTGATCGCAGCCTTCGCGGCGCTCGGCATCAATGCGTCGAAACCGCTGCGAGTCGATGGCGCCCCAAATGGGGCAACGACAAATCAGCCTGGGGCAGCGCCCCAGGAAATGGACCGCACCACATCCTAAGCCCCAACGGGGCGAAACAAAGAGACAACACGTCAGTTCGCGAACCCGGGGCGGTGCCCCGGGCTAATATATTGATGGCCCGTTGGGCCGAAAGCACAATATCGTGCGCTTTCGATCTGCAGCGGAAACTACAGGGACCGTCGCTCCCGCATTTCTGCGTTCACTTCACTAACACGGGCTATGCGCCTTTTGTTTGCTCTTTGGCCCACTGATCTTTCAGCGTGACGGTTCGATTGAAGATCAGCTTGCCGGGCTTGCTGTCTGCATCGACGCAGAAATAACCCAGACGTTCGAACTGGAATCGATCGCCTACTGCGGCTTTGCCAAGTTCAGGTTCCAGCCACGCGTTCGAAATCACGTGCAGGGAGTTCGGGTTCAGGTTGGATTTCCAGTCGAGCGACGAGTCGGCGACGTCGTCCGGGTCTTCTTTGCAGAACAGATGATCGTACAGGCGAACTTCCGCAGCGACAGCGTGTTTCGCAGAAACCCAGTGCAGAGTTGCCTTCACTTTGCGGCCATCAGGCGCATCTCCGCCACGCGTTGCAGGGTCATACGTGCAATGCACTTCGATGACTTCGCCCGCATCGTTCTTGACGACTCCCGTGCACGTGATGAAGTACGCCCATCGCAGACGAACTTCCTTTCCGGGTGACAGGCGGAAGAACTTCTTTGGCGGATCTTCCATGAAGTCGTCTCGTTCGATGTACAGCTCACGACCAAACGAAACCGTGCGGCTTCCGGCGGATGAGTCTTCCGGATTGTTGATGGCCGACATGTCTTCCGTCTGACCTTCCGGATAATTCGTGATGACAACCTTCAGCGGATTCAGAACCGCCATGCGTCGTTCCGCGCGGCGGTTCAGGTCTTCACGAATGTGATTTTCCAGAACGCCCATGTCCATGACGGCGTTATTCTTGGTAACGCCAACATATGCACAGAACGCACGAATGGCTTCCGGCGTGTAGCCTCGACGTCGCAAACCTCGAAGGGTTGGAATGCGAGGATCGTCCCAGCCGCTGACGTAGTTGCCCTTCACCAGTTCCAGCAGCCGGCGCTTGCTCATCATCGTGTACGTCAGGTTCAGACGATTGAATTCAATCTGCTGAGGATGATGAATGCCCAGCGCCTGACAGTACCAGTCGTACAGCGGTCGATGATTCTCGAATTCGAGCGTGCAGATCGAATGAGTAATCTTCTCGATCGAGTCTGACTGTCCGTGAGCATAGTCGTAGGTCGGATAAATGCACCACTTGTTTCCGGTACGATGATGTTCGGCATGTCGAATGCGATACATGATCGGGTCGCGAAGCAGCATATGAGGATGCCCCATATCGATCTTCGCTCGCAGCACATGCGCTCCATCACCGAACTCGCCGGCTCGCATGCGGCGGAACAGATCGAGATTCTCTTCGACCGTTCGGCTGCGGTACGGACTGGCAACGCCAGGCTCCGACGGAGTTCCTCGGCCTGATCGAATTTCTTCCATTGGCAGGCTGCAGACGTACGCTTTGCCGTCGCGAATCAGTTTCTCCGCCCATTCGTAGAGCTGTTCGAAATAGTCGGACGCATAGAACAGGCGGTCGTCCCAGCTGAAGCCCAGCCAGCGAACGTCTTCCATGATGGAGTCCACGTATTCCGTGTCCTCCTTTTCCGGGTTCGTGTCGTCAAAGCGAAGATTGCAGAGGCCGTTGTATTCCTTCGCGATGCCGAAATTCAGGCAGATGCTTTTGGCATGGCCGATATGCAGATAGCCGTTGGGTTCGGGGGGAAATCGAGTCTGAACGCGGCCTTCCCACTTGCCGGTCTTCAGATCGTCTTCCACGATCTGCCGAACGAAGTCACGATGAACCGGAGTGTTGTCATTCATAGGACAGTCTGCCAAAAGCGGCGATATTTGATGCGACCTGTGGGAATTTGAGCCGGAAAATACCGATGTCTGCCACTCGCCGGAAGGGGAACAGGACCATTTGCGAGGATGACAATCGGCAAGTTCGCCTGGTTCCGGCTTGTTTCCAGGTTTGAAGACTCAGATTGGCCCGATTTTCCGCGTTCCCGCCCAGTGTAGAGCGATTGTCCTCAATCGCTTCGGCGTTCTGTTCCATGCGGTCAACGGCTGAGGGCAGCCATTCTACATTTGTCGGGTAGCACGCCTGAAGGGCGTGTGCCCCAGGCGCCGGAAGCTGTTGAGTGCATGCGGAAGTGTAGAGCGATTGTCCTCAATCGCTTCACTGCCCGCACCAAACGCAAAACGGCTGAGGACAGCCGTTCTACACTATGGCACGCTCACCTTCAGGATGTTCGGCGTTCGAATGCCGGGGCGGATTTCTCCGGTGGGAATCCAGATCGAGCTTGATTCAGGGACAGCATTCGTTGTCACACTGCCGAACGGAAGTTGTCCAATCTCTGACCAGGACGCATCATCAGAATCTGAACCGGGCACATAACGAAGAATCGCACGCCGGAAGCCTCGGTGCTTTTGAGGATCCTGGCCAACCTGAGTACCGTCGTCGCCTCCGAAGATCACAGGATCACCGTTCATCATCAGCGCAGGTGAAGGACAACCAACCAGCGGCGTCGGCAGGTCAGGCATTTGTTCCCAGCCGGTTGTGCATGAATACTTCCAGACATCGCGAAGGTACGTTCGAACCGGCTTGCCGTCCGAGCCTTCCCGAAGACTCGCACCGCCCATGAGCCAGAACGATCCTTGTCCCGCCGCGCTGGTGGCCAGGATGCGAGCAGGTCCGGGACACGCAGGAAGCTCGGTCCATTTCGGCTGAGGCTCAGACAGGTCCAGCATCCAGATGTGCTCAGACGCCGTCACGGAAGAAGCCGTTTCCTGACCGCCCGCCACATAGATGATGTCTCGATCCAGCGCGCCGCTGAAATTTGCCAGAGTTATCGGAAGCGATGGCAGCGTCTCCACGTGAAGTTGCTGATTCCTGAGGCTGACAGCAATCACGTCTGACAGATGCGAGGTCGAATTGCTGCCGCCAATGCAGATGATTCGATCGCGATGAGTCACCGCGAGCCCGTATCCGCGTTCGCCCGGAAGCTGCCCAATGATCTTCCACGGCGATGATTCGGACGTACGTGATTCGGCAACTGAGGGCTTGTCACCAGGCAACGTTGTGGCTTTCAAGTCCTCCAGTCGAGCCGCATAGATCGACCGATACCAAACCTTTGTACCGCCTTCCCACGGTTTGCCGTTCGGAAAATTGGCCCCACCCATTACCAGCAGATGACCATCCGACATTCCCGTGAACGCCCCAGCAAATCCTTCCGTTTGAGGCAATGCCGGAAACACTTCGATCTGCAGTTCTTTGGCCGCCTCATCCGCACAAAGTGCCACAGGAAATCCAGCACACAGGCACGCGGTCATCAGGAAACACGCGATACCGGATGTCAGCGAGTGCATGATCATGGAATTGTTCCTCTTGCGGGTGAGGTCAGAACGCCGTGTCATCAACGAGCTCACCGCCGTTTCGAGTCACCATGGCCTTGAGGATCATGGGGTCCGTTGACGCACTGAAGAATCTCACGGAGCCATCAGCCAGTGCCGCCTGTGATCCTCCTGAGTGCCATGACGACATGAGGCTATCGGACTCTCCAAATTCGCGGCCGGGGAGATTGATTCCGATGGGCGTTGTAGCGATGTCGATATCCCGCGGTTCCGACCACACGATGGAGCTTCCGCAGGCTTCCACAAGCATCATGGTATTGCTGATGCCATCCTGAAATTCTTCCGTGGCTGTTCCCTGCTCAGAATAGAACATCGTTTCACTTCCGGTGGGAGCAACGTACGAGGTCAGGAAGTGACCTTGTTCGTTGAAAGATGAAGGTCGACTGGGGCATGCATACTGACGGACCTCGGTGCTCAGCAACGGGCGATTTTCTTCGCTGTCCCAGGCTTTGGACTGGTCGTAGCTTTCCAGGAGCCTGGATTGTTCGATCCACGGCAACAAACGGACTCGCCAGCTTATCGGAGGGGTCCCCTGAACGGCTGGCGGGAAGCGACCCGCAACATCGAGATAGTTGTGCATGGCAAGAGCCAGTTGCTTCAGGTTGTACTTGCAATGCGTTCTGCGACTTGCCGGTCTGCTGTAGCTGTCAGAGACCAGGAGAAACACACCGGCGACGATTCCCAACAATACTGCCAGGGTAATTCCATTCCAAATTGCCGCATAACCGCGAGGCTGATTCATGATCCGATACAAAGCTGCGATCCCGAGGGCAGTCGCTGCCAGTGGTAGTACAACGATGTATCGGTAAGGAGAAAACGTCGACTCAGGAGTGTTCCGGAACGATGAAGCAATGTACCAGAGGATCGAAAGATACAGGGTCCAGGCTACTACAACGCCCTTCCTTGGGGACGACTTCCGCAGGGCGATCAATGGACCGATGATTCCAAAGACAACGATGCACGTAATGCTCCACAACGACCAGTGCTGCATCGTCCAGATCGGCGGAGGAAAAGCATGCATAGCCGTCATTCTTTCTGT
This sequence comes from Planctomycetaceae bacterium, assembly GCA_046349695.1. Taxonomy (GTDB): domain Bacteria; phylum Planctomycetota; class Planctomycetia; order Planctomycetales; family Planctomycetaceae; genus SXXK01. Next base: position 102,190 of record JAXMBV010000012.1, on the reverse strand, counting down.
GCGCAGCCAGTTTAGAAAGTGGTCGCAACAACTCTATTTCCCAGGCGGAATCAGTCTCACGGCTCGAAGGTCAATCAGTGCAAACGGGGGCTGAGCCGGGGCTGTCAGGATGAGCTGGCCTTTGCCTTCATGAAGATCGATTGTTCCGGCTCGATAGGTTTCGTAATTGTCCCAGCTGCCGGTTCCGGGGACTCGAGCGGTCAGCATGCGAGTTCCCGTCGAGAAGCGAATCAGACTGCCTGCTGTGCTGTCATCGCAGGCGAAGTCGAGTTCCACGGTCCAGAAACCATCACTCGGAACATCAAACGTCCACTTGGCGTAGTCGTCGGTGGAGGTCCAGAAGCCGAGGTTACCGTACTTCGATTCGAAGACCAGATTCGGACCGTAGATCTCCGCGGCGGCCGCGGGAAGCGTGATGGTCCCATCAGCATCCGGCTGAACCGTTCGAGGACCATTGCCGTCAAAACGTTTCCAGGGAGTTCCCGTAGACTGCACGAAGGCAACAACGCTGGCAAGATCCTGAACCGTCAGATCCTTCTCGAGACCTTCCGGCATCAGCGAACGTTTCGTACTCACAAGCTCTTCAATGTTGGCTCGCGGAATTGTCACGGCCACACCGTCACTGCCAATCAGAGTCATGCTGCCACCGGTTTCACTCTTCAGCATCCCGGAATACTGCAGGCCCTCTTTTGTAACGACGGTGTATGTCAGAAACTTCGCTTCGACCGCTTTGTTCGGGTCGAGGATTGCGGTCAACAGTGAGTCTGTTGAACGATCCTTGAGTGCCGCCAGATCTGCTCCGACTTCCTTGCCAACATCCTGCAGGCGGTGACATGTTGCACATCGTTTTTCGAAGACGCGTTTTCCGGAAACGATTTGCTCTTCTTTTGAGATCTCAAATTTGAAATTTGAAATCTGAGATTTGAAATCGTCGACGACGGCGGAGCGGGCTGTCAGGTGATCTTCGCCAAACAGCTCCCGAGCCAGCGTTTTGACCCTCTCGCTGCGATGATTCAACAACAGATCTCGCTGTGCCGCATTGAAATCCTGCGAAGTAAACGTTTCCTTCGCGGCCAACAGCAGCGAGATCGCGGCTTCACGTGACTCCGCAATCTCAATCACGCCGTGACGCAATTCGGGTGTCAGTGTCGGCCAGAGTTGAATCAGCTGACGCATGGAGGAATCATCGCTTCGTAGAGCCAGAATCGTTGTTGCGGCCTTTTGGAGAGTCGGCGGCATTTGTGGGGACGTGAATTCCGTCACATCAATCGGATCCCTTCCCGCGACGTGCATGGCAGTTTCGCTGAACCTCAACGCGAGTCCTCGGATTCGTTCGTCCGCATCGGCATTGCGAGCTGTCCGGAGGCTGGCCTCAACCGCTTTGGCGACAGAGGATGTGAATTCCGTGTCGTTTCGCAGATCCTTCATCGCCTCAGAATTGCTCATCTGCATCAGCAGCGTGTGGACCACGGTGTAACGATCCGCACTGGCGTTTTCATCAATTGACGCCATCAGAGTCTTGAGCGGACGACCAATCTCCGAGGTTTCACCAAACTCTGCCGCTTGACCGACGAGCATCAGGATCAGCCGCTCGTTGAGCTCTCCCGATGGAGCCTCGAGGTTGGCAGCCAGCGTTCCGCGAATGTTCTGTTCGGTTAATGAGGAGTACGCAGCCGCTCGAAGAGTGTCATCGGCCATGCTGCCACGAAACGCTTTGGCCAGGATCTCCGCGACAGAATCATCCGGGCACTCGCCCAGACTCAGCAGTACCTGCAAGCGAACGCTCGTGTCTGGGTCCTGTGCCAGGTTTTTCAAAACCTCCAGAGCCGGCTCATTCACCTTCCCCTGCCGCAATGTCGGCTCAAGGAGTCTCACGGCGTAGCGACGAACTTCCGGATGAGGATCGTTGTGCATCGGCACCGCGAGTGATTGCAACATTTCGGGCTGGAGTTTGTCCGTCGTGGAATCGGCCGTGAGTTCCAGGAGTGCAGCAGTTTGAACTCGGGATTGAGCCGTCTGCGCTGCCGCGTGAACCTGCAACAGTTGCAGGTTCGACTCCTCACTCTCTGTCAGTTCCTTCAGCCGATGAACCAGAATCCTCTGCGCCGTATCACGCCACCAGCCGTTGGGGCTTTCGAGCCGCTTGATGAGAGCCTCGAGAGGGATTTCGTTCCAGGGTTTGTCGAAGAACGCTTCATTCCTCGGCGAGCGGTTGGGCGTCAGCCCTCCGTGTGCGTTTTGTTGCTCTTGATTCTCTGCGATAGCGCGTTGTCTCGGAGGGCTGACGCCCTGCCGCTCGCCGAACCACAACATTCCCCCGCCGGCACGATGCGATAAATTCGCCCCATGTCATTGCCAGCATACAGATTCATCTTGCGCTGATATTCGGCCGGGATCCATTCCGGGTGTTCGATCACAGCGCGGTACATGTCGGCCACCCAGATGGCTCCGTCGGGACCTGTGCGAACCATCGTGGGTCTGAACCAGTTGTCGCTTGAAGCAAGGAACTCCGACTGCTGCTCATCGGGTGCACGTTCGCCTTTGAAGCCGTAGCCATCGCGAGTCAGCACAAGACGCGATACCAGGTTATGAACCGGCTCACAGGTAAACGCGTTCCCGTAGAACTGCTCACCAAGATACGTGTCGCGGTAGATCATCGTGCTGCACGCCGATGTGAATCGATTGGCATAGGCGAAGTCGTTGAACCGAGCCAGCGTGCGGCTGGTGGGATACACCGGAGCGGCTCCTGGAATCGCTGCCACCTGAGCGATCACCTGGGAAATGATGGCATGCGGATTTCGCCGCACGTAATGATCCTCGAGCACAAACTGATAGATCGGGTTCGAGTTGTTGTTGCCGAACCAGTTACCAAAATCGTCGCGTTCCCGACCGAACTGAGTCTGGCCGGAAACAGCGTCGAGCTCATTCGTATCCGGATTGATGCGCAGGTCGCGACCTCGAAGACTGACAGGCGAGCGGTTGGGCGTCAGCCCACCGAGTGCGTTTTGTGCTGGTTCAGTGTCCGGAGCATCAGATGCGTGTTCTCGGAGGGCTGACGCCCTGCCGCTCGCCTGTGTTTCAGGAGTCAGTCCCGTTCCCTCAACCACCCCACCACTGTCCCCATTCGCCAGATACAGCCAGCCATCCAGTCCCCAGCGAAGGCCGTTGATGCGGTGCTGCTGGTTGCCTTCGACGAAACCTCGATACAGCGTCTTGCGAACATCAGCGACGTTGTCACCGCTGGTGTCTTCCGCATAGAAGACTTCAGGAGCCATCGTGACAATGACGCCACCTCGCCAGCAATGAATGCCATTGGGAAAAGCCAGGTTGTCCAGGAACGTCGTGGCCTTGTCATAGACGCCGTTGTGGTCGGTATCTTCCAGAAGACGAACGCGGCCCGAGGGCTCAGGCGAGCGGCTGGGCGTCAGCCCACCGAGTGCGTCTACTGATTGCCCAGAGTCCACAGAACCTGACCCGGGTTCTCGGAGGGCTGACGCCCTGCCGCTCGCCATAGAATGGCCCCCTGGATAATCCCCCATCTCCACAACCCACAACCGTCCTCGTTCATCCCAGTCGAACGCGACCGGGTCGCGAATGAGTGGTTCTGACGCCGCAAGGACGATTCGCAGGTCGGGCCGAGTCGTCATGCACTTCAATGATTCCTCAGGAGCCTTGGGCGCGGGGAAGTCCTTTTGAAGAGCCTCCGAATAGAAGCTGTGAGGCAGCAGTTTCTGGACGGTGTCGCAGATCAGATCTTCCGCTTCCGGAGCCAGTCGAGTCGGTCGGCGATAATACAGCATCGACGAATCGCATTCGTAACCGCCTTCACGCAGCAGTCGAGCCGACGCGATGTAGCAGGGAACGTCATTGCTGTACGCGTTGATCCACAGCCGATCGCTCACAAACATGTCGTTCATGCGAATCGAATAGTCCACAACGACTTCGCCGCCGAGGAAGACCATCGCCAGGTCATCACCAAAGCACCATGTCTGAACGGGATAGTTGGGAACAGTCGTTGGAATCTCCTGGCCGTCTTCCAGCATCTTCAGAAAGTAGCGTGCTCGTGAACCTTCAACGCCCGGACGCTTCGCTGCTTCTTCCCATTCCGCTCGAGTCGGAATCGGGGCCAGAGGCAGATCGATGCGAGCGATGTTGCCGCGAATGGCAGGGTTGATGCGATGCAACGATGCGTTTGGCGAGCGGCTGGGCGTCAGCCCTCCGAGTGCGTTCTGCTCTTCTTCGGGACTTGATACCGCAGCAGCGATCTTGGCATTGTTCGCACTCGCCTCGTTCTGGCCCCTTCCTTGAGCGCTGGGCAGAGCGGACTGTTGCGCGTGATCACGGAGGGCTAACGCCCTGCCGCTCGCCATCACCCGCTTCACCTCATCCGCCATCGTCCGCCCATGCTCCTTTGCCTGCTCATGAGTTCCTCTCGGCGAAGGATTCGCATCCGCGCCGCAGCCGATGGCGATGAGAGCCACAGCGCCGGGGAAATCTGCTTCGAGCATATCCGCTGCGAAGCCGGCCCAGTCGCCGCTGATCTGATTGAACTCACCGGTTTCCGTGGTGCAGTGGCACGCATAGTTCGCCAGCACTGCGATGAGTTTTCCATCGACATCATGAGCCGCCAGGACGGGAACTCGCTTGTCGGTCGGACCATCTGGCACTTCGCCGAAGCCAACCCATTTGCCTTCCTTCAGCGAACGGCGATTCATCGCGAAGCCAGTTTCGCCATAACCCAGCGACAGATGCCCCGGTCGCTGACTCGCAATGGCCTGCTCGACGACTTCTACAAGCTTGTCCGTGAGTTCCTTCTCATACTGAGCCAGATGCGCCGCGTGGTCGTCCGGGACTTCCGCAAAGATATTCGGCGCGAAACCTCGCAGCCACGGCGCGGAATGAGAATGTGTGGAACAGATCGCAAAGTTCGCACGAGGAATGTTGTGCTTCGCTGCAATGCGAGCATACACCGCTTCGGTCATTTCGAGTGGCACGCCGCAGTTGTCGACTGTTATCAAAATGGCGAGCGGCAGGGCGTCAGCCCTCCGAGTGTCGCTCCCATGAGTTTCATTGCGATTCAGTGCTTGCTCTTCCGTGGAATCGCTGATATCGACAGTCCGTGGTGGCGTCTGATCTCGGAGGGCTGACGCCCTGCCGCTCGCCAAGGTACCAATCACCATCGCCCGCGCATGAATCTTCACCGCCACGCCTTCCGATTCCTTCAGGCGATTGCCATACCCCGTGAGTCGTACCCCGTAGTCGGGCGTGATATCCACAACCGCTGCGCCGATGGGAACTGGTTCAAAGTGGCCATCACTCTCTGAGTGATGAACTGCGACGTCCTTGTTCGTCGCCTTTCCGTTGACATCTGACGCATCATCATGCTTCGCGGGTTCGTCACTCGGAGAGCGACGGCTACTGTGGGCGGCCGCCAGCACTTCATCAAACGAAACCCGATACATCAAATCCGGCAGCTTCGCCGTGTCTTCGTTGATCCAGCAGAAATGCCGTTCGTGGATGAAGAAGCCATTGGGAGTTCCATCCGGGCGGCGGATTGGCTTCAGCCCGAAAGGAGGAGACTGCGATTCTCCGCTCCACCACTGATTAAATTCTTTGGACTGCACAAGTGCCCTGGCCGCTGCGAGTTGTTCGCAGTTGTGTGTTTGTTCATGGCGACGCTTTGATGCAACAAAATCGGCTTTCCGCTTTCCGCTCTCCGCTTTCTCAAGCCTCTCCGCCACCTCCCTGAAGTTCAGGAACTTCACCTTGTTCCCGTGCTTCGCCACGGCATGATCGATCATCTCGACGACCTGTTCCGGTTTGATCCAGCCGTGAGGATGAAACACCAGGCTGAAGCAACCTTGCTTATGAACCGTCAGATCAATCGCCGCTTTCCAGTCGTCCACGGTCATTGGGTTGTGGACGCCGTGCAGGTGCTGAGCTGACCAGTCGCTGGGTGCGAGACAAGGGATTTCCCAGCACGAGTTGTTGATCACATACGGATACGGGTAGTTCTTGATGTAGTTCACGAAGGTGTCGTGAGTATTCCCGCCGTACTTGTTGTTTTTCGGCAGGTACTTCCAGAATCGTTCCTTGCCGTTGCTGTCGAGTACTCGATCTTTGGGCAGCGATTCGTCTTCTGACGTGTAGAACATGAAGACCGACGAATCGATCTGCAGGACGTTGCCGTTTTCAGTTGTGCCACTGAAGATCTCGGAGAAGAATCGCGGGCTGACAGTATTCAGCGAATCACAACAGGGAGTTCGAAACGCGACGGGCTTGTTGTTGGGGATTTGTCCCATCAGGTCAACGCAGCGGTCATAGGTCGACTTGGCTTTTGCAAAATCACCGCCCTGAAGAATGGGGCACGGATGATCGATCGTGTGGCATTCGATGCTGAGCCCTTCGCCAAGCCAGCTTTGAAGTTGAGCATCATCCGGCTTGACTTCGTTCGTCATGATGCTGACGGGAGCTCGACCGTCGATCTGCTTCAGTCGATTCAGCACAGGACGAAGCCATGCTTCATACTTCGCCGGGTCTCGCATGTCATCGATCGCGAGGACGATGACTGCATCAACACCATCTTCACCGACCCATTGCGGCGTGATGAGCTTCGGGAAGTCCTTGTGCGGATACCACGGATTGCTTTCATCAAGGCAGGCCGGATTGCCTGCCGTCGAAGTGGTGTCCGGCTTCGTTGAATCCTGTGCGAACGATGGGGTTGCAGTCCAAACGCAGATGACTGAGACGGTCAACGCAAAGACTCTGTTTCGCCATGATGAGGCAAGGCCGAGTGAACTGTAACGCGGAGAGCGTGACGATCGCATGGGAGAATCTCCGGAAGAAAACGGAGAGGCGGGAATGAAGACCCGCACTATACGTGCCAGGAAGATTCAGGTCCCGTGTGCTGAGGCCGACTTTCCTGATCCACGACCCATTTTTGCATGCAGCGGCCCGCCACTTGTCAATGCACGCCACGATTCCACCACCGTGCATTCTCGCGGAGTGATGGCAGAATTGCAGGAATGAACCGGCAGCACCGGGAAATCACAGTTTTTCCGGGCATTTCCACAAAACCTGAAACGGCTCCCGTGTGTGCTTGTACTCACCGTTTGGATCTTGTAATTAAGCAGAAGAAGGCGAGGTCCACCGAGCCGGGCTGTTCGTCAATCAGGAGCGGCGAGAATCCGGAAACATCGAAAAACTCAGCGAAAAAACGATTTTTCGACTTCTGAAGGATTGACACCCCAGGTGATCAGAACTCTACTTCCGGCGAAAAACAGGAGGGATTCGTGCGAAATCTCACCGGACACCCTCATCCGAACTAGTTTTGTCCAGCACTGAAAATTGATTTGAAGGAGAGTTCCTCGAATGGCCAAGAAAGCATCCAAGCCAAAGTCTATTTCCAAGTCCGATATCCTGAATGCACTGGCAGAAGCCACAGGCCAGAGCCGTAAGGAAATCGGCGCCGTGCTGGAAGCTCTGGAAACTCTGATTTCTTCCAACATCGCTAAGGGACCTGGCATCTTCACGCTTCCAGGCATGCTGAAGATCTATGTTCATTCTCGCCCAGCGACAAAGGAACGCACTGGCACCGATCCTCGAACTGGCCAGCCACGCGTTTACCCAGCAAAGCCAGCGAAGAAGGTCGTGAAGGTCAAGGCTCTAAAGAAGCTGAAGGAACTCATCTAGTTCCTCTGACCCGGAGTTCCAGGGTACTGGAATCCCCAACATCCGACCCGACTGAAAGCATCGAGTGCACAGAACATCTGTGCACTCTTTCTTTCGGAGTCCGGCGTAAACTGTGGCATCGGCAGGAATTGCCGATTGTCCCGTTGACGATGCGTTGCCGCAGATCTACGATGATTCCACACGATGTTGTGGTTTCGCTGTGATCTGCGCTCAGGAGGGAAGCTGTGACAGCAGCTGAACGCCATCGGTCGGGAGAGTTCTTATGTTGGTCTTATCAAGGAAGAAAAACGAGAGCATTGTGATCAACGACAATGTCGTGATCACGATCGTCGATGTCCGAGGGGACAAGGTGCGAATTGGCATCCAGGCACCTCGTGACGTCTCTGTTCATCGACAGGAAGTACTCGACGCTATTCTTGGGGAAAAGCTGAAGTTTTCCCAGGAAGGTTCCGAAGAATCCTCCGACACTTCGGTCCAAAGAATTGAACCATAGGCCGGTTCACTGTATTCTCCGGACCGCTCAAGGCCCCATCGTCTAGTCAGGCCTAGGACATCGGATTTTCATTCCGGTAACAGGGGTTCAAATCCCCTTGGGGTCATAACCTCGGCTCAAATCAGCCGAGGTTTTTTTACGCGCGGAAGTTGGCTGGAAAGTCCGCCACAGGAGACCGTTCAGGAGAAGGAACGGTCTTGCGGAACGAACAACTTCGAGTCAACAGTTTATCTGAATGTCATTGCTGCAAGTGTCTGCTGGCTTGCGGCAGGGCAGATGCGGGCAATAAAGTGAGACAGCCTGCCGCACCATATTATTTGTGCGCGATCGTCCGCGCTTGATTTCCGCTTTTGAGTCGACACTTCTGATCCGCGCGGAGCGCCCGTTTGGTTTCTCAGTCACTTCCGAACCAATATCTCACTGATCCGGATGTGCAGCTGATGCTTCGGGTTTCGGCGGGTGACAACACAGCCTTTGAGGAACTGGTATTGCGCTACCAGGATCGGCTCGTGGGGTTCTTTTTCCACCTGGTTCACGACCGAGCTGCCGCTGAGGATCTTGCTCAGGAATGCTTTCTGCGAGTTTACCGGTCCCGTGAGCGCTATGAGGCGACAGCACGGTTCTCGACCTGGCTCTTCCGGATTGCTCATAACCTGGCCAGCAACCAGAAGCGTGGCAGTGTGCGACGGCGGGAGATCCCGCTCGCGAACTCTTCGGATGCTCACGAATTTCAGGTAAATGAGCAGAATCTGGCAGAAAAATCGGCTCTCATGCCGACACGGCAGCTTGATTCCAATGAAATGCGGGATGTCGTTCGCATGGCGATCGAGGAACTGAGTGAACGTCAGCGAACGGCGGTTGTCCTTCACAAGTTTGAAGAGATGAGTTACGAAGAAATCGGTGAAGTGATGGGACTGGGAGTCGTGGCTGTGAAGTCACTGCTCTCCCGTGCTCGAGGAAAACTGAAGGAAGCTCTCGAACGATTTTTGTAAGCCAATGGTTCAAATAGCGGGTAGTTGAGGTCATGTCGAATTCCGACAATACATCGCGTTCCGACGAGACGGAGGATTCCGAAGATCCTCGGCTGACGGAACTCGTTGCGTACCTCGACGGTGAACTCGACGATTCCAATTCGGAGCGTCTTGAAAAACGCCTGGCACAGGATCGAGATCTGCGGCAGTACGCTGAGACACTCGACCGCACATGGCAGATGCTGAATACTCTCGGTGAGCCAACAGCCAGCGGTGAGTTTACTCGGAAGACACTCGCCTCCATCACGGCGATTTCCGCGGAGTCGCAGACCGTTACTTCGTCTCAGCAGGGACTGGCCCGAAGAGTCTCCTCGATTCCCTTTGGCCGCATCCTGCTGTGGCTGTTCGTTGGGTTTGGTGCAACAAGTGCCGCACTGCTGCTGGCTCGCCAGTCAGATCTTCGACGCACTTCGACCGATGACCAGCAACTGCTTCGTGAACTGAATCTGCTCAAAGAGTATCAGCGGCTTCGACCACTTCCTGATGTGGATTTCCTGAACGAACTCTCGAAGCAGAAAGCAGAGGAGAAGCAGCCATGAAACAGTCTCTTCTGAATCGTCTGGTTGTGCCCATCATCAGCATTGCGGCAGGCACCGGCATGGCCGTCGCGGTCTTCGGGACCAGCAGCCAGGAACGCCGCCAGCTGGATGCTCTGGCTGCAGAGTACGCGGCAATGCCGACAGAACAACAGCGAGTGATTCGGCTCAGCTACGACGACCTGAAGTCACAGTCAGCGGAGCGTCAGGAGCAGATTCAATCCCTCTTTGAAGCAGCGAACAGCGCTCCGGAACTGCAGAAAACAGTCGGCCGGTTTTACGACTGGTGGGCTTCGGTCCCTCGTGAAACTGCGGAAGAGTTTCATTCGCGATCGAACCCGGATCGACTTCGGCTGGTGACGGAGCAGTGGTTTCGGGAAACTCCCGAAGTTCCCACCGAGACCATTGTGGTGAACTTTGCAAGGACGCCAGCGGCAAGGCTTCCTGAACTTCATCTGAGTGACAAAGAGTACTGGCAGATGATCAGTGCCGTCATCACGGAAGACGAACGTCCGGAGTCTCTGCGGTCAGAACTTGCAAAGCTCTCCGACGATCGACAGAGGGCACTTCGACTGAGCCTCTGGGTCTTTGAATCGCTGGCCGATCCGAAAGAACGCGAGCAGGGTGCACTGCTTAAGGCTGGCGGCAGAACTCGCCGACTCAAGGAACAATTGCTTTCCACCGTGCGTGATGAAAAGTGGAAACAGGCTTTTCAGGAGATGTACAAAGGCGTTGAAGGAAAGCCATGGGAGCAGAACTTTCTTGCTCCGACCGCGTATGTCATCCTGAGCCAGGCGGCAATGAGTATCGGTAATCGCCTGCAGAAGTCCTTTCCGGTTTCGGAAGATCAGTTGATTGCGGCCTTCGATTCCATCACAGACCGCCAGCAAAAACAGGAAATCATGGCGCTGCCCCCGGCTCAGGCGAAAGCGCGGCTGGAATTCATCGCACAGAGCCAGCTGGGTGACAGTCCTGAAAAAGACCTGCTGGTCAAGTTCTCCGAGTTTGCGCGACGTCATGATCAGCTTGTGCGAGCAGCTTCGTGGGGACTCGGAGGATTCGGTCGAAACGGGCGCAATGGAGGTCCGCAGGGATCTCCGCCACCACTGCCCCCCAATCGCTGATGGTGGGTGATTCATTCCGGCTGCCGGGCTTTTCGGACATTCCGCTGCGATGTTTGTCGCTATAATCCGGCCGGGCAACGCGGTGAAGGACTTCGTAGTGGATCTCGCCAGAGATCCCAAAACTCCCGTTGATGAAAGGAACTCTGGCGAATTCCACTACAACTCGAAACCCCGAAAATTCGCTGCAGAAAAGCCCTTTTGGCGTTGTCCGGCGGTCAAGTCTGTGATCATTGATATTCTGAGAGGATGCTCTCTATGTCTACTGGGCCATTCAACTCTCCGGCAGGTTCTGGTCTTCGCCTTTGCCGTCGCACGACGATGCAGGCAATGGCAGGAAGCCTGGCAGCGGCTGTCTTCGGGATCGCTCCTCGGACGCTCTTCGCCTCGGCAGCTAATCCCGCAGAAGGAAGTCCATGGCGGTCATATCGGGCAACTCCGGATCAGCGTGGCGTCGCGTCCGGAACGTTGTCTGCCAGTCCATCACTGAAGTGGGAGAAGCCCTCGAAGGATGGCTGGGTTGCAGGTGTGGCGATCGTGGGCAATCGAGTCTACGCACCGGCACTGGAAGGATTCATCCATTGCTTTGATCTGCAGACCGGCGAAGAAATCTGGAAGTACCGATCGATCGAAGATCCGGATCCGAAGAAGTTCGCCGCTGGTTTCAAAGCGGCTCCGCTCGTCACCGACTCGGCCGTCTATGTCGGCGATGAAGAAGGAGTCCTGCATGCTCTGGATCGCACGACCGGCAGGAAGCTCTGGCACTTTGCTTCCGGGGCTGAGATTGCCGGTTGCGTGGCGCAGTATGGAGACAAGCTCCTTTTGGCGTCGCATGACAGCTTCCTCTACTGCCTCTCGCTCGACGGCAAGGAAGTCTGGAACTTCCAGACGAACGATCGCATCAACTGTTCTCCCGGAATCGCTGAGACATTTACCTTTGTCGCAGGCTGCGATGAACATCTTCGCATCATCGATCTGCAGACCGGCACGGAAACTCGGGATATGCCGCTCGAGTCATTTCTGATCGCTTCACCGGCCATAGTTGGTGATCAGCTATACGTGGGGACACATACCGGACTGATCGTGTGCGTCGACTGGAAGAAGGGTGAGTTTGTCTGGAAGTACGAAGGTCCTCGAAAGATGCCGTTCCATGCCTCCGCATCAGTCACCGACGAACTGGTGATCGTTGGCGGTCACGACAAGCACGTGCATGCCGTCGAAAGAGTCACCGGAAAGCCTCGCTGGACATTCCCAACCCGCGCGAAGATTGAATCGTCCGGAGCCGTCGTCGACCAGCGTTTCTTTGTCGGTTCCGGGGATGGCAACCTGTATGGCATTGACCTCATGACGGGCAAGGAGGTCTGGAAGTACAATGCCGGCAGAGATATCACGGCGGGTGTCGCGATCGGTGAAGGCTGTCTGGTCGTCGGTGAAGATGAACAGAACGGCCGACTCCTTTGCTTCGCCTGACAGCCTTTTGAAAAACACATTTCGGGAGGGCGAATGTCCTCCTGAGCCGTGCCGTTCCGAACCACGAACTGAGACTGACATGAGTACCATCGAAACACCAGTCACCACGGAAGTCGGAAGTTACTTCATTTCCAACTATCCGCCGTTCTCTCAGTGGAAGTCGGACTACGTTCCGAATGCGATTTCGGCACTGGATACAAATCCCGCGGAAACCGCCAATACGCCGCTCGGTCTATACATCCACATTCCGTTCTGTCGCAAGCGCTGTAAGTTCTGCTACTTCCGCGTGTACACGAACCAGAACGCCAAGGCGATTGAAGACTACGTTCGAGCACTCATTCAGGAAGTGGAGCTGATCAGCCAGCGTTCAGCCATCGGAAATCGCGATCTGCTGTTCGTGTACTTCGGTGGCGGTACACCCAGCTATCTCAGCTCAAAGCAGCTTCGTTCCCTGCGAGAACGAATGAGCGAGTTCATCACCTGGGAACGTGCTCAGGAAGTGACGTTTGAATGTGAACCGGGAACACTCAGTGTCGAGAAGCTGGAGACGCTGAAGGACATCGGCATTACTCGTATTTCTCTGGGCGTTGAAAGTTTCAACGACCAGATTCTGGAAGAGAACGGACGTGCTCATCTGTCGCCGGAGATTTTCCGGGCCTACGAGTGGATTCGGGACATTGGATTTCCTCAGGTCAACATCGACCTCATCGCAGGCATGGTCGGTGAGACTGACGAGAACTGGCATCGCAACATCGACAAAGCCCTGGAGATGATGCCGGACAACATCACGATTTATCAAATGGAGCTTCCGTTCAACACCGTGTACTCCAAAGAAATGCGGGAACTGGGCATGCAGTCTCCTGTCGCGGACTGGCCGACAAAGCGACGCTGGGTCAACGAGGCAATGGATCGCTTGATGGCAGCGGGCTATCACATTTCCAGCGGCAACGAACTGGTCCGCCATCCGGATAAAGACCACTTTGTGTATCGTGACAATGTGTGGCGAGGATGTGATCTGCTGGGAACCGGAGTTTCCTCCTTCGGTCACTTCCACGGCGTTCACTATCAGAATCTCGACCGTATTGAAGACTACATGGAGACCGTCAATCGCGGCGAGCTTCCGATCAATCGCGCGATGCAGCCAACACGACATCAGCTGCTGATTCGTGAGCTGGTCCTGCTGATGAAAGAAGGCCAGGTTTCCCTGGATCGGCTCAGCAAAAAATATGGCGTCGACGTTGTTGCGGAGTTTGCGGAGCCATTCCGCAATCAGGAGAAGGCCGGCTATTTGACATTGGAAGGCAGTCAACTGAAACTGACTCGCAAAGGCCTGCTTCAGGTGGACAGCCTGCTGACCGAATACTTTGAACCTCAGCACCGCGCTGTTCGATACACGTAGTTCGTCGTTGCCCGCCGTGAGTTCTGACTCTGCAAACTCGGCCTGCAATAACGGGCGATGAACGGCGGGAGTTTCTGCGTGAGTTCGTTTTCTGTTCCCTTCGAAGTTCGGTACGCCCGTCGTTCTGACCTGCGGAAGAATGCGCTGCATCTGGTCGCTGCAGAAGATGCAAAGGGCCAGCAGAAGCAGTTTTTCTCCGGCACTCTCGTGCGTCCTCGTCATGTGGCCGAACTGCTGCGACTGCTGATGACGGTTGTTCAGGCCCGCTATCACATTCCGGCGGCCATGCTGAATCGCATCCTTGCCGAAGCAGATCCGATCGTAACGTCCTCGGAGGAACGACTGCGATTCGAAGGGCTGTCGAGCTGCTGTGGGGTCTACTGTCGAGTCGACCTGTTTCCCGACGCCGTCCGCGATGGCCAGTTCGGTCAGGGTACAACGAACGTCGACTTCAATCCTCCGATGCTTGCCGCGCTGGCGAAAGTCAGAGAATCCGACACGATCGAGTTTGTTGTGGAACGCGAAGGATTCGAGCTTCGTAAGGCGACGGAATCTGTCGTCGAAAAGAAAGTGAAGCTGCCTGTGCGCTGGATTCGGGGACTGACGGAAGTGCAGGCCTGTCAGTCTCGCATGACGCTGTTTCATGAAGCGTCCGGGCCGGACATCTGGCGTTTTCTTCGATCGTTTCCTCGCATGAAGACCGGACATCGTGAGATGTGGATTGTCGCATCCGGCCGGTCACTTCGACTCAGTCAGCGTGCCACCAAAGAAGGCCTCAGAGTCTGCGGCCTGGAACGACTGCGAGTCCTGGAAGCCTGCGCTGCCACGGCTAAAAGTGTTCAGCTGTTTGCAGACCCGGTCACTGGAGCCTCCGCGTGGCAACTCACGTTCGCAGACAGCCGGTTCACGTTGACGCTCAGCCCGGAAGTGTGGCGAGGCTTCTCCGGCGAAGGTCAGGTGCTGCATCAGCTGGCAGGAAAAAGCTGGCCCGCGTTTCTGAGACGAGTCAAAACCCGGCTGCGCTGGCAAAGTCATGTGGATCTGGCTGATCTTCAGAAGCAGCTGGGCAAAGACGTGGATGCCGAAACAATTCGCGAAGCCCTGGCGTCCCTCGCCACACAGGGGCTGGTCGGCTTCGATCTGGGGGAGGGCGCGTGGTTTCATCGAGAACTGCCGTTTGATCTCAGCCAGGTCGAAAAGCACCATCCTCGACTGAAGGATGCCAGGAAACTCCTGGACGAGAACAGAGTCAAAGTGGTGAAAGCCACGGAGAAGCTGGCGGAGGTCCTGGTAGCTTCAAGCGATGTGGAACATCGAGTTCGATTTCAGAACGATGAGCCGCATTGTACGTGTCCGTGGTTCTCGCAGTATCAGAACAGTCGCGGCCCGTGCAAGCACATTCTGGCCGCACAGATTTTGCTTGAGGAACATCACAGTGAGTGAATCAGAATTGATGCGCCTGCTGGAAAAGGGTGACAAGAACGGCGTTCGGAAGTTCTTCAGCAACATGCCGGAGAAGGATCGAAGAGGCTATGCCACACAGGCAGCTGCGAATCTCAAGGCCGTCAAGAAGAACTGGTTAGTGGAGCTGGAGCCTGGAACTCGGGGACGAAACCCGCTCGTGCCGGCAGCGGAACTCGCATTCTTCGAAACGGCGACGTTCTCTGAACTGCAGAAGATGGGACTGCGATGGACTCCGGACCATGCGAGCTGTCTGCAGATCCTGATTGAACGCCGTCCCGACTGGACTGGCGACTATGTCGAAGCGCTGCTCAATGGAACCTATTACTGGGGTGCCTGGAATCTCGTGCGATCCCTGATCAGGGAACGACTGATCCCGAAACCGGATCATCCTCATTACTACCTCGGCATGCTGGAAGCTCTGGGCGGGCGATTTGCAGAAGGAAGCCTCCTCGAGAAGCTGGAGGCTGAACCCGATCTGATCGACGACATCTGGAAACTGTTCGAACACGACGGTGGTGGAGAAGTCAGTCTGGCGAACGTTGATCGCTTCACCCAGAAGTCCAGCTGGTCGAAAACAATGATCGAGCTGATGAAAAAGAAGAAACTGCCGCGAGCCAAACTGCTGGACTGCACCGTCGCCGCGCTGGAAAGAGACTTCAATCATTATCGAGCAAAGTGGTTCTTCACATTCTTTGACATGCTGGAACCAACGCCAAAGGAAATGGCAGGCTTCGCATCGCGGATCATTGGTCTGCTGAACAACACGGCCCCGAATGTCGTGACGTGGGCCTTTGAGAAAGTTCAGACGCTGGCAAAACTGGATTCAGTGGATTCTGCGGAAGTCATTCGATCGATGGAACCTGTCCTGCGTTCCAGAAACAAGGGGATTGTGCTCGATGTCCTGAAACTAATCCGTGAACTGGCTGTTGATGCAAACACAAAATCGGCGGCGGCAGCGATTGTTCCGGTGGCACTCCAGCATGAGAAGCCCGACGTGCAAAACAAAGCACTCGATCTGCTGTCATCGCTGGGGCCCCTTGATGCTGATGTTCAGCGTTCGCTGCGAGATGTCATTCCTGGTCTGGCTGCGTCGGTCCGCAAACGAGCCGAATCAATGTGCACGACGCCCGAGGCTGCAGGCAGTGAGAAGAAGCAGGTTGCATCGAAGGCAAAAGCAGGCCCCGGCAAGACTGTCACGGCATCGCTGTCGGTACTGGATGCCGGCTTGAAGCAAAAGTTCGCTATCGATCAGCTGGAACAGAATCTGAAGAAAGGTGTCTTTGAGATTCCTGCTGCCGAGTTTGAAGGAATGGACCTTCTCCGGCTGAATGTTGCGGAGCCTGTCAGTCCGATTGCCAATGTCGAAGAGCTGATCGACGAATGTCTGAAGATCATTGAAGACGGCAGCCTGATCGTCGACATCGAACGATGTCTTGATGGCATTGCGCGGCTGTGCAGCGTTCTGCCGGAGGACTTTGATGCACTCGCCGCTCCGTTACTGAAACGAGTTCGACAGAAGATCCGCAAAGATCAGATTCCTTTTGCAGGATACGATCCTGCGGCAGATCTTTGCGGCGTCATTTATGCGTTGTGCACTGGCATCGTGTTGAACTCTCGCCCTGAAGGCAGTCGAAATGACCTGTACAAGCTGGACCTTGATGGCGAACCTGTGACATTCTGGCGGCGTGAACGGCGATCAGCCGCGAATGTGTTCTCACAGCTGTGCCACGAAGTCGCAGAACGAGTTGTCAGGCGTGAAAGCCAGCAACTTTTGAGCACCCCGACTCACCGTGGCGGCTGGATCAGCGCTGCGGCACTGGCCGATCGAATTCGCCTCCTGGCCGACGATGAACCCGGCCAGAACGATGTGATCCTCGCCATGCTGCGACTTGCACCGGACCATCGTTCAAAAGCGATGAAAGCCCTGCCGAAAAAAGCGGAGTGGCAGGAAGCGGTTCGATACGCATGCGGTGCAGACGACGTGAAGATTGGGAAGACAGCCGCTCTCTGGGTCGCAGCCGCGGCAGCTCGTTCACCGCTGGAACCACAGCCGAAAGTCGCCAAACTGCTCAAGGAAGAACTGCCCGATGCCGGTCGACCGGCGGAGTACCAACTGAACATTGTGCGCAAGAAACCAGGGCAGTACACGTTCTTCTATCTTCGATTGAAATCAAATCCGCCGGCACCACGAAAATGCGACGAGGGGCTTCCAACCGTCCTGCTGCATTCGGCCCGTATCACAGGTCGAGACGACTATTATGAAGTTGGCGACTTCGCCGGCAACACGGAAGGGACCGTGCGCTGGTCGGCAACGATCTGGCCGTTGGAACGAGAATCGTACTTTGCCGGGGCCGTGGAAGGTGTCCTGAATAATCTCGACTGGCACGAAGCTCAGTGGCACAACAAATCAATGCTCGATCCGCTGTTCGATCCGGGAACACCGCTGAAGAACAACGGACTGCTTCTGCTGGTTGGCACACTGGCGGCCAAGGAACCAGGCGAATCCGGGCTCGCCGTCGATGCGGCCATTCAGAGTATCGAAGACGGAAGACTGGGAAGCTCCAATCTCGGTCGCGCCTTATCCATCCTGATGGCCGAGGGCTTTTTGAAACCAGGCCGTCTTCAGAAAACGCTGACTCAGGTAGCCGGCGTTTCTCCGGTCCATGCCGCTGTCGTCCTGATCGCTCTTCAACAGGCCATCGTGTCTTTGGAAAACGACATCCCGAAAGACACAGCCAAGCTGTTGGAGCTACTTCTGGAACTGTGCGTCGAACACATGTTCCCGCTCAACGAAGCCTTTCTGCAGTGCCTCGAAAAGCACTTCAACACCGGCAAGTCCCGGCAAATCGCATCCAGTCTGAAAAAGGCCGGAGCAGAAGCTTCACCGGACAGCGTCGCAGCCGTCCTGCGAGAATCCATCACAAAGCGCTGTCTTGCTGCCTCGCGATTTAATAAGGGCTAGCTTGCTTGGAAAGCGATTCTCGGATCACTGAATTGCATATTCGTCAAACAGGACCTCCTTTCCGAATTCCGGACAGCCCAGCGTCTTGAATTGTCGATTTATTTCATCGAGCAGTTCTTTTCGCAGATTCTCCTGCCCTTCGCGGCCTCGAACATCTTCAATGGATTTTGAGGCCAGCGTTGAATACATCCAGTCATTGATTCGAACGGCAGCTTTTGAGATCGCATCAACAGCGCTCTATTTCTCAGCGATGTCAACGACCACGACAGGCGTAATTCGGATATACCGAGCAAGTCTTGAATCACTCAAATTGCAAACGACAGGCGACAGGCGAATATATGGGCCCGAGGTGTCAATGGCATGACTGTCCGCTGATTCCGTCTCCATGGACTGAAGTTCTGCCGTGCTGAGGTCAGGTGCGTTTGAAAGTGTGACGGTAGCAACCGGAAATCCATTGGCTTGTGCCTGCTTAACTTTCCATCCTGCAGGATCGCGTTGTGTGCTAATGATCAACTCGAAGGGGGATTCATCCGCAGATTTCATCTGGCGGGAAAGAAAGACCAGTCCGGACAAACGGCATCCGCTCATGGCTTGCCGAAAATCGTCCTCAGTGAACCCAACTGAGATCATATTCTTTGCAAGAACATCGGCAGGGCTGAGTCCATTAGCCAGAGTCTTCAGGTGCGACAGGTCAATTGCTCGAACCTGCACATAGAGCTGGGCGTCCGGGTATCCGTCAACTTGTGCAACCCGCAGCCTGGCAGTGGAATCTGCATCGACGTCGATTCGAAATGTATCCTGACTTTGGACACGGAGATTCTCTCCGCCATTCTCAATTTGAACCGAACCGATCTTCTGTTTCTCAAAAACCACCTGAACTGTCGATCGTGGGCGGAGTTTCATGTCAGCGTCGTCGTCTACCAGTGACACTCGGAGATGAATGAAACGGTTCTTGCCTGGCACAGCTTTGAACGGCCCAAGCAGCACGCCGTTGCCTCGATATTCCGTTCGGACGGCCAATTCCACTGCACCAATTGGATCGGCCTGTTCAGACACGCGACCAAATTCGAACCTGACTTTCAGCAATGGATTACCATTCTCCTCGAAAGGAGTCACGAATAGCCTGTTTCCCGGATCGTCATCGCCAGCCGGCGCAGCAGATTCCGGACTGACGAACGATGCTTCGGATTCCAGTTCGGTAACGAGATTCGGTTCGGCAAGAAATGTAATCTGTTTGGATGCGTTCAATGCTCGAAGGAGGACATTGAAATCTTGTGGCGTTGGACGCTGTGACTTTGAAAGATCAACCAGCTCAGCACTTTCAGCTGCATCGAAGATTAAGGCGCGGACGACCACACGTTTGTTCTGCCGTGTTCGAGGCAACTGCATGACAATGTCGCCCTGGCGAATCGGCAGGTTTGCTGATTCGGAGAGGATTCGAGCTGTGGATTCGCTCGGCTGAACGGTTGTTACCTCGATGTCGCCAATGGTTCTATCAGATGCGGAGACTTGAAATCGGTCTCCCACAAGGACGCCGTCATGCGAGCCAGTTGAAATCGTGATTGTTCCGTCCTGCTGGCGCGTCAAAATAGCGGAGCCGACACGAACAGGCTGGGTGCCATCAGCAGCTGAAGTGTCTGGAGACTGCCTATTCGTCAAGGGACGACCGTCATGACCGCTGCTGACTTCCACATCCTTTCCGAACGCTGCAGTTCCATAATCAGACTGATTGCCCGGATTGTCCCATCCCAGACTCGGATCCAGAAGTTCTTCCATTCGGTGAGCAACGATCTGCTCACGGATCTTATCGCGTCGATCAATAGACTCCTGAATTTCCCTGAGTCTTAACGCGAACTCGGCAAGCTCCGCCCGGTGAAGCTCCTGTCTCGCCACAAAAGACCGATTGACGGCCTCCTTCAATTCTTCCTGCAAACGATTCTCTTTCACCGAATCTGCAGGTCGATCACGTAACTGCGAGGCCAATCTTCTCGCGGATTGTTCATGTTCGTTGTATGTGACGCGAAGCTGATCTGCTGGTTTGCGAGATCGATTGATGTCGATCGAGGCACGGACACCTGCTTCTCGTTTGTCGGGCGGCTCTTCGGCTGGAGTTCGTTCTTGAAGGGCCGAATCATCCTGTGCGAAAGCGGCCGGAAGGGAACTGCATATGCACAGGAAAATGAAATACCCGAACAGCCAAACACGGTGACGGAGACTCATTGGCTTACTCCTCGATCATTATGGATCCGTCCCAAAGTCGTTCAGACCTTGTTTCGAACGGAACGAGAGAATCATTAAGTGAATCCAGGTCTGAAGAGACATGGTTCCAATCGACCTCATCTTCAACTTCTGGCGTTGACTCGGCCGGACTGTGTGCCGCGGTGGGTTGTCGTGAAGGCTGAACTGTCCGGTCAAGGAACAGCATTACGGCAATGCTGGCTGTCACCACAATGCTCGCACCGGCAATTCCCAGACGCCACCGAAACTGCAGACGGTCAAAAGTTGTTCGCGCGGAGAGTCTTGTCAATTCCTGTGGGAGGGATACAGCAGTGGGTTGCTGAACATGGGCCAGGCAATGCTTCAAGAGCTCGGCGACCACGTTGGCAGACTGGAATCTCTCGGCAACGTTCTTCGCCAGCAGCTTCGCGACAATCGCGTCCAGCCACACAGGAATGGCTGGATTGAGCTCACGAATTGGTCGCGGTTCAGTGTCTGTGATCTTTCGCAGAATCCCGTAACTGGTTTCCGCACGAAACGGGGGTCTTCCGACGCACATCGTGTAGATCACACTGCCCAGACTGAACAAATCGCTCCGAGCATCTACGCCCTCGCCACGGGCCTGTTCCGGCGACATGTACTGTGGCGTTCCGGGATGGTACCCGGTGTGGGTCAGACTGGCATCGTCGCTCGCGCGCGCCAGTCCAAAATCTGTCAACAGCGCTCGTTCGACACCCTGTTCCACAAGAATGTTCGAAGGCTTCACGTCACGGTGGACCAGTCCCTGGTCATGTGCTGCAGCCAGCCCCGTTGCTGTCTGCATTGCGATCCGCAGAAGTTCACACAATTCCAGCGGCCCTTTACGATCAATTCGCTGCTGCAGCGATTCGCCGGCAATATATGGCATGACAAGAAAGGGGGACGCTCCTTCAGACTCGACATTGTGAATCGGTACGACATGTTCATGGACCACGGCCGCTGCGGCTCGAGCTTCACGCGAAAAGCGTTGGCGAGCAGCGCCTGTTCCGGCCAAATGTGGCGCCAGCACCTTGACGGCAACCGGGCGATTGAGTTCCGTGTCAAAGGCCTTGAAGACAACCCCCATACCACCTGATCCAATCAATCGCTCGACTTCGTACCTTCCGATTCGTCCCAGCATTTCCGGGTGTGATGGCGGCAACAACAATTGCCTCGCTACTGATTCAGTCCAGGAAAGACTGTGTCGTTTTCGTACCCGCCGATTCCACGGACGGTTCAGGATCGATGCTGGAAGATCACATGAATCATCGTCTTCGGAGTACAGCAAACTCTCCCGCGCGATTTCCCAGTCCGACGGTTCTGCCGCCATCTCTTCCAGACGGCGCTGACACTTCCTGCAATGTTCAACGTGCCTGGCAGTCAACCGAGTTTCATCACTCTCAATCTCAGAGTGCAGCAGCAACGCCAGTCGTTCTTCAGTGCATAGGCTTGCTGAATCGTTCATTCCCTCACCTCGAACTGTTGGGCAAGCTGACGCAGGCGGCTCATGACACGGCTGCGAGCGACATATATGCCGCCGATGCTGATACCCAGCTGCCCGGCGGCCTGATCGACGGGTACACGTTCGACATGCGTCAGATGGAAGGCATCCCATGTTGTCGGAGAGACTGTTTCACGAACCTGCTCCGCCGCCCAACGATAAACTTCTCTGCGATATTCCAGATCAAACTGGCTCGACTGGAGTTCCGTGGGAGCGGAAATCTCCGCGAGGGATTCGGCAGGGTCATCGCCACCGACACCGACGCCCCCTTTCGGACGCCGTGTGAGGACGTTGATCGCGATGTTGCGTGCGATGCCAAGCAACCAGCCTCGAAATCGGCCTCGGTTGGGCTGCTCCATCCATCTGCTGACCGATTCGCCGGCAGCAAGAAAAACCTCCTGCACAACATCATCCGCATCAGCTGTCTGCAGCCCCTGCTGCTTTGCCATCCGAAAAACTAATGGCCCATACACCTCAACCACTTCATTCCACGCCGCGACGTCTGCCGCATCTCGTAGACGCAGAAGCAGACTGGCTCGAGTTTCGGGGGGACTAGTCGGCATACACGCTCAACATTCTTGGGCAGGAAATGTCCTTAGTGATAAGTCACAGATGAGAACGACTTCTTGCACCGACAAAGAGATTTTTTCGAAAATCGCAACGAATACAATTCGCCGGCTGCCGGCTTTCGCAGAGAAATCTGCATCCGGAGCCATGGTGAACCGTGCTTGAATTCGCGTTTTATTTCTCAACGGCTGGGAGTCCATGCGTGTCAAACGCAAAATCGCACTCAACAAGGTTGACTTCCGGCTGTTAGACTTCTGACCGTCGACGTCACGAATGCGTTTCCTGGGGAGGATTTGGCAATGGTCTTGCGAAACGAGTTGATCCTGTGTTCGCTTCTTCTGGCAATTGGCTGTGCTGATTCCACTCCGTCTTCTCAGACGAAGCTGAAGAAGCCGCAGGAGCCAGGAAAGGTGACGGAGTTTGATCCGAACAGCGGAGCGGTGGAGGTTGATCACAAGCAGAAGATCACCGATCCGATCACTGGCCCACTTGCGGCGCTGCAGAACGCGAAGATCGACATTCCCCAGCTGGCGATTCAACACGCACTGGATCTGTTCAATGCGGCGGAAGGGCGATATCCGAACAGTTTCGAAGAGTTTATGACACGCGTCATTCAGGAAAATCAGATCCGACTTCCGCAGCTGCCTCCGGGAATGGAGTTTCAGTATGACGTGCAGAACCACAAACTGCTGATCGTAGGTGCTCAGGGCGGCGCCGCAAAAGACGGGGCAAAGTGACGGGCATTCGGTTCCTCGATCATCAGCAGAACGAAGAACGGCTCAATTGCCAGGTGCTCGTTCTGCTGACGGCGGGCTGACCAGCCGAAACGAAAAGCGAAGCTCGCCTCGATTGGCGGCGACCTGAACAAGACGCATTCGAGTGTCCCCGAGAGTATTTGTGATGTCAGAAACCTCAAGCGGAATCTCCACAGGTTCCGCTGAATCCACCGCAGACTGAATCGCGGTGCGCACCAGTGGCATCCAGACGGTTCCTGCCTGAACCGTCGTTACCTCCGGATCATCCGTTGCTGTCGGTGGATCGACCGTTTCACCAGGGATTTGAAGAGCCGCGGGACTGTCGGCCGTTGCTGCGTCGGTCGAAGTGCCGGGGTCTTCATTCACTTCAAAACTGCGAACATCCACCGTCCATGCCGAATCCGACAGGCGACGTCCGCGAAGGTTAAAGGTTGTCGACATCCATCCGCTGGAACTGCCAAGCGTCGGGTGGATTTGAAAATGCACGACGACTCGAACATCTCCATCGACAAACTGAACTTCGAATGGTGCTTCCGGACGAAGCTCAAGTGAAAAGACCGTCGCAGGCTTATTGATGCTGATGGCTTCACTGAGGCCGGCAAGTGACTGAGAGTCGCCTTGATTCAGGGCACTGACTGCTTGTTTCAGCGCCAGTAATTGCTGGTCAGAAATTCGCTGTCCACCTCGAACCGATGTCTTCAGCAGTCGGGCCACCAGTGAGTCGCGAACGGCGATCGTCAGATCTTCCTTTGAAGTCAGAGTGTCCGGCGGAGTTGCCAGCTTCTGCGAAGCAGATTTTCTCTCGGCGACCCAAATGTGAACCGAGGTCCGTCCTGCGCCTGCCTTCCAGACCAGCGACGGCTGATCAACCATGGCCGCGAGCTGCCCCTGAGTTTTCGCCCACAACTTTCCAAGCTGTCCAAAGTCGTCATCAATGATGCGATCGATCTTCGGCAGGACATCCCGTGAGACATCCTCAGCCACGGCCTGATTGATCTGTGGCTGCATTCTCAGCACTCGCTGCCACGCGATTCGATCTCCCAATGGTGCCAAAAGCGGAGCCCGCGCACCAGCGGCACTCATGACACGCTGAGGGTTCTCATTGGCCTGAATGGAGCCGTAGCAGGTCCGAGTCAGGAAGATGTCGCCATCAAACCAGAACGGCTTGATGATCTCAAAACTGTGTTGTCCGCTGCTTTGCACAGTGGCCCGGCGATTGATCCCTGTGGTCTCACTGCTGACGCTGCCTCGATTGATCAGTTCAAACTGAAACGGGTTTGTTTCCGGGAGAACCCTGAGTCGAGTTTCGGTGACTGTGGACTGACTTCCGGTCACCGCGGAATTCATCAGCGACTTTGTGATGGGTTCCTGTTCAGTCCGCTTTCTTTCAAACTTCGATTCCAGGGCTGCACTTCGCAGCTCAATCCGAAACGCTGGCGGTTCAGCCTGCTGAGCCATCGCGCAGGACGAAGACAGCGCGAAACACGCGAGTGCTCCTGCAAAGATCGACGTCAAAGTTTTGACGGACCACACCATTCCGGAATCAACCCTGCAAGACAAATCCACTTGCCCGCGCCTCAACCGCCTCTTCATCTCCCTGCCATTTTTCCCCCTTCAAGCCCCGTTTTCAAGTGGAGAATTCCTCCCTCAAGTAATTGCCTCGACACATAAAACAGCACGCTCTACTACGAGCGCAGGCAAACTGAGTCTTCGGAGCTAGCCGAAATCACCTGCCGTTCGCAAGAAACAGAAATGGGCTGATTATTGGAGGAAAGGTGGGATCGGCTAGCGCCTCAGGCTCACTTCGGGTACGAGCTGACGAGGAACCAGGAACTCACCCTCACGCGGACTTTGGTGCGAGTTTGATGATTCGGAGGTTGCGGTCGTGGTGAGCCGTGACGACGGTGATGCCGTCGGGGGCGAGGTCCATGTCGCGAGCGATGTTGGGGAGCTGGAAGCGATGGTAGTCCTTCTCAGCGTCCGGCTTCCAGAAGAACAGCCATCCGCCGCTCGATCCGCCTGACACACCCATCAGTGAACCATCAGCCAGCCACTTCAGGCGCCAGATCACGCCGCCCGTGATTCCTTCTGCGATCAGCTGGCGTTCTACCGCGCCTGTTTCGAGATTGATGAGAATAATCAGAGGCTCATGCACAGCACCAAGAGGATTCGTGGCTTTGTGGAGTCCTCCGGCCGCCAGCCATTTTCCATCAGCACTCACCGCCAGTGCTCTCACGCCGCCGAAGTCAACCTGCTGACCGCCGTTGAAAGAATAGAGCGGCGTCGCATCGAACTTCTTCACTTCTGCTCCGGACGCGATGTCCCACTGGCGAACGTTGCCGGCGAGATCGCCCGAGAACAGAGTCGTTCCGTTCGGATGAAACAGGACCGAGTACACATGTTTCTCGTGCCCGTTGAGTTCCTTCACCATCGTTCCGTCGGCGGGGTTCCAGAGCCGGACGACACGATCGTTGCCGCCGCTTGCCAGAAGTGAACCGTCCGGGCTGGTCACAACGGACCTGACCCACTGAGTTCCATGGGCAGGGACAGACCGGATCGGAGCTGGCATGTCGCCTTCCACGGGCCACCAGGTCAGCTTTCCGTCGCAGCCGCCGCTGATCACCGTTTTGCCATCGGCCGTGAAGGCAAATGTGTTGACCCAGGTCGTATGTCCGCCTGTGCACAGAGTCCTTGCACCGTCCGGCATCTTAAATCGTCCGACCAGAGCGTCTTCCGCGCCGGAGTACACGAGCTGGCCGCTGGGATCAAACCGGCAGGAGATCAATGGGCGATCGTGTCCCCAGTTTGTCACGACGTGAGCGGCTTTTGGATCCGGTGTTTCGGCAGCGACAGGACTGGGCATGGTAGGCTCCTGACGGAAACGGGCGGGAAGATTTGGTGAGGCGGGAAGAATGCAGTTCAAAGGAAGGACCTGGAGTGTACTGGCAACAGTCCGGGAGCAAGATCTCCATTCCGCGGTTCCGAACGCTCCCGCGTGATTTCTCTGTCAGAAGAAACACTGTGGCTGTGCGGTCTGGCACAGATGCTGACGCGTGAAAGTGTGTTTTCGCAATGGTGATCCAGCCCTGTGGCGAACCGCAATGTTTGAGGCCACTGATGGCGATGTTGCATATTCGCTACAACCGGAACAAGTTCCTCAGGGCCGGTCGGGAATCTACTGAGTGACTACCACCCGGTCGGTCCGGGGGGATTCCTGCGAGCTAGGTTTCGAATGTGGGTTGCTTCCGAAACGGACACCCATGAAGTCGGCGATGCTGTTGATTCATCGGAGCCGCACTTCAGTCACGGATAAAATCTCCTCAGAGTGTCCATGCAATGTCACGTCGACCAAAGAACAATAAGAAAAATCGAAACACTCCGGAACCGGTGACACCAGTACCACCAGTCGCACAGAACGCGCGACTTGCGGAGGCCGTGCAGCTGTTTGAGGACTACAACAGTCCACTGACCACGATTGATCAGGCTCAGGAAGCGATCAAGGCTGCCGTCGGAACACCATCACCATCACCGGCACTGACGCCGTCACCATCACCGTCGCCCGCACCTGTCGCGGCTGCGGTCTCTGTGGCTCCCGTCACGGTTCGTACAGAACCAGCTGTCGTGACAAAGCCGGAATCCAAAGTGGCTCCTGCGGATTCTGAATGGGATGACTTCGGCGACTTTATCTTCGACGAAGAGAAGGAGATTGCCGCTGCGGTTGTTGTCGAAGAACCAGCAGAGACCAGTGACGCTTCTTGTGGTCAGGACGATCCGTCTGAGGCGATCAGCACAACGGCGGAGTCGAGTCTCAGCGAACTGAGTTCGTCGGAAGAAGACGCTGCGTCTTCCGAGGCCGTTCGTGTCGTCACAATCCAGCCACAGCTCGATACGAAGCAGCTGGCTGATGTCGTGGGACTTCAGTTCTCCGCGCTGGCCGATGTGCTGCGTACAGAACTGCGATCATCCATTTCAGAATTACAGGCCAGCCAGGCGGCGGCCGCCACTGCTCAGAGTGAAGTGCTGAAGACTCTGTCGGAGATTATTTTCCAGACGGCTGCGGCGCGGGAGCCTTCGGGTGATGCTGTTGAGCGCGCGGTTGCCGGTATGGAAGATCGTCTGTTTGCTCGGCTCTGTTCCGCCGGAACCAGCTCAGGTGCCACAGACAACGCTGCTGCTGCCGCTGCTGTTGCGAGCGAAAAGGCCAAAGAGAAACATGCGGGGTTTGCGGCAAAGCTGCCAAAACCATCCCAGAACGCAGTTCGATCGTGGGATGAGATTCGCACGGAACTGATGTCACACTCGGACCTTTCCGACGCAACCGTTTCAATTCACTCGGCAGGACATACCGGCTCGGCGGACAGTGAAGCGGCGATGGCCGCTGCCGCGCTGGTCGAAGCGACTCAGCTGACATCGGACCGGCACTTCCGACTTCCGGAGCAGGATCCATTGCTGGAAGTTCCGAACGCCGTGGATCCTGAATCTCTGGATGAAGCACAGCTGCGAGAGGCGTTTCGCGAACGTGAAGCATTCATCTCGACGCTCATTTCCCGAATTCGTCGTCAGCACGAAAACATGACCGGGCTGCTTTCTGCGGAACAGCTTCGCATGCTGCAGACGGAGATGCCGGAAGATCTTGCGAACCTGATCCGCGTGACGCTCCGTCGCATGGACGACCTGGCACGCATGGGCGAACTGGAAATGGCACTTGAGCGAGCACGTATTGCTCGTCAGCTGAATCAGCTTCAGCACTCGCGACAGATCATCGAGCACAATGCACGACAGCTCGGGATGACTCTGAACCCGGACGGTTCGATTTCCTCGAGTGGTGGTCCGCAGCGATCCAGCAATTCACGCCGCTGGCTGGGGAAACTGGGCTTTGGCCAGTAGTCTCTCGGGAATTGTCCGGAAACGACAGCATTCGACATCGACGTGCTGAAGTGCAGGAATCAAACTCCTGCACTTCATGTCAATGTTGATGAGCGAACGTCGTCTGGACTTAGCAGTGCCCTATCATTTGCTCTTCCCGCTCTTCTCGAGCTTTGTCTTTGTCTTCGGGATGCTGTTCGCCAAGCAGGCGATTTCCCGAGGTGCAAGTCCGTGGACAAGTACGTTTCTGGCCAATCTGTGGCTTGCGTTGAGCTGGAGCCTGGTTGCAGTCTGGAACGGTGAGTTTCTTCCTGTCAGCGGCTGGTGGCAGGCTGGGCTTGTCGGACTTTCGTTTGTGATGGGACAGCTGTTTACGTACCTCGCGTTTCAGCATGGCGATGTGTCGGTCGCGACACCCGTGTTTGGCGTCAAAGTGATCATTGTTGCAGTGATCCTTGCTGTTCTGACGCACGAACAGATCGCCGCCAGAGTCTGGCTGGGAGCGGTCCTGGCCACGACCGGCGTCGGCTTCATTCAGGCGGGTGCCGGTTCGAATCGCTCGGGGGGCATGTCGGCCGGGAAGGCTCTGCTGACAATCCTCCTCGCGTTACTCGCCGCTATCAGTTTGTCACTCTTCGATGCGGGATTGCAGACGTGGGGCAAGACATGGGGAGCCCGGCAGTTTCTTCCAGCGATGTTCGTGGCGACAGGCATCCTGTCCTGTGCTCTGCTGCCGGTGATTGATTCTCCTCGCAGGCTGATGACTCTGGGAGTCATGCGGCCGATGCTGGTCGGCACGATTCTTATGGCGATACAGGCGATGAGCATGTCGTATTCGCTCAGTCGTTATGGAGACGCCACTCGCATCAATATTGTTTACGCACTTCGAGGACTCTGGGCCGTCATCCTTGCATGGATTTTTGCCCGGCTCTTTGGAGGTGCGGAAGCCAGGCATTCGATGACGATCATGCTTCTTCGACTCACCGGCGCCATTCTGCTGACGGCATCGGTTGTCGTTGCTTTGCTGTGACTGGACTGTGGAAAAAAACAGACTCGGCCTGAGAACAGGCCGAGTCCTTTACTGAACGAGATGTCGCACGGTTCAGATTAGTTGTCGTAGTCCACCACGATCACACCATTGCGAGACTTGATTTCAACATCATAGCGTCCGTAGTCCATCTTGATTTCGGTCTGGCACGGCGAGATCTTCAGGCTGCGAGGAGGACATGGAGGCACACAGATCTGAACATAGACCATCTGAGGGTGGCAGTGACCAGCGGGAGCATTCGGGTCTCGCACAGCGATGATCGTTGGCACTGCGTTTGGTGCCATATCACATTCGTCTTCCACCTTGACGCAGGTTGCAAGCGGCACAGGGCAGTCCACGATTTCTCCGATCTCGTATGGCATCGTGATCACAGGAGACTGATTCACTGGTGGCAGAACAGTCATCGGTGCAACTGGCTGAGGAGGAACGTTGCCGTAGTACGATCCGTCCTGAACGTAGACGGGCGAATTGGAATAAGGAGCACCGCCAATCTGCAGTCCAACTCGGATGGAACTTGCCGATCCATGTCCCTGGTAGACGCGATCCTGGTAGATCTGAGCGCGATGGCTCTGGTCTCGCAGGCTCATTCGTTCGCCATAAGGATCATGGCCAAATCCCTGCGGCTGTCGCATCCCACGACCGTAGTCCATGTCTCGGTTACCGTTATTGGCCATCTTCCAGGCATCACGACTGCTCATTTGGTGTCCGGGGTACTGTCCCTGAAAGCGATGTCCCACAGGCTGAACCTGAGGTGCATGGCGATCTTCGGGCATCCCGTTCATCGCTCGAAGAAAATCCACAATGTCATTGGCCTGTGCTCGAGCGGTATTTGTCAGCAGCAGGCCAAGAAATCCAAACCGGAGAATCCAGCGAGTGTTCATGGCCAAAGTCCTTCATCTTGAAAGGGGGTTGTCAATCCATCATTACGTCGTTCGTTGACGTTGACAATATGTGATGCAGCGTGTGTGCCACATTCCACAGGAGTGACGTAAAGCCTTATTCGATAATGGTTTGTGCGTTGTGCTTCAGAAGAGATTCGTCGCGTCGTTCGTCGTCAGTTTGACTGCACATGCCACGGATTGATGACGGTGAGTCCGCAGCGAAGAGAGGTACGGATCAGGCGTCGATCTGGGTGAGCAGCGTAGGCAGGAGCATCGGAAGCCTGCGTCATGGGGGCTTGTCAGGCGGTCCGGAGAGAGGTCGGCGTGTGGCGGTTGATCTCGTGGAAAGTTAGTGAAGCGGGACGGGTTTACATCAATTCGCAAAACCGATATATCTCCCCTCAATTCGCGGACCGGAGAAAGCCTGCACGTGGAGCAGGTCACCGGAGGAATTCCTCGGATCGCTGAGGTGTCCATTTGTTCGGCACTCGGCGTCGTGTTTCGCTGGAGGAAAGCATCAGTGTCGATTGAAGAAAAAGTCATTGGGATCGTGAGCAACCAGCTCGACGTACCCAAAGAAGAAATTTCCCGTGAGAGCTCCTTTGTTGATGATCTGAAGGCAGACTCACTTGATATCGTGGAACTCGTGATGGCTCTGGAAGACGAATTTGACGTCAAGATTCCGGACGAGGACTACGACAAGATCAAGACTGTCGGAAACGCCATCGACTATATCTCTGCCAAGCAATAGCCTGGCGGTTTGCATTTCGAATCCTGTTCAGTCCTGCACGTCGGTGTGATGCCGATGGCAGGACTGAATTTGTTAGATCCTTGCTCTGACGTTGTCATTCCTGACGATGTGAACTCAGACATTCTGCTGCAGAACGTTTTCTGGGAGCATCATGGTCATGGACTGGATGAACGGGCAGACGAGGAAGGGATCAATGTGAGCCGTCTATTTTGCGCTGCGAGCTGATTCATGTCCCGCCGTCGAGTAGTGGTGACAGGATTGGGCGTTGTCACTCCGCTGGGATGCGAGCTGGACGACGTTTGGGCGGCTGTTTGCCGTGGCGAAAGCGCAGTACGCACGATTGAACGCTTTGACTGCCGCGATTTCAAAGTTCAGTTTGGCGGTGAGATCCGAAATTTCGATGCAACATCGCATATCGAAATGGACCCCAAAGAACTTCGCCGTGCAGACCGCTTCAGTCAGTTTGGCCTCGTCGCCGCTCATTATGCGATTCGGCAGGCCGGTATTGATTTCACGGTCGGTGACTCGTACCGCTATGGCGTGCTGATGGGCAGCGGAATTGGCGGACTCGATGAGATCGAGCTGCAGCATTCTGTTCTGTTTGATCGCGGTCCGGATCGTATTTCACCGTTCATGATTCCGAAGCTGATCATCAACGCTGCGAGCGGAAACATTTCCGTTCACCACAAGCTTCGAGGCCCGAACACGTGTGTGTGCACCGCGTGCGCTTCCGCAACGAATGCGATTGGAGATGCCTATCGGCTGATTCAATACGGTGCGGCAGATGTCATGGTCACAGGCGGGACTGAAGCCGCTTTGACTCCGATGGGGATCGCAGGCTTCGCGCGCATGGGAGCCCTGTCGACTCGAAACAGCAGCCCGTCGGAAGCAAGCCGTCCCTTTGACAAAGATCGTGATGGTTTCGTTCTTTCCGAAGGTGCGGGTGTTCTGATTCTGGAAGAGCTGGAGTTTGCACGAGCGCGCGGCGCGAACATTCTGGCGGAGGTTGTTGGCTACGGTCAGTCGGCTGATGCAACCCATCTGACATCACCTGACCCGAATGGAACCGGTGCGGCCTATGCGATTCGCGCGGCGTTGAAGGACGCTGAGCTGTCGCCGGATGCGATTGACTACATCAACGCTCATGGCACCAGTACTCCGCTGGGAGATATCGCGGAGACGAATGCGATTCGGACGGTGTTTGGCAGCCATGCCGATGCACTGGCCGTCTCCAGCACAAAGAGTCAGATTGGTCATTTGCTGGGGGCGTCGGGTGGCGTCGAATCTGCTTTCTGCATTCGCGCGATCCTCGACGATGTTGCTCCGCCGACGATCAATCTGGACAACCCCGATCCGGAATGTGATCTCGATTATGTGCCTCATACCGCTCGCCAGATGAAGATTCGCCGAGCCATGAAGAACAGCTTTGGTTTCGGCGGCCACAATGCCTGCCTGATCTTCGGTGAGTTTACCGGCTGATTTGATTCGCCTGCTTCATACAAATGCACCGAGTGTGCCAGCCACAGACTCGCCCCCTTCGCGTCGCTTTGCCGTGCACAATCGCTGGTCCATGCTCACTGTCACGTCTGCTGCCCGCCGCTTGCTGCGAATTCGACACGATGCCTACTGGTGATGGGCGGACATCGCCTCGCTTGCCAAGAGGAGATGGCACCCTAAGATCATGAGACAAATCAGGATCTTACTTTCAGCAGGCAGAAAGACCCTATGAGCAATCGTGAAGGCATGTATTACGTTGGCATGATCGCCGGGATGATCCTTGGTGTGACGCTCGCTCGAATGATGGGCTGGCATCACCTGATTGGACTGGTTTGCGGGATTGCCGCCGGGGTTCCTCTTGGGATCACCAGCGAGCGGCTGTATGTTTCGATGACAAAGAAGCCGGACTTGAATCAGGATCTGACCGTCCGGTGCACTCGTCCGGGCTGCGAATGGACGGGCAAATCCGGCGAACACTCAAACTGCCCACGTTGCGGTCAGGACTTGCCGATCCGGATTTGAAATGACAAAAGTCGACGGATTGGTTTGGCGAAACTGCCAGGCGTCTGCGTATGCTTTTGTCGATGCAAACCTGAAGCCGTTTGTGGCACTGTGATCACACGCGTTGCTTCAAACGAAGTCTCCTCCGATTTGACTTGTGAATTCGCCGGACCGGTGACAATGGGTTGTCCCGACCTTACTCCACTTCGATCAGTCCTTGCAGCCGCACATCGCATGCGTCGGCCTCTGGCGGTATTGGTCGTCTGGCTGGTCGCAGGTCTGAATTCCTCCTTGCAGGCCGAGAGCTGTGGTCACTATTTGTTTCGGAACGGCCAGCCGGTAGGGACGAATCAGGGTGTGACCAGTCACCGCATGGATTCTGAACAGGCCATCAACGGTTTGTTGCCTTCCGTCGATTCGCCATGGATTCCGGCACCCTGCAATGGACCCGGATGTCGTCGGCATTCCATTCCGCTGACACCTCAGCCAGTTGCACCTGTGATCTCAGCAGCTTCTGAATTTGCCGCGATACTCCAGATGCTGAATGTGAGTGAAGTCCCCGCAGGTGCCCACCTGCTGCCAGTTTCCGAGGATGGACATTTCTATTTGTCCCAGCCAGTGTTTCGCCCGCCGATTTGCGCTGGCTGATGACACTTTGACTGCGTTCGATCCATGTCTTTCGGATGTGTTTGGATTGCCGGAAGAAGTCTGCACACTCAGCGTGCTGGCTACGGCTTCGAAATCGCTCACAGACGGATGACGGCATCAACGCAGCCCAACCCCGTTCGCTTGCTTAAAGCAAACTCCGCGCATTACGGCGATGGCTCTCATCGAGCTGCATCACGTTCATTCCGTTTCGACCATTCCGGGCGTTTTGCGTCCGTTGAACTTCAGGAGTTTTCAATGCCAATTCGTAAGTCATTTGCTGCCTTCGTACTTCCAGTTCTCATGGGCTCATCACTCTCTGCGGCCCTGGCAGATGATGTTGTCAGGACGCCTCGTCCGGTGCCTGCGACTCGACCTGAGATGAAGGAGTTGCTGGAGGATATGAAAAAGCGTCCTCATCGAATTCCGATTCCGGAACTGACGGACAAGGACAAGGAAGCTCTGGGAGAGCGCGCGAACAACTACGAAGCTCGTTTGCGTTATCACTATGTTCCGACGACGGAAGGATCCGTGTTCGGAGCTGCTCGAACAGGTGCAAATACCGGCGGTAACGCAGGTGGAAATGCAGGCAAGGATGCTCCGAAGACAGGGACTCGTCCTGCGAACGACTTTACTCGCAACGCAGATGAGAACATGTCACTGACGTATCAGTTCAAGACGAAGCTATTCTGGATTGTCTCACGCACGAACAACTGTCAGTACTGCCTTGGCCATCAGGAATGGAAGCTGTCTGCAACCGGGATGACGGACGACCAGATTGCCGCGCTGGATGCGGACTGGGGTGTGTATGGTGAAGACGAACAGGCCGCGTTTGCGTATGCACGTCTTCTCACCTACGAGCCGCATCGGCTGAATGACGCGGCGATCGAGAGTGTGAAGAAGTTCTACTCGCCGCTTCAGATTCTGGAAATGACGATGTCTGTTTCCGGCAACAACTCCATCAATCGCTGGAAGGAAGGGACCGGCATTCCTCAGTCCGAAGGCAATACGTTTGCGGGCCGAGGTGGTTCGGCTGACGTCGCGCACTCGAACGAGTTTACGACGCCGACATCTTCGAAGTACGAAAAGCTGGTCTCCATCGTTGCTCCGCTGGAACTTACCGGAGGGAAAGCAACAGGACGAGGCGTGAGTACTCGTCCGGCACTGGAATCGCGTGAAGAGACATTGCAGAAGATCAGCGAATTGAGCAAGCGTGCTGCCCGACTTACACTTGTGGATGCTGCGAAGACGGCCGACTGGCTGAAGGAGTCGAAGCAGGAAATCCAGCCGGACAACTGGGCTCGGCTGCTTGCCAACTTCCCGAACGAAGGCCGCGGTCGACTTCCCGCGCTGGTGTCACGAAAGCGACAGACCGGAGAGCTGACAGAACTTCAGAAGGCACAGATCAACTGGATTATTGCTCGCCAGGATCATGCGTGGTACGCCATTGGCCAGGCCTATCGTCACCTGAAAACGCTTGGTCAGACTGATGACCAGATCTTTGCTCTGGATGGCGATCTGACGAAGCCAGTGGAAGGTCTGAGCGACGGAGATCGAAGTCTGTTCGTCGTCGCAAAGAATCTGGCAGCGTCGCCCATTGCCGTCACAGACGAAAATGTTGCTGCAGCACTTGCCGCCACCTCGCCGGCTCATGTTGTTCAGACAATCAACCATACGACGGCGTGTGCCTACTTTGATCGACTGACCGAAGCAGCCGGACTCCCGCTGGAGGAGTAGTTGTTTCAGGTCGATGACCTGAACAATTGACGCGAACAAAGGAGACGAAGGATTTCGAAGGTGATCCTTCGTTTTTTTGGGCTTGTGCGGTTGGGCTTTGTGCAGCGGAGGGACGGCGCGGTTGTTGTTTTGTGGCACCGGAGGGCTCGTGCCCTTCCGCTACTAATTTGAGTGGTGGCGCATGTTTGGCCTGATGGAGGGAATGTGGCATAATCGTGGTCCCGCCATCCTGCCCCAGCAATCTCTCCTCAAGGGCTTACCCGATGATCGCAACTCGCCGTTCGTTTCTGAAGTCTTCCGTCGCAGGTGCACTCTCTGTTGCCGGGCTTGCTGCGTTCAGCCGCCGGAGTCTGCTGGCGAACGGGGCAGTTGTAACCGAGTCGCAGTTTGAAGTGGTCAAAGTGACTCGAACGATGTTGAAGCTCGAGTTTCGTCCGGTGCCTCGAAGGAACATGGATCGCGAAATTCCGCACTGGCGCTATTCGGAGCTTTGCGACATTACTCTGAAGTGTGGCGTCACTGGGACGGGCGAAACGCTGCGATTCTACACCTGGGGAGTTCCGCCGGAAGAAGCGTACAGCCGGATTGTTGGCCGAAGCGCGATTGAAATGATGTGGGATGATTCGCTGGGTGCGGGAGTCCAGATGGCGCTCTTTGATGCGGTTGGCAGAGCGGCTGAGGTTCCGGTTCATTCGCTGCTTGGCAGCAAGGTCCACGAAAAGACACCATTGTCGTGGTGGAACATTGATACGTCCGCGGAAGATATGGCGGCGGAGTGTCAGGAGGCAAAACGCCTTGGTTACATGTCCTACAAGACCAAAGGCCGTCCATGGTTTGATGTGATCAACCAGGTGTCCGTCGCGGCAAAGGACCTGCCGCCGGAATTCAAGATCGATATGGATTTCAACGATACGCTTCGAACGGCAGAACGAGGGCTGCCGATCCTGAAAGAGCTCGACAAGTATCCTCAGGTCGATATTTATGAGTCACCGATTCCGCAGTCCGATGTGGAAGGGAATCGGAAGATCGCTGATGCCACACACGTCAAAGTTGCGATGCACTACGGAACACCTTCGCCGTCAACAGTGGTCAAATCCGGCTGCTGCGACGGATTTGTTGCGGGCGGAGGTGCGTCGAAGCTGCTGGGCATCGGGAAGTTCTGCGAGGAGACCGGGCTGCCGTTCTGGCTTCAGCTTGTGGGCAGTGGAATCACGGCGGCGTACTCCCTTCACTTTGGCGGTTCACTCAAACAGGCTCTGTGGCCGGCGGTGAACTGTCATCAGCTGTTCGAACATGACCTGCTGCAGCAGGCGATTGTGCTGAAGGATGGACATGCCACAGTACCTGACCGGCCCGGCATCGGATTCGAAGTCAACCGTGACATGGTGGAGAAACTGAAGGTCGAACCGCCTGCTCAACGGCCTGATCCGAATCGTCTGATCGAAACATCGTGGCCCGATGGCCGGAAGATGTACACCGCCAACAATGGTGCTGTGAACTTCATGCTGACGGCTGCGAACGAAGACAAGTATCCGTTCTTCGAAACCGGCGCGGACACTCGCCTGGTTCCGGACGACGGTTCTGCAGTGTGGCGCAAGCGGTACGAAAAGGCTCGCAGCGGCGGACCATTCCTCGAGAAGTAATCTGCTCGCCGAACAACTACTCTTCTGAAGGATGTTCTTCAAACTTCGAACGATATTCCGGCGGGATCTCGATCGATTCCAGTCCGTGACCAGGCCGGACGATGCAGCAGACCGTCTTCATCGATCCTCGCGCGAGGACACGGTCACCGTTTCGAAAGACGACATCAAATGTGAGTGACTTCACGCCGATGCGCTGAACGGTGAGACGAACGGTCAGAATGTCTTCGTAGCGAGCAGGAGATTCAAAGCGACACTGCGCGGAGACTCGGGGCCAGCCGATGGTACTTCCGTCTTCCAGGTGTCGAACGATGGAAAGGCCCTGCGAGCGAAAGAACTCGTGCTCGATCTGTTCCATCCAGATGTAGAAGCTGGAAAAGTGCACGATCCCGGCCATGTCCGTTTCCACAAACTCAACACGACGGGTTCGTTCCAGAAACGACGCCATAATTTTGGGTCCACATCAGCGGAATCGCGATCCCTGAATCCGCATTCTGAATTCAGGCGGGAATGACCAGTTGCGGATGAAGAATAGCGAAGGCAGCCCTCAGGAAAGTTCGCCGTGTGTCTGGTGGCCGCTATTTTGCCGAATCCGGTATCGGCGGCATCTCTGCCTGCTGATTGTCTCGGCGAAAGCGGGCGTAATCGAGCCAGGCTTCGAATTCCTTTTCCGCCCGAAACGCTTCGCGAAAACGTTCAAAGATCAATACGCCGCTTTGAGGGTTGTCGGAACTGAGCTGCTTGTCCGCGTAGATCATACGATCACGAATGAGCGTCTGACGGTTTTCCAGCCCAAGAAACGTCTTTTTCAGTTTCTCCTGTCGACGTTGGGCGAGTACCTTCCAGAATTCGGCATTCTCCAGTGAAGCGTTTGATTCGTCGCCTTCAGCAGCCTTTGGATCGCCAGCGTCTTCGGCCGTTGTTTCGTTTTTCTGCAGGGCTCTGGCCGTCATATCAATCAGGCCCTGGTAGAGTTCGATGGCTTCCAGAGGATTTTTCTCCGTGTCGCTCTCAGCCTGCATTGCGGAAATACAGAGTTTCTGAAAGCCATTTCGTCCGTCACGTTTTGCTCTTGCCCGTGTCTCCGTTTGAGCTTCCAGCTGTCCGATCTCGACATCCTTGAGCCACTGTTTCATCTCCGAGGCATATGATCCTTCGGGATAGGCTTCGAGGTACGGCAGAATGTAGAGGCGACGAGCGTCATCCTGCTGGACTCGATTGCTGGATGCCATGGCTTTCTTTGCCGCGACGTAGAGCGTGTCTTCCGACGGGCCCATCGAGAGCCAGATTCCCAGACCGATCAGAACGACGAGGCTGCTGATCAGGAACCATGTCTGTTCATAAATAGCCGATTTGTCTTTCTTCTTCTTTTTCTTCTTTGGCTTCACCTCTCCTGTTTCCGGGTCCACACTGACGCTGGCTGAAGCTCCCGCGCTTTTGAGTGCCTGAGGTGAAGCATCGGTTGAGACTTCGTTGGCCTTCTTCAGAATGTCTGTCAGTTCTGTGTGAACGGCCAAAGCATCATACGGGCGGTCGTCCGGATTCTTGGCGAGCAGTCGTTCGATCAGCGCATCCAGTTCCAGCGGACAGTCAATGACTTTTTCACGGACGTTGTAGGGATCGCTGTTGAGATGCATCATCAGCATCTCTGCGGGGTTCTCCGTCACGAACGGAGTTTCTCCGGTCAGGATTTCGTACAGCAGGCATCCGGTTGCATAGAGATCCGTCTTGCGGGACAGTGGAACATTTCCCTGAATCTGCTCCGGCGCCATGTACGCGTATGTGCCGACCGTTTTGCCGGCCGCTGTCAGCGCTGTTGCTTCCGTGTCCCGCGCGATTCCGAAGTCGCCAAGTTTGATCTTGCCTTTGGATGTCACGAAGAGATTTCCGGGCTTGAGATCCCGGTGAATGATCCCGGCATTGTGAGCATGTTCGAGTGCCGCGCAGAGCTGTCGACCGACCTGAATTGCCTGCTCCCAGGTCAGCTTCTTCTTTTTCTTCAGAATGTCGTACAGAGAACCACCATCGACATACTCCATCGCATACCAGCGCTGGCCTTCGTGGGTTCCTCCGCCATAGTAGCGGACGATGTTCGGATGCTGCAGGCGCTTGAGGATATCAATCTCACGCTCGAACCGCTTGAGCAGTTTCTGATCGCCAACGAGTCCCGGCGGAAGTACCTTGAGAGCGACTTCCTTTCCCGTTTCTTCGTAGATCGCTTTGTAGACGATACCCATACCGCCGGCGCCGATTTGTTTGCCGAGCCGGAATGGGCCAATCTTTCGTTCAGTCATGAGTCAGGTCGAAACAAGCTTCGTGGGATTCGAAAAGTCTGTCACTGGATTTTGACAACGCTCCAGTCCCGGCACAATCAGATGGTCCAGGATTCCGCCGATACTCGGAATTCCAGCGGACGTGGCCTACACTGCGCAAATGAACCTGTCAGGATCTGATTCCCTGCGCCTGCTCACGAGGACCTGATCGAATGCGTACGTCTGCGCTTTGTCGTCTGTTGTGCCTTTCTTCTCTGGCGTTGATTTTTCTGGTTGGTCCGGCTGCCATCAGCGAAGCGTTCCCTGCTCCGATGGCGTCCCCTGCCCCGATCGCGATGGGCAAATCCGCGGATGTGGTCGTGTACGGAGGAACCTCAGCGGGTGTCACTGCTGCCGTGCAGGTCGCGCGGATGGGACATTCTGTGATTCTGATTGAACCCACAAAGCACATCGGCGGACTGACATCGGGCGGGCTGGGATTTACGGACAGCGGCGACAAGCGAGTCATTGGCGGTCTGTCACGCGAATTCTACCAGCGAGTGCGAAAGCACTACGACAATGAGTCGGCGTGGACTCAGGAAAAGTCCTCGGAGTATGCTCGATACCGAGCGAACGAAGATGCCCTCTGGACGTTCGAGCCGAAGGTTGCTGAAGCCATCCTTCGACAGATGCTGGCTGAGGCGAATGTAACGCTGATCGAAGGCGAGCGACTGAATCGGGAATCCGGAGTGAAGCTTGACGGGAAGAAGGTTGTCTCGATCCGTACCGAATCAGGAACGGAATATACGGGCAGACAGTTTATCGACGCGACCTATGAAGGTGATTTGATGGCGGCGGCCGGAGTCCGATTTACGGTCGGACGAGAAGCGAATTCGGTCTATGGCGAAACGCTGAATGGCAATCAGGTCAAAGCCAACATTCACAACCATCGTTTTGTGAAGAACGTGGATCCGTGGAAGATCCCGGGAGACAAGTCCAGCGGTTTGCTCCCCGGGATTGAAACCACCGGCGCTGGTGTTGACGGGACGGGCGACCATCGGGTTCAGGCGTACTGCTTTCGCATGTGCATGTCGAATTCACCCAAAAACCGTCGACCGTTTCCCAAACCGGAAGGCTACAACGAAGCCGACTATGAACTGCTGCTGCGAAACTTCGAAGCGGGCGACCTGCGATTTCCGATGAAGCCGGACATGATGCCCAACCGAAAGACGGATACGAACAACAACTGTGCCGTCTCAACGGACTACCTCGGTGCCAACTATGACTATCCGAACGCCAGCTATGAACAGCGTGCTGCCATCATCCGTGAGCATGCACGGTATCAGAAAGGACTGATGTGGACTCTCGCGAATCACCCCAGAGTGCCTCAGAAGATTCGCGATGAAATGGCGGAGTGGGGACTGCCTCTGGACGAGTTCACAGACAACGACAACTGGCCTCATCAGCTCTACATTCGCGAAGCGCGCCGGATGGTGAGTGATTATGTCGTCACGGAACTGGACTGTCGCCGCGAACGCATTGTGCCGGATTCGGTCGGACTCGGAAGCTACAACATGGACTCGCACAATGTCCGACGCTTCGTGACGGAAGAAGGATATGTGCAGAATGAAGGCGATGTTCAGGTTTCCCCCGGCGGAGCGTATTTGATCAGCTACCGGTCGATCATTCCTGCCCGAGGCCAGGCGTCAAATCTGGCCGTGCCCGTTTGCCTTTCGTCTTCACACATTGCCTATGGTTCGATCCGAATGGAGCCGGTCTTCATGATTCTGGGCCAGAGTGCGGCGACGGCCTGCGTGCTGGCGATGAAGGGAAATGTGGACCTGCAGGATGTTTCGTATGCCGAACTTCGCGAGCAGATGCTGAAGGACAAACAGGTTCTGGATCTTCCACCTCAGGCCAGCGTCAAGCCGTTGATCGCCAAAGAAAAACTGCCGGGAATTGTGCTCGATAACTCGGATGCAAAACTCACTGGCGTCTGGTCACACAGCAGCTCCACCGGAAAGTACGTTGGAATCGATTATCTGCATGACGGGGATGCAGAGAAGGGAACTCGCCAGGCACTCTTTTCAGCGTCCGTGAAGGAAGCGGGAATTTACAGCATCCGAATGAGCTACTCCGCCAATCCGAATCGAGCCTCAAACGTGATGGTGCGAGCGAAGAGTTCTGGCGCCGACATCAGTAAAGAGGTGAATCAGCAGAAGACTCCGCCGATTGACGGACTGTTTGTGGAGATCGGTTCCATGACATTGAAGGCCATGGACAAAGTAGAAGTGTCGATTGATACGGCGGGGACAAACGGTCATGTCATCATCGATGCCATTCAGCTTCTTCCCGCGCCTTAGTGTGTTACATGCGAACAACCGGAGGGACCGAGCCCTTTCGCTACGGCACCAATCCAGGAAATCAGAACGCTTTTGATATGAATCCGATCAACGCTTGAAAATCCACGGTGTGGAACGGGACAGTATTTCCATCACAGGGACTGCTGAACTTGAGGAATCCAATGATGCGATGTTTTGTAAGAGCCATCTGGTGTCTGTATTTCGTGTTGTGTGCGACGTCCGCAATGGCACAGACTCGTTCTGCCGGACTCATGAATTTTGATTCGACCGGCAGCCGCATTGCCTGTACCAACAGGGACAGTGGAACCGTATCGATCGTTTCGTACCCGGATCTCAAAGTGCAGCACGAAGTTCCGATTGGTCTGCATCCGGAAGGTGTGGCATGGATCGGAGATTCTTCAAAGCTGGCCTGTTGCGTGTATGGCGACGACAAGGTGGTGATCGTCGATGCCGAATCCGGCAAGGTCACTCAGACGATTGTTGTCTTCGACGAGCCCTATGGAGTTGTCTCATCGGTTGATGGGCAGTTCCTTTTTGTGACGCTCGAGTACCCTGGCAAGGTTGTTCGAATCAGGACGTCCACCGGTGCGATTGATGCCGAGTGGTCCGTGGGGAACATGCTGCGGGGACTCGCGCTGTCTGCTGACGGGAAGTCATTGTTCGCGACGGAGTATCTCACATCGAAGCTCATCGAGTTTTCTGCCGCAGATGGAAGTGTGACGAGAGCGTGGGACGGTGCTTCCACGGACAATCTCTGCCGCCAGGTTGTTCTGTCGCCATCGGGCGATAAGGCCTATCTGACCCACATCCGATCTCGGGTGACCGCAGCACACGGAAATGGTTCAATCTTTCCGTATGTGTCGGTCGCACGATTGTCAGGCGAGAAAGTCGGAACCCGCACGCGAATTCCGATGGACTCGCTTCGTGGTGCTCGAGTCACCGCGAATCCCTGGGACTGTGACCTGTCTCCGGATGGGAAGTTTCTGTGCGTGGCCTTCGCCGGCACGAATGAACTTTACGTCTGCCGTATCACGGGGGATGACCATGTGGAGCTGGATTATCATGCGGGTCTGAGGCTGGGCAATAATCCGCGTGCTGTGCGCTGCAGTCCGGATGGCAAGACCATTCTTGTCTACAACGCTCTGGATTTTAACATCGTCGCTTACAACATGGCGGATGGCAGTGCTGTTGGAACCGTCGAAGTGACAAAGAACCCGCTGCCGGTCGATATTCTGCTCGGAAAGAAACTGTTCTACACGGCGCTGCAGCCGATGTCGTCGCGAAACTGGATCTCCTGTTCCAGCTGTCATCCGGACGGCGATGCGGATGGCCGAACCTGGCAGCAGCCGGAAGGACTTAGAAACACACAGCCGATGACCGGACTCGCATGGACACATCCGCTGCACTGGTCGTCAGACCGTGATGAAGTTCAGGATTTTGAGCATACGATTCGAGGCAAGCTGATGCAGGGACAGGGACTGCTGCGAGGAAGCCTGCCGGAAGCGATGGCCGACAAAATCTCCGGGCGAAGTGATCCGCTCGATGCTCTGGCCGCCTATACAAATTCCCACAAGTTCTCGCTGAGCCCGTGGGCAAAAAACGGACTGAGTGAATCGGCCCGGCGAGGACGCACGATCTTCCAGTCAGAGAAGACGAAATGTGCAACGTGTCACGGTGGTCCGCTGTATTCTGACTCGCGGCCCGCCGACCGCGATAAACTCGTTTTGCACGATGTTGGTACCGGCGGCGATGATCCCAGCGAACTGATGGGACCAAAGTACGATACGCCGGCGCTGCTGGGTGTTTATCGGTCAGCGCCTTATCTGCACCATGGCAAAGCGGCCACATTGCGGGACGTCCTGACGACTCAGAATGCCGGTGACCGACATGGAGTCACCAGTCATCTGAAGCCGGAAGAGGTTGATGACCTTGTTGAGTTCCTGAAAGCGCTGCCGTATGAAGACCCGGAACCTGCGGCGAAGGCAGCAGGACTTGTGGAGGTTCGCAAGTAGGCGACGCCATTGCCGGAGTGTTGGTCATGCAGTGACATGGAAACGCAGTGATACGGCAACTCCTGAAGTGTTCGATTCATGACGGCCATCCTTGGCATCTCTGCGTTCTATCACGACAGTGCAGCCGCTCTGGTTGTGGACGGGCGGCTGATCGCAGCGGCGCAGGAAGAACGGTTTACTCGCCGGAAGCACGACGCGGATTTTCCGACGCTGGCCGTTCAGTATTGTCTGCGTCAGGCCGGTCTGACCGAGTCGGATCTCGACTACATCGCGTTCTACGAGAAACCGCTGCGGAAGTTTGAACGGCTGCTTGAGACGTACCTTGCGTTTGCCCCGCGAGGTTTTGCGAGTTTTGCCAAAGCCATGCCTGTGTGGCTGAGGGAGAAACTGTTCCAGCGCCGTATTCTGCGAACTGCTTTGCCCGACGCGTCTCGGGCCAGGCTGGTTTACACGGAGCACCATGAGAGTCATGCGGCGAGCGCGTTTCTGCCATCGCCGTTTGATGAAGCGGCCATCGTGACGCTCGATGGTGTCGGAGAATGGTGCACCACATCGCTGGGCGTCGGGCGTCAAAATCGAATGGAGCTGAAGCGTGAGCTGCGGTTTCCGCATTCGCTGGGTTTGCTGTATTCCGCCGCAACTTTTCACTGCGGGTTTCGGGTGAACAGCGGGGAATACAAACTGATGGGACTCGCGCCGTTTGGCCGTCCCGTGTTCGCGGACCACATTCGAAGACATCTGGTCAACATTCGGGCGGACGGCAGCTTTCGCATCAACATGAAGTACTTTGATTACTGTCATGGGCTTACCATGACGAATCGGCACTTCAGTCAGCTCGTTGGTTTTCAGGCTCGAACACCGGAATCCCGTCTCGAGCAGTGCCACTGTGATCTCGCTGCCAGCATTCAGGAAGTCACGGAAGAGATTGTCCTGAAGATCTGCCGCGAGCTGCATCGAGAGACGGCTCTTCCAAACCTTGTGATGGCCGGCGGTGTCGCGTTGAACTGTGTTGCGAATGGTCGGCTGCTTCGCGAGGGACCATTCAGGAAGATCTGGGTTCAGCCAGCCTCTGGTGATGCCGGCGGAGCACTCGGCGCAGCGCTCTTTGTGTGGCATCAGCTGCTGGAGAATCCTCGCGAACCGTTGCCGGGTGATTCCATGCAGAGAAGTCTGCTGGGACCTGAATTCTCGAGTGATGAAGTGACGTCGGTGTTGCGCGCCAGGCAGATTCCTTTCGAAGAGTATCGGGATCGGAGTCTGCTGGATCAGACAGTTGCGAGGATGCTCAGTCAGGGCCTGGTCGTGGGATGGTTTCAGGGGCGGATGGAATTCGGCCCGCGAGCGCTGGGGGCTCGCAGTATTCTGGCCGATGCACGGTCACCGGAAATCCAGTCGAAGCTCAATCAGAAGATCAAGTTCCGCGAGAGC
Source organism: Planctomycetaceae bacterium (assembly GCA_046349695.1). Classification (GTDB taxonomy): domain Bacteria; phylum Planctomycetota; class Planctomycetia; order Planctomycetales; family Planctomycetaceae; genus SXXK01. Next base: position 57,343 of record JAXMBV010000012.1, on the reverse strand, counting down.
TTCCGGCCGTTTGCTCCCATTGTTCTGCGCGAATTTGCGAAGGACTGGTTTGAGTTGCCGGAAGATGCGGACAGTCCGTACATGCTGATGGTTTCCGATGTTGCAGCGAGGCGTCTTCGAATACTGTCGGATGCCGAGCAGGCTACTCTTCGAAATTCACCGAACCTGATTGATCGCTTTCATATTCAACGGTCCTCCATTCCGGCCGTCACCCATGTTGACAATTCTGCTCGTATTCAGACGGTTGATTTGGAGCGGCATCCGAGGCTGACTCAGCTGCTAAGAGCGTTCCATGCAGAGACGGGTTGCCCGGTCCTTGTGAATACCAGTTTTAATGTCCGAGGCGAGCCAATCGTCTGTCGTCCGGAAGAAGCTCTGGATTGTTTTCTTGCCACAGAGATGGATGTTCTGGTGATGCAGGACTGTGTCGTGGAGCGCAGAAACATTCCGACGGAATTAAAGGAAACATCACGCAGGACGGCTCACCTGACACAGTTCACGCCCGACTGATATTCGAAACGGGAACACGCAATGCAATGGTCTGACGTTCGTCGCCCGGTCACCGCAAAGACGGCCCAGCAGTTTGGATTCCTGCTGGCACTGTTCATACTCATGGTTTCCATGAGCGTGTCATGGAAACACGGGGTGACCAGTTTTGCTCTGGTCCTTGCAGGCCTGTCTGCCGGCCTGGCACTTCTGGCCTGGGCAAACCCGCTCGTCTATCGGCCTGTCTTTTCCGTCTGGATGGCGCTGGTGTTTCCTGTTGGCTGGATGATGTCCCGACTGATTCTTGCCATGGTCTATTTTGTCATCCTTACACCGATCGGTCTTTTTCTTCGCTGGCGTGGTCACGATCCGCTTTCGCTGAAGGATGCTGAGAAGAAAACGTACTGGGAGAAGAAAGACGCGGCTGTTCCGGCCCGAAGGTACCTTCGACAGTATTAGCGAGGCTCGGCAGAAACCTCGCCCGCCCGGTTTCAACAGGCTGCCGATTTCGACAGTGTGTTCGCTGCGGACTATGTTTGCGCGGACCGATTGCCTTGCCAGCCTCAATACATAATCATGTCGGAATGAACGAATCCAGAACAACATCGGATACACTGACTGACACCGACGACAATCCGTATTTGCCGTCCCCGGAGACGATGGGGGTGCGGGCAGAGGAGGGCTTTTCGACGGAATTTGAGCTGTCAGACCACGGAATCATCTGCCATGAGCGGGCCCAGTTTCCTCAGGTCTGCCTGATCTCCGGTGAGAGTCAGAATCTGCAGATGGTGACAGTGCCGTATTTGGCCGTCCCGGCCAGTTCCCGGCGGCTGAAACTGGTTGGCTTTGCTTTCCTGCTTTTCCCCGCGATTGCTCTGGGCTGCATTGCTCTTGCCGAGTCGTTGTTTGGCGTGATGCAGATTCAGTTTTTCCTGGTCCTTCCATGGACCGTTTTGATCGCACTGGGGTGTATTCCGTTTTTTGTGGCGGCTGGTTTTGGACGCCGCAAATGTGAGTTCCGGGTTTTCATCAACGAGGCCTGCCAAAAGAAGCGCCAGCTCATTGGTACGATCTCCAGTGTGGGCAGTTTTTTCCCCGGCATTATCCTCTTCCTGGGGAGATCCGTATCGTCCAGCTCCGGTCGACTCATTTTCTGGACACCGTTTCTTCTTTGGTTTCTTGTAATCATGCCGTTTCTGAATCGAACCATGCTGCGAGGATTCGCGACACTGAAAGCAAAACCTTTGACTCAGGGGTTCGTTGAAGTCACTGGTCTGTCTGCAAAGTTCCTTGCGGTTCTTCGTCAGGCTGCGGTGTCACGGGCCGGGGCAGAAGGCGTGCGAATCCATGCTGAGTCGATGGTGGAGAAACGCGATGGACAGTGACAAAGATCGACGATCAGAATTCTCACAGGTCGCCGAAACAGAAGGTGAGCAATCGCTGTTCGGGGAGTTCATCGACTTCCTGACGGTGGACAAGAAGTGGTGGCTGGCGCCGATCATTATTACTCTGCTTCTGCTGGGCGGTCTTCTGTACCTGTCCGGAAGTGCCGCGGCACCTTTTATCTATTCACTGTTCTGACTGGCTCCGTGATCGTCAGCAGTCAGTCCTGCTGCCCTAAGCTCAGCAGGTCAGCAATCGTGCGATGCGATTCAATCGGATGTCGCAGGTGCTGTTTGGTGTTGATGCGATACGTGTTCTGTCGCCCGATTCGCTCACGTTCCAGAATGCCGGCTTCTTCCAGTTCCGCAATGATGCGCTGGACGGCGCGTTCTGTGATGCCAACCCTCAGAGCAACCTCGCGCAGGACCATTGCAGAATTCTGCGAAAGCAGAATCAGGACATGCGAGTGGTTGGTGAGAAAAGTCCAGCGCGCGACGGGCGACTGGCTCAGGGAAGACTGCGGTTCGGTGGCCGGTGTTTTTCTGGATGCCGCCGCTGCAGCCTGGCGAGGGGCACGAGTATTCTGCGCTGTTGTTGATTTCTTCTTCACAGTCATTACCGGTCTGATTGACTTCGTGCCAACCTGCGAGACTCGCAATTGGCTGAAGGAGGGATTCAAACGGGGCCAGCTATGACGGAAGATTAGCAGTTTCAGCGCAGCAGATACAGAGAGGCAAGAGCCCGCCGGGCGACGCGAACCGGTCGGGCGGCGCGATTTGTCCGGGAGGGCTCGATCAGATCGCGCGAACTCGATCAACTCGAGGGGGCGAGGCTCCTGCCGAGCCGCGTGGCTTCGTCATCGCGGAATCCCTCAACAAAAAGACTGCGGGCATCCATTCCTCCGGGCGTCGAGGCTGAATGACCGCAGTTTCCCAATAAATTTATGACAGTCGCGACGGTTTGAAGCAGTCAGTTACAGGCCTATCCTGACCGGTGTGACCATACCCGTATGAAGGTCGTAAACTCCACCGGCTACGATGAGTTCTTTCCGTTTCACAAGCCTGGAGATGACTGGAGATGCTTCTGCCAGCAGAATGGCCTGGTTACGCACGTTTTGTTCAATTGCCGCATTCAGGTCGCCTTTCGCTTCCTTCACTGCCGGACGAATATGCTGGAACAGACCGCTGATCTGACCCGGGACTTCTTCTCCTTTGATCGTTGCCTGAACCGCACCACACTGCGTATGCCCCAGAACGTAGAGGACTCGTGCACCGAGGATTTCCGTACCGAATTCGAGGCTTCCGATATTCTCGCTGCTGGCCACGTTACCGGCGATACGCGTGACGAAGATGTCGCCGAAACCCTGGTCGAACACAATCTCAACGGGTACGCGGGAATCTGCACAGCCAAGAAACGCTGCGAATGGTCGCTGGCCTGCCGCGACTTCCTTCACTCGACCGAGATCACGATGCTCTTCGATGGACTTGCCCTGAGAGAATCGAAGGTTGCCTTCGTAGAGCCGTTTCAGTGCTTCTTCCGGAGTATCTGCCGGAGAGTTTGCATCGACCGGAATTGACGGCATTGCCAGTGACGAGCTTTCAGCGTTGGCTGTACGGTAGCGCAGCCAGCCGAGACTTCCGCATCCTGCCGCGGCAAGAAACTGCCCGAGCAGGCGTCGTCGGCCCGTAGTGCTGACACTTTGCTGTTCACTGTCATGAGTTGCGATACGAGAATGTTCCATGGAGTTCTCCATTGTTGGCGTCTCATTCTGTTTCCGGCGCGCACGGTGAGCGCCGGTTTGAGGGAGGCGATCAGGGTGACTGATCTGTTCGTGCCGATGCGTGGTGAGATCTCCGGCGAGATCCACTCAGGTTGCCTCGCGGCGTTGCGAAGCGGGCCTGGGATCAGGAGCACAGCATGCGTGAGATCTGATAGTAGATCGGGATCCCGGCAAGAAGATTGAACGGGAAGGTGATCGCCAGGGCTGATGTCAGATACAGCGTTGGATTGGCTTCTGGAAGAGTCATTCGGACGGCAGGCGGAGCCGCGATGTACGACGCGCTTGCCGCCATCGTTGCCAGCACTGTGCATCCGCCGACCGAGAGTCCGGACAAAGCACCGAGCCAGGCGCCAAGGGCACCGTGGAAGATAGGCATCAGGATTCCAAATCCCAGCAGAAAGAGTCCGGTTGTCTTCAGATCGTTGAGCCGTGCGCCGGCGGAGAGACCCATTTCGAGCAGGAACAGAGTCAGTAGTCCCTTGAAGAGTCCTTCGAAGACCGGCTGGACTGGTTTCCATCCTTCGACTCCAACCGACGTGCCGATCACGAGGCCGCCGACAAGCAGCAGCATGGATCGGGATGTCAGCAGTTCGTGCATGACGCTTCGGAGGCTTCGATTTTCATCAACTTCGCGAGGAGTTCCATCGGACGATTGTCGGGACAGCTGCACCGCTCCAATCGCCAGAGCAATCTGGATGCCGGGAATCTCCAGAAGTGTCAGAAGCGTCGGCATGAAACCTTCGGCCGGTGTCCCCGCGGAGCTGACAAACTGCTGAGCCGCGATGAAGGTGACCGCCGACACTGAGCCATAGTGGGCGGCGATTCCTGCTGCATCAGCCACTGAGAATCGCCCGGCCTTCCGAAGCACCAGGTAGGCCGTGATGGGAGTCAGGCATCCAAGGAACAGTGTGGCGATTGCCGGACCGGAAATTTGCCCGAGCGTACTGTGAGAAAGTTCCACCCCGCCCTTCAGACCAAGGGAAAAGAGAAGATAAATGGAAAGGGATGTGTAGAGTTCTTTGGGGAGTGAAAGTTCACTGCGAATGATTTTTGCGAAGACACCCAGAGCAAACGACAGAGTCAGCGGCGACAGCAAATTCGTCCTCAAAACATCCCACATACAGTCACTGGTCCTTTTGTGAAGTCTGAAACACGAAACACATGTCGTGTTTATGATATCGCCATTTGGGTGTCGTGCAAGTGAGAGATTTGAATGAATTGACCGGATTCCTGGAGCCGAGCTAGAATTCCTGCGAAAACTGCTGTTTGAAAGTCCAGCGGAGGGAATTTCATGGTTGGGCAGCTCATTGTTTCGATGCTGATACCTGGCTTCGGTCTTCTTTATGCGACCGGCGGCCAGCCTGCCGACGAGAAATCCGGGGTGCGGTCGGGCGACGATTCGATCGTTGTTCTGTCAGAGGAGTGGCGGGACGAAAAGCGAAGGCGCGATGTTCCAGTTCGAATCTACGCGCCGCGTGCCGGGGACAAACTGCCGATCATTGTCTTTTCGCACGGGCTGGGAGGATCTCGCGACGGTTACAGTTACCTGGGCCGGCACTGGGCAAAGAACGGTTTTGTCGTGATTCACCCGGAGCACGAGGGCAGCGACCGCGATCTGCTTGAACGGGGCGCCGGTGCGGGGAATCTTAAGAAGCTGGAGCAGGCCGCAGCAGATCCTCGGAATGCCATCAATCGTGCTCAGGACATTCGTTTCGTCATCACGCAGATGATTGAGAAGGTGCAGCCCGGAGCGACGGATTCCACTTCCGTGCTCAAAGGTCGGCTGAACACCAGCAAGATCGGGATGGCGGGGCATTCATTTGGTGCAAACACCACGATGCTGGTGTCGGGGCTGCAATCCGGCCTGCGGATTCAGCTTGCGGAGTCTCAGAAAGATGCTCGCATCGTTGCTGCGGTGGCGATGAGTATTCCGGTGAATCGAGTTGATCCGGAGTCCCTGGATCGCATGTATGAAGACGTTCGAATTCCAGTGCTGCACATGACGGGAACAAACGACTCCAGCCCGATTGATTTGCATGGCCCGGAAACCCGTCGCCTGCCGTTTGATCACAGTTACAACTCGGATCGAACGCTGATTCTGTTTACGGATGGTGATCATGGAGTGTTTGCGGCATCGCCTGAAGAGGATTCTCCACGGCGGCGCATTATGGAGCGTCTGCGGCCAGCGGCGAACTACGCTCCCATGCAGGAAATCATCCTTGAATCCTCGACTCACTTCTGGAAATCGTGGCTGAAGGACGACAAGGATTCTGCTGCCTGGCTCCATGAGAAGCTCAAGGAGCGAGTCGGCAGGCTGGGAACAGTTGAACACCACGCGCCGGGCGAAAAGTGAGTGATTTTGCTGTGAATCAAGGGTGTTCTGAATTCTCAGGTGACTGCTCTTGGCAACCGGCTGCTCGTTGATATCATCCGGGTGTTGGGAATTCACCCAACACTCTGAATGCAGAAACAGGGCCGTGCCATGCTGGTACTTAAGCGACGAAAAGGCGAAGAAATCTGGATCAACGATGAAATTCGAATCGTGATCGCTCAGGCATCAGACAAAGGATGCACGATTGCGATTGATGCCCCGACACATTATCGGATTCGACGTGCTGAACTGCTGCCTCTGGAAGACCGGCCATCAATGCCCGCGGAATGCAGCTCCCGCGGTGTTCGCACAACGGAACTCGCTTCGTCCTGTGCCTCATCAGAAACTTAAAGTCGTACGCTGTTCCGGCAGCGGATGCGGCGGATGCAGCGGATGCAGCGAATGCGGCAAGTTGGCATGACTCATTGTGAACTGGCGTACGTTCCTCCGCCAAATGCAAAGAGCCTGGAGTTTCACTCCAGGCTCTTTGTGTTTTCAACCGACCGAAATGTCAGGACTAGTCCTGCTTCGGAGCGTCGCCTTCACCTTCAGCCTCTGGGCGTCGTCGGCCCTGTCCTTCTCCGCGGCCTTGTCCTTCTCCACGCCCTTCACCTCGGCCGCCGCGACCTTCGCGCATCCGGCTCATTCCGGCTTCCAGTTCAGCCTTATCAAGAGCACCGTCCTTGTTCGTGTCGATCGTTTCAAGTCGCTCACGCATGAACGGAGGAATTTCGTCACCAGACAGTTTTCCATCCTTGTTAGCGTCCGCGCGCTCAATCATCTGAGCCATGAATTCGCCGCCACGGCCTTCCGGTCCGCCTGGACCACCAAAGCCGCCGCCGCCGCCACCGCCCTGAGCAGCTCGCTCACGAGCAATCGCCATGATCTCTTCTTTGTCCAAAGCACCGTCTTCATTCTTGTCACCGCGAGCCATCATTGCCTGAAGACGTTCCGGAATTTCTTCCCTGGACAGCTTGCCATCTTTGTTGGCGTCGCTGGCCATCAGTCGTTCGACCATGGCTTCCGCATTTTCACCACCTGCGCCACCGCGACCTTCTGCGCCACCGAACCCGCCACGTCCCATACCTTCGCGTCCCATGCCTTCCATGTTGGGACGCAGCTCCGCCTGTTCCAGCTTGCCGTCATTGTTTTTGTCGAGTGACTTCAGGGCTGCGACAGCGCCTTCGATTTCTTCAGCGGACAGTTCACCATTCTTGTCTTTGTCGATGGCTTCCAGAACTGGGTTTGGGAAGCGACCTCGTCCGCCCTGTCCGAATCCAGGTCCGCCTTCAGGACGACGGCCTTCCTGAGGTGGCTGAGCAAAAGCTGAAGCGGACATTGCCAGAGTCAGGGTGAAGGCTGCAAGCTTGATGGGCTTCATGAGAAACTCCAGTGGAACAGAGGATTTGGAAATTCACCGGCGGCCTGCCAGCTTTCTGCCAGCGTTTGAGCCAAAGCAACGAACGCTGTGGGCAGGCCTTTCTGCAGTGACGAACACTGCCGGGGCGAGAAATTGTCGCGATTTCTCGCAATTTTGTCCAAACCGGCCTCTGCGGCAGCTTGTTTCAAGCTGCTTCAGACTTTTTGAACGCGTTTTTCAACGACCACTGCGTCCAGCTTGTCGGGCAACGCTGTGAAGGACTTTGTAGTGGATCTCGCCAGAGATCCCAGAACTCTCGTTGATAACAGGAACTCTGGCGAGTTCCACTACAACTCGGAGCTCAGGAAATTCGCTGCAGAAATTCCTTCACAGCGTTGCCTGTCGGGCTGTCTCTCGCCTCGCCTGTGCCAGGATGGCGACGAATGGAATCCACCAGGCGATGTCGTTTGTCAGGATCGTCAGCCCCATACTCCACGGCAGCGTTCCCTGTGAGGCGTGCCAAACAAACCCAATTGGCCCGAAGATTTTTCCAAGGAGCCCGACCAGTACGATGGGCCAATGCCGAACAGGATCCGTTGCTGCGATTCCATAGCCCACCCCATAGACGCCGACAATCATACCAACACACTGCCAAATGGCCGGATAATTCGGATCTTCCATTTCCATCCATCGAAATGGCAACAGCGGAAAGAGCACCACAAGAGTGCCCCACAAAATGTTGTAACCGGCTGCCAGCCACAGGACACGCGCCATCCAGATCGGAACTGGTTGTTTCGCCACCGTATTCATGCTGCCCACCATCTGCCTCACAAGAGCTGAAAAGCCCTTGACCCAAAAGAGAGCCTGACGGCTCGTTGTTCAATCCTCGATCACGTTGTGCATTGCTATCCGCAAAACGTTCTCGCACATAACAACGGCCAGACGTTCCCAGATCACGACGCGGACCGATTTTGGTCATCCAGCTGCCGATTGTCGGAATGACACCACTGGTCTGCTTGAAAGCCCCCTACTGAGGTCTATGACTACGGAACAGTTGTGCTGTCTCAGGGCTGATATGCTCTGATTTCTTTCACGGAACTTCAGTGCCGGATTTCAATGATGTCAGGTCGAATTGCCATTGCAGGGGCCACCGGCACCATCGGGAGTCTGCTGGCCGAACGTCTCGTTGCCGGCGGAAACTCCGTCCTTCTGATGGCGCGCAATGAGGACAAGCTTCGATCACTCGCGGAACGTTTAAATCAGCCATTTGCCGTCTGTGATTTTCAAAGCTCTCAACTGGTGGAAGAACAACTTCGCGGCTTTGCAGATTCTGCCGGACCGTTGAACGGCATTGTCAACTGCATCGGTTCCGTGATCCTCAAGCCGGCTCATTCCACTTCCGACGAGGAATTCCGTCGAACGGTGGAAACGAACCTGTTTTCATCCTTTGCGCTGGTTCGTTCCGGTGGAAAGCTGATGCGGGAGCATGGTGGTTCGATCATCCTGTTTGCTTCGGCGGCAGCAGAAATCGGGATTCAGAATCACGAAGCCATCGCGGCCGCCAAAGCCGGTGTCATTGGTCTCGCAAGATCTGCAGCAGCGACGTATGCCCCGAGCAATATTCGCGTCAACGTGATCAGCCCGGGACTTGTCCGCACGGAGATGACTCGCCGCATCTGGGAAAACGCGGCCTCAGCGAATGCCTCTTCGGCCATGCACGCTCTGGGGCGACTGGGTGAACCGTCGGCGATTGTGTCGCTGGCAGAATGGATGCTCAATCCGGTCAATGACTGGATGACGGGACAGGTCATTGGCATGGACGGAGGCCTTGGTCACGTTCTGGCTCGGCGCTAATCACCCGTGGTCCTGAGGTCTCCATGCTGACGGCATTGATCTTTCCACATCAGTTGTTTGAAGACCATCCAGCGCTGGAGAACGCTGAGGCGTGTGTCCTTGTCGAAGATCCGCTGTTCTTTCGTCAGTATCGATTTCACGCTCAGAAACTTCTACTGCACCGCGCTTCGATGCAGCACTATGCCGGGCAGCTTCGTCTGCAGGGCCGGCGAGTGTTCACGATGGCCTCGGGGGAGTTTCTTCGACACGACGACGCCGGGCGAATGTTGAAGTCCTTCGGCGTGACTCGCGTCCAACTGACACAGCTGAATGATGACTGGCTGGAACAGCGGTGGCGGTCAAGTCTGGCGGTTCATCAGATCCCCTGCCATCAACTTCCGGATCCGCATTTTCTGACGCCGGACGCGATCTTTGATCAGATGGCCGACCGTCGAAAGTGGTTCTTTACGGACTTTTACGTCGCGCAGCGAAAGCGTCTGGGAATACTCCTTGAGTCTGGTGAGCGTCCTGCGGGCGGCAAGTGGAGCTTTGACGTCGATAACCGAAAGAAACTGCCGAAAGACGTCCAGATTCCCGTGGTCCAATGGCCGGACGCAAAGCGATTTCCGAGCGACACTCCGGTGCTGTCGGAGAGTACTTCGTATGTCGTCAGCCAGTTCCCGGATCGGCTGGGACAACTGTCTCCGTTTCTGTATCCCATGACTCACGAACAGGCCCGACACTGTCTGAAGGACTTTCTGGATCATCGATTCTCCGACTTCGGCATCTATGAAGATGCAATCTCCTCGCGCGATGCCGTGCTGTTTCATTCGCTGCTGACGCCCGCACTGAACGCGGGATTGCTGTCGCCAAAGGAAGTCGTCGACGCGGCACTGGAGCGGATGGATGACGTCCCTATGAACTCGCTGGAAGGATTCATCCGCCAGATCATCGGCTGGCGGGAATATATGCGAGGTGTGTACTACCGCTTCGGTCGTCGACAGCGATGCAGCAACTTCTGGAATCACAAAGCCCGGCTGCCATCCTGCTTCTACGATGGGACAACCGGCATCGAACCCGTCGACACGGTGATTCGCAGAGTCCTCAAAACGGGATATTGCCATCACATCGAACGTCTGATGATTCTTGGCAATTTCATGCTGCTGTGCGAGATCCATCCGGATGACGTTTATCAGTGGTTCATGGAACTCTTCATTGATGCATACGACTGGGTAATGGTGCCGAACGTTTACGGCATGAGTCAGTTTGCCGACGGCGGCCGGATCACAACAAAACCGTACATCAGCGGTTCGAGCTACGTGCTGCGGATGAGCAATTTTCGTCGAGGCGACTGGTGCCCGATCTGGGATGCACTTTACTGGCGGTTCATCGACCGTCATCGCGATTTCTTCGCCGGGAATCCTCGAATGTCCGTGATGGTGAAGCAGCTGGATTCGATGGGAACAAAGCTGCAGCAGCACCACAGGACCGCAGAAGAATTTCTGAACGCACTGCATGGCTGACATACGGGCAGTGTCGAATCGAATGTCGCGCAGTCGCTTTGACCAGGTGCCCGTGTTCTGTGGTGTCAGCAAGGTCAGCTCGGCATCCATTTGGTTCGGTTGTACTGGTTATTCTGAGGCTGAGGGCCGCGACGGCGATTTCAGGCAGTCTTCCACACGCGTGCTGACCGAGTGTTGCCAAAACGCGACATAGGTTTCCATCACTGCCTGGAAGTCCTGGAAACCCTGAATGAGACAGCCACTCTGCATTCCCCGGAACTGCGAGGATGAGGCGTCTCAACAGTTCAGAGAGTGTCGCCCATGGTGATGAAGAACAAAAAGAAGCCCGAAAAGAAGTCGTCCGCAAAGAAATCATCACGTGATGAATGTCCTCATTGCGTCAGCGGTCCGGAAACCTACGGATATCTCAAACGAGGCTGGGTCTACGACGTTGACCTCGCGCGCCGAATTGTTTCCGACGGTCGAGATCCGGTCGAACTGGAATCCGACGATGTCGAATACTGCGTCGACAACAGCCGCATTTACGAACAGCATCTGGATCACGTGGACCCTCAGTATCCTGGCATCCTTGCTCACCTGTGGGGCCCCGGCGAAAACGGAGCGTGGGAACACGGACATCTGCTGATCGACGGCAACCACCGAGCTGCCCGCTGTCTTCGCGACGGGCTACCTTTCCGAGCGTACCTGCTGACAGAAGATGAAAGCGAAGCCATCCTGCTCCGTGGAACGGATCGCAGTGGCAACGCTCGCGGCTGATTGTTGTTCAATGCACTTCTGATTCGGAACCACTATTGTGGTCTTCGCAACTCCCCAACCCCTCAAGATGCCTCGACTGAGAGATGGCCTGACTGTTCAGGCGATCTCGCAGACCGAGTACGTCATTAAGCGACATGACAGTCGAGAGTACTTCAGTGTGGGAGCTGCGGAAGCGTGGTTCATTCAGCAGATGCAGGAACAGAAGACCTTTGCAGAAATTGCGAAGGGCTATCAGGAGAAGTTCACTGATTCACTGACGGAATCGGACTTCTCTGAATTCCTGAGCGCGCTGGATGAAATGGGACTTATCCAGAAGGCAGCTCCGGCAGCACCGACACGCATTACAAGTCCCGTGAGCCAGACGGGCAAACCGACGGTCGCACAGTCCGGCCCTAAGACTGCACAGGCCAATCAGGGATCATCGATTCAGAAGGCCGCGTCGGCTGGCAAGTTGCCGACAATGTCGGAGACATCGCGAGCCGTCCCGGTTGCAGCAGACGCTGCGGCGTCCGCTCCTGGCAAGTCACCTCGCAAACGCTGGTACTGGCCCGGGGGACAGAATCCTCTGTTCTTCCGCCTGCCATTGTTCGACCCGGATGAGTTTCTTGGCAAGCTGGTTCGGATCGTCCCGTTCATCTGGACTCGGGCGTTTCTGACGCTGACAGCATTTGTCGTCGTTGTCGCGTTCTGCGTCATGACATCCAGAGCTTCCGAACTTGCGCTGGGGCTGCCATCGACACCTGGCTGGCGCGATGCGGTGCTGTTCCTTCTGGTGATGGTTGCCTGCACGTCGGCACACGAGGTCGCGCACGGTGCAACTCTGAAACACTTTGGTGGCGAAGTTCATGACACCGGGCTGCTGTTCATGTTCTTCATGCCATGTATGTACTGCAACGTGTCTGATGCATGGTTGCTGGCTGACAAGTGGAAGCGACTGCTGATTACAGCAGCGGGAGGGCTCTGTGATCTTTGGGTCTGGGCACTTGGTGTCTTCATCTGGCGCATCACGCTGCCGGGCACAGCAATCAATCATCTTGCGTTCTTTGCACTGACGATCTGTGGCGGACGGAGTCTTCTGAATTTCAATCCACTGCTCAGGCTCGACGGCTATTACCTGCTGAGCGACTGGCTTTCGATTCCGAATCTGCGAACTCGATCACTGGACTACTGGATGGCCCACATGCGCTGGTTTCTCTGGGGCGCGGAGCGACCGCCGTCAGTGAAGGAACGCCGGATCTTTCTGGTCTACGGGTTCATGTGCTGGGTCTTCGCAATCATTTTCCTCGATGTGATCTTCCTGCAGTTTGCAGGCTACTTTGGCGGTCAGTTTGGTGTCACGGGTCTGATTCTGATCTCGATGCTTCTGGCGTATGCCTTCCGGCGAGTCTTCAAAGGGTTCTTTTCAAGTGAGTTTGCTGCCATGCTGAAATCTCGCCCCAATCGACGATCGACGTGGGCAGTAGGCCTTCTGGCTCTCGCGATCCTGCTCTTTCTTGTGCCCGTGAAATTCACGGCGTCCGGCAACTTCGAAGTTCGCCCGGGTGGTGTTGTGCAGCTTCATGTTCCCGTCACAGGCACCTTGCAGAATATTCTGGTGGATGACGGCAGTCTCGTTGAGGCAGGTCAGGTTGTGGCGGAGCTGCGATCGTCATCACTCGAGTCAGACATCACTCGTACCGAAGATGTGCTGCGTGAAGTCGAAGCCAACCTGGCTCGTCTGCGGGCAGGTGCTCGACCCGAGGAACTTGCGGCGCAGAAGGAACGTGTTCGACGAGCGAAGGAATGGTACGAACTTGGCGTTTCTGAGTTGAAAGAATTTCGTGCCGCATGGGAACAGGAACAGCTGATTCAGCAACATCGAATCCGGGAAGTGATGGCTGAACTGGAAAACGCACGTGAAGAGCTTAAACATTCCGAGCATCTGTATCAGCTGGGAGCACTTGCAGGGGCTCAGCTGCGGACGGAGCGACTTCAGATTGTGCAGCTGGAATCTCGACTTTCACAGACGCAGGCGACTGCGAACGCACTGCAGGTCGTTGGAATTTCCGGTCGCGAAACCGAAGTGGCAGCCCGTGCTCAGGACCTGGAACAGGAAGAAGATCGATTGAAGCTGATGCAGGCCGGCAATCGCCCGGAGGAAATTCAGGCGGAAGAAGCAAAGCACGAACGAGTCCTGCATGATCTGGCGTACCTTCGCAGTCAGCGGGAGAAACTTGTTCTGAAAGCACCGGTAGCCGGCCTGTTTGCTTCACCACGGCTGCGAGAACGGCTTGGAACCGCAGTGCCTCAGGATTCTGTCTTCGCGACAATTGAACAGCCAGGAACATCACACGTTGAAATCTTCGTCAGTGAAGACGAGGCTGCCGGCGTCAAACCAGGGCAGGCAGTCTCGCTCAAGGCACGTTCACTGCCGTTTGAAACGTTCGAGGCGACGGTGAAGAGCCTGTCTGCGACGGCAGGAAAGGCAGATGCACTGGGGCAGAACTATGTCACGGTCCATTGCGAAATTCAGGATCCTGATGGACGCCTGAAGTCGGGCATGTCAGGCTTCGGCCGGATCGTCCGCGGCTGGAACTCGATTGGCGGCATTCTGATCACTCGTGGTATGGCCTATCTGCGTACCGAGTTCTGGTGGTAGCAAAAGCCGGGTCGGATCGCAGCGAACTCACCGTGCATCAAGGCTTTTTCTTCGGCGCGGGCTTCTTTGAGTCCATCATTCCTTCATCCATCTTGCTGTCACTCATTTCGCTCATTTCTTCGTCCATCATTTTGTCCCCCTTCTTTTCTTCGCCCTTCATCGGGCTGTTCATGAGGGGAACAGGTGCGGACAGAGCACCGTCCATCATCGCCGGTTCTTTCATCTCCATCTTCGACTTTGGATCTTCAGACGCGTCCTCCATGGATTCGGAACCATCGTCCTTCTTCATTTCGCTGTTCTTCATCTCGTCATCGGAGTCAGGCTTTTTCATTTCTCCTTCAGATGAGTCCCCTTCTTGGGTTTCCTTGCTGTCTGAGGCGGATGGTTTTGGTGCGGCCGGATTGACGATCACGTTGTAGCGGCCCGGAAACAGCAGGCGTCCGTCTTTTCCATTTCGTCCTGTCAGCTCAAACGCCAGCGTGCCCTTTGGCACACACACCAGAAGTTGCCCCTGTTCGCTTTCTGCTGCACATCGAACGATTCGCTTTCCGATCACCGCCTGAGTCGCGAAGCTGAGAGGTCCGCTGCCGGCATTCAGCGCGATGTCGTCGCGAATGGAGATGGCATCGAGGGTCACTTTGTCGCCGCCCAGCTGAGCAAGCTTGTCCGTGCAGTATTTCTTCACGGCCGTCTGCATTTCCGCGACGCGGGCCATGTTGAGCGTATTTCGTTCCTTGCGCAGCCAGAGTCCCAGCGCTTTGCCCTGGTCTGATGCCGTTTCGACGGCGACCCATTCTGTTGACGCTGAGTTCGTCAGCTGGACGGAGATTCCGTCTTCTGTGCCAATCAGACGGCAGGTCATCAGTTCGCTGGTCAGTACTTCCGGAGTTGCTCTCAGCGCTTCCCGGAGTGTTGCCTGCTGTGTTTCATCGAGTCCCGTGTCCGACCACGAGATCAGGGCCCTTGAAACAGATTCGTTGTTGATCCGCACGGCATTCAGATCGCCGCTGAGCGATGGGGCAATCGTTGTCACGACGTACCCGATGATTCCCAGCAGGATCAGGAAACCAATGACCGGCATGCCAATCACCAGCGCGCGGCTGGGCCTGCGTCTTCCCTTTCGCTTCGATGGCGTGGTAACCGGCCGCCGTGGATCCGGGAAACTCAGGGAGGACGGATCCGCCGGCACGACTGGAGCATCAAGACCGGGAACGGCGGACGCAGCAGGCGCCTGGGGAACTGCCGAGCCTGGAATTCCCGGCGGAACAGCGGCTTCGGAAGGAAATGCGGTCGGAGGAACCGAGCCAGGCCGGACCACTGTTGGAACAAGAAGGCGAGTGCTGCATTTGGGGCATCGGCCTTCTCGTCCGCCGTAAGCATCCGGTACGCGGATCGTGGCGGTGCAGTAGGGGCAGTCAAATTCGATGGCCATGGCTCGTCTGATCCTCAGCAGAAGGCGTCATTCGCCGGAAACTTCAGAGAAGATAGCAGATTGGTTTCGAGTTCGCGGGAAAACAATCCAGTTGCAGCGACTGTAACGACGATTTTCAGATGCGGCAGGATCTCTTCTGTTCGTTCGGCGGCAGGAATTGCCGAACAACACTGCCTCTCCGGAATGTACCATGACACTGACGATCACTGATTATCGAATCGACACGGGAGCATTCGCAGGTCCTCTGGATCTGCTGCTGTACCTTGTGCGACGTCACGAGATCGATGTGTGTTCCATGTCGCTGTCACGGATCACCACGGACTTCCTGGATTACATTGAGGTCCTTGAGTTTCTTGATTACGAGCTGCTGGGCGACTTTGTTGTCGTGGCCAGCACGCTGCTGGAGATCAAGAGTCGCGAAGTTCTTCCGGTCGTGGAAGAGGTTAAGGAAGCAACGGAAGAGGTTGAGGAAAGCGGCAGCGACCTGATCACGCGGCTGATGGAGTATCGCCGTTACAAAGAGGCTGCGAAGCTGCTGGATGAGCGCGCGTCGGAATGGCTGGAGCGTTATCCTCGACTGTCCAGCGACCGGCCGAACATCACGCGTGATCGATCCATCGACAAGATTCGCGAAGTCGAACTGTGGGATCTTGTCAGCGCGCTGTCGCGAATCGTACGAATGCCGGATGTGGAGCGGGCGATCAGCATTCGCATGGACGAAACACCGATGAGCGTGTTTCAGGAACAGATTCGCGATCGCATCCGGGTCGAAGGGCGTGTCGCATTCAGCGAGTTCTTCGAAGGCGAAAAAGTGCAGTCTCGCATCGTTGGTATCTTCCTTGCGATTCTGGAACTCATTCGCCACGAAGGCTACCGCGCGGAACAGCCGTGTGACTTCGACGAAATCTGGGTGCTTCCTCCACGCCTTGCGGCGTAACAGGCACAGGCTGGAAACCGGCGGAAGGTCGCTGCCCCGTCTACACCTGTTCGGCGGTCACGCCTGGGCTGCGGTGAGTAGCGAAGTAGCGGTTGTCTCGAATCCAGTCTTCGCGCGTGTATGAGATCACGGACGTATCCGTTTCACGCACTTCCAGATGTGACAGGCGGAAGCCCATCTCCGTGATTTCCGTGAACAGCATCCACGCCAGGTTTTCGACGCTTGTTGGGCCGTTGAACAGCTTCAGCTTGAAGTTCTCACCGGTACGGCGACAGTGATCTTTCAGAGTCTCGTACAGGGGATCCTGGATGTTGATCAGCATTCCGTGGTCGTAGTATTCCTTCAGCCATGGTTCGACTTTTTCGTCGAATGCTCCGAACAGAGTACTGATGTCGCCGTCTCGCTCGACTTCAAAGAAGCAGCGAACTCCGTAGCGGTGGCCGTGCAGATTGCTGCACTTGTCACGCAGTGTCTCGTTGCGATGAGCTGCGTAGAACTTGTACTCTTTCTGAATAATCATCAACCTGCTCCTGTGGGAATGCTGACGTGATCAGCATACCCCGAATTTGTCAGCGACGCACCAGTCTGCCGTCCCTGCGGAAACAGTTCTCGGAATTTGCCCGGGAAAAAGGGTGTCTCACTCGTTCCCGCTCTTGTCAGGATGTGACGGCCACGCGTCCGGCTTCAAGAAGAAGCAGGCGTGTGCTGATCAGAGATGGTTCCAGCTGCCAGCACTTCTGAACAGCATGGCGATATTCCTCCAGCTGAGGACCGTAGTGTTCCTGCTTTTCGCGAACCCATCGACTGACATCTCCGACAAGGCGGTCCGTCTTGAAGTCCACGACATCAGCGGCCAGTGTTCGACCGTTGAGTACAAGTCGCACAAGCCGGTCAATTGACCCCTGCACGATCTCACCGTCTCGGATCATGACAAAGGGGCGTTCGCGATCGACTTTGAGGATACCCTGCCGGGATCGAAGGGCATCAAGATGGGGAACGAATGATGGTGCCAACCCCGCCGTTCGCGGATCGAACACGGACTGGATTTCCGGTGACTGCAGCATGCGCAGAAATTCCGGCAGGACACGCTTTGCAGTCTCCTCCGAGATCGTCAGCATTCGCGCGCGTTCCTGAAGCAGTGCGACGTCCGGCATCTCACCATCGTTCAGCCATTCGATGCATTCAAACCAGGCGTGAATCAATGTGCCTCGAACACGCGGGTCGACCGTGCGCACTGCAGTGCGAGGAGCAGCTTCTCGTCGGACGATCGCACTCACGTCCGGAAGGTACAATCGTGTTTCATCGTGTCTCGAAGGTGCTCGCCGCTGAAGTCCGCGTCGACGTCCGTCAGGCATTGCAGCCAGAGCGACGGCAGGAACCTGACCATTCGCGGCTGGCTTTCGAACAACAGCCGTCTGCATTTCCTTCACATTTTTGAACCACTCGGGCGAGCCAGTTTCGAAAACGACAGATTCGGGAAGAGCCTGAGTCTGATCGGTCAGTGCTGCCAGCAGAAGACCGGCATACGTCTTTGGGACTTTCTTCCCCGAGATCGGCTGGCTCAGCAGGTGCAGCGAATAACGGGCGCGCGTCAACGCCACGTAGAACACGCAAAGGCTTTCGGACACCTGACGGGCAATCGTATCGTCAAAGGCCTGCTGAATATTCTCCGGCAGCAGGCGACGAACGGCCTTGTTGCTCCACACACAAACCCTGTCTGGCGGATCTGCGACGGAGGGACCGGCAAACGCAGCCTGCGGTGCTCGCATCAGAGTCCCGTCCAGTTCCGGCAGGAACACAATGTCAAACTCAAGTCCCTTGCTCTGGTGAATCGTCATGACTCGCACCGGAGCCGGTTCGGACTTCTGAAACTTGCTGTTCTCCAGAAGCCGCACAAAGTCGCTGGCATTCAGCGAACCTGTCGCATCAAACCGCCAGCCTTCCGACACAATCTGACCGAGTCGAAGAATGTCACGGGGACTGCACCACGCGCGCACAGACTCGGACAGCCACTGCAGCGTTCGTCCATAACCATCGTCCATCAGTCTGGTACGAATGGCGGCTGCGGCCAGTGAGCTCTGATGATTGTCGCGCCAGTCCGTGAGTCCCACCACCGGACCCAGCGGTGAAGTGGCGATATGGAAGCGTGAAATTCGACAGGACGGATGGGAAGCGAAATGCAGCAGCGACATCATCGCCAGGACCGCGGGGCTGTCGGTAGGCGGAGTACCACCTTCTTCGCTCGCTGGCACTCCCAGTGCATTCAGTTCATGGACAAGTCGAGCAACTGTCGCATTCTTTCGAGTCAGCACACCGATTTCCGCGCCGGGGCAGTTCTGATGCTGTTCCCGGATTTGTTCGGCAATCCATCGATACCATGGACCACGCCGTTCTTCCGCTCCTTCGCCCGGCATGGAGGGTGAGATGCGAAAACAGGCATACCCCGGCATGGTTTCATACGCGGTCGAATGATGCGGAAATTCTCGTGACCACTTCAGACACGCGTCCGCATATTCATCCAGTTCCGGATGAGCACCCACATGTTCAAAGACTTTGTTGACTGTCTCCATGACGGCGGGGGAAGAACGACGACTCTTGTCGAGCGGCACCTGTTCGATATCGGGGACAGCGTCCGGAACAGCATCCAGAATCGCCGCGACGCCGCCTCGCCATCCATAAATCGCCTGCTTCCCATCGCCCACGCAGAAGAAGCTCGACTGTTTGCCGGCCACCTGAAGATTTGTGGCCAGTCTGCGCAGAATCTGCCACTGGTCCGAAGACGTATCCTGGAATTCGTCGAGCAGAAGATTGCGAATCGAGCTGTCCAGACGAAAGCTCATTCGTGATCCGCTTGCTGCTCCTGCAGAACGCGACAGCACTCGAGTGACATCGCCAAACCGGAGCCATCCATGATCCGCGCGGAGCCGGGCATATTCGCGGTCGAAGCGAACCATCAGGCTTCGAATGGCTTTCATCTGGTTTGCCAGACGTTCCACCAGCTCGGCCTGCGCATGGGAGAGCAGCCGCTGATAGATCGCGACCACTTCGTCATTCAGCTCTTTGTTCCAGTATTTGTTTTCACCGGTCAGAACTTTGCCCGCAAGACCGGTGCTGATGAACTTCTCCCAGTCTTCCTTCTGAAACCGTTCCACATCCTCGGCTCTGGCCTTGATGAATCGTGTATCCGTTGGAAGAGGAGCGGCGTACAGATCAGAAATCAGCTGTTCGCGTTCCGCAAGTGTCAGACGGCGCGGTCGATTCAGTTTGTCCCAGGCCGCATCATCCGTCATAAGAAACAGTTCGTGATAATTGCTGACCGTATCGTCGATCAGGTCACGAACGCTCCGCTTTGACCGTCCTTTGGCCAGCATATGCATCAGCTGTTGAGCATCCTGTGGGACATGCTGAGACAGGACGGCGTCAATCGCCTGCTCTCTCAATTCCCGATCAATGTGCTCATCAACAATGCTCCATCCCGGCGGGAGTCCCAGTTCCAGAGTCAGACTGCGAGCCACCTGCTGGAAGAAACTGTCCAGCGTGCAGACTCGCAGCCGATGCAGGTTATGGGTCAATTCCGTCAGCAGCACCGATGCATCGCTGGACGACAACTGTGGCAGTTCCAGTGCCTGAGCCAGCTTCGTGGCTTCATCGGAACTTGTCGCTGCATTCGCAAGGCGCGTAAGAACTCGACCAAGAATTTCTCCCGCGGCCTTACGAGTAAACGTGGTCGCCAGGATCGTCTCAGGTCGATGCTTCAGGAACAGCTGGCGCAGGAAATGCCCGGACAGCTGGTACGTCTTTCCGCTTCCCGCTGAAGCACGAATCAGTTTGTTCATAGCGCTGTTCATTGGGCCATCCATTCCCATGCCCGCGCTTCCTGATTTGCGCGGAACCCGGACCAGTCGGACCGAGCCTGTTTATCGGAGCTTTGGTGCCGCGTACATTTCCGGCTGAGCGTCGTGAACTCGAAGAACACCATGCTCAGCATCGCGGGCGAGACGAACCGGGTGCGGGAAGATCGGCGTCGTGACGCTCTTCACTGCTCGGATCACATCGATCTTGTCACGGTAACTTCCACCCCACAGTTCGGCGATTTCCTTCGAGCCAAGTGACATCTCTTCAATCAGGAACACAACATCCGCTGTGTGAACAAGAGCTTCGCCGCCGACCGGAGCACCCGTGTCCCGGATTTGTCCGACGCACACACACGTGACCCCTTTTTCATGGTTGTACGTCTTAAGCGCTGACAGGTTGTCGGCCGTGCGATTGCGGCTGGGGTCCAGCATGTTCAGCGAGTCGATAACGACGAAACTGATGCCTTCCTTCTCAATCAGGAAGCGATACTTCGTCACGAAGTCATCCCAGGTGTGGCCGCGATGGTACTGGCTTTCCAGAACGAACATGTTGTCCAGAACCTTCTTGCGAAAGTCTTTCTCGTTGAGTCCCGTGACGCCCATTCCGATCTTGCAGAAGCGACTGCAGAGATCATCACGTCCATTGCCGTCGCGATCATGGAACCCTTCCTCGGCAACCACAAAAGCGACCTTCTGTCCGCTCATTGCGACCTTTGCCAGTCCCGCCAGTGTCGTTCGTGTTTTGCCTTTTCCCGGAGGTCCGGCCAGCGCCATCGTGCATCCTTTGGGAACACCACCCAGCGCTGCTGATCCGTCTTCAGTCAGGCACAGCAGGTCAAGGACGCTGCCAAGGGAGACGCCTTCCTGGGACTTGATCAGATTCTGCAACAGTGCCGGACGCAGAAAGTCAGACGACAGCCCTGCATCTTTGTCGTCGACTGCAGGGGCTCCGGCAAACGGCATTGCGGCCGGATCCATCATGGCCGGAGCCAAGCTGCCAGCCATCATCATCTGCATCATCTGAGCCATCTGCAGCATCGGATTTGGCATCATGGCTGGCTGCATCCCAGGCATTCCCATTCCGGGCATCCCCATCCCAGGCATGCCCATGTTCGGAGCCATCGCGGGATTCATTTGCGGAGCCGCGGGAGCTTCTGGTGCTGGTGCCGGACTAGCTGCTGCTTTCTTTGCCATGACGCGAAATTCCTGCCTGAACTGAAGGTGGACGATGAGGAAGCAAGGCGGTCAGATTGCCTGAAAACGCATAGTCTGAGCCATTTTCGTGTGAGCTTCCAGCAACCCTGTGGTGGAATCCTGCCCGGTCACTCAGGATCTCGCGGAATCCCGTGAAATCACAGCGGGACGGACGAACGATCGCCGTCCGGCGTCCAGTCGAACTGGTAGTCATTGCCCAGAATCCAGCGAGTCAGCTGCATGATCTGATGCGTGTGCCCGACCAGATGTGGAATCGTATGCATCAGAGCTCCAAGTCCGGTGACTTGGAATCCCTGGATCATTCGAGTCTGCTCCAGTTCTTCCGACCGAACTGCCGACACAACGCTTCTCACCTGAGTCAGCGTCTGCGTGAGTCGATCAAGGATCAGGTCCTTTCCACCAGTATGATCCGCCGCAAATTCGGCGTCGCGATCTCGATCAGAAGGAGCGCCGGTGATTCCATCGACACTCCATTGTTTCAGATTGCCACAGACATGCAGAATCTGGTTCGCGACCGAGTTCATCTCAGGATGCGGGCGCTGCCAGATCTGTTCGTCCGACAGCTGCCGAACGCAGTGATGAATTCGATGTTCCGCAGCATCCACCAGATGCAGCAGTTCCGCAATCAGCTGTTGGATTGAAATCAGTGACATCGCTCACCTCCGCATCGCAAAGGACGATTCAGCTTCGTGCGAGTCCCTGAATCTTCGCCGCGGTCAGTGTGTTTTTCAGCAGCAGCGCGATGGTCATGGGACCGACACCGCCAGGGACCGGAGTAATCATGGAGGCCCGTTCGGCCGCTGATGAGTATTCAACGTCTCCCACCAGGCGATCTTCCACTCGGTTAATGCCGACATCGATGACAACAGCTCCGGGCCTGACCCAGTCACCTTTGACAAACTCCGGGATGCCCACTGCAGCAACCAGAATATCTGCTTCCAGGCACCAGCGGCGAATATCGGTCGTGCGACTGTGGCAAAGGGTCACAGTCGCATCTGCTCCCTTCTGCATCAGCAGCGCGGCCATCGGCTTTCCGACGATGTCACTTCGGCCAATGACAACCGCATGGCGGCCAGCTGTCTGAACTCCGGAGACCTGCAGCATCTTCATCACACCGGCCGGTGTGCAGGGCAGAAATCGTGGCCGACCCTGCAGCATGAGTCCCACGTTCTCCGGATGAAAGGCGTCGACATCTTTCAATGGGTGGACCGAGTCCAGTACGGCGACGGAATCAATGTGTTTTGGCAGTGGAAGTTGCACCAGAATTCCATGCACCGACGTGTCTGCATTCAGCTGCTGAATCAGAGCCAAAAGCTCCTGCTGAGTCGTTGATTCGGGAAGTCGGTGCAGCGTGCTTCGGAGCCCTGCCTTCTCGCAGGCTCGCTCTTTATTTCGCACGTACACCTGACTGGCGGGATCCGCTCCAACAAGAATCGCGGCGAGATGCGGGACCACGCCTGTCTGTTCTTTCAGTTCCGTTGCTTCCCGCAAAACTTCGTTCCGTGTTTGCTCGGAGATTGTTTTGCCGTCAATGATAGAAGCCGCCATCGTATCACTTTGTTGTTTGCAATGAGTGAAGTCGTCGGACCGAAATCGCGATCAAATCTGCGTGCCGATCAAAGAGCCTGCCGCGTGAAAGACTGTCTCAGAGTCATGCGGGTCTGGCAAGGGAGCGGTATTCCCGGGAATCAGGCTCATCGCCCCTGATACGTTCGCAGCAAATTCCGCTGTGTCGATCCGCCGTATTCAGGAGGCACGTTTTCGCAGCAGAAGAAAATACTCACGGTTCCCGTCGCCGCCGTGAACGGGACACTCCATCTGTCCGGAGCATTCGCTGCCGATCAGCGTTTCCTTTGCGAACGCTGCGATATCGTCGAGGCACCGTTGTCTGACGGAATCATCCTTGACGACTCCTTTGCCTCGCGTCACTTCTGCTCGACCTGCTTCGAATTGAGGCTTCACGAGTGCGAGCAATTGACCGCCCTCCTTCAGCCGATTCCATGCCGAAGGAAGAATGAGTCGCAGGGAGATGAACGACACATCGACCACGATCCAGTCGTAAGCTTCCAGAGGCAGATCCGTCAGGTCCAGATCTCGAGCGTTGCTGTGTTCGATGTTTGTGACTCGAGGATCAGCCACCAGTGTCGGATGCAGCTGCTGTGTGCCGACGTCCAGGCAGGTGACCGACGCCGCGCCGTGCCGGAGAGCACAGTCAGTAAATCCTCCCGTGGAAGCTCCGATGTCCAGAACCGAGTGGCCGCCAAACGTCAGTCCAAAACGCTCGATGGCGGCATGGAGCTTGTCGCCTCCGCGGGTCACGTATTCAGTGCCGCGAACCACCCTCACATCATTCAGGGCGGAGACTGTTCGTGACGGCTTGTCCGCTGCTTCACCATCGACATAAACGCAGCCGTCCAGAATCAGACGCCGGGCCAGTGACCTCGATGCAATCTGATGATGAAGTACCAGCCATTGATCCAGTCGTTCACTCACACCGCCAGCCTGGTCAGTTGACCCTTACACTATGCTTCCCCATGTGTGCTCTGCAACTTACGGCAGGAGCACGCAACTGCAGAAGGATTGCATGAACTGAGCGGCTATTCAATCGAATCTTTTCGGTAGGTCCGCATGCTTCTCAGACGCGTGAACAGAGTGGCGAACTGAGCTCCGGATTCCTGACTCTCCAATGTCGCTTCTGCCGTCTCCAGAGGATGCTCGTCCGATGGCATTGAAGGCTGCAGCGTGTTCGGAAGACTGATGTCGGCCAGTGCCGCGGTGTACAGACGTCGGCGCGCTTTGGCCAGAAGACTGTCATCCTCGTCGGAACCCGCATCCATCCGAACACGGTCGCTGGCGTCTGAACCGTTTCCAGTTCGGCCGGCGGCATGGAAGTCAGACACTTCTGAACGAAGTGCATCCACCGACTGTGCCAGTGGAGCCACTTCCGGAAACTCCATGATTGACGAGCGAAGATCCCAGTCAATGGAATGCAGATCCACCGGAATCGTGAACAGACGATCTGCACTTCCAGGATGGGCTGCAGGCTGAACAGTCACGTCTTCCGGAGCCGCGTTTTCGACTTGTTGATCCTGCGGAGCCGAGCTTGATTTCCGGCCAAACACGAGAGAACCATCGGCCCATGCTTCTGACGTGATGTTCGCTGGAAGCGGCGGCGGAAGTTCTGAACCGGAGTGGCTGGCATTGTCCAGCTCAGCTCGAAGTGTGTTTCGGAGAGCATCGCGAATCAGAAGTCGATTCTCGTCCGACATCACCGGGACAAGACCTTCATAGGTCGAGGAGTGTGCGTACCCGGAAGGAATCTGCGCGGTTGCGACTTCAATGACCGACGCGATCCGGTCGTCCGCTGAACTCGGACGGGCCGATTCCGTTTCCTGCTGCGCGGCCGCGTTGTTGTAGGACTCAACACCGACAGCGACGCCTTCCACATGATCAGTGTCTTCAGCGACTGGTTCTTCGACGACAGTGCTGGCCGGTGTTGTCAGCAGAAACTCGCCTTCGGTCGAAGTCGTCAAAGTTCCTGAGAGCCAGCGATGGATCTCCGCATCGGTGGTAGCCGTCACCGGGATTGAGGCAGCATGCCGGATCTGGCGGTCGGTCCCGAGGGTCAACAGCTTCTTCGCTGAATGACTGGTTGCAGGCGACGTGACCGCATATCGACCGGCCGGAACTTCTCGCCCCAGCGCCAGCCATGTGTACCGATCGAACACCGGAATACGGCTGGAGAAGCCGTGAAGCGAGAGAGAGCCGAAAGATCGAGCGTCCGCATGTGCCACGGACGACAGTTTGTCAGCAGGCGTTTCTGGTTCTGCAATGTCCGGAGACGTATCGATGGACCCTGCCGAAAAGTACTCGACTGGCTGATGCGAATAAGTGACGACCCGCGGCTCGCCAGAATTTGATTCGGGCAGCGGTACATCTGCATCTGAAGAAGCCGCTCCGTTGACGTCATGGTCGAGATCAACGAAGGACTCTGCAGATTCGAAATCGGAAAACTGGTGGCTGGAGTGGATGTCAACATGGTCGGGTTCGACGTCACCGATGGATTCTGCTTCACCGGATGCAGCAAAGAAGCGTCGGCCGACTTCGAAGTCCGAAGAAACGGCAGACGTCATCTGCTGTTGTGTCGCCGGCATTTTCGGCTCGGTCAATTCCTTCAGGATCTGCTGAACAGATGCATGGCTTTCCCATGCTTCAGGAATAAGTTCCGCCGGGGAGTCGACGCTGTCAAAATCGAACTCAACAACGGACGTTTCAGAAGCGGTGACTGATGTCGCCTCATCGTCAGGCATCGCGTTGCTGGTAATCTGAATCGTCGTGTCTGCGACCGGAGACGAGAGATGAGAAGCGACGATCTCAGGCGCCGAAAACTCTGGCTCAGAAAAACTAAACTCGCCAGGTCCAGGCTCAGCCGGCTCGTACTTCGTTCCGCTCGAAATCGACGATTCAATCGCCGGTGCGCCGAATTCAATGACACCCGCTGACTGATAGACGATCGCCGAGTGCGAAGCCGCGTGGTGAGAAACCGTCGGTCCGATCTCAATCGCTGAGCTGTCGCCTGTCGAAGAGGGGAACTCAGAATCGGCGGTATCCACGAGGGAGTCTGCGGGAATATTCCAGTGATAAGGCAGATGCTGAAGGCGGGCCAGAGCACCTCGAACCGAAACGCCGTCCGCTGGTTTCTTGCCCAGTTCTGAGGCACCCAGCAGTGTTTCATCGGCCAGCAATGCGAGGGAACGCGGGAGTCCTTCGCAGGCCATCGTCAACAGTTCAACAGCATCGGAAGATAGAACCTGCGGGAGCTTTGCACCTACCGCCTCAATATGCCGTTTCAGAAACTCGACCGACTCCACAGTTGTCAGTGGCTGAAGAAACGCATGACATCGAATGCGACGGCTAAAGTCGGCATAGACAGGACGAGCAAGCTCTTCTTCAAACGAGACGGGAGCGGTCACCATCGCGCGAACGAGTCCGCGGCCATTCCATTCCTCTTCCGTGAACGAACGCAGTTCATTCAGGATGCTGACGGGCACCAGCTGGCAGTCGTCCACAAGAACAATGACGGGGCCCCAGAATTCGATCGTTCGACGAAGTTGCTCAATAACGCTCCAGCGACCCGCATGACTGAGATCTGCAGAAAGTGACTGAGCAGGGCTGCCAGCGTGACGGAGTGCCGCGAGAAGCAGCGCGCGCTGAAGATCCGAGGAGGTTTCGAGCGAAGCGCCGGGCAGGATGACGGTTCTGGCTTCCTGGTCAAACTGGTTCTGCAGATGCTTCAGGAGCGTCGTGCGGCCTGCTCCCCGAGGCGCAGTGACGAGCGCGATTCCGAGACTGGAACGCAGAGTGTGCAGGATCTGAGGAAGGATTCGACGGATCGATTCGGACGCGTAGAACGTTCGACTCAGATCCGCGCACTGAAACGGCTGGCGGTGAAATCCAAAATGTGTTTCGTACATATCGAATCCATTCGACACAGACGCGTGTTTCGGCAATCTCTGCCGGTCTCCAGCCGAGCGCTGTCGTGGTCTTCATCGATCCAACGCACTCGTATTCTTGAGCACAACCGATTCCTGTGGAAAATCTCTCCTGGTTTGACAATGGTAAGCGGCCGATTTGCAGAATTCCCCTCGCCGAGAACTGCTCTGAACTCAGTTCTGCCGCACGGAAGATGGCCTGAACCAGACACTTGGCACTGTGATTCCTGCAACATGCCTGTACTTGCTGTCGTTGTGTCCTTCTGACAGGTTGCCTATCTTGATCAGCGAGGCAATCCAACTCTGAGTGACGAAGAATTCAGGCAGCAGCAGAATGAGTGAGTTCAGAGAGAGTGATGTTGAAAATCCGTACCGTGTCTTGAGTGATTCTGAGAGTCCCAGGGCTGGTCGTCAGCAGAAATCCGGTCGCTGGGTTCGAGCTATGCAGGTGATGGCGTCGATGATTGCGATCTTTTCAATCCTGGTTTTCGTCGCTTCCGTCTATGAGATCTGGCGGACCATTGATGCTCCAGCCCCATTCAATTCTCCTCAATGGCGAAATCACTACATCAGAGTGTTGATGATCTCTTTCTTTGGTTTCTGTTCTGCCGCAGCGGCCATCAAGCTTTTGCCATCACGCAGACTGGCTGGCCATCTGTTGTTCGCCGTGAGCCTGTACTTTCAGTTTCTGCTGTTGTGAAACAGCTTCTGAAAGGCAGTTGAGGGACTTCACAGCGAGCACCGGACTCCGGTCTGATGCGATGCTCGCAATTCCATTCGAAGACGTCAAAATGCCCTGCGACGTTCGACCTGACTGTGTCTGAGCCACATGATTCCCTGCCTGTGGTTGCTTCGGATCAGAACAACCGCGGTTACGTGGTACGACCCCGTTCATCTTTGCTGAGGCCCGCCCGATATGAAACCCACCGCTGTTCGCCGGAGTCTTCTCATGGCCATCTTGACTCTCTCAGTTTCCGGTTCGGCAGAGGCACAGGACAAAGCCCCGGAAGCGAACTACGACGAAGCAAAGGTTCCGAAGTTCGTGCTTCCGGACCTGCTGAAAACAAACGGCGGAAAGACGGTTTCCTCGGCGGCAGACTGGACGAACGGTCGACGTGCGGAAGTACTTCAGTTGATTCAGGACAACATTTTTGGAACGCTGCCTCCGAGCAATATCAGGCTGCGTACCAAAGTGCGTTCCGATGTGAAAGATGCCCTGAAGGGACTCGCGCATCGCCGTGAAGCGACCGTATTCTTTTCCGACGACGACAAAGGTCCTCAAATGGACCTGCTGATCTACACGCCTGTCGCTGCAAAGGGAAAAGTGCCCGCGTTTCTGGGATACAATTTCAACGGTAACCATTCCATTGAAACAGATCCGCGACTTCACATCACGGAATCGTGGGTGCGCAACGACAAAGAGCACGGGATAGACAAGAACCAGGCGACCGAAGCGTCTCGCGGGTCTGAGTCCAGTCGGTGGGCTGTGGAGAAGATCGTCGGTGCAGGATATGGGCTGGTCACGATTTACTATGGCGACGTCGATCCGGACTTCGATGACGGATTCAGGAATGGGATTCACTCGCTCTTCGAAAAGCCTGGTGAGCCGCGTGCTGCGAATGCCGGTGGCTCGATCAGTGCCTGGGCCTGGGGGCTCAGCCGCGCTCTGGATGTGCTGGAATCTGATGCCGAGATTGATGCAAAGAAGGTCGCGGTCTTTGGTCATTCACGCCTTGGGAAAACATCACTGTGGGCCGGGGCAACGGACGAACGGTTCGCGATGGTGATCTCGAACAATTCCGGCTGTGGTGGCGCCGCCCTGAGCAAACGCGAGTTTGGTGAGCGAGTTGGACGCATCAACCGTTCGTTCCCGCACTGGTTCTGCTTGAATCATCGAAAGTACAACGAGAACGAACAGGCAATGCCGGTGGACCATCACATGCTCATCGCCCTCTCAGCACCTCGTCCTGTCTACGTCGCGAGCGCGGTGGAAGATCAGTGGGCAGATCCCAAAGGTGAATACCTTGGTTTGTATTATGCCGGCCCGGTCTTTGAACTGTTTGGAAAGAAGCCGCTTCCGTCGGAAGTGATGCCCGCCTTGAATCAGCCGGTGATGACCGACGTGGCTTACCACATTCGATCCGGAAAACATGATGTCACAGAGTATGACTGGGAACAGTACATCAAGTTTGCTGACAGCCATTTGCGGTGAAGAATGATGCAGTGGATCTCGCCAGAGATCCCCGGACATTCGATGATGGGAACTCTGGCGAGTTCCACTACGGCCCGGTTGATGATGAAAGGAACTCTGGCGAGTTCCACTACGACTTCGAAAGATCATGACGAACACCTCGAACAATCTGACCGAATCTCAGCAGCAGGCGGTTGACCATGTGGACGGGCCACTGCTGGTGCTGGCCGGTCCGGGATCCGGAAAGACACGAGTCATCACGTTCCGGATTGCGAATCTGCTGAAGCATGGTGTTCGGCCAGATCAGATTCTTGCGCTGACGTTCACGAACAAAGCGGCTCGCGAAATGGCCGAGCGAGTGCAGCATTTGCTGGGTGGCATCAAGGTTCGAGTCAGCACGTTTCACAGGTTCTGTTCGCGCATCCTTCGGCGATGGCCGGAACGCGTCGGGCTGAAAGAGAATTTTACGATCCTTGATCAGTCAGATCAGACGTCGGTCGTACGGCAGGTGATGAAGGATCTGGACCTGGATACTCAGATCCATGAACCAGGTCGGGTTCTGAGCCGAATCAGCCGTGCTCGAAATGACATGGTGACTTCGGAGCTGTTTCGAAATCAGTTTGAGCAGCGAGCGGGAAGTCCGCTGGACGCTGTGGTTTACCAGGTGTTCCCCGAGTACGAACGGCGAGTTCAGCAGCAGAATGCCGTCGACTTCGACGACCTGCTGCTTCACGTTGTGACGATGCTGGAAGAGGACGAAGCACTGAGGGAAGCGCTCGACGACCAGTTCCGATACATCCTGGTGGATGAATATCAGGATACAAATCTGGCTCAGTATCGCATTGTTCATGCGATGTCACGATTGTATCGCAACCTGTGTGCTACCGGTGACCCGGATCAGTCAATTTACGGATGGCGCGGCGCGCGACCTGCAAACATCTCAGCATTTGAACGAGATTTTCCTGAGCGCAAGGTTGTGACGCTGGATCAGAATTTCCGGAGTACTCAGCGAATCGTTCGCTGTGCCGACCGGCTAATCTCTCACAACCGACGTCCGCATCGAGGACAGCTGACGACTGAAAATCCCGAAGGAACGCCGGTTCGTCTTCAGATCTTTGAACATGGCGAGGCGGAGGCGGACGGCGTTGCAGCGGACATCGCAGCTCAGGTCGCTGACGGAAAACGCCGGTGGAACGATTTCGCGATCTTCTACCGGGTCAACGCACTGTCACGTCCTGTCGAAACGGCGCTGTCGAGGCATCAGATTCCGTATCAGGTGGCGTCGGGCTATTCGTTTTTTGAACGGGCCGAAGTTCGTGATCTGATCGCGTATCTTCGCCTGATTGAAAACCAGTCCGATGATTCAGCTCTGGAACGCATCATCAACCGACCGGCCCGCGGGATCGGCAACACGACTCTGCTTCGACTGCGGAACTTTGCGGCAAAGCACAACATCAGTGTGTTTGACGCGGCAGTCCGCAGCAAAGAAGTGACCGGCCTGTCAGCGCGAGCAAAAAAGGCACTGGGAAGTTTCGTCGACTTGATCGTGAAGCTGCACGAACAGTCCGCCCAGGGGCAGGTTGCTCCTCTGATTGAACGCCTGATTGCTGAGATTGACTATCTGAGTCTCTGGCAGGAAGGCGGCGATGATGTTGACGTGGACCGCGCTGCCAACGTGTATGAACTGGTCTCGGCGGCAAGGCAGTACGACACCTCGGCCGAAGAGCGTCTGTCTGCTGCCATGGACGCGGAAGAATCCGGCCAGGAATTGACGGGAGCGTCGCAGCAGAATTCCGATGTCGACGATCCGCCATCGCTTCAGGGATTTCTGGAACTCGCGACACTCAGCAGCGAAGCCGACAGCATTGATCCTCAAAAGGGAGCTGTCACTCTGATGACGCTGCATGCGTCCAAGGGACTGGAATTTCCCTGCGTCTATATTGTTGGACTGGAATCCGGACTGATCCCGCATGAACGCGCTGTCCGTGATGGCGATCCGGGATCATTCGAAGAGGAGCGGCGACTGCTGTTCGTCGGCATTACTCGAGCCATGGAACAGCTGGTTCTGACTCAAACGGCCGAGCGAATCTTCCGCGGTGCGCGCCGGGCAACAATCTCCAGCCCGTTTGTTCCGGAACTGAACGGAGTGGTGCAGAGGGAAGCCGGCCGACAAACAGCGCCGGCCATCACCGAAGCACTGCTCGATCAGCGCATTGAACAGGCTCGAAGAAGATTTGAAGCAGCGCAGAACAACCGCCAGCGTCCGCTGCTGATGACCGGTGCAGATTTGGCGCGTCGTGCTCTGGAACCTGATGCAACGGATGATTCGCCGGCACCTTTTGCTTTCCAGAAGGGAATGCAGGTAAGACATCCGCGTTATGGGCGAGGCACCGTCACGGAAACATCCGGGGCTTCTCATCGAGCGACAGTGACGGTGTGCTTCGAAGGCAGCGGCGAGACTCACACGTTTGTCGCTTCACGCTGTCCGTTGCAGCCCGTTGGACTGACCTGAAAGAGAGTTGTGGCAATGCGACTGGGAACCGTGCTGACACCGTTAAGCGATCATAATCTGCACCTGGCAGCACAGAGCGGTGTCACGGACATTGTGCATCGTTACCCCGGCAGCGATCCGGCCGTTCTTCGCCAGGCTGTTCAGCGTATTCAGTCGTTTGGAATGCGAATCTCTGTGGTCGAAGGGTACCTTCCCATCGAGCGAATCAAGCTGGGAGTTGATGACGGAAGCGACCTCGAAGCCATGAAGGTGCTGCTCCGTCAGATGGCAGAGAACGACATTCGACTGCTTTGTTATAACTTCATGGCCGGCACCGACTGGTGTCGTACTCGCCTTGATGCACCCGAACGCGGCGGCGCGAAGGTCACGGCTTTTCATCTGGCAGACGTGGAACAGGCCGTACTCCTGGGATACCAGCCAAAGGATCTGAATTCGGAAGAGCTGGCACGCAGCAGAACACCGGAACAGCTCTGGGGCTATCTGGAGCGATTCCTGAATGAGCTGCTGCCGGAAGCGGAACGATGCGGAGTGACTCTGGCGATGCATCCGGACGATCCGCCGCTTCCCAATCTGCTCGGCAAACCCCGGATCATGCACTGCGTCGAGAACTTTGAGCGTCTGATGGCTCTCGTGCCCAGTCCGCTGAACAGCATTTGTTTCTGCCAGGGTTCCTTTGCGACGATGAATGTGGATATTCCGTCGACGATCCGTCGCCTGGGACCCCATATCAGCTATGTCCACTTTCGCGACGTGCGAGGTACCCCCGAGTCATTTGCGGAGACCTTCCACGACAACGGTCCGACCGACATGGCAGCGGCGATGCGAGCGTATCGGGAGATCGGATTCAGAGGCACAATGCGACCGGACCATGTCCCTCAGCTGGATGGTGAAGATGACGGAGAACCCGGCTATACAACACTGGGCCGACTGTTCGCCTGGGGCTACATGCGAGGCCTGATGGACGGTTGTGGGGGAGCGTAGTGGGTTCTTGGTTCTTGGTTTGTTGGTTCTTGGTTTGTTGGTTTGCACCAACTTGCCGTCCCTTGCGTCCTTTCCGTCTCCTCAGTCCCTTCCGCCTGTGTCCACCGTCTTATCCCTGCCCCCAGAACCAGACCGGGACTTGTTCGCCTGCTTCATACGTCCCGTGATCCGGAAGCAGCAAGGCCATCCCGTCTGCAAGTGTGGTGGCTTTCAGATCCGCCGAACCGGACCACGGCACGGGAGTGGCCGTCAGCGTTGCCCCGTCATGATGAAGCCGGACCGGATGGTACACAGGCCGATTGCCTCGGACCTGAAACGGCTGGCCCAGAACGGCTTCCAGCTGAGGTGAAGGACTGGCTCCGGCCAGCTGATTCAGAGCGGGTCGAACGAACAGCTCAAAACAGGCGAGGCTGCTGACGGGATTTCCGGGCAGGCCGAAGACATAGCATGATTTCCCGGAGTCTCGCCGCACACCAAACCAGAGCGGTTTTCCGGGCTTCATTTCCACACCGTGAAAGATCTTCTCCACTCCGGCATGAACAAGCCGCTGAGGCACGAGGTCCAGCATGCCGGCCGACACTCCGCCTGTCAGGATCATCACATCGGATTCGAGACCCTTTGCAATCGCGACATCGAGATCACTGGCGGTGTCACGAATTGTTCCGAGCAGTTGAACCTGAGCCTGGCAGGTTTGCACCTGAGCCGCCAGCATGGGTTCATTGGAATTTCGAATCCTGCCTTTCTGAAGCGGCTGAGAGTAGTCCAGGAGTTCATCCCCCGTGGTCATGATGCTGACCTGAGGAGTCGCTGCAACTCGAACTGTGGCGATGCCAAATTCCGCCAGAGCCGCGATGCGCTGAGGTGTCAGCCGTGTTCCTTTCGACAGCAGAAGGTCTCCCTGCTTTGCGGCCCCGCCGGCTCGCATCAGATGGGCTGCCGATCGAAGATCTTCCTTCGCGATGCGGACCCTGGCCCGTGGCTCATCGAATATCACCCGTTCAATTGGCACGACGCAGTCGCAGCCTTCAGGCAGCATCGCCCCCGTCATGATTCGAGCGGCGGTCAAAGGGGCCAGCCTGCTCTGCGGCACCTGCCCGGCCACAATAGTCTCGACAACATCGAATTCCAGGGGATCTGCTTCGAAGACCGGATGTTCACGCCAGCCTGACGACATCACCGCAAAACCATCCATCAGCGCCTTATCAAAGGGCGGAGACGCATGTGGGACGATCAGGTCCTGGAGAAGTGTTCTGTGCAGAGCCAGTGGCAGTGGGCAATCCGTTTCCCGACCCGCGGTGACGGTTGATCTCACCAGTGAAAGTGCTTCGGCAACGCTGATTCCCATGTCGTCCGTCCGGCGTTTTTCGATCGGGCGTTGCGCAGTTCCTGCTCACCCGCTTGTGATCGGTTTTCAGAGCGATGATGGCAGTGGCGTGAGAAAATCACAAGAGCCGCAATGGTCGATTCTTGACCTCGAAAGGGACAAGGTCAGAATCCGCACCATGACTCAATCACCGAGAATTCAGGCCGTCGTCTTTGATCTTGATGGCCTTATGTTGAACACGGAAGACATCTTCGAGCTTGCCGGGCAGCAATTGATGGCTCGCCGCGGGATGGAGATGACGGATGAACTGCGGCGCGGGATGCTGGGGCGACGGCCGATTGAGGCGTTTACGGTGTTCCGCGAAATGACGGGCCTTCCGGACACGATCGAAGAACTGATGATGGAAACAAAGACGCTGTTCGAAGCGATCGCTGTTCACCATCTGGGCCCGATGCCAGGGTTGATCAGTCTGCTGCAGCTGATCGATTCGAAGCAGTTGCCCCGAGCAGTGGCGACGTCATCTCCGCGAGCCTACATGGAAACGCTGCTTGGACGAATGCAGCTGTTGTCCGGCTTTCGGTTCACACTGACCGCCGAAGATGTGACTCATGGGAAGCCGAACCCTGAAATCTATCTGAAGGCGGCGGAGAAGCTTGGAGTTGATCCTGGGAATATGCTGGTTCTGGAAGACAGCGAGACGGGAACTCGTGCCGCAGCCGAGGCTGGTGCGTTTGTTGTGTCCGTTCCAAACCGGCACACCGACTGGGGCGATTTCACTCGAAGCAACATGTGTGTTGGCAGCCTGGAAGATGTGGCTCTCAGGCGACTGATTCTGGAACAGTCGTAATCTGACCAGGGAATTCAGGGTAGACGACCGGAAAACAAAACCGTCCTGACACAATGATGTCAGGACGGTCGTTTTTTAGGGAGATTGCAAAACGGCTGTACGCAGCCATTCTAATTCAAAGCACACCAGCGGCAGTAATAGCGATTGAAGACAATCGCACTACATTCTGTCGCGAATTGTACCCTGTTGGCGGTCCATCATTCTTTGGCTGAATCAGCTTTTGCGGAATCAGCCTTGGCAGGCTTGTCTGACTTTTCGGCCTTGGCGGCAGACTTTTCGGAGTCCTTCTCAGCCGCCTCCTTTTTGGAAGGCTGTTCCTTCTTTGCAGACGCTTCACGAGCTTCTGTTTTCTTCTCGGCCTTCGCTTCTTTGACTTCCTTGCCGTCGGCCTTCTCGGAAGCCTTTTCCGTCTTGGCAGACTTCTTCTCGGATTTGTCAGCCTTCGCAACAGCTTTCACGCCCAGGTCGATCGAGTCGATTGTGATCAGAGCCTGAGAATCCGCGGTTGGCTGACGATCGACAATCAGGACGACAGTGACCTGCAGCGGCTGTCCTTCTGCGACTTTCACTGGGACGCGGGCATAGTAATCGTCACTGCCCCTTGGCTGAGCACTGACTGTGAAACCGGCGGTTGTTGCCTTCTCGGAGGCAGACTTTCGCACCGGGTCTGCTTCATCAACAGCTTTGTCTGCCTGAATGGCTTTCTGCAGATCGACTGCCGTTGTTTCGCCTCCGGCCATCACGATGAGCGCCGCGCTGCCGCTGGCCACCGTGGACACGAAGCCTCTGAAATCCAGGTTCACGGAGACATCCGACTTTGCTTCGATCACATTTCCAAACGTGAACGTCCGGGTCTTGGCTTCGACAATCTGTCCTCGCCCGGTTTCCGTGGCCAGCACAAAGTTGTCAAACAGCATCGTGGTCACAGCGCGGTCTTCGCTTGTCGCTGTGACAAACCGAATGGCATCGGACGGGTACGTCTTTCCGAACTTCGGTGCCTCCGCGTCGTCGGCCGTCACCGCGGAACCGGTGATGGCCAGCAGGCCGAGTGTTGACATCCAAAGAGTCGCCAGACCAGTTGTAAATCTTCTTCGCAGCATTGAACGCTCCTTTGGGAAACTGAGCACAAACAGGTCTTCCTGGCGAAAGCACCAGACGCTTCCGCCAAACAATGTCCAGGACGCCGTGAGAATGTGCAAGTCTGAGTCAGCGAGGTTGAGTTGCGGACGGAAACGTGCAGTTCGACGGCCGACGTGGAATGATGGCTCCTGCTTCATTTCCTGAGTGAAACAAGGTGTCAGGCAGGTCCAGGAACGAAAACAGGAGCCATCATTTATCACACGTAGTGGTATTTAAACTTACTCGTATATAATTTCAACTCTCACGTTCAATTGTTTTTTGTTTTGGGCAAATCTCTGCCCGGATTCCTGAAACACTTTTCTCTTTGCCTTCGACGAATGACACTGCCAGAGATTCCACAGACACCGTTCCCCGTCCGCTGACGGGAATTCAGAGGCTTTTGAACATGTCCAGAATTTCCCTGATAAATCTCGCCGACCTTACGCCTGGTCAGTCAGCGGAAGTCGTTGCAGAAGGGAAGATCTTCGCGGTGTTCAATGTGGACGGCACTGTGTTTGTGCTTGACGGAATCTGTCCTCATGCCGGCGGACCACTCGGAAAAGGAAGCCTGCGCGGCGATGTGGTGACCTGCCCGTGGCACGGATGGCAGTTTCAGGTGTCCAGCGGTCAGCACTGCCTGAATTCCCGGATCTGTCAGACAAAGTACGAAACCATCATTGAAGATGGCCGCATCATGATCGAGGCCTAGTGGCCAACGCAGTGAAGGACTCTGTAGTGGATCTCGCCAGAGATCCCCGACTGGCGTTGATGACAGGAACTCTGGCGAGTTCCACTACAACTCGTCAAGTTTTCACCAAGGCTTCTGAGCCGAGATGGTCAGACGACCGCCCTGGTGAATCCAGGCCAGGACGTGAGCTGCCGGAGCAAACAGGAGCTGCGGGATCAGTTTCGGTCGCCCCGGATAATCCCTCATCCAGCACCCAATGCGGCTGTGCGGCCATCGTTTCAAAATGGCTAACCCCAGGCTGCCAATGATGTAGGAGACATTTCGCTGGTGGGTCACTCGAATGTCACTGTAGCCGCATTCTGCGAGTAACCGGCGGATTGACGCTGGCGAAAAGTGATGCAGATGTCGTGGCGGTTCCCATGCGTACCATCGGCTTCCAAAGACCCAGGGCTCCCAGCATCCGGCATTCGGAATACTGAAGAACAGGAGGCCTCCGGGCTTCAGCAGTTCCTGAAGCTGTGTCAGGACATGACGAGGATCCGGAACATGCTCCAGCACCATCCACGCAGCCGCGAATTCAAAGGAAGCCGGAGCGAAGGAGCACGCATCGAGGGTACCGCAGCTCACGTCGAACCCGGCTGCTTTGGCCAGAGAAGCGGCTGCTTCACCGGGTTCAACACCGCTGACCTTCCAGCCTTCGTCCTGAAGACGCTGCAGGTACAGTCCAGTCGCGCAACCCAGCTCCAGTGCTTTCAGAGGCATGGTTCCGGAATGGCATTGCGTCCGCAGAAGCTGCTGATCGGGTAGCGGCTGACTTCGATCATTCAGCAATCCGAAGTACAGACTGCGCAGGCCCGGAATGTACCTCAGCGGCAGGACTCGCAGATACCACGGGCGATCAGGTTTCTGTGTGACCGGCGCGAATGTGGCCGGCGAGTTCTGAACGTCATTTGCAGGTGTGAAGCTTTTGGCAACGGCTGTCTGATGCGGACCATAATCGGCCGGGTAACAGGCTCCCATCGAATCCAGTGTGGGCCGAGGATTCATGAATCGATGCTGGCACTGAGTGCATCGCTCGATTTGAAAGCTGCCAGGAATGCCACACAGCAGATCTTCCGTTTCCACTTGCAGCGTGGTGTTCGCGCAGCCGCAGAGAGGGCAGGCGATTCGTTCCATGCGAAGGCCTGACTGCTGCCGAGTCAGCAATGATTCATCTTCAGGCATATCACGCGGCACAGAGGCTCGATCCGGTTTTCAGTTGCTTCATCGAGGCAGTCGTTCCGGAATAATCCCGGGAAGCGCTGTTGTCAGGCTTGGCCCTTCAAACCCGCGCAAAACGGCGCCTGCCCACGAAGGCGCTGCAACACTATCCGGTGCAGAAGACTCCGTGTCAAAGTCGAGTTCAGCAAACAGCAGCTGACATTCCGGGATCTGTTCTTCTGACAGCGCCACAGGTTGTCCGAGAGTCCTGTCGACATAGACGACCGGCTCCGTCGACGGAGGAAGCAGGACCGGGTTTCCGGATGATTCTGCCAGAAAGCGGATGTCCATGTCACTGCTCGTCCATTCCCGTCCCGGATGAACGCGGACCACAGACATTCCCGGCTGCAGGACAGAATCTCGCCCTGTCATTGTCAGCTGCAGCTTCGACGGGCCATCCGCATGCACGACAACGTCGGCCAGGCTAAACCCGAATCGCTGAGTCACGTTCTGAATCTGAAACTGCCAAATGGGCTGATCCTGCGAAGTGAACTCGCACAACAGTCCGCTCCCTCGATTGCTGAGCAGCACGTTGTTCAGTTCCAGTCGTTCCGGAGGATGATTCAATGAGAGGCCATAACCGCCGCCGGAAAAGATGCAGTCCTGCAGCACGACAACGCCGGCAGTGCCTTTCTTCTGGAACCATGCGAGGCCGACAAAGCTGTCCAGATCAGAAGGCGACTGGATTTCACAGGAATGAATGGACAGCGAGCCACATTGAATGGCCAGCAGCTGTCGAGGACTTGTTCCAGGCGCTGCGGGAACTTCTGCAGAGCCTGCGCTGTGCGATTCGTCGTCGCGGCGAACTCGAATCCCGTTCAGCTCGACGACCGGGGCATTCAGAATCCACTGCTTTCCCGCGGGAACAATGACGGTAGCAACAGACGATGTTGCCGCGATGTTTTCGAGGGGATTCGATGTCGTGATTCTGAGCGTTGTTGTTCCATCAATTCGGCCGGCGATGTATGTCAGCCCGGCTTGCAGGCGAACATTTCCTTCCCCATCAGGAGTCGGCAGTGGCTGTGGTCCCTGCTGTGGCCGCGCTGCGACCGGTGCAGCTGTTTCTGATTTCGATGCCGATGCGTCTGCCCATGGCTGAAAACGTAATGGGATCGGGACGATGCTCGGCTTGACCATGGCGATTGTCACCGCGGCAAGCACGAGACACGCAGTCATCGGCCACAGAACACTCTTTCGCCTGCGGACAACAAACAACTTCGGCTCGCGGCGCAGTGTGACGTCAGGCATCTCCGCTGCCAGCCGACGACATCGAATGCGGCGATCACCCGACTCCGCTTTCCATGCGCGTGCGACATCTGCGGCCGATGTCGGTCTGAGTTCCGGAGTGCGTCGGGTCATTGACTGAATCAAACGGGCCATCCATTCGGGACAGTCAGGAACAAATGTCCGCACATCGACCACATCCTGCTCTTTGAGCTTCATCATGCGGGCGACGGGATCGGCATTCAGCACGACAGGACGACTGGTCAGCAGATGCCAGAGCAGACATCCGAGCGCATAGATCTCGCTGCGAATGTCAGCTGGTCGCCCGGTGCCAAAAAGCTCCGGTGCCAATCCATCACAGTCGCGCAGAGTCAGGTCGCTCCGAAGCGCGGCATGTGGTGATTCCAGCCTTCGGGCGAATGGGTCGACGAGCGATACGTGACCGCTCGGCCCCAGAATCACATTGGAGGAAACGATGTCGCCATGAATCAACCGGACGCCTTCATACCACACAAGGGCATCCAGAAGTTCGCGACCAATCTCTGCCACAACGGGCCATGGAAGTCGACCTCCGCGAATCAGCAGTTCATGCAGTGTCCAGCCGGGAACGTACGGTGCAATCAACGCCGGTGTTCCGTCGGCAAGAGTCGCAACGTCGGTGGGGAGCAGTACGCTGCCCGGCTTGTTGACCTTCAATCGGTCCAGCAGTGCTCGGAGCTCGCTGACTCGCGCGGTGATGGTTTCGGGAGCGGACATCGTTCCCAAACGCAGCGATCGCAGAACGACAAACTTCTTCTGCTGTCGATGAAATGCCAGGCAGGTTGCCGTTCCCAGCTTTGTGTGGCGAAGACACGGTCCGACCGTCAATGATTCGCTGGGACGATCGAGCAACTGATCGGCCTGCCATGGCGTCAGAATCTGAAGCTGAACCATGGCATCCAGCCAGACACTGTCAAAATCCGGCAGGTCCTGAGCCAGGCTGCGAACGAACGGCGCACAGGCTTCCAGTTCAGCGCGTGTTCCAAATCCTTCTGCCTGCAATCGGCGCAGAAGTGATTCTGACGGCATTCGCTTCCCTGCGAGTTTCATTGGCACCATCCGTGAATGAACTGATCGTACAGCGACGGAATGTTGACAAAAATACAGCAAAATTTGAAGGCCGATTCCTGCGTGGCTCTTTCCTGATTCTGTAGTGGATCTCGCCGGAGATCCCGCGGGCTTTGGGTGAAAGGAACTCTGGTGAGTTCCACTACGTCCTGGTTGAGGAAAGGAACTCTGGTGAGTTCCACTTCCTGATCGGGTTTCGTGCCCCAGCCTGATCGATACATCATCCACAGGAAATTGGGCTTGATCCACGTCATTCGGGACAGACTGAAGTCGCCGCCGAAATAGCCATGTTCCGCGGCAAACAGTCCGATGGAAGGGCGGTAGGCCTGATAAACAACGACAGAATGGCTGTCCGACTGGGCCATGATGACGCGTCCGGATTCCGGCCAGTGTTGCTGTTGCCTGGTCCATTCTTCGGTAATCAAACTCATAGCCTGTGCATTCTTTGGCCGCAAAGGACAATGGCGGCTCAGAAGGATCTGAGCCCTCCAATTGATATTCTTCAACGGACAACTAACTGTTTCTTTTCTTCCGTTTCGGCTTGAGCTCCTTCGGGCCGAATGCCCGAAGGATATCACGAACATCCGATGGC
Organism: Planctomycetaceae bacterium; assembly: GCA_046349695.1. GTDB lineage: Bacteria > Planctomycetota > Planctomycetia > Planctomycetales > Planctomycetaceae > SXXK01. The sequence continues at coordinate 16,438 of JAXMBV010000012.1, read as the reverse complement.
TTGTGGTCTCTTGCGTTAATGAAGTTCGACTTCATCTCGGCCGAGGACAGCTTGATGGCTTTGTTAAAGTGCGGCACCACATCAATCAACATCTGTTCGGCCGCAGCGCGGACAATCACAAGGGACACAATCGAGTCCCGGAAATCGAACATGGCATTTTCGAGGCTGGCAATCAGAAGCGCCGAGGTGAGCCAGGCGTCGTCTCCTGTGGCCAGAATGCGAAGGCTCATTCGTCTCACATAGGCAATCAGTCCCCACGAGGCCGTCGGATGGACTCGACCACGCAGAGTCTGTCGTTGAGTTCCAGTGCACCTCGAATAAGCGGCTGCGAGTCGATCGAGCTCCAGATCCAGCGGATGAGTCCCGATCAGGCTCCAAAACTGGCGATCGTTGTACCGGAACTCTTCCGCCTGTGGACCAATTGCGGCCTCGGAGGAGGCCAGAATGTTCTCGAACTCCAAACTCTTCATGAGCAGTTTCTTATGGCAGGCTCTGTCGACGCAAAGCCTTTTGATGCGAGACTTATTGAATCACTGTCTTGGCGGACGAATATGGGCGAAGCGTTTGCGAAAGGCTTCTGCATCTGCTTTGGTGGTGGTCCACAGAAACAGTTTGCCCGCTTCGTCAGCCCGGACTTCGAAACCGAGATCGTATTTTTCACCGATGGATGAGAGCAGCCGGAAGGGAGAGAGTTTCTCGTCGCGCGTATATGGGATCTTCTCCAGGTCAATTTGAGCGGACGCAAGAGCCTGAGTCGACAGGAACAGGGGGATACTGAGTTTCTCGGCGACCGCGCCAACAAGTGTGCTCAGTTCTGCTTCTTCCGTCTTGATGGGAATCGCTTTGAGCCATGCTGGCAGAACGTCGACGGTCGCTTCCTTTGTTTTCCAGCCGACTGGCCAGAGGTTGCTGGCTTCGTTTCCGGCATCGACTTCAATGTCGACGATCCCCGCCCGGTTACTGACAGGCCGGAATCCCAGTCCGTACTGTGACAGGACGATTGCGATGGCCGTGCCTTTGGTGAAGCCCGTCAGGTCCAGACTCTTCGGTGCTGTTTCGGCGCGATCACGCAGTGAGACTTCATATGCAGCGTCTGTGAAGCGGACCTTCATCCCGCCTGGCATTCCCATCGCATTGAGTGTGACCACGGGAGATGAAAGTTCGACCGTACCTTCGACTGGTTCACTGAAGACAGTTGTCAGCTTCTGAAACTCCTCTTCGGAGAGACCCCAGCGAGGATTTGAGCGGGGTGGTCCTTCGAGCCCATGTGACTTCAGCTGGTTCAGCAGCTTTGAGAGTTCCTCCGTATCGGCCGTTGTGAAATCCTGGCCCTTCAGTTTCAGTGAGCCATCATTGGAAAGTCCGCCGATCAGGTGGATGACGTTGCGACCATTCTCTTCACGTTCCTCGACGCGCAGCTTTTCACCTCGGTTTGCTTCGCGAAAACGGGGTGTGAAACCGATGTCCTGGAAGACTCGTCCCCATTCCTGTGCCTTGACTCGATATGTCGGGAGCGGCTGAATCAGAATTTCAATTTCGAGCGAATAGGAAGGGCTCTGTGAGCTGGTTTGCGCGACCAGAGTCTGGCATGAAACGATGCAGAGAGGAATCAGACAGCACAGCCGGTACCACACAGGAATTCTCCTCAACGAAGCCAGCGTCGCTGACAATAGGAATCACAACGAGTGGAATGAGAACATTTTGACAGGGAAATTGACAAGACAGGAATTTCGCCTGGCGAATCCGGAGTAATCCGAGTAGAAGTCCCTGGCGCCTGACTTGCACAGCCAGGACCACCCAGGTTCCGCAGTCTTTCCCGGTGAATGTCCTGAACCCCGCAGTCTGTTCAGAGTAAGACGCTAACGTGAATCGTCAGAAGACAACTCCCGCGTTTCACCGAACAGCAGTTTTGAGTCTGCTGGCGCTGGGGCTTCTGAGCCTTCAAATCTGGCTGGCCTTTACAGACCCGCTGCTGTGGCCTCAGTTCTGGCCGGACGATATTCACGAGCGGGTCGTGGGCTGGCTGGGAGGCACACTGCAAAGGAAACCTCCAGCCGCGATCGTCGTCGAACTGGGCTGGCTCTCTGTTCTTTGGCGCATTTTGTTTGTGTCTGTGGCGATCTGGTTTCTGATTCGCGTCGTCAACCAGCGAACTCCGAAGACCGCCAGTGCGGAGGTCGCAGGATCATGTTCGGCGGATTCTTCATCGCGATTTCTTCGTATGCTTCTGGGAGTCAGTGGCAGCTGGCTCGCCCTGTGGGCTGTGTCACCGTTGCTGCCATTTGCCGGCATCGCATCCTTTCTGGTTTTGATGACGCCGACATGGCTGGCCGTAACATTGGCTCTCGGTTTGGAACTGTTGATTGGATCAGGCTGCAGCGGTGTTGGTTTTGAAGGTCGGAGTGAGTCTTCAGGCGGCCGCTGGACGATCGTCGTTGTTATCGCGGCAATGCTGGTGTGGGAATGCACATCGTTCTGGATGAACAAGCGATTGTACGATGAACTGCTGGTGCCGCATGGAGATTCCGCGATGTACGAAGAACATCTCTGGAACGTCTGGCATGGAAAGGGCTTTCGAAGTTATCTGGACCAGGGGTTGTTTCTTGGAGAGCACATCCAGGTGATTCATCTGCTGCTGCTTCCCCTGCACATGATCTGGCCATCCTGCCTGATGATGGAATTGTGTGCGTCCAGTTGTCTGGCATTGTGCTGTCTGCCCATCTATTCCCTGGCCCTGCGTCATTCACGAAGTCCTCGCGCGGCGATGTGGCTGGCGCTGGCGTGGCTTGTGTATTTTCCGATGCATTATCTGGACATTGCGATCGACCTGAAAACACTCCGTCCGAGCTGTTATGGGCTGCCGTTTCTGTTCTGGGGCATTGACCTGGGTGAACGTGGTCGATGGAAGGCATCTGCCGTCTGTCTTTTCACAGCGCTCCTGACACAGGAAGACTTCGCGCTGATTACCGGATCGATTGGCCTGGTGTTTCTGCTGCTGAACAAGACAGCCGGTTCGACCGATGCGATCCAGCGACAGCAGAAACGGTGGGGTGCGGGACTGCTGGCAGCATCCGTGATCTGGGTGCTCGGCGCGGTGCTGATTGTGATCCCCGCATTTCGCGGCGGTGAGGTTGTTCACTACAGTCGATACTTTGGCGATCTTGGCAACAGTCCAGGGGAGCTGGTACGAACGGCATTCACCAGTCCAGGCAAGGTTCTGGGAGTACTGCTGAGCCAGAGAACACTGGTGTACATCATAGTGCTTTCAGCACCGCTTGCGTTCTTATCGTGGCGACGACCCATCTATTTGCTGGGTGGAATGGCGACATTTGCCATGCTGAGCTTAATACAGCTGGGAAATGGGCCGGGGCAGGAAGCGGCTGGTCTGCCACCGGTGCCTTATCACCATTTCCATGCACCACTGTTGCCCATTCTTTTCTGGGCGGCAGCAGCGGCGCTGTCGACGTCTGTTGTTGTGTCCGCCGGAAAAGCCGGGACTGCCTCGGTGGCTCCCGAGCGTCGAGCACGACTGGCGTTTTTCTGTGCCGTGCTGACGGGGATAGCCGGTTCACTGATGCCGACCGGGGCAACATTCTGGTCCGCGACATCTCCGTTTGGACGCGAGAATCTGTACGCTGCCAGTCCGCGAGCTGCCGCGCTTGAAAGAGTCCTCGAGAAGATCCCGGAGACATCACGCGTTGCCTCAACCGACTTTGTGCATACTCGTCTGACGCACTTCGAGCGTTCGTATGACTACAGCGATTATCCACGAGCTGTGAACAACTATCAGCCGGGGGTTCCCGCGGACACGGATTACATCGTGATCGACACAACTCACCGGTACAGCACTGTTCGATCACTGGCAGATGTCCGTGAGCTGAAGACGGAACCTGACAAATGGGAAGTGCTGCCGGATGAAACCGGCGGGCTGTTTATTGTGCTGAAACGACGAGGCAAAGAGTGACCGCGGAAACTCCGTGGCTCGGAGATCACTGTTCCGTCAGTGGTGCATGGATTTGGCGAAGTACTTCCGCCGGGATCTTGATGACTCTTCTGTCGTAGGTCATCAGTCCGTTGATTTCCCCTTCGACGTCTGTTGTCTGCGTGTAAACTCCTGCGGCGATTCCCTGATGTCGAAGTGAATCCAGGCGAGTCATTGATTCTTTGTAGCGCGCCTGGAGTTCGTCCAGAGACTTTGGCAGATCTCCGTAGCCCCAGTTTCGATCGCTGATTGCCCAGAGATGATCCGGAACCGGCCAGCCGTGGCCTCCGAATTCGCCAACGACCTGAACGTAATCTTTGAAGCGAGCATCCTGAAGCGGAAAGTTGGGATGAGGATAGCTGTGTTCATCGGCCACATCGCCGACTGGCCAGAAGTTTCCGCCGCTTGCGACGTTGACAAGTCGTGAAGGATCACGCTTCACGAGCCACTTGCCGACTTCCACCGTACGGTGCTGTCCCCATGCCTCATTGAACGGCACCCACATCACGATGCAAGGCGCGTCTTCCAGATGGCTGATCATGCCATCCAGTTCGGTCATGTATTGAGCGTGGTCAGCGTCTGACCAGACAGCGTCGACCGGGTTGGGAGCCATTCGAGTCCACGGCGGATTTATCAGGCAGCTTGGCTGATCCTGCCAGACCATCATTCCCAGACGGTCGCAGTGATAATAGAAACGACGAGGCTCAACCTTGATGTGTTTTCGAATCATGTTGAAGCCAGCGGACTTCAGAAATTCGATGTCGCTCAGCAGAGCCTGATCAGATGGTGGCGTCAGCAGTCCATCAGGCCACCATCCCTGATCCAGAGGACCAAGATGAAAGATCGTCTTCGAATTCAGAGTCAGGCGCCAGCGACCTGCCTCATCCTTTTGACGGGCAACCTGACGGATGCCGAAGTAACTCCTGACGCTGTCCAGCAGTCTGCCATCGCGGCTCAGCAGTTCGACTTTGACCTGATAAAGGTAAGGTGAGTCGGGAGACCAGAGTTTTGGGTTCTGAACGTTCAGTTCGATTGAAGCTGAGGGCTTTGCGTTTGCGTCCTGACTCCCCTGGATCGTCGCGGTCGCAGTGGGACCATCCTGCACGATGCATCGCAGCAGATAGTCTCCCGATTTGCTGAGCGACGCACGAATCGTCATTTCACCAGACAGAGATCGGGTTTCAAAACTCAGGTCTTCGATGGAAGCCGTGGGAACCTGTTCGATCCAGACAGTCTGCCAGATTCCGGAAACACGCGTGTACCAGATTCCGTGAGGACGCAGGTGCTGCTTGCCGCGAAGCTGAGCACCGTCGGTGCTGTCTTCGACTCGAACGACAAGTTCGTTGGCACCGTTCCTGACGGCCCCGGAAGCATCCAGTGAGAACGGGAGATTGCCACCGATGTGAGTTCCGACACTCTGACCGTTGACGAAGACTTCGCAGCGATAGTCCACGGCTTCGAAATTCAGGATCGTTTTGAATCCGGAAGTCGGCATGGCATCGAACGTTCGGTGGTACCACAGCGCCTGATCCGGATGCAGATTGCGCTGAACTCCGGACAGGCGGGATTCCAGGCAGAAGGGAACCAGGATCTTTCCGGTCCACGTCGTCGGAATCTCCCGGACGGTGTTGTCAGTGATGGTGTAATCCCAGAGTCCGTTCAGGCAGGACCAGTTGGACCGTTCGAACTGAGGACGCGGATATTCTGTCCATGCGTTTTCAGGAGTGACTTTTTCACCCCACTCAGTCACTAGTTTGGTCTGGAACGGAACGTCAGGGCCTCGGGGAACCGGGAGAGTCGGCACATTGTCTGCATCGATCAGGTGAACATCGATAAACTGACCGCCGCTGGTCTGATGGCAGTGAACGGCAAGAAGGTTTTCTCCTTCTACGATCGCCTTTGCCGCCTCATCGGAAAGAGGGACGACCTGATATTCGGTCGTCCACCGCTTCAATTCAGCGACCTTCAGTCCATTCAGGTAGACTTCCGTGTCCTCATCGTGATGCAGGAACAGGGCTGGTTTCGAAGGGATCGAGGCCACGCGGACGGTGCGTCGAAGCCAGATATCCGGTGATGTCCATTCCGTGTTGACCCGAGAGCCGGGCGTTGATGGTTCTCCAAAGCCGCCGGGACCGGACTTCCAGGAAGAATCGTCAAAACCCTTCGAAAACCAATCGGGGCTGGAATTCTCGAGAGAATACCGCCACGGTCCGTTGGGGTTTTCATCAGCACGGGTGCTCGAAAAACACGGAAAAAGCAAGGCAATCAGAAGCAAAATGCGCATGGCGTCAGGTCATTCACGACAAATTGACGGGTGGATGGGGAAGCCGGTGCCGGTAAGCTGTACGCACGAAAAAACGAAAAATCAAACGAGGGTGTTCCCCAGGGCGATAAGACGACTCGAAGTACACCGGCAAAATCCGCTATTCTGCGGCAGGAACTGCCGAAGGATCGAACCTGGCACTTTTGTGCGGTTGTTGGTTCAGAAGTTGTTCCACGTCTCTTCTCTGGATTTCTCCGTTTCGCCGGGGCGGCAAACCTTTTGCTCAACCTGTTGTAACGGTTGTTCCGACTGAATGATGTGATGCATTACAGCCAGGCCGGAAATTCCCTGCGCGTGAGTGGATAGAACAGAAGGAAATCCATCAGCAAGGGGAAAAAAGGGGCGGCAGGGCGCATCACGCGGAGGCAACTCCGTGAGGGAGGCAGTCGCTGGGAATCCGCAATTCGCCAGACCTGCTGACGTCGCGAAATCAGGTGAATCGCAGCGTTCAGTTTTCAGTTTGTTCTTCAGAATCAGGTAACTCGAACATGCTCCTGAACACATGGCTTTCTTTTGCTCGTCGTCAGCTGGTCTCTCGAAATCCACGACGTGGACACCGTCCGACGACGAATCGCGCGATCCGGATGGAGCAGCTGGAAGAGCGATTGGTGATGAGCGTTAATGCTCTGGTGATCAATCCTGACAACCAGGCATTGTTCACCAACGCCAGTGGCGGCATCGAAGTCGACAATGCCGACATGGCGGGAAAAGATGCGCTTGTCATCGAAGGCATTACCATTTCCGCGACGTCCGGCGATGCGATCTCGATTGATCTTTCGAACATGGCCCTTCAGAGACTGGCCATCGAATCGATCACTGTCAGTCAGTATGTGACGACGGGTATCGACCTGGATCTGCTGAATGTGACGGGGCTGGCTACGGTCGCGATCGAAGATGTCAGCATGGTGGGAACAGCTCGAGCTGTTGACCTGACCTTCAATAACACCGACACCGGCGCATTGACAATCGAAGACAGCGTCCTGCCAGGTGTTGCAGTGACTGCGACCGGCGGAGCCGACATTTCCAACGGGTTGATTACGGAAAACCGAATCGTCACAGGCAGCGGCATTGAAGGTGTCGTGCTGAATGTCGTCAGTACAGCTGGCGCGGTGAGCACAGCGGACGGTTTCAGGATCATCAATAACACTCGAATTCAGACGCTGAACCGTGACGCGGTGCAGATTAACGCCACGGGCTTTGTGGATTCCGGTACCAATCTTCCGGGGTCTGAACTCGACGGGCTAAACGTCTCCAACAACACCGTGGGCACTGCAGAAGGTGCCAACGTGAATTTCCGTGCGGAAGGCGACACGTTCGTTCAGCCGTTCAAGCTGACGAACAATTCGAGCAACGGAGAATTGCTGCAGACATTTGTCTTTGACATCTCCGGTATTGGCCTTCAGTTTGACCCGGATGCTGTCACGGGCAAGCCATTTACGCCGCTGTTTGGCACCGGCACTTCGACCGGAGTTGCCAGCAGTGTGCTCAGCAACAACAACCAGACTCTGACTGTGACGTTCACCGACTTCAACCCAGGCGAAACGCTGCAGTTCGTTCTTGATATTGACCTTGTCGGCGGAACGCCAGCGTCGATTTTCGGCAACCAGCTGATTGGTGCGGACGTCCAGTTCAACTTCACCAACAACAAGTCTGTCAGTGGCCAGATGGCCGGTGATCCGAACGCTGTTTCTGCATCACAGTTCCTGGTTGGAGCTGGCGCAGCGGGAAGTAATCACGGCATCCAGATTAATGCTCAGGCTCTTCCGGTCACGAATGTCCGCATCAACAATAATGTTGTAACGGGAGCACCGGGCCACGGGATCTACCTGAATTCTCGCACCTACAGCGACATCACGGGTGAAGTGAACGGCAACCAGATTTCCGGTTCCGGTCGCGACGGTATCCGCGTTGCGATGTCAGACAGCAACTTCTTTGGAAGTGTCGACAACAACACGATCGCGAATAACGGTGGCAATGGACTGTCGCTGCTGCCAACCGTCACACGATCTGGCCTTGTCCAGCAGGCGACCACAGGCCGTGTTGGCAACCCGATTGTGATCACGACGACGAATCACGGTCTGCAGACCGGTGATCGCGTGATGCTTCAGGGACTCGTAAACCATGACTCCACGGTGAACTTCCCGGGGAACGGTCTGTTTACTGTCACTCGCCTGACAAACAACACATTCTCACTTCAGGGCACTGATGTCAATGTGACGGGTGCTCTGTACGCAGGTGGCGGTGCGTGGTACGTGCCGGACTTCCGCGGTGGCGGCACCGATCAGAATGCCGCTCGAGGCTTTGTTCAGATTGACCTGAAGGCAGACGCCACACCGAAGGCCATTACCGGGGCAACAAACACTGTCGGAATCGACATTACCTCAGCGGCCCACGGGCTGAAGACCGGTGATCGCGTTCGAATCACCGGAGTCCAGGGCAATACGGCCGCCAACGGAACGTTTACCGTCACGGTGATCGATGCCAACACATTCCGGCTGAAGGGAGTGACCGGAAACGGAGCTTACACGGTCGGCGGTACCTTCGTTCCTCTGACGGACACTGCTGCCAATGGAGACAAGGTTCGCCAGGGCATTTCTGCGAACTCGATTACCGGAAACAAGGGTGCCGGGGTTTACGCCAGTGCCGAAGTCGGTTCCACCATTCGAGCCGACATTACTCAGAATACGATTTCTCTGAATGAGAGCGTCGGGGTCAACTTCCAGTCTCACAGCTATGGTCTGGGAACAAGCCTGCCGCTCAATCCAAACGATCCGTCAGCTCTGCCTGCGAATCAGGATCTGGGTTTCGAAGTGAACATCGGAACCGAGTCGAACGGACAGGGAAATCTGTCCGGTAACGGAAACACGCTGCACCAGAACATCGGAGCCGGTATTGCTCTGCAGGCTCTGGACTATGGCACCGGTGCATTTGAGCTGTGGAACAACACGATTTCATCCACGGTCGACGATAACTCAGCCTCCACACCGTACGCCGGGGACGGCGTGTTTGTTCGCCTTGACGATGATCGTATTGCATCGGAATCGGTCGCGATTCTGCAGCGATCTGTGATCAAGAACAACGTCATTGGTGTTGACAACCTTGGCAACGCGGGCAACGGTCTCTTCTTCGCGATGACACAGCGAACAAAGATCCAGAACCTCGACGTTGTGAACAACACATTCCTGAACAGCGGCAAGGACGGCTTCCACTTTGAGCGATCAGAAGACGGCCGTCTGAACGCGGTTCGATTCCAGAAGAATCGATCGACGAACAACGTGGGTGACGGATTTGACCTGTTCGCGAAGAACACTGCGAAAGACAGTCTGGACTTCAGCATCAACGACAACTTCATCGAGGACAACGGTCAGTACGGTCTTCGAATTGATGTGCAGGCCGACGCCAGCATCACTGTTGAGTTCAATAACAACTCCGTGAAGCGAAACGGGACGAACCCTGCCGGCACAGGATTTCATCCTAACGACAATGTGTCAGGTTCAGCGGGCAAGGCGGGTGGTATCGGCATTCATGCCTTCCAGAACGTCTCGGTCACGTTCACAGCGGACCAGTCGACGATCAGCGAGAATATTGGCGACGGCTTTAGTGTCGATGAATCTTACTTCTTCGATACTCTGCGGCTGAATGCCACGTTCACAAATTCCAAACTGAACAACAACACGCTGACCGGCTTCCGAAGTAACGGAACGACCTTTGGCACGTTCTCGTGGTTCAATACACAGTTCAATGAGAACGGTGAAGACGGAGCAAGAATTATCTCCGTTGAAGACAAGACCGATCCGTTCAACCGTCGAGTCGGCGGCATGGACATCGACGTGATCGCCCTGCGAAGCACGTTCGACGGAAATACTCAGAGTGGTCTGCAGCTGGGCCAGGGAACTAACGCAAAGCTTGGTGACGGTACCGTTCTGAACGCAAACTCCTTCAGCTACAACGTCGGCGAAGACGGCCTGAAGATTACTCAGGCTGCTGGTCCTTACCTTGCGAACGCAGGCCGACGACGAACCATTGTTGCTAACCAGAACTATTTTGTGGGCAACGGAGGTGACGGTATCGATGTCGGTCACTTCACCATTCAGGAAGCAATCGGGCAGATTGAGGTCTTCGGTAACGGCCAGCAGAACGGCAGTGCGGCCGACGGCGAGATCGGCAATCCGGAACACGGGGACGAAGTTGTCAACGATGTCCAGGTGTCGATCACTGCCGCCGAGATTTCCGGTAATGGCGGTGACGGCATTGAATGGCTGGCGGACAGCATTAACCGTATCCCTCCGGTTACCGGTGGTGGCCAGGACATTGCGTACACCAATAATTCGATGCTGACCGTTCGAGATTCACGCATTGCCAACAATGCGGAACGCGGTATTGACATCCTGAACCGACGTCAGGCGGATACTTACGCCACGATCGCCAACAACAAGATTCTGTCGAATGGATATGAAGGCATCTACGTCGTCAACACAGCCTCGCACTTCCAGCGCCAGAACGGTCCGAACGATCCGCTGGATTCGTATCTTGAGATCTTTACCAACGCACAGACGGCGATCAATCCCAACATTGAGCTTCGAGTTCAAAGCAACATCATCGAATCCAACGGTACAACGTCCGTGACGTCGACGGTGCCAATCAACTCATCAAGCGGAACAGGTGACGCTGGTGTGACACCTCACCGCAGCTTTACCCACAACTTTACTCAGATTCAGGGGTCTCTGGGTGGTCTGGTGGTTCGAGTTGGTACAGCCGAGTCCATCGGGACAATTCGAGGACCATCAACCGCGAATGAACTTACTTTGTCGGGTGTCGACGCGGAAGTTCTGAGCAATCAGTTCGACGGTAACTTTGGTGCGGACGTTTACTTTGACAACTTCGTCTCACAGATTTCGCCGCAAGCCGGGACACGATTCGAGATTTCCGCCCCGTTGCTGATTTTCGACCGTGGGTATCGCGATGCGACATCACGCTTTGACCTGGTGTTCCGCGGCAACACAGGCAATTCGCTGGACGTCATCAATGGCTTTGCGTTCTATGACAATCAGGAACCATTCTTCAAGTCGCGATTGAACGACGGCCAGGGGGGAAATAACCCGAACGGTTCGTTTACCGATGCCGGCCGAAAGAGAAATGGTACCCGCACGCTTGGCACGCAGTTCTTCAACGACATTTCAATCGACCCGGCCTCTATCATCCTGATCGGGGAGGATGGGACAACAGTGTGGGGGCCATGGACATACGATGGTCTTGGGACCACGACATGGCGAGTTGAGTCTGACTTTGACTTCAATAACTTCAGTCTGACCAATCCAACTCTCGGATTCAGCAGCTTCTACGACACCGTGAATCTTGGTGGTCAGGGAGGTATCGCCTATCAGTGGGATACCGGAACAAATACCCCAACATTTACCGGACAGTCTTCGTTCTCTCTGAATCGTGGAGATATCTTCAATGTGCGTGCCGGAGAAACTACTCCGATTCAACCGGACGCCTATGAAGAGAACGATGGTTTCGTCAGTGCAGCCGCACTGGCCGACAATCCGGCGACTCCGCTGGACATCGAGACCGTTCTGTCCGGTACCAAAACACTCACGAACCTCACCATCGAAACAAAGGGTGACCGCGACTACTACTTCTTTGACGCCGCTGCCACCGGAAACCTTTCGGTTTCGCTGAACGTTGTTGACGTGCTGGGCGCTTCACTTTCGTTCCTGGTGTACGAAGTCGACACCGCTGCGAACACGGAAGAAGTTCCGATGTTCAAGCTGGCCGACGGTTCACCGAATTACTCAGTCGTTGCCGTAGGCGCTACGGTCACCCTGAACACGACTGCGACGGCTGGAAAGCGATACATCGTCGAAGTCCTTGGATCTGAGGCTGAGAACACCGGAAATGGTGGTCTGACGGGAAAAGCATTTAAGTACGGAACAAGCCGCAATTACTCACTGACAGCGACTGCTCCGGTCGCTCCTGGCGGATTGCCTGGTGGCGGAGGCGGCAGCGGTGGTGGCAGCGGCAGCGGAAGTGGTGGCAGCGGTGGTGGAAATGGCGGCGGTGGCGGCAACGGAAGCAATGGCTCACTGCCAGGCAACCCGCTGCTGGTCAGCATTGGCCCTGTTTCACCGGATCCTCGCAGCACATCTGCCGGAACCGTGACGGTGTCGTTCAATGAAGACGTGACCGGCGTTGATATCGCTGACTTCTCACTGACCCGAAATGCTGTCGCTGTGCCGCTGACAGGGCTGACGGTGACTCAGGTTGATGCGATGACGTACCGCATCAATCTTGGCAGTCTGACCGCTCAGGCAGGAAACTATGTCCTTACTTTGACCGCAGCCGGCTCCAACATTCGTGATACAGACAACAGTCCACTGCTCGTTGGTGGCAACGAAAGCTGGACTGTCGTCACGGACGTGACCGTTCTGACAGACTCACCGGATACCAATCCTGGTGACGGCAAGGCGGCTGACATCACTGGTGCGGCAACCTTGCGTGCGGCTGTGATGGAAAGCAACAGCTCGGCTGGCGATGACATCATCACACTAGGTGCAGGTGTTTATCAGTTGTCTCTGGCCGGAAGCTTTGAAGACCAGGCAGTCACCGGTGACCTTGATGTGACGGGCAACCTGATTATCCGCGGCGTCGATGCGAAGACCACCTTTATCGATGGTGGTGCCCTTGATCGAATCTTCCATGTCTTTGCTGGTGCGAAGCTGACACTGGAAAACCTGACGGTCCGGAATGGTGCAGCGTTTGATGGTGGCGGTATCTTCAACGAAGGCACGCTGATCCTGAACAACGTGAATGTCATCAGCAACGATGCATTCAATCAGGGTGGCGGCATTTACAACACCGGAACCGCGACGATCACGGGCTCTTCAATCTCGGAGAACACAGCCGGATCACGTGGCGGTGCAGTGAACAATCTCGGAACGATGACATTCACCAGCACGACGCTGTCCACGAACTACGCAGTGTCGCGAGGCGGTGCATTGTTCAGTGAAGGCAGTGCCGGCGCGACGATGATCAACGTGACCATCGTGGACAATGAGGCGGGTTCCCGAGGCGGCGGTCTTGTTGCGGAATCGACGATCTCCACACGGCTCGGCAATTCCATCGTTGAACGCAATGCGACCGACGCGATTGTCCCTGCCACCAGTGCTTCGACCGGAAAGGATCTGTTCGGAGGAGTTCAGTCGCTTGGCTACAACCGAATTCAGGTTCTTGATCAGCGAAGCGGAACAGGTGCCGCTGCAGGCCTGCTGACGACAGACAAGTTTGGCCGCGATGCGACTCCTCTGACCGACGCCACCAACGTTCTCCAGTACGGTACGGGTAACGGTGTTGGCTTCCACAGTCTGAAGCCAAACGGCGGTGCTGTCGATGCCGGCAACAATGCTCTGTACCCAACGACACCGCTTGTCAATCAGAACGATGCGATTGGACGTCCGCGTCTGATCGAAGGCAACGCCGACGGTATTGTGACGATTGACCAGGGGGCCGTTGAGCACTTCGTCAACGTTCCGGTCGCGATCTTCACGGCCAATCCAAATCCAGCCGGTCTGAATGAACTCGTGACCTTCGACGGTCGCGGAAGTACTCATTCCAATCCGCAGCAGGGTTCAATCGTTGCCTGGTACTGGGACTTCGACTTCAATCCAACCGGCGCGGTTGTGAATCCGGCGGACCCGTATGACGGATTTACTCAGGATGCGACCGGATCAACGGCAACTCATACGTACACGGATAACAGCCGAACGGTCTACACAGTTCGACTGATTGTGAAGGACAACAACAACGTCCTGAGCTACGTCGACCAGACCATGGTCGTTGGCGTTCCGACGAAGCCAGTGATTCAGCGACCGTTCGCTGTGACCAGCGACCTGACTCCGGAAATTCGATGGACGGCCTCACCAGCACAGTACCGGCTGCAGGTGTTCAACGTCACCACCGGGTCCCGGGTCTCTGTTCTGGATCGAACAGGTCTGACGGCCAAGTCATTCACACCAACATCAGCTCTCACAGCAGGTCAGTACGAAGTGGTCGTCACGGCAACAAATGCCAGCGGCAGCTCCGTGAGTGATTCCTGGTTCTTCAGTGTTGTGCGAATGAACCTGACTTCACCAGTTGGTTCGACGTTTGACACGACACCGAAGTTCACATGGGACGCTGTTCCTGGTTCGTTCGGATACGACATCTGGGTCAGCCAGATGAAGCCAACGTACAAGCAGACTGTGCTGCGTAACCAGTCGGTCTCCGGAACATCCTACGAAGCCACAACGTCTCTTGGCCTTGGCGAATTCGTGTGGTGGGTACGAGCCTACGATGCAGACGGTGTCGCTGGTGACTGGAGTCCTTCAAAGACGTTCACCATCAACCAGGTGGCCTTCACAGCTCCGGCCAGCGTGACCATGAATGTTCGTCCGACGTTCTCATGGACCAACATGAATGCGGCTCGCTACGAGTTGTGGGTGAATCAGGTTGGTGGGAAGAACAAGATCATCTACCAGTCCGCTCTGACCTCCACATCGTTTACTCCGACATCGGATCTGCCAAACGGCACGTACGAAGCCTGGGTGCGACCTCTGGCCGCTGACGGTGAGGCAGGACTGTGGAGTGCGAAGTACACGTTCCAGATGGATTATCGAGTGGGGCCTGTCACAGTGTCTCCGGTTGGAATCACAACCGACACGACTCCGGAATTCACCTGGAATGCTGTTGATGGTGCTGCAAACTACGATCTGTGGGTTAACAACCTTTCCACAGGTGTGAGCCAGTACATTCGAGTGACCGTTCCGCATGTGGCCAACGCCACGACCATCAAGTACACCTCGGCCGCATTGCCAGCCGGCAACTACCGATGGTGGGTGCAGGCTGTATCCGCATCCGGTGCGAAGACTGCATGGAGCACCGCAACGGACTTCACAGTTCCGGTTCCATCAATCATCAACCCACGTGGCGCGATCTCAACGAACCTGCCGAAGTTCACCTGGTCAGGGGTAACGGAGTACGTGAAGTATGACCTGTGGGTCGACAACCTCACAACGGGAGCCAAGCAGGTTCTGCGTGTTCAGGATCTGACCGGAACTTCCTACCAGACCGTGCTTCCGTTCGAAAACGGTACCTTCCGAGCATGGATCCGGGGCATTGATGCACTTGGAAACATTTCTCAGTGGAGCGGTCCTGCAGACTTCTCGATCAGCGTTGGTGTCGGCAACGCTCCTACGCTGCTGTCCCCATCAGGAACCACGGCGAACAATCGCCCGACGTTCTTCTGGACCGGCGGCACGAATGTGGTGACCTACGAAATTCTCGTGAAGAACATCACCGATGCATCACAGCCTGTTGTGATCAATGTGAAGAACATCGCGGGAACTTCTTACACCGCAACGACGACTCTGACCCCGGGCAAGACCTACCGATGGTGGGTTCGCGGACTGGATGCTGCCGGCAACGGACTTCCATGGAGCCAGCCGCTCGATCTGCGAGTCGTCTCCAACGGTGCTCTGCCATCATTCTCTCCGGAAGATCTGGCGAACCTCGGAATGTCCGTTCCTGTGGTGGCCGCTCTGACGGTTGAGGACTGGGATGCTGAGCCTGTGCGAAGCATCACCGCTCACCCGGCGGGCGTCGTGGTTCAGATTGATCCGGTTGTTGAGACCGAGCAAACCGAGATTGCCGAACAGGTTGCTGTTGTTCCGGCGATAGATATGGCTGCTGAGATTGATGCCGTCATGCAGGAATGGGCGTCTGACAGCTTCTTTATGGAACTGGCAGAAGCCGCTGACTCTATGACTGTGCCACCTGTGCAGCCAATCGTTTCGGTCGAATCGTCGTCCGGAAATGATTCTGCGACCGTTGCTCTGATGACAGCCGCAGCGGTTGCTGGAATGGTCATGAACAGCCGACGAGCATCTGATGAAGAGAAAAAGTAGACGATCCAGGTGGCGGCATGACTTCGGTCTGCTGTACTGAATCAGAACTTCAATAAGAATAGGGGCTGGCATTTCTGCCAGCCCTTTTTTGTTGATGCCGGAGTTATTCACATGCGGCGCTGTCCGGTCTTTCTGGCCGTCATTGTTATTGCATGCGGGACGCATCGCCCGGCATTCGCTCAGACGGCATTG
>JAXMBV010000011.1:0-220420 GCA_046349695.1 Planctomycetaceae bacterium | reverse complement strand
CACCGGCCGGTTGACACCGGGCCCGCTCGCCGTGGGGGTTTTGTGGCTGGCATTTTTTGTCGCACATTTTTTGTTGGGCGGCGGCGTGTGCGGTTGGGGTTAGTAGTCAAACCTTGGCTCAACCGGCGTGAAGCCGGATTGGGGCCTCGGGCGGATTTTCTGGTTGCCTGGTAGTCGTCAAACCTGCGTTCCGCCGGCGTGAAGCCGGGCGGGGACGGGTGGCGCGGTTCTTGGTTCTTGGTTGGTGGTGAATCGAGGGGTTTGGTGTACCGGCCGGTTGACACCGGGGCCGCTCGCCGTGGGGTTTTGCGGCTGATATTTTTTGTCGCACATTTTTTGTCGGACTGCGACGGTTTGGGGTGGGGATTAGGATTAAGGTCAAGATTAGGATTAGGATTAGGAAATGGGACGGGGTGTGGGGCACGGAGGGCTGACGCCCTGCCGCTCGCCTTTTTGGGGCGGTGTTTTGCGGAAGAGTGGTTAATGGTTATTGGAGGATGGAAAGTGCAAATTGGGGAGGCGCCCGGGGGCGTTGGTCTTGGTTCTTGGTTGGTGGTGGATCGACGGGTTTGGTGTACCGGCCGGTTGACACCGGGGCCGCTCGCCTTTGGGGGCTTGTGGCTGGTATTTTTTGTCGCACATTTTTTTGTCGGAGAACGGCGCGCTGAGGTTGGGGATTGAGATTAAGATTAAGGTTAAGATTAGGATTAAGAGATGAGATGGGGCGTGGGTAGACTCGGTGGGCTGATGCCCAGCTGCTCGCCAGGTCTGCGCGGGGTGGTTGTGCAGGACAATGATATTTCTATTTCTTTCCTGCTTTGCTGCGAGCCTCTGCCTGTTCCCGAATCATGCGTTTGGCGAGCTGCAGGCGTTCTGGCCAGATGAATGTCGGAGCCGTTGCGGGGTCGTAATCCTGTAAGTGACCGGTCAGGCGTGTCTGGGGTTTGGTGTAGCGAAGCTCTGTGTCGCCGAAGACTTCACGACAGAGTTCTGCCAGTCCTGAATCATATTCGATCAGCTCCTTCCGAGTATTCACGTGGTTGTGATCGTGATCGTCTTCGCGATTGTTGTCGAACCACGACTGAACGCCTTCGGCCCAGTATTCATGATGATTCACGCTGGCATACTTGCCTTTCCACAAGCCTGTCTCCATCGCTTTGTCGTAAGCCTGCTTCAGGCGATCGTCAAAGTACGGATCAACGTTGACGAGTCCCCGCAGATGGATGTTGTGTGCAAACTCGTGAATGAGGATGTTCTCTGTTGAATATGGATCGCCGTTGTAGCACAACAGATTCTCTTCGCCGCACGAACAGAATGGATCATCCTGACTGCCTCCGAGTCCTCGAGCCCTCGCGTCCCAGAAGTCCTTCGCATCCAGGCCCGGGAATTCGCGCATCGGATATTCAGCGAGCTGTCGAAATTCGGGCTGATCCGTTGTGAACTCATTCCAGCCGATGATGCACATCCGGGAACCACTTTCGATCATCGCTTTTCGCACGTCCGGTCGCTTTGCCAGCATCAGGTCAATGAGGTAGGCCGCTTCTTTGAGTGCATAGGGATTCACGCCGGCGGAGGCAACAACCGGGTAGCCACCCGCGGAGACTCTTTGGGTGTAGAACGACGGGATCCCGTCTTTGTCAGCGAAGTCAAATCGGACTGCCTGAATTGGCTGTTTTGATTCGACGGTGATGTCTTTGCTCGCATCCCCGTTCGTGATGACAAACTTGTGGCCAAGTGTTGTCGTAATCGTCGTGTCTTTTCCTGGCCTGATCTCGCCGTTTGCAACTCGCTCGGTACCGTCTTTCAGCCAGAAGACCTGTGCGACCTGATCGCTGCCGTTAATCAGCTGCAGCCTGGGACGCTGTTCCTGACCATTCGGGCCGTTCGCGGCAGCGGTATGGCACTCTGGCAGGATGACTGCGAGAACTGTGGCGGCAAAGAGGGATAAGCGAACAACCGACATCATGGTTTCGTCCACCAAAGAAGGCGTAGGCGAAGTTGCCTCGACCCGGAACATTTCAGACAGGCCGCTGCTTTCGGTCATACACCGGTGACCGGGCAGATGACACAATCACGGCTGACTGGCCGGTCTGACGAAAAGGGCGGAACGGAGCGTAACGATCGAGGACGTCTGTTTGAAGACTCACGACTGTTCTCGCCCGGTCACTGGGGTGCTATAGTCCTCCGACTGCTCATTGTTGTGAAGCGAATTCCTGCGTTCGTCATCGCCAATGCAGATTCTCACCAGAAATGTCTTTTGACGGAGTTCATCGTGCCACATTCGACACCACGACCCATGGCCATCTTGCTGATGATGTTTTTCGGAGGTCTTGTGCTGATGAGCCCTGATTCACAGGCGGCGGATCCTGAATTTCGACTGTTGTGGCCGGACGGTGCGCCGGGGGCGAAGGGACAGGCTGATGCAGACAAGCCAGGTTTCTGGGTGTATCCGGCAGGCGAGAAAGCCAACGGTGCCGCGGTCATCATTTGTCCCGGCGGCGGTTACTTCCTGCATGCGACCGACCACGAAGGTGTTCAGCCTGCGAAGTTCTTCAATCGGATGGGAGTTACTGCGTTCGTGCTTCGTTACCGTCTGAATCCGTATCGTCACCCGGCACCGCTCCAGGATGCTCAGCGAGCCATTCGTTTGGTTCGTGCGAATGCAAAAGAATACGGAGTTGACCCGGCACGAGTTGGCATCATGGGATTTTCTGCCGGAGGACATCTGACGTCGACCGCGGTGACTCATTTTGATGGCGGCGATGGCAATGCTGCGGATCCTGTTGACCGCCAGAGCTGCCGTCCGGACTTTGGAATTCTTGGCTATCCCGTCGTCAGCTTTGTTGCGGACTATTCCCATCGTGGCTCTGCGAAGAATCTTCTTGGCGATAACCCTGCCGAAGATCAGCTCAGGGAACTCTCCAATGATCTTCATGTGACGAAAGAGACGCCACCAGTCTTCCTGTTTCATACGTCAGAAGATACGGGAGTTCCTCCGGAGAACAGCCTTGCCTTTTATGCTGCCTGCCATAAGGCCGGGGTTCCAGCCGAGCTGCATGTTTACCAGCAGGGACCACACGGAGTCGGAATGGCATTCGGTCATCCGGCACTTCAAGGCTGGATCGAAGCGGCGGGAACATGGATGAGACAAAGTGGCTTTCTGGTCAGTTCGAAGCGAGCAACTGTCCAGGGTTTGATCAAAGTGAATGGAGAGCCACTTCGCTGGGGAAGCATTGGTTTCGTTCCGGACAATTCCAATGCACCCACGGGCTGGGCGATGGTGAATAACGGCAAGTTCACAATCCCTGTGAGCTCAGGTTCTGTGCCGGGGAAACATCGTGTGGTCATTGTTGATATGGGCAAAGTGGCTCCTGGACCAACGGTGGAAGATCGACGGGAGATTGACAAAGGGATATTAACGTACGAGATTCAGCCGGGAGAGAACGAGTTCTCTCTCGATCTCGAACCTTAAAATGCCACGCGCGAAACACGAAGGTTGACGACGCATCCAGGAGTTACACATTCCAGGAGGATAGTCTCCGGGGATTCAGGGAGGGATTCTGTGTCAGACAACAGCCGTATTCGTTTGCCTCATATCCTGTGCTTTTCGACTCTGCGAAACTGGTTGCAGCTGCTGTTTCGATACGGTCGTCAGATTGATGCGGGTCATCGCTGGCAGGCAGTGCGGATTACTCTGTTTGTCATTGCGACGATTCCGGTTCGGATGCTTGAACGTGTGTTGTTTGGCCTGTTCATTCGTCGGCATCAGTTGAAGGAGCCTCCGGTGTTCATCGTCGGACACTGGAGAAGCGGCACGACGAACATGCACAATCTGATGCTCCAGGATGCTCAGTTTGCCAGTGTGACGATGCTGCATTGTGCGATTCCGAACGGCTTCCTGACGTGGGGCTGGCTGGCGCGATTTGTCCTGAAGCGGCGTCTTCCGGAGAGCCGGCCAATGGACGCGGTTCCGCTGGGGATTGACGAACCCATGTCGGAGGACTTTGCTCTGGCCGGAATGACTCACATGAGTCACTACCTGAATTACTTCTTTCCGCGCATCGGTGAAGAGACTTTCCGGACCTCAGTTTTGTTCGAAGGAGTCTCCGAAGAGGATCGAAGACACTGGATGCGAGCCTGTGACTACCTGCTGCGGAAAGTGTCGTTTGCGTCCGGGGGAAAGCGACTGCTGCTCAAGAATCCGCCGAACCTCGGGCGCATCTCAACGGTCCTGGAGATGTACCCGAACGCAAAGTTCATTCATGTTGTCCGAAACCCATGGCTGGTTCACGCATCCACAATGAAACTGATGGATCGCTTCACGAACCAGCTGGCCCTGCAGGACTCAGACACGGAACAACTGGAGACATTTGTTTCTCGACGCTACGCCTTGCTGATGGAGCAGTGGGAAAAGGAAAAGGCTCTGATCCCGGCTGGACAGCTTGTTGAGGTGCGTCATGAAGAAGTGACTCGCAACCCGGTCCAGACGGTTCGCATGATTTATCAGAACCTGAGTCTGAATGGCTGGGAAGAAATGCGGCCGGCACTTGAGCGATATGCTGCCAGTCTGGAAGGTTATCGAACCAACTCATACGCGTTCGACGGCGATTTTCTGGCACGAGTCGCGCCGTATCTGAATCCGTGGGCACAGCGGTTTGGGTATCAGTCACCGGATCAGAAATCCGACCCGGCACGAACTTCCGGGGAGCAGGCGAGTGCAGCCTGAAGCCGACAAACAGGACGATCAACTGAAGCCGCAGAAAGCGCCGGCGTTGCTGAGTGCTGTCGATCCTGAGGCGGAGCAGTTTGATCAGAGAACGATGTCGCTGGGGCGATGGATCTGGAATCTGCCTGGACTGATCATGATCCTGGCAGTTCGAATCTATCAGCTGACACTGAGTCCCTGGCTGGGGCGGAATTGTCGATTTCATCCGTCCTGCAGTCGATACTTCATTCAGTCGGTTCAAAAGTACGGGGCCATCAAAGGCGGCTTTCGAGGCGTCATGAGAATTTGCCGCTGCCACCCATGGAACCCCGGAGGATATGATCCGCCATAGATGAAGGGCCCCTCCGCGGTCATCGCGCCAACGAGTAATCAAAATCCTCCCCTCCTGAACAAAGTTCGGGAGGGGTCGAACGAGCGCCAGCAAGTTCGGGGGTGGGCCCCGCGATAACCAATGCGAACAACAAAACCAAGAACAACAAAACCAAGAACGACGAACCAAGAACCAGCCCCCCCCAATGCCCGACTCTTCAGTAACCGAATGGATTCAGCAGCTCCGGGAAGGCGACTCGGTAGCGGCGCAGAGGTTATGGGAGCGGTACTTTCAGCAGATGGTGACACTGGCACGGCGACGGCTGGAAGGTGCTGCCAGAGCCGCAGCGGATGAGGAGGATGTGGCTCTGAGTGCGTTCCGCAGTTTTTGTCTGGGAGCGCGTGACGGGAGGTTTCCGCAGTTGCTGGATTCTGACAGTCTGTGGCCCTTGTTGATGGTCATCACGGCAAATAAATCAGTGGACTTGATACGAAAGAACAACCGGCTTCGTCGTGGAGGCGGAGTGCGAGTTCGTCAGGATGGTTCCGACAGCACAAGTTCGGTTCTGAACGAAATTCTGGGGAAGGAGCCAACGCCGGAATTTGCGGCCGAATTGTCGGATCAGCTTCAGCGACTGTTGAACAAGCTGCGTTCCAAAGGCGATGATGACCTCGTCAGGATTGCTCTGTTCAGAATGGACGGATACAGCCACCGTGAGATTGCTGACAAAATCGGATGCTCGGTGCGTTCCATTGATCGCAAGATGATTGTGATTGCTCAGGTCTGGGAGAAGGACGAAGATCTGTGAAGCCTCGCGACGATCGGGAATTCGCACGGCTGCCGGAAGAGGTCATGCTGACCATTGATCGTCTGTGCAATCGCTTTGAACAGTCGTGGCGATCCGGTGTCCCGATGCGAGTGGAGACGCTGCTGAAAGAACTGGAGACGAAGCACCGTCGAGCCGGGCTTGCAGAACTGCTGCCACTGGAGATCGAGTATCGGCAGCGATCGGGACAGCCAGTGACCATTGAGGAACTGCAGCGTCGATTTCCAACCGTGCAGAAGGAGTGGCTTCAGAGTCAGTTGTCCGGAGGCTCGGAGCCGACCGTACATTCCGCCGTTCCTGAAGTCCCTGCCGCGCAGATTCCGGAGGTCCTTGGTGACTATCGGATCCTAAGTCGGCTGGGCAGCGGTGGCATGGGAGCTGTTTATCGGGCGGTTCACGAACGGATGGGCCGCGAGGTGGCTCTGAAAGTTCTGAAGCCTGAGATTCAGAACAACGAGGCACTGCGACAGAGATTTGATCGGGAAGTTCGTGCGGCGGCAAAGCTGTCGCATCCGAATGTGGTGACGGCTCTTGATGCACGCAGTTATGAAGGCGTGCATTTTTTGGTCACGGAACTTGTCGAAGGCAGTGACCTCGATCATCACGTCCGGCAGCACGGGCCTCTCAGCGTGGTTCAGGCGATGGATGTTCTGCATCAGGCGGCCAGCGGTCTTGCATATGCTCATTCGCAGGGAGTCATTCATCGTGATATCAAGCCGGCCAATCTTCTGCTGAGTCGCGAAGGCGTCGTCAAGATTCTTGATATGGGACTGGCTCGACTGGAGACGGACGATACGAATCGCGGGGAGAGCGGACTGACAGATACGGGTGTCGTGATGGGCACCGCGGCCTACATGCCTCCGGAACAGGCACGGGATACTCGTCGCGCAGATGCCCGATCGGATATCTACAGTCTGGGCTGTACACTGCATTTCCTTCTGACGGGGCGACCTGTTTACGCTGGTGTTTCGCAGATGGACACAATCCTGTCTCATGTGAATCAGCCCATCCCGTCGCTGCGACAGATCGATGCCCGCATTCCGGTCTCGCTGGATGCTCTGTTCCAGTCCATGATTGCCAAGGATCCCGCAGCGCGAATACAGACGGCGGCGGAAGTTGCGGATCGTCTGGCACAATTGCGAGACCATCAGCTGGAAGGATCAGATTCTGCCGAGATGCGTGACCTGATCGCTCAGATGTCGATTGTGAGCCCGGCGGGAAACGCGATACCGGCACCCACAGAGTTTCGGTTTGCCGACCCGGGCAGGACTCGAGTCACATCGCGCGCTACAGGAAGTCAGGGCCGCATGCGGCTGATTACCGGCAGCCTGGCGGGCCTGCTGCTGGGAGCAGTGGCAGTGGTCTGGTGGAATCGAGGAAACGGCAATCCCGCGCTTCCCATTTCAAAGCAGGCCAAGAGCGACGGAGACATTCCGATCATTGAGTCTGACGTTGATCCGAAGACCCTGAATTCGGACAAGGGCAACGTTGGGGAAGTCCGGAATGATCCTGAAAAGGTTTCTGCGAACGATCAGAAGTCGGCCGGATTGAACAACGCCTCCGGATGGCAGTTTGACGGATTCAGCAGCTACATCGGAGTTCCGGAAATCTCGCCGGAGCCGGATGGGACTTACACGATTGAAGTGATTGCCAGATGCGACAGGTATCAGGTCAGCAATCTGGTTTCGTGGCTGGGCCCGGGCTGGATGGCGATTTACATCAACGAAAATGGCATGCTCGGAACAGCCAGGCAGTTGCCGGATTCACCGGATGTTCGATCAAGCGTTCACATCCTGGCTCAGGACCGGTGGAGTCACATTGCAGCCACCTTTGACGGCGCGCAGATGCAGTTGTTTGTGAACGGTCGTTTGATCTCGCAACAGACTCAGAACTTTGAACTTAGCGCCACCCAGGGAGGATTGTTCATCGGTGGCGTTGATTCAACGATGTTGCCGAACGGACAAAACCAGCGGTTCTTCGCAGGAAAGATTTTGTCCGCCCGGCTGTCGAGGGGAATTCGCTATCAGTCAGAGTTCGCAGCACCGTCTCAATTGCGGCCCGATGAAGACACCATCGTCGCGCTGGACGGCACAGGCTCAGAGCCCACATGTCGCGACTCAAACGGCCAGACTGTGAAAGCTACGGTCATCAATGTGACTCGGTGACGCTTGCTGGACTGACCAGTTATTCCATTTCAACTGGTACTGGCATGCGAACGACGTTGTCATCGCCGCGAACGCCCTGGGGATTAAGAGGAGGATCGTTCCATGACTTGCCTCCTTCGTCGATGCCGTTTGTTCCCACGGAGTAGAGCAAGTAGCCGGTGTCCGTTTTCGAGTAATGCAGGGGAGCATTCGTGCAGAGGTCTTGCGGCACCGTGATGGAAAGAGCGGTCTCAAGTGCCTCCAGAGAATCCGGATAGCTGCCGGTCCTTGCCTTGAACTTCTGGAGCTGGAAGGCCAGCAGCAGATTCTGGTTTGTCTGCAGACATCGAAGTTGTGCGGTGTCCACCGCTCGCAGTGCAGGCATGAGCATCGAAATCATGGCATCGGCCATGCGATCGCTCGCGACGGCTGATGCAGACCCCGTTTTGACGTAGTCCTTCAGGATCGACGAAGCGTCAAACTTCGAACGGATCTCTTTCCACTTCTGGTCAATCTCGACCAGCCGGGTGCGTCGCTTCTCGACATCCTGAATCTCAAGGGCAGCCACAAGTTCATCGTATGCCTCATTCCCTTTTTTCAGCACCACACCCCAATCCACTAATGCGCGAAGGAAGGGCTGTTCAAACGGCCCCTTTTCTTCGTTGGTCAGTCCGTCAAGTTCCGAGATAGAGAGGTGGCCGTCCCTGATCAGGGACACGCAATCGTTGAAGAGCATTCGTTCTGTGATGTTGACGTTCGCAGTCACCTGTGGCATCGGCTTGAGCTTTGTCAGATCGTCGAGGAACCGGTCAATCTGCTTTTCTGTCAGTTTCGTGTCACTGAGCAAACGAAGTTCTGCGTGTGAAGCCATGGAATTGATGGCGACTCCTACCAGGAAGTCAATCAGAGTCGGGCCCCTCGCTGTCAGGCGTCCCAGCCGATGACACGTCTGCATGTCGTCCCATGCTTTTTCCGGTTCGTTGTTTGCCAGGTGAAGGTTGGAGCGAATCAGGAATGCTCGAGCAAGTCCACGCATTTTCTGGACGTGTGGAAGCAGCATCGCGATGAGTCCGACAGGCTTTCCATCTTTGTCCTTCTGGTCAAACACCGGGTAGTACCATTGATCACGCAGTGATGCTTCATGAATGATCTCCAGCATCTTCTGATTGTCCTGCAGCCACTTTGCAAGTTCCGGAAACTGCTCCTCTGTCCACGGGCCGCCCATGGCTTTGTCATGAGTTTCGATGGCAACGCGACTTGCTTCACCAGTCAGGCCATAAGAGTACTCCTGAAAGTAGTTTCCCGTATCAGGAGGCACTGGGATTCCCAGTCGCCGAAAGTACTCCTCACTCTGCAGGTTGCCCTCCGGCCGAGGCCCGATCGCTTCGTAGATCTTTGTGAGGGCATTGGCTTCGGGTGTCACACCCTTCCCGAATTCTCGATCGATAACTTCCGCAAACGAAACACGCACTTCTCCGCCGCCTGACTCAGCCAACGGACTTTCCTGTGCCGCAGAGAGTCCGGAAGCGACAGAGAAAGTGGCGATGACCGCCAGCAACGGGCCGCGGAAAATCGATTGTGAACGGTTCTTCGTTGGAGACATAGTCAGGGGCTCTGCAGGAAGTAAGGCGTTTTCGAAGGTCAAAGATAACTGCAGGAGTACCGCTCTGCCTAATTTTGTCTAAGAAATCCACAAGGGCCTGCCGCTCCCAAAACCCGTCACATGGTTGACGCGGATGGCGGCAGGTTTTTGCACGACTCCGCTTTTCCCCGTCGTTGACCCTGGCATCGTGCAGCAGCCGTTGAACTACGACCGAGCATACTGAATTTCGGCACCGCACTTTGATTCATCGAGCTGTCCGTTGAGGAATACAGTTCGCCCCATCACCAGAGTGCGAACCGGCCAGCCTGTCAGATTCGTACCATGCCATGGTGTCCAGCGGCATTTGGTCAGCTGATTCTCGTCCCGTACTTCGACGGTTTTGTTCAGATCGACGAGGACAAGATCCGCATCGTACCCAACTCGGATGGCCCCCTTTCCTTTCATGTGCCAGATTCTCGCCGGAGCTTCGCACATCCAGGACACCACCTGAGACAACAGGCAGCGACCATGAGCAAGTTCATTCAGCATGAGTGCCAGTGAGTTTTCAACGGCGGGCAATCCCGAGGGTGACTTTGGATAGGGCTGGCGTTTTTCTTCAAGCGTGTGGGGAGCGTGGTCGGTTGCGATGACTTCAATCGTTCCATCCATCAGCCCGTTCCAGACGCCTTCGGTATCCGCCTTTGACTTGATCGACGGATTCATCTGAATCAGAGACCCCAGTCGAGCATAGTCGTCGATGCTGAAGAACAGATGATGGGGGCATGCTTCGGCGGAAATGAGATCCGATGTTCCTCGCAGGAAGTCTACTTCTTCGGCTGTGGAAACATGCAGCACATGGAACTGGTGCTTGTGTCGTTCCGCCAGATCAACAGCCCTCTTCGTCGCGATCAATGCCGCTCGGTTATCGCGAATGCGGCTGTGATCAGTAACGTCCTTCCCGCCGTTCAACGCTGCCGCGTTGGCTCGCACGGTGGATTCATCTTCGCAGTGAGCACAAATCGGGAGTGTCGTTTCGCCGAAGATTTTCTCCAGAGCTGCCTGGTCATCGACCAGAAGATCACCGGTACTGGATCCGATAAAGATCTTGATGCCCGGCGTTCGCGTCGCGTTCTGAAGTTCCGTCAGGTTTGTCGGAGTGGCTCCAATGTAGAACCCGTAGTTGACGAGACACTTTCCCGCAGCGATCGCCAGCTTGTCATGCAGAGCCGACACGCTGGTTGTTGTTGGCTTCGTATTGGGCATCTCGAGGAACGATGTGACTCCGCCCTTCGCACATGCTCGAGTTGCCGTCAGAAGATCTTCCTTGTGAGTCAATCCGGGCTCGCGAAAATGAACCTGATCGTCAATCACTCCGGGGATCAGATGAAGCCCCTTCGCCTCAATCACTTCATCGGCACTGGCGTTCGCCGACGCTGAGACATCAAGGATGCTTCCGCCTTCTATCAGAACATTGAACTGACCGATTTCGTCAGGAAGAACGACAGTGGCGTTTCGAATCAGTGTTTTCATGGGCAATCACGGATTAACGGTAAGAACTTGTCTGTGGCTCGTGTCTCCGACGCGAGATTTCCCGCCACGGAGTGACGGGACACATTGTAGCTCGTGTCTCCGACGCGAGAAACGTCCCACTGACGCGAACAATCCTGCCACGGAGTGACGGGCCACATTGTGGCTCGTGTCTCCGACGCGAGATTTCCCGCCACGGAATGACGGGCCACATTGTAGCTCGTGTCTCCGACGCGAGATTTCCCCCACGGAGTGACGGGGCACATTGGAGCCTGATCGCACCGGTCCTGACGGACAAATCGTTTGCACTGACCGTGAACTGCTCCGCCTGAAGAGGCCCCGGTTGACCGAACCCCGGAGCAGGTCTACAGTTTCGAAGGATAGAAACTCACACAGACAGTCACGGGTGACAGCAGTTATGTCAGGATCCCAGGAAGCTCCCAACGATCGAAATCCCGGTTCCGGCGGCAAGCCACCGAAAAACGGGCGACGTGAGAAGAACCAGTCGGGGAGTGGTTTTTGGCTGCTTCTGGTGGCTCTGATTCTGACGGCCGTGTTTTTCTCCGTGCTGACTCGCAGCTACAAAGGCGAGAAGGTTGAGTTCAGCGACTTCATGCGGAAGATCCAGACCGGTGACCTTCCGAAAGAACGAATCTGGGAACTGACGATCACCAGTTCTCACCTGATGTGGCAGGATCATTCGGCTTCCGACATCCTGGCCGGCAAAGCGGGTTCTTACAAACGCTTCTATACGCCACTGCTAAGTGCCAGCGAACAGACTCGTGATGATCTTCGCAAGCTGCTGGATGAAAAGGGAATCAAGTACGGCTTTGCAGAACAACCTCCGGAATGGCAGCAGCTGATTCCATTGCTGTTGATGACCGGACTGCTCGTTGCGGGCTTCATCTTCATCATTCGACGCGTCGGCGGAGCCGGGTCCGCGATGTCATTCGGACGAAGCCGAGGACGTCTGTATGCTCAGGAAGACGTGAACGTCACGTTCAACGACGTCGCAGGAATTGATGAAGCCGTCGAAGAGCTGAAGGAAATCGTCGAGTTCCTCAAGACGCCTCAGAAGTACCAGGCGCTTGGCGGCCGCATTCCTCGCGGCGTTCTTCTTGTTGGTCCTCCGGGCACCGGCAAGACGATGCTGGCGAAAGCTGTAGCGGGGGAAGCCGGCGTTCCGTTCTTCGGGCTGTCCGGCTCGGACTTTGTCGAAATGTATGTCGGCGTCGGAGCAGCTCGCGTTCGCGATATGTTCCAGCAGGCTTTGCAGCGGTCACCTGCGATTATCTTTATCGACGAACTGGACGCACTCGGCAAGGTCCGTGGCAGCGGCGCACCTGGCGGACATGATGAGCGTGAACAGACCTTGAATGCTCTGCTGGTCGAGATGGACGGATTTGGAACCGATCAGAGCGTCATCGTGATGGGTGCTACGAATCGTCCGGAGACTCTGGATCCTGCTTTGATGCGACCAGGTCGATTCGACCGCCATGTGCTGGTCGATCGTCCCGACATCAAGGGACGAGAACTGATTTTGAATGTGCATGCCAAACGAGTGAAGCTGTCCGATGATGTGGATCTGAAGCGAATTGCCAAGCTGACACCAGGATTTGTCGGTGCGGACCTGGCGAACCTGGTCAATGAAGCGGCTCTCCTGTCTGCTCGACGCGAAGAGAAACGCGTCACGATGAAGTCGTTTGAAGACGGCATCGAACGAGTAATGGCGGGGCTGGAAAAGACGTCCCGCATCATTGTGGAAGATGTGAAACGTCGCGTTGCGTGCCACGAATCCGGACACGCTCTTGTCGCCGCCAGCCTTCCTCACACGGATCCCGTTCACAAGATCTCCATCATTCCTCGCGGCATGGGAGCACTGGGCTACATGCTTCAGTTGCCGGAAGATGATCGCGAACTGCTGACTCAGTCCGAACTTCAAAGTCGGCTGGCCGTATTGCTCGGTGGAATTGCCGCCGAACAGATTGTCTACAACGAGACATCCACGGGGGCTCAGAATGACCTGCAGCGAGCCTCCGATATTGCTCGCCGCATGGTCACCGAATTCGGCATGAGCCCGCGGCTGGGGCGAATGTACTACAGCGAATCTCAGCGGTCGCCGTTTCTCGCAGGGGCCGGTGGCATGATGTCCGAATCCATTCACGCCGAAGCGACTCTTCGGGAAATCGACCTGGAAGTGAAGCGCCTTGTGGATGAAGGCTACAAGACGGCTGTCGACACTCTGACGTCGCAGCGAACCACTCTGGATCGGCTAGCCGCTGATCTGATGGAAATGGAGACGATGACGGCCGAGCACATGCACAAGGTCATCGACGAAAACCGAAAAGGCCCCAAGCTGATGTCCGTACCGCCGCTCGTCGCT
Source organism: Planctomycetaceae bacterium (assembly GCA_046349695.1). Classification (GTDB taxonomy): domain Bacteria; phylum Planctomycetota; class Planctomycetia; order Planctomycetales; family Planctomycetaceae; genus SXXK01. Next base: position 206,922 of record JAXMBV010000011.1, on the reverse strand, counting down.
GAGACTCTGCCGGACGCTCGTTCGACCGCCGATCCTCGCAGCAGCTCCGATGAATCAGGTGAACCTGTCGCCGAAGCGCAATAACCACATTGTGCCTCGTGTCTCCGACGCGAGAAGTACCTGCATTCAAATTGCCTCGTGTCTCCGACGCGAGCCCCCTTGTTCGTGTCCCAACCGCAAAAGTCCCGCCACGGAGTTGCAAACGCATTACACTTTTGGACGAATCACCAGCAGGTTGGCGTCGTACGTCAGGATGCCAAGCAGGATTGAACACACAACTCGGTCGAGCGGTACTTCGTACTTGTAGTTGACCGAAAGCGGGTTGGGATGGAAAGGGTCTGCCACGAGGACAGATCGTTCAGCGGCGTCGTAACCGCACAGGACAACGAAATGGCCGCCGGGCAGTCCTGCCACATCGTCGGGCGTTGACGTCGCCGGGATCTCGCGTCGTTCACGGTACAGATAGGTGGAACTCAATCCGGTCAGCAGCGGAATCGACTGCTTCAGATAACGGCGAATCAGATTCCCGTTCAGATCCTCCATTCTCAGTCGACCGCCAAGCCTGAGGAACTCAATATAGCTCTCGCACGCCCGTCGAAGTTTCTCCTTCGGCTTGATTTCCATCTGCTGGGCCAGCTTGGCTTCCAGGTTCAGTCCTTCATGAACATGTCCATCGGCATTGAACCATGTCGGATCAAAGACCTGCAGATTGAATGTGAAGATTCGGACATCGTAACCTCGCCGCAAAGCATGGCAGCCGAGCATGACTGCCAGCGTTCCTCCTCCTTCAAACGAAGGAACTTCCTGAATCACATTCGCCAGCGGCGCATCATCGCCGTGAAAACGGTAGACCGCATGGAGACACGTCGGACCACAGGTTGTGTTGTCCGGCTGCTTCAGGAAATCAAAATGAAGGCGAGTTTCCATAAGTGTCTCTGTCTTGTCGCACCAACATTGTGGATCGTGTCCAAAGTGGCTCGTGTCCAAAGTGGCTCGTGTCCAAAGTGGCTCGTGTCTCCGACGCGAGAAGAATCATCGTGCTTCACGTCTCTGACACAAAGGCATCCCGCCACGGAGTGACGGGCCACTTTGTACTCAGCGCTGACCGGGCGCACTCTGTTTCCGGGATTCCCGTTTCAGCAACACGTCCACGGTGAACCCGCCTACTCGCTCACCGTTTCGGTAGTACAGCCAGTCCTTCAGCTTGCTGAGCGGAACAGTGACGGATTCGCCCTGTTTGAGTGAAACATGCTGAGGCTCATTGGCCACTTTGCCGTGGACTCGATCTGATTCGATCTTCATAACTTCCACCCACAATGATTCCAGTCGGCCTTCGGAAGCATCAAACGCAAACTGCGCCGCAAAGCCTTCGGTGTCAGCCTTCCTGCTTTCGAACGCCTTCACGAATTCGGACCATCGCTTTTTTGCCTCAGCGGTCGCCTTAGCGAGTTCGGCATCGTTGTCACTGGTTCCAACGACTGTCTCAGCGACACCGGTTTGAAGAGCTTTCACGGGATTGGAACTGTTGAGCAGAGGTGGAAGTTCATCACTGCCGGCAACAAGGATTTCCCTGGAAGGAATCGCAAGGCCGGCAACGTCATCACCGCACAGCGCGGCAGCGATTCTGCAAAGCAGTCGGATGGATGTCTGTTGGGAGGCCGCGTCTTTTGCGGCGGTCGAGTCTTCTGAGATCAGGCTCAGCGAAAGCACGGCTCGCTGTTCTTTCAGAAGCGTTTGAATTGCCACCGAATCGATATCATCAATCCTGAGCTGGTGATCCCACGGCGTGCTCGTCACCGTCAATGCCGCTTGAAGCTCTTTCGTCTGAATCAGAAACCCCGCGTCATGGAGCGCGACCGAATCAAGCCTGGCCTGGCCCTTTGATGCGACGGTGAATGGGCGGTTCAGGGCTTGCTGACAGGCCCTGGCTACCTGGTCCGCTTTTAAGCTTCGAGGGGTCTTGAGGAGAAGAATGATGCTGACCGGTTCCGAATCGATTTCCGCTTTGCGTTCATCGGACGTCGGCCCAGTTGCGAAAGAAACGGCACAGGAAGAGAATCCTGCGACTCCCGCCAGAACAAAGCAAACAGCAAGAGAAAATGCGGCCGGGCGAGGCATGACGACATCCATGGCGAGGAGACAATCCGTGAGAAAGTCAGCCAAAATTCAACAGCCTGTGACAGTGCGGCATACGGGCTGACGCCGGAAGGGTAATCTGAGGGCCGAAAATGCTGCAACCAGAACGTTTTTCGGGATTTTTCCGGGGTTCGCTTGCAGGTAACCCCATGCCCGATCAAGTTTCCGCCTGCAAAAATCCGGGCCAACGGACCAGTTTGTCTGTCTGGCCTCTCCCGTTGCCTCATTCTGTGAGTGGATACTCATCGTGGCCGTGATTGTTCAGAAGTTTGGTGGTACCAGCGTGGCAAACGCTGAGAAAATTCGTACGGCTGCTCAAAGGGCAGTTGATGCGAAACGCCGAGGATTCGATGTCGTTGTCGTCGTGAGTGCTCGCGGGCATAAAACCGATGAACTCATCGATCTGGCGCATGGAATCACCAAAAATCCCCGGCCGCGCGAAATGGACATGCTGCTTTCAACGGGTGAGCAGGAATCCGTCGCGCTGATGGCGATGGCGGTGCATGAGCTGGGCGAAGATGCAATCAGCCTGACTGGTGCTCAGATCGGCGTGCTGACCGACACGACTCACACCAAGGCCCGCATCGTCAGCATCTCGACACAGCGCATGCAGGAACTGCTGAAGGCCGGCAACATCGTGATCGCCGCCGGATTCCAGGGCGTCGATTCCAGCATGAACATCACGACTCTGGGACGCGGCGGCAGCGACACAACCGCAACGGCTCTGGCGGCTGTTCTGAATGCTGAGCTTTGTGAAATCTACACGGACGTCGAAGGTGTCTTCACGACAGATCCGCGAGTTGTTCCTTCCGCCAGAAAAGTGGAACGCATCTCTTACGACGAGATGCTTGAGATGGCCAGCCTTGGCGCCGGAGTCATGCATTCTCGATCCATTGAGTTTGCAAAGAAGTATCAGGTTCAGCTGCGAGTTCGTCCGGCCTATTCGGATGGACCGGGAACGCTGATCGCTCCTGAGTCGGATGCTGCAAACTCGGTCGTGACCGGAGTCGCATTCGTTCGCAACGAAGCGCTTGTCACACTTGTTGGTCTGCCCGATCAGCCTGGTGTTATGAGCAGCCTCTTCACGTCTCTTTCGGCTGCTCGAATTCCGGTCGACATGGTCGTTCAGAACGTCGCACGCGAAGGCTTTGCAAATGTTTCCTTCACCGTTGCGGAAGATGAACTCCCGGCAGCGATGAAGGTCATCAATGAAACCGCGCGCCAGCTGAATGCTCAGAACATTGAGCAGACGACTGGGCTGTCGAAGGTGTCCGTTGTTGGTCACGGCATGCAGACACACACCGGTGTTGCGGCTCGCATGTTCCACGTGCTTGCTGAAGCGGGAATCAACATTCGAGTGGTTACAACCAGCGAAATCAAAATCTCGGTGCTGATTGATCGGGATCACTGCAGCCGAGCGGTTGATACGGTGCATAAGGGTTTCGGGCTGGATCAGCCAACTCGTCCTCTGCCGGATGTTGGCTACGTTGCAACAGATCGCCATGCCGGCCAGGGTTCCGGAGCGGAAGTCGTTGCCGACATCGTCTCACGCCTTGATGGGATGGAGAGCATTCTGGTCAGTGATGTGTCGGCGGACAAAGAACAGTCCCGCGTCACGATTTCCACTCTGCCCGATGATCCTGGTGTTGCTGAAGCCGTCTTCACGGCGATCGCAGAAGGCGGTGTCCTTGTCGACATGATCATTCAGAATGCAGCGCGGGACGGTCGAGCAACGATTTCTCTGACGGTTCCGTCCGGAGATCTTGATCGTTCCATTTTGCTGCTGCGAGAAGTCCTGGAACGCTACACGGGTTCGCAGCTGACGACAGATCGCCATATTGGCAAGCTGTCGATTGCGGGCATCGGACTGCGAAGCCACACGGATGTTGGACGACGTGTTTTCCGGACACTGGCCGAAAATCGTATCAACGTGCAGATGATCAACACGAGTGAGATCAAGCTCAGCATCGTGATCAGCGAGAACGAATGTGATCGGGCACTCAAGCTGCTGCGGGCCGAATTTGGTCTCGCGCAGGGATAGTGCGTCACACGAAATGAGTCTCCCATAAGATAGCGGAAGGGCGCCAGCCCTCCGGTGCCTCAGAACAGCCGCATAGCCGGAGAGCACTGTTCCGTCAGAAGTTTTTTTGTCAGCGATGGGTCGGAGTTCTCGTTCCATGAACCACCAGAGTGCAACGTTCGGCGTCCGAGTCATCAAGGACACGCTGGTCTTCAGCGCGGCTCATTTCATTACGTTCAACGGCAATGTGTGTGAGAGACTGCACGGACATAACTGGCGAGTGGAAGCCGCCATTGAAGGTCCGCTGGACGAGAATTCCTACGTCTTCGACTTCATTGCTCTTCGCGACGGATTGCAGGCGATCGTGCACGAGCTGGACCATCGCGTGTTATTGCCGGACAGTCACCCGGCAATTCGCGTCACCACCGAAGGGCAGGAAGTGACCGCACGATTCGAACAGCGGCGCTGGGTGTTTCCCCTGGAAGACTGTTGCATCCTTCCCGTTCAGAATACAACCGCGGAGTTGATTTCTCGGTGGATTGGTCACACGCTAATCTCCCGATTGAAACTGAGAGATCGCCACGGACTGACTCGCCTTCGAATCAGTGTGGAGGAAAACTTTGGACAATGGGCCGACTGCTGGCTGCCATTGTGCTGAAGGTTCCTGGCGAAACTCCTGTGACGCATGTTCCCGGCACTTCTGAGCGGATGAATCTAGCCATGGCCAATGACGCTTCCACGTTTATCATCAATACCAGCATGGAGACGTTTCGACAGGACGTGATTGAACAGTCCATGGAACGTCCGGTTGTTGTCGACTTCTGGGCTGAGTGGTGTGGTCCGTGTCGCCAGCTGATGCCGCTTCTGGAGAAGCTGGCGAACGAAAATAAAGGCGCCTTCTGTCTCGTCAAAGTCAACGTGGATCAGCTTCCGGAAATTGCCGGCGCCTTTGGAGTGCAGTCAATTCCGATGGTCGTTGCCATGTTTCAGGGGCAGCCCGTCAGTCACTTCTCGGGATTACAGACCGAAGCACAGCTGCGTGAATGGCTGAAGGGGTTTCTGCCTTCACCTGCTGACGAAGCCTATGAAGCCGGACAGCAGGCCGAAGCAGAAGGGGCGATTGAGAAGGCTGAGGTGTGCTACCGCAAAGCCGCCGAACTGGCGCCGGAAGTCGCAGAGTTTCGCATCACACATGCACGCGTTCTTCTGGAACTGAATCGTGATCAGGAATGCCGCGAGATCATCGATGAGCTGAACAAGCGCGGTTACCTCGAGCCTGAAGCGCAGGTTCTGCAGCAGCAGCTGGAAATGCGCAGTCAGGTCGAAGACTCGGGCGGTGTTCAGGAAGCGAAGAAAGCCCTTGAAGCGGAACCGGGCAATCTGGAACTGAAGCTGAAGCTGGCCGAAGCGCTGGGGGCCGACAGCCGATTTGAAGAAGCGTGTGAGATGCTGCTGGAGATCGTCAAGCAGGACCGTGGCGGAGTTGGAATCCAGGCCAAGGAGATCATGGTGCAGCTGCTGACCGTGATGGGCGCCAAATCAAAACTTGCCTCCGACTTCCGCCGCCGTTTGGCAACTGCGTTTTATTAGCAGTGGTTAAGTAGTGGAACTCGCCAGAGTTCCTATCGCCTTCAACCATGAACCAGCAACGACATTCGCGTCCCTCCCCCCGAGCTTGCTGGCGCTCGCTCGACCCCTCCCGAACTTCGTTCAAGAGGGGAGCGCTTGGGGCGTTGTTTTTGTGGGGCAATGTAGTGGAACTCGCCAGAGTTCCTTTCGCTTTCAACCATGAACCAGCAACGACATTCGCGGGCCCTCCCCCGAGCTTGCTGACGCTTGCTCGACCCCTCCCGAACTTCGTTCAAGAGGGGAGCGCTTGGGGCGTTGTTGTGTAGGGGCAATGGTTAATGGTTATTGGAGAATGGAAAATGCAAAGTGGGGTGCTGGGTTCCCGCCTGCGCGGGAATGACGGTGTTTGGGGGATGGTGCGTTGCGATGTGGATGCAGTTGCTGATCGCAGAACACTGATCGAGCGGTAACGATTGGGGACAATCGTTCTACACTCTGAAAACTGAAAACCGTTCCGCGTCCCTCTCCGAGCTTGCTGACGCTCGCTCGACCCCTCCCGAACTTCGTTCAGGAGGGGGGCGATTGGGGTGGCGGGGATATGGGGCAATTACATCAGGTTGCGGGCTTTGACGCTGAGGTATTCGTTGATCAGGCGTTCTGTCAGCAGATCAGGTGGCGTGTCGATCAGCATGATGCCGGCTTCTCGGAGCGATGCGGCTTCGGTGGATTGTCCGGTCAGAATCTGAGCCGCGGCTGCCGTGTGGAAAGCGTCGAGATCCGTTTCGGGAACTCGCTCGGCCAGCTTTCTCAGTCCCACATCCTGAAGCAGTACGCACAATGGCAGGTAAGGCAGCGAACGAAGTTTGAGGCTGCTTCCGATGACTCGCAGCTGGAGTTCGTCGGTCACGAATGTGATCAGCACCACCAGTGCACGCTTTCGCTGAACCGTCGTCAGATACTCCAGCGCCATGCTGTAGTCGGAAACATTGGTGGACGCTTCGATATCGTAGGTGGATCGGAGGATCTGCTGAATTCCCGGCTTGCCTCGAACCGGCCTCACAAAGCGTTCAATGCGATTTGAGAACGCCAGCAGCGAAACGTTGTCACCCTGACCCAGTGCGATGTAGCTGAGCATGATCGCAGAATTCAGAGCGCGATCGAGGTACGAAATGCCGTCCGTTTCGTTCCTCATGAATCGACCACAGTCAATCATGATCACGATGTTCTGATTGCGTTCGACGTTGAATTCCCGGCTGATCAGCTGCCGCTGGCGAGCTGTTGCCTTCCAGTCGATCTGTCGAATCTCATCGCCGTACCGGTATTCACGCAGCCGTTCAAACTCGCGACCCTGACCGGGCATGCGCACCATGCGGACACCAATCTCGAACAGTCGATTCTGACGCGCCATGAGCTCGTAACGGTAGACCGCCCGGATGTCCGGATAAACTCGGATCTTTGTCGGAAGGCGTCGCACCTGCTGTCGAGTCCACAGTCCCAGCCGCGTTGGAAACCGCAGATGAACTTCGGGCATTTCCGAAGCACCTCGCCGATGAGGCACGACCACATACGGGACTTCGACTTCCTTCTCCGACGCGATCGTAATCGTCACAGGAAGGCGTTCGACGGTGCACAATGGCCCTGGATCGTCGTGCAGACTGACCTGCAACGTGTGAATTGTCCGGTTGCGAACGATCAGAGTTGCCGGGTTGGATGCACCGACACTCAGCACTTCCGAAATCTCACGATGGACTTCCAGTTCTGACGGAGAAGGGCTGATCAGCAGATCCACCGCAGCCACAGAAACCAGAACAAGATTCAGCAGCAGCGCAATGTCAGCGAGGACCTGGCTCACCCCGGACAGCAGCAGAGGCAACGCGAGGACTGCGGCAATGATGACAAGCCGACGCGCTGGAATCATGACTTGGGAGCCTCCACCGCATCAAGAATGGCGCGCACGGTATCGTCAGTCGATTCTCCTTCCAGTTCTGCTTCAGGACGCAGGCGGAGACGATGTCGAAGAATCCATGGAGCCAGTTCCTTAATGTCGTCCGGCGTGACGAAGTCCCGACCACGACAGGCGGCCAGGGTTCTTGCGGCCAGAAGCATATTGACGCCGGCTCGAGGACTTGGGCCGATCGTGACAGAACCCCACGTACGGGACGCGGCCAGAATGTCCACGATGTATCGGAGGATCTTCGGTTCGACAATGACGCCTTTCACAGCCTGCTGAATGGCCAGAACATCTTCGGACTTCAGCACCGCCTCCAGATTGAAGTCTCCCAGTCTTCGAGGATCCTTCCCGCCGGCATAGTGGCCAAGAATTTCGACTTCATCAGCCGGCGGCGGGTAGTCCACCAGCAGCTTGAACATGAAGCGGTCGACCTGCGCTTCGGGAAGCGGGTAGGTTCCTTCATGTTCGATCGGGTTCTGCGTGGCAATCACCAGGAATGGTCGCTGAAGGACGTGCGTTTTTCCGTCAACGCTGACCTGCTGTTCCTGCATGACTTCCAGCAGAGCTGACTGAGTCTTTGGAGGTGAGCGGTTGATTTCATCGGTCAGCAGAATATTGGTGAAGACCGGTCCGGCGTTGAACGTGAAGGCCTGCTGCTTCATGTCGTAGATGCTGTGACCGGTCAGGTCTGACGGCATCAGGTCCGGTGTAAACTGAACACGGCGAAACTGGCACGAGACCGTCTTTGAGAGGACGTTGACCAGCAGCGTCTTTCCCAGGCCCGGCGGGCCTTCAATCAGCACGCTTCCTTCGGCAAAGAGAGCCACGACGACTCCTTCAACCAGTTCCATCTGGCCGACAACGACCTTTCCAATCTGTTCGACGACACTGTCAAAGAGTCGCTTGACGTCTGTGAGCTGCATGTTGGTATCACCCGGTCAAAGATTCAAAACGATTTCGTGAAATCTGAAGATGTCTGTGAATGCCTACGACTGTCTTTCCTCAACACTGTTACCGAAGAGTCTCAGTTGAAGACGGCTGAGCCAGCGAATGGAACTTGCGGCACCGCTTGCGGACAGTTTCGTTGTGTTCGCCATTCTGGTGGCTTCACGCAGGCTGACCGTCACCTCGTCGACTTCCAGCCGTGCTTTGTCAGCAATCGACTTTGGATCTTCAAGACGGACAGAACTACCGAAACGTCGGCGAAGCTGGCTGCGAAGAAAGTCCATGTAGCTTCGGACCGCGACTGCCCCATCGCTCAGACGGTATTGAAGATTGCCGACAGCCTCGGCACTTTCCCGCAGCGATCGGCGATTCACATGGACCGTTTCACTGGCGGGGCCGAATCGATAGAACGCGAGCCAGATCCCCAGAACAGCCACAAGCAGAAGCTGCAAAGTCCCGATGCGCATCATCGGGCTGAAAAGCACGCCCGTATCACGGAAGGAATCCGTCGTATTGAAGTACTCACTGATCACGATCGTCGATGGAACGTGTCGGCTGAACGCTGCCATTTGCTCCGGAAGATTTGCAGCGTGTTCGACCAGTCGCACTGCCGCGCGGCGCGAAGGTTTGTAGAGCATACTTCGATTGGAAAACAAATCTGGGCTCGCACACACCACGATCCGACCGGAACCGTAAAGCCAGGAAATAGCCACCGGCGCGTTCTCAGAGCCCAGCAGTACCTCATGTTCATAATAAGGCGGGATAATCTCTGATCGCGATGTGATCTCAAACGGAACTGATGCCAGACTCCCAGTGACCGGCAGCAGCTTTTCCTCGGGCTTCGGAACGGGTGTTGTCGTCGGTCCCGCAGGTCCAGAGCTGCTGTCGGGCGAGTTTGCGACGGAAGCGGGGTCTTGCTGAGCCGAATCGGCGGTGGGCTGATTCGAGTCCGCAGCATTCTGATTCGAATCGTCCTTTTTCTCCGGGGGGACAGCATTCATCCCTGGCGGTGAAACAGGGATCGCGGACGGAGGCACAAAGGGCAAATCGACATGAAAGTTCGGAGTCAGCCGAATCGACAGCGACGGAAGAGACACCTCCGGCTTCTCAAGCGACGGTGCGAACAGAAGTGTCCCGCCGTCATAAACAAACTGCCGCAGCTGTTCTTCTTCTCTTCTTGTCGGGTATTCGTCCGGAGCAATGATCAGCAGAGTTGACAGGTCTTCTGGTACAACCCGAGTCGCTTCACGGCGCACGGTTGGAAACAGTTCTGACAGCGTCCGGAACAGTCCCAGTTTTCCGTCAACAGTCGTGCTGTAAGAATCCGCGGCGGAACCATCTTCCCCCGGAAGCCACCAAAACTGAAGAAGCACCAGCAGCACCGCTGCTGTTCCCCAGAATGTGTCAGACTGTAACAGTCGGCGTTTCTTCTTCACGGAATGCTCCCCGAAAGCTGTCCAGACACATTTCAAACATCAACGCTGTTGGCTCGCGCCTTCCGAAGAAGACCAGTTCAAACTGAGTGGCAGTTGTGATGTAAGCATCACGCTTTTCCATTCGTCTCCAGACTGCTCGAACGTAATCCCGATTTGTCAGTCCTTTGCGGTATCGAATCATTCCGGCTCGCTCAATCCAGCTCATCCCCCCCAGCAGCAGCTCACGAATCGCCGCGCGATAGTCGCCCATGGACGCCAGCTGGATGGCTCGCGATTCATAGGTCGAGGCTGCAAGCTCACCAGGAGGAGTCTCCACGTCAGAGAACATTTCTGCCGAATCAGCAAGGCCGGACTGTTTCTTCTTCGTGTCAATTTTCTTCATGATCATGACGACGATCAGAATCAGGATGACCATGATGGCCAGAATAGCCAGCACTGTCAGAATTCCATCCATCGAAAAGTTTAGCCCACCCGAACTGGATGAGGCTGCGGGCGTGGACCTCGCCGGAGCGCCCGTGCCGCCGCCTCCTCCGCCTCCGCCAAAAAGTCCGCTGAGAAAATCGCCGATGGCTCGAAAACCATCGCCGATCTTCTGTCCAATCCATTCGAGCGATTTGCTCAGGAATCCCTGCTCGCCCGATTCTGCATCGGACTCCATTTGCTCCAGCAAACGACGCCTCAGAGACCGGAACTCGTTCCGGTTCATGACCGATTCGCCGGCCGAATCAATCGCATCGTCGCTCAGCGTGGCACCTTGCTGTGCCAGTGCGACGTCACCGGCACTGACCCATCCGGTCAACAGGAGCAATGAAAGTAAGATGGACCACTTCATGCCAACTGCTCCAGCCGCGCTGCTTCGGCGCGAAACTGCACCTGCAGATCCCAGCACTCGTTGCGAATTCGCTGATCCAGATAACAGAAAAACCAGGCAAGACGAATCATGGGATAGGGCAGCCACAGAGCCAGCTGAAGAACAACGTGGACTCTGGCATCATCCAGAAACAGCTGAGCCATCAACGTTGACTGATCCACTGACGTCGCACCTCGTCGTGATGCCAGAATCGGGTAGTTCAGCAAAGTCGTCGACAGGAAATCGATCAACAGAAAGAGCCCGACCGTCATGCCGGCCCAGAATGCGGACAGTCCGATGACGCGACCCAGGTTTCTGCCGAATCCTCCTCCGCCGCATAACCAGGAAAGTCGTGAGGTCACTCCGTTGACTTTACTTTGTTCCAGCAGCAAAACCTCCGGCAGGTGACCGACGTAGGCCGTGACGAACACGAAGCCTATGCACTGAGCAAGTCTGGAAAAGGCGGTGAGGAAAAACCAGCTGATCAGACGCTTTCGCCAGGACTTTGCAGCCTGCGACAGCGAGATGGGAACGCCAAACACCTGTGGCCCCATCGAACTGACCAGCAGTGCATTGAACACAGCACTGAAAAACATAAACACCAGGACGCTGATAATCAGCAGGTCCGTACTCAGGCTTGCAAACAGCAGGATCGTCAGGCAGGACGGGATGGCACACAGTGCCCAAAGGCGAAAGAGTGGTCCGGCAAATTCCCGGGCAAACACAAATGCCAGGTCGATGCAGCCACCGAGCGACCGGCGTTCGACAACAACGATGCAGTCTTCGACCTTCATGCTGCTGTCCTTTCACGACCGGCCATTGTGAAATACGCAATGACCGCCAGCCAGCAGATTGTTCCCATCAGATATTTGAACACGGGTGCGATCGCGAGCGGCGAGAAATAGCCTTCAATCATCGCAGCGATGAACAGCATCACTCCGGCGCCCAGAGCAAGCTTGAGCGATTCCGTGCCGTGATAGCGAAGAGAATCAATGCGGGTTCGATTTCCAGGCATCACAATTCCCTGAGCCAGCACAAATCCAGCCGCTCCGGCAATCACAATGGCCGTCAGTTCGAAGGCACCGTGTGTAATCACGAAGCTGGTGAAGTTGGTCGTTGCCGGTTCGCCCGCCGCAAGGATTCCCCCCTGGATCATCCCGATCGTGATGCCGTTGGACAGCAGCACGAGGCACGTACCAACACCAGCCAGTGCACCAGCAGCATAAGCTCGGAAAGCAATTCCCGTGTTGTTGCCGATGTAGAACCCAAACATCCCGCTGCGCTGCTGCAGGTAGCTGGTGTCGATGTTGTCGTAAAGATCCGAGCTGTACATCTCAACGGCCTGCTTCATCTGGTCTTCTCCGACGACCATATCGGCCAGGTCAGGACGAAGTATCGCTACGAACGTACTGACGATGAAGGGCACGGTAAACAGAACAAATGCGAGCCAGAAGGCTTTGTACCGCTGTCGAAGAAGTGACGGAAACCCCACCGAGAAAAACGTGCCGATACCACTGAGAGACTTTGGAGCGGTTCGATAAAGACAGTTATGTCCCTGAGCCACCAGGTCGTTCAAATACTGTTCCAGGCGCGCTCCCCATTCGCGGGACTGTACCAGCGAAAGGTCGTAACAGATGGATCGATACAGTCGCGACAGTTCCGCAACCTCAGCACCGCTCCAGTTCTTCTGGCGCGATCGCTGAAACTTCATCGCAAGGGATTCAAACCGCTGCCAGTCCTGCCGTCGCTCTTTGATGAAACGTTCGCGGTTCATGAGCCTGCTCCTGCAACATCCGCGATCGTCATCCGCTCCGCCTTTTTGGCACGCTTTCCTCGCGTTTGGGGCTGGTCTTTCTCAGCCGGTATGTCTGCGCTGAATGTCTTGAGCACTCGCAGCAGGAATTTTGTGTGCTTAAGACCCTGGGCCGAAAAATAAGCATGAGGATTTCGAGGATCCGGCGGAGGATCCTGGTAACCCAGTCGCTGCCTTAACGCTTCGCTGAGCGGCTTCGCAATTTCTTCTCTTCGAGCGTCGGAGATAATGCGATCGTTCTCAAAGAGTCGCTCAATAACGGATAACGTTCGCTCCGGCACATGAAACCGGCGAGGACATTCGGAGCGAAGAATTGGTTCAACGTTCTTTGTCAGACCCCCTCGGCGTGCGATCCATTCCCGGCGTTCGTCAATCACCATCGTGTCAAAAAACAGATCGCCAAGTCGCTGAAGACGTCGAGTGAACAGCATCGACACGGCACCGACAAGGTAGAACAGAGGGAGCATGTCGGCCGTGCGAAGGAAGTTTCGGCCGGTGGCACTCATGAGGTCGACCGGCGTGCCGTTCGTCCGGACGACTCGCAGCCCTGCCGACTTCTTCCCCGGAGTCTGTCCGTTCATGAGTCCTTCAAAAAGGCTGCCATAGAACCAGTCCAGCACAAAGTATGCGGCGAGCAGCAGACCCTGTACCGCGACCGACGAATCCTCAAGACTTTGCCTGTCCTGACCAGGGAACAGCAGTGACATCAACAGGGCCAGCAGGATAAAGGTAAGGACGATCAGTCCTGCTTTGAGCAGAGTATCGATGAGCCATGCCTGAAATCGAGTTCCCGGGCCGGCAATGATGAACTGGAAATCGACACCTTCCGGCGTCTCCACCACCACTCGCGTATCTACCTGACGTTTTTGCAGCTCTGACATGGATTAGGCGAAAACGCGAATCTTGCTGGTCTTGTGGTGAAGTCGTTGTGGCAACGCCATCGTGGCACCAGAACCATGACACAATCGCCCCCATTTTTCAAGTGCCCACCCCTAGTGAGGGCAACTCCAAAAAGCGTAGCCCGCGTCTCCGACGCGGGAGAATGCGTTTGATGCTTTCAAGACTGGAAACACGGGATGGGGTTCTCGCGTCGGAGACACGAGCCACTTTGTGTGTGTTACTCCTTTGTGCTTGCTGAGGATGGAAACACGGGATGGGGGTTCTCGCGTCGGAGACACGAGCCACTTTGTGTGCGTTGCTACTTTTGGTTGGGCTAACGGTCTTTGCGTTTCTCAGAGAACTGATGTCTCACGAGGCCGGGGAGGACGTCGGCATCCAGCGTGGATGTTCGTCCGGCGGCGATCAGTTCCCACGCGATGGCGGCCATGGCGGCGTTGTCGGTGCAGAATTCCAGCGGGGCGATGTGCAGAGTGATTCGCTCTCGCTGGCACATCGCCTGAAGCTCTTTTCGAAGGTGCTGATTGGCCGCAACTCCACCACCCACGCACAGTCTTCGATAACCAAGCTGGCGGACGGCCAGTCGACACTTTTCGACGATGACTTCAACTGCCGCCATCTGAAAACCAGCGGCCAGATCGTTGACTCGGTCGGCAGGAGTTTCCGTCAGCTGATCCGGTCCCGGAATTCCTCGGGCCGCATAAAGGACGGCTGTCTTCAGGCCGGAGAAACTGAAGTCCAGTCGACCACTGTGAATCATCGGCCGCGGCATGCGAAAGCGGCGGGGATCGCCCGATTCGGCAGCCTTCTGAATTGAAGGACCTCCCGGATACGGAAGCCCCAGAATCCTCGCCACCTTATCAAACGCTTCTCCGGCAGCGTCATCCGTTGTGCCACCGATCAGTCGACATTCCGATGCGGATCGGCAGTCGTACAGGTTAGTGTGACCGCCGCTGACCACGAAGCCAGCACACGGATAAATCGTCTCCTTCTGTCCCATTCCGCACGCATAGATATGAGCTTCCACATGATTGACGGTCACCAGCGGAAGGTCGAGCGCCATGGAGAGCGTCTTCGCGGCCGTCAGTCCGACAAGCAGCGAACCAACAAGACCAGGCTCGGTGGTGACAGCAATCGCGGTCAGACCGCGAGCTGTGCAGTCTGCCTGTTCCAGAGCTTTCTGGATGACGGGCAGGATGCGACGCACATGAGCGCGGGAGGCGATTTCCGGAACGACTCCTCCCCACTCGAGATGCAGGTCGAACTGAGAAGCAATGATGTTGGAAAGTACTCGACCGTCACGTCGAACCACCGCGGCAGCTGTCTCATCACATGACGATTCAATGGCGAGCAGCAAGTCACTGTTTCGATCGCGCGTCGAGGCTGATTCTTGAGTTGAACTGGAAACTGCGTTCACAACAACCTATCACACCGAGAACAATGAGATGCAGACTCGCCGTTTGGACAGTCAGACCGGCGAGTTGCGTATTTTGAAGCCGGTTGCCGCATTTGACAGTCTGCGTTCTGCGGAATTTCTGAATTCTGGCGATCGCGACGGATTGAGTCACCCGGGCTGTTACAGGTCCATTCAATTCGCACGTTCCTCGGAAGTATCACATCTCGGGCAATTGACCAGGGAGATTCGCAGTGGCTCAGTACCGCGTTCTTGCACTGTTGCTGTTTCTTGGACTCATCACCAGGCCTGCTGTTGCTGATGACAAGCCACTGGAACGAATCAGCTTCGGTTCCTGTGCGAAGCAGGACAAGCCTCAGCCGATTTGGGATGCGATTGTTGCTGGAAAGCCGGAACTGTTCATCTTCCTCGGTGACAATATCTATGGCGACAGTTCCGACATGGCCGTGCTGCGGGACAAATACTTCCTGCTGCATGAACAGCCTGGCTTCAAGCGTCTGAAGGAAACCTGTCCGTTTGTCGCGACATGGGACGACCACGATTACGGTCAGGACGATTCCGGGGCGGAGTATGCGATGCGGAAAGAATCGCAGCAGGTCTTTCTCGACTTCCTCGGCGCACCCGCGGACGACGTTCGGCGAACTCGAGAAGGCATTTACTGGTCCCACGTGTATGGACCGGCTGGAAAGCGTATTCAGGTCATTCTTCTGGATGCTCGGTACTTTCGCAGTCCGCTGAAAAAGGGATTTGATGCACGCGAGCCTGGTGAGGGATATCGAGGACGATACATTCCGAACACGGAAGATTCGGCAACGGTTCTCGGCGAAACTCAATGGAAGTGGCTAGAAGAGCAGCTCAAGGTCCCCGCGGAACTGCGCATTATCGGTTCCAGTTATCAGGTGCTTTCGAACCAGCATGGATGGGAGATGTGGGGCAATTTTCCGAATGAACGAGCGAGGCTGTTTCGCCTGCTGAAAGAATCCAAAGCGGAAGGCGTTGTGATGATCAGCGGCGACCGACACCTCGCCGAGATCGCGAAGCTCGACGGCAATTCCAGCGAAGGCATCGGATATCCTCTCGTCGAAGTCACCAGCAGCAGTCTGAATCAGCCCAGCGGAAACCTGACAAAGGGCGGAGTGCGTTTTGCCAACGAGATTAACCCGTACCGCGAAGGACTCACGTTCTTCGATGTGAACTACGGAAACATCCTCGTCGACTGGTCTGTCCCGGACCCCATCGTTCGTCTCCAGGTCTGCGACGAACAGGGGGCCGTCGTGCTGCAGCACCGAACGACGCTGAGTCGACTGAAGCCGTAACGGCCGTTGCCCGAGTGTAAACTCTGACTAATCAACGTCCGCCAGTTCAATTCGAATGCGAACGATGTCGTTCCGGACCTTCATGAACGCGTCGATTACTGCAGGATCAAAGTGTGTTCCGCTCTCTTCCTGAAGAATCTGCAGGCAGCGTTCAATGGGGAAGGCAGGCTTGTAGACTCGCTTACTGCTGAGCGCGTCGAACACATCGGCGACGGCGACAATACGGCCACTCAGCGGAATCTCCTCGCCCTTCAGTCCAATCGGATATCCCGTGCCGTCCCAGCGTTCATGATGAGTCAGCGCGATTTCGGCCGCCATGCGCAGCAGCGGTGACGAACCGACGTTGACCATCATTTCTCCAAGCAGCGTATGCGAACGCAGCTGCTGTGATTCGTACACAGGCAGTGGCTGGAACACTTTCTTTCCAAGCCCCACATGGCGCTGCATCAGCTCAAATTCTTCCGGAGTCAGTTTCCCCGGCTTATGCAGGATTTCATCGGAGATGCCGATCTTGCCAATATCATGAAGCGGCGCTGCGTGTTCGATCAGTTCGCACATACTGGACGGCAGGCCGAGGGACCTGGCGAGCAAACCAGCATAGCGTCCGACTCGCACCACATGATGCCCCGTTTCATTGTCACGGTACTCGGAAAGTTTCGCGAGGCAGTGAATCAGTTCGAGGCGGGACAGGGTGAGTTCGGCCGTTCGTTCTTCAACGCGCGATTCCAGTTCGCGGCTGTAGTTTCGCATCCGATCCATGTTGTGCTTCAGGAGGAGCGAATTCCGAACTCGCGGAAGCAGCGATGTGGCTCGCAGCGGCTTCGTCAGCAGTTCCGTCGCTCCCAGATCCAGCGCACAGGACCGAATGCTCTCGTCGTCCGTCGCTGTCACCATAATCATCGGCGTTGTACGGAGTTCCGGATCGGACACGACTCGCTGCAGAATGTCCAGCCCGGAGACACTCATCATCACGTCGCAGATGACCAGGTCGGGGTGAATCCGGCGAATACAGTCAAAGGCCGTTTCGGGATCTATGTGTGATTCAATCTCTCGGTAGCCGGCCAGCTGCAGGCACTTCTGAATGAGTCGAACATTAATGGCTTCGTCGTCGATGATCAGAATGCGGCTCTGCAGGAAGTCCTGCGTGTTCGACAGCGGAAGAGGAAGTCCTTTGACCGGATCCTTCACGGCATTAATCACGGACGTACCGGGACTGGCGACAAATGTTTGATTGCCGACGCGGTAGGTCACTGGTTCAATGATTGCCGACGACATCTCATCACGCTTTCTGAGTCAGGAGGGTCTGACGAAGTGGGGCGGCTGAACTGAGGCACGTCTGAATGTCACCGCAGAACGCTTCGATCTCTTCAAGCAGACTGTGCAGAGTTACGGTCTCATCCTTGCAGCGAGTTTCCAGCTGAGCGGCTGATTTCTGCAGCCCGTGCGCACAGAGGTTTCCGGCAATTCCTTTGATACCATGGCTGATGTGATTCAGAGCTTTGCGGTTCTCATCGGCAACCGCCTTCTTAATTTCCTTCAGGCTGGACGCGCCTCGCACTTCGAACATTTTCAGGAGTTCGATGGCAAGATCCACGTCACCAAAGCACTGATGGATCAGCTGATTTCGATCGAAGCCATTGATACCGCCCGATGTCGCAGCGGCACCCGAGGATTCCTGTGTCCCCTGGTCTGCGGACGCCACGGGATGACGAGGCAGCCACTTGCGGAGAACTTCCAGAAGAGCGTTCTTGTTGATCGGCTTTGACAGATAGTCATCCATTCCGCTGGCCAGACAGACTTCACGGTCTCCGGAAATGGCGTTTGCCGTCAGAGCAATTACAGGCAGTCGAGCACCGGACCTGGAGAGACCGCGGCTGGACAGTTCGAACCTGCGAATTTCCTCGGTCGCCTGGAAGCCATCCATTTCCGGCATCTGGCAGTCCATCAGGACAAGGTCGTACTGGCGGGTTGTGGCCTTCTCGACAGCTTCCTGTCCGTTCGAGACCAGCTGACATTCGAACCCAAAGCGAGTGAGAAATTCCCGGACCACAACCTGATTGATTTCGTAGTCTTCGGCGACAAGGATTCGGTATCCATGACCGGCCGTTGCCAGCTTCTCGGAAGGAAGCTCACAGACCATCGTGCTTGCTACTTCCGTCCCGACAAGTTCGCTGGAAGTATGCTGGACGGCATCGAAGAGCCGGGACCGGCGAATCGGACAGGTGACAACTTCCGAAATTCTCCAGCGCTGACGAAACTCCAGCGGGGCTGAATCATTGGCGTTGATGACCGCAATCGCAGGAAGATCCTGCAGTCCGTCAGTACTTCGAAACTCTTCGATCAGCAGGCGACCGTTCGAGCCATGATCGCGTGCTGAAACAATGGCCAGGCTGTACTGATCGCCGCGAGACACTGATGCCGCAACAATGGGTGCTGCTTCCTGAACAGAACGGAAGGCTGCACAGCTGATGTTCCACTGTTCCAGTGAAGTCGTGATCGACTGTCGAACCGAATCATCTCCGGCGATCACCAGAATCTGCATGGCGTTCAGATAGGCAGGAACAACCTGCACCGGCGCTTCGGCCACGGACTTCTTCAGCGGTATGGAGAACCAGAATGTGGATCCCCAGCCGGCTTCGCTCTCAACACCGATGGTTCCGCCCATCAGTTCCACCAGCCGCTTGCAGAGCGCGAGTCCCAGTCCGGTGCCGCCGAAGCGACGCGTTGTGCTGGCGTCGATCTGCGAGAACATCTGGAACAGTCTTCCCTGTCGTTCTTTTGGAATGCCGATTCCCGTGTCGCTTACGGCGATCCGAATCACATCGTTGTCGTCGCCCTTCTGAACCACTTCCGCAGAGACAGTGATGCGTCCCTGTTCGGTGAACTTGACCGCATTGTTCACGAGATTCAAAAGCACCTGACGAAGACGGTTATGGTCCCCGGCCACCCACTCCGGCAAATCAGGACTCAGCTGGCAGTTGATCTCCAGGCACTTCTTGCGCGCCGTTGGGGACATCATCTCAGCAACGTTTTCGACCAGCGTTCGCACATCAAACGAAATGGATTCCAGCTCCATCTGCCCGTGTTCCACTCGCGACAGATCCAAAACGCCATTCACAAGACTCAGGAGACAGTCAGCAGAAGACTGCGCGCCCCGAAGGTATCGTTCCTGCTGGGAATTGAGCGGTGTCGATGCCATCAGCTCCAGCATTCCGATCACGCCATTCAGAGGAGTACGAATTTCATGGCTGACGTTCGCAAGAAATTCGCCCTTGGCATGACTGGCCTTTTCAGCTTCCGCGGCAACTCGAGACTGTTCTTCCGCAATCTCCTCGAGGTTCCTGACTTCACCTCGCATGCTGGCCTTCATCAGATTCTTCATGCACAGCGACATCGCCAGCTGACGAATTTCGATCGCTTCAAACGGCTTGCGCAGGACGAGGAACTGATCGGTCCGTCCAAGTTTGTTGACGAGATCTTTCCAGGTGTAGTCGGAGTACGCTGAGCAGATAACGACCTCGAGACCAGGATCCACCTTCCAGCACTGACTGATCGTCTCGATACCGTCCCATCCGGGCGGCATGCGAATGTCACAGAACATGACTCGAAATGGTCGCCCCTGCAGACCGGCTTCAGTGACTTTCTGAAGAGCTTCCTTGCCGGAGAAGGCGAACGTCAGCTGAAAGTCAAAGCCCGGATCTTCGGAAGCCGCTGCTGGTGTTCCGAACAGATCCTGCTCTGCTTTCTGCAGGTTGTCGGACACTGACGCCTGCAGCAGCTTGCGAAAGTCCTCATGGATCGACTCATTGTCATCCACCACAAGGATTCGCTGAATGCGGTCGTAGCTGCCCGGCTTCAGTGAGAAATTCGTTTTCATGGTCTGGCCCCGATCCTGTTCTGACTAACTGAATGCAAATGGCTGACTGGCGTTTGGCACTTCTGCCGGCTCAGGTGTTTCACGGATTGCAATTTCTTCAGGCGACGGCTGTGTAATGGCCCCCGGAATCGTGATTCGGAAAGTGGCTCCTGTACCGGGTCCGGAACTGTAAGCGCTGATCTGTCCGCCGATATCACGAATGACGTTGGCACAGTAATGCAGACCCAGTCCGCTTCCCGTACTTCGCGTTGTGAACCCCTGCTGGAAGAGCCGTGACTGCACTTCCGATGTCATCCCGGTACCCGTATCCGTCACTGAAATCGCAAGTGTGTTCTCTGCTTCTTCGCGAACGGACACGGTCAGGACATGTTCTTTGTTGGGAACACTCAGCATCGACAGAATCGCATTCTTCTGCAGGTTCACGAGGACCTGTGAAATGCGACTCCGGTTGATTCGAAGCAGTGGCAATTCCGGCGCCTCGATGTGAACTCGAATGCCGGTTCCCGTCAGCAGCTGTTCGTTGATGTGAAGTGTTTCGTCCAGAAGCTCCTGCAGTCCCACCTTCTGTCGGAAGTCGGACTTGCGAGCATGATCCTGCTGCGACGTGATCACCGATCGAATATGCGCCACAGTCTCTGTCAGACGGCGCAGTTCGCTTAGACACTCGCCGTGCTCTCGCTGCAGAGTTCCGTTCAGAGTTTCCAGATAGTGAATCAGTTTGGGACCACGAGGATCGTGCGCGAAGAACTCGGCGGCTCTGGGTGCCTGTTCGGACAACAGGGCAATTGCCATGTCGAGTCCCGGCAGGCGACTGCTTTCCAGCCGCTCAGTCAGCATCTCCACCGAACAGCCGGCGGAATTCACCGCATTACCAACGTTGTGAAGCACCTCCGACGCAATCTCAGCCATCCCGGCCCGGTGAGCAGCTTCCTGAAGCTTGTCTCTGGAATCAGCAAGACGCGCGACCATCAGGTTAAATGTCGCGGCCAGCTTTCCGATTTCATCATTCCGGCGGAAGCGAATGCGGGCATCGAGGTCATCCTGGACTCCAACTCGCGTGGCGTGATCCGCCATTTCCTGAAGCGGCTCCATCACTCTGCGCCGAAGCGCCATACCTGTGCCGAGTGCTGTCATTAATGCACCGCCAAGACTGCACCACATGGCTGCACGAGCCGCAATGGCTCCCTGCTGAGTCACCGTTCGGCTCATGGAAAGTCGAATCAGGACGAGTGGCCGGCCACTGACATCCTTGAGTGTGGTGCAGGCAGACAACGAACCATCTTCCGAAGTTTCAATGTGTTTGCTGATCGCAGTGCCATCCAGGAATCGTCGTTCCCGGGGTGTCAGCTCTTCCGACTCTCTGAACAGAAACGACACATCCAGATGTGTGCGCTGAGCGAGTTCCGAGATTCGCTCTTTTGTGAGCAGTCGTCCCATGGTCATGACACCAATCGGATCTCCCTTGCGATTTGATGGCACGATGGGGCACGATGCAATCAGCATGGGTCCCTGCGCTGTCTCGATCAAACCTGACAGGGAATCATCGACGGTGACAAAGTTTGTCTTTTCTCTCAGGTCATTCGTCAGAAGAGAGTTGATTGGCTGGACATCAAAGTGCTCTCCCGTCTGGCTGTTGATTCCGTCCGACCATTTGACATCACCGTTCTTCGTGATGACGGAGAGATAATCCAGATCGGCCGTGGTAAACGTTTCATCGATCAGATTGCTCGTCTGAAAAGTCTCACTGCCGTTCAATGTGAATTCGTAGGCATCATCCCAGGCCCCCCAGTCACCGCTCAGTTCAGCCAGGCTTTCCATTTCCGCATTCAGTGCATCAATACATCGGCGAAGGTCTTTGTCGGCCGATTCCAGTTCCAGCGCAGCAAATGCGGGTTCAATAAAGAACTGCTGCATGAGCCATGATGTCGTCACGAAGATCGCCGACAGTGCGATCAGGATCAGCGTGATTTGGTGACGGATACTCATGGAACACCGCAAAACTGGGGAGAACTACTACCGCTGTGAATTGAGATCAGGTGTGACAATGCTCGGTTAAGGCAACGCTAGATCACGTTGTCGAAGATGGTCATCGCATGTTGCGAAATTTCACCCGTGGCGGGGAAACTGCGGGGAAGTCCCAGGCGTCCCCAGGTGGAGGCAGACCACGCTCATGTGGCTTTCCACAGGTCCAATGCGGGGATTCCCGTGTTTGTCAGCCACAAATAAAACAGGCCGATCACTTTGACGTGATCGGCCTGTCAGTTTGGTTTTCAGGTCAGGTTCAGCGGCTTACAGCACGCCGGCTTCCTCAATTTCAACATCTTCAATGACTGGCAGTGGAGCATCGTCTGCCATGTCCACAAACCCCTTCAGATGCACGGCACGAGTATGGTGCTGCAGTTTCTTGAGGGCCTTGCTTTCAATCTGGCGGATACGTTCACGAGTCACTTTGAAGATTCGACCGGTCTCTTCCAGAGTGTAGCTGTAGCCGTCGCCCAAACCATAACGCAGCTTGATGATCTCCCGCTCGCGATAGGTCAGGCTCTTCAGTACATGGTCGATCTTGTCACGCAGCATCTGCTTGGCGGCTGATTCCGCCGGGCTGCTTTCGTGACTGTCTTCCAGAAACTCACCGAAGCTGCTGTCTTCGCTTTCTCCGACCGGAGTATCCAGGCTGATTGGATGCTTCCAGGTCTTCATAATGCGTTCGGTCTCTTCAATGCTCATCCCGACCGCTTCTGCCAGCTCTTCATTGCTTGGCTCACGGCCGGTTGCCTGGCGAATTTCTTCCGCCTTGGCCTTCAGCATCGAAATGCTCTGGAACATGTGGACCGGAATACGAATCGTGCGAGCATGGTCGGCGACGGCACGAGTAATCGCCTGACGAATCCACCATGTGGCGTAGGTCGAAAACTTGTAACCACGACGGTACTCGTACTTTTCAACGCCTCGCATCAGACCGGCGTTGCCTTCCTGAATGAGGTCCAGAAAGCTGAGTCCTCGGTTGCGGTACTTCTTGGCGATTGACACCACCAGTCGCAGGTTGCCTCCAGACAGCTTCTGCTTGGCATCCGTCCAGCCGTCCATTCGCTTTCGGATTTCGCGGCATCGACGCAGGAACTGTTCAGGCGTTTCCAGAAGCATCTGGATGTATTCTTCCAGTTCACGCTCCAGAGCCTGACGCTCCGTATCCGCCGTGCGCATTCCTCGCAGGCAGGCGATTTCGTCACGCAGCTGTTCGATACGTTCACCAATCTGAAGCATTCGCTTCATGACTGGCTGCATACGGTGAGTTCGCACGCTGAGCTCTTCGCAAAGCGAGCACATCTTGCGACGGCGAATTCTGATACTGTCGGCCAGAGCAGCTCGCTCTTTGGAATTTTCAGGAGTCGCACGCCAGCGATAGAACTCTTCCTTGTTGACTTCCATCAGATGACGAAGAGTCCGCAGGTTCAGTTCCATTCGGCCTTCGATCTGTTCCTTCCGTACTTCTTCCGTTTCGGATGTTCGCAGAGTACGCTCGAAGGGCAGTTCACCGCGTCGCACTTTTTCAATCGTGTCAACAGCGATGTTCAGAGCAAAGTCCGACTCCAGCACATGACGACGCATGCGCTTGCGAGTGATTTCAATTTGCTTGGCCAGGAAGATTTCGCGATCACGTGTCAGCAGTGGAATGTTACCCATCTGGCTGAGGTACATACGGATCGGGTCACGGGAAGAGAGAGCAGAAGTCTCCGGTCCCAGAAGCGCGCGAGCCGCTTTCTCGGCCTGTGCCTGCTTGACTTCCTCTTCAACCGGTTCGGGCTCCAGTGGGATGTCCGGATCTTCGATGAAGTCCAGACCAACTTCGTCCAGTGCCATGATCAGGCTGTCGACCATCGCTGGGTCACCGCCTTCATCCGGCAGCCAGGCATGTGCCTGCTGGACGGTTACGAATCCACGTTCCTTGCCCTTTTCGATGATCGCCTTCAATCCCGCGTCCAGACGATACACGCGATTCCCCTTCCAAGAGATCCAGAATTGTCGCAACGCGTGTCGCCGACAACACTGGCGGAGCATTCCGCTCCATGATTCAACGAGTGTCCGTGCCTCCCTGGTGAGACACACGCTTCTGTCAGCATTCCGCTGACATGACCTGCCAGAAAATCCTCTGTGAGCAACTGGCTGTTAGGAAAACCAGCATACCCACGAATTCCAAAAATCAATCGACGGCGCGGACAAAAAAACCAGGTTCCAGAAAAGCCCTTGGAAGCTGCAGTCAGAGTCTCAATCTGCAGAACCGTATCCCTTCTTCGGCCACGGATTTACGTCCGAACGCGCAGATTATTCGCAGTCCGCCCCCCTGCGTCAACGCGCCGCAGTGAGTGTTTTCTGTGTTTCTGCAACTGACAAGTTTTCTTCTGCCGCCAGAATCCTGTTTCACGACCAGGGGAATCTCAACCCAGCCCGCGGAAAGACGGTGAATCGGCTCCATCCAAACGCCCATTGAGCATCGCACAGAATTCGTGAGCCCACAGAGCTACGAAATCGAGTGTCTCCGCAATACGGCGACGAACAATCAGCTAAAAATCGTTGCCGTTCAGGAGGTCTTCCGGGACAAAACCGGTGAAGCGACGCTTCGCCCCGGCTGGCGTCAGAATCTTCAGGTACACAGTGCGATCAACGTTCTCTGAAACTGTTCGAACAGACCCGTCGCAGAAGGCGAAATTGACGATCTGGAAATGGTTGGATGAAGGGAACGGAGTATTCTCGCCGGCGTTCTTCATCGCGTTCGGACGTCCATCCACGCCTGCCGGACTTGGAGGATCGCTGAAGTTCTGCTGATTCACCTGAGATGGTTCCACCGGATACACGAACGTGCAGTTGGGCGGCGCTGGATCGGACCAGACTCCGGAGCCCCCGGCATTGATGTTCTCTGCCAGTAACAATGTGTTCGATGCGCCGTCATAAATTTCAGAGATCTTCAGACTGAAGTTGTCTGCACGCACGGCCAGCCACGAAACACCAGTATCCCGAGTAATGTCCTCATCATCGGGTTCTGTCCATGCGCCTGGTTCTCCCGGTGCTTCGCCGTCGCCATCCCAGTCTGTCGGAATAATGTTGTACATGTGCACGGTTGCCTGAGTCGGAACCTGACCGGCCTGGATCGCAGCTGTGTAAGCATAGAAGGTGTTGCGTTCAGCATACCCACTGTTGATTGCATAGCTGAGCCCGCCGTCTTTGTCGTACGATGTCGGATCATCCGGGCATGTCAGTACCGGAACGTTCACTCGACCGACGGCAAGGTTGTTCGGGTCCGTTGGGTTCACCTGAAAATTCCATCGCTCATAGAGATCAGAACGGTCAAGCTCCGGCAGACATTCGACCACCCAGTTAATCACAGGAGCACATCCAAGCTGCGATGGCGATGGATTCGATACTCCCGAGGGAACCACCGGGATGAAGTGGCCGTAGGCGGGAATCTGATCGCGATGCTTCGTGGCATTTGCCAGAACAGCCAGTGAAACATTCTTCATATGATTCAGACACTCAGTCCGCCTGGCTGCTGCTCTGGCACTTTGAATCGCCGGGAGAATCAGGGCCATCAGAACGGCGATGATCGAAATCACCACAAGCAGTTCAATCAGAGTAAATCCGTGGCGATCACTGGCCTTCCGTACCGCAAAGCCTCTTTGCATCTCGAACGCTCCCGAAACAAGTTGGAATAAAGTACGCCTCTGTAACGAAGCAGGGCTCAGCGTATCCGTTGCAATTGAGTTCGCTACGTTCAATTCGAGCAAATTCGTTCCGCTGCGACATTCACGGACTGCTCATCGCAGGTCGGCAACCGACAGAACGTCAAACAGGGCTAGTGAGGAAGAGTATTGAAGATGCGATCACCAGCATCGCCCAGCCCTGGCAGAATGTACTTCCGGTCATTCAGTTGCCGATCCACGGCGGCGGTGTAGATCCTTATGTCAGAAAATTCCGAAAGCACCCTCCGAATTCCCTCCGGTGCAGCAATGATCGAGAGCATGAAGATTCGAGCAACGCCCCAGCGTTTGAGGGCAGCAATGGCCATCGACGCTGAACCTCCTGTGGCAAGCATGGGGTCCAGAACAATGGCGACTCCGGGAGGATCGGTGGCCGGAAGCTTGTCATAGTAGTGAACCGGCTGAGCAGTCTCTTCATCCCGGTAAAGCCCGAGATGCCAGACTTCCAGATCGGGTATCATGTCGGTGAGCGGAGTCACCATCCCAAGACCAGCTCGCAGAATCGGCACGGCAGCAATTCGGGCATCCAGCTCCTGACACTCCATCACTTCCAGGGGTGTTCTGACAGACACTTTTCGCAGAGGCAAAGAAGAAGTCACCTCTGCTGCCAGCAGCGTCGCGAGGACTCCGGCATGGTATCGGAACTGTGACGGACGTGTGGCCTGATCGCGAAGAGACGCCAGATGGTGTTGTGCCAGAGAGTGTTTCAGCTCAACCACTTGTGAGGGAGAAAATTCGTTCATGCTCTGAAGATCCCGGTTAGAAAGCTGACTCGACCTCGCCTTGCCCGGGCGGCATTTCAGCAGTTTCTGCCGGAGTTTGCGACTTTGTTTCGGAAGTTCCCGTGTCGGCCAGTGCGAATGCAACTGATTGCGCGACTCGATCTTGAAGTCGCAAACTTCTGTCCGGGAAAATGGGCTGATGCTCTTTGGCCAGGCTGTCTGAAAGACGATTCTAGAACAGGAATGCGCCAGCGTTCTCGATTGGTGAGTCGGAGAAGTTCTTCGCTCGTCCGGATCTTCGCTGGATGTACAACGATCACTGACCCCGCGCCCCGCACAGCGCTTGTCGACAATAGCAGACAGGAGAAAAACCATGACCGACGATCTGCAGTACCGGCTGACCGAAACAGAAGAGTATGAAGAAATCAGCAGCGAAGAAGTGGATCGCGTTGTTGACGCACTGGACCGGCTGATTGAAAGCGTCCAGAGCGAGAACATCAAACACTACCTCGAAGAAGCTGCCAGCAACATCTACTACCTCGTTTACGAAGAGGAAGAAGAGGGACTGGCAGACGACGATGCAATGGGACACGCTGCCTGAACCAGCAGCCCTCAACTGACAAACATCAAAGCCCGACAGCAATGTCGGGCTTTTCTTTTTGCGCTGGTCCGAAGTGTTCTGCCACCGGAAAGAGCGCACAAAAAGAGCCCGGCTCAAAGAGCCGGGCTCATCGGACGTACCAGACCCGGAACACTCCGGGCCGAAATGATCACGCTTCGAGTGTCCACCATTCTTCAGCGGCCAGCTTCTGTGCAAGCTGTTCGATCAATTCCGGAGCAAGGAACTGATCCGCTTCGATCGTGATTTCCGGAGGTGCCTGTTCGTCATTTTCAATGACTGCGAGTTCGGCCTGAGGAGGGAAGCTGGCTGCGGCTTCCGCACTCTGATCGTCAGTGCGTTCAGAGCCATCTTCTTCTTCCAGCAGAGCTGTCAGAACCTGCAGTTCGGGATTCAAGCCCTCGTTTGCACCAGTCGCTTTCGAATCCACCAGGAAGTTCACCGGATCACTCCATCGCATCGCCGTTCCGTCGGCTGCGATTGCACGAACCCAGACTCGGTAAGAGCCGGAATTCAAAGGAGCGAATGGTGTGAAGTTCGTGGAAGTGAGGTTGCTTTCAGTGATGTAGTCGAAGTCAACGCCGATCCACGCCACCTGAATTTCGTACGATGCAGCCTGAGGAACGGAACTCCACTGAATCGTTGGCAGAGCGGATGCCCCTGTTCCGTTGACGGGGAAGGTAATAACGGGGGCACCACCGGTCGCTGTGAACTTGTAGGGCGTGCTCCACGCTGTGGTTTCACCTGTTGCACTGGCCGCACGGACCCATACCCAGTAATTCCCGGGAAGAATGTCGGTAGTAAACGTGTAGCTGTTCGTGGAGACAGTGGTCAACAGGTAAGTGCTTGAGCTGGCCGTGCGGTCCACCCACACTTCATAGCTGCCCGCACCGTCAACAGCCGTCCATTCGATCGTTGGGCGAACGGAAGTCACAGTCTGAACGTTTGGATTGTTCGTTTGAACTCCGACTGGCCCGGTGATGACAGGAGTCGTGATTGTGGAGAAGTCTGACCTGGCACTCCAGACACCGACAACTTCCTTCGAAGTTTTGGTTGTGACCTTGATTGTTCCGGGAGTAATCGACGGGGTCACCGTGACTGTGACCGGGCCGTTCGTCTGAGGCAGAATCAGAACGTGCAGCAGATTCGGAGCTGTCTTGCCGGACTTGACTTCGGCAGTCTCGAACCCGGAAAGTGCTCGCACCGCAGCCTGAACCTGAGCTTCCGTTGCGTTGTAAGGAATTGCTGCAGTCGTCTGCGTCTTGCCATTCGTGCCGGTTGTCGTCAGCGTGATAGTAAACGTTCCGGCGGTTGGATTGCCGGACAGTTGAATCTCCGACGTCTGTGAGAGTCGTCGTGCTCGCACCCAGAACACGTAGTCATCGGTGGCCAGCAGTGATGGCAGCTCGTAAGACGTTGTCGTGAGATACTTCACGTTGAAGAGGGCTGTCTTCTCATTTGCGACCCCTCGCTTGCTCACCCAAACTTCGTAGTGGGTCGCACCTTCCACTGGTTCCCACTCAAGCGTGATCCCTTTGGCCTGAGTTGTTGAAACGCTGATGGTTCCTGGGTTGAGCGTCTCTGTGGAATCCACAGTGACCCTCTTTGTGACACCCTTCAGAAGGATCTCATGAGCATAGTTTGGACCGACGCCAGATGTCGTGACGACAGCAGCTCCGAATCCCGGAATTGCACGCACTGCAGCCTGGACCTGAGCATTCATCAGGCTGCGAATTTCTGCCGCGGTGGCATTTGCTGGTGCCGCAACAGCGTAAGGAATGGCGGCCGTGCGATAGGTGGTCGCACTGTTGCCTGCTGCATTCCAGACGTTGAATTCCAGGACGTAAGATCCTGAAGTTGGCGTGCCGATGACAGCCACTGTCACCTTCTGAGAATTCTGGAAGGTGGCTCCCTTGGGCCGAGTAATCTCGACGGCGGTGGCCACTTCGAAGTTGTACGCCGCTGACCAGTCTGAAACTCGGCCAGCATCATCTGTGGTTCGGATAAAGGCGCGGTACTGTCCCAGAGGCAGTTCGCTTCGCAGTTCGGTCAGCTTCGTGAAGGTACCGCCCTGTGTGTAGCTACCGTTGCCGGTGACACCAGTCAGCTGGAAAGTGTCTGCTGTCAGAACGGTGACATAGAATGTTCCGTTCGCTGCTGTATTGCCTTCCACGCCGGTGATTCGCACCTTCTCGCCCGTCTTCAAACCGTGAGCGACAGAAGTGATCACGATGTCGGTCGTGTTTGATGCTCCGACGATCGTCTGCGGTGCAGCTCCGACAATCTGCACTTCGCCGCTCAGAAAATACTGACGCACTTCCTGTCGCAGAACATCACCATTGCCGTCCGGGATTGGATTTCCGTTCGCATCACCAACTGGTACGAGGTTCGGGACTTTGATGATTTGAGATGTCTGAGTCGTCTGATTGCTCAGGAAGATTTCGAACGACTTTGCTCCTGGAGGACTTGTCCATGTGATCGGAGTCGAAGTGCTGTTAATCTTGGTAGGGGTCGCCGGCAAGTCATTATTGACCGGACCAGTGATGACCGGAGCTACCTGCAGCACGACGTCCGTCGGGGCTCCCCAGCCGGTTGACGGAGCATTCGCAAAGTTGGCTTGCGCCCAGATGCGGAGTCGTCCAACGGGCAGTTCGCCGACCGGCGTGAAGCTGGTTGTTGTCAGCCCTGTTTCAAAGACGACGCGTTCGCGAGATTCGACATCGGTCACCCAGATGTCGTACGAAGTCGCGTTGTTGACAGCTTCCCAGGTAATGGTCGGCGTGGAGTCGGCAATGGTCCCTGTGGGACTCAACACCTGTGGAGCCGCAAGCAGTGCGCGTGTCTCCATCGTCTCGACCATAACAGGTGCCGGAACCGGGCAGTTCTGGCGGCGAGTACGACGACTTCCGGAAAATGATTCGAACTTCATGATCTTCTCTGCCAACCTTTGACCTGAGAATTGTCCGTTTCGTTTGACGGTGACTCTTCTCGAGCGCACTCTCATCCATGAGCATTGCGGCTACGTTGCATGAACAGCACAACCGTCCGTCTCGAAAGGGTATCGCCAAACGCGAAAACACATTTTTACGGAAGAGTCACTACGATCGGTGGAACCCGACAAAGTCCATGACGGCTCTCCGTGCGGACTCACTGACCGTCAAAGATTCAACAGCTTTCCAGGTCTCCCAAAGCACGTCTATCCTTGCGCTCTCCGGCGACCGGGGCGTATTGTTGTTCCGTTCCACGATTTGCCCCGGCACCCAATATGGTCTGCAAGCTGCAGAATCTGCCGAAGCGGAGGAAAGACGTCAGGCACCTGCAGATCTAACAAATCCACGCTCAACAGAAACGACTCTGTCTCACGAAATGTTGATGCGACTTCATCCGGGATGAGACGATCAGGATTTTCCAGTGTCCAGCGATGCAAGCGGCCGGGACCACCGATACGATGCCGCCGTCCACTTTGATCTTTGCTTGCCCGGCACCGCTGACGGCAATGGAAAACAAGGGTTCCTGATGATCTTTTTGCTCGACAACTACGACTCGTTCACGTTCAACCTCGTCCAGCGGATTGGAGAAATCTGTCCGGATGCACAGATCAAAGTGGAGCGGAATGATCAGACGACTCTCGAGCAGATTGAAGAGCTGGCTCCGGAGCGCATCATTATCAGCCCGGGTCCCTGCAGTCCGGCAGAAGCAGGCCTGTCATGCGACATCATCTCGCATTTCGGAAAGAAGCTTCCAGTTCTTGGCGTCTGCCTTGGTCATCAATGCATGGCCGAAGTTTACGGCGCAAAGGTTGTCAGAGCACAGCGGCTGATGCACGGGAAGACCTCGCTGATCTCTCATAATGACACAGGAGTCTTCAAAGGTCTGCCAAATCCGTTCCAGGCAACTCGCTATCACAGCCTGATCGTGCCAAAGGAGACGGTTCCTGACTGCATGGAAGTGACTGCATGGGTTCAGGATCCCGGCCAGCCCTTTGAAGTCATGGGGTTACGCCATAAGGAATTCCCGGTTCATGGAGTCCAGTTCCACCCCGAGAGTTTCCTGACGGAAAAAGGCTATGACCTGCTGAGAAACTTTCTGGCGTTGTAACCGGCGAACATTTTGCCCGTTCTTCAGGGCAGCAGCCGATGCAGTCCTCGAACAGCGCGCGCATCGTTGACTCGCTGCAGCGCTTCCGGCATGCGAGCCAGAAAACGAACCAGTTGCGAAGTGGAACAGCCCAGAGCCGCTGCGGCTCGACGAACGTCGGCCTCCTTCGCGTCAACAGCATCCAGAGCTTCGGCGATGAGTGACGGGAAGTCAGCATGCCGTTCGTTGCAGGAAATTCGCTGATTGCGACATCGAGTCTGCCAGAGTTTCGATGGATACACCTCGGCACTGTGAACGGACCGAATCTTCAAGGCCAGCAGCATTCGAAGGCGAAAGACGGCTTCCCGACGATTGGCTTCCTGGCTGCGTTCTTCACCGGCAAAGGACGTGATTCCCGTGGGCTGATGAACGATCTCAATAGCCGTTTCGACCTTGTTGCGATGCTGGCCGCCGGGACCCGTGTGGCGAGTTCTTCGCACAAGACACTGTTCCAGGAGCTTGTCTTCGGGAAGACCGCAGGGATGAATCGAAGGGATGGCCGGATCAGTCATGCGAGGGAATTGCTGATGAACTGGATGGTCGCTGAGTTGTGATGAATGCTCCGTAGAGTATCCTCCGATCGAGGGTTGAAAAGCGATTGATCCGCAGGAGCCTGACCGCTCCTTACTTTTTCACGATCCTGAAGACACCATGACTGCGAACCGCTCTGTCGCTCGACTGAACCAGCGAGCACTCGAAGTACTTTCCTCCGCCCGTGCCAATCACGATGTCCTGCGCATCCGCGAACAGGAAGCTGACGGCGCGACAGTGATTGATTTTGGCGTCGAGGCAGAAGGTGGTCTCGAGGCCGGCCTGCTGCTGGCTCGCACGTGCCTCTCGGGCCTGGCGGAGGTTTCGCTCCTTTCGCGAATCGGTGAGCTGGCTCTGCCTCAGGTCTTCGTCAGAACCGATCATCCTCTGGAAGCGTGTCTGATGAGTCAGTATGCCGGAAGCAAAGTTCAAACCGACGACTACTTCGCGATGGGCTCAGGGCCGATGCGAGCATTAGCGAGGACAGAAGACCTGTTCGCACATTTCTCCGAAACCGAAGATGGCGAAGTGGCGATCGGTGTGCTCGAAGCCGGCCATCTTCCCAGCGATTCGGCGATTGCTTCCATTCGCGAAGACCTGCCGGCGGACTGCGACCTGACCCTGGCAGTCGCTCGCACGGCTTCACAGGCCGGCGGACTTCAGGTGGTGGCGAGATCCGTGGAGACAGCGCTTCACAAGCTGCATTCACTGCACTTCCCGCTGGAATCCATCATCAGCGGCACCGGAGTCGCGCCGTTGCCTCCGGTCGGCAAGAACGATCTTCACGGGATCGGCCGAACGAACGATTCGATCCTCTACGGAGCCACCGTCAATCTGTGGGTACGCTGTGAAGATGATCTGATTCAGGCGATTGGTCCTCGAGTCCCATCGAACTCCTCAGCGTCACATGGTCGAACATTTCTGAGTCTGTTCAAAGAAGCCAATCACGACTTCTACGCCATGGACGCCGCCCTGTTCAGCCCCGCCGTGGTCGTCTTCCACAACCTCAAAACCGGCCGCACCTTCGAATTCGGCACACATGCGATCGGGATCCTGAGAGAATCGTTCGGCATGTAGTAGCGCGAGCAAGCGGCATGCCGGAGCGTAGACAGACTTCGCTCGCCAAAAAAAAAGGCTTTCCGCTCGCCGTTGGATAGTTAGAGCAGAATTGAGGCGATGCAGCCAGTCATGCAGCAGGCGAGGGTGCCTCCGAGCATGGCGCGGAAGGCGATCTTCGTCAGATCACCGCGGCGTTCCGGCGCCATGGCTCCGATACCACCGATCTGAATGCCGATCGAGGCAAAGTTGGAGAAGCCGCAAAGTGCGTACGTCACGATGGCAACGCTTCGCTCTGACAGCGGATTATCCGGACTGCCGATCCATGTGCCCAGCTGCTTGTACGCAACGAACTCCGTGGCGACCATCTTGATTCCAAGCAACTCGCCGACGGCCAGACATTCGTTCCAGGCAACGCCCA
This sequence comes from Planctomycetaceae bacterium, assembly GCA_046349695.1. Taxonomy (GTDB): domain Bacteria; phylum Planctomycetota; class Planctomycetia; order Planctomycetales; family Planctomycetaceae; genus SXXK01. The sequence goes on along the minus strand of JAXMBV010000011.1, from coordinate 173,459 downwards.
TCATCCACGCCAGAGGAGCGAAGAGATATCCGAGTGCATTTGACAGTGTGATGGGTGACGGGTTCTTGTAGCCCAGTTGAGTCATCAGCAGAATGGAGGTTTCGGACAGGCAGTAATCCACGAGTGCAATCAGTGAACTGAAAGCAATCAGCATCGCCGCAACATTCAGCATGAGCGACAAACCATCGGATGCTCCATTGGTGATCGCTTCAATCAGATTGCTGCTGGTTCGAGGCATCGCCTGACCGGTATCTCCCAGCGTCTTAGGGGTTTCCACTTCCGGCTGAAGCACCTTCGCAATCAGCAGTCCGGCCGGGGCGGAGACGACAGACGCCGTCATCAAATGCGCTGCGCTGACTCCCATCGTGACATAGATCCCCATGACGCTGCCGGCAATCGTTGCGAAACCGCCGACCATGACGGCCATGAGTTCCGATAGAGTCATCGTTGCGACGTATGGCTTCACGACCAGCGGCGCTTCGGTTTGTCCGACGAAGATATTGGCGGCCGCGGACAGGCTTTCCGCCCCGGACGTTTTCAGAGTCGCCTGCATGATGCGGGCCAGGAAACGAACGACCAGCTGCATGACGCCCGCGTGATACAGAACCGACATCAGCGCTGAGAAGAAGATGATCGTCGGCAGGACCTTGAACGCGAAAATGTGGTTGGCATAGTTTTCCCCGAAGACAAACGAGCTGCCTGCTTCGACGAAATTGATCAGTCGTGTGAAGAACGCTCCAGCCGCGTCAAAAAAACTGGCTCCCGGCTTCGTCTTCAGAATCAGAGCCGCAAAACTGACCTGAAGAACAGTTCCACACACAACGATACGCACAGGGAACTTCGACCGATGAGCACTCATCAGCCAGGCCAGAAAGATCATCATGAAGTAACCAAACGCAGCGATCGCCTGATTCATAAAACAGTCAGTCGGTTCCAGGTGTAGAGGTGCATTCGCATCCGCCGAACGGCCTGATGTACGGCTGGCTCCGCTGCCTTCACAACAGACGCGGTCGTGGGGAACACGCATCAACAATGAAGCTCGTGCAGCGAACTGGCAGGCTCTGCAACAAGGTCTTTTCAGTCCTTGCCGGGATGGGAACAGGTGTATGCCCGACGGAATTCCACGCAGGGTATCCGGATTCTGACTCAGAGCAACCGAGTGTGGATTTCTGTGCCACGTGTATCGATGGGAGACAGAATTGGGTGTTTTTCCCAGGAGGCGGGTTCCCTCTTTTCATCCGAAACTGTTCACTGGAGGAACATCCCCGTGCTAACTTTCAAGCGGGCGACGAGGCAGATTCCCTGCACCACTGACTTCGTCTTCTCTGTCCGGGAACCACGCATGAGCTGGCGAAAGTACTCCATCAGAACTCAGGTCACCCGCTTACTTGCGGGACTGGCCATGTTGTTTGTGGCCCTGACCTGGGCCGTCCAGGTTTTCATCATTCAGCCATCGTTCGCAAGCCTTGAAAACGATGATGCTCGACGAAACCTTCTGCGCTGTACGGATGCCATTGAAAGTGATCTGCAGAACCTGTCCAGTCTTGTTCGAGACTGGAGCGCATGGGACGACACTTACCGATTTGTCACAGAACGCGATGATTCGTTCCGTGAAACAAATCTGATGGAAACGACGTTTTCCAACACCAACACGGAATTCGTCTGCTTCGTGATGTCATCCAGCGAAATCCTTTGGGGCAAGTGCTACGACACAGCTCGAGCCGAGTACCTGGAGGTTCCGGACCTTCTGGAGTTTGTCGTTACCACCTCGAACGGTATCAGCAGCTTTCGCTCTGTCGATGACGTGCATGCGGGAATCGTGCTGACATCTCGTGGTCCGATGCTGCTGGCATCCCGACCGGTGACGACCACCGATCGGAAGTCGGCCATCTCAGGTGCCGTGATTATGGGGCGGTTCCTGAATGAAGAGCGAATCGCTTCGCTGGCGGAGAGGACTCACCTTGATCTATCCATCTGGCAGCATGGATCCACTCAGATCCCAAAAGGAACGCAGGAGATCGCTGCCACGCTGACTACAAAACAGGAAGCAAAAATCCGTGACGTTAGTGAAGACGAACTGATCGGAGTCACGCTTCTGGAAGATATGCTCCATCAGCCGGCACTGGTCCTTCAGGTCTCCATGCCACGCACAATCTGGGCTCAGGGACGTGCGGCTGGCAGAGCAGCGACTCTCTGCAGCGGTGCTGCCGGACTGTTAATGCTGCTGACCACCGGCCTGATGCTCCGCCGTCGAATCATCGGCCCGCTGCATCGCATGGCGATGAGTGTCACAAGTGTTGCAGGCACAGAACGCACTTCGGCAAAGCTGGAAATTGAACGTCCTGATGAGATTGGCATTCTGGCTCGATGCTTCAATTCTCTTCTGGACGCTGTTCAGGCCGACCATCAGTCGCTCGAACACGCACTGCAGCAGCAAATGTCGGCCGCCAGCCAGCTGGATGAACGACTTCAGAAGTTCTCAATCGACGGGGCAGCCGCCGCAGAATCAGCGCTCGCCACGATCTCGGAGATTGAATCGGTCACGAGTTCCATGGCCAATGAACTGGCCTCCGTCTCTGCCATTGCCCGGCAGACACACTTGCTGGCTCTGAACGCCGCTATCGAAGCCGCTCGAGCAGGTGACGCTGGTAAGGGATTCGCTGTCGTCGCAAACGAAGTGAAGCAGCTTGCTACCGCAAGTGAACATGCAGCGAGCGAAGTGCAGGCGAAGATCCGAGAAGCAGCGTCCGTCGTTGATCGAGGTCGCAAAGCGTCGGATGCAACGTCTTCCGTGATTCATGAGTTTGTCCGCGAAGGCCGACAGACCATGCAGTCTCTCACCACGACGACTCCCGAAATGGTTTGAGACGCCAATGGGCGAGCGACGGTGGGTTTGCGGTGAGGAACTCTGGCGAGTTCCACTACAGCTGGGTTTGATGCGTGGTTTGTGGACGAAGGAACTCTGGCGAGTTCCACTACAGTTGGGCTTGGTGCGCGGTTTTCAGGGAACCTGTTGAGCGCCGGGGCTGTCTCAGATTGTCTAAGCAGGCAGACTGCGGCGATCTCTGTGCGGGACCGCCAACACGTGGGCAATTCGTCGAAGACTGCTGAAAAACTGCACAGCGGCGAATCGGCCACGACATTAACCGGTTGTTCATGTCGGCCAGAAAAATGGCTGATCTTGTTGGCATGGCAGCCCTCCGGCAGCTTATGCTTCCACTGCGTGGCTGAGCCTTCTCGCTGATGGATCGGCAACCGAAGTTGCAGAGAAAGGCTTGGAACGGCAGGAGACTGCGATGACCAGTTCTGTTCTGGAACGTCCTACTCTGGTGCTCAACCGCAACTGGCAGCCAGTTGCGGTGTCAACGGTCGCTCGTTCGCTGATCAAGGTCTGGAACGAGTCCGCTCGGATTGTCGACCCGGCCAGCTTCCAGCTGTATTCATGGGAAGACTGGTCCAAGCTGGAACCGGAGGACGGAGATCCCGTGATTCGGACTCAGTGGATGTCACTGCGAGTCCCCGAAGTGATCACTCTGACTCGCTACGACCGTTTGCCCGTGAAGATTGTGGCGTTCAGTCGCCGCAACGTCTTTAAGCGAGACAACTTCACGTGCCAGTATTGCGGTTGCCGGCCAGGCAGCGAAGAGCTGACGATCGACCACATCGTGCCTCGTTCACGTGGTGGCGTTTCCAGCTGGACCAACTGCGTGCTCGCATGCATCGACTGCAATACTCGCAAAGCCAACCGAACGCCGGAGCAGGCGCACATGCCATTGCTCCAGAAGCCCACTCGTCCGATGTGGAATCCACTGTACGCTCCTCATGGTGCCAGAATTGAAAGCTGGTCCAAGTTCGTCAGTGAAGCCTACTGGAACGTAGAGCTGGAAGAAGAATAGTTCCGGAACCCCAGGGGCCTTTCAGTCGTTGAAAGGCCCCTCGCCCGGCAGCTTCCTTCCCGGTGTCCTCAGCAGTCGCGAAATCACGACGACCACGATCACCACATAGACGACACCCGCGATCAGAAGTGGCCACAGAAGAAATGGCCAGCGGTTGAACACACTGTCAGAAAGCCACGACTGGATTAAACACAGCGGCGCCATTCCAAGGCCTGATGCGGCCATGACATGCCAGACAGGCATCCGAGTCAGCCCGGCGGCGTAAGACAGCAGGTCGCTGGAAGTCAGAGGATTCAGACGCAGCAGAAATAGAATCCAGAATCCCCGCCGTTCGATCAAGCCCTGCAGTTTCGCAAATCGGGAGTCGGGCGCCATTTGCTGAACCCAGCGTTCTCCAAAGGATCGCGACAGCCAGCATGCAAGCCCCGCCCCCAGTGTGTTGCCGATAGTCGCAAGAACACCGCCGAACACCGGACCAAAGACCAGGCCTCCGGGTGCATACAGCATCAGGCCCGGTATTGGAGCAACGACCACTTCAATACAGACGAAGCCAATGTAGGCCAGCGGTGCCCAGTGCCCCATCGCCCTGAACGCATCGACAAAAATGGCCAGCCGTTCAACATGACTCAGACCGGGCTGTGTGATCTCCGCGACAATCCCGTCGTTCATCCATGACGCAATTCCCCAGCTGGCCATGATCACCAGCAGCAGCCACGGGATCACATCCAGTCGTCGATTCCACGGTCGACGATTCATGATAATGCTCCCGTGAAAACTTCAGCGACACACGGCCCTCGCATTAACAGAATCACGTGCCTGCCCCGCAAAACCTGTTCAGACTGAGGTCTCACGAACCCACGCGACATAATCAAAGGCCGGCGGTGTGATTCCGCAGTGACGGATCATATTGATCAGCTGCGAACGGTGATGGGTGCCGTGGCCGCAGAGCTGCACAAGAGCATCAACGGCCGGCATGCCCAGCGTGATCGTGTCGGCCAGCACTTCAATGATCTTCTGCGAGGAAACTGCATCGAGGCTTCGCAGATATTCTGTGCGAGTGCGGCGAGTGTCATTCCAAAGTTCGCGGAGTTCAGCGATCGAAGTCGTGTCCGGCAGCTTCTCGAATTTTCCTCCGCCGATCGTCATGCAGCGAAGCCACCATCGTTCCGCGTCCAGGATGTGAGTTGCGGTGAGACGAATCGTGCCGACGCCCATTCCTCGCTGCAGATCCAGCGCGTCTTCACTGAGCTGTTCGAGCAGGTTCAGAATACGATCATTGCCCCAGTCTCCATAAGCGAAGTACCGTTCAACGATGTTCCCGTCCCATGCAACAGCTTCGCCTTCTGTGGTCTCCACTTCCAGCCCCCATTGCCGAAGGGCCTGCGTGGCTTCGGGCGACTGTGGCACGGAGGGTTTGGCGAAGCGATAGAACAGAAAGTCCAGTCCTCCCGGAACTGTCCGTTCGTAGCCTTTCAGAAAATTCAGTGCCTGGGCTCGATGGTGTATCCCATGATTCGCCACATGGATCACCAGCTCCAGCAGGATATTGCGATACTGGTTGCCTTTCGCGTCTTTGTATTCGCAGAATTCGGATGCCAGAGTTGCCGCATGACTTTTCAGCAGTGCGGTCCGTTTATTGTGAACGGCATGAAGTCGTTCGCGAATCAGAGGCAGCGCGAGTCCGTTGGAATCGGCTTCGAAGGCACGCCATGGCTGTCCCGTCCATCGCTCCAGCCAGATTTCTTCCGCCGCCAGAATATGAAACAGCGTATTGCGAAGACTGCCGAATCCCATTTCCTTCTTCGCGTCCAGTTGTTCGTCGCTGAGTCCTTCGCAGAGCTGGAACAGTCGTTCGTTGGCCCAGAAACTGTAGTCGAATAATGCCAGCGGAATGGTAAATTCGCTCATCGAGAAGTCCTTCAGCATTGGGCCAAAAAAGCACCCCTGTTTCTGTCAGACAGAACAGGGGTGATGGAGGTTCGGGCTGGTCTGGTCAGCAACGGTGTTGTCACCGGAGGGCTCGCGCCCTGCCGCTACATGCTTTCGGTTAGACGAATGGTGTCTTGCCTGGGATTGCGACGGGAGGAACCGGGTTGTCGGCCCACTCGTACGCTTTCGGGCTCAGATCCTCTTTCGACTTCATGACCGCATCCCATGTCAGGCGCTGACCGGTATAAGCCGCCAGTCGTCCGGCGATTGCCATGAGAGTACTCTTGCACATGTAGTCACCATTGTTGATGACCTGGCCCGCGCGGATTGCTGCGAACAGTTCATTGTGCTCGATCTGGTACATGTCGCCATCCGGTCCGTCATACTTCCAGATCACATTGCCCTTGTGGTCCATGATCTTGTGGCCCATGACATCCACGCGGCCCTTGGTGCCGAAGATGTAGTCTTCCACTTCGTTTTCACAGTTTGGCCAGTGGCGAGCACGAGCGAAGGCTTTGACGCCGTTTTCCCACGTGTAGACAACATCAAAGTGATCGTAGATGTTGCCGTACTTCACATCCGTTCGAACCTGTCGTCCGCCGGAACCACTGATCGTCGCCGGTGGTTCATCATTCATCGCCCACATCATTTTGTCGAGGCTGTGAATGTGCTGCTCGACATTGAAGTCTCCCGACAGCCACGTGTAGTAATACCAGTTGCGCATCTGGTATTCCATTTCTGACTTGCACTCGTCAGGACGTCGGCGAGGATCCCAGACACCGCCTGTCATGTAGCTGCACTGCATCGTGACGATATCGCCAATCGCTCCGTTGCGGATCTGTTCAAACGTGGCTCGCTTTCCTGGGTGGTAACGCCAGCACAATCCGGAAACAAGATTCAGCTTCTTCTGCTCAGCCAGTGCGGACGAAGCAAGGACCGATCGAACGCCTGGTGCATCAACAGCCACCGGCTTTTCACAGAACACATGCTTGCCCGCCTCAACGCTGGCTCGAAGATGTTCTGGTCGGAAGTGGGGAGTTGACGCCAGCAGAACCACGTCGCTGCAATCAATGACCTTCTTGTAGGCATCGAACCCAACGAATGCATGATCGTCATCGACGGTGACTCGCGGAGCAGCACCGTCCTTGTTGAACATGCGAGTCAGCTGACGGCGACCACGGGCCACGGCATCTTCAAACGCATCGCCCAGAGCCACCAGGACTGTTCCGGGATCTGCGTTCAAAGCCTGCTCAGCAGCCCCTGTGCCTCGACCGCCAACGCCAACAAGACCGACCTTCAGCAGGTCGCTGCCACCGGCCCATGCTCCGGCGGAAAGAGACTGAGGAACTGCGGCCAGAGCGGCAGTGCCAGCCGCTGTTGCCGCAAGAAAATTACGACGGGATGTGTTGTCGCTTGTCTGTGTATTCATGGCGGGACCCGAACCTGAAGATAAGGAGAAGGGTGGACGGCAACTGATGCCGCAAAGTCATTTCGCAGTCACTCGAAGTTTCCATCGAGTTTCAGAAGGGTGACCTGGCAAAGCGACAAGGTCAAGCATTCTGCCGGCTTTCAGTGAATTCACTGCCATTCACCGAATTTTTCTCGTCAAAATCAACCCACATCTGTTCCGCCGTAGTAGATCGTCAGAAACGGATGACCACCGCGATCATGGCCGGTGGCGATGTGTCCCACGAGGCTGTTCGAGACAGATTCTCGCCACGAGTCGACGGACGGCTGGCCGGAAGGCAGTTCCGGCATCAGAAGAAAAGGCTCGGCCAGTTGACCGATCGTCAGACCGCCGTCGTAGACATTCAGATCCCACGAACAGCGAGGACCTCCTTCGTCGCGCACTTCCAGCAAAGGAAAGTCCATCAGACTGGTCGCCTCGGAGTTTCCCTCCAACATCGTGATGAGCTTTGAAACAAAGGGCCGAAACAACTCCGGGGTCTCTGCAAAGAACTTCCCGACACCACTCCGGAATTCACTCGCTGGCCATGTTCGATATAGAGTCAGTACGGCATCGTCGGAATTCGTCATGTTCCATTTGTAGCCAAGGAACTGAATCCGAGAGCCGGGATGATGAACCTCGGGGCCGGACGCCGTCTGCTCGACCGGTGGAAGTTCCAGATAACACTTGGCAATGGTCTGGATGGTCGTCGCTTCAAAACCAAAATGCACAAACGCCGCCGCATGATGATTGCGAGCAATGCTTTCAAGAATCATCTCCGGACACCGCAACAACCGGCACACCTCAAACAGAAGCTGAGGATCACACCCCCACACAGCGCCAGCAGAGCCGGCACCGGGCATCGAGACCGGTGCAGATGTCTCGAAGAACGCGTCTTTCACAAACGACAGCAGGCATCGATGCGTTTCCAGTTGTCCATTCCGAATTCGTACGGACCGTTCGAGCCCAAACGAGATTCCACGACTTCGAGCCCATTCGATGAGCCTGGGAAAGCCGCTGCTTTGGAAGGACGACAGGTTGTACAGATCAGACAACACCCAGTGATGTTCCTTCAGTGTAGAACGGCTGTCCTCAGCCGTTTACCCAACTGCAGCTGTGTTCATGGAGCGATTGAGACAATCGCTTTACAGTGTAGAACGGCTGTCCCCAGCCGTTTACTCAACTGCAGCTGTGTTTATCGAGCGATTGAGGACAATCGCTTTACACTGTAGAACGGCTGTCCTCAGCCGTTTACCCACCTGCAGCTGTGTTTATGAAGCGATTGAGGACAATCGCTTTACACTGTAGAACGGCTGTCCCCAGCCGTTTACCCAACTGCAGCTGTGTTCATGGAGCGATTGAGGACAATCGCTTTACAGTGTAGAACGGCTGTCCTCAGCCGTTTACTCAACTGCAGCCGTGTTCATGGGGCGATTGAGGGCAATCGCTTTACACTGTAGAACGGCTGTCCTCAGCCGTTTACCCAACTGCAGCTGTGTTCATGAAGCGATTGAGACAATCGCTTTACAGTGTAGAACGGCTGTCCTCAGCCGTTTACCCAACTGCAGCTGTGTTCATGAAGCGATTGAGACAATCGCTTTACAGTGTAGAACGCCTGTCCTCAGCCGTTTACTCAACTGCAGCCGTGTTCATGAAGCGATTGAGGACAATCGCTTTACACTGTAGAACGGCTGTCCTCAGCCGTTTACTCAACTGCAGCTGTGTTTATGAGGCGATTGAGGACAATCGCTTTACACTGGCGCTAAATAAAATCTCCCGCTGCATGATGCATGCAGCGGGAGATCCGGAGAACCTGAACCTGGCCAGAGGATGACTACTTGCCAAGTTCTTTCACGATGTGCGACGCACCGTAAACAACCTGCAACGCTTCTCGCAAAGCGCTGGAATGCACTGAGACTGATCGGCTTTGTTTTTCGGTATAAACGTAGTTGCCGGACAGCGACTGGATGTTGCCGTCGAAGATCAGTCCGACGAGTTCACCGCTGCGATTCACGACAGGACTTCCGGAGTTTCCGCCGATGATGTCCGCAGTGCTGACAAAGTTGAACGGCGTATTCTTCACCAGACTCGGCTCTGCGTCTTTCCAGGACTTTGGCAGAACATAGTCTGACTGACCTGCGTGCTTCTTTTCATGTTCATAGGCTCCGCCAATGGTAGTCCAGGCAGGGATCTGCTGGCCATCCTGTTCGTAGCCCATGACGGGTCCGAACGCGAGCCGCAACGTAAATGTCGCGTCGGGATAGACAGATGTTCCAAGCACGGCAAAGCGAGCTTCTGCCACCTGAGCATACGCCTGCTTGTCCTGCTCATCCAGCTCTTCCGTGACAGAGCGCTGGCGTCGGACTTCCGGGTTGATGATCATCGCCAGCTGAATCAGAGGATCCTTTGAGGCCTTGATACCATCCAGTCCGCTGGCTGCCACTTTCTTGCGATATTCAACACTCGAAAGTTCCGAGCCGCGAATCAGTTCTGCGGCTCGTTCCGAAGGACTTTTGCCTGCCAGAATCTGCTGACACAGAGGATCATCGCCGCCGCGCTGTTCCAGCGTTTTGGAAATCGAATCCGCGAGAAGGACCTGGTCGAGGTCCGTGTAAATCGGAGCTTCGGAGTACAGCTGTTGCAACAAGGATTCGCGACCGGCGTCGGAGAATTCCGGCAAGCGCTGTTCCGACGGCTTCTGGTCTTCTTCCGCCATCTGAACCAGTTGAAGTGCAATGCCGTAGAGCTGCGAGTTGACGGCCACGCCCTTGCCGGTCATTTCCGTTCGCTTTTTGATCGTCTCTGCAATGGACTTCCACGCGCCGGCCAGAGGCTTGAGTTTGGGATCCGCGTTGACAGCATCCAGCAGAGATTTCTCTGCAGCAGCCTTGTCGGCCATGACCTGAGGGTCCTGAAGTCCGGCCAGCATGCCCAGGCGAGCCTTTCGGGAATTCTGGACACCGAACAGGTCATCGCGTGCCCGGCGAGCATTCTCCGTGCTTCGGAGGCCGTATTGCTGAAGCAGGATTTCCTGACGGCGAAGATTTGTCAGTGAAGCCGGCTGGGCAACATCACGCTGATACTTCAGAGCATCCATCGTGAAGATGCGACTGGTTCGGCCAGGATGTCCTGACACAAACACAACATCCTTTTCATCCGGACCGCTGGCGGACCACTTCAGGAAGTGCTCAATCTTCGCAGGCTTGTCATTTTCATAGACTCGAAAAATCGTCGCATCCAGGCAGAATCGAGGATACTCGAAGTTGTCCGCGTCGCCACCGAAGAACGCGATTGCCGTTTCCGGTGCCCAGACCAGTCGAACGTCGGTGTATTTTTTGTAGAGATACAGATGGTAACGTCCGCCACCGTACAGTGTCGTGACCGTGCTCTTCAGGCCCGTCGCATCCAGCGATGCCTTTTCGATCCTCGCGATCACTGCACGGCGAGCCGCCACAGCCTGCTCAGGAGTCATGTCCGGCTTAACAGCGCCTTTGACTTCATCGGTGACGTCTTTGATTTCGACCAGCTGATTCAGTTCAAGGTCCGGTGCCTTCAGCTCTTCCGCCTGCGTCTTCGCGAGGTAACCGACTTCCATGATATTGCGTTCCGGAGTCGACAGCTTAAACAGCGTGTCAGATCCGACGTGATGATTTGTCAGGACCAGTCCGGTGCTGGAAATGAATGAGCCCGAGCCGCCGACGTTAAAGCGAACACTCGACTTCATCAGGTGTTCGGCCCATTCCTTTGAGGGCTCAAAGCCATACTTCTGCTTCAGAAGTTCGAGTGGCAGGTCATTGAACAGCCACATTCCTTCATCCGCCCGGGCAATCGCGCTCAGGGCGATCATCAGAGTCAAAAGCGTGAATCGAAAGATCTTCATGACGGAGTTCTCAAAAAGACAGTGAGTCGAAAAACGGTGGCAGATTGTGCGTCGAAACGCCCCGACTCGCAACCGGGTGTGAAAATTCCCTGGCAGTGGCCGCAATCGGCGGGGGAATTCGCCTTTCTGCGATTGAGTGCAAGTCCTGCCGTTCTGAATTCCGCCTCCAGCTTCTATCATCCCGTCGAATTGAACGCCGTGCCCCACAGCTGAAACACGGGAATGAACTCGATGAGTGAGTTGAAGCAGAATCCTTATCCAGTGGACCAGCCAGTCAATGGATCTGACAGTGGAGAAGCAGGCACCGCATCGGGGCAGGCTGTTTATGAAGCAGCGCAGTTTCAGCAGACCGCCGGATTCTGGGGATTTCTGACAACCCAGTTTCTTGGAGCATTCAACGACAATTACTTCAAGCAGATGGTTCTTCTGACCTGCCTGTCGCAGGTGAACGGGAAAGCCGGACCGGATCGTCAGTCTCTTGCCATGGCCGCCTTTGCCGCTCCGTTTGTTCTTCTGTCGGGACTCGGAGGCTACTGGTCCGACCGACTCTCAAAGCGGGTCGTGATCGTTGGCTGCAAGGTCGCAGAAATCGGAATCACGCTGGCCGGACTGCTGGTGCTGCTCATCCCCGGCCTCACTGCAGACTCACAGCTGTTCCTTCTGATCTCCATTCTTGCCTTCATGGGGGCCCACAGTGCCATCTTTGGACCATCCAAATACGGAGTGCTTCCGGAACTGTTTCCGGAACCGCAGTTAAGACCAGTGAATGGCGCCGTTCAGATGACGACGTTTCTTGCCATCATCTTTGGAACCTCCTGCGCCGGAATCGCGGTCGACAGTATTAAGGGGCAGCTCTGGATGGGAAGTGTCGTCGCCGTCGGGATTGCGGTTGTCGGCACAATGTCATCACTGATTCTTCCCAAGACTCGAGTCGCTGTGCCCGACCTTCCGTTTCGCTGGGAGAACCTCTTCATTCCGAAGTCCATCTGGGAACTGATTCGGCGTGAAAAGGGACTCCTGATGGCACTGGTAATTGCGACGGTCTTCTGGTTCCTCGGCGGCGTGACACAGATGGCCGTGAATACTCTTGGGAAGAGCACCTTTGGGCTCAGCGCGACACGTACCAGCCTGATGGTGGCAGGAATTGGATTTGGGATTGCGGCCGGATGTATGGTGGCTGGCTTTTTTGGCAAAGGTCAAAGCGGACAGATCTGGGTCCGGTCCGGCGCGTGGCTGTTGTTTCTGTCACTGGCGTTGATTGGATTCCTTGCGACGGGCATCCTGGGAAAACCATCCAGTGCCGGGGCGCCTGATGCGTCCATTCTGGCCAGTCTTGGAGCTGACCGCTTCGAGTGGTTCCTTCGCCTGAGTATGGTGCTTCTGGGAATCTCCGCGGGAATGTTTGTTGTTCCCGTTCAGGTCTACCTGCAGCAGGCGCCACCTGCGGATCTCAAGGGCCGAGTCATTGGTGTGCAGAACTTTATGACGTGGATCGGCATCCTTTTGTCCGCGGGATATGTTGCGGTGGTCGGCATGATTCAGGTCCGAATCGGAGGCGAAGGAGCCGAAGGACCTCTGCAGTGGATCATGTTCGGATCGCTCGCCGTCTTCATGCTGCCAATTTGCCTGTTCTATCGGCTGCCCAGCGAATCGTAGCTGCCGCTGGCCGGAATTCCGAAAATCCACGAGGTTCAGCAGCCTGAGATTGTAACCCTGTACCTGTTTTCGATCGGTGACTACACTCCCGGCGTTTTGCAGAGCAGACATCAGACTTGAAGCGCGGCTGTTCGAGCCGCAAGGATTCAGGGAGAATGCTCCCTGGTGAGGAATTCCGTCGTTGAACCTCGATCGTTCAGAGAATTCGGATTGGCTGTCGGAACTGGCAAAGACCAGTGGCGAGTGGCTGCGCGGTGACGGTCCCGAATCTGACATTGTGATTTCCAGCCGAGTCCGTCTGGCGCGAAACGTCGCCGGATTTGCGTTTATCAATCGAGCCGCGGCGGATGCCCGATTTCAAATCGTGCAGATGGTGCAAAACGCCGTTCAGAATGGAATTTTGGGGCGTCGCGTTCACAACATCAACGTCGAAACCCTGTCATCGCTCGACAGCCAGTTTCTGATGGAACGGCAATTGATCTCGCGTGAGCTTTCTCGTGGTGATGGTCCGCGGGCCGTTGCGATCTCTGAGGGTGAGCGTCACAGCGTGATGATCAACGAAGAAGATCATCTTCGAATTCAGGTCCTGCACAGCGGCTTTGCACTGGACGACTGCTGGAAGGAATGTGACGCACTCGACGACCAGATTGAAGCCTCGGTCCCGTTCGCCTTTCATCCGCAGTTTGGTTACCTGACGGCGTGTCCCACCAATGTCGGCACGGGCATTCGAATCAGCGTCATGGTTCACCTGCCCGCCCTGCGAATGACTCGGGAAATCCAAAAGGTCCACCAGGCCGCACAGAAGATCAGTCTCGCCGTCCGTGGACTGTATGGAGAAGGCAGCCAGGCACTGGGAGACTTCTACCAGATTTCCAACCAGGTCACTCTGGGAAAAACAGAAGCCTCGCTGATCGCCGAAGTCAAGGAAGTCGTCACGCACATCGTCAGCTGGGAACGCAGAGTCCGCGATCTGCTGCTGAAGGATAACAAGTCGCAGCTGCACGATACCGTTGCTCGTGCGTTCGGCACTCTCACCAGTGCTCGGTCCATCAGTTCCGAAGAAACGATGCACCTGCTTTCCAGCCTGCGAATGGGAATTCGACTGGGGCTTGTTGACAATCTCGACATCGCATCCGTCAACGAACTGTTCATTCATACGCAGCCAGCCCACCTTCAGAAACTGCATGGTGGCGTACTGGAGACGGCCGACCGCAATCTTGCCCGATCAACCTATCTGCGACAGCGACTGGATTCTTCATCGCTTGGCTAAATCGCAGGCTGGAATCAGGCAGTTGTCCCGGGCTTCGTACAATTGCTGCAGCCTGTAAAGGCACTCAACAAAGACCTTTGTGCATTGGCAGACACCAGGAACGCACATGATCAATCTGCATGACTATCGATGGCCGGCTGAATGGGAACCGCACGCAGCCACGTGGATCGCGTGGCCGGTGAATCCGAACACATGGCCCGGCATCTTCGAACGAATCCCGGCAGCCTTCGCGGAATTCGTCGCCGCTCTTGCTCGATTCGAACCCGTCCGGATCCTGGCAGGCGGTCCCGGCGTTGCTGATTCAGCGCGACCGCTCATTGATGAGGCGTGCAGTCGTCATGGAAGTCGGTTTGTACCCGAGCTGTTTGATATCCCTGTCAATGACTCGTGGTGCCGTGACCATGGTCCGATTTTCCTGAACGGTCGCGAAGGCACTCCCGCCGAAAGCAGTCAGGTCATTATCAACTGGAATTACAATGCCTGGGGCGGCAAGTACCCGCCGTGGAATTACGACGAACTGACAGCATCCGCCATCGGAAACATCGTCAGCGTCCCGACACTCCGTCCCAACCTGATTCTGGAAGGTGGAGCGATTGAAGGGAACGGAGCAGGAACGGTGCTCACCACTTCCAGCTGCCTTCTGAATCCGAACCGTAACCCGGGGATGACTTTGGACCAGATGGAAGACATCCTGCGACACTGGCTTCAGGCAAAGAACGTCGTCTGGCTGCCCGGCCACGGAATCATTGGGGATGACACGGATGGGCACATTGATCAGGTCGCAAGATTCGTGGATGAACGCCGCGTACTTCTGGCCGCACCTTATGAGGACGACGCGCCCGAGGCAGATGACCTTCGACAGAACTGGGAAGCCGTGGCAACGGCCAGAAATAGCTCCGGGGAGTCATTGATTCCGCTGGCGCTTCGCATGCCGTCGCCAAAGTACCAGGAAGATGCTCGCATGCCAGCGTGTTACTGCAACTACTATCTTGCGAACGGCGCTGTCATTGTGCCGACGTTCCAGGACGATGCGGATGATGCAGCGATGCAGCTGCTGAAAGAGTGTCATCCGGACAGAACGATTGTCGGCGTGGATGCTCTGGACCTGGTGTGGGGCCTGGGAGCATTTCACTGCATGACTCAGCAACAGCCATTGCCATGAACCACTTCGACGTCATTGTGATTGGATGCGGCGGCATGGGATCGGCCACGCTGCTGGAACTCTCCCAGCGTGGTTTGCGAGTTCTCGGGATTGATCGTCACCGGCCTCCTCATCGTCTGGGCAGCTCGCACGGTGAGACGCGGATCATTCGCAAAGCGTACTTCGAACATCCGGACTATGTTCCTCTGCTGCACCGCGCATGGGACAAATGGGTCACGACGGAAGCCGCGTGTGGAGAACGGCTGCTGGAGCGTCGTGATCTGGTGATGACCGGGCCGAATGATTCGGAAGTCATTGTCGGAGCAAGGGAATCCGCCCGAGTTCACGGCCTGGCGATTGAGAATCTGACACCCGCCGAAGCACAACAGCGATATCCCGTCCTGCGTGTACCGGACGAACATTCGGTAACAGTCGAACACACAGCAGGATTCCTGTGGGTAGAACGGTGCGTCGAACAGAACCTGAAGCTTGCTGTTCAGCAGGGAGCGACGCTGAACGTCGATGAGACAGTTCTGGAGATCACGGGTACGGCGACCTCTGTTGAGATTCGAACGGACCGTGGCGTGTATTCCGCGGGTGCGGCCGTCGTCACATCCGGACCATGGACTCACTCGTTACTGCCTGATTACAAAAGTCTCATCGCGATTCGCCGCAAGACTCTGTTCTGGTTTCCATCCACAACCGGTCACTGGAAGAACACCGAACAGGCGCCGATTTTTCTGATGGACACTGAGAATGGGCAGTTCTATGGGCTCCCGGAAGTCGCAGACGGGCTTGTGAAAATGGGCGAGCACACGGGCGGCGAATGGGTCAGTGGACCGGAAAACGTTGATCGAAAAGTCTCGGACGAAGATCTTCGCCCCGTGCAGTCATTCCTCAGATCATATTTGAACTTTGTGGCGGACGAGCCGATGAATTCCGCCGTCTGTCTTTATTCGATGACCACCGATGGTCACTTTCTTCTGGACCGCCATGAAGACCTGCCGATCGTCGTGGCAGCGGGATTCTCCGGGCACGGCTTCAAGTTTGCTCCGGTGATCGCAGAAGCCTGTTCCGATCTGGCGATATCCGGTCGGACAGCACTGCCAGTCGGATTCCTGTCGAAGAAGCGTTTTGGCTCCTGATGGCGCTGTCAGTTCCACTCACACAGCGCTGTCAGTGCCACTCCCGTCGAGTTCGCCACCAGACGGTCAGTAACAACGGGGTCTGCACGAAGGAAATGCCGAGGCAGTATCCTGCGGCAACTCCGGTCACGCCAAACCTGAGTCCAAGCACCAGCTGCAGCAGTGCGACCGAGACGTTCGAAATGCTGGATGCCACAAGGAATGGATCCCGCTTGTGAGCTCGCACGTAGATGTTCGCGCAGAGGCCTGGTTGATTCGTGATGAACCCGATCGCCATCAGACATGTTCCCGTCAGAGGCAGAAGCCGTTCGGAAAATCTCTGACAGATCCATTCGTCACGATGGCCGAAGATCCAGACCAGTGTGATCAGGAAGCAACCTGCAAGAGCCATCAGAAGGCAGGACATGCGTGCCTGACGAAAGAACATCTGGTCGAGCCTGCTGAAATTTCGTTCGGCGATCAGAGCACCAAACTGGGGCCGGCGAGTTTCCACCCATGCCAGTGCCGCAGCCTGGGCCGCGCTGAGGATTGTCCATGTCATTCCGAGACGTCCAGCCTCGCCTTCCGGCAGTTTTGAAAACACGAGAAGAGCCGGCAGTCCGGAAGCGAACCAGAGCAGAATTCCCTGGACCGCAATTCGCCACTGCAGGGGAAGCACTTCTTCCTTCCAGTGAATCTCCGGGCCCGACTGGATGGCATTCAGCGTCGCGAAGAAGGAGCGATAATGGAACAGCACCAGATAGATCTCGCCGGCCAGTCGGATGGAACTGGAAATCACAAGAGACCAGAGTCCCGCGCCGGATGAGACAGCCACCCAGACAGCCAGCGTGCCCGCGACTCCCTGCCAGAAGCGAACACGATTCAGAGTTGCCACCTGGTGGCATCCCTCCAGCATGGCAGTCATCGGCAGCAGAACAAGCTGGACGGCATTGACCAGGACCATGACCATCCAGGGAAACGTCCACGATTCGACCGCGCGAGTCGCAGCTTCCTGAGTCGCTCCAAAGTACAGCATTCCTCCGGCCGACATCGCAACCAGAAACACACCGGCAGCGATCGAATACCAACGCGTCATTCGGCGATGCAGTGAAGCCAGGCGTGCCAGTGCATCGGAGTCACCGACCGGCATTCCTTCAACCAGTGAGAGCTTTGCCCATTCGTGACTGCTGATGGCAATGACGATAACGCTGAGCCCAAGCTCAATGAAGATCTGAGTGCCCAGCAGACTGTTGAAGGCGTAATAGTAGTCGAGAGTCGACGTCAGAAAATGCACAACGATCAGGACCTGGGTCACCGGCCCTGTCAGCAGCTGCCATGAACGAGCCAGCACGGCGAAGAAAACTGCGGAGTCCAGTCCGAGGCTTTGAGCAAGACGAACCAGTGGGGATGATTTCGGAGAAATCGGATCCATACCTACTGGCTTCCTGAATCATTCGAAGATTTGCCGACGAACCTGAATCATCAGCACTGGACCTTTTCGCCGGACGGAGCATAAAGGCTGAAGACCATACGCCAAATCCCAATCGAACGCGGAGAAAACTAAAAAACCGAGGCGTGCAGATCGGGATCTCAATGAATGCCCGGAAGAATGAGACAGTTTGTTGCCAAATCACAACATCAGACCTTTGCCGTTTTGTCTGACAGACCTTGAGTTCAATCGTTTGTGTGGCAGTATCTACCTGAAACCCCTGACCAATTCTTAACAACACATTTGTCACAGTCCTCCGCCCTGGACACACGATGCCCACGTCGCCGGAAAATCAGAACTGCGAAATCACCTTCACAGCGCTCCGAGCGGCGTTTGTGTCGACTCTTGACAGTTTGCTGCGTTATTCGCTGGATCCCGGATCGATCTGCGATCATCCGACTGGCTTTTTTCATTGCTTCCCGATGCTCAACGGCATGGCTCCACAGATTCAAATGGAGTGTCTGCTGAGAACCTGGGAGCGATGGAGCCAGAACCACTCCAGCTTCCCGGACCTGCTGGATCGCTGCGTTCTTTACGCTTCGTATGAATCACTTGGAAGAGTTTCCTGTCAGAAGAACGATCAGTCATTGCGGGTGGTCCTGAACGGGCCTCGCAGCATGCCGGAACTTGACGACCACTGGCTCACCGCCAAGACTCGCTGTCTGCAAATCGCCGGGGCCGGACCGGTCACCGTGGATCTTCTGCGAGAACTGGTTGAGCCGACAGACCCGTCTCCGTGGCTGGCCGGTGATAACGTGAGCGAAATGGAC
Source organism: Planctomycetaceae bacterium (assembly GCA_046349695.1). Lineage (GTDB taxonomy): Bacteria > Planctomycetota > Planctomycetia > Planctomycetales > Planctomycetaceae > SXXK01. The sequence continues at coordinate 154,857 of JAXMBV010000011.1, read as the reverse complement.
GCATCGCGGGAAGAACTGATGGAACTTGTCGGCCGCTGGCGCATTCGGAGAGAGCAGCTACTGGCCGGAGCCGGGCTGCTGACACCAGAAGAAATCGAGATCCTTCGAGAGTTTTTTGAGGAACATCCGGGCCTTGTAGGGTAACCGCACTGCGAATTGGCTATCATCCGTCCGCTTCTGGAATTACTTGACCGGGCCACTTCGACCGGTCTCGACCTGAATGGACGGGTAAGGATCATGGCAAAGAAAGCAGTCAAAAAGGCAGCAAAACCCGCGAAAACAGTCCGCTCAGCAGCGAAGCCTGCAAAAAAAGCGGCGCCCGCACGTAAGAAACCCGCGGCAAAGCCTGCTAAGCCAGTTGTGGTCAAAAAGGCCAAGCCAGTCCGTGCTCCCGAACCGGAACCCGAAGCTCCAGCTCGCAAAAAGGGCGTTCGGAAGGCCACGATCGCCACGGGAATCCGCGACACGTCTCCTCAACGTCGTCTGGGACGGTCTCGCATTCCGGTCGACGCTCCTCTGGATGTCGTCTTCCAGAATGATATTCAGGCCCGCGAAGCCTTCGTCTTCCTCGGAATTCACTCGATCCGCGAACTGGAACAGTTCACAGCCGATGATCTTGTCCTCCGTCTGACCGGCCCAGCCAAGCTGACCGTCGGACGTATCCGCAAGATCCTGGCAATGAACAACCGTTGCCTTACAAATGACGAAAACTTCGCGCTGGAATTTCAGGAACTGCTGACTCGGCCTCGGCCTGAGTAGCGCTTTTCCCCAAAAGCAAATCACTCACGCGTAGGATGGCCGCCCTCGGCCGTCTTGCTGCTTTTGCGTTGTTGAACGTGGCCCGTCACTCCGTGGCGGGAAGGTTCTCGCGTCGGAGACACGAGCCACGATGTGTGTGGACCTTTCGCGTCGGAGACACTAGGCACTTTGGTTCCTATGCCCTTTTGTCCCGCTTCGAAGCGAAGAGAATCGCGGCGACCATGTCGGCTGTGGTGCCGGGGTTCCGATGATGACCGTCTGCTCGAAGGTAACGATCGAAGTTCGCATAAAGTGACTGGCTCAACGATGTCGTCGGCCATCCGGCTTCGATGATCTCCTGAGCCATTTTCTGAATGCTGATGGCTTCCGACTCGCCACAGCGCCGCTGGATTAAACTATCAGGAAACATGGATAACAATCTCAGCGCGAGCGTTGTTACCTGAGATCGCGACGACGTTCCGGTCTGCTGACAGGCTCGCCACAGATCCACACCGGTCGTCAACACATCGCGAAAACTGGTGACGTACTGACGGGCGATCAGGTCGCGATCGGATGCCAGTTTCATGCATGCTGTCAGCGTCTCTGTTGGCTGGCTGCCGACGTCCTGAGCATCAGCTTTTCCGAGTCCTCCTGGTGACGCGATTCGGATCGCTTCGTAAACCAGCCTGCTGTCTTCCACGGTCGTGGTGTTCAGAACGGAATCAATTCCGTCAACGAGGGAGAGCTCTTGCGGAACTCTGGCAAGCGGAGCGACCAGGAGGATGATTCCCAGATTCGTGTTGTGAGAAACCACCGTGCGAGTCGCCTGCACCGCCTTCAAAATGGCCAATCCAAGCGAAGGCTGTGAGGCGGCCAGTTCCGGTGCGATGGCCGCTGCCGACTTCAGAAAGTCTTCGACCGTCGCATCTTCAAAGTCGTTCTGCGGGCATACATTCCCCGGCTTGGGACTCAACACTTCCAGTTCGCAGGCCCATTGAATCCAGCCCTGCAGTTTCGCCTGCCACTCAGCGACGGATGCAGTCACGATGGTCTCCCGGTCTGAGGACTTCGGAACAGCCACTGGGCTGTAATGCTCTCGCGACACGTTTGAAGGCCACTCGTCGGCCCGTTGTACAACACCTGGCCGCCGGAAGACGCGGCTTCGGGACCGAGATCAATCACCCAGTCGGAACCAAGAATCAGATCAGGATGATGCTCAATCACGATCACACTGTGACCCGATTCTGCCAGGCGATGCAGATGCCTGAGTAACATTCCGGCGTCCGAGGCATGCAGGCCACTTGTTGGTTCATCCAGAACGTACAGCGTATGTTCCATGGATGGCCAGGCAAGTTCGGCAGCCAGCCGGGCTCGCTGGGCTTCCCCTCCGGAGAACGTGTTTGTGGGCTGGCCAAGAGGCATATACCCAAGACCCACCTGGCAGAAGACGTCCAGAGCGTCACTGAGACTCTTAAACTCCGAGAAGAACGACTTCGCTTCATCAACCCTCATCTGAAGGATGTCGCTCACCGAGCGACCGCGAAACAGAATCGAACGGACCAGCCGACTGAATCGAGTCCCGGAACATGCCGGGCACGATACGGACGTGGGTGGAAGAAACGCCAGGCGAATCTGCTTCTGCCCTGTTCCAAAACACTCCTGACACCGACCTTCTCCGGAGTTGAAGCTGAAGTGAGACGGCTTGAGTCCTCGTGCTCGTGCATCTCGCGTCTTCGCAAACAGACGCCGCACTTCATCCCACAGCGATGAAAGCGTCACCAGGCAGCTGCGAGCAGATCGCCCCATCGGTGTTTGATCGAGAGCAATCAGTCGTCGCAGGTTCTGAGTGCCATCCACGCCATCACAGGAGGAAAGACGCTTCGCCCGAACAAGGTCAGGCTGCCACTTCAGGGATTCCCGAACATACGGCACCAGCGTTGACTGAATCAGCGAACTCTTCCCCGAACCGCTGACTCCCGAGACGCAGACGACTCCTCGCAGCGGAATGCTGACCGTGACATTCTGAAGGTTGTGGCTGCAGGCATTTCGAATCGTCAGACACTCTGAGCCTGTGAGCGATCGGCGTTGCGATGTTTCCGGATTCCGTGATTCAGCAGAAGTCGCAACCGCCGAATGGCAACTGCTGTTGCCATTGAGACGTCGCAGGTAAAGCCCTGTGGGGGAATCCACATGAATTGAGTCTTTCGGGTCACCGGCAAAAAGCAGGGTTCCACCGTCCGCACCGGCTCCAGGCCCGAGGTCCACAAGCCAGTCCGCTGCCTGCATCACTTCCGCATCATGTTCGACGACAATCACTGTGCCGCCGGAATCACGCAGGCGACGCAGTTCTTCGATCAGCCGATGAGTGTCCCGCGGATGGAGTCCTGACGTCGGTTCATCCAGAACATAATGCGCGCCGTAAAGTCTGGATGAGAGTGAGGCTGCCAGTCTCGCTCGCTGAAATTCACCGCCGGATAATGTTCGAGTGGAACGATCGAGTGTCAGATATCCGATTCCGACATCCACCAGACAGCGGAGACGGGCGGCAATGTCCGGCAGAGTACGCTCCGCCACCAGGCGAGCTTCCTGGGTCAGATGTTGAGATTCCTGGATGCTGGCCGAGTGTGCTTTCGAACTCTGTCCGGAAGCGGCATCGACCCGGTCGAGCCACTGACGGACGATCTGCTCCGCTTCAACGATGCTGAGTTTGCAGAAGTCAGGAAGGGTCACTCCCAGAAACTGAATTCCCGCCGGAAACGGAAGCAGTCGCGTGCCCTGACAGGCAGGACACTGGATCCATGCGGATTCATCAGAGCTCTCGGCTGTCCGCTCTTCCATCGAAGCGTCCTGCGCTGCTTTGTCGACAGGCTTCGTCTTTCGGTTGGTGCGTTTTGGAGATCGTGTGGCAGCTGTTGATTCCGGGGAAGGAACTTCGGTCGGCGAGATCATGCCAAGCCCGGAACAGTGCGGACATGCCCCCCACGGAGAATTGAAGCTGAGCGTCCGAGGTTCCGGAGTTGGAAAGCTGAGATCACAGTCCGGGCAGTTGAATCGAGTACTGTAGAGCTTCTCATGCCAGACGCCGTCGGCTTCATGACTGACGATGCAGGTGCCGTCGCTTTCCCGACAGGCCAGTTCCACCGATTCGCGAATACGAGGCCCGATGCCATCCTTGATCACAATGCGATCCACAACCGCATCGATCGTGTGAGACTTCGACGCCGCGAGTGGTTTCAGTTCGGCGACATCAAGTACCTCGCCGTCGACTCGGACCCGAACAAAGCCGTGACGCGAGATGCGTTCGAAGACTTCCTTGTGAGCCCCCTTCCGGCCGCGAACCATCGGGCTCATGATCATCAGCCGGGTCCGCTTGGGAAGGTTCAGCGTTCGAGCAACGATCTGATCGACGGATTGCCGCTGAACCGGTTTTCCACAGCCCGTGCAGTGAGCCGTGCCACCTCGAGCGTAGAACAGCCGAAGATAATCATGAATCTCCGAAGTCGTCGCGAGCGTGCTGCGAACCGGGACGCCGGAAACTCGCTGATCCACGCTGATGGTCGGCGCGAGTCCGATGATGTTGTCAACATCGGGCCTCGGAAGCTGATGCAGCAGCGATCGTGTTTTGACCGACACGCATTCGAGATAGCGTCGCTGACCTTCTGCGAACAGCGTATCGAAAGCCAGTGAGCTCTTTCCCGAACCACTGACACCTGTGATCACAATCAGCTTTCCCGCGGGAAGATCGACGCTCACATTCTTCAGATTGTGAGTCCTCGCACCGCGGACTCGGATCCATGACGATGGATCAGTTGCGGGTTGCGACATCGGTCTTCTTCTGGAGCTTCTCCCACTTTGAAATACCGGTGTTGAGGAACTTCAGGAAGTCTTCGCCACCGGAACTGTCCAGTCTTCTGAAGACGGCCAGAACCTTCTTGCCGTCAGGTGACAGTACTGCATAGGCTGGCATGGTGACTTCGTCCAGCAGGGCGATCTCGAGCTTGTTATTGCTTTCCTTGATTGCATCTGCACGCTGCTTATCCCTGATCCCGGGAACACGATCCACATACAACTGCGCCTGAACAGTTCCAGCGAGGATCGCGGTCACACGAGGATCGACAAGCACCGTGCGTTCCATGATTCGACAGTTGATGCAGTTTACTCCTGTGAAGTCGACAAACAGAAGTTTCTGCTCCCGTTTTGCGACCTCAACCGCCCGATCAAACTCAAGGCCGATCTGCTCGCCGTGGAAAGTGAGTGCAAAGCCAAGATCCGGATGCTCAGTAACGTCGCCGTCCTGAATCTCCGGAGGGGCAAACGCCGACGCGACGTTCCAAACAGGATCCTGGAACATCTTGACTTCGAGCACACCGGCGGCGATTCTCGCCCCCAGCAGAGCAAACACCAGCGTGAAGAACAGTCGGGCCGGAGCCGTCCTTCGCACAGGAGAACGATTAAAGAAACCCAGTGTCGCGATAATCGCAAAGATGCACAGAGCGACAAACACCCACAGGAACCCGGCGTAGGTGATAAAACGAGGAGTTCCGGTCGGTGATGAGTTTACATCAGCAACGCTCAGGAATTTCGCAACGGCTCCCAGTTCAATCAGACCGATGACGATCTTGACGTCTTCCATCCATCCGCCGGATCGAGGCAGGTTCTTCAGCAGTCGTGGGAACATCGCCAGGATGAAGAACGGCGAAGCAAAGGCGGTCGAAAAGCACAGCATGCCAATGATCGGCCAGAGATAATCTCCCTGAGCTGCAACCACCAGCAGACCACCAACAAACGCGAACGTGCACGTGAAGGAAACCAGCGTGAACGTCAGGGCCATGAAGACCACACCGGCAAGACCGCCCGCCGCTTCGCGCTTCGAGGTCCAGGTCAGCAGCCACGAAGGAATCTGGACGTTGATGAGTCCCAGCAGGATGAATGCGAACAACAGGAACAGAACAGCAAAGAACAGGTTGAGCACTGTCCCGTTGGCCAGGTCTGTCAAAGTGTTGGCACCAAAAATCGCAGCCGTCAACACACCCAGGATCGTAAACGCACCGACGATGCTGAGACAGTAGACGATCGCGAGTCCCATCGAACTGCCGGCCTTTTTCTCTTCCTGCTTCAGAAAGAATGCCACAGTGATCGGGATCATGGGAAACACGCACGGTGTCGCAAGAGCCGCAAACCCTGCACCGACAGCGGCAAGGACAAAGGCCCAGATGCCTTCACGAGGAGCACCGCCACTCTCTGATGGCTTGTCCGAAGCATCAGCGTCTGACGGTGCTTCCGACGTCCCATTCGCAGAAGCATTTGTGTCGGTTGTGGAATTGGTGTCCGTGGTGGACTTGTTCTCTGAAGAACGTGATGCAGAATCACCCTTTGCCTTGAAGGCCAACGTGAATTTCTCGGTCGTCGGCTTGAGACACGTTCCGTCACGACAGACCTGACACTTCATGCTGCCTTCGATCTTCACATCCGCAGCGGAGACTTTGTATTTGCGAGTCCAGGTGATTTCGCCATAGTGAACGCGCTGAATAATGTCCGGCAATGGCTTCTCTTCTTCGGGCGATTTGGACGGAGTGAACGCAGAATCGACCTCCGTCAGCCCGGTCACTTTCGCTTCAATCTCGGTCGGAAGTCCTGCCATCTCAGGATCCTGATCCAGCGCGAATGTGTGATACGGATCCTGAATCGTTGCCTTCAGTGTTAAAGTAACTTCATCGCCAGGCTTCGCGTCTTCAGGAGTTACAGAGACGTCGACTTTGAGGATCCCTTTCTTCGGAGCTTTCGTTGTTCCAAAGTTGAAGTCGAGAGCGGCTGTTGTCTGGTCGGGAACGGACGCTTCTGCAGAGTCACTCGTCGCCGAATTGTTCTCCGAAGTGTTGCTGGCAGATCCGCCGGTGCTGGTCAGCGTGGCAGCGAAGACTGCATTGTCGTACTGACGGCAGGTCCCGTTTCCACAAAACTGCCCGTCGACCTGCCCCTTGATCGCAATGCCCTCTTTGAGCTCTCCGGTGAGCTTCTTTGTCCAGGTCACCGTGTCGTAGAACTTCTCAATTTCCTTTCCGAAGTCCTGATCGAATGCCGCCTTCGGAGCACGATCCGATGTCCATTCACCGCTTTCCTTCAGTCCGCTGGTTTCGCTGAGTGAAATACTGGTGGCCGCTGCGAAGGACTTGTTCATCGAATACGTGTAGTAGCCATCCGGCAATTTGACGGTGACTTTCAATTCTGCCGTCTGCGGATCGACGGCTGTCAGAGTTGCAGAGACCGTTGCCTCAGCATCGGCCGCATTTCCGAACACGTCGGCTGCCCCCAATTCTCCCAGGTCAAACTGCTGAGCTGTCGCAGCAGTCGCGCAGAAAAGTACGGCAAGAATTGGGAATGCCAAACGGGCAATGAGCGGCAAACGGAAAACCGGCGACATGGGTGAGCCTCGAAGGTTCAAGAACACAGGTTCAACACCGTAAGAATACTCACAAAGCACGGTTCTGGCCATGCGGAAACCCGTCAGTCCCACAGTGGAAACTGAGGAACCGGCGGCCCTGCCTGCCCGATCAAGAATGGCTCTAAGTCCATTCCCAACAAGCCCTTATGAGGGACCACGCACCGCATGAACAAGAATCGAAGTCTGGCATTAAAGCCGAACAGTCACGCCTCGTTCCTGCATATACCGCTTCGTTTCAGCAATGGTGTACGTGCCGTAGTGGAAAATGCTGGCCGCCAGAGCTGCGCTGGCCCCGCCTTGAGTGACCGCCTGGTACATGTGTTCCGGTGATCCGGCTCCACCGCTGGCGACGACCGGGATGGAAACGGCATCGGCGACCGCGCGAGTAATCTCCAGGTCGTAGCCGTCCTTTGTGCCATCCGCATCCATACAGGTGAGTACGATTTCCCCCGCGCCCAGCTTCTCAACTTCGATCGCCCACTCCACAGCGTGCAGTCCGGTTGGGACGCGGCCACCATTAATGTGCACGTCCCAAACCTCTTTGCCATCCTTCTGAATGCGTTTGGGGTCAATGTTGACCACAATGCACTGACTGCCGAATCGCAGAGCCGCTTCGCGGACAAACTGAGGATTCTTGACGGCGGTGGAATTGATCGAGACCTTGTCGCATCCGGCATTCAGCAGTCTTCGAATGTCATCCAGAGTTCGGATGCCGCCACCAACGGTCAAGGGCATGAAGATCACTTCCGACGTGCGGGACACGACGTCCAGGATGATGTCGCGCTGTTCATGGCTGGCGGTAATGTCGAGAAAGACCAGTTCGTCCGCGCCCTGCTGCTCGTAGCGGCGAGCAATTTCAACGGGGTCTCCGGCGTCCTGGAGATTCACGAAATTCACGCCCTTCACAACGCGACCTGCGTGGACGTCAAGACAGGGGATGATACGCTTCGCGAGCATTGAGAATTCCGAGTTTTCGTTGTGGGAACGCCTTTGACCGGTGTCCGTGTTCAGCAGACTGGTGCCAGAGCCGCACATATCTGACCTGCATGACTCGGACCGTGCAACAGTGACACTGGCTGGTGCCGGGTGTTTCGCCAAAACAGTTTTCGTCGTCACAGATTGACGTAATTTATCATGAATATTCCACTCGCCGGGTCACGATCGGTCCTTGTTGAGCTTGGTCATCGAAGCTACCGCATTGACATTCAGTTTCGCGGGCTGGACCGTTCGGCCGAGATTCTCTCGCAATGGCCGGGACTCGCGGCATCTCCCAAAGACCTTGCCCGGCAGCGATTTCTGATCATCGCAGACGCAGCCCTCCAGGTGACTCACGCGGCTCGAGTCTTCGGAAGCCTGCGACTGGCCGGCGCGGATGTCCAGATGGCGGTGATTCCGTCGGGCGAAACGTCAAAAAGCTGGGAGCAGACTCAGCGGCTGTACGATGCCCTTGTCAACATGTCGGCCGATCGCAGGACCGTCGTGGTTGCTGTCGGCGGGGGCGTCACGGGCGACCTCGCGGGATTCGTCGCCGCCACGTATGCTCGAGGACTGCGCTTTGTTCAGGTTCCGACGACGCTGCTTTCCATGGTCGACAGCTCGGTCGGAGGCAAAACCGGCATCAACCATCCTCGAGGAAAGAACCTGATCGGAGCATTTCACCAGCCGGTCGGAGTTTTGATCGATCAGGAAACCCTGGAAACTCTGCCGGATCGAGAATACCGATCGGGGCTGGCCGAAGTCGTGAAGTACGGTGTCATCCTGGATGCTGCTTTTCTGGAGTTCCTGGAGCAGAATATCGCCGGGCTGAATGATCGGGACCCGTCAGTTCTGAGCCACGTGATTGCTCGCAGCTGCGAACTGAAAGCCGAAGTGGTCAAGCAGGACGAATTTGAAACCACCGGACTCCGTGCCATCCTTAACTACGGTCACACGTTCGGTCATGCCTTCGAGGCTTTGGCTGGCTACGGCGAACTTCTGCATGGTGAAGCCGTGTCGATCGGAATGATCTGCGCCAGCCGCCTGGCCGAGAAACTGGGAAGGATTACGCCCCACGACACTCAACGACAGTCGAACCTGCTGTCAGCTCTGCACCTGCCGGTCGCAGTACCGGACAACCTGATCAGTCGGGAAGACGACATTTTGAAGTGCATGCTGCTGGACAAGAAGACAGAATCCGGCGAGCTTCGCTTTGTCCTGCCATCGCGACTCGGACATGTCGAAACGGTTCGTGGAATCTCCTCGCAGTTGGCATTGAGCTGTTTGCAGTAGTCTGAGATTCTTCCCCCAAAACGTGGCTCGTGTCTCCGACGCGAGAACTCCCCCAACCGTAGCCCGTGTCTCCGACGCGCGCCCCCCTAATCGCAACACCACCCCAACCTCCAAAATTCTGCGTCAACATTACGAAAAACCTTCGTTGACCATCGGTTCGTTTCACGTACACTCAAACCATGAGTCGCCAGGAAATCACAAAAGAGTTTGAGAAGATACTCGTCGCTGCAGCTCGGCTTGCCGCTGACGTGTCCGCCGCTGCAGTCGTACTGCTGGCAGAAAAGCCCCTGGACTTCGCGATGCTCAAGCGCGAATCCAAGGATTTCCGGCTGATTGTTGCCTCGGACCAGAAGGACGTCATGGAGGCTGCAAAGCTTGACGACGTTGACGTCGTCGAAATCCAGAATGAGCCTCAGACACGTCATTTCCAGGTGTCCCAGGTGCTGCTGGAAGCCATTGCGGACGAACTGCTGCAGACCGGCGACGTTGTCGTTGTCGTTTACTCGGCATACGAAAAGGAAATCTGCGACACGATCACGGTCGTTCGCCTGGCCGAGCAGCTGTCGAAGCTGACATCTCGCGATCTTCAGAGGCTGGAAACAAAGGTACCTCTGGAGACTCTTCGAATTGTGGTCGACCTGGCCTGCGATATTGGCCGTGAAGGACGCGAAGGCAAGCCGGTCGGAACATTGTTTGTCGTCGGCAATCATCGCAAGGTGATGGAAATGTCGACGGAGCAGGTTCACGACCCGTTCCGCGGATATCCCAAGTCGGAACGTTCAATTCGAAATCCTCGCGTCCGCGAAAGCATCAAGGAACTGGCTCAGATCGACGGTGCCTTCGTGATTTCATCCGACGGTCTCGCGATCGCAGCCGGTCGGCATCTGCGTGCCTCAGCGGAAGGCCTCACGCTGTCGAAGGGACTGGGGTCCCGCCACTGGGCGGCAGCAGAAATCTCCAAAGCCACAGGAGCCATCGCGATCGCCGTGTCCGAATCCACGGGCACCGTTCGAGTCTTCCAGGACGGAGTGATTGTGCTGCGAATCGAACCGATGCGTAACGCCATGAAGTGGCATGATGTCACCGGCGACGGTCATCCGGACTAAAGCGCCCACTCCCAAAGTAGCCGTCACTCTCCGAGTGACGAACTGCGATTCCTCGGTGACAAACTGCGACTCCTCCCCCCGCAACTCTCCCATCCAAATCACTTCCGACTAAGCAAAGCCGCAGAAGTGAATCGCAAAGCGTCACTCAGAGAGTGACGACTACGTGACGACTATTTTCCGGACACATCCTCGCGGCTCGCGGCGTCCCGTTCGGCATCCTGTTCCATCCGAACAACAATCGGGTACATCCATCGTGCCCAGAGAAAGTACTGAGCGACGAAGAAGAGCACCAGCCCGGCTCCGGTCACGACCATGAACAGCACCTGCGGAAGCACGGCAGCGACAATGGCGACGAAGCACATCGTCATCATGCAGCCGACCATCAGAGCGATCGCGACGGTTGGTGGCTGCTTCGCAGGCTTCTTCATTGAATCACGCCTTCTTCGATCAGTTCTCTCAGGGTCGAATAACGATGTTCCATGCCGTCAGCAATGTTCTCCCGAATTCGGTCTTCGGTCAGCACAAAGCCCAGCATGCCTCCCGGGGGCTCGAATTCGATCTCATCGGTCAGACGACAAAGTCCAGACTCAAGCTGTTCCAGCTTCTGGCGATGCACCCAGCGCTTCAGAACTCCGTCAGTCATCGACTCCACGATCTCGTCGAACTCACACACCAGATACTCATGAGTCGCCCGCTGCTTAAAGCCCAGTGCGGAGATCCGAAACTCAATCTTCTCTCCCCTGGTCACGGCCGCCGGCGCGTTCAGAATCTCCAGCTCCATGTCCGGATTACTGATCGTAGGCAGGTTCGCCGGCGTTCCAAGGTAGACGCGAAGCGATTCCAGAGTGCACGGCAGATCAACGAATGACGAGTGTTTTGGCATGATGGCTCAAAGCATCGAACAGTCAACATGAATCGAACAAACCGGCCCGTATCATGACGGGAAACAGCAGCCCACGCAATTCGCATCGGCTGCCATCACCAAATGCAGGTGCGGTCGAGGAGTTCGGAAAAGTACCGTGCCCCTTTCGGCTGCTCTGCGAAACGTCACTTTCGATCCGACAGTTTGAGAGCCTTGAGCCACTCAAGCGACTGAGTCTGCCAGGCATCCCACATCGGCCCCTTATATCCATTCAGGCCATGTCCGCCTGAGGGAAGTTCCAGATAGCGAGATTCCGCACCGACGTTCTGCAATGCCTCATAGAGTTTCCTGCTGTTTTCAGGAGGCACAGGCTTATCGTCCAGAGCATGCGCAAGGAACATCGGCGGCGTTTGAGCATTCACCTGTTTCTCGTTCGAAAACAGAGTGATCATTTCCTCCGTCGGATTCGGTCCCAGAAGATTGGTTCGAGATCCGCCATGAGTCAGTTCGCCCATCGTCACAACCGGGTAGACCAGAATCGCGAAGTCCGGACGACACGATGGACGATTCCACGGATCTGCTTCATCCGGCCGCTCGGCTTCAAAATGTGTCGCTGCGGTTGATGCCAGATGTCCTCCGGCTGAAAAGCCCATGATGCCAACGCGGGCAGGATTCAACTGCCACTCCGCTGCATGTGCTCGCACAATCCGAATGGCTCGTTGAGCATCCAGCAGCGGAACGAATGAGCGACCTTTGGGAAGACGGTACTCAAGCACAATTCCCGCAATTCCGTGTTTGTTCAGCCACTTCGCGATGCCGTGCCCTTCTGCTCCTGTGACAAGCCCGCCGTAGCCGCCACCTGGACAAATCACGATGGCCGTTCCGTCCGGCGACTCAGGCAGATGAACGGTGATCTTTGCGTCGGATTCTTCCGTCACAGTTCCATCAACCGGCGCCTTATCAGGCCACAGACGAATGACTTTGGGCTCTCTGGTCGCTTTTGCTTCCGTCTGATTTTCGGGCAGCAGGATGGAAGTCAGAACCTGAGCATACACGCGATGACCGAAGTCGTTCGGATGATTCACGCCGTTACCCGTCAGATCACAGTCCTTCTTTCGCTTCAGCATCTCCTGCCACATCGACGTCAGATCAGCCAGTGCGATGCCTGGTCCGGTGAGTTCCTGAAGTGCCTGACGGTATTGAGGAAACAGCTCCTGCTTCAGAGTGACCCAGTCGGCATTACCCATCATTGTGGCGACCAGGATGAACTCCGTTTCCGGTGCCTCTTTGCGAATCTCGCGAATCATGGATTCGATGTTGGCCTTGTATTCCGCAGCGGGACGGCCGGACGAATCGTTCATCCCAAATGCCAGCAGAACCAGGTCGGGTTTGGCAGCGAGCACATCGGGGACTCGAGTGATTCCCCACGGCGTCGACGTTCCTCCGACAGCAAGATTGGTGAGCGTCACGTTCGGCGACGAAACCGATTTCAGGTGAGCCAGCAACAGATCCTGATACGCCGGCTGAAACGGAGCAACTCCGGCCCAGCCGGACGCGTTGCAACCCGTTGAAATGCTGTCGCCGAGCAGAACGATCGACAATGCTTCACGATTTTTCAGCTTCGCCGCGGTCTTCGGCAGTCGAGTTGCATCGTAGGCCGGGGGAGCAGCCGGCCATTCCGATGGCTCGTGCTCATACGTGACGCAGACCTGCATCTGATGGTACTCATCCGCGCCTCCAAAGTAGATCTCGCCATTGCCGTCTCGGTGAGTCAGCTTGTACTTCTGGCTTCCTGCCGGACGTCGAAGATCCGCATCCGTAAACGCCGGAATGCGTGAACCTGCAGGCAGAGTAATCTCCGTGGATCCAGGCGTCACAACATAGTCCTGCCCTTCCGCAAAGACCGTCGCGTCCGGCTGATTCCATTCCGCTGCCTTTGTGACTCGCAGTACTCGCTTCACAGGAAACAGGACACGTCCCGTGGCAACGCCCGTCGTGGCATCTCTGACAAACAGCACCGATTCGCCATCGACGGTCGTTCCCTTCCAGAACGGCTGCAAAAGACCAGGCGTCGGCTTCCAGTTCGAATTCTCCTGAGCGGTCTTCTCCTGCGCCTTAAGACTGTTCGAAACAACGGTGCTGAAAAGCATCAGAATCAGAAAGGCAGAAGCAACGAACAGTCGACATCGCATAGGTGGGTCTTTCAGCCTCAAAGAAAATGGCGGGAGGGCGGCACTGTTATGGTAGAAGAGTTGCAACTCAATGGGGAGCGTGCCGGTTGATTGCCAGACTCCCAGCGCTCGTCATTCCCGCGCAGGTCGGAACCCAGCAATGCGATTTCCGAATTTCCGCTTTCGGCTTTACCGACGCTCATTGTGCAGCACACCAGAAGGGCGTTTGCCGCAGGCACAGGAAACTCGAGGAGATTCACACCGGCGAACCGTCAGATCCCGCTCGATGGCAGAAGAATTTTCAGGGCCAAAATCATCACAAGATTCTCAGGCCCGAACGGGGTGTAGTTGTCAAACCGGCGGACCACCGGCCTGAAGCCGGATGGGGCCGGGTGTGTAGGGCGACCGTGGTATTCCGGGCCAGAGGCCCAATCATTTGCCTGGCCTGGGCCATCGGCCCAGGTTGGCGATTCCCCATGCACACCGAGATCCAACGGACCGGCCGTTTGCCAGCGCTGCAAATGGTCGGGGCACTCACTGGATGCGATTCTTCGTCACCTGACGCACCACGTTCAGATTACTCTTCAACACGCCGAAAACGCGGCACCTTGACGCCGTTGACTTCGACAGTTTCCGTGAACATCGTCAGCGGGCGAACCCAAAGGGATTTGTCGCCGTAGTCGGTTCGGTAGACGACCAGTTCTTCTTCCGTCTCCGAATGTTTCGCGACACCAAAGACAACGTAATACTTGCCTTTGTAATGCTGATATCGACCAGGCTCAATGGACATGCAGATGCTCGAAGTTCACAACAACAGCCGTGAGCAACATGGAGGCTCAGCGGCTGCGGAGTTTCAGGACCAGAGGAGCAATTTCCTCAGGAGATAATGTCTTTGATCACGTGCCCACCCACATCCGTCAGACGGAAGCGGCGACCGTTATACTTATAGGTCAGTTTCTCGTGATCCATGCCCAGCAGGTGCAGAATCGTGGCATGCAGGTCGTTGATGTGGACTCGATTTTCAACGGACTTGTATCCTATGTCGTCCGAGTTTCCGTAGTTGACTCCACCCTTGACGCCACCACCGGCCATCCAGGCCACAAAGTGATGCGGATTGTGGTCGCGGCCCGGCTTGTCACCGGTCTGAGCGATCGGAAGACGACCGAATTCTCCGCACCAGATGACGAGCGTGTCGTTCAGCAGACCGCTGGCGGCCATATCGGACAGAAGCCCTGCCACTGGCTTGTCTGTTTCACCGGCGAACTGCCGATGGTTGCCGTCGATATCGTTGTGACCATCCCAGGATCGCTGATTCTCCATGCCGCCGGAATAAATCTGCACGAACCGAACACCTCGTTCCACAAGGCGTCGCGCTGTCAGACACTGCCTGGCGAAATGATCGCAGCGTTCATCACCGATGCCGTAAAGATCCTGAATGTGCTTTGGCTCGCTCGCGATATCCAGCGCCTCCGGCGCTGCCGACTGCATACGGTAAGCAAGTTCGAAACTTTCAATGCGGGCGGCGAGTTCCGAATCTGCTTCATGCTGTTGCAGATGCAGACCGTTCAGCTGCTTCAGCAGATCCAGTTCGCTTCGTTGTGCTGAATCGGTCAAACCAGGCGGACGAATCAGATTGTCGATCGGATCGCCCTGAGGCTTCATGTAGGTTCCCTGAAAGACTCCCGGAAGAAACCCCGCGCTCCAGTTGGCCGCATTTCCCTTTGGCAGTCCTCGCCCCTTCGGATCGCTCATCACCACGAAGCCGGGAAGATTTGCACTCTCGCTTCCCAGTCCATACGTCACCCAGGATCCAACGCAGGGGAAACCCATGCGAGCGAAACCCGTGTTCATGGCAAACAGAGCAGGCGAATGGTTATTGGATTCGGTGAAACCGGACTGAATGAAGGCCATTCGATCCACATGCTCGCCGAGGTGAGGAAAGATCTCGGGCACCATCTTTCCACACTGTCCGCGTGGAGTAAATTTGAACGGAGACTGCATCAGATTACCGACCGCGTTCTTAAAGAATCCGGTCGTGTCTTTGAACTCCGGATCAAACTCCCGGATCGACTTACCGTTCCACTTATTCAGTTCCGGTCGATAGTTCCACGTGTCGACGGGACTTGGACCCCCGTTGATAAAGACCCAGATCACTCGCTTTGCCGTCGCGGGAAAATGCCCGGGCTGAGGAGCAAGCGGATTCAGTGATCGACCGCCAAGAACGTCTTCCGCCGTCGCAGTTTCCAGCAAACCTTCATCATTCAGCAAACTGGCCAGGCCCAGAAGCCCGAAGCCACAGCCTGTCCGCTGAAGAATTTGACGACGCGTCCAGCCCGATGAATTTTGCATGAGAGACGATCCTGAACTTCTTTGTGTTTTTCACAACGAACAACGTGCAGGCCAGCGAACAACGTGAGCGACTTTCCGCCAGCGAGCCGGCAGACTCCCCGGGGCAATCGCCTTCAGCCGTTGTTACGTTAGCTGTGGTGGACGATTCAGTAAAGCACTGACGATCTGCCCGGGTTGACCCTCCAGCAGACTGCCGGTTCCGTTGGCCCTTCGGAATGACAGCTGCTCCGGGTTCAACCCGAACAGATACATCAGTGTGGCATGATAGTCATAGTGGTTCACCACATTTTCGACGGCCTTGTGCCCAATCTCGTCCGTGGCACCATAAAGCAGTCCGCCGCGAAAACCGCCGCCGGCCATCCATGTGCTAAAACCGTACGTGTTATGGTCACGGCCAATGTTCTTTTCGTTCTGGATCACCGGCAGTCGTCCCATCTCACCACCCCAGTGAACCACGGTCGTGTCCAGCAAACCTCGCTGCTTCAAATCCTTCACCAGAGCAGCGGCTGGTGGCAACGTGCGACGGCAGACCGCTGGTAGCGCCGTCACAATTCCGCCATGATGATCCCACGTCTGGTTTCCGGTATGCAGCTGGACGAACCGGACTCCGCGTTCTATCAGTCGACGAGCAATCAGGCATCGCGTTCCGTAGTCTCGAGTGACATCGTTATCAAGCCCGTACAACTTGTGAGTCGCTTCGGTTTCCCTGCTGATATCCATGGCTTCCCGCGCTTCCGTCTGCATCCCGGCGGCAAGCTCATAACTCTGCATTCGGGCGTCGAGATCATGTTCGCCAGGATGCCGCGCCTTGAAGTCGCTGTTTAGCCGAGCCACATACTTGAGCAAGCGATCCTGAGCATCTCCTTTGAGCGTTGCTGGAGCATCGAGATTCAGAATTCGAGGCTCCTGCGGACGAACGACCGTGCCCTGATAAACAGAAGGAAGCCAGCCGTTCTGCCAGTTCTCCACACCCAGAACCGGCAATCCGGAGGGGTCGACCAGAACCATGAACGCCGGGAGCTGACGGTTGTGACTGCCCAGTCCATACGTGAACCATGATCCCAGTGCCGGACGTCCGGAAAGCTGACGTCCCGTATTCATCGCATTGATGGATTCGCCGTGATTGTTCACGCCCGTATGCATGGATCGAATCAGGCACAGCTCGTCTGCCACTTCGCCAAGAGGTGCTGCAAGCTCGCTCAGGTCCATCCCGCAGTCGCCATACTTTCGAAATCGCCACGGGCAGCCGAACAGTTTGCTGCTGGCTTCACCGGCGTTGTCGTATTTGATGTCGCCCGTATACGACTGCAGATGGCGTTTGTTCAGTTCCGGCTTGGGATCAAACAGGTCAATGTGACTTGGACCACCCTGCATGAACATGGAGATCATGGCCGTGGCCTGAGCCTGCAGAGCCGGCTTTTTGGGCGTCAGATCAAAGGTCACAGGAGTGGTGACTGGCTTTGGCGGTTCCGACGCAGCCGCTTTGTTCAAAAGCCACGCGCTGGCAAGAGTTCCAAGTCCCAGAAGCTGCTGGGAAAGCAGATGTCGGCGAGTCCAGTGGGACGTGAATGTCATGATTGTTCTCCGTTCCGCTCGCTATTCCACATAAAGAAAACCACTGGAACACAACAGAGCGTGACACCAGTCATTCATCGCCCGAACTGAAGCGTCCGGCTTATCGGCTCCGATGGCAGCAACGCCGGCCGCCACAAACTCAGCAGCGGCATTCAGGTCAGACTCTGCCGCCTGATGCCCAAACACCAGTCGCCACGCAAGAGCCTGTTGTTGCCGCAGTTCCGATGAGGCAGCGCGAATCCTGGCCGACAGCGCATCACCGTGCTGCACGACAAACGGATTGTTCATCATCAGCAGTGACTGCGAGGCCGTCGTCGAAGCGACTCGACGTTCACAGTTTGGTGTCATGCGAGGAAGATCGAAGGGCTCGAGCACTCCGAGCGGCATCGATCGCCTGACCTGCACATAGATGCTGCGTCGAAGATCCTCCCCATTCAGCGCTTCCACTTTCCCGGTAGGCCGTCCCGCCGAATCGCGAGTATCAATTGCGATCACAATCTGTCCGACGTCGTCAGGACTGACCGGCGCGGGTTTTCCGTACGGTTTTGTATTCAGCTGACCGCTGATGCTGAGGATTGAATCGCGAACCGCTTCCGCTTCAAGACGTCGGACGTTCATTCGAGCCAGCAGTCGGTTATCGGGGTCGATCGCATCATGTTCCGGACGACGCACAGAAGACTGTCGCCATGCTGCGGAATTCAGAATCAGCCGATGCAGATGCTTGAGCGACCATCCTTTGTCCATGAATTCAGAGGCCAGCCAGTCCAGCAGTTCCGGATGAGAAGGACGATCGCCCTTGAGCCCGAAGTCTGCCGGTGTTGTCACGATGCCCTGTCCAAAGTGATGCATCCAGAAGCGATTGACCAGGACTCGTGCCAGCAGCGGATGCTGACCGTTCGTCAGTCGTTTCGCCCATGACAGTCTTCGACCCGACGTCGGCAGCGTTTCATCATCCGCGGCAATCTGAAATCCATCCGTCGCCAGAATCGTCAGATCCCCGGGCAGAATCTCCTGACGCGGCTGCAGGTGATCACCTCGAGCAAACAAATGGGTCTTCGGAATCCTGCCAGGCACTTCCGTGAGGCACATGACGTAGTCGTCAGCCGGTCGCTTCTTCTTCGTCTCTTCCGTCAGATCATCCCATTTCTTGTTGAAGCCCGTCAGGCGATCCGGCAGATACAGGTAGACCGAGCCTCGATCCACATTCAGAAATGGAAACTCCTTGATGAGCTGCTGCTGCTCAGGAGTTCGTTTGTCCGCAGCGGTTTCCCGGGCTGCTCGGGCCAAAGGCTGCTGGTCGGCCGGCAACTTCTGCAGCTCCCGTTCGAACGTCTCAGCGACGATCTTGTCCAGTTCTTCCGTCCGTCGCTTTGAAACATCGGCAAGCTCCGCATCGACAGCGGTGGCCGCCGCACGAGTTTCAGCGGACCACATGGAAATCAGGCGACCGTTCGGATTGCGCCAACTGTCCGTGTCATAGGCAGGCTCAAAGAGTGCACGAAGACGGTAATAATCAGACTGCGTGATCGGGTCATAGCGATGCTCGTGGCACTGAGCACATCCGACGGAAAGTCCAAGCAGCGAAGTGGAAACTGTTTTGAGCGTCTCCGCGATCACATCATTTCGAGCCACTTTCTGGTCGACACTTCCGTCTGCTGTTCCGTCGGGAGCCATTCGCAGAAAGCCTGTGGCCGTGAGACAGTCTGCCTGTTCTGCAGACAGGTTTTCATACGGTGGCGTCAGCATCTCATCGCCGGCAAGCTGTTCGCGAAGAAACTGATCGAAGGGCTTATCGGCATTCAGCGACCGGATGACATAATCGCGGTACTTCCATGCCCATGCTCGCTCCGCATCCTTTTCTGTGTACCCTTCACTGTCCGCATAGCCAGCGACATCCAGCCAGTGTCGCGCCCATCGTTCGCCATACGCGGGCGATGCGAGCAGCTCTTCGACCACTTTGTTCCACGCGTCCGGAGACTGATCCGCCAGGAATCGATCGATCGCTTCAGGAGTGGGAGGCAGCCCGACCAGATCAATCCAGGCTCGACGAAGAAGCGTCTCACGATCCGCTTCAGGACTGAACGCAAGCTGCTGGCTCTGAAGCCGGCTGAGCAGAAACGCATCGACCGGAGTTTTCACCTGATCCGCCGGCGTGACGGTCGGAACCGGCGGCCGAGTGATTGGCTGAAAGGCCCAGTGAGCATGATCTTCCGCACTGAAAAGACTGCCCGCTTCCGGTGCCTGTTCGGGTTCCGGTCGTGCCGTTTTTGCACCTGCATCAATCCACCGCGCAATCACCTGAAGTTCGTCGGCCGAGACTTTCTTTTCTCCAGGCGGCATCTCTCCTGACGCAATGCGCTGATAGAGCAAACTACTGGCGTGGTCACCCGCCACAACCGCTGGCCCCGATTCTCCGCCCTTTGTCAGCAGGCGGACAAGGCGAGCATCCAGCTTTCCCTTCAGATCAGCGTCTTCACCATGACAATGCCAGCAGTGAGCTTTCAGGATGGGCCGAACGCTGTTTTCGAAGACCACATCTTCCGCAAGAACAGGCAATGCCGTCACGACAACAACGGTAATCGCGATCGTCATTCGCATCAGCGAGCCACGGTGGTGCGGCAACAGTGAGTAAAGGGTGGGCATAGACGAACTCACAATGCTCAGGGGAAGGAGGGAAGGATCTGAGCGAGGTTGGACTGGCAAGTTTACCCTCCGGAACGGTGACTCGGGAAGCATGTTTTGAAAATCTGAAGCCCGTTCCTGTGCCTGCCAGAACCCCCACCCTTGTAGTGGATCTCACCAGAGATCCTTCCCCCACCCTTCGTAGTGGATCTCGCCAGAGATCCTTCACCCCACCCACCGTAGTGGATCTCGCCAGAGATCCTTCCCCGCAGCGATCCCGCCCGCCTCGTTCACGGGAACTCCGGCGAGTTCCACGACATTACCCCTAAAATTCGCTTTAAAAATCCTTCTCAGCGTTCCCCGATTGCTGCCATCGTCACGTCTGAGAGGTCCGGCGTGGACGCTTATCGTTGACGGGCTGGTTCACTAGACTTCCGCCGCCTTTGTATTTGCTCCCGCGGTTGTTCGAGCCTTTTGAACAGACCTGGAGCGTCGATCATCAGCCGGATAACTGGACATGCCTCGAATTAAGCCGTTTCAAGCTCTTCGCCCCCGCCCGGAACTCGCGTCAAAAGTGGCATCAGTTCCCTACGATGTCGTGAATCGAGATGAAGCTGCGGCTCTGGCGGAAGGAAACCCGCTGAGTTTCCTGCATGTCGTGCGACCGGACATTGATTTCCCGCCGGAAAAGAACCCCTACGATCCTGATATCTACGAGAAAGCTTCCGCCAACTTTCAGAAGCTCATTCAGGATGGCGTCCTGTTTCGTGACACAGAAGACTGCCTGTTCGCTTATCGACAGATCATGAATGGACGAGCTCAGGTGGGCATCGTCTGCTGTGTGCATATTGACGACTACGAAAACAATTTGATCCTGAAGCACGAGAAGACTCGCAAGAGCAAGGAAGACGACCGTACTCGCCACGTCCTTGCGTTGAATGCCAACGCCGGCCCTGTGTTTCTGACTTACCGAGGCGTTGAAGAAATCAACTTCGAAGTTGCCCGAGTTGTGGAGACAGCACCGCTGTATGATTTCGTCGCTGTTGATGGAGTGCAGCACACAGTGTGGCGGATCCCGAACTCACAGAAGCTCGTGCAGGCTCTCTCCGCGGTTCCCGTGTTTTATATCGCGGACGGTCACCATCGCGCTGCCAGTGCATGGCGCGCGGGAAATGAACTGCGAAGGCGACTGCCGGGCGGAGGCAATGGTACGGAAGAGTGCAACTGGTTCCTTTCAGTGCTCTTCCCATCCAGCCAGCTGCGAATTCTGGCTTACAACCGTATCCTGAAAGACCTGAATGGTCTTACGGTATCGGAACTGCTGGAGAAGCTGGATCAGCTTGGCGAGCTTGAACAGACCGACAATCCGGTTCCGGAAGCACCAGGTTCTTTCTGCTTCTTCATTGACCGTCGCTGGTGGAAGCTGACCATTGCGCCGGATCCGCTGTTTGCCAATGATCCCATTCGTTCGCTGGACGTGTCGATTCTGGAACACCAGGTTCTTCAGCCCATCTTCGGTATCGAAGATGTCCGAACAGACTCACGCATCGATTTCGTCGGCGGCATTCGAGGAACTGCGGAACTGGAACGTCTCTGCATCTCGGTTGACTGGGAAGTCGCAATCTCCATGTATCCCACGACACTGGATCAGCTGATGGCCGTCTCCGACGCGGGCGAAATCATGCCTCCAAAGAGCACCTGGTTTGAACCAAAACTCCGCAGCGGCCTGCTGGTTCATACGCTGGAATAGTCCAGCCGTGAAACCACTTCGGGCAACCCCACAATGCCGCGTGCGTCTTCAGGCGGCGTTGCACCGGCTGCATATCGGCCCAAAGGGCCAGCAACAGATCAGCCCAGGGCATCGCCCTGGGTTCAGTATCTCATAGGATCACCAAGCCCAGAATGGGCGGAACAAATCGTTCGAGTGCGTCTTGTTCGGGTGAACGATGACGGTGTAATCCACGCCAGCAAATAGCCTCGGGTAATCCACAAACGGTCGCGAAACCGCGAAGCGACGACAGAGAGTGCCCTTGTCTGCGACTCAGGCCCAGTGGGCCGCCACAACCCATGCCGGTGTGCGTAAGCCACCGGAGGCGATGCAAAGAAGAAGTCCTCCGAGTCTGTCTGCATTCGCTGTTCAGCGCCTGCCGGCAATGATGTAACGATCCAGACAATCGATCAAGCTTTCCTTCCAGGCATCCAGCGGCATGGGTGTATCAACACTGCCGGTCAGCAGTCCAAGTTGTTTGAGAAGTTTCTTGACGCACCAGGTGACGATTCCAAGTTTGACATACGATTCATGACTTGAGAGATCGAATTTGCCAAGGCGACAATGTCGATCCCAGCTGGCGATGGATTCAGCAAGTGACGGTCCGCATCCGATTTCCAGTAAATGAAGCAATCGGTGCCAGGCTTGATCATTCACGGGCGTGCTTCCCGTCGCAACGATCCTTCGACAGAGTTTGCTGACCGCAGCGGCAAGTTCGCGAGGATCGTCGGATGCCCACTCGCGTATTTCTTCCTTCGCCTGTTCAATCAGTGGATGCACACACAAACTCCTTCGAGCTTACGACGCGCAGCGAGCTCTCAATGGAATCGCCGGTGAAAACTTTGCCTCGACTCAATTCCGCAGCACAGAATGTACCTCACCCGAGTGGGGTAAACTCCATGACTTGCTGTTTTGTGGCAGCGTACAGAAGTGGAACTACCTGGTGGATTGCTTCATTATCTCGGCCAGTGTTTGGGAACTCAGAAAGAGACGGTACGGGTTTCCTGACAACTCGGCGAAGTCCCACCTCTGATAGAATGCTTTGGCGCGATCATCGACGCAGTCAAGGATGACCGCTGCGAAGGCGAACGTCGGCCCGCTTCATGGCAATCACACAGTGCAGCAACTGCAGTAATGAAAATGGCTCGTGTCTCCGACGCGAGGAGTTCTACCACGGAGTGACGGGGCACGGTTGTTGGTTTTCGGTTTTCGGTGTTCGGTTTTCGGAAGGAAGGACGCGTGAACTCCGCCCATCCTCATTGGGGCTTGTCTCCGACGCGAGATTTCCCGCCACGGAGTGTCGGGGCACAATTTGGTGAATTTCCTGGTTTTTCACACGACTGAGAAGATTTGCTGCTCATTCCGGGCGGCGGAATACCCGATTGGAGGCTATTCGGGGGCGACTTACCGCGGATTGGAAATCCTGTGAAATCGTGATTTGATCCGATGGAACAGGATTGCTATCCTTCGCCCCCTCAAATGTGAATTTCAGGCTTTCCTTGGGGAGATAACTGGCTCATGGGCACGAAGAAGACGGGTAAGGGTCGGCGCAAAATCGGTCGCAAGAAACGAAGAATGCGATCAAGAATCCGACATCGCAAGGGCTAACACCTGCGTCCCACAGCTCATGGCTGGTGGAAATTGGCGTCGCTACAATCAGGTCTCCCTGGTGAACACCGGCGGCTGAACGCACCAACACAATGCAGGTTCAGGTCTGTGCTACAGCAGTACGGCATCTGACCCAACTGAACACTCAGAAAGCTCGGCTTGTGAGGAACATGCCGAGCTTTCTTTTTGCGCGCTCTGGGAGAACTGGTCAGTCCGAATGAGATTCCGGTTTTGCCAAATGGCAGACTTTGAGGGTTGCGGGAAGCTTGACATCGCCGAAAGGAGGTTGAATCCTGTGCAGAAATGCGTGCGCTGACTCATTGTCGCGTCGCATCTTTCCCGCCTGTTCGCTGAGGACTCACCATGCCTCGTCCCTGCCATAACCGGACTACGGTTTCGACCGTTGTCCTGAGCTTTACTTTCGCCACGGTCATTGTGTCTGGCTTTCGAGCCACGGCGTGGGCTGATCCTCCGTTCCAGAATGCTGACGCAATTCGTCAGAAGATTCAGCAGAAGGAACAGGAAAAGCAGAACGCCGACAAAGAGCTGACTCTGCGAAAAGGCGCTGCAGAAGTCGCGATGCAGCGAGTTCAGGAGCTTCAGAAACAGCTCGAGACTGCTCAGAAGCGTGCTGCTGAAGAAGTGGCGGCTGCCCAGAAGATGGAAGCTGATGCGGCCGCCCTGAACGCCGCCCTGGCCGAACTCCAGAAATCCCTTCCGATCCACGAAGCGGCAGACGCACTGGTCACTCGTGCTGCAGAAGCTTCGGGACGACTGACCGCGATGCAGGATGTTCGTCAGAAGATTCAGACCGAACTTGCCGGACTTCGAAAGTCCGCCGTGGAATGGCGCAGCAAAGGGACAGACGCTGATCAGCAGATCGCTGCTCTGACAGCTCAGCGTCCGGAGCTGGAAAAGAAGTCCAACGAAACCAGGGCTGCGGCTGACGCTGCTGAAGCCACGGTGGCCACGGTACTGAATCAGCTGAATACAGCGAAGACAGAAATGGAAACGACGACCACCGCTCTCGCGCAGGACGAGGCGAGGATCGTTGAAGCGAAGGAATCCCTGGAACGAATCGGACGATCGATCGGTTCACTCGAAAAATCTCTGACAACACTTCGAGATGCCGCAAAGCTCACCGGAGTGGATTCGGCAGCAGCAATACAGAGCCTGGAAAAGGCCCTCGCAGATTTTGCTCCCGTGAAGACAAATACAGATGCGGTTCTGGCAACCCTGGTGACTCGCCGTGATGAACAAAACAAAAAACTGGCTGTTGCCAAAGCCGAGTTTGAAAAGAAGACGGCCGAACATCAGGCTGCGAATGCGGCGGCTGATCCGGCGCGAGCCGCCTACAAAGCCGCTTCAGAAGCTCTGGCGTCAAACGTGGCAAAGGAAACCAGCCTGAAGACGGTGAAGACCGACAGCGAGATGTGGCAGAAGACTCTGAATGCTCAGCTGACCGGGCTTGAACCTTCGCTGCAAAAGATTGAAGCAGAACTGCAGATCGTGTCTGCCGAGACGCTCGTGGTTCGCCGCGAAGCCGAGGCGGCTCTGGAACCGCTTGGCCGTTTTGTTTCGTTCTCACGCCATGTGGCCCCCATTCTGGCTCAGCGCTGTGTGGCCTGCCACAATACTCGCAGCCCTGGCGGTCGACTGAACCTGGATTCATTTGCCGCACTGAGCAAAGGTGGCGAAGCCGGTCCGGCCTTCCATGCCAGCAAGAGCGGTGAGTCGCTGCTGCTGACGATGATTCAGGATGGATCCATGCCAAAGGATGCCGATCCGCTCACGGCTGAGCAGGTCGATGTTGTTCGACGCTGGATTGATGTGGGAGCGCCGCTCGACGCGGGAATCAGCTCAACGTCAGATCTGTTTGATGTGATGCCCGAACTGGCTCAGCCACAGCCTCCCAAGGAATATCGAGTCCCCATTCCTGTGACGGCGATTGCCTTCAGCCCGGATGGAAGCCGCCTGGTCTCTTCCGGCTACCACGAAGTGCTGCTCTGGAACGTCGCGGACGGTGCTTTGGCTCAGAGAATTACCAACGTGTCAGAACGAGTCTATGACGTGGAGTTTACTGCAGACGGAAGCTCCATCGTTGTGGCCGCCGGCACGCCCGGACAGCTCGGAGAACTGAAGCAGTTTTCTGTTGCTGATGGCAGTCTGATTCGAACGCTCGTTCGATCCCGTGATGCCATTTTCGCGGTTGCCATCAGCCCGGACGGCAGCAAGGTGGCATCCGCAGGTGCCGATCGATCCATCTCCGTCGTGAACCTCGCGACCGGGGAACCTGTGGTAAAGATCGAAGACCATGCGGACTGGGTCATGGATATCAACTGGTCACCAAATGGTCAGCGACTTGTCAGCGCCAGCAAGGACAAAACGTGTAAGGTCTTTGATGCGACGAATGGCAACCCCGTGATCACATTCCCGGGACATGGCGAACCTGTTTATTCCGCGGCCTTCCTGTCCGACAGTGCGACCGTGACCAGTGGCGGTGGTGATAAGAGGATCCGAGTCTGGCAGTCAGCGGATGCAAAAGAACTTCGCAGCATCGGCGGCTTTGGAGGTGACGTGTTCCGAATCCAGATTCTTCCTGAGAACCAGGTCCTTTCTGCCAGCGGAGATGGGAACGTTTACCAGCATAAGTCAGCAGACGCTGGCCTTGTCCGAAAATTCTCTGGACATCGGGACTGGGTTTATACAGTCTCCGCGTGCCTGAGCCGAAAGCAGATCGCATCCGGCAGCTATGACGGTGAAGTGCGTGTCTGGAACATGGACGATGGAAGCAGCGTCAGTTCCTTCATTGCCGTTCCCCGCGAAAACTCTGTGGCCGCCACCGGCGAATCGAAGTAACAGATCATGACTGAACAGAAAACGATTCTGGTAATTGAAGACGATCGGGATATCTCGGCGACCATTCAGAGTGTTCTGAGTGGAGCGGGTTATCGCGTGCTGACAGCCAACAACGGTCAGGACGGTCGTCGTATCATCCAGCAGCAGCGGCCGGATCTTGTTCTGACCGACATGATGATGCCTCGCATGGGTGGATTCCCCGTTCTGGAATTCCTCGCAGAGATTCCCGACGCGCCGCCGGTGATCATGATGACAGCGAATGAGGGAAGTCGACACAAAGCGTACGCGGAGATGCTTGGTGTGGTCGACTACCTTCGCAAACCATTCGCGATGGAAGTGATGCTGGAGTCCGTTGCCAGAGCCATCGCTGCTCGATCGGCTGAGTAATGCAGTGGTCGGACAGAAAATGGGTGACAGAAAATAGTCGCGGCGTGATTGTGAGTGGGGGAAATGGTTAATGATTATTGAAGATTGAAAATTGCAAAGTGATCCAAAGCGGGCGAGGCTTTTTGCTCATTCCCAATTTGCATTTTCCATTTTTCACTAATCACTAATCACTAATCATTGATCGCTCGTCGTGCTGGCCGTCTCCCTCGCTTTTTTTCCGCAGACTTCTGAGTCTGTCAGCCAAACTGAATGCCCTGTGCCAGCGGCAGAGTCGATCCGTAGTTGATCGTGTTTGTGGCTCGGCGCATGTAGGCCTTCCAGCTGTCAGACCCGGATTCGCGTCCTCCGCCCGTGTCTTTTTCGCCACCGAACGCTCCGCCGATTTCAGCGCCACTCGGTCCGATGTTGACATTCGCAATGCCGCAGTCACTGCCGCGTGCTGACAGGAAGATCTCCGCTTCGCGCACATCGTTGGTGAAGATGGAAGAGGCAAGTCCCTGAGGGACGCAGTTCTGCCATTCAATCGCCTGATCCAGCGTCGTGTAGCGAACGACGTACAGGATCGGAGCAAATGTTTCGTGGTACATGATGTCCGCGTGGCGATCGAGTTCAATAATGGCAGGGCGAACATAACTGCCGCCAGACGGTACTCGCTCGGTAAGTTTTTCTCCGCCAAACACCTGCCCGCCGCTGTGCCTCGCTTCGCCAATCGCTGCCTGCATTTTTTCCAGTGCGGCGTTATCGATGAGCGGGCCGATCAGAGTTCCGTCGTCCAGCGGGTTGCCGATCGGCAGGGACGCATAGGCAATCTTCAGCCGTGACATGAGTTCGTCAGCAATCGACTGATGCACAATCAGACGTCTCAGCGTTGTGCACCGCTGACCGCAGGTGCCGGCAGCCGAAAAGACAATCGCGCGAGTCGCCAGGTCCAGTGATGCCGACGGAGTGACGATGCAGGCGTTGTTGCCACCCAGTTCCAGCAGCGATCGTCCGAGTCTTCCTGCTACGGACTTCGCAACAGACAAACCCATCGGAACACTTCCGGTCGCGGAGATAAGCGGCAGGCGCCGATCGGTCGCCATCAGTTCTCCTGTGCGACGATCCCCGACAACGACCGTGCTGAGGCCGGACGGCACATCTTTCATTCCGGCTGCAGCCTGCATCAGAAGATGATGACAGGCCATCGCGGTCAAAGGCGTTTTCTCAGACGGCTTCCAGACCAGTGAGTTTCCGCAGACCAGCGCGATGGCTGCGTTCCATGCCCAGACTGCCACGGGAAAATTGAATGCCGAGATGATGCCCACCGGGCCCAGCGGGTGCCACTGTTCCATCATGCGATGGTTCGGTCGTTCTGTCGCGATGGTCAGTCCGTAAAGCTGGCGGCTGAGTCCTGTGGCGAAGTCACAGATGTCAATCATCTCCTGAACTTCGCCGATTGCTTCTGCCCGAATCTTGCCGCATTCGATTGTCACGAGTTCGGCAAGAGCCAGCTGATGGCTTCTCAGGACTTCTCCAAATCGACGCACCAGCTCGCCTCGCAGCGGAGCCGGCACCGAGCGCCAGTGTCGAAACGCATCGCTGGCTGCCGCAATCGCGCGGTCCAGATCTTCCCCGGTGGCAGATGTCAGCGTGGCGATCGTGCTGCCATCAATCGGAGTCGTCACGGCCAGCGAACTTCCCTGACAGCGCCGGGATTCTTCACTGATCCACAGTGCCTCCGGGTGATTCACTCCCAGCTGTTTCAGCAGATTTTCGACTCGTTCCTTCATCAGTCGCTCCTTCCTGAGAATTACAACAGCGCCAGCAACGCCAGACCCATATTGAACAGGTTGAAGAGGAAATGAACCATCATCACGGTGATGTAACTTCGTCTTCTCAGATATGTGTAGCCAAGAACAAACGCCAGCGGCAGCAGCGCGAAACAGTCCGGATAACCGTGAGCAAAGGCAAACAGAATCGATGACGCGATCAGCCCAAGTTTTGACATCCCATGCTGAGCAATTCCGCCAAGGATGACCACACGAAACTGAAGCTCTTCAACGATCGGAGCAAACACCACAGCGATGATGAAAATCAGCCCCATGATTCCCGGACCAACGCCTTCATCCAGCATCTCAAGAAATGGATGCTGCTCCGGCATCTCGCCGGTCATTCTTTCGATGAGTTTGAGGATAAAGATGCGCAGGAGTGCCGTTGGAAGATAGACCGCCAGGAACACTTCCGCCGCAAACCACAGCTCCCGCCCAAAGGAAAACGGCTCGCTCGGCGCATCGTCCGTCGCTGGGGTAACGCCTGTCAGGTTCTGGCTGTAAAGAATTTGCTGGGATGTCTGGCCAAATCCAGTCGATGGATCATCCAGATCATTCCATCGCATTGGTGTGGAGAACATCTGTGCCTCATCCGCTGCCGAAACCGTTCCTGCTGTTTCCAGCCGGACTCGTCCATGCTGCCCGACATACAGGATCACAGCGCCAAGCACGACCAGCAGAATGAGATCCAGCATCAGCGTGGTCACGACGGAGTCGCGCATTTGCTGAAGCGCCTCGGCCTGTTCTTTGGCCTTCCTGACCGCCTCAGCATTTTCACCCGTTGGGTCAGCCAGCCGCTCTTCGACATTGGGAATTCGATCCTTCGAATCGGCAACGGGCGCTAACGGCGCGTCGGGAGAATCCGGATCCGTGGTGACCGGCGGAGCATTCTGAATCTCTGAGCCTGCCGTTGGTACGGAATCCGGAGGAACTGGGGCGGCCGGAGTTGCCGGTGCCGCAGGATTCGGTGCTGTTGCAGCAACTGGCGGCACATTGAGTTCTGAGAGAAACATCATCAGTGCAAAGAACCCGGACAGTCCGGCAATGAGGAAGGTCAGCACCGGGGGAACTCGCAGCACTCCTCGATTGGCGGCCGGAAGTGCGTTCCCCGTGCTGAAAAATCGAGTCAGCCAGATGCTGAGCACGATGAGGCTGGCCACCATCGTCAGCAGCACCACCAGACCGGCAAGCACCTGGCCACCCGTCATTTCATCAGCCACCGGGGCATTCTGTGCCGGCGCTTGAGCAGGAATCTGCAGAAGTGTGTGAATTCCCAGTATGTTCATTTGGCTGAAACCCGTCTGTTTCGGCAAGATCGCGTTTGGTTCAGTGGTGCAGAGTCCATGCGACCATCGTGTTTGAATCCACAGATCGTAACGAACCAGCGAGGTAACTGCACCGGTGTAAGTTCCGTCGCTGAGAATGATGCCAGGAAATTCAGCATTCCGCTGCCATCTTTCCTTAGAATGCCCGCCGCAGAAAAGAGACATCTCACATTTCGATCATGAGACAGCTGGCAGCCAGACATCGTTCCGGCCCCATGGGAGTCAAAGCGTTGGCGACAATACTCGACAAGATCATCGACCAAAAGAGATTGGATATTGCCGCCGCTAAGTCCCGCGTTTCTTTCGCGACACTGGAGGCTCAGCTTCCGACGGCACCTCCGGTTCGAGGCTTCCTGAAGGCGCTGAAAGCAGGAACTCCGCCAGCGCTCATCGCGGAAGTCAAGAAGGCATCACCGTCCGCAGGTCTGATTCGTCCTGACTTTGATCCCGTTGCGATTGCGACAGACTATCAGCGTGCTGGTGCTTCGTGCCTGAGCATCCTGACAGATGAAAAGTTTTTCCAGGGGCATCTGGATTATCTGCGATCGATTCGGCAGGTCGTTGACATTCCCGTGATGCGGAAGGAGTTCATCATTGATCGCTATCAGGTACTGGAAGCTCGCGTTGCCGGAGCCGACTGCATCCTGCTGATTGCCGAATGTCTGGATGATGTTCAACTGAATGATCTCTACAACTATGCACGTGAGCTTGGCATGGATGTCCTGATCGAGCTTTATGATCTGGAGAATGTGCCACGAGTCATGAAGACGGGGACTCAGCTGCTGGGCGTCAACAATCGCGACCTCCGGACCTTCGTCACGTCAATGGACCATACCTTCACCGTGCGCCGGCAGGTCCCGGAAGAAATCCTGCTGGTCAGCGAAAGCGGGATCGGTACGCATGCCGACATCCTGCGCCTGCGTGAGTCCGGCATCGGCGCCGTCCTCGTGGGCGAATCGCTGATGCGGCAGCCTTCTGTCACGGACGCGGTCCGGCAACTGATGCACGGCCTCTGAGGACACGTGTCGGCGGATGATCGTCCTTTTTCCGGCTTTCCGCTTTCCGCTCTCGGCTTTGCCACTGGACGCAGGAATCCCGGAATCTCGGGATTCTGTTGCGGAGCGTTTCCGGGAATAATCCGTTCAGGTTTGCGGAAGCAGACAATTCCGGACCAGAGACTCACGTTGACTGAATTTGGTGGATCAATGCCCAGCGTCAGATTTTCAACTCTTACTGCAGTTGTCCTTGGCACCTGTTTGCTGACGATGCCATGGCAGACGTTCGCTGACGACGCGTTGCGTGGCGACACTGCCAAGGCGCTTGCTGAGATTCGTTTGCCCGATTGTTATGGAAAGGAACGTGAACTGCGTGAATTCCAGAAGTCGGACGTCCAGGTTTATGTTTTTCTGGGGACCGAGTGTCCTCTTGCGAAGCTCTATGCCCCGCGACTCCAGAAGCTTGCGGAGCGTTTCAAGGACAGGCCTGTTTCGATTGTGGGCGTTTGCTCCAACGTACAGGACAGCCTGACGGAGATCGCTGGCTACGCAAATCGGTCGGGCGTTCAGTTTCCCATGCTCGTAGACAATGAGCAGAAGCTGGCCGACCTGCTCCAGGCAACTCGCACGCCCGAAGCCATCGTTCTGAATGCCAAAGGGGAGCAGATCTATCGCGGACGCATTGATGATCAGTACGCCATCAGTGTCGCGAAGAAGACTCCTTCACGGGAAGATCTGGCACTTGCGATTGAAGCAGCCCTGAAAGGAGAATTGCCCTCGCCTGCCACAACGCCGGCTCCAGGATGCGTCATCGGACGACGTTCGAAAGTCGCGCCTCACGGCGATGTGACCTGGAGCGGTCATGTTGCTGACATCTTCTTTCGACGTTGTGCTGAATGTCATCGTTCCGGCGAGATTGCTCCGTTCAGTCTGACTTCCTACCAGGACGTTATGGGATGGGAAGCAACGATTGCGGAAGTTGTGAATGAAGGCCGCATGCCCCCGTGGAACGCCAATCCGGAGTTCGGGCATTTTCGAAATGATTCCAGACTGTCGGATGACGAAAAGCGATTGATTCGAGAGTGGATCCAGAACGGCTGTCCGGAAGGAAATCCCGCCGATGTGCCGCGGTTGCCAGCGTTCACCAAAGGCTGGCGAATGCCTGAGCCGGATCAGGTCATCTACGTTTCCGAAAAGCCGTTTGCGGTTCCGGCAACAGGAACTGTGGAGTACCAGTACATTCCGGCGGAACTGAACTTCAAGGAAGACAAGTACATCGTTGCCGCCGAAGCACGCCCTGGAAACGCGGCCGTCGTTCATCACATCATTGCATTCCTCCAGATGCCCGGTGATAACGACATCAGCCTTGGCCGAATGCTGATTGGCTACGCCCCGGGCACTTCACCGCTCATCTTCCCGGAAGGTTCGGCAATGAAGGTGCCGGCAGGTTCCAAAATCCTGTTTGAAATGCACTACACGCCAAACGGCACCGAACAGACGGACCGCAGTTACATCGGGATCAAGTTCGCCGATCCTGCCACCGTCAGGAATGAAGTGATCGGCCTCGAAGCGCTGAATGGGGAGTTTCGAATTCCGCCGAACGATGCGGCCTACCAGGTGACTTCTCAGCGACGACTGCGTGAAGATCTGGATGTGCTGAGCCTCACGCCTCACATGCATGTGCGAGGCAAGGCGTTTCGCTACGAAGCCGTCTTTCCGGATGGTAAATCGGAAACACTCCTCGATGTGCCTCGCTACGACTTCAACTGGCAGCTGCGTTACGAGTTTGCTGAACCCAGACGCCTGCCAAAGGGAACGATTGTGAAATGCACAGCAACCTTCGACAACAGTTCGCAAAACCCCAACAACCCGGATCCCACAAAAGAAGTCACCTGGGGTCAGCAGAGTTGGGAGGAAATGATGATTGGTTTCATTACCGCAGTGAAACCTGGTGCGACGTCGCCGGAAGGTAAAGCAAACGAGTAATCCGTCGACCGGGTTATTTGAACGACGTGAACCGCTGGAGTGGACTGATCTGTTCCTTTGCGGCGTCAGGGAGAAACTTCTCCTGTTCCACCTTCCCCGCTTCGCTGACTCGAAGAATCAGAATCGAATCTGACGATGCGGATGACGGTTCGACATCCGGAACAAAAACCAGTCCGTCCGAGCCTCGGCCACACACCAGAACACGTCGAGTCCCTTCGGCATGGCTGGCACTGCAAATGCCGCACAGCAGCCTCGGGAACTCGCTTTCAAACTTGATGTCACGCAACCCCTGCTCAGCCAGAAGCGATTCACTGGCGGAGCGGAACGTGTTCCATGACGCTGCCCTGTCGGCACTCGGTACCGTCTTGCCGGCATCAAAGAAATCGATGTCGGGGATTACAATGGACTCATCCATTTCCTGAGCCCGCGCGAGATCCTTCTTTGCGGCGTCCAGATTGCGGGTGCGATAGTAGGCAACGCCGCGATTCATTATGGCCATCGAAAGCTGTCCGTCGAGCTCAATGGCTCGCGTGTAATCCGCAATCGCCTCTTCGTAACGCTTCTGAGTCAGATATACGTTGGCTCGCTGAAACCAGCCTGCCGGGTCCGACGGAGCCAGTTCAATCGCCTTTGCGTAGTCAGCCAGAGCGTCATCGAACCGTTTGAGATCGGCGAAGCAAAGAGCCCGATTGCGATAAGCCAGCGGGTCTTCGGGGCTGTCTTCAACGAGCTTCTGAAACTCATTGGCGGCCTCTTCGAACTTTTCCATCTTGGCAAGGACCACAGCCTTGTTATTGAGCGCGTCGTGGCGATCCGGTGCGTACTTCAGGCACAGCGAATAATCTTCCAGCGCCTTGTCCAGAAGATCCAGCTGTTCATGCGCGACGCCTCGCTGGTAATAGACTTCATCATTCTCAATGTCTGCCGAACTCACTTCGTTCAGAACGGGAACCGCTTCGGCCGGTCGCCCTCGCTGCATTAGAATACGCGCCCGTTCCAGTTTGACTTCCGGAGTTTCTGCTGACCTGGAACACCCGGTCGACAGCACAAGAATGGCAAGACTCAGGCGAATCATCGCAGAGCACGAATGAGTCATGAATGTTGTTTTCATAGAGACAGCAGGCCAGTGAATCAGTGAGTTCATCGGAACGACAACGCTAAGACGATTCGATCCATGCGGCGTCGCCAGAGAGACGGATCGGAGAATGACAGATATGCGAAGGCCATGATCAGCCCAAACGTCCACATCCCCAGGAATGCGCCAATTCCAACATGCATCAGAACACCCATCGCAAGCATGATGCCTCGAAGTGACGGACGCCAGATGAGTGCCACGAAGAACAGTTCCCAGAGAATTGTGACGTGAGCGATGATGAAGGGGACCGCCGGGAACCATGCCAGCCACGTCAGGTCCATAGTCTGATATTCCTGATTGGCGATCACACGCCACAGCGCTTCTCCTGTCCACCAGCTTGGACCTTTCAGTTTGGAAATACCCGCCCAGAAATAGATGGCGCACAGGTGAAGCTGGATCAGCCGCATGCTCATGCGAGCTGACGAGGAACGAGAGATCTGAAACGGGATGCCTTTTCGGCTGCACCGGAACCGCCTCCAGACGGAGTCCAGAGAAAACGATGCACCAGAAGGAGCAAGGGCCAGGTAGAGACACAGCATGCCCAGAATCTGGTCGAAGCCGAAGTTCGCAACCGGGACTCGCTGGGAATAAGAGATTGTGATCAGAAACGCCAGGATCGAAGTGATGCGACTCAGGATCCCAAGGCAGAACATCGCTGAGATCGCCAGACACAGCCAGTGAACCGGCCAGAGCCAGGCATCGTCGATCCAGAGCCAGAAGCAGAAGACTCCGCCGTCGTCATGAATTCGCCGAACAGCTTCCAGAGGCTGCAGCCCGTTGCGCGAAAAGAACGCGTCGAGATCCAGAGTCCAGACGAGAAGGTTATAGAACAGCATCCAGCCGGTCAGAAACCGGATCACTCCGATGATCAGCGGATCCACCGGATCAAACCAGAACTGATGCCATGCATCCGCCACAGCCCTGAATCGAGTCCGGACGGGGCGAATCACAAAGTTAGTGGCAAGCGATGCGAACATTCGAAGGCAATCCGGTCTAGAAACTGTGAGCAACCTGAGAACGTTCAGGTGACTCAGCCGAGAAGTCGTATTCTCCGATGGATTCGGCAGAGAACATTTCGGGGTCATCGAGTCGACCGCCAGCCTGAATTCGAAGAATGCCGGAAGGTTCGTGGCTCAATCGCTCCAGCTGAATCTGAGTCGCGCCGTTGCGGGCCGCCAGAACGCGAGCATACGCCGTTGCAATTTCGTCCTGCGTTTCTTCATCGAATGCCCACAGGTTCTCTGCGAGCATGAAGTACCGATGATAGAGAAGTCTGGGACGAATCGATGTGTTTGGGATTCGGCCCACCAGCGGGACGTCATTCGGCCGAGAAATCTGCCAGGAGATCAAGGTGCTGGCACCGGGATCAGGAGCAAAGAAGTGATACCCGTGATTCAAAAACAATGCTCGGTTGTACGGAAGCGCAACCTGATATCCGTCCAGCAGCAACGGCGACACCGGCGGCATCGCGCCTGGTGAGATGAAGACGGCGAAGACATGGAACGCAAGCCAGCAGCTGAGAATGAAGTAGCCGACCTTGCGGGCACGTTTGATAATCACTGGTTTCATAGAGCATCTGCATCGAGAGTTCGCACCTCCATGCAGGAACCAACCGCCATGTCTGTCTGATTTTTTTAGCTGACACCCAGTGTCACCCGAACATCAGTGGTCCGAGCGTCAATGATCCTGATCGACGTCCGGACTGTGCAACAACTCTGTGCGTCAACCGGCACGGAATCGCACACTTTGCCGGCCCAGAAATGCTCGAATGCCCGGCTGCAAACACAGCCGAGCATTCAGGAGCATGCTCAGGACATTTTGTTCAACGGAGACTAGTGACCAACAGATCCGCAGGAGCTGTAGGTGACGGTTCCGTGAGAACCATGTGAGCCGTGTGATGCGTGTGAACCATGAGATGCATGCGAGCCGTGTGAGCCCAGGTCGCCAGTTGAACCGGTAGAACCAGTTGAACCATAGGAACCGTAAGAGCCACGAGCAGCCTTGCGTGCTTCGCGACGTGCCTTGCGAGATCCGTAAGATCCACCGCTTGAGCCTTCAGATCCGTAAGCTTCGACGGTTCCGGTGGAACCACAGCTTGCGTATGACTCACCGGTAGAACCGCATGATGCGTAGCTGACTGGAGTGCCAGTGGAACCGCAAGAGGCATAGCTGCCACAGGATTCAACTTCAGCAGAACCGTAGGAGCCATTTGAGCCGCGCGACTTGCGAGCTTCAGCGGAATTTGACAGAACAACCAGACCGAGAGCCGAAGCGAGCGTCAGTCCCACAAACAACTTCTTCATTACCAAACCTCCATCTAAACACAACTTCCCGAATCCCCTCAATATCCCAGACCTTAGGGGAAGGCCTGCTGGACGGAAGATTAGGTTGGAGGGGATGAATTGTCAATCTGGGTGAAATATTCCGGCGGTTGTTTTTGCGGTCGAGAGGCCTAGCACCTGAACAAGCGTTGAATATCGCCTGAGCAGCGCAAAACTTCAACGGCTGGGCAGGAGTGTCGCGGGTTGGGTGGTCGGACAGAAAATGGTTGAAACGCGATTCTGGGTGGTGGAAATGGTTAATGATTACTGGAGATTGAAAATTGCAAATTGATCCAGGGCCGGAGAGGCTTTCTGCTCATTCCCAATTTGCACTTTCCATTTTTCACGAACCACTAATCATTGGTCGCTCGTAGCGCTGGCTTCCCGTTTCAAACAGGCTGTCAGACGTCCGTCGCAATGGCAATGCGTCTCAGCCCGCGACAGAAATAGTCAATGACAGCGGCTTCATCGATTTGAGTCACGACTTCCGCATTCGTTTGTCGGTGCTGAAATCGGCGTCGGTCGACCACCAGCATTCCACTGGTGATTTCTCCCGCGGTTTCAACATCTGCCACAACATGAGAAGTCTCGAATTTTGCAGCCCCGGCGGCGATGGCCAAAGCGGCCGCAGCCGGGAGAGCCACTTCTTCGCAGGGCATCTGCTGGCGACAAGCACGAACCGCGTACAGAAGCAGGCTGTTGACGAATTCCCCGATCGGAGTTGACGGAATGAGGCCGGCAAGGCGATCAATGTCGTCAAACGTCATGGCCGGATTCTGACTCACTTCCAGAGGGACAATGATCTTTCCGACCGGACTTTTCACCACCGCTCGTGCAGCCTGAGGATGGCACCAAAGATTGAACTCCGACGTGGGAGATGCATCGCCCGAGGAATGCAGGGTTCCGCCGAGGCAAATCAGGCCGTTCAGCAATACTGGGAGTTCCGGATCGAGATCGAAGGCCATCGCGATGTTCGTCAGCGGTCCCAGCGAAATGATTCGAACTTCCTGGGGATGCTCTCGAACCACGTCCACGATAAGTCTGGCACTCTCGCGGCGATTGTGAAGGTCCGGCACAAGAGGCTCAAAATCGCCAAGTCCAAAGCGTCCGTTCAGAGACTGCTGGTGAGGCATTCCTGGTGGAATCAAATCCGCCGGACTGTCTGCAACGTCTGACTGTCCAATCCGTGGATGCCGCAGCGGATCCACCAGTCCCACAAGGTAATGCAGGTTGCGAGTTGCCTGGAGACCGGAGACACAGCCTCCTGTCCCGGTCAAAGCCAGTACATCGACAGCCGGGTCGGCCATGGCCACCAAAATCGCCAGTGCATCGCCAATTCCCGGATCCGCATCAATAATGATCTTCTGGACCAAGACGTCTGCCCCTGTTACTGTCGCATCTGTTGGCTGGCCAGTTTCGGCCAGTCAGCGCTGCATCTTGCAGATGCTCTTACCGGTACTTTGCTCAGTTCTACTCACATGGTCAACAGCCATTTTGCAACCAAACGGCAGACACACCGAATTCGCGTCTTCCGCGTCTTCGTTTTTTGCTGCCTGCTGGTCCTGATGAATGTGCACCATTGGCGAACCCAGCGGGACACAAAAGCACAGTCGGACTGGTCTGACCTTCTTCCCAGGATTCAGCAGATTCATCCACTGGCGGTTTCCTGCAAAGCACTCACGTCTTCCGCTGACGCACCAGCCGACACCGTTCAACTGCTGAATGCCACTGGTCAGGAAGCCGGAACGGCCATTCGGACGTCACCCTTCTGCGATCACCTCGTCGGGTTCTCCGGCCCAACGAATGTCCTGATGGTCTTTGATGCGCAAGGTGCCCTGCTGGGCTTTGCAATTCTGAGCAGTGGCGATACGAAGGAACATGTCAGTCGGGTTGCCGAAGACCGCATGTTCTTTCAGCAGCTTGTGGGACAGACTCCGGAGCAGCTGTCGCAGATGAAGAACGTTGACAGCGTGACAGGGGCGACACTGACCAGCCTCAGTATCCTCGAGGCAGTCCGACTCAGGTGCCGCATGGTCGATCCGCAGACCTCGGAAAACCCTGCCTCGCCGGCAATCACATCTCTACGTTTCCCCGATCCGCCACGACTGCAGGACGTCAAACGGCTCTATGCCGACGCCATCTCGTGCGACCCTGATGCAGGAAGTACTCAGACATGGATCGTCCGTAACGCTGAAGGGAAACAGCTGGGGTTTTGCCTTCGCCTGTCTCCGGCGGCCGACAATCAAATTGGCTATCAGGGGCCAACCGATGCGCTCGTTGCATTCGATGAAAATGATCAGGTCACTGGCGTCGCGATTGGTGTCAGTTTCGACAATGAACCCTATGTCGGCTATGTCCGTGACGATCGCGGCTTTCGACGACTCTGGAATGGCCGGAGCATCGCGGACCTTGCCGGGGAAGGGGCATCTCGTGTCGAAGGCGTATCAGGCGCGACGATGACCAGTCAGTCGGTTGCTCAGGCAGTTCAAATCGCCGCGCAGGCTTTGCTGGATGAAAGGAGAAAGGACCAGGATCATTCGAAGCGAGTGACCTCATCGACATCGTCAGCCAACGGGGCAGACTCCGCTTCAGCCAAATCAGCGGAAGACAGCGCTGAATCATCATCCGTGGGACGGCGAGTCCTTCGGGCATTCTCGGAATACCGAGCAATCTCCACGAGCATAATCGTACTCTGCGGCGTCGTGCTGGGTGTCACGCATCTGCGTTCACGGCGCTGGCTTCGTCGACTCTATCAGTGTGTCGTCATCCTCTGGCTCGGCTGGATGAATGCAGACTTTCTGTCACAGGCCCAACTGACAGGCTGGGCGCTGCATGGGATCCCGTGGGAACGAGCCATGGGCCAGGTGATGCTGACACTGGCCGCGATTGCCGTTCCTGTCTTCCGAGGTCAGAACATTTACTGTTCTCACATCTGCCCACACGGGGCCGTTCAGCAGGTGATCAGGAATCGACTGCCATGGCAAATACGACTGCCGAGCAGGTTGTCTCGTTGGCTGAAAGCCGTGCCGGTTGTTTTGCTGCTGGTTGTTGTGCTTGCCGCGTTTGGCCTTCTTGAACTGCGGGCCGTTGACCTCGAACCTTTTGATGCGTGGGTCTGGCGAATTTCCGGTCTCGCCGCACTGACGATTGCCATCGCAGGTTTGACGGCGAGCTTGTTCCTGCCCATGGGTTATTGTCGGTTTGGCTGCCCAACGGGAGCATTTCTGGACTGGCTGGCGACGCGTTCCGATCGGTGGTCAATCGCAGACACTCTTGGCAGCCTTGTGCTGTTCCTGTGCGTGCTCTTTGTGTTCCTCGACTGATCGGATGATGGCGGAAAAACCGTAGCCGACTCCCGGTAGTGAGGGTTCTCGCGCCGGAGACACGAGCGACTGAGTGATGGCGGCCTGAGTTTTTGCCTGATTGTTGACCTGGAACAGCGGCCTTGGGTGACATTCGTATCATATCCGGGTATTTTGAAGTTCATTCGGGGCAAGCTGTACCGTGAAAGACCACGGGCCATCAGACTGCATCCCACATTTTCCTGGGCCATTTGCCAAAGGGGTGCAGCCCGGTTCATTTTTCTGTTCGCTGGAGGATCGAGTGTCGAATCCCACATCTGCCCCCAAGGGGCCCAAAGTATCGCCCGCTCGGACGATCGTTTCGCTGGTGTTGCTTGCCGTTGTCGGTGTCCTGTGCGTGATCGAACTTCGCGCTGGCCTTGGAAATTATCTGACCGGCCAGGCATTGAAGAAGAACTCGACCGAAGGCGGATTCACGGACATGAGTCTCGCGAAGGTTGAAGAGATGCTCTCCTTCGGACCAAAGAAGGAAGTTGCAGAAGACGGTGGCGAGCTGGTCACGTATCGCTATCAGTGGTTCAGTCTTCTGCGAGGACTGATTGGTGAGCGTCCTCCAGAGATCTACGTTGTGGCATCCGGCGGAGAAAACCCAAAGGCACTGAGCTATTACGTTCTGGGCAAGGGTGAAGATCCACCGTCGAACAAGCCAGCTCCACCACCAGCAACCTTCCCCGGTCAGCCTCCTCGTCCTCCAGGCGGTGGTGGTGGCGGGATGAGTCCTCCAGGCGGTGGCGGCGGCTTCGGTGGCATGCGACCACCAGCCGACAATCCTGCTCCATCTCCGGTGACTCGACCACCAGCAGATGATTCAGAACCTTCAGCGGGCAACGCGGCACACGGCGCGGCACCATCGGGCGCTGCACCAGCCGCTCCTCCAGCCGAAGGCGCTGCTCCTCCAGCAGAACCACCAGCGGGCGAAGCACCAAAGAGCTGATGGCTGGCAACAGCCAGAGAATCCAGACGACCTGAGGGGACCGACAACATCGGTCCCCTTTTTTATTTTCTGTCACCGATTTTCTGTCCGACCACCCAACCCGCGACGCTCCTGCCGAGCCGCTGGCTTGGTGATGCCAGCGCGACGATCGCTCAATGATTAATGGTTAGTGAAAAATGGAAAGTGCAAATTGAGAATGACCGGGAAGCCTCTCCGGCTTTGGCTCACTTTGCAATTCCCCGCCCACAGCCACGATGTCACGCCAGGGTGCCGCCCTACGGTTGAAACCACCGAGAACATGCCAGCTCGGCCCCTCCGAAGTCGAGATTCTTCACCATCAGCTAAGTCAATCAAGCCCCTGGTAAATAGTGTGGAAAGAGCAAGGCACCAGGTAAATTGGATGAAAAATTCTATGGGTGAACAAAGACTGAAAACGGCCCGTGTGAATCAAAAATTGTGGGCTTTCGGAGCAAACAGACATTCATAAAACAGTGGCTTCCAGCGTCAATTCATCAGTGTGAGCCCCTCCCTCTGATGGATCGTACAAGGAAAGGAAGTCGCCCCGTGTCTGCCCCTGACTTCCCTGATCGCAAAGAATTCGATTTGAAGCTGGTACGTTCGCAGGATGACTGCGATGGTCTTGAGAACACCGATCTGCTGCATACGCGTCCGGTCGATGGGGGAAGCCCTGGCATTCTGACAATTCGGGGAGGAGCGGCGAACAATGGGCGGTTCTATCCGTGGTACCCGACAAAGATTGGTCGGTTCGAAATTCATGCCGTGCTGGGTCAGGGTGGATTCGCCATCGTCTACCGTGGCTGGGATCCTGCTCTGAAGCGCTGGCTTGCGATCAAAGTCCCACGGCTTCACTGCCTGCCGGAACCGGCTGCTCGCAATCATTTTCTTCTCGAAGCGGAAGCAGCCGCGCGACTTGAACATCCCGGCATTGTGGCCATCTATGAAGCGGGTACCGATGGCGAAACTCCCTACATCGCGATGGCTCAGTGTCGAGGACCAACGCTGGCGAAGTGGCTGGCAGAACGATCGAACCCCGTTGGTCCGCGCCTGGCAGCTCAGATTCTGCTGCAGCTGGCTGAGGCTGTGCAGTACAGCCACGAACACGGAATCCTCCATCGGGACATCAAGCCTGCCAATGTGCTGTTGTTCCCGGACGAATCATCCAGTTGCGCGGAGTTTCCGTACATTCCGAGACTGGGAGACTTTGGACTCGCCAAGGTTCTGGAGCAGGATCAGTCTGCTTCGGGGACGACAGATGTCGTCGGCACTCCTCGATACATGGCTCCGGAGGCAATCAACGGAACCAAATCAGGAGCAGCGACATCCGATGTGTATTCTCTGGGAGCCATTCTTTACACACTGCTGACGGGACAACCGCCGTTTGCTGCGGCCTCCGTCGCTGAAACGCTCCGTCAGATTTCAGAAGAAGACCCGGTCGCACCTCATATCATTTCTTCCAGTGCAGGACTTGAGCTGAGCAACGTCTGCCAGAAGTGTCTGGAGAAGAGCGTTGAGCGTCGTTATGCGACGGCACAGGAGCTGGCTGACGACCTCCGAAACTACCTTGAAGGACGTCCCGTTAAGGCTCGTCCGCTGTCCGTCACCGGTCGTCTCGAAAAATGGGTTCGAAGACGCCCGCTGGTTGCTGGTCTGACGCTCACGACAAGTCTTCTGCTGGGAAGCCTTCTGTTTCTTGGGATCCAGTACGTCTGGCTCTGGCAAAAGGCTTTGGAGATGAAAGGACTTCATTCCGATCAGCTGGAAAGAAGTCTGCAGGATCTGCGTGCTTCCAGGGAAATGGATGCTCTGAAAACGGAAGAGATTCGAAACAGCCGCAAGGAGAACGAACAACTCGCGATCGCGGGGGACATCCATCTCTCAGCCGACGCGCGTCGAAACGGCGATCCCCTGTCGGCCCTGCGAATTCTGATGGACCATGAAATCGGACGACAATCCAGCCTGAAGGGCATTAACCTGTTCGCCTGGCGTTATCTGTATTCGCGAGTACAGCGCAAGGCGGAAGTTTTGCCGTCCGCTGAACAGGCGATCTGGGACGTCGAGCGTTCAGCGGACAACACGCGACTGATCACATGCGGGTCGGAAGGATTTGTAACCGTCTATCAACTTGTCCCCGGATTCGAACGAAAACAACACCGACGAATTGCGTCCACAGAACTGAACTGTGTCGCCATTTCTCCGGACCGTCGCATGATTGCAACGGGCGGAGACAGCGGCAAAGTCTGGCTGCTGGATGCGGAGACACTGGAGATCATTCAGGAATTCACAGCGGTTAAGGACAACCATGTGTATTCCGTGCAGTTCCTTCCGGATGGCCGTTTGCTGGCTGCCGGCCGTTCACCAAAGATCACGTTGTACGATCCTGCTTTGAAGCAGATTACGCGTCAGCCCGCGATTGAAGGCTTCTCCATCATCGAATCCCTGCGAGTCTCTCGGGATGGGCAGTGGCTGGTTGCCGGGAGCGGGCATGGTGTACTTTGTCGTCTTCGGATCTCCAGCGAGGGAACTCTTGCAGAAGACTGGCGCACGAACGTCGTCGC
Organism: Planctomycetaceae bacterium; assembly: GCA_046349695.1. GTDB lineage: Bacteria > Planctomycetota > Planctomycetia > Planctomycetales > Planctomycetaceae > SXXK01. The sequence goes on along the minus strand of JAXMBV010000011.1, from coordinate 111,660 downwards.
TCCCGACTCCGGCAACGATATTGTGAATCTGTGTTTTTCACCGGATGAAAGTTCCGTTTTTGTGTCTGCCGGAATTGGCACGATTCTGGAATATGACCTGAAGACATCGCAGCAACTCTCAGGCTGGCAGGGCCTGTCGCGCACTCATGGACTGGATGTCACCGATGAATATGTGTTCCTGGGGAACAATGACGGAACCTGTACGGTGCTTCGTCGTTCGAATGACAATGGGGGACTGGAGAGATTCTGCCAGTGGGCCGGGCACGAGAATCGAGTCACCTGCGTTGCTGCGGCGGCACACAAGGCACCTCACATAATGACCTTTGATCGCCACGGTGAGTGCCGCCTCTGGCCGCTTCCTGTTGAACCGATCCTCCGCTTTGAACCCGCTCCTGCGGCCGGAGTCTTTAATGCGCGAGACTGTGCCGGATGGACTCGAATGGGCGAGCTTGTCCGCACAGCTGGTCGGAGGATTGAAGTCCTGTCGCTGGAGAGTGGTATCTGGAAAACGCTGATCGAACGTCCGGGATCCGGTCCTCTCTTCACCTGTGTTCGACAAATCGAAGAGACGGGTGAATGGCTGACCGGGGATGCGGACGGCGGGATGGCGATCTTCAGCCCCGATGGCAGGACCATTCGAGAATCGATTGCAGCGACGCCGGGCAAAGCCATCATTTCAATCGCCTGCGATATGGATGGCAGGACACTCGTCGGTTACGCGGACCGATATTGCGTTTCCCTGTGGCATCGCGGTGCAGAAAAACCGGGACGCATCCTCAGTGACTATTCGAGCGTGCTGGTCGCGCCGGACGGAAAATGGATTGCCTGCGGCAACGAGCGTACGAAGCAGATTGAACTTCTGGATCCGAACACATTCGCTGTAGTACGAACACTCGAAGCGCACACAGAGGTCATTCGTGGGCTGTGCTGTTCAGCGACTCAGGACATCCTTGTCAGCGTCAGCCACGACAGAACTCTTGCCACCTGGAACACGGACTCATGGAAGATGCGTCATCGCTGCTCGGGTTTGCCAGTGCGTCTGGATGCTGTTGCCATGCACCCCGATGGTCTGACAGTGGCAACGTATGATTATGCCGGGCGAATTTCTCTCTGGGATGCCCGGGTCGGAAGAACTCTGATGGCGATCGACGAAACGGCACCTGCAACGATCGGTCTGGCGTTTTCTCCCAACGGCCGATACCTCGCCGCCTGGGATTGCATGGGACGCATCACGCTGATCGACTCCAATGGAACGCCTGGTAATCAGCGACCGGACCCTGTCGTCACGGAGTCCATGCCCCGCTGATCCGCCTCATGCAGACCTTCTGATCCAGCCGCTGGAATGGGCTGGCATTGACGATCCGGATTGAAAACTCCTCAGAGGAATGCAGAATACCGCTCGTGACACTCTGCTGCCAATTCCTCCGCGGGAGCCTGCCATGGCCACATTTCATCGGATGAAGGTCACGCTTCGCATGTTCACAGTCGCGGGACTGGTGATGTTGCTTTCGCGAAGTACACAAGCCAGCGGCGAATGGGCATTCACAGAAAACAGTTCCGGAGGTCCGCATGTCTATGAATACAAGCATGCGGAAAATGACTATGAACACCTGAAGGACAAATCCCCGGCAACATCACAGCTCCGAAACGTTGCGCACTCTGTGACTCTTTACAACGCAACTGAATGGACCATGAACTATACGCTGAATGGCCAGACCGGGCCGAGCATGAGACCTGGTGAATCGATTGTCTGGACAGTCATGGGTGCTCAGGAGAACCCGGCAGTATTTGTGATTTCATTTGGCCACGGAAACGGCAGAGAAACCCAGTACTCCCTGAGAAACAATTGCGTCTTTGAGTTTCGTCACAGGAAGGACATCGTCGATCTCTACCGCCTGCAGTTTGGCCGAACCTTCACGACGCGGAGTGCTGAGACCTTCACGAATGTTGAAGGCCGGACATGGGTTTGCCAAAAGCGCGACGATGCCACGATTTATCGTTTTACGGAAGCCGCAAGGACAAAAGATTACATCGAACTCAAATGCATCACTGACAACCACGACACGGTGCGAATCTACCAAAGCCAGATCTCTTATCATCAACTGCGAGACCACAATCATCCGAACGAACGAGTCTGGACGTCCACAGAAAACTCACACGGACACTGGAACTGACTACTCGATTCACGCGCAGCATTTCATGCCATCGACACACTTCCCAAAACGGCAGGTTCGGTACGAACCTTGGCCATCCAGATTGACGACCACGTCACCTTTCCTGAGACCCTTCGAATACAGTCGAAGGACCACGAATCAGGATGCTCCTCAGCCGGCGGATTTCACAGTCTGCACATGTTCAACATGGACCAGGTGTGGATTCATCCAAATACAATCAGTGTCGCAGGTTAGGAGAACTCCGCCTGCCGCCTTTGTTGTTGCCGCAATCCACATGTCGTTTTGACCGGTGTTATGCCCACCAGCCTGATCTGCAGCGTAGATTTCAGCGTAAGACTTCACGACATCCGGCAGCCCGGCATCGACGCGAACCAACTCGGCAAGAATTTCATCGAGCGAATTCAGTTTGTCTGGCCCCCATTTCCACACCTTCGCGAGTGCCCGAATCTCGCCTTCAACAACTGTCGAGTAAATCGGTCGATCGATTCGTTCATGCAGCCGGTACGTGTCGCGCAGTTGAATCCCCACGGCGTTCTGGCGAATCCAATGAACCAGCACATTCGTGTCCAATGAAATGAGGTCGGTTGACCGAAGCGTCATGAGATTCGTTCCAGAGCGACCTGGATTTCAGCTTCCGTTTCATTCCCCGGCCATCGATCCATAATTGCAGCCATGCCACTTCGCGGCCCTTGAGACCTAAGTAGACGGCCGGGGTCGAGTCGGGTTCCGTTCGGGACTGGCGGCATTGAGAAGAGTGCCGCCACATTTTTGCCGCTCTCGATCGACTCTGCTTCCACACGCAGCAGGTTCCCTGATGCGCGGAAAACACTCGTCCCCAGCACCAACACTCGCTTTCGCCAGAGTTTCTGAAGACTGTCCGATATCTCTTTAGGGTAGACCCCTGCTACTCGTTCACCGGAATCAAGCAACAATAAGAATCGCTGCGTACTCGCTTCAATTCCGTCAAGTTGCCCAACAATCCTTACGCGCTGTGGACCTGGCGTCCGCCCGTACAGCCGCAACGAGTTTTCGGCCGTCGATCGAGTCACCTGCACTTCTCGAAGTGCGTCTCCCGCACTTCGGCGGATGCGAAATCCGGTGAACGGGCTGCCCTTGAAAAAACGCCTGAACCTGGCGACTTGATGCAGAAGTTGAGGGTCGAATGCATCACTGTCCGTCTTACCGGTATCAATGTCGCCCACAACTTTCATCAACAAATCCAGCCCGGTCAGCTTTCCATCCGGGCGACCCGATTCGAACAACCACGCTTGCCGATATACTTCGCTCGCGGCAACGTCCAGTGATGGCAATTCCATTTGCAAGTGTGTCACACCATTTCCAGTGTAACCAGTGAAGCGAACGTCACTTGCTCGTTTCAGCCATTCCGGTTGTTTACCCGGAGACCTGCTGCGATTGCAAAATGCCATCGAGACAGCACCGCGGACTGCAACTGGTAAGTCGGCCAATAAAAACCCTAAATGGTGAGTCGGTAATCGACCGTTGAAATGCTGTTCGCTTTCAAGGCAAATTTCGTGTTGATGAGTGGTCATTTTCAGTTCCTCCGCTTCGAGCGGCACTGCGTACCACTAAGATCATGGGCCCAAATGCTCGGAAAACCAATTGTACCATTCACCAGTGTTCCTGGGTGCCCGATTTTTTCGGGTTCTTATCGCAAAATCTTCATAGTTCACCGGCGTACGTCTGGTCTGACCCACAACTTGTGGCCCCGAACACACGTTGGCAGCTCGGGGCATACCGTCGAAGTGCAGCGCATTGACTCTGTTCATTGGATACCGTCACTGGAACTGACTACTCGATATACACAAACTCATTCATGCTGAAGATTGTCTGGCAGAGATCAATCAGAGCCTGGCGGGCTGGGTTATCGGCGCCGGTGTGGGCGGCGGTCTGGCGGACAAGAAATTCTCGGGCCGCGGCGACTTCCAGATCAGAAGGCTTCCGTCCGAATGCGTATCGCCAGGCCTGCTCGATGGAGGCACCGACGTCACTGGCATTCAATCGCCCGGCGAATGATGTCGCATAGTCGCGTCCCTGCGGGCTGTTCATGAACATCAGAGCCTGCGGGGCGATTGTCGTCACCGGACGCTGACCGATGCTGACCAGGTGTTCCGGCCAGTCGAACAGCATCATCATGGGGATCAGCTGACTTCGCTTGATAAAGAAGTAAACACTTCGACGCGTCATGTTCTGGTCCAGAGTGCCCGGACCAAACTGAGTCGTGTCCAGTTTGCCGGAAACAGAAAGCAGCGAGTCACGAATTGCTTCTCCCTCCAGACGCTTGGGCGTGCGACGCCACAACAAAACGTTTTCCCGGTCAATGGAGGCTCTGGATTCATCATGAGCTCCGGACTGCATATAGGTCTGGCTGGTCATGATCAGCCGATGCATTCGTTTCAGAGTCCATCCGTTCTGCACGAGATCGCTCGCCAGCCATTCCAGCAGTTCCGGATGCGAAGGGCGTTCGCCGGAAATTCCAAAGTCGTTCGGTGAGGCCACAATGCCTCGTCCAAAGTGATGCTGCCAGAGACGGTTTACCATGACGCGAGCTGCAAGACTTCCGGCACCACCATCAACATCCGTCATCCATCGCGCCAGCGTTGCTCGTCGAAAACTGGTGCGAGTCCAGCCTTCCGGTGGAGCCACGGACCAGTCCGTGACCGACTTTCCGGCTGGCGACAGCGCCTGGAGAAATCCCGCCGAAACGACATTCTGCTTCTGATGCACATCACCGCGTTTCAGAAGATAGACCTCAGGATAAAAATGGGGGAAACCACGATCATCCGCATGATGACTCAGATGGGGCAGCCCTTCGCTGGTGATCAGAGCCTTCGCTTTCTGGAGCGGCGGTCCTTTGCTCTCCAGCTCACGAACGGCTTGCTGCAATTGCTTTTGAGTGTCATCCAGAGACGCGAACCAGGCGAGGCTGGTTTTCCAGGCATCCGAATCTTCCCCGGCACCATCGCGAACGCTGGCCAGGGCTCGAGTCACTTTGCCGTCGGGCCCGTCAACTCCTACTTCCGGTGCCGGCTTCTGGCGGTCAGACACGGACAGCCGGAAGTGTCCCATGATGTGCTGTGGATTCGGATGGTTGAACGCCAGTGTGATTCGGAAGCGGACTCGTTCGGTCGTGGTGTAAGGGGTCTCAAGATCAAACACAGCAGCCTGGTCTTTGCCAATGCCACCGGCGTCGACTGCCCAGCCGCTGACAGGATCGTCGTCAATTGACGACTTCACCGACAGAGTTCCTTCATTCTGCTGGTGCGTCGCTCGAGCATCCACGAGCCGCAGGTCCTTTGACGCTGCGGCTGACCCTTCTTCAATCACTTCCAGTCGAATATTTCCCAGCGCAAAGTTTCCGTTGCCTGCTCGGCCCGGCCCCTTCTGCGGCATAGAGTCATGAGTCAGTGCCTCCAGTCGGAGCGAAGTGATATTCCGCCGACCCGCTTCACCGGTCACAGTGACGACTTCCTTCGCAGGTGCTTTGCCAGTCCCCAGAACCGAACCATCCGGCTGAACGGACCATTCCGACTTCGCACTCGATGTCACAGAAGTAACGTGAAGCGTTTCCCAGACACCGATGTTCTCAGAAGACGGGTTGTCTTTGAGCCATTTGTGAAACCGATCCGGCAACGCTTCGGCATAGTCTTTTGCAGCGTCCTGCTTTCGAAGCGAAAGCTCCCGCTCATACTCTTCTTTGCGACGCTGGTTTTCCGTCGGATCAAGATCCAGTTCCACTTCGGTCCGAATTGCCGTCGCAAAGGTTGCTGCTAGTGAGTAATAGTCCTTTGATGGAATCGGATCATACTTGTGGTCATGACACCGCGCACATCCCACGGAGAGACCAAGGAACGCAACGCCCGTTGTCATCACCATATCATCCAGCTCGTCGTAGCGGGCTGATTCGAATTCCGCTTCAGTCAGCTGAGTCGGGAAGGCACCCGCGCCAAGAAATCCGGTGGCCATCATGGCCATCGGGTTGTCCGGTGCCAGTTCATCACCAGCGAGCTGCCACTGAACGAACTTGTCATACGGCAAATCGCTGTTCAGAGCCCGAATCAGAAAGTCGCGGTAGTGGAATGCGGTTGGCCGATCATAGTCCTGTTCATACCCGTGCGATTCCGCAAACCGAGCTACGTCGATCCAGTGCCGAGCCCAGCGTTCTCCATAATGCGGTGACGCCAGCAGACGATCGATCAGTTTTTCCCAGGCCATCGGATCGGTGTCGGCAACAAAGGCGTCCACTTCTTCCGGCGTCGGCGGAAGTCCGAGCAGGTCCATATACGCGCGTCGAATCAGGATTCGCCGATCTGCGACCGCGTTCGGCTTAAGGTTTGCCGCGTCCTGCTTCGCACGGATGAACTGGTCAATCGGATTTCGCACCCAGGCCTTATCCGCAACATCAGGGACAGACACCTGTGCCAGCTTTTGAAACGACCAGAATTTTCGGTCTTCATCCGTAACCTGCATCTCCGTCTTTGGCTTCTCCACAACATCGCCCAGCGGCTTGTCGTAGGGAGCCCCAAGATTGATCCATGTTCGCAGCTTTTCAATGTCCGTTTCGGCAAGCTTCGGCAGTTTGAATGGCATATGAGGCTCAGCGGTGTGAGCGACAACGGCAATCAGCTGACTGTCCTCCGCGGTCTCACCCGCGAAGCCGCTCTCCGCCAGCTTTTCCTGAGTGGCCAGGTTGAAATCGCCTTTGACGGACTTGCCCCCGTGACAATCAAAGCAGTATTTCAGAAGGATGTCGCGAACATCCGATTTGAACAGGGCCATCCCCTTCTTCGCACGCTCCACATGGTCGGGTGGCACAGGGCGAACCTGCTGGCCTTCGACTGCGGAAATGAACGGGACGGCAAGAGAAAAACACAGCATCAACTGTGTGAATCGAATCGGCTGAAGCATGGATCGACTCCGGCAGGCGGAACTGGTCGGCTCAGTGCAGAATGCTGAATCGCCGACGGTGAGACCTTCATGCTAGCGAAGGCTCCTTCAAATCCCAAACGGAAATGCCGCCCGGCTCATTCAGTGCCAGTTTCCGGATGCTCGCTGCTCTCAGCCAAACGTTCAAATCGGTTCGACCGCAGCCACGTCCAGTTTTGTCCCATCGGACAACACCACAGTCTTTGCCGGATGAGCAAGCTTCAGAATCGCAAGGCCCAGGGAAGAGACGCCCGTGGTTGACGACGACGAGATGACACCCAGTGTCGTCCCGGTTTCCGTCTGAACGTCAGCACCTGACAGGCTGACGTTACCGTCGACCTTCAAACATTTCAGCAGGCGGTTCACGTGTCCCATCGCATCGAGACGGGCAATCGGTTCCTGGCCCAGGTAACACCCCTTGGTGTAGGAGATCGCGGTCGCGTTTCGTCCGCCCTCCGGTGCCAGATGCTCATCGGTCATGTCGATGCCCGGTACTGGAAATCGTTCGGCAATTCGCAGTGCATTGAACTCCGAAATCGTGACGGGCCGGGCCGACTGCAGAACGTTGGTCAGTTCTTCTGACGGGGCCGAATACTGGCCTGTGACGGCCACCAGAGAATGCCTGTTCCAGGAAAAACGCAGCATCATTTCGAGGTCGCCGGAACCCGCCACGGCGCTCGGCATTGCTTCCGAACCGGAATTGTCTCCCAGGCGTAAAATGGACACTTGATCGTGGTCCGGGACGAGGAAATGGACATCTTCGCGAATCACGTAACGTGAAAGATGCTTGAACAAACGCTCCGGAGATGGCCCGGCCTGCCAGATTTCATGGCGGGATTCATGAGCGATCACGTACCCAAAGCCCAGAACTCTCGCTCGCACATCCGTGAAGAATGCTTCGATCGCTTTTCCCGGTTCCAGTGCACGAATGTTGTTCGTACAGAAGTTGTGCAAAAATGAGGCTCGGTCATTTCCTGTCACAATAATGCGGGAGAATTCACATTCCATGTTTCAAAGTCTCTCTGCTGGCTCTACTGGCGAGATCCTGAGCGTGCGAAGCCCGTGCATCGCATAGCACACAACCCTGTAGTGGAACTCGCCAGAGTTCCTTTCATCAGCCGAGTTGTAGTCGAACTCACCAGAGTTCCCATCATCAATCGAATCCATCATCAGCTAAAGTCGCGGGATCTCTGGCGAGACCCGTTACAGATTCCTGCATCAATGCAAAAAACCCCGATCAAAGATCGGGGTCTTGCATGCGTTCAGGATGTCGCAGATCTTACTTCCTGGTTTCGCCTGGGTCATTGCAGACCAGCATCATATTGCTGTCGCAGTCGCATGCGTCAGCAAAGTCGCTGTAAGACGCGCCGTAGGTGCGAGCCTTGGTGCGACCATTCTGCTTGTAGCTGGCCATGCCGGAGACCTGATAAGACTGGTCCAGGTTACCAATCGCACTTGACAGGTCACTCAGCTCGGCAACTACTGCACACTGCAGTTCGACAAGACCAACAATCATCCCGATGACCAGGATGGTGCCGATCAGTACCAGCTCGGCTGACAGAATAACACCAGCTTCATCGTTCCACAGAGACTTCAACATGACAGGCCTTTCAGGAGTATTATCCGTTGAGAGGTCAGGCAGGTCCCATGAACTGCCCTGTGCTCCCAGATGTACAATGCTGGACCGAAGTCACTCCCCGCTGTGAGTCGTCGTCTTCGGCCGGATCTGAACTCCCTTTAGGCATTCGGCATGCCATGGAAAACACAACGGTGTTGTTTCAGTTCGGCAACACCAGACAAACTCAGTGTTTCCACTCGCAAAGTGTGTGGGTGGTGGTTTCGGGCAAAAAGTCAGATTTTCTGCACGTTGCAGCATCGCAACAGAAGGCGCTCAGTGTCTTAACACGCGCATGTTCAGCGCGCTAAGGGTCTTGAACACGTGGGGCGTCCTGCGTGTTGACGAAACGCAACAACTGGCTGTGGCGGCTGGTTCTGAACCAATCAGGAACAGAAGATATTCGTTCGACGCTCTACAGCTTCCCCGTGCGCAGAAACTCATGCCGTACCGGGACAACGACAGACTGATCACCGCACCAGAAGGTGACCTGACCGACCGCGAAATCTGCTTTCGTCACAACATCGAAGCCTGCTGGGACCTTAGCAACGCCCTGAATGTAATTGATCGTCGTTGGGTGAGACTTTGAGAGCTCGACCGTGGTGGCGATCCCCTGTTGATTGATCACATTCGATTCCATGGATGCCACAAGGCCGTCCGCGAAGTAAGCAGTGACATCTTCCAGTCCCAGACAATTGTTGCGACCGTTCCAGGGATGACCGTGTCGACCTCGATTCTCCATCCAGAACACCGTGCTGTTCAGGACGGAGGGGTCCTTTAGCGAAAACCACAAATAGCCCGCTTCCGAATTGGTTGCCGTCATCCAGGCAACGCCGCCCGTCTTTTCCGGTGCTTCGTTGAAAATCTGAACGAGGTCAGCAAACCCCTGTTGCCCCGGCTGTCGGCTTACGTCAGCGTTCTTCTGATTCTTCCACGCCCGAGGAACCTCACTGAGGCTTGTCCATTTTTCGCCGGGAAGCAACGCCTGGTATTCTCGAAGTTTTGGATCGCTGAAGAGCCCAGGATAGGTCATGCCGAATCGAATCGCGCTGGATGACAATCGAACGGAGCCTTCTTTGTCGGGCATCGCCAGTGTTGCATGATGACCCAGTGGAACTCTGCCTTCAAATCCTTCAATTGTGTGCTTCGTATAAACCACATTCTGCGAATCAACAAGCGAAAGCTCCTTGGTGACCTTGCCGGTTCGCACCTTTGTTTCGAACGTCAGCACCATCGTGGACACATCGTTCGAATGGCGTAACGGTTCCAGCTTCCACGGGGAACCTGCCACTTCGCCGTGCGGCGGATGCTGCTCATTTCCAAGAGCCATCTGGTTGCCACCAAATGGCATGCAGAAAAAATCACCTCGAAGTGAAACGAGCACCGGGGCCGGCATCGAACTGGCCGGCTCATCCTGCCACGGGCTGATGTGATAGGGCTGAACCGGCTTGTCGGAATCTCGATAAAACATCACCGGTGCCATGTGACCGCCGATTTCAGTAACGGCGACTTCCACATGCTTTGACTTGAGCACAAAGCACTTCCTGGAATGCACGGTCTTCTCAGAAACCTCCTGTGCATCCGCCGGGGCAGTGCTCACAAAAGCCAGAGCAACCAGGACACCAACAGAAACTCGGCGAAGTGACATGATGGGACAGTCCTTCAAGTGGGGGAAGGAATGAATGTTCAGCGCGGCAGGAATTGTGACAGCAGGCGGCAGTCTATGCGTAACGATAGGCGCCGGTCCATCGCCGCGGTTAGTGTCCGGCAATGCGTTGAATCCGAATGTCGTGGATCTCGCCAGAGATCCCACAGTTTTCATTCATGACGAGGAACTCTGGTGAGTTCCACTACGTTACACTGCCCGAAGCGGTGAGCTCTCGATTCACCGCACGAAGAAAACCCGGGATGGTACTATGAGACATGCTGCTTCTTTGATCGCTGCTGGAATCCTGCTTCTGTTGTCGCCGTGCACTGTTCATTCAGACGACAGCTCGCCGACGTATCAGACACAGACGATTCACGGCTGGACCGTTCACATTCGCGAGGATCTTCTGAAGCAGGATCCCGACGCCATCACGGTCACCGTTAAGTCGCTCACACAGCAGCTTGAAGAAATCGTCAAAGTCGTACCGACCGCTGCGGTGAAGGAACTGCAGAAGATTCCGCTCTGGTTCTCACCCGAATATCCCGGCGTGCCTCCTCGTGCGGAATACCATCCCGGTGCTGGCTGGCTGCGAGACAACAAACGCGATCCTCAAATGGCAAAGGGTGTCGAGTTCACCAATGTGCGGATCTTCGAACAGGAAACGAAGCGCATGCCGAACTTCACTCTGCATGAGCTGGCTCACGGATACCACGATCGAGTTCTGAAGGACGGGTTTGGCAACAAGGAGGTCGCCGCCGCCTACGAACGCGCTAAGGCGAGTGCTCTCTACGACAGCGTCGAACAGCGGTTTGGAGATGGCCGAAGTGCCCGTGTGCGTGCATATGCGATGTCGAACCCGATGGAGTACTTTGCGGAATGCAGTGAAGCGTTCTTTTCCACGAACGACTTTTTCCCGTTCACTCAGGATGAACTGAAGAAGCATGACCCGGAAATGTTCGAGTTGCTCGGAACGCTCTGGGGCGCACAAAAGGCTGTGAAGTCCGAGAAGCAGACTCAGGCGGAAGTCACTCCAAAGTTCGAATATGGCGACTGGAAGTACAACGGAACAATCTGGCTTCTGACAACGGCCGACGGCGCACATCTGCCGGACGGAACGAGTGTTGAGCAGTTTCCTGTTTTGGTTCGGCTGACGTCCGAGAGTTTTGATTTCTCTCAGGCCGGCAAAGATGGTGCGGATATCCGGTTTGCTTCTGAGTCCGGCGAGCCTCTCGCCTTCCAGATTGAAGAGTGGAATGCAGACCGGGGCGTCGCCGACATCTGGGTGCGCATGCCGGTTGTGCATGGAAACTCGAGGCAGCCCATTCGAGTGTTCTGGGGAAACTCAGCCGCAAAGAGTCAATCTGATGGTGCGGCCGTCTTCAATACATCCAACGGCTATGTCACCGTTTGGCACATGAATGATTCAGCGCACGACGTGGCTGATGCTCTCGCGGGAAAAGACACGGGCACCACGCCAATTGCAGGCGTTGCAGGAGGAGCCCGGCATTTCGAACCAGGGAAGGGAATCTCCGCGGGGGAAGCCATCGACCTGCTTCCAACAGGTTCTGATGACCACAGCACCGAGATCTGGTTCCGTCCGGCCAGGACCAACGCCACATTGATAGGCTGGGGCAACGAACAGGCGCAGGGAAAAGTCGTGATGCAGTTTCGCAGCCCGCCTCACATACAGATGGACTGTTACTTTTCCGGTGGCAATGTTGAAAGTGCCGGTCGTATTCCAATCAGCACATGGACGCATGTTGTCCACACATACCGAAAGGGCGAGGCACGGATCTATGTGAATGGAAAACTGGACGGCACGAACACGATGCACGGCGGTCCATTGAACATCCAAAGCCCAGGTCGCATGTATCTCGGTGGCTGGTACAACAACTTTGACTTTGACGGCGACCTTGATGAAGTGAGAGTTTCCAGAGTGGTTCGTTCCCCGGAATGGATCCGGCTGCAATACGAAAACCAGAAACCCAGTCAGTCCCTTGTGGGCCACCTCGTACAGCCGGGCAATGAATTCACTATCTCAGAGAAATCACTCGTCCTGTCAGAGAACGAGTCTGCAACAATCACCGCCAAAGCGGGAGGTGCTCAAAAGGTTCAGTGGATCGAAAAACGCGGCGGACAGGAATCAATCGTTGCGACGAATCAGTTTTCATACACGCTGCGCGCCGGGCGAATTCCGGCAGTCGTATCAGGCAGCCCGGAACAATCACCAGCTGGCCCTCCGACGTCTGTCGTCTTCAAAGCGATCTACGAAGACGGTGTGAAGGTTCATGAAACCAGCATCAGCATTCGCGATGATATTCCGGAGCCGGAATTCACGCTTGAAGCACCAGCGAAGTGGGATGGTCGACAAGCCATCGAAGTCGTTCCGCGAATATCCAACCTTGCTCAGATGCAGGCGAAAGGGGCGGGCGAAGTTCATATCACCTGGACTGTTGACGATATCGCCGTCATCCGAAAAATCGAGAATGGTCGGCTGCTTCTGAAACGTTCACAAGGCAGCGGAAAGGCAAGAGTCACTGCGGCCATTGATAACGGCGGCGCTGCGGTCACTCACAGCATCACGATCGAAGTGATCGAACCTCCTCCCTCGAAGGATCCATGGATCCCCGGACCGCAACTCGCATCTCAGCAACCTCAGGATCATCAGTTCATCGCACGTGAAGGGATGACTCATGATCCTTCGTTTGGCACCGTGGTCTACGCGGGCACGCTCAAAGACGCCGCCGATTCCGTGTTCGTCCGAGTCTTCGCGAATGACCAGCCATTTGCCGTCGAAACCGCCGTGCCTGTTGCCGACAGGACCTATCGAGTGACCGCAAAGATCAAGCCGGGATTCGTGAAGTATCGCACCGAGTTTGGCACGAAATCAGGGGACAAGGAAACGATTCTGCATTCAGCGGACGACATTGTCTGCGGGGACGTGTACCTGATCTGCGGACAGTCGAACGCTGTTGCAACGGACTTCGGAAAGGAGAATCGTCTGAAGCCTTCCGAATGGGTTCGAACATTCGGAGCCACTGCAGGAGACCTCAGTGGATCACGCCTTGAACTTTGGGCACCCGCGGAAGCTCGCAGTCCCGGCGGCAAGTCAGAAATTGGCTACTGGGGCATGGAACTTGGGCGTCGACTGGTGGAAAGCGAGAAGGTTCCAATCTGCATTCTCAACGGAGCTGTCGGGGGAACACGAATTGATCAGCACCAGAGAAACGAAGCGGATCCCACGGATGTTCAGACCATCTACGGTCGACTCCTGTGGCGGGCACGGCAGGCCGGAGTGGCTCATGGTGTTCGCGCTATCATCTGGCACCAGGGAGAAAACGATCAGGGAGCAGACGGGCCTTCCGGAGGCTACGGTTACGAAACCTATCGACAGTATTTTGTAGACCTTGCCGCCAGCTGGAAGGAAGACTACCCGAACGTTCAGCACTACTACATGTTTCAGATCTGGCCCAGAGCCTGCGCGATGGGAATTCATGGGTCCGACAACCGTCTGCGCGAAGTGCAGAGAACGTTGCCGCAGATGTTCTCCAACCTGAGCGTCATTCCAACACTGGGAATCAAGCCGCCTGGTGGCTGCCATTTTCCCGCAGCCGGATACGCGGAGTTTGCGAGACTTCTCCATCCGATGATTCAATACCACATCTATCACAGATTCACACCGCCTTTTGACGCACCCAATGTCCGAAGTGTTCGATTCACCTCCGATCGGCGTGATGAGATCGAGATGGATTTTGGCTACAACATGAAATGGTCAGACAGCCTGATCAGCGAATTTCATCTGGAAGGCGAACCAAAGCAGATCGTTTCCGGATCCGTCAACGGAGGTCGAATCACACTGAAGCTCCGCGGGCCAACCGATTCAAAGACGCTGACGTACCTGGACAGCGCTCACTGGAATCCGGACAACATTCTGTACAGTGACAGTGGTCTCGCCGCACTGACGTTCTGCGAGGTTCCGATTGAACCGGCGACACCGGCGGAGGATTAATGGTCTGCTTTCGTGCTCAAATGCAAACATCCCGGGTTTGGCCCGGGATGTCGGCAAAATCTGCAGAGACGGGAAGCGGAACTGTCAGCTTGCGCCAGTTGTTGAACAGTCGGACTTCAGGTCAAAGTTGAACGTCGATGAATCCGGAGTCACCTCAACGTTCAGCTTCGTCTTCTTGTTGTAGCATTCAGGAACCTGCTCCTTCTTTGCTTCTGACTTGGCGCTTTCTGAAGAACGTTCGCCAACTTCTTCCCCTTCTTCTCCTCGCAAGCCGAGGATGCTGCGAACGGTGCTGATCTGCACCTGCTTCTTTCCGGCTGTCACACCGTCGACATCACTGTCAAACTGAAGCGTGTACTTGCCGCTGGAGTTGGTTCGGGCGAATGAGAAGTTTCCGGTTTCCAGATCATCAAAGGAGATGACGGCGCCCGCCAATGGCTGGCCATCAAGAGTCACTGTGCCGCTGACAGAAACCAGTTTGACTTTTCCGTAGTCGATTTCGTTTGTCGCACTGCAGCCGCTCAGCACACAGACAATGGCAACAGCGGCCAGTCTTCGAGAAACAGTTTGCATTGATTCTTATCTCCCGGCCCGGTGATTGGACCGTTAGTGAAATGACGGACTTGAAACACTGAGGCCACTAGAACTCACCGACAACTTCACCGTTGCCGCGAGTCGCCAGGGATCGGTACAGGTTCAGGTCCACATTTTCTGAAATGAAGCGAACGGAACCATCAGCCATCGTGAACTGAGCGCCGCCGACGTGGTAGCTGCCAAAGGCCATCTCCATCAGAACGCCGTTGAAGCTTGGGTCGAGGTTTGCGTTGATCTTCACGACCGCAGAACCAAGTCCTTCGGAGTATTCTGTGCCGCCAAGTCCCCCGTAAACCCAGCCACCGGATTGAGGGCAGCCGAACTGCCAGTAGTCCATTTGCTGGCCATCTTTGGAATAGGTTGAAGTCCGGGATTCTCCAACCATGATGGTGTTGGAGGTACCATCTGTGATGTCGCGCATTTTGATGTTGCTGCATCCGAAGAACATTCCGTCCAGCCCCACTTCTTCGAGCGCACGGAACTGAGCCGTGTTGAATCCGGCCGGACGGGTCGACAGGTCATCAGAGGCGATGAGTGCCCCTGCAACACCTCGATAACTGACCGGGACTCGCCCCGGGATTCCTTCATTGTCGCGAGGCTCAAGGGGCATGGATGGGCAGCGAAAGGCCGGGATGATCGTTCCGCAAGCTTTCGTATTTGGAGAACCGACGGCGTCCCAGTTTCCTGGACCGCTTTCCTGCCAGATCAGAGTGGCGTAGAGATTCTGCTGTTCGATCTGAGGCAGAATCATGGCGGTCCAGAGCGTTTCACGTTCGTCAAACCCCCACGGAAACACATTGACCGTGTCATGATAATTGTGCAGTGCCAGTCCGAGTTGCTTCAGGTTGTTCTTGCACTGAGTTCGTCGCGCGGCTTCTCGCGCCTGCTGGACGGCGGGCAGCAGCAGTGCGACCAGAATCGCGATGATCGCGATGACGACAAGCAGTTCAATCAGCGTAAATCCCTGTTTCTTCTTCATCATTATCTCCTGTCAGGCGTTAGCGAACGTTCGAATGAAGCGAGATCCTGGTTTGCTACTGTTCAGAAAACGTGAAGAGCCTTTCGTTTCCAATTCCAGAAAATGAATCGCATTGGTGGTGTTCGGCTTTCTACCCCGGCGCTGCAAATTGTTCAAATGCACAAAACAGATTGTAATTCCGCCGTGGCAGTCGCCAGACTTCCTGTCCAATGCGACGGCGAAGGGAACCGTGGCGAGTTCCACTGCGAGTTTGCAAATAGACTTCTGACAACAGAGAGAATGACGATGGGTCGATTGTCGCTGGCCTGGCAGATCCTGACGAATGGATCAATGGCGGAACGTGTTTCCAAGCTGCTCGCTGCTCCGCCGGCACCTGCAATTGCGGCAGCACCAGCACCCGCACCTGTTCCACCAGCTCCAAAGCCACAGCGAAGCGATGCGCTCAGTCTGTTAGCGTCGCTGCAGAGAGAGGGCCGGCTCCTGGACTTTCTGAAGGAACCAATTGATGGCTATTCAGACGCTCAGATCGGAGCAGCCGTGCGGGACATCCATCGGGAATGCGGCGCAGTGCTTGAACGCCAGTTTGCGATTCGCCCGGTGCTGGAGAAGCCAGAAGGATCGACAGTGGCACTCTCATCAGAACCAGCGCACCGGATCAGACTGACCGGTAAAGTGGATTCCGGAGCAGCCTCGGGCACGCTGGTTCACAACGGATGGATGGCAACCAAATGTGAGATTCCGGTTTGGTCGGGCGAGAAGGACGCCGTCAGCATTCTTGCTCAGGCCGAAGTCGAACTGCGCTGACCGCCGTAGTGGAACTCGCCAGCGTTCCCAGCATTTTGTAGTGGAACTCGCCAGCGTTCCCAACATCAACGGAAGTTGTGGGATTTCTGGTAAGATCCGATGCGCGGTTACTGTTCCGCCGACTTTCTTTTTCTGGTCAGAGAAGCGGAGCGGATCTTTCGTTCTTTGACGGACTGTAACCGTCGACACTCCCGGCGCAGTTCCTGAAGCTTGGTATCGCCGGGCATCTGATCATAGCACCACGCGAATTGCTGTTCTGCTTCTTCGAAGCGTTCCATCTGCAGCATCAGCAGCCCCAGTGCGCGGTGAGGTGGTTCTGCATTGGGAGACGCATGAATGGCTCGACGAAGCAGCACTTCGCATTGTCCGTGTTCGCGCAGTTCATCGGCGAGGGCGTTGGTCTTCATCAGCAGAGTCAGGTACTTCTCGCTTCCCGCATCGCCAGCTTTGGCTTTCTCAATGAAGCGAGTTTTCTCTTCAGTCACGTGGAGCAGTTTTGCAAGATCCTGCTGTCGATGGAATGTACTGTAGATGGTCACGACGTCCAGCAGTTCGTCCACAGATGGATCAAAGCTCATCAGCACAACGTCGACCGAAAACTTGCGTCCCAGTCGACGACAGATGTCCCGCCGCATTTCCGGCGTGGAATGAAAGACGACGTTCCAGTGCCTCAGAGCTTCCGGTAGTTTTCCTGCCAGCAGAAGCGACTCACCAATGGCAAACCGAGTCGACGGGGAGTTCTGGCCCAGCCGAAGCGTCTGCGCCATCATCCGTTCGTTCAGACGATCCTGCGGGTCACGAACAAAGCCGACAGAAACCAGGTACTTATACGGCTCGTCCTGCAAAGGACACTGTGCCAGGGAACGTCGTGACATCTGATCGCTGAGAGCCAGCAGCTTGACGGGCGGACCAAAAGCCTTCGTCAGAAACTCATTCATGGATTCCGTGCTGTCAAAATTTGAAGCGAGCACCGCATCACGGATATGGGGGAGCGGTAGTGGATTTTCGCTTCGCGTTTGAAGGATATCGAACAGATCGAGGCACTTTTTTGCGAGTCGACAGGTCGCATCTGCCTGATCCGGACAAACTCGCACAGATTCCATCAGCAGCGCGATCTGGCGTCGCAGGGAATCTTCAAGCGGTTGATAGGCTGGCGATTCCGTCGCCTCTTCATACTGCGCGACCTCGGTCCCTCGTTCCAGGAACGCCGGCTGTTCCTTTTCCTGCTGATTCTGATCCAGGTTCAGTGTCGGTGATGATTCTTCTGACAGAGTTCGGATCGTTTCTTTGGCGACGAGAAGATACTGGTGCCAGAGTCTCTCGCCGGCAACACGTCGTGCCAGATCCGGCTGACTGATCCCCAGCATCAGAAGGCAACCAATTCCTCCCGCCATCCATGCAATGCGAGGACACGGAAGGCCGGCTTCCTGATGAAAGCCGCTGCACAGTCGCAGCCCGACAATCAGCAGAGCCAGGGTCACAACCACGATCGCGGGAACGTACCAGATGAAGTCAAAAGCGGCGTGAATGACGCCACCCAGAAGTGCGGCCATCACTGCCGCAATCGCAGCAATTCGTTCCGGCTCTGCGCGTCGAATCAGGTGAATCAGCAGTCGGCCAAGGACGAACAGCAATCCCATCGCCAGCAGAGCAATTCCCGCCAGTCCTGTTTCCAGTGCCAGATGGATGTAGGAACTCTCCGCATGGGAAAACGTCATCCCGGTAAACTCGGCCAGCTCATCCATGTAAATTCGATAGACGTGCCGATGGCTGCCAACGCCGGTGCCGAGAATTGGAAACGCCTTGATGGCCTTCAGGTCCGCTTTCCAGATCGTGCGACGAGCATTCATCTGGTCAATCTTGTCCGCGTCTGCCGACGCCAGCTGAGAGACTCGCGTCTCAACCTTGTCCTGGCCAAAGACCACGATGCCGCCGATGGCAATGACACCAAGAGCCACCATCACGGCAGCAAGGGAAGAACGCACTTTTCCGCTGCGCCAGAGTCCTGCGAGACAGACCGAACAGGCAACGCCAGCGGCAACCATTCCTCCGCGGGAGAGCGACAGCATTACGGACAGCAGAACGCCACCCGCCGCGCACATCAGCAGCAGCAGCTTGACGTCGATGAGATCATCAAATCGGGAATGACTTCCTTCGGCCGGGCCCAGTCCTTTGCGTTCCAGAACCGTTGGGGTTTTCTTCACTTCGCGGCCTGCCAGCATCCACCAGAGCAGCGGGCCGATCGTCAGCGCCAGAAACTGAGCGAAGTGATTTCGATTCGTGAACGCGCCCTTCAGGACTTCTCGCGTGCCTGTGTAAGGATGCTGATAGAACCAGAAGAACTTGTCGTTCGATGTCATCTGCTGCAGCATGGCGAACGCGGCCATCAGGATCCCGGAACAGGAAATCAGCTTCAGCAGTTTATGACAGTCTGACTCAGACTGAAGGCGCTGAGCCAGCACAATTCCGATGACACCATATGACAGCAGAATGAGAAAGGCGTGGCGAGTCTCCGTCGGATAGAAACTGGTAGTTGCCCAGGCAGCCGTCCCGGGATTTCCATCCGCATCCAGCTGAGTTGAAGCCCAGGCGGGGATCAGCCTTTTGTATTCCGGTGACAGTTGTTTCAAAACGTCGGGAGACAACGCCACAGTCTGGACCCAGACAAGCAGCAAACCTGCAACCAGCAGAGGTTCAAGGGCCATCAGTCGCAGACGTCCGCCGGTGTTGCAGCGATGCAGGCACCAGACGGCCCCGAGAGCAAAGGCCAGCGTCACGAGGACTCGATGTCCCCACGCTTCCCGCCCGCCCATGATAAATGGAAACACCAGAAACAGGATAACGATCAGCGCATCGGTCAGCAGAAGCAGTCGTGGAATATCCGCAAAGCGCCACTGCGATGTGGTGAAGAAGCGATCCACCTTACCGCTGGAACCGGAAGTTTTACGTTGCCCTGATCGAGATGTCATAAAACACAGGCTGTTGGTCAAAGGCGAAGAAGAATTCGTTCCAAAGGTTCTCTCAGGCGGCTCTTACGGTATCCCGCTGATCGCTGTCACTGTAAGTTCCCGCGATGGCGGACAATCCACGTGCCACGTCCTGCTCAGGAGCATCTTCCTGATCATGGCCGTATCCATATCCATAACCGTAGCCATATCCGTAGCCGTAGCCATATCCATAGCCTCCGGCATCCGTGACGCTCAGATGGTTCACGACGACGCCCAGAAGGTTGCATCCCAGCGTTCGCAGAGTCTCAGCGGCTCGAATGACCATTCGTCGACGGTCTTTGTCCGGTCGCACGACCAGCACGACAGCGTCGACCAGACGGCCAACGATGGCAGGGTCACTCACGGCCAGCACCGGTGGAGCGTCGATCACGATCTGATCGTATCGGGTTTCGGCCCACGACAGCAGATTGGCAAACCGTTCCGACGACAGCAGTTCAGCCGGATTCACGGGCCGAGGCCCGCAGGAAATAATGTCCAGCCCCTGCACCACGGTGGTTCGGAGGTTGCGGGCGATTGCGACTTCCAGATCTTCTGTCGCCTTCAGGATCTTCGACAGTCCAGTTTCATCGCGAAGACCCAGCATGGTCGAAAGACCCGGACGTCTCATGTCAGCGTCGATCATCAGAGTCCGCTTGCCGGATTGAGCATAGGCCACCGACAGATTCGAAGAAACGGTCGTCTTTCCGTCACCAGGCTCGGTACTTGTGATGACAAGACGATTGCTTTCCTGCGGCGAAAATTCCACGCTGGTTCGCAGTGCTCTAAAGGCCTCGACTTCCTTCGAATGAGGTTTGACATGGCACATCACGGCCTCAAAACCCTCACCCGTCAGTTCACTCATGCGAGGAATCATTGAGAGCACCTGAGTATCAAGGTGCAGCTTGAGTTCTTCCGGAGTTCGGAAGCGGTCATCCATGATGTCAAGAACCCAGATGATCGCCAGCCCGAACGCGGTCCCAAGCATCAGTGACAACAGGCCGGTGATGGCGAGTCGAGGTGACACAGGGCGAGTCGGCACTGTCGGCCGGCTCGCGATCTGAGTACTCAGGAAGGTATCTTTGTTCAGAGCGATCCCGTCGGCATGTTCTTCAAGCTGTCGCTTCTGTTCGTACAGCTGTTCAATGCGGCGTTCGATATCAGTCAGCTGCGTCATTGTTTCGGACAGCATCTGAGCACGCTGCTGCTCAGCGGTCAGCCGTGTCAGAATGGACCGTTCATTCTCTTCATTCTTCAGCAACTGCTGATTGATGTACTGAATCAGCCTGGGACCAAGGACATTTCGGCTGAGTTCTTCTGTTTTGATTCGCTGCTGCGCAGGAACCTGAGCAAGGTACTGCTCCTTCATTGCGATTTCCGCCTGAATCTTGAGCAGCGTCGGATGCTTTGGGCCGTATTTCTGCTGAGCATCACCAAGCTGTGCATACAGATCCAGAATGGCCTGCTGAATCCTCTGCATCGTAAAATTGTCCTGAGAACCCAGGCCCATCGACTGTTCAATCAGCTGACGTCCGGCTGAGTCCATGGCTTCAGAGGCGAACTGCAGAATATCCTCGCCGTTTGCAATGGCTCGCTGGAGAGCGGAGGCGGTGTTTCGAGTATGCTCCGTCGCCCGACGTGCATTCGAATAGTCCTGCGTAATCAGTTCAATGTTCCTGGAGATCACGTTCAGGCTGTTATTGTTCTTATCACCCGTTTCAATTAGTTCCGGTGCTGACGCGCGAAGCTGAAGCCGCGTACTCTGCAAATCCTGCAGCTCATCTTCCAGCCGCGTCAGCTTTTCCTGAAGAGTCTTCAGACCGTCTTCCGACAGGCCTCGGTTTGTTTCATCCAGATACTGCACGTAACCCAGAAGCAGTGCATTCAGCATCGCCGCCGCCGCTTTTGGATCCCGCGACTGATAGCTGACGTCCAGAATGTTGGTGCTGAAGGCGGAGGAGACGGACAGATTGTCGCGGACCATCTTCACCCACATCGTCTCGGGATAGCCACCCAGATCCACATCCCGGAAGTTTTTGGGGAGCAGCTGCAGCGCGCGGGTGATGACCTGCTCTTTGGACATCAGCGCGACGAAGGTTGGCATGTCCATCATCGGATTCGATGAGTTTGCCGTGGTGTCCTGATTAACCGTTGTCCCTTTGCGAACGATGTACATCGACGCATTGGATTCGTAAATGCGTTCTGCCGTGATGTAGTAGACAGCGCCCAGGATCCCAAAGACGACCAGCGATGAAACAAGAATTCCGCTGCGCAGACGCACGGTCCGCAGGAATCGGAAAATCAGATGCAGAGTCGTCGCGGCAGCGTTCTGCTGATCCGGAATCCCCAGCATTTGTTTGTCTGCACCAGACATTTTGTCCCACCCTCCATGGCTTCGAACTCGTGTCTGACCATTCGGACCTGTCGGAGTCTTCACGTCATGTGATTTCTCAGACGGCCTTTGTGAATCGTCAGAACAGCTGAGTCGATCCTGTCACACCAAATCGCACAATATTCACAACGTCCATGAGCACCGTTGCCGGCGTCTGTTCCACTGAGACCACGTCCCCCGGCCCCAGCCGCAGATTGGAATCCGCACTGCGTTTCGCATCTCGATAACTGACCTGAATGACCGCCGGGTTCTTAGACCCTGCCACCTGGCGAATGACAAAGATCTTGTCCGCCAGCTGGTTCGATGTTCCGCCGGCCAGTGAAATTGCATCCAGCAGATGCAGGTCCTGTCCGATGGGATATTCATAACGATTCGGGATCTTCACCAGTCCCTGCACAAAGATCGGCGCCGGGTCTCGCTTTTCAACCATCACGACGCCACCATCCTGAACGGAGTACTGGCCATCTCCCGCTTTGGCAGCGGAGATCAGATCAATCGTGTACGAGTTCATCGAATCAGAGCCCGATGAAGCACTCACCGTGTCCACGGGTGTTCCGTCGGAACCATCAGCGACTGACGCGCGAGGCTGACGACCTCGAAGTGCCGGGTTGCGAACTTCCACTTTCTGACCTGCGTCTTCCGCAAGTCCACCTGCCGCAGCCAGCGCGGACACGACGTCACTCGCATTCGGAGGAAGGTCGTAAACTCCCGGTTCCTTCACCGCTCCGATCACTCGCACCTTGTTCATTTTCTGATGAGCAATGCTGACCGTGACGGTTGGATTGCGATACAGCTCTTTCCGAATCGCTTCAGCACGAATCAGAGCTTCCGCACCCTGCGGCTCAATGCCGGCAACTGAGACTGTTCCAATTTCCGGCAGACTGATGGAGCCATCGTTCTGAACGCGCGCGGCCATCCTGGACTGATCATCTTCATTCAAACCGGCTGCGACCTGAATTTCCAGAACGTCCCCAACACCGATGGTCTCACTGCCACCCGTTCCGCTTGCAAGCCGTGACAGGTCCACTTCCTGAGTATTTGCCTGGCGCGCGAGTCTCAGCCCGTCAGGAAGGCGTTCGCCAAAGAATGAGTTCTCTGCGTAGAAGTGATTGGGACCGTTGCAGCCCGAGACCGTCATGACAACCATCATCAGCAACGTGAACATCATTGTTCCCCGGCAGTATGAGGTTGAAACATGGCAAATCGAACCAACTAGTCCCCTGCGCGAAGTTTCTCCGGACTCTGCAGGCAGAGGCGCGGCTGCATTCGTCCTGCATTCGATTTGTTTGCGAGGCATGGGTCCGTGCCTGCTGTCCACTCAACACATCCGTAAGAGCTTTCGACAGCATCGTGGTGGATGCCAGTCGCAGACTCTGTACCCGTCGTTTGAAGACTTCAGACTGTTGAGTAGTGTTGATTCGCTGCGTTTTGGGGACGCATCAAATCATCAGCGGTGAGAGAGTTGGAGGGAGAGAAACGAGACGAGATTCTTAGAAAGGAGTTCCTGGCAAATTCACCAGGCATGGATCACGAACAATGCGCTGCTGAGAATTGTCAGGCACCGATCTTGAGCCACTTTCGACATTTTCTACGACATTTTGTCAAATCAGGTCAATACGAATGCCGCTCAATGTGACTCGCCGCAAGTCCATTTCCCAAAAGAGTTTGTGCGCATACGCTGATAATCCAGCGACCGTCTTTCAGTGAATTTTTCGGCGGAATCTGCAGCACAGCGACCCGAAAGCTAACGACGCCAAATTGCCCTCCTTGTCAATCTCGCCACAAAATCAAGCTTTGACAACACCCTCGCACTTTCCAGATGCAATTGGCAATCCCGGAAAGTAACCTTCGATCCTCTTCTGTCTCTTCCTGCCGCCCACTGAGCCTGCTCATGTTTCCGATGCTGAAATTTTGCCAACGTGCCATTCTGACACTCTGCCTGTTCAGCGCTGTCGACTGCCACTCAGTGGTGTTGGGAGACGACATCAGCTTCAACAAAGACATCCGGCCTATCCTGTCGGATGCCTGCTTTCAGTGTCACGGCCCCGATGAAAAGAAGCGGCAGGGCAATCTGAGACTGGATGTGTCGGACGCCGCGCTCAAAGGAGGAGATTCCGGACCGGCGATTGTCCCGGGGATGTTTGACCAGGGGGAACTTTGGAAACGCATCACCAGTCAGGACCCTGAACTCAGAATGCCTCCGGCGTCATCAGGCAAGTCGCTCACAGACACACAGATTCAGACTCTTCGAAAATGGATGGAGTCCGGCGCCGAGTATCAGGGCCACTGGGCTTTCATCCCGGTGCAGCGTCCTTCGGTTCCGCAAGTGACAACAAAGCACGCAGTTCACCCCATCGATTCGTTTATTCGACATCGGCTGGAACGAGAAGGGATGGTGCCATCCGAACGAGCGACTCGTGAGACGCTGATTCGGCGAGTCACACTGGATCTCACCGGGCTTCCTCCAACGCTGGCCGAAATTGACGCGTTTCTGTCCGACGATTCTCCGAATGCCTGGGAGAACGTTGTTGACCGGCTTCTTGCATCGCCCGCGTACGGAGAGCGAATGGCTCAGCAATGGCTCGACTTCGCTCGTTACGCCGACAGCAATGGGTTCCAGGTAGATTCGTCACGACAAATGTGGGCATGGCGCGACTGGGTCATCTCGGCCTTCAACCGGAACCAGCCCTTTGACCAGTTTACGATTGATCAGCTGGCCGGCGACATGCTTCCCAATGCCACGCAGGATCAGATCATCGCAACAGGCTTCAGCAGAAATACTCGACTGAACGGAGAAGGCGGGCGCATAGAAGAAGAGTGGTTCGCCGAAACAGTCATCGACCGAGTTGAAACAGTGGGTCTGACATGGATGGGCCTGACGCTGAACTGCTGTCGTTGCCACGACCATAAATACGATCCGATCTCTCAGCGCGAGTTCTATCAGCTGTTTGCCTACTTCAATTCTGTGGACGAAAGTGGCGTTCTGGAAAGTGAAGGTGGTAGTCCGGGACGTGGTAACAGTCGCCCGGTCCATACTGTCGTGTCTCCTGAAAGCGAAGCCGAGATTGCTCGTCTGCAGTCAATGATCGCGGCAGCAAAAGCTCATCTGGAAATGACGCGAGCCACGGCGAAGGAACGGCAATCTGCCTGGGAAGCAGAAATGATTGAGAAGCTGAAGTCATCCGATGCTGCGTGGAAGCAGCTGGATGTTTCGGAAGCGAAAAGCGCCGGCGGAGCGACTCTGACGGAACAGTCGGATGGTTCCTGGCTGGCCAGTGGAGCCAATCCTGCGAATGACGAATATGTGGTTCGTGCTCCGCTGCCAAAAGGAGTCTTCACCGGACTTCTGCTGGAGTGTTTTCCGGACGCGTCGCTTCCGAACCAGAGTCTGGGCCGTTACCCAAACGGCAACTTTGTACTGACCGACGTCGACATTCAGATCAAAGCGGCCAGTCTTGCAAATCCGCTTTCCGTTACCTTTGGCCGAGCCGTCGCTGACTACGAACAAAATGGTTACACGGTGGCGATGATTCTGGACGGTCAGGGCAAGCCGGATCGTAACCGTCGCGGCTGGGCAGTGGACGGACCGACACGGCGGGAAACATGTCGAGCCGTGTTTGCGAGTTCCGCTCCTTTGGAAGTTCCTGAGGGCGCGGAGATTGAGATTACTCTGCGACACGATGCGATCAACCAGCACAACATCGGTCGATTCCGAGTGTCCGTTTCGTCATTGCCTGCCGAGACTCTGACTCCGGCCGGTTCGTCATTTCCGGAATCTGTAAAGACCGCGCTTTCCATTGCTGCTGCTGAACGGACAGCAGAGCAGAAAACGGAGCTCGAAAAGTACTTCGTGGAACATGGCGACTCGGCAACCAAATCTGCGGCCGCAGCCGTGGAGAAAGAAGAAAGGGCGCTGCAAAGTTATCGAGAGAAACTGCCGATCGTGATGGTCATGAAGGAACGTGCGGAACCTCGAGAGGCATGGATTCTGGTTCGAGGTCAGTACGATCGAAAAGGCGACAAGGTCGGACGCGGAACTCCGGCCGCTCTGCCTGCGATGCCGCCCGAGTTTCCTCAGAACCGTCTTGGGTTTGCTCAGTGGCTCGTTTCCCGGAATAACCCACTGACGGCTCGCGTCTGGGTAAATCGATCATGGGAACGGTTCTTCGGGACGGGGCTTGTCAAGACCACGGAGAATCTGGGGTCACAGTCAGAATGGCCAAGTCATCCGGAACTTCTGGACTGGCTGGCCGCAGAGTTTATGGAACCAACGCAGGAGAAACTGGTCGCAGGACAGAAGCCTCATCCATGGGACATCAAGGCTCTGGATAAGCTGATCGTGATGAGTGAAACGTACCAGCAGTCGGCACGAGTCACCTCGGCCACCGATCCGGAGAATCGTCTTCTGGCTCGCGGTCCGCGGTTCCGCCTGTCAGCCGAAATGATTCGCGACCAGGCGCTGGCTGTCAGTGGCCTGCTGGTGCGAAAGAGTGGCGGACAAAGCGTTCGGCCCTTTATGCCCGAAGGCGTGTGGGACGAAACAAGTCGCTATGGAGACCTGCGAGGTTACAAGCCGGATGACGGTGAAGGACGACATCGCCGAAGTCTCTATACGATCTGGAAGCGAACGGCCGCTCCGCCATCCATGCTGTTGTTTGACGCCCCCAGCCGAGAAATCTGTACCGTCAAACGCTCTCGCACAAACACGCCGCTTCAGGCACTCGCACTGCTCAACGAACCCACCTACCTCGAAGCCGCTCAGAGCCTTGGAAAGCGAATTCGCACCGAAGGCGGCTCCACCATCGAAGACCAGCTGACCTGGGGTTTTCGGACAGTCACCGGTCGAAAGCCAACCACTCATGAACTCGACGTCCTCGTCCAGGGCATGAAATCCGACGCCGAACTACTGCAAAGAAATGCTGGCACTTCCGCCTCAGGAAAGACCGAAGACGCGCAGGCGGAAGAACTCTACACCCTCACGGCAAACATCCTGCTCAATCTGGATGAAACAGTAACTAGGGAATAACAGTCGCCCGTGTCTGCGACTGGGGAAAACGCAGCGGCATCCCTGAAAAACACTCCGAGAGACTCGCATGCAGGACAACATCGAATTCGGGCTTTTCGATTGCAAGCAGGAAACGCTAATCTTTGCCGCTGGGCACTGACGGTGCGGAACCGGAATTGCTGGCAACCGTCAGATAGACGCCTGTCAGCGCGACAATTGCCCCCATGAGTCCTCTAATCGTGATTCGGTGCCCGTACAGAATTCGGGTCAGAGGCATCGCAAAGAGCGGTGTCGTGCAGGTCAGCGTGATCGCGATGGCCAGAAGCGAATTCCGATACGCAATCTGACTCATCCAGATGCCCAGCCACGGACCACAAATGACAGCAGGTCCATAACTTCTTAACGCGCTCGCTTCGAAAGCTGCACTCGTCGTCGCCCTCAATCGCCCCGCCACGACAGCGCTCAAAAGCGAACCTGCGGCTGCGACACACACTCGTATGACAGTGGCTTCCAGAGCATCGCAGCCCTGAGATCCGGAGTCCGCGGCTCCATGTGTCGCGATATGGCTCAGTGTTGCTCCTCCGGCGTTACAGACAGCTCCGGCGAGTCCGCACAGGACGCCTTTCACGATCGTTGACGGAAACAAACCAGGCATCTCCTGCCCGTCAGATCGTTCGGAGATCACAATGAGGATCCCTCCGAGTGTCATGACGATTCCAAGGAGGCTTGTCATCGTCAGCGATTCACTCAACACCAGCCATCCGGCCGAGGTCGCAAACAGGGGCGATGCAGTGGAAACAATCAGCGCACGCCTGGGGCCGAGAATCTGCAGGCTGCGAAAATAGAACGTGTCGCCAACGAGGATCCCAAAGATGCTGCTTCCGGCAAGAAGCAGAGTTGTTCGGAGGTCTGCCTGAAACAGAGGCCGGCCGAACGGCAGAGTGACCAGCGCGAGGTGAATCAGCAGGACCACCGAGGCCAGCAGGTTCTTGCCAAAATTAATCTGCCACGCCGTCAGCTTTGTACGCGAATAAAACAAACTTGCGCAGGCCCAGAATCCTGCTGCAGCAAGACCTGCGATTTCTCCTGGTCCGGTCATTCTGTGTGCTTCTTGCGAATCGCTTTTCCTGTCTTCGGAATGACGCGACTGCACTCCGGACGAAGCGGTATGGTAGCGAAGACGAGCAGGACTGGTGCTGAGTTTCAACAAAAAAACCGCACTGAGAAATCAGTGCGGCTGGAGAGTCAGAAGTCCTGAACTGCGAACGGTGGATACGGTGCGAAACAGGCGAAGATCGAGTCACGTCAAGCGTGCACTCTTTGTTGATCCGGGCCTACGCGATTTTTTTGAGACCTCCGTCGGGGTTCCAGCGGACGGAACTGAAATCGTTGGGCGGCCGAAGCTGCTCAACTTGTTCTCTCACATCAGGATCATCGGCGAATTTTCAAACTGGCTCCAGACCGATTTCCGCTGAGGTTTCGATTTTCTCTATTCGACTTTTTCCAAAAATTGACAGCCAGAGAGCCGTGAAGGTTGCCCGTGGCAGATACCTCGCTGGGCTAATCTCGAGTCAGATCTCCGCATGAATCCTCATCGCACTGCACATAAAGCGGAATCGTAAATGTAAAAGTGCAGCCTGGTCCGGCATTGTTCCGGACGGAAATCGATCCGCCCTGCCGTTCAACGATGTCGCGACACATGGCGAGGCCGATGCCAAATCCTTCCGACTTTGTGCTGAAGAAGCGATCGAACACGGCATTCAGCCGGTCTTCCGGAATCCCCGGTCCGTTGTCGATCACATCCACAACGGCATGAACGCCATTTCCGGTCATTGTTGATTTCAGCCGCAGCAGCGGGTTCTCGCTCTTTGCTTCCGCCATGGCTTCAATGGCATTGATCATCAGGTTTGTCAGAACATGAGTCACCTGCCCCGGATCGGCGTAGACAAGCAGAGGTTCAGTCTGTGACCTCGCATCGTCCAGTTTGAGCGCGATGCCCTTTTGCTCCGCCTGAGTCTGCACGAGCGTCATAGTCCTGACGATCAGTTCGCGAAGGCAGAACTTCTGGCGAACCGTTTCGCCCTTCTTCAGAAACTCGCGGACATCGCGGATGATCGTGCGAGCATGATCCAGGCTGGTTTCGATGCGAGCGATGGACTGCAGTTGCCTGTCAGGATCATACTCTTTCCGTTGCACACGCTGCCTCATGGTGTACATGTGGTTGGACACGGCCTGAAGCGGCTGCGCCAGCTGGTGAGCAAACTCCGTGGCGATGTTGCCCAGCATGCTGAGCCGCGCAGCCCGTTCCAGCTGACTCTGCAGATTCTGCACCTCTTCTTTATGGGCACGTTCGCGATCGTTACAGGTCAGGTAAAGAAGAACATCTCCGCCGCTTCGGGAACTGTCCGGTTCAATACGCACTGCGTAGGACGAAGACTGGCCGCCCGCTGCGACGGCGCGGAATTCGGTCAGTCTCGGGTCGCCGGACTCAGTGGCTTTCTGCATTTCGTCCATCAGCATCGCGACGGACGAAGGTGTTACGATATCGCGCAGCGGCAACCCCTGAAGATCCGGTGGCCGCTCCTCTCGAAAGGCAATGACCTGCTGAATCGTCAGGCTGGAATCGAGCCGAAGTGCAAAATCGCAGGCACCGTCAGCCACTTTCTTCCATTGCTTCTGGCCCTTCTGCCGTCGCTGCTCACGGCGAGCAATCAGCCAGCACGAAATGACCAGTCGACCAATCAGCTGGATAAGTGAGCGAGACTGATCTTCCAGATGCTCCGGGCCTCGATCGTGTGCAAAGGCAATGATCGCTCTGAGGTTCCGATGGATCAGGATCGGAATCATCTCGTACCCGTTGCAATCAACTTCTCTCAGGATGCAGGAAACGGTCCGGCTGCAGGCGAATTCGTCGTTCCCCAGACTGGAGAACAGTGTGACTCCCTTTTGAAGAGTGATGTAGTGAGCTGCTCCGGCGAACAGAGCAAGCGGTTCATACTGCACCTTACTCGCGAGTCCGTTGTTCAACGGTGGTTCCGACCATTCAGCGATCATGCGAACCATCTGCCGACCCGTGTCGCCACCACTTACCACGTACAAGTGAGCATGCGGCACACCGATTCTTCGGGCAACTGCAGCGAGGATGTTTGGCAGCAGTCGTTCGATGGATGTCGGTCTGATCGATGACAACTGATCCGCAAGCCGGGATGCGTAGCGAAGCAGTGACTCTCGTTTGGGAGCAGACAGCGGCATGGTTGGCTTCTCTCTTTGGGGGCTCGACAACCGGAATCGTCCGTGATGGTTCAATTCACCATCGTGCGTTCATGAAAAAAGCCTGAATGTGTTGAACAGTCAGGCTTTCATGAATCCACCTCGGCAGCAACTCTGCTATTCCTCGTTGATGCGTACCAGAATCCACAGGATCTGTCGGAACAGTACTGAGATTGAGCCGAAGATCATCAATGCACCGGCGACATGTGCGGTGGTGGGCAAATGATGCATGATCAGTGAGGTCTCATAGAGAATGTAGCCGCACATCAGCACGATCAGCCCGCCGCTGAACAGGATCCCCAGATGGAATCCCCAGATCGCTCCGGCGATGGAAATCACCAGCATTGCAATGCTGCCGAGGAACAGCAGGTTTCGCAGGAATGAAAAGTCAGCCTTTGAAAGTACCACGACCAAAGTCAGTCCGCCGGTGATCGCCAACGTCAGAAAGGCGGCCTGGCCAATCAGATCCGGGTTCTTTGCCGCAGCGATGGCAAGGATTGGAGCAGCGATAATGGACTGCACAGCGACAAACATCCCAAGGCCGGCATACTGGACCGCTGCAGATGCTCTGGAAAACGCCATTCGCTCGGCGACCCAGGTAATGGCCATAAAGGCGACGATGGTCAGGATCCACGCCTGGCCCATCCATTGAAACATCGCGAAGGCCAGCCCGGTCTTGAACAGCAGGAACTCAATTCCCACCATCAGCGCGATGGCACCGAAAACATGAGTATACACGCGGCGGATAAAGCCAAGGCGCTCCGAAAGGTGAGCATCAGCGGCAAGCATGCTGCTGGAGGCTTCGTACGGGTCATACTGATCGTATTCCATGGACCGATTCATGCGATTGGCTTCCTGATGATGTCTTTGAAGGCAACGTGGACAACCCGACGCTGAACAGTATACGTTCAGGTGCTCACATTCCCAAGTGCTTTACCACGATTTCATCCTGTCACGCGATGACTTACGCCTCGATCTGATTGAGCGCTGCCTCGATTTCTTCTGCCAGCTGGTCGAATGGTTCCAGCCCCACCGAAATGCGCACCAGCGTGTCCCGGATTCCCAGTGATGTTCGTGCCTGCTGGGGAAGGAAACGATGGGAAGTCGTTGCCGGATGTGACAGCGTCGTGCGAGCATCGGCCAGAGTCGGTGAAAAGGGGATCCCCGAGGCTGCCTTCATGAACTTGTTGACGACCTCAAAGCCTTCGCCCCGCAGTTCGACCGAGAGGATGCCGCCAGTTCCCTGCGGATAAAGTGTTCTGGCCGTCTGAACGCTGCGGTGTCCGTTCAGCAGAGGATAATGGACGGCCTGGATGTTTCGATGCTGTGCAAGTCTCTCTGCCAGTTGTCGAGTTGTCTGGCAGACCTGCTGCATTCGAAGAGGCAGCGTTCGAAGTCCTCGTTGAGTCAGCCACGATTCGAAAGGATTTGCGTTCTGACCGAACACGCTTGCCGTTTCATTCAGCTGTTTCATCAACGCCTGAGAACCCGCTGCGACTCCCAGCATGACATCGCCGTGTCCATTCAGATATTTCGACGCACTGTGGAACACAATGGCGGCTCCCAGCTCGACGGGTCGAATCAGCTCCGGCGTTGTGAAAGTCGAATCAACGACGACGGGAATGTTCCCGGCGTGGTGAATGATGGCCGGGAGATCTGCCACTTCAACCAGCGGATTTGAAACCGTTTCCACCAGAATGAATCGCGTTCGTTCGCGGACATGCGATCGAATCGTCTCCGGCGATGACACGGGGAACGATGAGATTTCCACACCCAGTCGCTGCATGCGCGACGCGAGCTGCATGGTCTTTCCGTACAAAGCATCAGCCACCAGAACATGATCCCCTGCGGATGTCAGCGCGAGGAAAATGCTGCCGATGGCTCCCATGCCGGACGCGAACACAGCGCCCGCTTCCGCACGTTCCATTGTGGCAATGGACGTCGCGAGAGCCGTGTGATTGGGATTGCTGTCACGCGTGTAGATATCGCCAGAGACGGTGCCATCGTAGAGCTGATGAAGCACAGTCAGATCGGGCACATCAAACGCCGTGGTCTGAAAAATCGGCGGTGCGCTGGGTGGAGTCACCGATGGACCGGGATGTCCAAGTCGAGCAGGATGCCGAGAATTTGCCGATTCCAAAACCAGACTCCTTTAAGTCGAATTGTTCGAGTCGTATTGCCAAAGTGTTGTGACAGGCCGCGGAATCGGAGTATCGCAGATTGGTTTCAGCCCCGGAATTGAATTAGCATCCTGGAGCCTGCAGACGAATTGCCGCGAACTTTTCGAAAGGGAACCTGCGATGTCTCGAAGTCTGACTGGTCGTTCCAGCACTGATGGTGTGGTTCAACGTCGTGCATTTCTGAAAGCCGCTGCTGCGGGAATCGCGGTGACAGGGTTCTGCGGAGGACAAATCGGGGCGACCGCGGCGGCAATGTCATCCGGCCTGAACACTTCAACTCCTGAGACACTAACGGCACAGCTCTACAAGTCACTGACGGCCGAGCAGAAAACTCTGATGGCCTTCGATTTCGATAACCCGCTTCGAAATGATGTCGACAACAACTGGCACATTACCAAAGCGGTGATCGGTCAGCACTTTGACAAGGATCAGCAGGCGCTGATTCGGGACATCTTCATGGGCCTGCACAGTGACGAGTACGCTGAGCGGGTCATGCAGCAGGTTGAGCATGACAATCGGAACACGAACCGGACAGACGGATTCAGCGGATGCTCGGTCGCGATGTTCGGTACTCCGGGATCAGGCGGGTTTGAGTTTGTGCTGACAGGTCGCCACGTGACTCGCCGGGTTGACGGCGATTCTATTGAAGGTGCCGCGTTTGGTGGTCCAATTTTCTACGGACACGCTGCCGGCGACTTCAATGAAGCGCCGGATCATCCGGGCAACGTGTACTGGTACCAGGCAAAGCGTGCGAACGAGTTGTTTCAGGCACTCGACGGGAAGCAGCGCAAAGTCGCTCTTCGGATGGATGCACGTGAAGAACAGCAGAAGGCCACCGTGGCACTGCGCATGCCGGGACAGTTTGCCGGACTTCCTGTTTCAGAAATGACGGCAGACCAGAAGAACCTGGCAAAGGAAGTCATGAAGGATGTGCTGGCACCGTTCCGCAAGGCTGACGTGGAAGAGAGCATGAAGCTGATTGAAGCAGCGGGATTCGACCAGCTGCACTTTTCCTATTACAGCAACATGGATGTCGGCAATGACGGCATCTGGGATGTCTGGCAGGTCGAAGGTCCGAACACGGTCTGGTATTTCCGTGGTGATCCTCACGTTCATACCTGGGTCCACATTCGCCGAGGGTAATGGTGGGATTCTGAGGAAAATGCAGGCGACAATCGCTCATCGGAAATAAGGAGTCACTTGAAACGTGTGAGCTTCACTGGACAATGTTCACCCGCTTCAATGACTTGCCGGCTCGGGTGATTTGGAATCCTGTTCAGGACATCAGTGAGGCGGAGAGTGCCGGAAACTCGAACATCTGCCGTTCAGCCTCCGCGCTCGAGGACCGATCTTCCCCACCACACGATCGCGAAAGTCCCTCATGTCCTCATCGAGTCCATCTTCCCCTCCGGAACATCCCGAAATGCCTTCGAAAGCATCCGCAAGTTCGGGCCAGGCGGAGGAAGTTTTTTCTCCGCAGCCCGGTACGCCTCACATGCCACCATGGACAGTCGGTGAGCTGCCGAAAGCGCCGACCTTCCACTGGACTCGACTGTTTCTGATGGTGGGCCCGGGGCTTGTGATGGGCGGCGCCGCGATTGGTGGCGGAGAATGGCTGACTGGTCCTCTTGTGTCCGCACGTTACGGAGCTGCGCTGCTCTGGCTGGCGACACTCAGCGTTTTCTTTCAGGTGATTTACAACGTTGAGATCAGCCGGTACACGCTGTACTCCGGCGAGCCAATCTTCACCGGCAAGTTCCGCATCGGACCACATCCGATGTTCTGGGTCGCGCTGTATCTGATCCTGGATTTTGGATCCATCCTGCCCTACCTTGCTTCCAACGCCGCAATTCCTCTGGCGGCCATGATCCTGAAACATATCCCGGATCCCAAAGTTCCCGGTGAAGCAACTTTGCTGACATGGCTGTCGTGTGGCATCTTCATTTCCGTATTTATTCCCCTTTGCATTGGTGGCAAAGTCTACAACTCCATCAAAGCGCTGATGACGTTCAAGCTGATCTTTGTACTGGGCTTCCTGATGTACATCGCGCTTCGCTACAGCACTCTGGATACGTGGAAGGAGATCGGCAGCGGCTTCTTCGAATTTGGTAACGTGCCCGTTGTGCCGGCGGAGGATCTCAACAAAAACGGGAAGCAGGATGAGGGCGAAGAAAAGCATGGACCGAACGTCGACAACGTCTTTAGGGCATGGGGCCAGGGACGCAGCGTTGCCTTTGACCTTTCACTGCTGGGTGTTCTTGCGTCGATGGTCGCCATCTCCGGAAACGGCGGTTTGACGAACACGCCGATCAGTTCGTTTACACGCGATCAGGGCTGGGGAATGGGCAAGCATGTCGGAGCGATCCCCAGTCTTGTGGGCGGTCATGAGATTGAACTGTCGCATTCGGGGAAAGTGTTTCGAGTGACTCAGGAGGCCCTGCAGCGGTGGTTTGGATGGATGGCGCATGTGAGCCGCGAACAGTATCTTGTCTGGCTGCCTGCCTGTTTCATTGGGCTTGCTTTGCCGAGCATGCTTTCAGTCCAGTTTCTTCCCCGTCCCACGGTCCTGGCGGATAAGTGGCAGGCGGCTGCAATGACCGCCGGAAGTGTGCGCGATGTCGTGGGGCAAAGCTGGGGGCAGACGTTCTGGTACCTGACTCTGTTCTGCGGCTTTCTGATTCTTGCCTCCAGCATGGTGACGACAGCCGATGGTGTTCTGCGGCGCTGGGTGGATGTGTTCTGGACGGCCAGCAAACGCCTTCAGACATGGGATCCATCGCACATCGGAAAACTCTACTTCGGAGTTCTGTGTGCCTACATGGTCACGGGCTTGCTGATGCTGCTGCTGGTGCGTGGTGACACACTGCTCGTGACGGCGACCGGCATGATGTACAACTATGCTCTGGGGTTCAGCTGCATTCATACTCTGGTTGTCAACACCACGCTGCTTCCGCGCGAACTGCGTCCGCACATGTGGCAGCGAGTCGGGCTTGTGATGGGAGCTGTCTTCTTTCTGGCCGTTGGCGGGATGGCGACCTATGCGGAATATCCGAAACTGAAAACCGAATTTCAGAAAATGTTTGGTACCACAGTGGCTCCGGCGAACATCCCTCTGAATGATCCGGTTCGCTAATCACAGCAGTCGCAGAGTGGAACTGAACGTTGTCAGCGGATGAAAAACAGCCAGTGACTTCTTCCGGCAGCATTTCGCTGTCTCAGGCAGGTACGCTTGTTGATGTTCGGGCTCTGACGGTTCATGCTGGTGATCGAGTCCTTCTTGAGAAGGCGGATGCGACATTTCCAGCCGGAAAAGTGACGCTTTTGCTGGGATGCAGTGGAGTTGGCAAATCCGTTCTGCTGAAAATTCTGGCCGGACTGATCGACGAGGATCATGCGGCCATTCGTTATTCGGGATCAATTCTGTTCCGTCCGCCGGATCAGCCGGTGCACAGTGTTGGTGACGATGATCATCCCGTGGCCGTGGTCTTTCAGAACTTTGCGCTGCTGGATGAGCTGACTCCCACGGAAAACGTGCGAATCGCGCTGGATCATTCACGGCAGATGAAAGCACATTCTCCGCAGCGAGCATCGGAGCTTCTGTCGGAACTTCGAGTGCCGACCGACCGTCCCGTGAGCGTTCTGAGTGGCGGGCAGCAGCAGCGTCTGGCGATCGCCCGCGCGCTGGCACCGCGAGCGGATGTGGTGCTGTATGATGAGCCGACTTCGGGACTCGATACTCGCACGGCCCATCAGGTGGCGGAACTGATTCGGGAGACTCACGAACGGCATCGGCGAACGGCGATTCTGGTGACTCACGATCATGAGACGCTTCGTACAATCGCTGACCACATCATCCTATTGGATCACCAGAACAGAAAACTCGTTGAACTGCCGCGCGAGTCGTGGGATCAGCTGACTGAAGCTCTGGGGCAACCCCCGGCAACTCTGGATGTGCGTCCTCCGGTGACCGTGCTTCAAAACGCGACACACGGAATCGCGGGGACCGCGGAAGGCTTCGGGCGGTTTGTCGAAGACGTCGTTACTCTGCCAATGTCACTGCTTCCGCTCTGGAGGAGTTTCCGGTGGGGGCTTCGTTACACAGGGTATTATCTGAGGCTTGTTGCAGGAATCTCTGCCTGCCTCTATATCGTCGCAGCCTGCATGATCCTTGGCTATGTCGCTCAGGATTTTGTGTTTCGGTACCTTCCGTTTCGTCAGCACACAGAACCACTGCTGGGAGAAAACCTGCTGCACGCCACGGGGTTTTCGATCTATCGATTTCTTGTGCCGATGCTGGCGACCATCCTGATTGCGGCGCGATCCGGAGCCGCTGTTGCCGCCGATCTGGGAAGCAAGGTGTATGGCAATCAGCTGGATGCCCTCAAAACTCTGGGAGCAAATCCTGACAGGCTTCTGCGAACACCCATCCTGTACGCATTTCTGCTGGGCACACCGTTCCTGACCATGCTGGGTTACTATGCCGCGGCGATCAGTGCGGGTTTTGCATTCCTGCTGACTCACGCGGATTCCGGCATCGCATTCTGGGATGCACATTTTCACAAAGAGCTGATTCAGCCCACTGGCTATTTTTACAAAGGGGCCGGATGGCTGACGGCCAAGTTGCTGACCTGCGGGGCTGGCATCGCCATGATTGCGTGGCAGCACGGATCATCTCCGAAACTTTCCAGCGCGGAGATCAGTCGCGGCGTCACTCGGACAATTTTGTGGTCCACGCTGTACGTTCTTGTTGTGCACTTTCTGTATTCCCAGTTTGAGTTCGAAGCTCAGAAATAAGGGAATGCACCACAGGCTTTCAGGCAATCAACGATGACGGATCTTTTTTCTCAGACCGATCCGCTGGCACGCGAAATCCTGGAGTTGCTTCAGCAGAAATCACAGCGGCTCGTCCTTGCGGAAAGCTGTACGTGTGGATTGATTGCTTCGCTGCTGGCTCGCGTCCCGGGAATGTCTGCTGTTCTGGCCGGCAGTTTTGTGGTCTACCAGATTGACAGCAAAGTGGAATGGCTTGGTGTGCCCAGAGCATTGATTGAACAGTGCGATGTGGTCAGCTCTGAAGTGGCCGCCGCAATGGCCGAAGGTGCGCTGAGCAGAACGGCTCATGCAACGATCGCACTCAGCATCACCGGGCACCTTGGTCCAGGAGCCCCGGCGAATCTCGATGGCACGGCATGGCTGGGAATTGCCCGAAGTGAATCGCATGCAGCGGGGAAAGACATCGTCAGCTCGACGAAAAAGCTGGCCTTAATCGCACAGGAGACTCTGACGCCTGTGCAAGTTCGCCATGATCGTCAGGCCACGGCAGCTCGGCTGGCCCTGCTGCATCTTCGCGACACTCTGCTGGATTCGCAGACCCGGCATTGAACCGGAGTCTTCACATTGGACGCAGCAGATTCAGCAGCGCCAATGAGATTGCGGCTACCACGCCGACCCGGATGTTGTCGTTGATTCGGGATCGAACGGATTCGACAACAGCACAGGCAAGCACTGCAGGCATGGTGAGTGCGATCGCCATTGCAAAAGAAACAGGAGGCTCCACGGCTTCTGCGTTCTGAGATTCTCCGGAAAAGATCCATGAGGTCATCAGAGTACCGACCGCGATGAATGCGAGAAAGCCGGACCAGGACTTAGCTTTATTCCAGGGCAATGTGGGGCCTCGGAACATCAGTCCGAACAAAGTCGCGGAGCCATCACCGAAGGCCAGAATCGAGAGCACCGACAGCCCCACTTCCAGATGCTGAGGAAGCAGAAGGATCGTCAGCAGGACGGACATGGAATAGCCAGCCACCGAAGCGGCTGCGTCCGTTTCTCCCTGTCGCTGGATCTGTCGAAAGCCCAGGAAGATCTTGAGTGCCACCGTTGTCACGATGCCAATGATGATCCAGAACAGCAACGGAGCCAGCGGGTCGCGGTGCGGAATCACTTGCAGCGGCAGCGCAAGCAGTCCTGGAGCCATATGCCAGAAACGCCGTCGCATTTCCCGATAGGTCAAAGGATGAAACGTCAGACGGGAACCGCCTGGCTCGGTTATCGGTGGTGCTGCGACCTGGCCGGGCACAGGCCGGACCACAGATCGACTTTTACTGTCCTTTACCGACGCCATGTCACCGCTCAACTGCTGCTCTGACGACGTATTGCATCCTGCAATCAGCCCGACGCTCCAATCGAAAGGCTCATCGGTTTCCGAATAACCCGTAGGAGACTGAATCTCTACCAGCAGAGTCAACATCATCCCTGAGAAATTTGGCAGACGGCATAACCGTCAAACCACCGGCAAAAACTGCCGAAGAAGGCGTTCGGGACGCCGTTTGCGAGTCCTGGCGAGTATTTCGACACGGCATGGAGATCAACACCATCCGGGCAGAGCGGCGGGATGCACGAGCAGAGCTCAAGACTGCGAACCGCTGTCACTCAAAAAGCACGTCGGAGCCAATTCCGAATTTGGCAGGCAGCGGAATATTGAACCAGGACTCATCCTCGCCAATCCGAATCTGCCATCGCCCTTTCAGCGGCATCGAACGCTCTCCTGAAACCACCTCCGGCGCGTCGATCGTTCGTGTTGCTGCGGTCGCGGGATCTGTCTTCAGCACCAGCAGGTTGATATCGTTCAACACCACGCTGTCGGCTGGGATCGTCAGCGTCTGCGTGTTGCCGCTCACTGAACCGACGAGCGGAGTGCCGTTCAGCCAGGCACCGGCAACGGCGGGATCCGCCCCCGGCAGTTTGATCACAAGCGGCTTGTCACCTGCAAAGTCGGATGTGAGGCGAAGCGTACAGCGATACCAAACGGGATCTGCTGTCTCCCGGAGAGTCCCGGATGACAGTTCGCTGAATGAGGCTGGCACGACAACTGTGGACCACTGACTGCCGGCCGTCTTCGACGTGAACCGTGGAACGTCAACCTGCATAATGTCACGCTGGGTGCGCTTGTCATACTTTGAAACATGAGCAGTGCCGCCGAGGATCTGATCGCTGGTGATCGTGGGGCAGACGAATCGCTCGACATGTGAAACGATCAGATCGTTTCCGGTGAAGTGATCAACGTAGGGCCATCGAGCCGGGTTGTACATACAGTCTGTGAGATCGCGGGCAAGGACAACGTTTCGGCCTGAGCGAACCATCTGGCGAAGCCCGAATGGTCGACCCAGGACGCACATGTTCGTGTGCACTCCAACGAGTATCACGTTTCGAATTCCTCGCGCTTCCAGAATGTTGAAGACCTCGTCGCCGCGATCAGAAATGTAGTCCTTGTCGGAATCGATCGTGATCGCTTCATTCTGAGTCTTCCAGGGCAGGCCGGGATTACGACGTTCTGAGATGAGCTTTGTGGCCCATTCCCTATGCTCTGCCGGATCGTCGTCTTCACCACCATCTGACTGGTCAATCGGATAGAGCGCCTGTTCCTCGGAGGGGATCTGCGAACACCAAAATGCAGCGTCCGGCGGCAAAGCAGGCGATACCGGAACCTTCGTCGCACGCAGCCGTGCCGGATGTCCTTCATAGGAAGGCATGCAGTCGCTGGGCGAATGAATAATCAATGCTCCTTCGGCACGAGCCTTCTTCAGCAGTGCGTCCATGCGAGGAAGAAATTCAGTCATGCGCCGCACCGCGTTCAGGCAGTGATGACGGTCCCAGACATCGCAAACGATGATCGCCGTCTCTGATGGCTTCCAGCTGGATTTCGACTCCGTTCGCTCATACTCCGACGCTGAACCGGAACGAAGCGACTGACTTCGAAGAGTCAGCTGGAAATCGTCAGCCTGATTCGAATTCATGGCACCAGCCAACGCTGTCACCAGGGTCACCGCAACACAAAAAGCCCGCGGAGTCATCACGATGAAAATCCTCCCAAGGACAGCCGAAATACGTCCAGCGTACGGCAGTATCATGGCTCCGAGCCCTTTCCCTGCCTCGATTCTCTCACCAGACTGCGCAGCATAGAAACTCGGCCCTCCCGTCGCGAGCGTGGCCCGGAAAAGTTGCCATGGCAATCAGGCTGCTCAGCATCGCGCTCGCGTCTTCGGTCTCTCTACTAATGCCGTTCTGTTCGCTAGACTGTGTCGACCTGATTCGAACATCTTTTGTTCTTTGAGGAACGATGCACCATGAATCCTCAGGTGACTGTCACGTCTGACGGAGCGGGGATCCGAATGTTTGATTTGCGTTCAACAGGAACAGACAACCTGTTGATGCTTCACGGACTTGGACGAGCCGGACGGACGTTTTCGTCGTTCGCTACGATGCTTCCGGAACGCTTTCGAATTCGTGCGATCGATTTTCGCGGACACGGGCAGTCTGCTCGAGCGTCCGGTGCGTACCGAGTCGTCGACTATGTGAACGATGCTGTCGCCGCGGTGAAAGCCATCGGGGCTCCGGTGGTTCTGTACGGGCATTCGCTGGGCTCACTGGTGTCGGCTGCAGTCGCGGCTCAGTTGCCCACCATGGTCGCCGCTGTGATCCTGGAAGATCCTCCTTCGGCCGGGTTCTGGGCGACACTTGAAAACACAAACTACCTGCCGACGTTTGCCGCAATGCAGAAGTGGGCCGGACGGAAAGACCTGAGCGTGGGTGAACTGGCGAACGGCTTCGGGCAGGAAGTTCTGAAGTCCTGGCCTGACGGTCGTGTCATGCGGATCCGTGACGTGCGTGATGCTGTCTCACTTCGGTTCACCGCCAGTTGTCTGCGTGATCTGGATCCTGCGGTGATGGTTCCGGTGCTCGCAGGGCACTGGCCGGAGAGTTTTCATTTTGAAGACATCTTCGCTGCGGTTCGCTGTCCTGCTCTTCTGATGCGGGGCGATGTCGCGAAAGGCGGGATGTTGCCGGAGAATGATGCCGATCACTTCATCAGCCTGATGAAGGATGGCATCCGGATCGACTTTCCAGCCGCCGGCCATCTGCTTCACTGGCAGGTTCGGTCCGAAGTGGCCGGACAAGTCGGCGCATTTCTTGAAACGCTCACGTAGCTTCGGCCCGCAACACATCGAACATTCTGGCACTCCGGTCTCGGGCCGAAGTGTCTTTCCATCTGGCAGAAACACGCACTCATGACAAACCGACATCCGCTCGCGGATCTCTGGGACATCGAACCTGGCAGCATCTATCTGAATCACGGCTCTTTCGGTCCGTCACCGCGCCCGGTGAGAGAAGCGCGTGAGGCATGGAGCAGAAAGCTGGAACTTCAGCCGATGAAGTTCTTCTGTCGTGAGATGGAAGACGAACTGGACCGCGCCACCGACACTGTGGCGCGGTTTCTGAAGACGTCAGCCGATCGAATGATTCTGATCGACAATGCAACGGTTGCGATGAATGTCGTTGCC
This sequence comes from Planctomycetaceae bacterium, assembly GCA_046349695.1. Taxonomy (GTDB): domain Bacteria; phylum Planctomycetota; class Planctomycetia; order Planctomycetales; family Planctomycetaceae; genus SXXK01. The sequence continues at coordinate 69,724 of JAXMBV010000011.1, read as the reverse complement.
GCCAGCACAGTGCTTGGCAAAGACGACGAAGTTCTGCTGACCGATCACGAGTACGGTGCCGTCAAGAATATCTGGCAGGCGAAATGTCGTCCCGTCGGTGCAAAAGTGACGAGCGCGATCCTGCCGTTTCCTCCGACAGACGATCAGGTCGTTGAAGCGATTGAGAAGGCGATCACCGAACGCACAAAACTCATTGTTGTGAGTCATGTCACTTCAGCCACTGCCTGCATTCTGCCTGTGAGAGCCATCTGTCGCATGGCGGCTAAAAAGAAAGTTCCGGTCTGTGTCGACGGGCCCCATGCGATCATGATGCTGGACCTGAATCTGAACGACCTGGGATGTGATTATTACTGTGCCAGTGGTCACAAATGGCTTTGTGGTCCGTTCGGCAGCGGATTTCTTTGGGTGCATCCTCGGCGACAACACGAACTTCAGACACCGATTGTCAGCTGGGGAGGAAGCATCGCTGGCCGCCCTGCGTCGTGGAAGGATCGATTTCAGTGGCTTGGAACTCGTGACCCGGCACCGTTGCTCGCGATGGCTGATGCGGTCAATTTCTTCACGCCGGAGCGGATCTCAGAATACCGAGCGTATTCGCGTGAACTCATCCGAGATGCTCGACGTCAGCTGCTGGAGATTCCCGGAACGGGTCCATTCTGCACGCCAGAGGAAAAGGACTTCATCAGCATGGCCGCGATTGAGCTTCCTCAGCCTCCGGGCTGGAAACCTGGCTACCATGGACATCCTGACGACCTGCAGGTTCAGCTGCGAGAACGTTATGGAATTGAAGTGCTGACGGGGTCCTGGAGCGGTCGTCGATTTGTCCGACTGTCCGCGCATCTTTACAACACGCCGCAGGATCTTCAGACCTGTGTGAAGGCGATTCGCGAAGCGGTGTCCTGAAAGGCTGCCATGACCATTCGAATTGTTGATATGAATGATGTGTTCGCGGCGGAGACTTTGATTCGGCCGCACGTGAGCCCGCCACCATTGATCCGCAGTTGGGAACTGGAGCGTCGCCTGGGACTTCCGGAAACTCGTCGAGTCTGGCTGAAGGACTATGGATGGACGCCGTCCGGTTCGTTCAAACTCTTCGGAGGGCTGAACTGGATGGCGAACCATGTGGCTTCGCTGAACGGACGCCCCGTGGCGGCACATTCGTCCGGCAACTTCGCCTCCGGAATTGCGTATGCCGGCATGCGATTCGGCGTGCGAGTCATCGTGGTGATGCCCGATTCGGCGCCGCGAGTCAAGTTCGAAAAGACCAAGTCCTTTGGCGCGGAAGTGCGAACTTACAACATCGCTCGCGATCATGAAACCGGTGAGCGTGATCGACTGACGAAGGAAATCGCCGAGGTCGAAAACGCCGTTCAGGCCTCGCCGTACGATGATCCGTTTGTCATCGCGGGCAATGGTGTCGGAGCCCTGGAGATCGTTCGAGATCTGCAGAGGACGGATCGACGAATCTCCCACTTCTTCTGTCCGGTCAGCGGCGGAGGATTGATGGCCGGGCAGGCGCTGTCGATCAACGCGGGCTTCCCGAATGCTCAGATCATCGGCGTTGAACCGGAAGGAGCGGACGACTTTCGACAGTCACTGCTCGCCAATCAGCGAACTCGCATTGATCGCCCCACCAGCATCTGTGACGGCCTGCTGTCCTACGACGTCGGACATCATAACTGGCCTTTGTTGCAGAGACTTGTGAAGCGGAGTCTCGCCGTCAGCGACCAGAACACCTGCGCCGCCATGCGCTGGCTTTACGATCGACACGGCCTGAAAACCGAACCCTCCGGCGCCATCGCCGTCGCGGCCATGCTTCAGGGCGAAGTCGATCTCAGCGGTGACGGAGATATCGTTGTTGTTATCAGTGGAAGAAACGCTGATGAAGAAGCGTTCCAGAAATGGATTCAGGGAGCGCCCTGATCGTGACTAGCGCAATGGTTATTGAGTAATGGAAAATGAAAAGTTCAAATTGAAGAAGCAGTCTGTCCTCAATCCCGCAGGATGGCCGCCCTCAGCCGTCTTTCTGCCTTTGCATTCCTGGCAATGTCGAAACGTGGCCCGCCACTCCGTGGCGGGAATTCCTCGCGTCAGAGACACGAGCGACGCTACGAACTGAAAACTGAAAACTGAAAACTCTACCAATTCAGCCCTTCTTCACGTGCCCAATGTTGATGTAGGCATGAACGTGTGGGGCACCTCGATAGTGCCACACGAATGATGGGCCTTCGACGCGCCAGATGTCCCAGGTCTTGTCGCCGCCGAGGTCTTCCTGCTTGTAAAAGGCCATGTGCAGCTTGTCGATGCCGCCGGAGGCTTTCAGGATTTCCATGACTTCAGTGGTGTCTTCCTGGCGGTAGGGTGCCAGGAGAACCTTGAGCGTTTTTTCAACCTGCGCTTTCTGGTCGGCATTCAGATCCGCGACGCTGATGCCTGGGAATGTTCCGGCATCGCCCTGAAGCTGCACGGCAGATTCCTGAGGAGCCTTCTCGATCAGCGCCTTGTCCGTCTGCTCTTTGGAAAGCGACTTGAAGACCAGGTCTGTTTGCTGAGTCTGATAGTAGTAGATGTTGCGTGAGGCATCCGGCTCGCCCTGATCATGGCCATAAATGATCGGACCACCAAAGGCAGCGCGGTCGACGGAATCCCCGTCCGCACGCAGTGTGAGGTGACGACCCGTCAGCATGAATTCAAACTTGCCGTTCTCTGACGCGGGTTCACCGAACAGGGCGACGCTGAATTCATGCAGGCCTCCGGCATCTTCTTCCATCTGTCGGTTCAGACGGTCATAACCTTCTTCACTGCACAGTCCCTTCACAATCCGAGTGACAAGCTCACGCTGTTGAGTCGTGAAGAAGGGCTGTCCCAGTGTTGGCTCCGTAACATGCCAGTTCGCACTGATGCGAGACCGCTTGTCGTGGTCAAACGGCATGCAGAGGACCTTCTTCTGGTCGTCTGTGAGTGTCTTGTAGAACTCGGTGACGGCTGTTTCCGCAGCGCTCGTTCGTGATGGTCCGGTGAACAGCGCCGCACTCAGTCCTCGAGCCGGCACAAGCAAAGCTGCAGAAGCCGCAGCAACAGCCTTCACGAAGGAACGACGATCAACCGAGTCACACGCGCAGGATGAATTCTCGACAGGTTTCATGAGACGACTCCGGAAAGCAGGCAGGGAAGGGGAAGGATGTGGGGAGCAGCAGACACAGAAGCATTTGAAGTATACCAGGCCGCGGGCGGCATTCAATCAGGATGTAGGTGCCGCTACAAAACCATGACTTCGTCGCCCGGCAGGCGAGACCTACCTTTTCAACAACTTCAAAGTTCCGGCATCAATCTGCAGTTTGCCAAATCTTGCGTGGAGTTCCAGGACCAGTTCCACATGTCGCTGGTCTTCCGGGACTTCGAAGTCATATGACACTGTCTGCCAGTCTGATGTGCCGGTCAGAAAATTCTCCCGAGCGCGGTCGAGGCAGCGGATTCCGGCGCCGGGGGCACCGGTTGATTCGACGGGGATGACATTGTCGGCCTTGATGGTGGCTTCGAAGCGATAATGGCCCCTGGGAAGCAGCAGGCCGGTTCGCCACGATGGATGCTGCTCCTCATTCACTTTCAGTTCGAGTGACAGGATTCGTCTCTCATCCACCTCAGTGTCGGCCATCAAGACTCGTTCCTGATCACCGTCCGGATACCAGTCTGTCAGCAGGATCATGTTCTCTGCTTCAAACGACACGGGCTGGGGCAATCCATCATTGATCAGCCCGTTGAGATTCGCGGCTCGTTCTGCCAGTCGTTCCTTTAGGCCGCGAAGTTCTTCTTCATGCTGAGCCGCAGCGTCTTCACCGATGGACTTGAGTACCGTTGTGATCCGTGAGCCAGTTTCGTCAATGGCTTTGTTCCATCGCTCGGTGTCGCTCAGAATTGGCTGCAGACGCTGAAGTTCCTTCTGGTACCGTTCGCGAAGCGAATCGCTTTCCATCACCTGGCGAGCCAATAACGCTCGCGACGCATCGAACAGCCCCGTGCCGGGATCACCGAACAACTGATCCATACCATGCGGAAGGAAGACGGCTTTGCCACCTGGAGGAACAAACACACGATAGTTGTTGCAGTTCAGAGAGTATCCGTCCCAGTGACCACAGAGCCGTTCCATCGCCATGAATGTGATGAAACGATCCATGTCCACGAGTTCGGATGTTTGCCTCAAACGAACTTCGAAATCTTGTGAATAACAGGCGCTGGCAATCTTCAGCAGCTGCTCACCGGTATGCTCCTCATCTCCATAATCCAGTTCCAGAGGCTGATCGATGTCCTGCAAAAATCCACCGTCATAGATCAGGCCGTTTTTTGATCCGAAGTTGCGAACTACGAAAGGCTGATCAAAACCTTCTCGAAGGACGTAGATTCCCAGGTCGCGCTCGTTGATCGACAGACGCACATGCCGAACTCTTGGCCCCGGATAGTCGGCCGCATGAAACATCCTGGCTCCCAGCCATTCGCTCAGGAAGGTGCCATCCTGCGCACAATTGTTGAGATGGAATTTCTGCAGGCCATGAAACAGAGTGCCATCGGCGGACTTGGAAACTCGCACCGTCAGTCCGGGTCGAGCGTCGAAGTCCTGATAACTTCCGGCAGCGCCCTTCAGTTTGACTTCAACTTTTCCGGCGATCTTTTTGCCGTCTTCAAACAGCTGAGCCTTCACATAGTCACGCGGGGCCTCGCGGAGTTTATCAGCGGCCTTGATGTCGATTTCCAGGCGCAGTTCCGGAACCTCCGCCGCATCGAAGTACTCCCCCCAGTCCGGCTGCCGCTGCGCCATCACGTCTGACGAACAAGGCCACGTCAGCAATCCTGCCAATGCTGCCAGCAATCGGAGTCGAAGTGTCATACGCGTTCCATCCAAAGGGGTGTCGAAGAATCGTAGTTCATCGTCCAAGAATGCACCATCCGCAGAAATTCACCGTCCACGACGGGTTGGCGGCTGGAAGCGAAGTGTTGTGAAATGGCAACGTTTCCTCAGTCGTGTCACGGATGGTTCGCCGTCCGGCTGCGTTGCGGCCGTTGGCAAAGAAAGTCCGGCGAGAAAGTGATCTGACCGGTATCGTGAATGGGCTGGGCGGTCCGTCTGTCGAGTCGGCATGTCCGTTCTGGTGAAGTGCCCGCAGGCAGTGGCCTTCTCCGTTTGCCCGGAGAATCAGTTTGCCCGGAGAAATTCGTATGCGCAACCTACTCGTGCGATTATTCGGTGTGTCGTCAAGCCTGGCAGGCGGAACGCGTTGTCGTCGCCGTATGATCCGGCATGAGTCATCGATCAAAGCGGAATCACTGGAATGCCGATTGTTGCCGGCAACACTTCCGAAACTGTCTGTCGCTGACCTTCGAATTACGGAAGCCGACACGGATTCGGTCTTTGCCGCGGTCGTTGTGTCGCTCAATCAGGCCTCGAATGAAGCCGTGACATTCCGCCTGCAAACTCGAAATCGCACGGGCCTTGCAGGAATCGATTACACGGCAGTGAACGTGGCCGGCTCGATCCCCGCAGGAGCTCTTTCGACCATCATCCCCATCGAAGTGCGTGGTGACAAAACGGACGAAGTTGCGGAGACGTTTGATGTTCTGCTGTCGACGCCGAAGAAGGCCGTCATCGCGCGATCCCAGGGCCTTGTGACAATCGAAGACAATGACGCGCCGCCGGAGATCTCGGTCAGCGATGCCCAGGTTTCAGAAGGCACTGCGGCATTTGTGTCCGTTCAGCTTTCTGCTCCATCGTCACTTCCGGTAAGTTTCCGATACAGCACTCAATCTGGCTCGGCAGTTGCGAGTCAGGATTTTGTGAATGTCAGCTCTTTGCTGACGATCCCGGCGGGCCTGAAGTCGCTGAGGATTCCAGTGGCCACGATCAACGACGTCACTGATGAGCCGGTGGAAGAGTTTTCTCTGGTGATTTCCAGCGCTGTGAATGGCACCATTGTTGACGGCAGTGGTCAGATCTCGCTGACTGACAATGATGCCGCTCCCACACTTTCCATCGCGCCTGCAATCGTGAAAGAAGGTCAGGTCACTGCAGATGTGGGAACTGCACGAGTGTCGCTGAGCAGCGTTTCGGGATTTCCGATATCGTTCTCACTGAGCTATACAGACCGACTCGCAAAGAACGGAGTCGACTACTCGCCGATCCTGACCACGATGACCATTCCGGCGGGGCAGAGGACCATCGACATTCCTGTTCGCCTTGCTGGCAACACGACTGCACAGCCTGACCGCGTCTTCACAATTGGTCTTCGTGATGTGCAGAACGCGATCACGTCGTCGTCGGTCATTTCAGCGAGCGTCACAATTGACGACGATGACACATCGGCACTTCCGCTGTTTTCTCCGGCAGATCTGAAATACCTGGGAGCCTTTCGGCTGCCTTCCGGTCCGAACGGGTCGTCAACGTTTGAGTTTAGCGGCAACTCACTCGCATGGAACCCTGTGAACGGTTCACTCTTCACGGGAGCCAATGTCGACTACGGTCTGCACATTGCAGAGTTTCAGGTCCCGACAAAGCTGGGGACAGGTTCCAATCCGGCACTGCTCCCGGAGGCTCGAGTTCTTCAGCCATTTGCGGACCTTGGCAACCTGCTGACGACTGATGCCGGAGGATTGTCGAATTTTCCTGAACTGGACTACCTCAATCTGAACATCGGTGGACTTCTTGTGACTCAGGGAGGACTCACAGGAGGAATGTTCATGGGGTACCGCGGCGAAAATCCCGAAGAGTCCACTCACACTCATTTCCGGACGACTACCACGATTCTGTCTGAGCTGACGACCAGCACGCTTCGAGGTCTGCTGGATATCCGGCCGGAGGGCTCTGACTTTCGCGGACGGCTTCTTGGCGGCTACATGGCAGAAGTGCCGGCTCAGTGGCAGGACTGGATTGGAGCTGCGTTTGTGACCGGAGCGGCCGGGTTGAACCGTATTCAGTCATCATCGTCCGGACCGGCTCTGTTTGGTTTCAACGCGAACGCGCCGGAGCACAGTCTGGCTGATCCGCTGGTCTATTATCCTTACGGCAACGCGCTGCAATGGGCTGACCCAGTTGGAAAGCGTCTAGCGCCGGCACAGCCTCTGTTCAACGGAACGACGAAAGTGGAAGGAGTGGCCTTTGTCCCGGGGACACGTTCCGTGATCTTTCTTGGATCAAACGGCCTGACTCAGATTGGCTATGGTCTTGGCTCTGAGTTTCGCGACAAGGCTCGCGTCTACAAGGGCTACCATTCTCAAAATGGTGTCTACAAGTATCAGATCTGGGCGTACGACATCGATGATTTTGTACGAGTACGCAATGGGCTGAAAGCGCCGTGGGAACTGCGTCCGACGACGGTCATGAACTTCGATCTGCCAACACCGGAACCCAGCAAGTATCTTGGAGGGACCGCGTTTGATCCTGCCACAGGTCGCCTCTTTGTGTCTCAGCGCTATGCCGGTGTGGACTACACGCCCGTGATTCATGTGTATCAGCTTGGCAAACCTGTATCCCAGACCCGTCAGTCGGGCGGTACGCTGTCATCGATTGTTCGGACTGGCACGAATTCGACCGTGGCATCCACCGCGGCGGCTTCTTCGAGCCAGCATGACCTTTTCCGGGACAACGATGAGTTCTTCGGGACCGCGGGCGGACTACTTTGACGTGTCTTCCAGGTCGTTGGCCGCATAGCTCGGATTGAGTCCAAGAGTCTTCATCACCGCGACTTCCCGCTGACGCATGACCGTCTTTTCCGCCGTCGTGAGATCATCGTAGCCGCAGATGTGCAGGATCCCGTGGACCACGTACAGGGTCAGTTCGTCCATGGCCGTCCAGCCTGCTTCTCCCGCCATCTGTTCTGCATACTCGGCGCTGACAATCACTTCACCCTCAATCTGACAACCTTCCGCGCGAAGCGTTCCGACGGAAATGGAATCTGGTGAGCCGTCAGATGCGTCATCCGATTCCATTTCGTCCTCTTCGTCTGCCGTTGAATCCGGATCGTCTTCGCCTGACCAGTTATCATCCTGATCATCTTCCGGAGGCAGTTCGGCATCACTGGAAAACTCCAGCTGAAAACTGATCACATCGGTTGGATAATCATGATTCAGATGGTCTCGATTGATCACGTGGATTGTCGAGTTATCGACCACGGTCACACTCAGCACTGCACTGGCAACGTGCTCCGCCTGCAGAACCGCCATCGCTGCCTGACGAAGCTTTTCGATGTCGATCGTGACTTTCGTCTGCTGATTCAGAACATCCAGTTCTACGAACATTCAGCACCTTTTCGAAACGGAGTCATCGCTGGCGAGGAGTTCCGTGTGTTTGGAATGTGTCTTCAGACTTGCCTATAGTACGAAGTCGCGAATTCGTCATTACCGACCAGGCGAGATTCCTGCTTTTTCGGGGCTTTCGTCGGTCGCCTGCCTGGTTTCATCCCACCGGAGTTTTCCATGAAGGTCGCTGCGTCCTTCTTTTCTGCAGTTTGCTGTTCGCTGTATCTGACGACACTGCTCCCGGCGCAATCTCCGAACGACGACCCGTTTGCACTCGGTGTTCGAAACACGGAAGCTGTGACCGCGGAAGAACAGGCAAAGCTGTTTACGGTCCCCGAAGGCTTTCGAGTTCAGTTGGTTGCCAGCGAACCTCAGATCGCCAAACCGATGAACCTGGCATTCGATTCGAGGGGACGCCTTTGGGTCAGCAGTTCGGAAGAGTATCCGTTCGCAGCCGCGGCCGATGCCGTTCCGCGGGATACGATCCGAATTCTGGAGGACACAAATGGCGATGCGATTGCGGACAAGGTCACAACTTTTGCCGACAGGCTGAACATTCCCATCGGCCTGATTCCCTATGGCGACGGTGTCATCTGCTTTGCCATTCCTAACATCTGGTTCCTGCGTGACACCGATGGCGACAATGTCTGCGACAAACGCGAAGTGCTGTACGGTCCATTCGATACGACTCGCGACACGCACGGAATGTGCAACGCGTTTCGTCGAGGGGATGATGGCTGGATCTATGCGTGTCACGGATTCAACAACCGATCAGAAGTGGCGGGCAAGGATGGCCACAAAGTGACGCTGACGTCCGGCAACACGTTTCGCTTCCGTCCGGATGGTTCTCGCATTGAGCTGTATACTCAGGGACAGGTCAATCCTTTCGGCATGTCGATCGATCGCTTCGGAGACATCTACACGGCGGACTGCCACACGAAGCCTGTGACTCTTCTGCTGCCCGGCGGATGTTATGACAGCTTTGGTCGACCTCATGACGGCCTTGGCTATGTGCCAAATGTCATGGACCATCTGCACGGTTCCACAGCGATTGCGGCTCTTGCACTCGGTTCCGACACGTTGTTTCCAAAGGAGTATGCGGACAACACGTTCGACGGGAATGTGATGACGTCTCGAATCAACCGGAATGTGCTGCAGCGAAGAGGATCCAGCGTCAGGGCGGTTGAACAGCCCGACTTGCTGAGCTGCTCGGATCCGTGGTTCCGTCCGGTGGACCTTGTCGCAGGTCCTGACGGTGCGTTGTATGTGGCCGACTTCTACAATCGGATCATTGGCCATTACGAGGTCGATCTAAAGCATCCTGGGCGAGACAGGTTCCGCGGTCGCATCTGGCGAGTTTCATGGACCGGTTCACGGGCCGTCAAAGCCGGACCGTCCGGATATGGCCCTGACTTCAGTCACATGACGACTGAGCAGCTCATCGAATCACTGGCATCCGCGCCGGGGCAGGGGAAGCACATTGCTCGCGACGTTCTTGCGGATCGTCGCAAAGATGTTTCCAGAGCATTTCTGACCCAACAGCTCACCAGTCCGTCGGCTGAAATTCGCAGCAGTGCAATGAGATTGCTGGCTCAGCGAGGCGAACTTGGTTTGTCGGAACTCGCGAATGCAGCGAACGACTCTTCGGAGCTTTTGCGTGTTCATGCCTACAAGGCGTTGCGAGAAATGACGGTTCCGGAGTCAGAGAGCTCAAGAGTTTCGTCGCTTCTGGTGGCAGGGTTCTCGGATTCGTCGTCGCTGGTGCGCCGGGCAGCGGCAGCTGCGGCGTCGCGTCACGTTTCGGCGAGTCTCGCCGCACCGCTTCTGCGTCTTCTGCACACAACGGAACTGGGCGACGTGCACCTGCGTCACCAGGTTCGAATCGCGCTGCGTGACCATTTGCTGGACGATCGGACGCTTCAGACCCTGGGGAAGAATTCGCCGCTGACGATGGACGCTGTTGCAATTTCTGAAATCTGTCTCTCCGTGAAGACTCAGGCGGCCGCAGAATATGTGGCGTCGCATCTGAATGCACTTGGAACGTCACAGCCGCAGCGACTCCCTGAGTATCTGCAGTTTGCGGCCGCGTACGTGACGCCGGAATCGGCAGGACAGGTTGTGCAGGCCATCCGTCAACAGTTCGCCGGACGAACCGCGGAACAGATTCAGCTGCTCGGCTCCATGAGACAGGGATTTGCTCAGCGGAACCTGCCCGTGCCTCCCGCTGTGAGTGAATGGGCAGATGAGACTGTCCTGCAGTTGTTGCAGATGAAGTCCGCTGCGGACCTTGAGGCTTTGAATCGAACTCCTGGGATGAGCTGGAACTATCTGCCTCATCCGCAGTCCGTGGATCCGGCCTCCTGCTGGACGACCACAGCCAGTCGTCGATGCGCGGACGGGGTGGACGGGATGGTCCTCTACAGCAGCTTTGAGGCTGGTGAAAAGCGCTCAGGACTCTGGCGTTCTGCCGCCTTTGCTTCCCCGGAGATGTTGAGCTTCTACGTCGCAGGTCACGACGGGTTTCCGGATCAGCCATTGAAGAAGGCAAACTTTGTGAGACTGCTGGATGCCGAAACAGGAGCTGTCCTTCGGGAAGCGTCACCGCCTCGCAATGATGTTGCTCAGAAGGTTGAATGGAAATTGAATGATCTCACGGGAAGAAAGGTTCAGGTCGAACTCGTGGACGGTGATACAGCCACCGCCTATGCCTGGCTTGCCGTCGGACGATTTTCTCTGGAAGGGCTCAACCCATCGGATCAGCTTCAGCGAATGAGAGATGCGACCTCACTGATTGCTGATTTTCGACTGACACAGTTTCAGCCCGCATTGATCACGATGGTTCGTACTGAGGGGATGTCACGCAATGATCAGGCTCAGTTCGCTGCAGCTATTGCTCGGCTGCGAGGCGATTCCATGGCCTCTGCTGCGGCCAGCATTCTGAAGCTATCTGCTGTGAATGATGTGCTGGCGGCCTCCGTGATTGATGTCGTCGAAACAGGCGACGCGGCGACTGTTGGGAAGGCGCTGGAATCTGCCTTTCAGCTTGCTACATCGTCAGAGCAGCAGATGCTTGCAGAGCAGCTTGCATCAGATGTGAAAGGCGCGGAAGAACTGGCAAGGCTGATGGAGAATGGCAAAGCCTCGGCGCGGCTTTTGACTCGACCATCAGTTCAGCAAAAGCTCCTGGCGATTTCACCGGAGCCATTGAAGCAGCGGTTCCTGTCGCTGACCGAAAAACTGCCGAGCGAAGATGGCATTGTTGAAAAGTTGATTGCGGATCGTCTGAAGATGGTCTCCGGTTCCAAAGGCGACATCACCGCGGGAAAGGAACTTTTCAAGAAGAACTGTCAGGTCTGTCATCAGCTGGCAGGCGAAGGAAAGCAGGTTGGACCAAATCTTGACGGAATTGCCAATCGAGGCCTGCAGCGCATGGTGGAAGATGTGCTGGCTCCCAACCGCAACGTTGACGTGGCATTTCGAACCACAACCATCGTCACCAGCGAAGGCAAGGCGCTGAGCGGACTGCTGAAGGAACTGGAAGGCGGGCGGTTCCTGCTGGTTGACAGCCAGGCGAAAGAGACCATCCTGACCAGTGACGACATCGACGAACGCAAGCTCGCCACATCATCACCCATGCCAGCGAACTTCGGTGAGTCAATGACGGCTGATCAGTTTCGAGATCTGATGAGCTTCCTGCAGACTCAGAAGAATGTGGTGGTCCATCCGTAGCAGCCGGGCTCAGTGGCGTCCTCGCTACTGAAAGAGGCTGTTCGATGACTTGCCAGGTAACTTACCAGACGATTTGCCACTGGATTTCGTAGACTTCTTCTGACCACGATCGTCGAGCCTTTTGCCTTCCGCGGTTGACGGAGCGCTCACCTTCGGGTCTGCCGCGCCGTCGAGCGGATCACCGGGAGCGATGCGGGCCAGTCGCTGAGTTCCCAGTTCGGCATATTGTTTTGACAGTTCACATCCGAGGAAGCGTCGATTCAGTTTCTTCGCGACGGCCAGCGTCGTCGCGCTTCCTGAGAATGGATCAAAGACCACGTCGTCAGGATTGGAGCAGGCTCGGATAATTCGTCCCAATAGCTGTTCCGGCATCTGGCAGCCGTGAAAGCCTGCACGCTCTTTGAAGGTGCCGGCAACGCGAGGAAAATACCAGGTGTCTTCTTCGGCGTTGAACGCTTCCGGAATATCCTGAGGTCGCAGGATCCATGTGTCATCCGGAAGACGTCCTTTGCTCTCAGCACGCTTATCGCCGTAAACAAGCTGTCGCGCAGAAGGGACCCGAATGTCATCGGCATTGAAGGTAAAGACGTCACGATTCTTGACGAAGTGAAACAGGTGAGCATGCGAACGAGTGAACTTGTACTTGCAGTTGACTCCGAATGTGTAGTACCAGATCACCCAGCTTCGACAGTGGAACCCGATCTGCTGTGAGAGCACCTTCAGTTCCGCCGCATACTCATCACCAATTGCCAGCCAAAAGGCACCGGCGGGAGCCACAATGCGATGAACCTGACTGATCCAGTCTTTGCACCAGTCCAGGTACTTTTCGCTGTCCAGGCGATCATCATACTCATCGTATTCATAGCCGATGTTGAACGGTGGATCGGCAAACGCCAGATGGATGCTGTTTTCGGGGAGCTTTGCCATGGTTTCGAGGCAATCTCCCTGGTGAATCGATCCGACCCACTCGGCAGGCAACTGCGTTGGCTCGGCCGGAACGGCGACTTTTGACTTCTTCGGTTTGGCTGGCATGCTGGAAACGAGATTCAATGATCAAATCGACACACAAATTGAGGTCTTCAGCACAGACTGGCAGTTGCTGAGGGGGGAAGCATAACGCCGGATCAGCGTTGACAGAACCGTCCGCTCATCAGGCAACGCTGAGACGGATTTTCCCTGTCGAGCGAGAGGGTTCCAGGGTGTAGTGGAACTCGCCAGAGTTCCGGTCATCAGTCTGGGTTTCGTGAACTCGCCAGAGTTCCTTTCAGCTACGAAAGTTGCGGGATCTCTTGCGAGATCCGCGACAAGATCGAAACCTCGCCAGGAATCGGACGGTTTCGGCGAACAGTCGAGTCAGCGCTCACTGGCTCCGGGAATTTCGAGCGATGCCTGAGTTCGATGCAACTCCTTGTGCTGGAGCATTTGGAGAGGGAAACGCAGGCGGGTAAACTCCTTCGACACACCGTGACGGAAGGCACTGAAGATCTTCGGTTGCGAACAGTGGATTCAGCAAAGGTCACCCAGCATGGTCAATCGTACCGAGTTCGTCATTGAAACGAACCGGCTCAGCAAGGTCTATCGGTCGGGGCTGTTCCGTCGCAGTCGATTCCAGGCGCTCAAAGAGGTCAGTGTTCAGGTTCCGGCCGGGCAGATCTATGGACTGCTGGGGCCGAACGGCGCTGGAAAAACGACACTGATCAAGATTCTGCTGGGCATCGTCAAACGCACCGAAGGAGATGCATCCGTGCTTGGGCTGACCGCAGGCACGCTTGCCGCACGAAGGCACGTGGGATATCTGCCGGAGAATCATCGGATTCCACGGCATCTGACGGCCAACACCGCGCTGGAGTACTACGGTGCGCTCAGCGGCATGTCTGGTTCGCAGATTCGCGAAGCTCGTCCGCGTCTGCTGGAAGCTGTTGGCCTGAAGGGGCGTGAGAAAGAACGAGTGTCCGGGTATTCAAAAGGAATGCTTCAGAGGCTCGGACTTGCTCAGGCAATGCTCCACAAACCCAAACTGATTGTGCTCGATGAACCAACGGACGGCGTGGATCCTGTGGGACGGCGGGAGATCCGGGAAGTGCTGAAGCAGCTTGCGGCTGAAGGACACACGATCTTCCTGAACAGCCATCTGCTTCAGGAGATTGAGCTCGTCTGTGACAGTGTCGCCATTCTGAACAAGGGGCAGTTGCTGAAGACCGGAAGTGTGAAAGATCTCAAGAGTGCTCTGAGTGACGCTCCTCTGATGTTTCAGTTGCAGGGCGATCTCGCGATGATTCGGCAGGCATTTCAATCGCGAGCCGACGCGGTCTTTCGCGAGTTTGGCACTGATGCGATGGAAGTGGAGGTCCGAATTTCAAAACAACCGGAAGCAGATCAGCTCATTGATGCCGTGCGAGCCCGCGGGATCAGTATTTGGAAGATTGCTCGGCGTGAACAATCGCTGGAAGAAGTGTTTTTGAATCTTGTGTCAGGAGCCGCGCAATGAGAGCCTGTTTTGCCATCCTGAAAGATTCCTTCCGTGAAGCAGCTGCCTCCCGAGTTCTGTGGCTTGCGCTGGGCATCATCATTCTGGTCCTCGCCGCCGTGTCACCGCTCGGACTCAAGACGGTCCCCAGTACTCGACTGAGGCCCTTTGAACTGCTCGATGCGAAAGAACTGATGACGGCGATCGCGTCAGGAAGAACGCGCGACGCCGGTCCCGAACGACACATCTGGACGTTGTTGAAAGACGAACAAAAGGAAGCACTCGACAAATGGGTGCAGGAAGAAGCCAATGCGGCAGATGAGAACGACCCGCGACGTGCCAGAGGACAGCGGCTTCGTCGTCAGGATCAGATGCTGAACACGATCAACAATCTGCTGGAAACGCCGGAGTTCTATGCGGCCGAAGCATGGAAAGATGTAGAGCTTCCGGAAGAACTGCGTGCGCCGGATTCAGCCGATCTGAACAAAGACGAGCTTGCCGCGAAGAATCTCCGGCGATTCAAAGCAGCCTTTGGTTCGTTTGTTGACGTGCAGGACGAAGCCTCGCTGGCATTGTCGTATGGAACGCTCACCATGTTTGGTCCACTGCGAATTTCCCAGTCGCAGGTGGGTCGCATCGTGGATGAGATCATTATCGGCGTCCTTTCGATCTTCCTTGGTTTCTTTGGGGTCTTTGGTTCGCTGCTCATTACCGCGCCGATGATTCCTCGCACGTTCGAGCCTGGTGAGATTTCGCTTCTGCTCAGCAAGCCTGTTCGTCGTGCGACGATCTTTGTCACCAAGTTTGCCGGCGGGTGTGCATTCACGCTTTTGTGTGCGGCGGTGCTGGTTACGGGGATCTGGATTTTGCTTTGGTTCCGCCTGAATCTGTGGCGACCGGAATTGCTGTATTGCATTCCGCTGTACGTCTTTCTCTTCGCCATCTACTACTCCGTCAGCCGCTGGCGGGAGCGATATGGCGAAATGCGATTGTCAGTCTGATTTTGGTGGTTGTCTTCTGGGTCTGCCTGATGACGGCGGGGGCTGTCAATTCGTTTATGATCAACATCTATCTGCCTTCCAGCCAGTTGACGGACGTTGCCATCAGTGGAGATCAGGCCTTCGCGGTGGACGGCAGTCGTGCCTATCTGCGCTGGGATGCAGCAACGGCGGACTGGGTTCCCATCATGGAACAGCCGAATCTGAACGCCATGCAGGCGCTGATGCGAGTTGCTCAGGCAAATGCTCGTCCGCGTCTGGTGCTGAATGCGGATGGAACGACGGTGTATTCGCTACAGCCGGAGACTCCTGGAAGCGGTGCTGCTGTTTCAAGCCTGCTGCGGGGCTCAAGCGACGGGAATTTTCAACGGGAAGTTGAAGGGACCACACCGGAACCTGTTTTTGGCGTCTTTCAGGCCAGGAACGGCGACCTGATTCTGCCGGCCGCGCGAAGTATCTATCGCTTCACTGGTATTGAAGAGCAGACGCGTGATGTGGTCAGGTCGATTCGAGGACTGTTTGGCAACGTGGTTCCATCGGCGTCATCGCGTTCCTTTGAGAATCTCTCGAAGGGCCAGAAAATCAACTTCCGACTGGATGCCGCGATTACGTTCGACAGTTCGTCGGATTCGGTCGTTGCCTGGAACAGCGGTGGCGTGCAGGTCTGGAAGCGAAATGAAGAAGGCCAGTATCTTCCCGGGCCTCAGCGAGAGATTGATCGCAGTCAGTCCGCACTGATTGCGGCTTCAAACAATCGGGTATTGTGTGCATTGGCAGATGGTCGAGTGTTAATGCTGGATGGAGCATCACTGGAAACACTATTCGAAGGACGATTGCCGGAAGGTGATAAACCAAAGACGGTTGAGCTGGCATCAAGTGGAAATCATGGAGCCGTGTTGACTCATTCGGGAAAACTGATGGTAGCGGATGGATCTTTGAAGACAGTCACGCAGCGGCAGCCACCGTTCTCGGCTTCTGTCTCTGCAATTCGATTCGAATCCGGGAACCAGCTGCTGGTGGCGTCGCGTCGAATGGTTGCGATTCTGGATCCTGTGACAATGAAGGAAGTCAGTCGGAAACAGGGTCGACTGGAATGGCCCGTGCAGGCGTACGACTACGCAATAGGCCCCATTTACAGAATTCTGCCAAAACCGGGAGAACTGGATTTTGCCGTACGTTATCTGGTCACCGGCGAGAAAACGGTCGCGATCGACAATGACGAAGGCCGAAATCGAAATACAGTGACAGAGGATCTTCAGCAGACGCGAATCGCATTTGATCCGTGGTCGTCTCTGTGGAGCAATCTCGGTTTCATTGCGATTATGCTGCTGGCTGGGTGTCTCTATACCGCACGGTCGGATTTTTGAGTATTGGAAGACCTGAGAGATTCAGATTTCCTGAGCGCAGGCAGGCGAGAAATGGACACCAGAACTAACGAGAAGCCGGAGGCAAAACCGCCCCGGAATGTGGCGGGCGTAAAAAAATTTCTCAGTGGTCCGCAGTCACGCTGGCGTGAACTGGTCATGCTCGTGCGGGCGTTTCGCGAAATGCTGATTGGGTTTCGATATCTGCATTTTGCCGGACCATGCTGCACGATTTTTGGTTCCGCCCGGTTTCGTGAGGATCATCCGTACTACCAGCTGGCGCGTGAAGTTGGTGCCGCGGTCGCCAGAGAGGGCTTTACTGTCATGACTGGCGGCGGACCCGGAATTATGGAAGCCGCCAATCGCGGTGCGAAGGAAGCCGGCGGCCGCAGTGTGGGTTGCAACATCAAGCTGCCGATGGAACAGGATCCCAATCCGCACCTCGACCATTATCTCGACTTCCGTTTCTTCTTTGTTCGGAAGGTCATGCTGGCGAAGTACTCTTACGCATTCATCGCACTGCCCGGAGGATTCGGAACGATCGACGAGCTGTTCGAGATTGCCACTCTGGTTCAGACACGAAAGATTGAACCATACCCCATCGTGCTTTGCGGCAGTGATTATTGGAATCCAATGCTGGAGTTCCTGAGAGAGACGATGGTAAAGAACAAAACGATCGACGTTGCTGACGTCGATCGTTTCATCGTGAGCGATTCGCCCGAAGAGATTGCCACGATTGTCGGCAAAATTGCCCGCGAGAAATTTGGCCTGCGTGACGAAGCTCCAAAGCGAAAGTGGTGGCTGTTCGAATAAGCCCCGATGTAGTGGAACTCACCAGAGTTCCTCTGTTGTTCTCTGTTCAGGAACTCTGGTGAGTTCCACTACGGCAGTCGCACGTTTTGTGTGCAACGGACGACGGAACTCTGGTGAGTTCCACTACGGCAGGAGGCGTTGTTTAGTGCCCGGCAGCGGCGTTGCGCTTTCGGAACCACTCGGCGGTCTGTGCGAGTCCCGATTCGATCGGCACGGTGGGCCCAAGCAGCTCAACCAGACGATCCGCATCCAGCAGGGAACGTTCAACGTCGCCCGGGCGAATGTCGGCCGGAATAATCTCGCTCGTGCTTCCGATGGACTTTCCCAGGTGTTCTGCCAGTTGCTGAGTTGTCGTTTCCCGACCGGTTCCGATGTTCAGAATTCGATCCGGGATTCGTCCTTCCATCGCGGCAATATTGGCTCCGGCCACGTCATCAATGTAAACGTAGTCACGGATACAGCCGGCGTCCCCGACCGTCTTCTTCGCGAAGACTCGAACGGATTCATTCACCAGCATGCGATTGCAGAAGATCGCAACGACACCTGCTTCTCCGTGGGGATCCTGACGAGGACCGTAGACATTGGCATAGCGAAGAACTGTGTAGTTCAGTCCATGCTCCTTGCGGAAACACTCCAGGTACTTTTCAACCGCGAACTTGCTGCAGGCGTACGGACTGAGCGGGACAGGAGTTGTTGAAATGGAGGCTCGAGTACCGTCCGGGACTTCGCCGTAGATGGCTCCGCCCGTACTGGCAAAGACCATGTGGCGAGCTTTCACTTCGACACAGGCTTCCATCACATTGATGGAGCCGATGATATTGATCTCTGCATCGCGCTGTGGTTCGCGCACGCTGACGGAGACGCTGGCCTGAGCCGCCTGGTGGCTGACGCATTCCGGCTTGAAACTTCGGAACGCGTCCAGCACGGCATCACGATTTCGAATGTCTGCCTGAAAGAACGTGGCATTCGCCGGGACGTTTTCCCGACGGCCGCTGCTGAGGTCGTCCAGAACAGCAACCTGCCAGCCCTTTGCCAGGGCTCGTTCTGCAATATGGCTTCCGATGAATCCCGCACCGCCAGTAATCAGCAACCGCATGTGATGTCCGCTCAGAACTGTTTTCAAAAGAAAATTCCCACAGAAGGATGGTACGTCATGACCGATGCCGGGCCCCGGATTCCTGAGTTTCCACGTCTTTTGCAGGTGCCACCCTGCGAGTCGTAACGAATGCGCAAAATCGTTGTGAATCGTCCTTCACTCACCATGCGGCCAGTCACCACGGTGGTGTCCGAGTGTATTTTGTCGAAGTCCGGTTATGCCGATGATCGGACTTCGGGTTAGAATTCCGGAGGCAGCGAATGTGCCGGCAGCAATGCTCATTGGTGAATGAACTCAGGACGGGAAGGTTAACGACGGATGCGAAAAGTACTGGCACCTCCGGCGACAGATGCTGCCGTGAACAATCTGATGCCCGGAGGCTGGTGGCACGAATCCGACGATGGTGCTCGCCTGATCTGCGACCTTTGTCCCCGCGAATGCAGCTTGAAACCAGGGGATCGAGGCTTCTGCTTTGTTCGGCAGAACATCGACGGTGAGATGTTTCTGACGACATGGGGACGCAGTACCGGATTCTGCATTGATCCGATCGAAAAGAAGCCGCTCAATCATTTTTACCCGGGGACATCGGTGCTGTCCTTCGGCACCGCCGGCTGCAATCTGGGATGCAAGTTCTGTCAGAACTGGGACATCTCTAAGTCCAGAGAAGTGGAGCGACTAAGTGAACCTGCGACACCGGAAGCCATTGCTCGTGCTGCCGTCTCGTTTCACTGTCGCAGCGTCGCGTATACGTACAATGATCCCATTGTCTGGGCGGAGTACGCCATTGCCACAGCGCGCGCTTGCCGTGACGTGAATGTCAAGAACGTTGCAGTCACTGCCGGATACATCAGCGATGATGCTCGCGCGGCGTTTTTTCAGTTCATGGACGCGGCCAACGTTGACCTGAAGTCGTTCAGCGAGGACTTCTATGAGAAGGTCACTTATTCAAAACTGCAGCCGGTCCTGGACACGCTCCGATGGCTGAAGGCAGAAACATCGGTCTGGCTGGAAATTACAAACCTGGTGATTCCCGATTTGAATGATTCTACCGATGAGCTTCGACGAATGAGTGACTGGATTCTGGATGCGGTCGGTCCGGATGTGCCGCTGCACTTTTCAGCCTTTCATCCCGATTTTCGTATGATGGACCGACCTCGCACACCCCATGAAACACTCATTCGAGCACGAACGGTTGCCCGGCAGCAGGGGCTGAAGTACATCTATGTGGGTAACGTCAGCGATGTGATGAACCAGAGCACATGGTGTCCGGGCTGTGGCGAAATGATCATCCAGCGCGATGGTTACCAGATTGGTCTGTATCGTCTGAACGGACACGCGTGTCAGTCCTGCGGCACTCTTATCGCCGGCCACTTCGATTGCGCTCCAGGGCAATGGGGATCGCGACGATTGCCCGTCCGGATTCGAGATTTTGCAACCTGAGTTCTCGGCCTCACGGCGACTCGGTCATTGTTGGCTTTCGCTGGCCGCGGGCGGGGCGATTTCAGCATCGACAAACGGGGTTTGCAGCATTCCTGCCAAGGTTTGCCACTCATCGCCGCGAAACTCCTTCAGCCCAAGATCCGTCGGTTCCGATGAGGATTGACTTCGCGCACGGAACGTCGAAAAAATTCGATCCCAGACAGACATGATCGACGAATAGTTTGAATTCGTCAGATCCTTTGAAGGCGAGTGATGGATTCGATGCATATCGGGCGTCACGATCAGATACTGCAGCAGTGAATCCCATCGACCGGCACTGAGTCTGGAATGATGGAACTGTGTCATCAGCACGAGCAGTGTCTCATGCAGGAGCAGGGCTGGCACGCCAATTCCAAGCACGACCAGCACAGGAATTCGGCAGATCGCGGAACACAGGATTTCCCCAAGATGGAAGCGAAAAGACGTGGTCACATCCACGTCGACATCACTGTGATGAACTCGGTGAAATCGCCACAGGAATGGCACTCTGTGGTTCAGCAGATGCCAAAGCCACATCCACAGATCCAGCAGGATGATGCCCGAAAGTACGGCAGCAACACCTGACATCTGCACGTATCTCAGTAATCCAGTATGTCGGCCGTCTGCCCATTGAATCACGTTGACGGTGAATGTGCTGAGTGTGATCAACAGCACGACTGTGTTGATGGCCCATAGCCCGAGATTCCGTATGGCATGACGGACTCGCTTTATCGACCACCAGCCGTGGAGAATAGCTTCCAGACTCCAGATCAGGACCAGACCCAGGATCGGAGCGATCATTCGGATATTGCGAAGCAGGTCGTTGGTCACGTTCCAGTCCATCAGCGGAGCGAAGGATCTTACCAGGCTGATACGGTAAGTCCGCCAGTTTGAAAAACAGGCTGCGGCGTTGAGATCTGCCTGCCGCGGACCCACCGTTCTGCAGTCACCGGCAAAGAGGGAAGAACCAGATTTGATGACGGAACATCAGAACGTGCCTCCGTCCTGCCTTCCCTGGCCCAGTGAGAAAAATAATGACGGAACACTTCAGGTCGTTTGGGTTTCAAAATGTGAATTGGGTCAAATCCATACCAGGCCGCTTCGGAATCAATCAGTCGCAGTCCATAGGGCTTTGCCAGTTCACAAACGGCCTGATCAACCTGCTCTGAATCGGAGAGAATCGACGAGAGTGAGCGACTGTTGCCGGGAAAAAGAATGAACCGCATGACTCGAAATCGAAACTCTCCCAGCGTTCGAATGGATGCGATGGGAAGTCGAGTCACAATGATCTGGCATTCGGGGGCCCAGTTGCGGATGCGGTCGAGACACAGGCGGACGGAATCGAGTATCTGCTGGGGAGAATAACCGTAGACAATATCGTTGCCGATATCCGTCAGCATCACCGACACCCGCTCAGAATCATCGGGCAGGCGATTCCATAAACCACATTCCGTGATTCCCGGTAGGACGCGCCAGAAGACTCGGCTTGTTCCGATCCACGAACGTCCCATGCCGAGGCAGACGTTGACGTTCAGCGGGCACTTCCAGAACGCAGTCAGCTCGGAGATGACAGCGTTCCAGCCCAAAGTCAGGTTGCTTGCTCCAAACAACAGAACTTGCTGCACAGTCTGCTGGTTCGACATTGCTTACTTCTGATCGTCTTTCGACGGCTCTGGCTTTTTCGTCTCTGCTTTTGCCCAGGTTTTGATGTACTCCTGTGCGACGGCGGAACCGTAGTTTTCAATTTTTCCGGAGTCCACAATCCGTCGGCAGGAAGCACTCAGCTCCTTACCGAATTCCTCATTCGACGCGGCTTCTTTTTCAACCGCTTCTGCAGCCGCGCGAACATCGGCTTCGCTGGCGTCCTTCTGGATCACCGGCCTGAGCAGCGTTCTGAGTTTCGCAAGTACTTCCTCGGAGACGGCTCCGCCCTTCGCATTTTGACCACGTCGCATGTTCTGACCGCCAGCGAGGTCAGCAATTTTTGGAATCTCACCGCCACCGGAAACATCCGCGATGGCCTGCAGAATCTTTGGGCCATCACTGTCAAGCGCCGGCTGTCGGAGCGCGAATGACTGTGTGACTTTTCCCTTCTGTCCTGTGACAATCGTGAGTGCCACGTTGCGGTTCAGTCCCCAGGCTCCGGGCCCCTCAAGTCCATCCGGAGAAACTCCCAGAGTAATTCGTTCCGGGATCAGACCGCGAACCTGTTTCAGCCATGTCTCCGTCTCTGTGGAGTCTGCTGTCAGGAACACGAGGTTTGCCACAAGGTCCCTGCGAGTTTCCGCGAATCTCAGGACGGCATTGGAAAGACCGAAGGCAGGTCTTGTCCGCTCATGGAAGAACACAATGACAAACGGTTTTTCGCCAGTCAGTGCAGTCAGGTCCTTCTCCTGTCCGCTCCCATCCGGCAGGAATTCGCGTACGGGAAGCGGTGGCAGGCTTTCGCCAGGCTGTGGCCCGGAGAGCAGTTCATCGTTCTGCGCGAATGCCGGATGTCCTGTGGCCAGCAGCAGCGTGATGACGGGAATGCTCAGAGTTCTCAACATGTGCCATTCCTCTTTTGTTACAAGCTTCAGCAGGCCTGAAGGAACCAGCGAAATAGTAGTCGAAATGCCGGGGAGAAATCATCCGGCCGACTCTCCATCCAGTCCTGAATCTCATTTGGTCGAAGCCAGCGGATCTCCGTCATCTCACCAGGGTCTGGCACTGGCTGATCCGTCGTCGTTGCAGAAAACAGCACGGTGAATTCCCAGGACGTATCAGCACAGGCATCGAACTTGTGAAGCGATTTCAGCGTCGCCTCAATGCCAAGCTCTTCCTTCAGTTCTCTCGGAGCCGACTGTTCGTACGTTTCCCCCGCGCTGACATGGCCTGAACAGGAAGACGTCCAGACGGATGGAAATTCTTCCTTCGTCGGCGATCGCTGATGAATCAGCATGTGGCCGTCCGGACGAAAAACAAACACATGCACAGCACGATGCAGGAGCTTTCGACGGTGGACTTCTGAACGCGGAAGTGATTCGACAACGAGATCACTGTCATCCACAACGTCAAAATACTCTTCCATGACTGCGGCTTTCAGACGTCACAGATTTGGCACGCGTTTCTGTGCTTCCGCGCGACGACCGCTGACATCCCATGCACGTTCGCCACTGCGAAATCCAAATCCCGCATCGATTTCACCCTGAGCACGTCGAGCCCATGGAGTTCCGGGATGATCTGCGACAACAGCCTTAAGTCGTTCAATCGCGGCCGTTTCTTCGGTCTTTACAAACTCATTGTACTCATCACGAGTTTGCTTCAGAGCGAACGCCACTTTCATACGCTCGAACTGAGCTTCGTCCGGAACGATTGGCTGACCACCCCACCAGAAGTTCCATTCGTTGGACTTTGGATTGGTTGGTTTGGGCATTGCGTTGGCATGCTGATCCAGCGCGAGAAGATACTGGTAGAGTCGAAGTCGAAAAATGTACAGCTGTGCCAGAGCAAGGTCATACCCGGCGCGCCAGCGAGGACTTGCTTCTTTCGCGCGAAGCGGCTTGATCCGTTCGAGAAGTCCGATGGCTTCCTGAGTCAGCAGCATCGATCGGACTGCTTTCTCCGCCTGTCCCAGAGCAGCCTGTCGGAATGGTTCCGGCAGCAGCGGGAAGTGTTCGTTCTGCAGAGTAAGTCCCGGATCAACTTCCACCTGTTTTCCGAAGAGCAGTTCATCGCCGTTTGGATTCAGGCGGACAATGACCTGCCACAGAGTATTCCGGAACTCGCTGTTGCCTCGTTCCGCCATGTAGGCCGGGCGTGATTCGAGGTCGGGCTGATATTCGCGCATCGACAGGAAGTCATACTTTCGGCGGTCGTTGGAATCAGCCCCGACCAGAGTCGTTTCTTCGCCTGGCAGCACGAAGAAAATGCCGCCCGTTTCTCGCGCGATGCGGACCTGTTCGTACGGCCCGAAGCCGGAGTTTGTAACGTCCCATCGTGAGTGCAGCCCATTCCACTGCAGACATTCAGGATAAGGCGTCTCGGGACCTCGCCGGATACGAATCCAGAACTCTTCCTTTGTCTCTTCATCAACCCAGCGCTGATGAGCATATGGGAAGCCGAAGGTGCTTTCGCGACCAAGGAAGTAGACCGGAGATTTGGCAGCTCGCGCTTCAGCGACCGCCTGTTCCACATACGCACCGTCGTCGCCGGATTCGTCCGACACAACAATCACAGCCAGCTTTCTCTTGCCGTTAATCGCCGTTCGCTTGTACTTGCGAATGATCTCGGCGAGTGACTGACACATGTTTTCCTGCCCCGTCGTATCGGTCGGAATGCGATCAATCGCCGCCTTGATTTTTTCCACATCCGCACTTGGCTGCGGCAGGTGTTCGTGAATGTCCTTGCCATAACTCGCAACGACCGTCAGAAGCAGTTCTGTTCCCTTGCGAAGCTCTTTGTCCTGTTTTGATGCGATACCCAGCTCTTCATAGACACGGTGATAGTTTTCACGAATCTCTTTGCGGTCATCGGCGAGACTTCCTGATTCGTCAAACAACCAGATCACCGTCACTTTGCTTTCACGCATCATGCGGATGATCTCCTGAGTGATAATGCCCATGGCAGCGCCGTAGCCTTCGACGGCGGCACCCACATCACCCACGATTTCGCCTTCGCCCAGTTCTTCGCCAATCATGGCATCCGATGGAAGTGCCGCATCGGCCAGGACCGGCCGGATGTTTACTTCCTTCATGACCGCGGCCTTCTGCACATTCACAGGGGCTGCGGCTGGCTGAGCCGATGCGCCGACGGTTGTTGACGGCGTACCGCCGGCAATCACATTCAGAGTTTCTGCCGGCGCGGTGTCGAGCTGAAGGTCACGCGTGATTTCTTCCTGCGGAGGTTCTTCGGTAAAGATGGATTCGAGAACCAACTCGAGCGACTGCTGAGCGACCGCTCGCTGGAAAAACAACAATGCCAGCAGGACGCCCACATTGAGGAGTACTGAAAGGCCAATTGAGGACACGTTGTATCGAAGAGACTTCACGGGACACTCCGACGGTGGATCTCAGTTCAGGCTGGCGGAGGAAAACAGTAAAAGAATGGATCTGTTCCGCCGATGGGATTCTCTGTCCTGAGAACGTCAATTGTCGGGAAGTTGCCTCGATCAATCAAGTGTCTGTTGACCCAGATTGAGAGTCTGATCCGGAACAGTTGGAACAATCCGGACAGACCGGCCATGTTGACTCGGGAGCGATTCGAGCCGCAATGGGCGAAACAACGAACAATTCCGGGTGATCGAGACTATGGGATTCCTCGCACGATTTCCGGTCCAATCAGTCGAGTCACCCAGACCGGGAGTTTCTGCCAGATGGCGATAATCCGGTCATACTTGCCGCTGCTCGGCCGCACATCTCCCACGTTGCCTCGACGCAGACAGTACTGCCACACAGCCGGATATTCTTCTGCACCCCACTGCTGTTTGAATTTGTAAGTGCCGCTGTCGTGGGAGCTTCGTCCGAAGTCGAACGCCTTTTGCCCCAGTTCCACCGATCGCTTCAGGCAGTGCCAGTACAGCAGCATATTGCAGGCCGTATGATTGTACTCCCGAAGCGAACTCGCGCTGGGGATCAATGTCACTTCAGGCCCGTGCAGCAGAAAGCCGGAAGCCACCGGTTTGCCATCTTTCAGGACCGTACAGATCTCCGCGCGGTCTCCGAATCCGACGAGCATTTGCCGGAAGAGTTCCCGTGAAAAGGGAGGTGTCCCCAGATCTCGCATGTTGCAGCAGAAGATGTCGTAGAAGGCGTCCAGTTGGTCCATCCGACCAAACTCGACCGTCAGCGATGTCTCACTGAGCGGCTTGCGGACCTGGCTTCGCAGTTTGGACTTGAGCCCGTTCCAGAGTGCATCGACTGTCGCAGGCAGCGTCAGTCGCATGTGGACTTTTTCGGTGTTGGTGGAATTCAAAGCAGGGTGTTCAATTCGCTGTTCCTGCCGAAGCTCAAGGTGCTTCACATCCAGCTGTTCGGCCAGTCGCACAGCTCGATCAACCAGTCTGGCTGCAATCGACGAGTGATTGGCGAGAACTCCGCCGGTGTTCAGATACGGCTGACTGACGAGAAAACTGCCGAACAGCGGACCGTGAATATGCATCAGCGGCAACACGCCAACAATTCGTCCTTCTTCCTCCGCCCACAGAAACCAGGGCTGATGGCGAAAGGCAATCCGAAAAATGTTGGCCCATTCGGAATGAAGATGGAATCCGTCGTAACCCCAGCCTGCCAGGTAATGATCCCAGCCCGCAGGTGCCACCTGATCACATCGAATCGTCAACACAGATTTCGTCGTCGCCATCGTCATTCGTCACCAAACTGAGATCTGAAATTTGAAATTTGAGATTTGAAATCTGAGATCTATCCCCTGAACCCTGAACCCTGAACCCTGAAAACCGAAAACCTCAAATATGACATCCAATCAGTTCGTCTTCATGTTCCACAGGTTCTGCTGCTCGAGCCGTTCGAGCGATTCTTCCGGCAAGTTCGGGGGACAGGCGTCGGTAGACGTCCACGATTTTCTGCATGCGCCGATCGAAGCTGAAGCGGTCTTCCACCGTCCTTCGACCATGGATCGCCAGCTGACGTGACAGGTCGTCCGAGAAGATGCATCGGCGGATGGCATGAAACAGAGCATCTGGATCGCCGGTGGGAACGATCAGCCCGTTGTCACCATCCTTCAGCAGATTCGGAATTCCATTGCAGTTGGTCGCAACGACGGCTCGCTGAGACGCCATGGCTTCGAGGACCACGTTTGGCAGACCTTCGCGAATACTGCTGAGCACAAACAGGTCGATGGCGCGATACAGTTCACGAGGATCGGGCAGGAAGCCTGCCAGGCGAACGTGATCCTGAAGCTGCATTTCGTCAATCTGCTTCTGCAGAGCGTCTCGCAGATGTCCTTCCCCTGCGATGATCAGGCCAACGGGCTGTCCTTCATCGATCAGTTTGCCAACGACGTTGATCAGCTGATCAAAGCCCTTTTCTTCAGACAATCGACCAACAGCACCAATCAGGAATCGCTGCGAATCAAATCCGAAGCGTGCCTTGTCTCGCATGGTCGGAGGCGCTGTTTTGTAATCTTCCAGCACGATGGCATTGTCGATCTGGTGCAGTCGACTGGCTCGTACTCCGGCTTTCGAGCACGCCTCATGAAGGTCCTTTGAAACGCAGATGACCTGTTCATAGACACGCATGCTGAGTCGATCGATCCAGTAATACAGCGGCGTTCGCAGCGTGAATCGAACCCAGCCATGAGCTGTCGTGACAAGGTGCATCTTGTGGAACCGGCGCACCAGGAGCCCAATCGCGTTGCTCTTGTAATCATGCGCATGCCAGACCGTCACGTTTCGTTCGCGACAGATTCGGATACACTCTTTCACAACATTCCAATCCAGTGCTCCGCGGTCATCGACGCCGATAATCTCTGCATTCGCCACAGAAGCTCTGCGCTGCAGAGTGGCGAAGCCGGGATCTTCCGGTGGCTTCATGAAGAGGCACGCACAGTCGATATCGTAGCGATCAAGATAGCGGGGCGAGTTCAGGATGGTCTTTTCCGGACCGCCGCCCGTTCCCGTGACTACTCGAGTATGAAGCACAAAGGGTCGCTGAGGCATTTTCGCTTTGCCCGCTTTTGTCAGTGTTGAATTCATCATGATGTCGTCCGTTCAAAATCGTCGCTCAAGTCAGACACTGCATTTATCAGTGTCCGGTTGCGGAGGATGCCGCCAGGCTCGATGCGCTTGTGGTTTTTTCGGTGGTTCGTCTGTTCAATAATTCGCCGATGGAGTGTTTCAGAATCTGCGACTTGGCGGTCCACGATTCCTGATCCAGTCGACGGCGCGAGTTCAGTTGTTCTGCAGGGACACCATGTGACAGTCTCTTCTGAACCAGTTGACTGAAGTCCTGCGGAGTTGTGCTGATGTCCATGCAGTCCTCCCAGGCGTCCGTGGAAGGCAGTCGGTTCACTACAACGGCTCGACCTGTGGCCAGATATTCTTTCAGCTTCAGCGGCTGCATCGCTCGTGTGACGGGCAGATCCGCATACGGCATCATCAGCACGTCTGCTCGAGCCGCAATGCCGGGCAGAATCTTCAATGGCTGTGGCGGTCGAACGACAACATTCGGCAGGCTCAGGATTTCCGGATCGGGATCCTGCTGCGGTCCTATGAACACCAGTGTGTCGCCCGGACAGTCTTTCGAAAGCTGCCGAATCGCTGCGGTTTCCAGACGCCGATCGATGACTCCCCAGAACACAATGTGTCGACCACTGGTTCCGGCGAGCAGTGCATCTGCCTGACGCAGTGAATCGCTGGATGGTGTGCGCCAGAAATCGACGTCGACTCCATGTGTCAGCAGATGTGAGGTTCGCCCTTCAGCGGCAATCATGCCCTGAAGAGTTTCGCTCACAGCGATCAGCGTGTCGGCTCGACGAATCATGTCCTGATCCATTCGTCGCAGAGTCTTGCCGTCGAGCCCTGGCCAGACTGAGAAATCATCGACGCAGTAATAGATCCAGCCGTCCACTGAAAGCTGTCCAGGCAGATCAGCCGTGATCGGAAGCGTTGTGAGTGCGACGACAGGCTGAGGCATTCGGCGAATCAGCGCATTCAGCTGGCGAGTCAGGAGCCAGCGGTTGAGTCTGCGGTCGCGATCTGCTGCAAACCATGGCCACATCTTCGGGTTCGTGACCGTCAGATTCGGATGAGTCTGGACCGATGCATCAGAGTCTTGCGAACGTCCGCCGGAAGACCGTCGTCCCCACTGCAGCACCTTCTCAGCGACTCGCCGAACCGTCTGCAAATCCAGTCGTGGCGCACGAGTGCCGATGGTGTTGACCCAGAGGACTTTGTGGTCCGGCAACAGCTGACGCACCAGATGCTGGCACGATGACGGATGACGGCCCCAGTCGTCTGAGAAAACGACGAGTGAACCAGAAGCCGCTGATGCTCCGGCACGCATTGTCTCGGAAGGCGCTGTCGTCATTTGTGCCCTCCGTGATTATTCGACGAGGATGTTCCGTGTGTGGCCACTGGCAGCGCTTCGGCCTGCGCATTTCTGGATTCGGAGCAATGGCATTCATGGTGCCGGCAACCTGATCCCATTCCTGAACGGCCGGACAAAAGTTCGCGGTACACACCCGCATAGCTTCGGAGCATGCCGTTCAGGGAGAAGCGTGTTTCCGCGCGATCTGCAGCGCGTTCGGCCATCTGGTGACGCAGCGCTTCATCATTGGCAAGAGTCACGAGCGCGCTGGCGAGTCCGAGTTCATCTTTGGCAGATGCCAGAAATCCCGTGACGGCGTTTTCAATCAGTTCCGGAAGTCCGCCGACTGCTGTCGCCACAACGGGTCGCCGCGCCGCCATCGCTTCAATGACTGTCAGTGGAATGCCTTCGCTGATACTGGTCAGCAGAAAAACATCGGACGCGGACAGCAGATTTGCCACGTCTTTGCGAGTTCCCGCGAGGATGACATGCTGCTCAAGTCCTCGCTGCCGAATCGTGTTCTCGATGGCCGGACGCTGATCGCCGTCGCCGGCAAGTATCAGCCGGATTCCGGGAACTTTCTTGCGCGCTTCGTCAATAGTTCGCAGGGCTGTCTGATGGTCCTTCAGTTCATGCAGTCGGGCGACCTGAGCAACCACGAAGGCCGACTCATCGAGGCCAAACTCGGCGCGGATTCTGGTTCGGGCATCCTGATCCGGGCGACTGAGCGCACTCAGGTCAACGCCGTTGTAGATGACTTCGACCCGCGACTCAGGCAACCCTTCATTCTCGATCAGAGCACGTCGGACGGCTTCCCCGCAGCCAAACAATCGATCCTGACGGCGAAGCAGCAGCCGATTGACCACACTCCGCTTTCGGCTTGGCAGATCAGGGAAATGACGACCATGTTCCGTGAAGACAATCGGACGCGTTCCGAACAGTCCTCGACTCAGCATTGACTGGAAGAACGGAGTATACTGGTGAGCGTGGAGGATCATGGCTCCTTCATGGTCTGCGAAGTCCCGCAGTCGTCGTGCACACTGACGATCAATGCCGGGTTGCCGACGCATGTGCTCGATCAGAAATCCATCTCTCTTCAGCCGTTCGCCAATTTCGCCGACCTCGTCCAGAACCGCGACGACACAGCGAAACTCATCGCTCATGCGACGAACCATCTGATCGACCAGCACTTCCGCTCCGCCAACTCCCAGCGCATGAATCACGTGACAGATCGTGGGGCGATCAGTTCGAGCGTTCGATCGAAATTGCGGGACAGCCTGAATCATGGTGCACGAGTGACTTAGCAGTGAAGAAGATGGGAAACCAGACGCGAACAAATTCCGGAAGGACACGTCATAAGAACTGTCTCTGCGCTGCTTTGGCGGTTCGCCACAAACGTCCCGGGTTCAGCAGTTTCAGGGACGATTTCAGCAGCCGGCCAGGTGACTTCAGCAACTGACGCACTCGCTGTTTCTGCGGAACGAACATTGTCCATGGGGCCACGATTGCCTGAATCGCCGACTTTGGACAGGCGTCAATTCCGCCGGTGCGATGGAAGACTTCCCGGTGACCTTCCGTCATCAGAATGGAAAGACATCGGGCTGTGAATCGAGCATCGCCAAAGGCTTCAAGATCTTTCCATGCGGCCTCATGGATTTCGTCCGCACGACGTCGCAGCTGCTGTGCAACGAAGGCATCATCAACGCACGTCGCGGCGATTCGCATGACGTTGCATTTGCGAAAGTCCTGAGCGGCCCAGGCTTCGGTTGGATACTGAAGCTCTTCCGGACGGTCGAGTGTTCTTCGTTCATTCGTCGCCATCCACCGACCGTAGACGGCGAATGTGTCTCGAGCGTACGAGTACATCTGGTCGAACTGTTCCGCATCACGCTTGGCCAGCAGATACCGTCCCAGCGAGTTGAGGAAGACCGTGTAACTCCAGTGACCTTCCGCATCCAGCAAATGCAGGTCATCGGGGTTCTGAAGCGGTGAAACGCAGCGACGAATGAGCTCTTCCGCCTTCTGCAGATATCGCTCAGAGCCGGACAGGATCCAGGCATCGAGCAGAGCGTTGACTGAGTTCCCTGCTCCTCGTCCCGGTCCATGAAAATCTTCAAACACGGTCGCCGATGCAGCGCCGGTTGGTCCATCATCAAACAAGCCGAAGATGGTCTGTGAACCGTCGTCCATTCGCAGCACCCAGTCGGCGAGCAGAAGAACGGATTCACGTGCTTCCGGGTGCCCGGTCAGGAAGTAGTAGTGCATCAGCCCTGTTGTGTAGTTGTGCTCACAGCTTGGACCTCCGCCGTACGCCTTTCCTGGGGCCGCATTGTACTTCGAATACGTCCGATGTGTGCTGGTTCGAGCATCGACGTAATGATCAGTATGCCAGAACAGACCGCCGTTAAAGGCTGCTCGATCGCCCAGCGTATGATACAGATCAATGTCCATCACATGGCGAGCCAGCGGTCCAAACAGCTGCGTCCAGCGAACATCTCCGCTCGACAGCCACTGCAGAATGGCACCGTAGATCATGTCGAACTGGTTGTTGTAATGGGACACGATTGTGTTGGAGCCGGCGTAATGAGTCTGCTCGTGATCGGCCGGTACGTCGCCAAAGTTGCGCCATCCGTATTCATCGATGCTTTCGCGCCGCGCGTCGATCGAATGATGACCAGTCGTTGCGGCTTCGAGATACTGCTGGAATCTCTGAGCGCAGACGTTCCCGTCATTTGAGGACGGAGATGCAGCGAACCACGGAAGCACATGAGCCTCAGCGATGGACTCCGCCGTTTGCGCGATGACCGGAGGCTGATAGACCCAGTTCAGCTGATCGATGGAGCCTGCCCCGTTTCCATAGTGCAGGAAGAACGACTGAGTCTTCTGTTCGCCGCCCTGCAGCTCGTACGTGGTCGTGCCAACTTTCGGAAACAGGGCCACTTCCAGAGATCCCATGGCCGCGCCGATGCCCGACGGAAAGTTCTGCCAGAACTCCGGCACAGCAACCGTCAGATGATGTTGATCGCCCGAAAGCAGGAAGGTTGGTTCCGCCCGGTGTCCTCGCAGGGCTCCGAATTCTGAAGCGACGATGTAACCACGATCGACGACTGACGACTGGTATTCTGCGTCGACATGGTTTGTGCTGTTCCAGAAGCGTCCGCCGCTGCCGCACTGGATCAGAAAGACCTCCGAATGGCTGATTCGTTCGGCCTGATCCTGCTGTACTTTCCAGCGGATTTCTGACGTGGCCGGCAGTTCTTCGGAACGCAGTCCAATCTCGAAGCTTCGAAAGTGGAAGGAGCCGGAATCGCCAAGGTCCCAGAGTCCACCGTTATGCCGTGCTCGTCGAGTATTCCGCAGTCGAGTTTCAAGCTGAAGAGTGCCGGATGACTTCCAGTGAGTCAGTCGGAACTGAATCGTGATGAACGGAGCTGTCTGCAGCGTCGCGGTGATGAGGAACACCTGGCGAATCGGACCAGCACATTCTTCGCGGACACTCAGCATTTCCAGCGTGCGTTCGGCCCCGGCTGTATCATGCAGACGCGGCGTCATATGAATTTGATACTGCCTCAGATTGTCGGGCGCCAGGTCTCTTACATGCAGAGAGATCTCATCACGCTGAATGCGAACGTTCGTGACGACCGAGGACATGCCTTGCGATTCAGCGCCACTCACATGCCAGTTTTCTGCGATCAGCAGTCGTGTGCCAGCCGAAGTGTCCGGAGCAACAAAGCTCAACAGAGCCCAGCGAACAGATCCGTCATGCCAGCGATTCAGAACATCCACCTGAGCCGTCACGGCTTCCTCAAAGCCGCAGATCTGAGCCGCATTCGCGCTGACAAGCTGCCCTTTGGGAAAACACACGCCCGTCTGAACGGGTACCATCTTTCCTGCCACAAAGGAACGCAGCGTGAGCGTGACCGCACTTGTTGAAGTCGGTTGCACCTGGCTGGGAATTTCCTGAGAGGTCAGTGTCATGGTGTTGGACTGTTTTGTGGTGTTCAGGAGTGTTTGATTGTGGCGAGAAGGTACTTTCCAAAAACGATGTCAGGACGTTGTACCGGCACCTGTTGCGGTGCTAAGTCGTTCCCGCTTCTGGACAGCCTGATGATTCTCAGGTCGACGAATTGCCGCATTTGATGGTGTTCCCCAGGCATGCAGCCATCGAGCAAAGATCAGCAGTGACCACAGCAGCTGACCGTGCCGTCCGGTGCCTCGACAGTGAGCTTCGAAAAGTCGACGAATGGTCGGCACGTGGAAGTACTGTGACATCTGACCGCTGCTCGACAGGACATGCGTCTCGACCTGATCTCGCAGAGGTCCTCGAAGCCAGAGATCGATCGGAAGTTCAAAGCCCTGCTTGCGCCGATGAACGAGATCTTTTGGCAGCCGAGGCTCGAAGATCTCCTTCAGGATCCATTTCTTCGAACCGTTGTGAATCTTGAAATCCGACGGCATCGAAGCCGCCAGTTCCATCAGCTTCCAGTCGATGAACGGTGGTCGGACTTCAAGCCCAAACCCCATGCTGGCACGATCCACTTTCGTCAGGAAATCATCCGGCAGAAGTACGCTGATGTCCGCCCCCAGCATACCGCTCAGCGCATCGCGATGACTGTTCTGGAAGGGCTGAATAATGTGCTGTTCGGGGTGATAGCCGATCAGGTGTTTTCGAAAGTCCGGTGTCAGCAGCTGATCGCGCAGTGATCGTCGGCAGAATGAAACCGTATTGGCATAAGCTGCCGACGGACTCGATGAAAGATTCTGGAGCGCGGTCTGAAGTCGCAGCGGACGTGGCAGCCAGTCCGCTTTCGGCCAGACGGCTGCGAGTGGTTTCAGGACGACCGATCGAATGATCGAAGGGATCACATCGCGGACCGCCGCTTCTTTCAGATCGTGACTGTAGCGAGCGTATCCGCCGAACAGCTCATCGCCTCCATCGCCCGACAGAGCGACTTTCACATGGCGGGCAGCAAGTCGTGAGACCGCCATCGTGGGCAACGCGGAGGCGTCAGCGAACGGTTCGTCGTACAGAAAGACAAGATCGTCAAGGTCTCGAACGGCGTCCGGAGTCACCACTTCTTCTGTGTGGTGGCAGCCAAAGTGCTGAGCCACTTCACGAGCAAACGGAAGTTCGCTGAACTGTTCTTCCTGGAACCCAATCGAGAAGGTCTGAACAGGGTCCGGTCGCAGTTCGCTCATCATGGCCACGATGGAACTGCTGTCGAGCCCGCCGCTCAGAAACGCTCCGACGGGGACATCGGCGATCATGTGAGCTTTGACGGAGTCCTTCAGAGCAGCATCCATCCGCTCTTTCCAGTCCTTCGCCGATAGTTTCTCTTCATGCGAGAACGAGAGATTCCAGTAACGCTTCGGCGACGCATGAAATTCGGTATGAGAAACTCGAAGCCGATGCGCGGCGGGAAGCTTGACCACACATCGAAAGATCGTGTGTTGTCCCGGAATGAAACCAAACGTCAGGAAGTCTTCCACCGCAAGCGGATCAATGGAACGATCCACATCCGGATGCGCAAGGATGGCCTTCAACTCGGATCCGAACAGCAGCTTCTCACGGTCACGATAGACGTAAAGAGGCTTTTGTCCCAGATGGTCTCGAGCCAGCATCAGTTCACGCCGGCGAGCGTCCCAGATCGCGAATGCAAACATGCCTCGAAGGTGCGTGCACAGATCGAGTCCGTAGTCTTCGTACAGATGGACGAGAACTTCCGTGTCAGAGTTGGTGCGGAACGTGTGCCCGCGAGTTTCCAGCTGTCGACGAAGATCCTGATAGTTGTAGATCTCGCCGTTGAAAACGACGTGGATGGATTCATCTTCGTTGGAAAGCGGCTGACGACCGCCTTCGAGATCGATGATGGACAGTCGGCGATGCACAAGCCCGACGGCTGCCGAACGAAATGTTCCTTCACCATCCGGACCTCGATGCGCAATGGCGTTCCCCATCTCCGTCAGCAGCTCTGCACTGACAGTTCGACCAGGATCGGCGTAAAGCACTCCCGCGATACCGCACATCGGACCAGACACCCTCTTCAAAACGGAAACAATGACCCCTGTTGATTTCCGGAATCAGTGGAAGCCTAGGTCACAGTTCTCCCGCGTTCGGAGGGAAAGCCGAATTTGGTCAGCGTCTCACCATGGGGCAGAGAATCTTCACCCGGGTTCCGCAGAGGGATATGGCGGTTTTGACGGTTGTGAGGATTGTCCATGCGAGAAGCGGAACGAAGGCTTCTGCATCACCGTTGCTCGAACTGGCTGGATTGAGTGATCGCTAAGAGCCATGCAACTCAGATGCGTTCAATGATGACAACACGAGCGTCGACGTTCAGGATCTGCAGGTAATTGGATGTGGACAGAGGATCCAGCCAGTGCGCATGTCCTCGAACAATCAGGCCTGGTGGTTCATAGTCGGCGAGTTCATTCAATCGGAGGTTGCCGGGCTGTCGCTTCTGGGTGCCCTGAGGCCCGTCGTGCATGATCAGGACATCAGGGCGACGAGCCAGCAAGCGTCCGAACGCCGTCAGATAATCGTCCTCCGAACGTCGCTGGGGACGTTCCGGGTTGCCGATGATTCCGCCGAGTCCTGCGAAAAGCTGGCCTCCAATGCGGCAACTTGAGTCATCAAGGAAGTGGACGTTGGCGGCTGTTCTTGATGGCTGTGGCTTGCCGTCGGGCCCGAACACGTCATGGTTGCCGGCGACACCAACAACCCAGGCAAACTCCCGGGCAAATGCGTCCCAGACGGAGCTGACATCTCCCGTCCCGCCACGTTTGTCGAGTGCCGGGACGGTGTAAAAATCGCCAGCGAGAATGACGCCAGTCTCAGTCGGGTTTGCGTGTCCGATCCCTGGCAGAATGTCGTTGATCAGCCGCTGAGGAAGAACTTCTCCAAGAAGCCGAATTGGCTGCCCGCCGGAATCGGAAAACAGCTCCCGTCCCTGCAAATCAGCCGTAACGACGACGGCGGAAACACCATCCGGAAGAGAACGACTGCGAGCCAAATGGACCGGAAGCTGGTCCTTGTAGAACGCACCCGGACCCTTGCCGGCATTCAGAAACGGGACAATACAAACGGGTTCTGGCAGAATTTCATCGATCTTCATACAGAACGAGAGACACAGAACCTGAGGCTTCGGTTCGCATCGTTTCGATGCAGCACCAGTGTAAAACGACTGTCCTCAGTCGTTCACCGCCTGGGCACGCTACCCTGAAACACTTCGCCATGTCCAACAGATCGCACCGCGACAGAGCGACCGGAATAAACGAACCTTTGAGATGTATGGGCAAAAAAATGTGTGGGCAAAAAAATGAGATGCTCGCGAAAGCACCGACACTGATAGTTTTCAGGTAGCACAGGTGCAGCCTGTGCCGCGAAGCGGTCG
Source organism: Planctomycetaceae bacterium (assembly GCA_046349695.1). Classification (GTDB taxonomy): domain Bacteria; phylum Planctomycetota; class Planctomycetia; order Planctomycetales; family Planctomycetaceae; genus SXXK01. The sequence continues at coordinate 33,099 of JAXMBV010000011.1, read as the reverse complement.
GAAGCAAAGGGGCAGCGTGGTTACTCCAGTGCACCGTGTCCCAACGTCAACTTACTGAAAACCGAAAACTGAAAACTGAAAACCGAGAAGCACACGCCCTTCAGGCGTGCTACCCGGCAACTCCACCTGCCTCGGCGAGCGGGATGCGTCAGCTTCCCGGTATGCGATTCATCTGTGAAGAACGCATTTGGAACCGCGAATGCACGCGAATTGACGCGAATAAGACACGGCACAGTTGCTCATCCTTTTACCCCACCATTTTTCTGCCCGACGCCAACCCTTGCTGAAACAACTCCGTGCGAGTCATCACTTGAAAATGGAGTACGTGTTATAGATATTACGTCCCTGGATCGATTGTGATCATCAATCGGCCGGTCTTGTCGAAACACCTTGAATTCACATCGTTGAGAGACTCCCATGGGCATCGGAATCAGTCCGCTCGTCGACTATGCGTTCAAGCGAATCCTGGGAAGCCCGGAGCATTCCGGGATCACGATGCACTTCCTGAATGCCATTCTTGTGGGACAGCCGAAGATTACTCGGGTGACATTTCTGAACCCGATTCTCAACAAGGATTCGGACGACGACAAACTGGCAGTCCTGGATATTCTGGCCACCGATGAACACGGGCGGCGATTGAACATTGAGATGCAGACGTCGCTGCCGACGGGGATGGCTCAGCGGCTGGCGTACTATGCAGCTTCGTCATATGCCAGTCAGTTGAGCGAAGGTCAGAGCTATTCGAAACTCTGCCCGTCGATCAGCATCTGCGTACTTCTGAAATCATTGTTCGCCGTTCCTAACGCACTGCATCTGGACTTTCGTCTGAGAGAAGCATTGTTGAACCTGACTCTCACGGATGATCTGCAAATCCACCTTCTGCAGTTGAATCATCTTCAGGTCACGGCGGACACGGTTTACAATGCAACACCGGCCGAGCAGTGGACATGGTTCCTCCGCGAGGTTCACGAACTGACACAGGAAGATGTGGTTCGGCTGTTTCCTGACAAAGTGTTTCACGAAGCTTTTGGAGTCCTTCAGATGATCTCGCAAACTGCAGAGGAAATGATCGCGTACCAGGCTCGGCTGAAACACCAGCGCGACGAAGAAGGCCGGATGACCCAGGCGAGACTGGACGGCGAAGCGCGCGGAATTGAGATTGGGGAGGCGCGAGGAGAAGCTCGTGGCATTGAAATTGGCGAAGTTCGCGGGGAACTGCGTGGGCAGATCTGTCTGCTTCAGAAATTTCTCGGGCAGCAAGTTTGGACGACCGAAGAGTTTTCGGCCTGCGACCTCACCCAGTTGAAATCCATGGCCGAGCAACTCGAGCAGCAGTTGAAGGCCCGCAATCCAAAGAATTGAATCACTCCATCGGCGAGCGGAGGGTGTCAACGCTCCGGCACAGTGTAGAACGACTCTCCTCAGTCGTTGTCCGCCCGCCGATGCCACCGTGGAGCACTTCGCCTCGTTCGACGGAGCGAACCGCGACACTGGGTAGCACAGGTGCAGCCTGTGCCGCGAAGCGGTCGGAAGCCGAAGTGACAGTGTGGTCATTCCAGTGCACTGTGTCCCAACGTCAACTTACTGAAAACCGAAAACTGAAAACTGAAAACCGAGAAGCACACGCCCTTCAGGCGTGCTACTCGGCAACTCCATTTGATCAACTGCACACGACAGGCAATGCAGAAGTTTCTACAATCATCTGCGACCTGCTGTCCTTCTTCTTTTGCTCGAAGGGGTTCGTCGATGCACGCTGTACAATTCCCGCTGCAAGTTGTTTTGAGTATCGCACTCGCTGTCACTGTGACCGCACAGGAAGTGCCCGGCACGGGAGTGCCGATTTCGCTCAACACAGTGGATAAGGTCGGTCGGCTGAATTTGGTGAAGAACGAAGCACTGTTCCTCGACAATGGCCCGGGCTCAAACGAGCTGTTGCTGTTTTCTCGTGAAAGCACGACGATCGTTGACGACCGAAATCTGAAGCTGGTGCGAGAGATTGACAAAAGCCAGGCTCAGGGATTCACGATCAGCCAGGATGGAAGCCTGGCAAGCTGGTTCGATGGCGGCAAGACGATTATCCGCGACCAGAAGACCGGAGCGACATTACAGCTTGATGCAGGTGAAGATCCGGTCAGTGCTGCCTTCAGTCCGGATCACAGGCTGATCGCTGTCGGACAGGCGGTCACGACGGATTCAACGGTTGAAGGCAGTGGATATTCCGTTGTCCGTGTCTTTGATACTGCCACTGGAAAGCTCCAGTACACTCTGGATACCGGGCACGACGGTTACGGTGCCGTTCGTCCTGTGTTCAGTCCTGACGGCAGGTTACTGGCGGTCAGCAATCGCAACTATGAAACCAGAATCTTTGACGTTGCAACGGGCAACCAGGTTCATGTTTTGCCGAAACGAATGACTCAGGAGATTGCATTCAGCCCGGACGGCAAGACGCTGGCAACTGCCTACGTTGACGGTCAGCTCGGATTATGGGACATGGAAACAGGCAGGGAACTGCACATGGTCGACAGCGGCTGCCCCGAGATTTTTTCGGTGGCATGGAATTCCACGGGCGATCTGCTGGCCACATGCAGCCCGTCCGGCGGCAAGCAGCGCGGGAACACATTTGTTCGTCTGCCCGGCAAGGTGCTGTTGTGGAATGCCCGGACCTTCAAGGTCGCCAAAGAACTGATGGAAGTGCAATGGTCAGGTCGAGTGCGATTCTCCCGCGACGATACACGAATCATCGCGACGGTGAAGGAGATGCGCACCCTGGACGACAGTCCTATGATTGCAGTCTGGTCGACTGATGCTCCTGCGACCGTGACGACCGCTTCTCCCAAAGTTCAGGTTCCCACTCGTCCGGCCAGGGAATCACTGTCTCTCCCGCCGCTGGGAGCGCCAGCGGTCGCCGTCAGCCCTGACGGCAAAAACGCTTTCGCGCCGCCGGATAACGATGGTGCCTTGGCGATGTGGGAACTAGCGACCGGGAAGCCGAGGCTTCTCTTCAAGGGGAAGCATGCATGGCAGATCTCGTGTGTCGATGTCAGTCCGGATGGCTCGACGGTTGCGACGGCTTCTCTGGACAAAACAGCTATGCTCTGGAATGCAAAGACGGGAGAACTGCTGGCGACAATGGAAGGTCAAAATGACCGACTGATCGAAATGACTTACAGTCCTTCTGGAAAGTACATCCTGACCAGCACAGGGAAGCAGTGGCCCTATTCGCCGAAGGGGCCGGTTTCCGCCTGGATCTGGGACGCAGGAACCGGCAGGAAGGTCTCAGAATTTAGGTCTCACATGGATACGATCCGAGCTGCGCGGTTTAGTCCTGACGAGAAGCACGTGCTGACTGGTTCCGATGACCATACGGCAAGACTGTGGGAAGTCGCGACCGGCAAAGAAGTTCACGTCCTGTCTCATTCAGGCAATATCACCTCGATCGCATTCAGTCCGGACGGCCAGAAGATCCTGACAGCTTCCGGCAGAGCACCTTCACAGTACATAGAACGCAGCCAGCAGCCGGCGTCACCGTCGATAAAACTCTGGGACGCAGCGACCGGAAAATTGCTGGTCGAAAAGCCGTATCAGCAGGCAGTCACAGCAGCCTTCAATGAGTCTGGAGATCAGATTGTGACCGCCAGCCGCGGAGTCATCACTTTCCTGGACACGGAATCGGGAAAGGAACAGGCGACTTTGCGAGAGCCGCAGATTCACACAGAAGTTGTCTTCTGTTCGAATGGCAGGTACTTCGTGGTCATCACGCCGGATGAACCAATGGAGTTGTGGAGCATCGCGAAACACGAGCCTGTTTGCCGGATGGAAATTACGACGCCTTACAAGAGTTTCTTCTCTCGAGACGGCAGCACCTTCTATTCGCTGACCCGCGAAGGCGACTTCCGATCGTGGTCCATCGATCATGAATAGGGAACTCGGGCGGGTTCCGCTGCCAGTCCTCTCGGACAATTCCGACGTCGGAAATCTGAAATCTGAAATGTGAAACCCAGAAAGCGAGTTGCCGCGGCGAACCAGACCCTCACAATAGACGATTGTTGGCAGAGGAGCAGACGTTCGCTGGATGGAAACATCTGGAGGAAAGTCCGGGCTCCGCAGGGCACGGTGGTGGGTAACGCCCACCGTCCGCGAGGATCGGGAAAGTGCAACAGAAAGCAAACCGCCGAACGGCAGTTTCGACTGTGCGTGGTAAGGGTGAAACGGTGCGGTAAGAGCGCACCAGCAGTCCGGGTGACCGGCTGGCTGGGTAAACCCCATCGGGAGCAAGGCCAAGCAGACGGAACGGTTGTTTCGGCAACCTCGAATCGGTCCGGTTCGCAACACCGTCGGGTAGGCTGCTAGAGGCGCTGAGTAATTGGCGTCCCAGAGAAATGAACGTCTTCGACAAAACCCGGCTTATCGCTCCTCTGCCAACATCCATTTTGAACATTGTCGATCGGGAACGATTGATTGATCGACGGGCTTCTCTGCGGACGCAGATCACACCATGACAGCAACTTCATCTGCATTCTCACGAGCATTCCCGACGAAGTTCGTGCTGGTCCTGGTTGTTGCCATCGCATCCGGTGTCTGGTACTGGCAGCAGACACAGAAATCAGCATCAGAACCGAAAGCCGTGATGCCTGTCCCAGAAGTTCGTTCGGAAGTGCATGCACTGGGAAGGCTTGAGCCTGCCGGGACGATTCTTCAACTGGCACCGGAATCCGGAAACGAAGGTGCGATCGTCCGGGAGCTTCTGGTTCGTGAAGGTGACGATGTCAAAACCGGCGATGTGCTCGCCGTCTTCGACAATGTCATCCGTCGCCAGGCCAAAGTTGATGAATCCCGAGCACGGGTGGACGCAGCTCAGGCAAAACTCGAGCAGGTGAAAGCAGGAGCCAGGATTGGAGAAGTCAGAGCTCAGGAGGCCGTTGTCGCGCTGGCTCACAAACAGTCTGAAGTGGCTGCAAAGGAATTGAAGCGGGCAAAAGAACTTCATCAGCTGAAAGCGCTCAACGACGAACAGCTGGACGATCGCCAGTGGGAATATGATCGCCTGATACTCGAACATCAGCGGGCCATAGGAACACTGGACGGCCTGAAGGAAATTCGGGAGACCGATGTGCGAGTCGCCGAGAAGGAAGTTGCCGCCGCTCAGGCTGCTCTGCTGGTTGCCGAACGCGAACTTCAGTCATCCTCACTCAGGTCCCCGGCCGATGGGCGAATTCTTCGCATACATACATATCCCGGCGAACGACTGAATGATCGGGGGATGATCGAACTGGGTGACGTGCAGCATATGCAGGCCGTTGCTGAAGTGTTTGAAGGCGATGTGCCTTTGATCGATGAAGGGATGAAGGCGGAAGTCGTCATTGATGGTTCGGGGGAACGTCTTCAGGGAACAGTTTTGAGCATTGGACATGTGGTGGCTCGCAAGATTGTCCTGACCAACGATCCGGTCAGTGACACCGACGCACGCGTTGTCGAAGTTCGCATTGCACTCGATGCCGCATCGATCGCGAAAGTCCAGAGGCTCGCGAATACCCGAGTCGAAGTGCACATCAGTCTGGATCCGGCTCCCGTTCAAACCAGCGGGGCGAGTCCTGTGTCGTCGAACTAATCGTGCCTCGTGTCTCCGACGCGGGCCTCAGGCCGGGAAGACACCGGGCACATGCCATCGGCCTAAAAATTCGGCGGGCCGCGCACTTGGGCATGTCAATTGCTTTCACACAGAACGGTGATGCTCGTCTTTGCGACGACGCGGGGGTTGGCGAGTTGGCGTTTGGTCGCAAGATGATGATTCTGAACGAGTTATGGCACGGCTTGGCCGATCGTTGAGGGCCGTCAAAGGCGGGCGTAAATCCGGGGCGTTGCAAAATGCTCCGGTGTTTGGCATTTTTGTTGGATATTTGAAACGGTGACGTCTTAATTCCGTGGAAAAATTCTGTACAGAATTCCTCTACCGAATCAGTGACCGCGGATAGCGATTCTTCCGCTGTTTGTCCGTTGGAATCGAGTGGGGCCATGATGAGGTTTTCAGGTTCAATTTTTGGCAGCCGATACCGTCGCCAGCTTAAGGCGACGATGGTTGGTGCCTGCCGTGTTGAATCCCTGGAGAATCGTCAGCTTTTGAGTGCTCAAACCGTAACGCTCGGGGCGGATCACGACACGACGATCTACGATATCAGCACAGGTGACACCTCCAACGGCGCTGGGGAGTATCTTGTCGTTGGAGGATCGGGAGGGCTGTCAGCAGCTCGACGAAGTCTGCTGCATTTCGACGTGGCCTCGGCCGGGATTCCGGAAGGTGCGACCATTCTGGATGCGGTACTCACACTGAACCTGGCACAGTCAGTCGGTGCCACCACCGTGGTTTCTGTGCATATCGCTCAGAAGATCTGGGGCGAATCAAGTTCGAACGCTGCAGGAAACGAATTTGACGGCGCACAGGCGCAGGCGTTTGATGCGACATGGCTGTTTTCATCCTACGACAGCACAGGCTGGGCATCTGCCGGCGGCGACTTTGGAGGAGCATCTGCGTCCGCCAGTGTGCTTTCCACAGGGGCCTACGAATGGACGGGCGATGGACTGGTGGCCGATGTCCAGAGCTGGCTGGATAACCCCGGTGAGAACTTCGGGTGGCTGTTGAAGAGCAGTGAGCTGGCAGGCGTCATCAAAGGTTTTGTCAGCAGAGATTCCACCAACGCGTCACTCCGTCCAAAGCTGGAGATTACTTACGAAGATCCTGTTGTGCCCACGATTGTTGAAGGTCGCAAGTGGCACGATAAGAACGCAGACGGGATCCGACAGGGTGGCGAACTGAACGCGATCAAGCTTCAGTTTCAGAACGGAAACAACTTCTACAATTCCTTTGGCGGCAAAGAGTACTGGTACCGTTCGGCATCCAATAACTCATGGTATTTCCTGAATCAGGCCGGTGAAGTTCGGCAATGGTCCGGACAGGGTGGAAAGCTGACTGGCAGCCTGGTCGCAAGTCTTGGCACAAGAGCCTGGTACAACCCCTCCGCGGTGATCACGGTGAATGGTCCTGCGGAAGAACAGTGGATGAACGGCTTCACGTTTGAGCTGGTCAATTCCAGCGGAGTGGTCGTCGACACTGCGGTCTCCAAAGACATTGACCTGAACGGCGACAATGTCATTCAGGAAGAGACGGAACGAGGCTGGTATCGATTCGAAAACGTTCCACAGGGAACTTACTTTGTCCGTGAAGTGATTCCGACCGGATGGGCTCAGAGTGCCGGCCGAACATCGGCATTGGCCAAAAGCGTCTGGCAGCTGGACCAGAGTCTTGGGCTGACAACCACTGGCAACCTGTTTGAAAACTATGGAAAGCAGGGAGAAAAGTGGCTGCATGGGCAGGCTGGTTGGTACTACATCACGCCGGCCGGGGACTTGTACCGCTGGAACGGCAAGACCGTGACGGCGACAGCACCGCTCGAAGGAACAATTGTCGCATCTCCTGGCCAGCCGTATTTCCGGGACGTGTCTCTGCTGTATGCCGCAGAGAATCCGGAATTCACCGTGGCCAGCGGTTCGGTGATCAGTCGCCTGGATTTTGGCAACTACCGGCCAGTCACGATCGAAGGGCAGGTGCTGACAGAGCATGATCCAAACGGTCAGCAGAACTTTGGATCACCGATCGCAGTGGCGGAAGTTTTGCCGCCGTCCGATGTGCCACCATCACTCAGTCGAAATACCTGGTACGAAGGACAGACTGCGGGCAATCCGACGTCTTACTTTTATGCGACGACGACCGGCCAGGTTTACCAGTGGTCGAAGGCTGCCGGATCAGTTCTGCTCACCAGCATCTCAGGAATTTCGGGGCTTTCGAAAGCAGCGATCGAGCATTATGCGTTTGTGCAGGAATCATGGAAGAATGATGTCCGCATCGAACTGATCGACACCGCTGGCAACATCGTCGCAACGACTCAGACCGCCAATCTGGACAGAAACGCAAACTCGCAGATTGAGAGTGAAACAGAAGCCGGCTGGTATCAGTTTTCGAATTTGCTTCCAGGCAAGTACACCATACGGCAGGTTGTGGAGAGTGGGGTAGTTTCTACATCGCACGGTTCGCTGGAGAAGCAGGCGGTTGCTCAGAGTTTGTCCGAGACTTATGGTTTCAAGGCCGGTGCGACCGACTCATTCAACTTTGGCGGACGCAATGAACGCTGGTTCCTCAGTCGAACCAATGTATGGCATTACATGACGCCGGACGGCAAAGTCTTTGAATGGGACCGTAACAGCGGTGGAACCCGAGGGCTCGTCAAGGGACGCGAAATCGCGCAGCTCTCGGGAAGCTTTTATGTGAACCTGAATCTTTTATTCAAGCCGACGACGACGAGTGTCACCGCGGTCAGCGGACAGGTGTCTTCCCTGAACCTGAGCCAGGCAAAACTGATCGACACAGTCTTTTCCTCAATCGCATCGCAGATTACCTGATCCGGGCTGAAGGCACGGTGGCAAAAAGATCGATCAGGCGGGCTGAATCCCTGTCGATCGTTGCCGTTTCCGCCCGTATTGTTATCGTAGAGTGATTCCATGCCGGAATCCTGACCTGCGGCTCCGGACTGTCATGGGCATCGACTCCGTGGCAGCACATCCTTCCTCTACGATCCTCGAGGTTTATCATGGCACGTAAATCGTCTCGTCGCGGCTTCCTTGGTACGTCCGCCGCACTGGGCACAGCATTCTGGGTTGGTCCCCAGACGTTCGGCCGTCCCACCCGTTCCGCACTCGAATCTCTCACCGCGGCCTGTATTGGTGTCGGTGGTAAGGGCGACAGCGACAGCAGTCACATTGCCGATCAGGATGTTGAAATCGTCGGGATCTGCGACGTTGACCGCCGAACGCTGGAAAAGAAGGCACGCGAGTTCAAGAAGGCTCAGCAGTTTACTGACTTCCGCGAAATGCTGGACAAGCTGGGCGACAAGATCGACATCGTCAGCGTCAGTACCCCTGACCATACTCATGCCGTCGCCGCTGTGAAGGCGATGAAGATGAAGAAGCACGTTTACGTGCAGAAGCCTCTGACGTGGTCCATCAAGGAAGCTCGCGTCATGCGAGAAGTCGCGGCCGAAACCGGCGTTGTGACTCAGATGGGCAACCAGGGAACGTCAGAAAACGGTCTGCGCGAAGCCGTGGAAGTCATTCGCTCCGGCGCGATTGGCGATGTGTCAGAAGTTCACGTCTGGACAAACCGACCCGTGTGGCCACAGGGCATTGGTCGACCAAAGGGTGAAGACAAGGTTCCAGACACCCTCGACTGGGATTCCTGGATTGGCCCAGCACCGATGCGTCCTTACAAGGAAAGCGTCTATCACTCATTCAACTGGCGCGGCTGGGTCGACTTCGGTACTGGTGCACTGGGTGACATGGCCTGTCATACAACGAACCTGCCTGTGATGGCACTTGATCTGTGGGATCCAGTGGCAGTCACCGCCGTGAAGAACCCAGGCATTGTCGAAGGCGAAACCTTCCCAGGTGCAACAACGCTGATGTTCGAATTTCCGGAACGCAATGGCAAAGTGCCATGCAAGTTCTACTGGTACGACGGTGGCAATCTGCCAAACGACGATCTGGTCGCCAAGCTGCCGGAAGGCTTCCGAAAGAGGCTGGAAGAGCAGAAGAAGGGCGGCGGTCGAACGAGCGCGGCTCTGGTGGTCGGAAGCAAAGGCATGCTGCTTTCGCAGAACGACTACGGTGCGGAATACACCCTTCTGCCGGAAGCGGACTTCAAGAGCTTCAAGAAGCCGGAACCAACCATTCCTCGTATTCCGTACAAGGGAAGCAACGACGAGCGACAGAAGTGGGAGTTCATCGAAACGATCCGCGGGAACTACAAGCCAGGAACGATGTCCAACTTCGGTTACGCTGGTCGCCTGACAGAAACGATTCTTGTCGGCAACCTGGCAGTGCGAGCCGGCGAAGGTCAGCGCATCGAGTGGGATGCGAAGAACCTGGTCAGCACGAACCTGCCGGAACTGAACAAGTACGTTCATCGCGAATACCGCAGCGGATACTCACTGTAGTCTCCTGTTGCTGTTGAATTCCGAAGCCCGGTCTGTCCAACGGACCGGGCTTCTTTTGCGCTATGGAAGGAAATTTCAATGGCCAAAAAGAAAGCCACATCATCCTCGCCGGCCAGGAGTCTGGTGGCGACTTCCGAAACACCGAAACCGCGCCCAGTGCGGCAGGCCTGGAAGTTCTGTCCTCGCTGCGGAGTTGCCGCGGCGAAGACCGGGAAGAATCCATTCCACTGCGAGGCCTGTGGTCACACGCACTTTTTTGGGCCGGTCTCAGCTGTCGGAGCCATTACGACAGACTCCGAGGGCAGGGTGCTGTTTTTGATTCGTGCAAAAGATCCGGGCAAAGGCAAGTATGGCCTGCCGGGCGGATTCGTCGATGCTGGTGAAACGGCTGAAGACGCACTGCATCGGGAAGTGTTCGAAGAGATTCGCCTGAAGATCAAGGCAATGTCGTATCTGTGTTCCTTCCCCAATGAGTATGTCTATCAGGGATTTATTCTTCCTGTGACGGACATGTTCTTTGTGATGGAAGTTGAGACCTTTGATGCCATCGAGTCGGGAGACGGCGAAATTCATGGCTGGCACTTTTGTCACCCGGGCAGGAAGGAACTGAAGAACATGGCCTTTGAGTCGAACCGACGGGCGATGGAGCTGTTTCTGAAATCGCGATGAGCGCTGTAGTGGATCTCGCCAGAGATCCCGCAAGTTTCGTTGATGAAGGGAACTCTGGCGAGTTCCACTACGTCGATGAAGCTGTGAATTGTGTCAGGTCAGCGATGGCACGATCATCCTGATGGCGTTCTTTTGAATGCTGAACGTGGCAGGCAGGATGCCCGGTGTTTCGCCGTCGAGTTCAATCGCGACGTTGCTGGTTCCGGAAAGGCATTCAATGCGCACCGTGGAAGCCTGCCATGCGGTCACTTCCGGCAGGTTCTTCAGAGTCCCGTCGTACAAATGCCGCAGATGTCGCAGCGAAGTCAGGAACCCCGGGTCTCGGATCGCGATCACTTCAAACAGTCCGTCATCGGGAAGTGCCCCGGGTGCGATGTTCATGTTGCCTCCGAACCACGGACCATTCGCGATGGCGACGACTTTGACATCGGGCAAATCAGAAACGTCACGTCCGTCGTCGAGGGTGATTCGAAGAGCCGCATTTCTGTAACGAAGCAGAGCTTTCAGGGTCGCCAGAAAATACGGTAATCGTGAACCAATGCGAAATCGTGATGCATTCACACGCTTTGAAACTTCGGCACTGATGCCGCATGACGCAACATTCAGGAAGGCACGGTTTCGCATCTGCCCGGTGCCTACCGCACATTCGACACGTCCCACATCCAGGCTTCGAACAGTTCCGTGCTGAAACACGTCTGCAGCTTTTGTGATCTCGAACGGCATTTGAATGGCCGTCCGAAAATCTCCTCCGGTCCCATACGGGAGCAATCCGAGAATGGGGTCAGCAGGATCGGAGCCATCGGCACTTTGAGTGTCCGCGTCCAAAAGCCCGTTAACCACTTCGTTCAGCGTCCCGTCTCCACCGACGGCGATGACGTGAGAAGCGCCGCTGAGCGCAGCCTCCTGAGCAAGAATTCGGCAATCACCCTGCTGCTTTGAAATCAGAGTGCGACACTGATCGAAAGTGCTCAGTGAATTCTGCAGCAATGCAAAAATCTGTGGCCAGGCACGTCCCAGCCGTCCGCCTCGCGCCTGGGGGTTGACAATGAAAGCGATGGTTCGACTCATGATTCGCTTTCCCTGGGGCCCGTTGAAATCTTCGCCCAGCGCTCTGCGAAATGGCATCGGACGGAAACTCCGCATCGTACGTCTTGCCATGGCGGCTCACAGTCTGGCAGTGTGTGCAATTCTCCGGAAAGTTCGCAAACTGGTTCTGTGTTTCTCTGAAACGCGGACGTTGATACGATAACTCACTGTCAACACGTGAGATTTCACTGGTGTGAAACGCTATGGAGCTGCGTCATGCCTGCCATTAACGTTCCCTGTCCTGCCTGCAAATCCTCCCTGAAACTGCCTGACGAGACGTACGTTGGCAAAAAGGCCAAGTGTCCAAAGTGCGGGCACCGGTTCGTTATTACGATTCCTGGTCCGGCAGGTGGCTCCGATGATGATATCCCCGTGCTGCCTCTGGCGCCGCGAATGGGGACTTCTGCACGCTGGGTTCCGGATGATCCGCAGAGCCCAGGTGTACCTCCGACACTCCAGTTTCCAGGAGCCGGTTCCACGACAAATGCTGGTCAGGGGGCAGTACCGCCAGTTCCCGTCGAATCCGGGGCGACGACATTTCCTGACTTCAGCGCTCCGACGGTTTCAAGTTCTCCGGTTGTTCCTGCGGTGGCTCTGCCGGAGACTGATCCCCCGAAAGCGACAGATCGGATACGTCGCCGTAAGAAATCAAACAAGACCAATTACATCATTCTGGCGATCACCTGCGTTCTGCTGATTGGCGGTTCCGTGGCCTTCTACCTGAATGGTGCAGGCAATTCCGGAACGGCCCCGAAGAAGGTGCAGGAGAATGTTGCGTATCAACAGGAGAAGGCTGCTCAGGCTGAGTCGAACAAAGCTGCGGAGAAATTGAGCCCGACATCAGGGAAGCCCATCGCGCTGGATTACATTCCGTTTACGCCGCACGTGCTGATTCACATGCACCCATCCGAACTCTGGCGAGACAACCGGACGATGGGCGAGCTTCGCGCGATTGTCGGTGACCTCTCGACATGGCTGGAAGAAGATCTTAAGGCACGAACACGATTTGCTCCGTCAGACATCCGCGAGTTGACCATCGCACTGAACTTCGGTGCGCGCCTGGCGCCGCCGGAAGTGGCGATGGTGGTTCGGCTCAGAGAAAAGCAGGTGAACTTCCATAAGATTCTGAAAGGTCCCATGCGGCCGGATGAGCGAGTTGAGATCTATGAGCCGGAAGATTTCACTTACATGGTGATCGATCAGGAAACCTTTGTTGTTGTGACAAAGGAAAGCGGCGAGGAACTGGCTGATTATCGCAACAGCGAAGCTCTGGCTTCCCCCGACATGGAGCCGCTGCTGGCGAAGTCAGATCGAGACCGACACCTGTCGATCATCTTCGACCTGAAGATTCTGGACTCTCATCTGGAGGACGCCTTTTTGCCTCAGCTGCAGATGATTGCAGACCGCTTCGTGGTCTGGCTGGGCGAGGAGATTGAAACGGTTTCCTGGAGCCTGCATCTGGAACCGAACTTCTATATGGAGACTCTGCTTCACAATGCGAGTGACAGTACGGTTTCGAAAGTTCAGCGGCATGCGCAGGTCCAGCTGAACCGGCTGGGCGAGGATATGCTGTGGGCAGTGAAGAAGATGAAGCCAACCGAACTGGGTGCTCGTCAGCTGATCGGTCGGTTTCCGGCCATGCTGCAGGCAATGAGTGTCGCGACGACTGCCCACGTCGCGCCAGGATGTGCTCGACTTGTCACCATCCTTCCAAAGCATGCTGCGACGAACATCGCGGGCGCGGCGATGTTCACCTGGAACCAGTCACTGACAACAAACTTCTCTGATGAGAAGAAGACGACAAAAACTGACGACGTGAAAGTGCCTGACAAACTTGCGGATCGTCTTCGCATGAATGTCCTGGTCGACTTCCGCCGGACACCACTTCAGGAAGCGTTCGGCTATATCGGTGACTCCATCAAGACCGATGTGACGATTGACGGCGATGCGCTTAAGGCGGCCGGCTTTACTCAGAACATGCCTCAGACGTTCGATCTCGGAACAGTGACAGCGCTGGCAGCAATCGACCGAATTCTGGAGACCTACGCGAAAGAACGAGATCCCCTGGTGCTGGTCGTGGATGAAAAAGGCAAGAAGCTGATTCTGAGTACAAAGACCAAGGCAGAAGCAGATGGCCTGACGCCGTACGATACGAAAGCCAAGTAGTGTTTTCCGGTCAGTCTTCGGACATTGAGAAATCCGGCGGCTCGGCGGGCGCATCGCCCGCCTGATCGCAGCAGGTGGATTGGCCTCCCGACAGGAGCCTCGCTGCCTCGCTCTCCCGATCCTGATTGGAAAAAGTGGGGTAGCTGAGCGGGAACTGTGAGCAACGGTTCATTTCGAAGATGCGCGGTGCTAAATTTCACGTCGAATTCTTCGAACATGTCTTCTTTGATGAATGAGTCAATTCCGTGGCTACTCCTCCGTTTGTCTACGAACCGCTTTTCAACCTTGGAAATGATGACACGAACTATCGGCTGCTGACGAAGGACCATGTCTCAGTCGAATCGTTTCGAGGGCAGGACGTTTTGTGCGTGAATCCTGAAGCGCTGACTCTTTTGAGTGCTCAGGCGTTTCATGACATCAACTTTTATCTTCGCCCGGCACATCTGAAGCAGGTGGCAGCCATTCTTGACGATCCTCAGGCATCCGAGAATGACCGCATGGTCGCGCTGACGATGTTGAAGAATGCGGACGTGGCCTGCAAAGGAGTTTTGCCGTTCTGTCAGGACACGGGCACTGCAACGATCATGGGGAAGAAGGGGCACGCCGTCTGGTCAACGGGAGATGAGGAAGCCCTGTCGCGAGGTGTGTATCAGGCGTATACGGAGAACAATCTTCGTTATTCGCAGAATGCTCCTCTTTCGATGTGGGACGAAAAGAACACGAATACCAACCTGCCTGCGCAGCTTGACCTCGCGTCCTGTGATGGTGACGAATACAAGTTTCTGTTTGTCGCGAAAGGAGGAGGTTCTGCCAACAAGTCGTACCTCTATCAGGAAACTCGCGCAATTCTGAATCCAAAGACGCTGGTCGAATTTCTGACTTCGAAAATGGTTTCGCTGGGAACTGCCGCGTGTCCACCGTATCACCTGGTCTTCGTCATCGGTGGCACGTCCGCAGAAGCGACACTGAAGACTGTGAAGCTGGCATCGACGAAATACCTGGATCATCTGCCAACAACCGGCAGTCCCAATGGCCGAGCTTTTCGGGATGTGGAACTGGAAGCTCAGATGCTTGAGTCAGCTCGCAAGTGCGGCATCGGTGCTCAGTTCGGAGGAAAGTACTTCGCTTTGGATGTGCGAGTCATTCGACTGCCGCGTCATGGGGCATCACTGCCGGTCGGAATCGGTGTCTCCTGCAGCGCGGATCGTCAGGCCAAAGGGAAGATCACAAAATCCGGAGTGTACCTGGAGCAGCTGGAAACAAATCCTCTGCAGTACATCCCGGAGTCTCTTCGCGAACAGAAGGATACTCAGGCAGTTCGTGTGGACCTGAACCGTCCGATGTCGGAGATCCTGAAGGAACTGGGGCAGTATCCCGTTACAACCCGTTTGTTGCTGAACGGTCCGATTGTTGTGGCCCGTGATATCGCACACGCAAAGCTCAAGGAGCGGCTGGACGCTGGTCAGCCGTTGCCTCAGTATTTCTGTCAGCACCCCGTTTATTATGCTGGCCCGGCCAAGAAGCCTGCCGAATACGCCAGCGGATCGTTTGGCCCGACAACTGCCGGACGAATGGACTCTTACGTCGATCTTTTCCAGTCGAAGGGCGGCAGCATGGTGATGATTGCGAAAGGTAATCGAGGCAAGCAGGTGACTCAGGCCTGCCAGAAGCATGGTGGCTTTTATCTTGGCAGTATCGGTGGGCCTGCAGCGATCCTCGCCAAAGAGAACATTCGCAGCGTGGAAGTGATCGAGTTTCCAGAACTGGGCATGGAGGCGATCTGGAAAATAGATGTCGTCGACTTCCCCGCATTCATCCTTGTTGACAACAAAGGGAACGACTTCTTTGAAACGGTTGGCGGCTGCTGATGTCGGCAGCCTCTTGGCGTGTGGAAGCTTCCGTCTTCCGGCCTTTCGACCATGTTCGGCAGAGTGACTATTCCGGAGATTCGTCCTCGTGACCACCTCGTCTGCTGAAGCTCTGCGATTGACGATGGTGATTACCGAACTGGACGTCGGAGGTGCGGAACGTGCCTTTGTCGAAGTGGCAAAAGGGCTTCGCGAGAGAGGCTGGGCCGTCGATGTTGTCAGTCTCCGCGACGCCGGTCCGCTTGCGAAGCCGCTGCAGGACGCCGGTATTCCTGTGACCCCGCTTCACTGCGGCGGATTTGCCGACGTCCGGGCCATTTTTCGGCTCCGACGCCATCTCAGGAAGCAGCGTCCCGCTGTGGTGCTTTCGTTTCTCCATCAGGCAAATATCGTCAGTCGGCTTGCTGCCTGGAGGCTGGGCGTCAAAGCCGTTGTCTCGGGAGTTCGAGTGGCGGACCGGCGAACGAGTGTCGTTTTGACAGAACGGGTTACTCGCTGCTGCGTCGATCATTTCGTAGCAGTCAGTCGGTCTGTCGCGGAGGCTCATGCGGCACTGTGCCATATTCCATCAAAGCAGATGACGGCGATTCCGAACGGGGTCGATGTTGAAGGGATCAGTCAAGTGCCCGCTGCAGACAGACGCGGCTTCGGACTGTCCGACTCGGACTTTGTGATTCTGTGTGCCGGGCGTCTGACCGAGCAGAAATCTCCGATGGATGTGCTGAATGCGATCACGCAGTTGAAAGCGAATGGACAAGAGGGCAGCAGGATTCGGCTGTTGTTCGTTGGTGATGGTCCGTTGCGGGCACGTCTGGAGTCTGAGATTGCTGCGCGTCAGCTTGAGTCCTGTGTGACGCTGTGTGGCTGGCGACCCGATGTGGTTTCCATCATGAAGGCCTCCAGCGTTCTTGTGCTGGCGTCGCGATGGGAAGGTGCTCCGAACGTGATTCTTGAGGCTCAGGCGGCGGGACTTCCGGTGATTGCGGCGGACGTGGATGGCTGTCGAGATCTGATTCAGGATGGCGTTACCGGGCGGCTCTTTCCTTCCGGAGATGTGGCTCGCCTGGCGGAGATTCTGCAGGAGCACGTTCTGGATTCGTCGCATGGTCAGCGAATGATTCAGGCCGCCCGGAACTGGGTCCAGCAAAACGCCACATGGAATTCTGCGGTCGATCGCTACAATGATCTGCTGCGGAATCTCCTCACCGGAAAATCGCCTGAGGCAGGAGTCACCAATGCCTGACATCTTTCACGATCTCACGATTCGAGCGTCTCGAAGCGATATGTTCCGGATGGTCGCGACGGCTGAAGGGCTGGATCAGTGGTGGACCACTCGCTGCAGCGGAACTCCGGTATCTGGTGCAGAGTATTCGCTCTACTTTGATCCAAAGCATGACTGGAAAGCCGTGGTCACCAGCTGCGCCCCCGACTCACTTTTTGAACTGAGAATGACGGACGCCGGTTACGACTGGACCGGAACGGTTGTCCGATTTGAACTGCTGGAACATTCCGGTTCGACTCGACTGCGATTCACTCACCTGGGCTGGAGTGAAGTCACCGACCACTTTCGAGTCACAAGTTACTGCTGGGCCAGCTATCTGCGATTGTTGAAGCGGGCGATTGAGCTGGGTGAAGTGTGTCCGCCGGATCGGCGATACGACTCGTAGCAGGCACCGGACGGCTCGCGCCGTGCCGCTAATTGGGGACAGTGGGACCGGACGGCTTGCGCCGTGCCGCTAATTGGGGACGGTGGCTCCGGACGGCTCGCGCCGTGCCGCTAATTTTCATTTAGCCGCGTGTGAGGAATTCATCTGTGTTGAGCAGCACGCGAGCAGTGCTGGTCCATGCTGCCTGGAGTTCGATAGTGAAATCCTTGAGCGGTTGAGTGACGAGTTTTGCGGCATCGTCTTTGGACGAAAGGCAGCGCGAAAGTTCGCGGCTGAAGAAATTCGTCAGCAGCTCGACTTCCTGATCGTTCGGAGTTCGGCAGAGGCACAATTCGAACATGCGCCGACATCGTTCTTCATCCGATTTAAGAGTGGCATCACTGAGGATACGCTGTCCGAGGCCTTCCGCCAGCTCCGTGAAGACCACGTCGTTTGCCACCGTCAATGACTGAAGCGGTGTGTTCGACCGGACTCGGCGAGTACACACAGTGCTGAAGTCCGGTGCATCGAAGGTACTCATCAAAGGATACGGCGCACTGCGGTAGAACATCACATACATGGTTCGGCGATAGCGTTCTTCTCCGGTGGCTGTCGGCCAGTCTTTTTTGTTCTGAGTAAAGTCGTAGATTCCATCCGGCTGCGGAAGATGAACTCCAGGGCCTCCCACTTTTTCATTCAGCCTCCCGCTCGCAACAAGCGCCATGTCGCGAACAATTTCTGCCTCCACACGGAAACGTGACTGGCGGCCAAGGAGCAGGTTCCCCGGATCCTTTTCGAACTGGGCCGGATCGGTCACTTCGGAACACTGTCGGTAGGTCGCCGAGCAGACGATGGTTCGATGCAGTCGCTTCATTGACCAGCCGGTTTCCATAAAGTCAGCAGCCAGCCAGTTCAGCAGATCCAGATGCGTTGGAAGAGAACCCTGGTAACCGAAGTCGTTATCCGTCTCAACCAGTCCTTTACCAAAGTATCGCCCCCAGATGCGGTTGACGATCACTCGGGCCGTCAGCGGGTTTTCTCGTGATACCAGCCATTGAGCCAGGTCCAGGCGAGTCTTGAATGTCTGCTGTGGTGCGGAACCTTCAAAGGCCTTCGGAATTCCCGGCGAAAGCGGGCCGCGATTTTTGTCCGGGCTCAGAAACTCTCCTCGCGTCAGCAGAAACGTCTCCTGTGGCTTGTCCGCGTCTTTCATCACCATCTGTCGAACCGTCGCACCTTTGCCGGGAAGCTGCTTCTCCAGTTCTGCGATTCGGGCATCTCGCTGCGCTTTGGTTTGCCCGGAATCACTTTCAGGGAGGTCCTTGAGGACAGTGGCGTTCGAAACATCAACGGCAAAGTGTCCAACGAGATAGTTTTGATTGATGTCGTGGCGGAGAACCACCGTGACGAAACCGTCGGTCGCTGTCACCGGCTGATCAAAGGCGAAGATCGCTTCATGCGGTGCGTTCATTCGTACGCCCTGCGCTACCTGAGCTCCCGTCACGTTGATCGCCCAGCCGGTTGAGTTGCTGGCATCAATCGCGTCGGCAACAGGAAACTTTTCCTGACTGTGATCTGCCCAGGCTCGAGCGAAGCGATGTTCCACCGGACCCGATCGGAGTGCGATATCAGACAGCACAAAGTTGCCATTTCCAGCGGTACCAGGACCATTCGCCGGCAGACTGGCGTCCGTCAGTGCTCTCAGGCGAATTGCCGTCACGGTCTGCTGTTTACCGTCCACCGGAGGAACCGACAGCTTCACAGTCAGGGTGTCATTCGCGGCGGGGTGAGTCTTCGCGAGTAGTGAGCCTTCGGGCGTGATTTTGAGAATACTGCTTCCCGATGCACCGACCGCTGCGACGTCCGGCTGAGACCAGTCCCACGCCAGGGATTTCAGTGCGGGCAGGTTCGCTTCGTTCTTCTCCTGTTCTGCTCGCTCCTTACGAAGCGACTGAAGTTCTTCTGCCAGCTTCATCTGTTCTTCGGTCCAGCCAAACAGTTCCTGTTCACGGACCGTCACAGTTTCTCCTGTGCTGTTTGCATCACTCGCCCAGTTGAAGAAGGCATAAAGTCGATAGTAGTCCTCCTGCGTGATCGGGTCATACTTATGCGAATGACACTGAGCACATCCCACGGTCAGACCGAGCCAGACAGCTCCCGTCGTGTTGACTCGATCAAGCAGGGCTTCGTGGCGAAACTGGTCCGGCTTCACGCCGCCTTCTTCGTTGATCATCGTATTCCGATGAAAGGCCGATGCGACTTTCTGGCTGAGCGTTGCATCCGGCAGCAAATCACCGGCCAGCTGTTCGACCGTAAACTGATCAAACGGCATGTCAATGTTCAGCGACTGAATCACCCAGTCTCGATAAGGCCACATCACACGAGGGCCATCGATCGTGTATCCATTGGAGTCAGCGTACCGAGCCTGGTCGAGCCAGTGGCGTCCCCAGCGTTCGCCATAGTGGGGACTGGCCAGCAGTCGATCGACCAGCTTTTCATAGGCGTCCGGAGAAGAATCAGACACAAACTGAGCCGTTTCTTCGGGTGACGGCAGCAGGCCCAGCAGGTCCTGATACAGTCGACGAATCAGCGCCGGGCGACTTGCCTCTGGTGAATGCGTCATGCCCCGGTCGTGAAGCGTCTGCAGAATGAACGCGTCGACATCGTTGCGGCACCATGCATCCGCTCGAGCCCCAGGAACCGTAGGACGATCGACACGACCGAATGCCCAGTGGTCCTGATACTCAGCCCCGGATTCCAGCCATCGTTTGAGCAGCTGGATTTGTTCCTGAGTCAGCGGTTTGTTGGCTTCTGCCGGAGGCATCTGCTCTTCCGGGACCGTTGTTGTGATTCGATGGAAGAGCAGACTTTCGTCGGCCTTCCCGGGGACAATGGCCTTCAGCCGAAGCGCCTCGTCCCTGACGTCCAGTCGCAGATCCGCCGCTCTTGAATCGTCATCTGCTCCATGACAGGGAAAACAGTGGTTAGACAGAATCGGTCGGATGTCTCTGCGAAAGTCCGGTTCTTCGGCGCTGCATCCGGAAGATCGGATGGCCCCCAGCGAAGTGACGATGACAGCAGAGAGCAGAGCGATTGGGTGGCGGGAGAGGAGCATTTCGGCGGGATCCAGACGGTCGTGCGGAGGGTCGAATTCAGAAGCTGCGTGATGGTCTCTGCTGCCTGATTTTTGCCAGGCTACGATGGTTCATCGG
The DNA here is from genome assembly GCA_046349695.1 of Planctomycetaceae bacterium. Classification (GTDB taxonomy): domain Bacteria; phylum Planctomycetota; class Planctomycetia; order Planctomycetales; family Planctomycetaceae; genus SXXK01. The sequence goes on along the minus strand of JAXMBV010000011.1, from coordinate 12,412 downwards.
ATGATGCTGTCGAGTCGGCTGGTTCGCTGACAAAGCGGTACCCCGTTCCTCGTATCGAAAGAAGATGTCTGGGAGTCGATGGGTCATCTTCAATCATTCTGCGAAGCCTCATGACAAAGTTGTCAATTGAGCGGCTGGAAATGTCCGCCGCATCTCGCCACACATCTGACTGCAGACGAGCGCGTGACAGCACGACTCCATCGTGTTCCAGAAAGTACCGCAGCAGTTCCTGTTCGCGTGTCGTCAGCGCATGAACTTCATCCTTGTGACGAAGCTCAAAGCGTCCGAAGTCAACGACGACATCGCTGAATCGAGTCACATCCTCGGTCGGACGAATGGACCGTCGATCGAGATGCCGGCGTCGCTTGTCCAGGAGATTCCGGACTCGACTGAGCAGTTCCGGCAGAGAAAACGGCTTGGTCATGTACTGATCTACGCCACAGTCGAAGGCCTGAATTTTGTCTTCGGAAAGCGTACGAGCCGTCAGGGCAAGAACCGGAATATCCAGGTCCAGCCGTCGAAGCGCGCGGCAGATTTCATAGCCGCTCATCTGAGGCAGCATCAGGTCCAGAACCACCAGATCAATTGGCGGTTGCGCGGACTCGTAGATTTCCAGCGCGGTCGGTCCATCGCCGGCGACATTGACCTGATAGCCTTCGCGCTCGAAGTTGAACCGCAGTCCTTTCGCGATGGCTTCTTCATCCTCGACCACCAGGATTCTCATGAAGCCTTCTCCTTCCCTGAAAGTGCCAGTTCACGGACTCGATGTCCGCTGTCGCTGTCCCCTTCCGGTTTTGGTACGGGTTGCAGCTGCCTGCCAGGCAGCGTCACTTCAAACACACTGCCTGTTCCTGTTTCAGAGTCAGTGACGGTAACCTTGCCCTTGAGAAGACTGACGAGCGTTCGAACGATATAGAGACCGAGTCCCGTTCCGGTCTTTGTTCGGTGCAGTTCATCGTTCCCCCGGAAGAACATCTGGAAAATCCGGCGACGATTTTCGCGAGGAACGCCAACTCCGTTGTCTCGCACGCGCACAACCACTCGATCAGTGCCGCGGGAAAACGCATGAACCGTGACCTGAGGCGGATTGCCGCCATACTTCACCGCGTTGTCCAGGAGATTGCCAAAGATCATCTCCAGCAACAGCCGGCGCGAAGTCAGTGCCAGCGGAGCAACTTCAAACCGAAAGACATCGTTCAGTTCCTTCTTGTGATGCAGACATGCAGCAGCAGCGCACTGGCGAAGGAGGTCTTCCAGGTTGATCGACTCCGGCTCAGACTGATGACCGATCGCATCAAGCCGTCCCACTTCCAGCAGCTGATTGATCAGGCGATCCAGCCGCCCCAGTTCAGAACTCATCGTTTCATAGAAGTCGCGCCGATCTTTGGCATCCGGTTCACTCATCAGCAGAGTCTCCAGATACAGTCGGAGGGCAGCGATGGGAGTTTTCAGCTCATGCGTCACACTGTCAACGAAGTTTGCCTGGCGACGGTTGAGCTGAATCTCTTTGATGGTCAAAAACGAATAGAAAGAAATTCCGAACAGACTGATCGCCAGCGCTGTCGAACCCAGGATCAGGCTGACCCAGGAACTTTGTCGCGCGAGCTGAACAATCAGAATGGCCATCAGCGCAATATTGACCGACATCAGAAGCACACTGCTCCAGATGGGCAGGCCAAGATGACGGCGTTTGCGACGAAAATCAGCCACGACTAAAACTCAAGACACACGACAGAATCGTTCCGTCGGCCCGAACGGCAACAATTGTCCGATCCGCAAGACCCACCGGTTCCAACCTGTTTCGTGACCTCGTATTCTACCGGCGAGTTTCACGGAAGTCACTGTTCTGACCATGGTTCGCCTCAGGAACCACGATCCTGCCAGCATGTATTTTGTTCAGGAGTCTTTATGTCGTTCGATGAAAAGGCCGTCCAGGCCGGGATTCGGCATCTCAGGAAGCAGGACCCGATCATGGGCGAGGTTATTCGGACCGTGGGACGATTCACGCTGAAGCCTCGAAAACAGGGCTACGAAATTCTGGTTCGTTCGATTCTGTCACAGCAGATTTCGACTTCGGCGGCATCCACGATTCGCAACCGACTTCAAGACCTGTTGCCCGGGCGACGGATCCTTCCTGCAGCGCTGGATGCGCTTTCGGATGAGCAGCTTCAGGCAGTGGGAATCTCACAGCAGAAGCGGACGTATCTGCGAGATCTGACTCGGTGCACTCTGGACGGTTCGATCAGCTTCAGGCGGATCCGAAAGGCGAGCGATGAAGAAGCGATTGAGGAACTGATTCAGGTGAAAGGGATTGGCCGCTGGACTGCCCAGATGTATCTGATCTTTTCGCTCGGGCGACTGGATGTGTTCGCCCCCGATGACCTGGGACTTCGCAATGCCGTGGACAGGCTCTATGACATTCCCGAACAGGCTCCGCGAAAGCACTACGAAGAACTCGCACTGAACTGGAGTCCCTATCGCAGTATCGCTTCCTGGTACCTCTGGCGGTCACTGGAAAACAAGGACTGAACCGCTTCCGGCGATACAGTAGTGGACTTCGCCAGAAGTCCTGAAGCAGCGTGTGTGTAGTGGACTTCGCCAGAAGTCCTGAATCAACAAGCGCGTAGCGGACTTCGCCAGAAGTCCCATGTCCGTCTCCATAACGCCGAGCAGCTACGAAAACGGTGAGAGGAATTCTGGCGAATTCCACTACAGCGGATTTGGTTCAGGGATTCTCAGTTCGAGTCTCTCGTTTCCAGCGAATGATGTCTTCAAGGATGGAATCGAGCGGCATCATCGGCTTCCGGCCGATCGTCTGAAACAATCGATCCACATTGGGGACTCGACGCTGCACGTCTTCAAAATCTTCGCTGTACGCCTTGTTGTAAGGCACGAATTCAATCTCTGCCGATGAACCGGTTTTTGCGATGACCTGCTGAGCAAGGTTCAGGATGGAAACCGGCTGGTCACTGCCGATGTTGAAGACACGGCCTTCCGCACTGGGAGTATTCATCAGCTGCACGACGCACTGGACGATTTCGCCAACGTGAGCGAAGCAGCGAACCTGTGAGCCATCGTCGTAGACAAGAACCGGACCGCCTCGAAGTGCCGCTTCGACAAATCGAGGCACGACCATGCCGTAGTTACCGACCTGACGCGGACCGACGACGTTGAAGAATCGTCCAACGGTCACTCCCAGCTGATACTTTCGATGATAGGCCAGTGCAAGAAACTCATCGATCGCTTTGGAACATCCATAAGCCCAGCGAGGACGGCTGGTAGGGCCGAGATGAAGGTCATCGTCTTCAACCCACGATTCGCCAGGATGTTTGCCGTACACTTCGCTTGTGGAAGCCAGAAAGAACTTCTTCACGTTGCCCTGCACGGCAAGACGCAGCAGTTGTTCTGTCGGAAAGATGTTGGTCTCAATCGTTCGAACCGGATCGTCCGCAACAAGCTTCACGCCGACAGCTGCGGCGAGATGAAAGATCATGTCGACGCCGTGCACTGCTTCGCTGAGTGCCAGGGGGTCGGTGATGGAACCCTGCCGAATCTCAAGGCGGTTGTTGCTTCGAACAGCGTCGAGGTTGTGATCGCGTCCCGTGGAAAGGTTATCGAGCACCACAACGTGATGCCCCTGCTTCAGAAGCAGTTCTGTCAGATGACTGCCAATGAAGCCAGCTCCGCCGGTCACAAGACACTTCGACATAGTTCAATCCAATTGCTGAAACACCGCGAACCCACACGGGCAAAGACCGCGTTCCGGGCTTCCTGACGATATCAGCAACCCGCTGCTGACGCGACGACGCCGTCGCGATTCCTGCTGTGCCGCCTCCAACTTGAAGACGCTGCAAGCAACGACCGATCCGGCACCCCTGACCCGCACAGTCGGTATGTACGCCATTATTGACAGAATCGTTAACACCGGCGTAAACGATTCTTTACGCACAGGCAGTACGACCGGACCTTCAGCACCTTTGGTGATTTTCTGTAACATATTTGCCTGAAGGCACTTACCAGAGATTTCTGGTTGTTCCGGTTGTGCCGATTCTGCCAGTGGCATGAATTCTGCGAATGGTAAGAGATGTTGTGACGTGAACGGTCGCAGCGATCCTGAGGAATGAGAGAGCGAGGCTCGACGCCCGACCAACGTGCTCGATGCCCCGATCCGAGAGAGACATTCCTCAGACCACGCGACCGGTTTCGTTCGCAGCGAGAGAGGGAAACGGCGGCCTGAGAAACCGCCCTGCAGACGACAGGAGTCGTCTGTTGAGTTCGTCCGGCGCGAGAAGGGGCAGCACGCCCCTTTCTCGCCTCGGGTGAAATTCGGGTTCCTCACCCGCCTGGACTCGCCGCTCTCCAACACCACTTTCATGAGAACACTGAGAACACTGGCACGGTCGCAGATCGCCGTTCGGCTGATCGCCCGCGCTCCCCTGAATCACTTCGACCTCAACAGGTCGTTTTGAACTCCGCCCTGCGGAACCACGTTTACGAACTGCACAGCAAGTCGCTGTGATCTTCTCCCTCGTTTGTGATGAACTGGAGTTACTTCAATGTTGAATCTGCTGAAGGCTCTTCGGCAGGATGAGTACGGAGTCATTCTGTCTACTGAGATTGTTATTATCGGATCCATTCTTGTGATCGGTCTGATCACAGGACTTACCTGCCTGCAGAAGTCGGTCAATGAGGAGTTGAAAGACGTCGCGAATGCAATCGGTTCACTTGATCAGTCGTATGCGTTCTCCGGGCATCAGAAGCCAGGGATTGTCGGGCGCTGCTGTGCGTGGACTGCGGGCTCTTCCTATGTGAACTGTGAAAACGGTGTCACCGCGCAGCGAAGCGATATCGTTGGCTGCTGCAATCAGGCTGTTTCCACCAGCTCATGTGGCAACTGCGGAACCTGCAACAGCTGCCAGTCTGCTGTGTCTGTTCCGGCGAAATCCACCTGCGGCACCTGTGGAAAGGCCGGCTGCGGCGGCGGGTGTTCCAGCGTCGGCCATCATCATTCATCACACTCCTTCGATGTTGAAACAGGCGTGAGCAACGTTCGAGTCACCGAGACTCATCTGAGCCCTGCAGCACCGACAGCGAAGCCCTGTGATGACTGTCCTCCGTCAGCAGTTCCTGCGGTTCCGGTGATCGAAGACGTCAATCATCTGAATCCTCAGCCGATTCCTCCGGCGGAGCATCATCATGAGGTGAAGCCAGTGCCCCAAACACAGCCGCTTCCACCAGCCGCCCCGGTTCCTCCTGCCCCTCCAATGCCACCTCAGGCATAGTGGGCAAAAGAAATTCAGTGACAAACCCTTCAGATCCCCGTGTGCAATTCGTGTCTTCACGAACCTGCTCACGGGGATCTTTCGTTTCCAGACGATGATCGCCTTAATCAGGACTTTGTGTTTGCCTGGTCCCGTTCAATCCGGTGGTTCATGACCGTTTCAAAACTCTTTCGAACGTCGGGCAAGTGTGTGACCAGTGCCTGAAAGTGCTTTTGTGACAATGCCAGCACATCCATAGAGCTGATACACCGGACCGTTGCAGAACGTGTTCTCCCGTGCATGAGTGCAATTTCCCCGAAGTATTCACCCGGCCCAAGGAGAGCGAGTCGCTTTGCAGGAGGACCTTCCGATTCTTCGTTCGCTGGCTGCTCCCCGACAACTTCAGCCTGTCCGGAAAGCACAATGTAAAGACAGTCTGCCAGATCACCTTTTTGGAAGATGGTCTCTCCTGGTTCGAAGTGAAGTTCGCGCATTCCTTCCGATTCGGCAGTCTTCAGCTGGACACTTTCGGGGGGGACCAGCAGATCCAGCAACCATGAAAGACCCACTTTGAGTTTGCGTTCGAATCCGGGAAGTTTCCACCAGTAGACCGTCCGCCAGAGAAACCAGGCGGGAAACCCGGAAATGCGGATTCGGTCAAAGAGCTCCGCGATTGCTGAACGGTGGCCGAGTGATCCCATTTTTCCAAGGCCTGGAAAGGAAAATGACTTCAGCTTGTTCCCCTGCAGAGAGGCGAGGATATTGTCTGCTACAATCCTGGCCTGGCGAATCGCATGTTGTGCAGTTGGTGGAGAAAGCCCTCCTGAAGCAGGGTTTGGAACCCTTGCGGCGTCTCCCAGAGCCCAGACACAGTCTGCGGACGAAACCTGAAGATATTCATTGACCAGCAATCGCCCATTCTCTTTGGCTGCATCGAGAGTTTCGATCAGCGGATTCGCGAACGAGGGCACTGTGGAGACGAGGGTCTTGGTAGCGATTCGGTCGCCGGTTGCCAGAATCGCCGCATCCGGTGTGGCCGTTTTCAGTCGATTTTCAAGTTTCAGTTCCACTCCGCGTTTGGTCAGAATTCGCTGAGCATACTCACTTAGACTTTGGCCCACTTCTCGTTCAAGAATTCGTTTACCGGAATGGACGAGGATCACACGAATATCGTTCGGAGTAAAGCGACGACAGCGTCGCGCGAGCGTGCGAAGAAAATCGTTCATTTCAGCGGCGACCTCTACGCCAGAGAATCCGCCTCCTGCGACCACAAACGTCAACAGCTGTCTGCGGCGTTCCTCGTCCTCTTCGATTTCGGCTTCATTCAGGACATGGATCAGGTGGTTCCTCAGCCGTATTGCGTCGGCCAGATTCTTGAAGGGCAGCGCATGCTCCTGAAGACCAGCGATTCCGCGAAAGTCTGTCACTGTTCCAAGGGCGATGACGAGGTGATCGTAATTCAATGTCAGCGACTGAGGCCAGAAACCAGGGCTTAACGTTACCATTTTCTGACTGAGGTCGATGGATTCTATGTTGCGAACGTAGAGTCGACTGTATGGTACGAGCCGCTGAATCGGACTCACTGTGTCCAGCAGCCCGATGTTTCCGGAAACAATTTCTGCCAGCATGGGCTGAAAGACAAAGTAGTTTTCCCGGTTGACGATGGAGATTTCCAGTCCGGGCAGCTGCCGCCGCAGCTTCTCGAGGTACATCGCCGTGTAAACGCCGGCAAATCCTCCACCAAGAATCACTATTCGTTTTGTCTGTGTCACGGAATCCTCTTTGCAGCACCAGACCCTTAAAATGATTCCGGCGTCAGGGTTGCACAAAGCTCCTGCAGCACGGACGCCAGACTCCTCAGGTGTCAGGTTATCGCTTCCGAGGAGAACAGGGATCGTCGCCTCTCTACCGGAAGAATTCAAATGACGTAGAATCGGGATGACGACAGCGACGGTTCACGGAAGACTCTGCGTTTCGCTATGATCCTGTGGTGAGATGATCATTGTCCCTCGCAAAGTGATGCCAGAGAATGAACTTACCCGATTCAACTCGCTTTCCAGGCACCGAGGCAGACGGGCAGGATGCTTTTGCGACTCTTCATACTGGCGAAGCAGCGGCAAATTCGGGAGTCGATCCCATCTATGTTCGCTACTTCGGTGATTACGAACTGATCAGTGAGATCGCAAGGGGTGGCATGGGGGTCGTCTACAAGGCCCGGCAGGTGAACCTGAATCGTATCGTCGCTCTCAAAATGATCCTGACGGGAAGTTTGGCAACCGAAACAGACATTCAGAGGTTTCGTGCCGAAGCAGAAGCTGCAGCGAAGCTCGACCACCCGGGAATTGTTCCGATCTTTGAAATCGGGCAACACGAGGGACAGCACTATTTTTCCATGGGGTATATCGAAGGCCAGAGTCTCTGGCAGCTGACGAAAGAAGGCCCCTTGATACCGACTGTAGCGGCACAGCTTACTCGACGAATTGCCGAAGCCATTGCGTATGCTCATGAAAAGGGAGTCATCCACCGCGACCTGAAGCCGGCGAATGTTCTCGTCGATTCCACCGGAGAGCCTCGCGTTACAGACTTTGGGCTCGCACGGCGAATGGAATCTGACAGCGGTCTGACAAAAACTGGATCCGTCATAGGGACTCCCAGTTACATGCCGCCGGAACAGGCCGCAGGTCGAATGCACGAGGTAGGGATCCTTTCGGATGTCTATTCCATCGGGGCCATTCTTTATTGCCTTCTCAGCGGTCGTCCGCCATTTCAGGCGGCAACTCCCGCCGAGACGATGCGGCAGGTGCTGGACCAGGAACCGGTTTCCGTTGCGATCCTCAATCCGGAAGTCCCTCGAGACCTCGAAACCATTTGCCACAAGTGCCTTCAGAAGGACCCCGCAAATCGTTACGTGTCAGCGAATGCCCTTGCCAGTGATCTCGGGCGATGGATTCGGGGTGAACCAGTGCTGGCGCGACCGCCCGGCATCTATTACCGTCTCAGCAAGTTTGCGAGAAAACACAAATGGGGACTGCTGGCTGCTCTCGCAACGGCATTGGCTCTTGTCATCGCAACGATTGTCAGTGTTCGATTTGCATTCAAGGCTCAGGCGGCACTCGAGGTCTCAGAAGGAGACAAACGCCGTGCGCTGATTGCGGAAAGGGTTGCACAGGAAGAGAGTCAGGAAGCCACAAAGTCAAGAATTCGCGCGGAGAGTGAAAAGGAACAGGCGGAGAGGGCCAGACGCGTTTCCGAAGTGGTGCGGGAATTTCTTGCCGACAGCCTGCTGCAACAGTCCAGTGCGTCGCATCAGGCACTCTACCTGTCAAGGTTTGGCAGTACCGCCCGAGTGCAGCACGATGTAACGGTCAGAGAACTTCTGGACAGGGCAGCCGTTGAATTTTCACCGGCCAGGATTGCAGAGCGATTTCCCGATGACAGCGACGCACAATGTGAGATTCTTGGCACAATCGCCGACGCGTACCTCGCATGCGCTCTTTACGATCGGGCTATTGAATATGCCACGGCCGTTCGTGATCTGCGTCTGGCCGAATATGGCGACTCTTCACCGGAAGGCGCCGCAGACACCGTGACCCTCGCATCCATACTTGTGGCTGCCTCACGGACCAGTGATGCCGTTTCAGAAGGCCGCCGTGTCGTTCAACTCATCGATCAGGAACTTGAACGGTCAGTGGTGCAAAAACAGACTCAGTCAGGCGACTTCGAAAACTCACCTCACACACCCATCCTGGATGCCGTCATTGACAGACTGATCGAAAGAGTGGATCCACTCCGGTATTCTTTCCCGACGATCAAATTCGAACTCTATGACAGTACCGCTGCCGTCTTTATTCTTCTTCAGGAAATCGGGCGACTGGAGAATATTCGCCAGAACGCCGGAAAGCTGTTCGGGCCATCCGATCGACGAGCGCTGGTAACGGAAATGTTTACGGGGCTTTGCTACAACGCTGTCGGGCGTTTGGAGAAGGCGGTCGAGATCTACGACAGGGTTCTGGCGAATGGCCGGAACAGCAACTTTGATGAACTTCTTGTCGCGTCGGTCAGAACTGTGCTGGCTCAATGTTGTGCGGATCTGGAAATTCGCAGCGAAGAAGGTCTGGAGGCAAGCCGCTATTTTCATGAAGTCATCAGCCGCCGTGCTGGACCACAGCATCCAATGACCCTTCAGAGTCAGATGAATATGGCGATCGATCTGTCTGACGCCGGCAGGAATCTGCATGCCCTGTGTCTGCTGGACAGTGTCTTTGAAATGCAGGAAACAATTCTGGGGGTTGCTCATCCGGATACAATCTTTACCCTGGTCTGGCAGGCCAGGGTTTACAAAGATCTGCTTGAACCGGCCGCTGCACTGGAATGTCTGGAGGAAGCGGAATCGCGACTTCTAAAATCTCCGCAACCGGATGGGCCTGTTCTGCTTGAGGTTCGTTCTGAACTCGCATCATTGCTGAGACATTCAGATCCTGATCGGTCGATTCTTCTCTACCAGCAGGTTGTGGCACAGCAGGACCTTATTCGAGGCCCCAACCACCCGCAGTCCCTGACTGAAACTGCTCGACTTGCATGGACATTGAAACAGGCAGGGAGAAACATTGAGGCTTTGCCTGTCTTCGAACGTGCCATTGAAGGCGAAAGCAAACGTCGAGGAAAAGTCCATCCGGTGGTTCTTGTCATGCGCTGGGGCTACGGCACGACTCTTCGGAACTCAGGCCGAAAGCAGGATGCGGCGACCGAAATCCAGTTCGTTCTTACTCACCTGAAAAACACAGTCGCCGATGGTGACCTGACCGCGCTTCGCAAGGAGCTTTATAAGGAACTTCTGAAGCAGGGGCGAGATGAAGATGTCTGGTCTCTTGTTCGCGAAGATTATGCGCGCCTGCAGACGACGCTTGCAAAGCGTCCCGACGAACTTTCACGTCGACTTACGAACATGGCTGAAGACCTGCTGAATACAGAAACTCCTCGAGCGGCCCTGGTGGCGGAAGTCGTCCTTGAAGAATCACGCAAACTGGCATCCCCGGATTCTGTGCCACGTTTCCGAGCGGACTATGAGCTGGCTCGGGCACTCATTGCCCAGCACAGGCTGCCGGAAGCAGAGCATTTTCTTTTGCAGTCTCTGAATGGATACCGAACTCAGAAACATCACCTTCCCCGGAAAGAACTGGAGTCGGTCGAGAATCGAATCAGAACGCAGCTGTCGCGAGTGATCTGGTCATCTGACCTGCCAATGTAACACGACTTTTCCCATGCTCATCGGATGATCGTTTCAGACTATGAAAATCCATCTCTTCGCTCTCGCCTTGACCTTGTCTGTGATTCCTGTCCGCCCCCTTGAGGCACAAATTGAACCTCGCGAAACAGATTATGCAAAACTGGCGATCTATCCGGATCGCTGGGTTCAGCAGAACGTCCCGTTTCGTATGCAGGCCTGGCACGGGAAACATGTTGTGCTGCTGACTAACAGCAGGGACTTCGATCGAACGCGTATGGCTCAGTTTGTAGGTCGCCTTGACGGCGGCTGGGAACGGTATGCGGAACTGACGGGCAGGACTCCGCAGAAGTTTCGAATTCTGGAGGATCGCTCGACAATCTGCGCGCTGCCCCGTGCAGATCTTTCCTGTGGCTATGGCTGCGGTTACGTCGGAGCAACAGGCGTTGAAGTTGCCGGATTTTACGACAGCGACTGGCCCGCGTTCTTGAAGGACCCGGAGACGTTTTCCCACTACTACTTTTATGAGCTTGGCAGGAATTTCTATACGTTCGAAGACCGACATTCGCTGTTCGTCACGGGCTATGCCGTCTTCATGAGATATGTCTGCATGGATCATCTCAAATGCAAAGATCCGGACCTGGGAACTCGTCAGACAATTGAAAGCTGCGAGGAAGTTTATGCCGCGTCGGAGATCCGATTTCTTGAGGCATTCACCAACCTGACGAATGGAGAAAAGGGAAACCGTCTCACCGATCGCCGAACCGGCAGGACGATTGCTCCAAGTGACCAGCCGGTCATGTACGCAACGGCAATGCTGAAGCTTCATCGAGATTATGGTGGTGATGAATGGCTTCGAAAGTTCTATCATCATCTTCAGCAGTGCCCTCAGGTGAAGGCAACCAGTGAAGCAACGGCTCTTCAACAGTCACTTAACTGGCTGGTCAGTGCGTCAGCGGCGGCAGGGCAAGACCTTTCTCCCGTCTTTGTCGATCGGTGGCGAATGCCCTTGCAGCCAGTTCAGCGGCAGCGAATGCAGTCTGTCCAGTGGGGAGATCCAGATCTGAACGTCGCGGATGTGATCCTTTCGCTGGAACAATGACCGAGGTATTCTCTCTTCCGCTGAAAACTCGGCAAAAGTGATCCGGGAGGGCTCGGGCCTTCCTGAGGACCGGGACTGAGTGAAAGAAGCCAGAAAGCGGAACTCGTAAGGAAAAGATCTGTGCCTGATAAACGACCTCATGATGCCGACAATCAATCACATCCAGACCGCGAAGATGATCAGGTGAAGTCGGCGCGACAGGATTCATCCGCAAGCACGGCGGCCTTAGATGCGACCCAGATTCCGGTCACGGTACGAACACCCTTTCAGACTGCTTCCCCAGGGTCACTGAATGGATTTGACCCACACGCCACGATGGACTCAACGGAACCAGGAGCGGGTTCGTCGAACATCCGGCTGATTCGTTACTTCGGCGACTACGAACTGATCAGCGAGATTGCTCGGGGCGGCATGGGTGTCGTCTACCGGGCTCGACAGGTGAATCTCAACCGCGTCGTCGCCCTGAAGATGATTCTGTCCGGTCATCTGGCCACGGAGACGGACATTCAACGATTTCGGGCCGAAGCGGAAGCGGCGGCGAACCTTGATCATCCCGGCATCGTGCCGATCTTTGAAATTGGTCAGCATGATGGTCAGCATTATTTTTCCATGGGGTTTATCGACGGACAAAGTCTGTCACAAAGAGTCAAAGACGGGCCGCTGGAACCAAAGCTCGCTGCGGATCTGACTCGCAAGATCGCCGAGGCCATAGCGTATGCTCATGAGAAGGGTGTCATCCATCGCGACCTGAAGCCTGCCAATGTGCTGCTGGATTCTGTTGGTGAACCCCGAGTCACCGACTTTGGACTCGCACGGCGGATGGAA
>JAXMBV010000010.1:0-224595 GCA_046349695.1 Planctomycetaceae bacterium | reverse complement strand
AGGACGATCAGGAACGGAACTGCGGCAAGCGACTTCGAGAATGAGCGAGAGAACAGCCAGCATTCCACCATGCCAAAGCAGAAGTGGAAGAAATTGCTCGGCTGAATCGTCTCCAGAAACGTCGGGTCGCGCAGCTTGTCTTCACCGAGATTGCTGCTGGAGCGAGGTTGACGTGGCGATGATGACGGTGGATTTGACATCTCACAGGCCTCCTGACTTGATCAGCCATGCCTGCAGCAGTATCGCGAGGCCACAAACTCCAATATTCACTTTTCGCCATTTTGCGGTGAGCGACGGTTCTACTGCTGGATGAACAAGCCCGCTGACTGGTACCACTGTCAACCATCGATTCCAGAGCTTGATGAACGGGTTCTTTAACACGGCTCCAGGCCGCATCACATTGGGAACGGGAGCAGTCAGCATGTGAAGGAACGCATCGGCACTCAACAGCAGAACGGCCGCGATGGCAAGGCAGACATAACCCAGAGTTTCGTGCGGAGTCCCCGTTGACAGGTCGTACTTGTATCTATCCCAGGAGAGTGCGATCGTCAGGATGCGAACAACATTCATCCCGCCGGCAAACAACAGTCCAAGGCACAACAGACACAACCCATGGATGAACGCCCGCTGCCGAAGACAGATCACCAGCGTTGCGACAAAGAGGATCGTAAAGACCGAGTTCACTCCGCTGCAGGCTTCTTCGACCAGAAACGACTTGTCAGGAAACTTCAGTATGTTCCCCTCACGATAATGCAGCATTCCCATCAGATGAAGAGCACCGCTGGAAATCGACGTGGTGACTCGCTGCAGCCAGTGAATCAGATCTTCATCCATGAGTCCTGGTAGTCGAAGCGTCATCAGCGGAAGTAACGCCAGGGTTCCGAGGCTCTGCCGATAGTTCGCCTCTCGAGACGACAGCGCCCAGGCTGCCAGCAGCAGAATCATTCCGGTGGTTGCCAGCCATGGTGAAGGCGTAGGCAGAGCAACAGCCCCAGCCAGGCAGATCAGGTCACCAAGCACCAGACACTTGGAATACCACCGCCAGTTCGTCGCTTCCGCCTGACGTCGAGTGAGCAGTTGCCAGAAGAAAATCCCCAGGGCAAACGGGAAGAATCGATAATGCTCCAGATCCCAGAGTCGCCAATAGTAGATGGCGACAAACGGCAGGTGAGCCGCCAGCAGCACAAGGATCGGAACGTCTCGTCCAGACAACATCGGGCGCGGTGTGTCGGGCGATTGAACTTCAGCGCTCATGTCGACGGAATTTCCCATGCAACGAATCGGCGAATACAGAAAATTTGCTTGGTTCTTGTACTCACCCCCAGGGCACGTCGCAACAGAAAAGCCACGATTGCCCTCCAATGTAAAGCGATTGTCCCCAATCGCTTCTCACCCAACCCCCTCCCATCCCCAGATCCCTCCACGTGTCCCAGAAACACGACACGTACGGAAGCGGCTGAGGATAGCTGCTTTACACTGTACGCAAAATCACCCATGACGCTGCAACTGCGACATTCGAGTGGCCTTTTGCTAAGCTGCCGGTTTTCCGAGTCTCCAGCTTCCTCAGGATCTTCACATGCAGCCTGTCCTCGATTTTCTGAATGCTCGCCAGCAGACCGCTCTGGATGAACTTTGCCAGTTTCTCCGCATCCCCAGCATCAGCGCGGACAGTGCGTACAAGCCTCAGATGAATCAATGTGCCGAGTGGGTGCGAGACTCCATGACGGCGGCCGGTCTGACGGCGACGATCTACCCGACGGAGGGACATCCGATCGTTTACGGCGAACGGCTGCGTGATCCTTCGCTTCCGACAGTGCTTGTCTACGGTCATTATGACGTTCAGCCACCGGATCCGCTGAACCTGTGGACGTCTCCGGCGTTCCAGCCTCAGGTCCGCGAAGGGAAGTTGTTTGCTCGAGGAGCCACGGATGACAAAGGCCAGCTGTTCACTCACATCAAGTCGATCGAAGCGTGGGTGAAAGTGAATGGGGATCTTCCCGTCAACGTGAAGGTGCTGATTGAAGGCGAAGAAGAATGTGGCGGCGTGCATCTCGACCACTTCCTGGAAACTCATCGCGATCTTCTGAAAGCCGATGTCGCCGTTGTCAGTGACACCAGCCAGTATGGCGATGGTATTCCGGCCATCACATGCGGTCTTCGAGGCATCGTGGCGGCAGAAGTTCGGCTCAAGGGACCGTCTAAGGATCTTCACAGCGGAATCTATGGTGGCAGTATCGCCAACCCGGTCAACGCACTGACTCGCATGTGTGGCGCTCTGGTCGGTGCTGACGGGCGAGTTCAGATTCCGGGCTTCTATGACGACGTTGATGATCTGACTCCGGCAGAACGAGCCCAGTATGCAAAGCTGCCGTTCACCGAAGCGTCTTTCCTGAAAGAAGTGGGAAGCAGCGCGACGTTTGGTGAAGCCGGCTGGTCAACGCTCGAACGCCGAACCGCGCGTCCGACCTGCGACATCAACGGCATCTTCGGCGGCTATACGGGTGAAGGACCGAAGACCATTATTCCGTCAAAGGCCACGGCCAAGATCACGTGCCGACTTGTCCCTCGCATGAATCCTCACAAGGTGCTGGATCAGCTCGAAGCCTTTTTGAAATCACAGTGCCCGCCGGGTGTTGAGTTTGAATTCAAGCGGTTCCATGGCTGTGAAGCATTCGTCTTCGATCCCACCAGCGACTGGCTCGTCGCCGCAGGCCGCGCGGTGGAGACTGCCTTTGGCCAGCCGCCAGTTTTGGTTCGCGAAGGCGGATCAATTCCTGTTGTGCTGAGTCTCAAACAGATCCTCGGCCTGAACACCCTGCTTCTCGGCTGGGGCCGCAACACAGACAACCTCCACAGCCCCGATGAACATATCCATCTCCAGGACTTCCACCGAGGCACCCTCGCCAGTGCCTGCCTGTGGAAGGAACTGGCGACTGTGCCGCGCTAGCTGAGAGCCGAGCACGAATGGTTTGGGTACCAGTGGCTGGGATGGAATTCGCTCTGTAAACCATAAGCTCGGACGGACGAGATCCAATGTTCCAAACTGTTTGCCTTGCGCTGATTGCTGTCGTCGTATCCCCGCAGGAGTCCGTGCGGACTCCTGGCGAGCGGTTGATTCAGGCCATTGTTGATAACGACAGGAAGACCGCTTCCCAGCTCGTGAACACGCTCGAAGTGGCCGACCTGAACAAGGAAGACAGGATTCATGGAACACCGCTGATGGCCGCCGCTCGAGCAGGGCATGACGATCTTGTGAATCAGTTACTCGAGCACGGTGCAAAGGTTGCTCAGATGACGGCGGATGGGCGAACGGCACTTCATGAAGCGGCAGGGCAAGGGCATTCGTCCACAAGCTCGATACTACTGAAGGCCGGGGCAGACCCAAATGCCTTTTCAGAAGAAACGACCAAAACTGGACAAACACTGTATGGGCTGTCGCCACTTGCCAGCGCAATCCATTCCGGTAATCCTGAGGTCATGAACCTGCTGATCATGGCTGGAGGAGACCCACGACAGCACTCCTCACACCATGGAAGTTCTCTTTTTCGAATCGCAGGTGATCCCGCCCAACCAAACAGAAAAGCCGCCTTGATCCAGATGACGAGGAAACTACTGGATTTGGGTTGTGATCCGAACGAAGTTGTCGGATCACGCACGCCGCTGATCAATGCGATTTGGAGAACCGATCCACTTGCGGTGGAAGTCTATCTTGAAGCTTGCCCAAGGCTGGACGTAAATCTGGTTCCCGATGGCGACGGCCTCACGGCACTCCATTGTGCTGTTGTCTTACCCAGCGGACGTCGCGATCATCTGGAACGCGTGACAAAGATCGTTCAGCTTCTGCTAAAGCACGGCGCCGATCCTGAAAAGAAATCGAAGAACGGGGAGAACGCGTTGACCGCAAAGAAGCCACCAGAGGTTCAGATAATTCTGTTGGACGCAATTCGGGAACACCGACCCAAGAAGTGATGTCGCCAACGCTCCCTCTCGATAACCTGGAATGTTCGATTGCAGAGAATCCAGGATGGCCCGAATAAAGCTTCTAATGCACGCTAAAGCCACTGTTTTCGCAGCCCGTCCGTCGAGAAACCCCAAAACTCCGGGGGCAAAGCACTAGGCCAAAACTGCGATCCTGTTTACATTCCGCGCTGTCTTGGCTTCAGGGTTTTCGTTTCTGTTCTGAGTCCTGATGGATCGTTTCGGTCTGTCTGTTTGGCTGAGCCTGGGAGTTTTTCCATGCTGGATCTGCAGTTTATCTGCGATCACCGTGATGAGGTGGTGGAGAATTGTCATCGTCGTGGCGTCGTTGCGGACGTGGATGCGGTCATCCGATTGCGCGACGAACGCAATGCGTTGATTGCAAAGGGCGATGACCTGCGTCGTCAGCAGAAGGAAGTTTCGGCTCAGATTCCAAAAGCCAGCGCGGAGGATCGTCCTAAGCTGGTCGAACAGGGCAAGCTGCTTCGCGAGCAGGTGGGGCAGACCGAAGAACGGCAGCGGGAAGTCGAAGTTCTGCTGAAGGCGGAACAGGCACGAATCCCCAACCTGACTCATCCGTCCGCACCGACCGGTGGAGAATCAGATGCTAAGGAATTGAAGGTCTGGGGAACGAAGCCAACCTTCACCTACAAACCCAAAGACCATGTCGAGATTGCTGAGCATCTTGACCTGATCGACTTTGAAGCGGGTGCTCGCGTTGCTGGGTCAGGATTCTACTTCCTGAAGAACGACGCCGTGATGCTCGAAATGGCACTCGTGCAGTTTGCTCTGACCAAGCTGCGAAGTGAAGGCTTCACGCTGTTCACGACACCGGATCTTGCTCGCGATTCCGTTCTGGAAGGCATCGGCTTCAGTCCTCGCGGCAATGAGACTCAGATTTATTCGATCGCAGATTCTGACCTGAGCCTCGTGGCCACCGCCGAGATTACTCTGGGCGGCGTTCAGAAAGACCAGACAATTGACATTGCGTCGCTGCCACTGAAGTACGCAGGACTGTCTCACTGCTTCCGCACAGAAGCCGGAGCGGCGGGCAGAGCCACCCGAGGCATCTATCGCGTTCATCAGTTTACGAAGGTCGAGATGTTTGGTTACGCAGGACCGGATGTTGCTTCGTCCGACGCGCTGCATCTGGAAATTCTGAGGATCGAAGAGGAGATCTTTCAGGCTTTGGGCATTCCGTATCGAGTCATCGACACAGCTTCGGGGGACCTCGGCGGGCCAGCCTATCGCAAGTTCGATATTGAAGCCTGGATGCCCGGCCGCGGTAACGGTGGCGAATACGGCGAAGTCACCAGCGCGTCGAACTGTACCGACTACCAGGCTCGCCGTCTGAACATTCGCTGCAAGAGTCCCGACAAGAAGGGAACTCAGTTCGTTCACACGCTGAACGGCACAGCCATCTCATGTGCACGCGCTATCATTGCGGTTTTGGAAAATTATCAGCAGGAAGACGGAAGCGTCGTGGTTCCGCCGGTGCTGCGACCGTGGGTTGGCAAGGACGTTCTGAAGAAGAGCTGATCTCTTGATACTCTGCGAGTCTCTATGTTCAGACGACGTTGCTCTGATCTGAATCTGAAAGTGCGATCTGCGGGAGTGATCCTGCAGATCGCTTTTTTCGTTTTGATGATCTTCGGCGGTAACGCCTCTTCAGGTCATGCGCAGGATCGGCCGCCGGAAGACTGGATCTGGCTGGGCAATCGTTCTCTGAAAGTCGGCCTCATTCGATCGTCCGGCGGAGCTATTGGCTGGATCGGTCAGGCCGGCAGCGATCGCAATCTCGTCAATCACTTCGACCGCGGACGACTTGTCCAGCAATCCTGGTATGGACAGGTTGATGGTTCTGACTGGAACGGAAAACCATGGCGATGGAATCCGGTTCAGGGCGGCGACTGGAAAGGAAAGTCGGCGAAGATTCTTGAGCAAAAGGTCACCGAAGACTCCGCCTTCATTCGTACTCGCCCCGTTCACTGGGCCAGCGGAATTGAGATTGATGACGCCATCATGGAACAAACGATTTCGCTCGAAGATGATCTGCTGCACCTGAAGTGCCGCTTTGTCTATTCGGGAGCGATCGATCATCCCGCGCATCATCAGGAGATGCCGGCTCTGTTTGTGGCTCCTGAACTTTCAACGCTTGTTACGTACACAGGGACGATGCCGTGGCAGCAGAAGGACGTTGAGCGGTCGAGTCCTGGCTGGCCAAACGAATACCGCAAGATGACCGAACACTGGGCTGCGTGGGTGGATGACAAGGACCACGGCCTTGGCATCTGCGTGCCGTCTGCCGATGAACTCACGTGTTATCGATTTGGCGACGGCAATCCCAAACGCGGAGCCTGCTCATACCTCGCCCCCATCCGAACACTCGCCGTGACCAAAGGCTTCGATCACACCTGGAACATCTGGCTGACAATCGGGTCTAGCGAGCAGATTCGCTCCCGATTTCAGAAGGTTGCAAAGGCCACTGAGCCAAAGTAGTCATCACTCTCCGAGTGATGCATTGCGATTCCCTCAGTCAGCGTCGGCCGGGCGAACATTCTGTGGTTGTGGCAAGGCGGAGAAGAATCGCAGGTTCGTCACTCAGAGAGTGACGGCTACTGTGGTGGCGAGAACGCTAGTGCCGGTTGTGTCGGATGTAACGGCTGCATCGTTCCGAATATTCCGGCTCTTGCGCTTGTGCATGGGAGGAGCCGTCGAGACCGTGAATGTCTCATGAGCATAGTTCAGCCATGTTCCTTCTCGCGACGATGTGAACAGGGCCGAGCCTTTTGGGCGCTTGATGGATCAGGCTGCCTGTTTGCTGGAAAATGGAGTTTCCGGAAATGTTTCGTCGCGTTTTCCCCCATGTTCAGACTGAACGCTCAGTCTCCCTGCAGAACAATCGCGCATCGGAACTGGTGAAAACGGCCCGCGGTGTTCTTCGATCAAACATGGGCCAGGTTCGATCATCGCGCTGGGCCCGGGCGGCATGCCTTGGCGGATTGTTTTTGATCAGCGGCTGCCAGACCGTCCATGAATGCTGCACTGGATGGTGGGCTAACCGAGCATCCACGTTTGCCGATGCGACACCGCTGCCGGAAAAGAAGGCCGATGAGACTCAGCCGGTTTCTCAGGAAGCAACGGCTCCCAGCGAAGCAAAGCCAGACGAACAACCATCAAAGCGATTTAAGATCCCCGAAGAACTGCCCGGTGCCAACGCTGCTCCACTGACGCTTCCGCCGATGGACCCGGGCCAGCCGATTGAAGAACGCCGAACACTGGCGGATTCGCTTTTTCCGGAGATTGAAGCTCCCAAAGTCGAAGCCGCTGCAGCGGAAGGTGAACCGCTGACACTTTCGACATTGCAGCAGATGGCCGTCGACAACAGTCCGGTCATTCGACAGGCCGCAGCCAGCGTGGAACAGGCTCGAGGTCAGGCAGTTCAGGCTGGCCTGTATCCGAACCCGACCGTCGGTTACGAAGGGGACACCATCGGAACGGCTGACACGGCAGGCTACAACGGTGTTTTCTTCACTCAGGAATTCGTGACGGCCGGAAAACTGACGCTGGCTCAGAATCGAGCACTTCAGGAAGTTCGAGCGACTCAGGCTGATCTTCGGAAGGCACGGGTTCGGCTGGCCAGTGAAGTTCGCCGCAGTTATTTCAAAGTGCTGATCGCTCAGGAACAGCTGAAGTTTACAAAAGCGATCTCAAAGTTGAGTCAGGAAGTTTACGAAGCTCAGATCGACCTGGTCGCCGGCGGTGAAGCAGCACCATACGAACCTCTGCAGCTGCGAGTCTTCGCAGTGCAGGCTCGCAACAACGTGATTCAATCGACAAACGGCTTGAATGCCGCATGGCGACAGCTGGCAGCGTCGATGGGCCTGCCTCACATGTCTCGCCAGAATGTTGGTGGATCGGTCGAAGGACTCACGCCGTCGATTGATTACGAAACAGCCCTGACACTTCTGCAGAGACATTCCGACCTGCTGGCTGCAAACGCTCGCATCGCTAAAGCGACCTGCAACCTTCGACTTCAGGAAGTGACGCCCATTCCGAACGTGAGTCTCTACGCGGCGTTTCAGCATGATGACACAACGCCACTGTCAGACTATTCCACTAACGTTCAGGTGTCTGCTCCTGTTCCCGTTTTCAATCGCAATCAGGGGAACATCACATCGGCACATGCTGAACTCGTGCGGGCACGCCAGGACTTGACCGACACGAATAACACATTGATGTTTTCACTGGCTGAGAACTTCAATCGTTACGAAACCAGTCGGACGATCTCCGAGAGCTACCGAACCGACCTGGTGCCGGATCAGGTGCGAGTTTACCGAGGCGTCTACGACCGCTTCCTGATCGATGGCCAGTCTGTCGATTTCGCACAGGTCGTGGTGGCTCAGCAGACGCTGGGACAGGTCGTCACCAACTACATGCAGTCCTTGACTGACGCATGGATGGCGACCGTGGATCTTGCGGAGCTGCTTCAGGTGGATGACCTTTTGACGATGGACGGCCATGCCGTTGACAATTAAAGAGGCGAGCGGCTGGGCGTCAGCCCTCCGTGTCACGCACCTTTGTCACGCACGTCTATTACGCACCTGCGTCACTCCCCTACAGCACCATCGCGTTTCCTTCAGCGGAACTGAGCGGAATCGAGAAGCCGCAACAGAACTCCATTTGCCGCTTTGGAAGACGTGCGGGTTCCCGCCGTTCCCGCCTGCGCGGGAATGACGAAGTGGCGGGATCCCGATGGACTCAACATTTCAGAAGTCCTCAGCCCATTATGCGCGGGATTAGCGAGAGATGTTGTGAAGGCGTAAGTCCATTTCAGTAAATGACTTGCGGCGTTTCAGGTGAGGCGATTTCGCAATTCTACAGAAAAACTTCAAAGACCATCTAAGCGTTGGCCTTGGATGGCGAACCGCTCCCCCATGTTGCGAGATTCTGAGCTCGCAAAAGTGTGGTCAAAACCGGTAGGGAGCAAAATCATGTTGAAGAAGCTTTTTGTAGGAACGCTGGTTCTGGGTGTTGCGGGCGGTTTGCTGCTGGGTTCAGATGCTTTGAGCTATCTGCGAACGCTGGGCGGCAATGTTCGCGAGGCGGTAAAGAATGAAATCAGTGTCGAGTTTGAACTCGACCGCATTCGTGACGAAGTGGAAAACCTGATGCCGGAAATTCGGCAGCACATGACAACCGTTGCCGAGCAGTCGGTTGATGTGAAGGATATGGAGCGAGACCTGACCGACAAGGAAGCGTCGCTCGGCAAGCAGAAGGAAGCGATCCTGGCTCTGCGATCTGACCTGGATTCCGGAAAGACATCATTCACTTATCGAGCTGTGTCTTACAGCCGACATGAAGTGGAAGCCGATCTGGCTCAGCGATTCGATTCTTATCGCTCTTCAGAAGATGCGATTAAGCGAGATCGCCAGATTCTGGCAGCTCAGAAGGACACTCTTCGAGCCAACCAGAAGAAGCTGGACACAATGCTGTCCCGCAAGCAGGACCTGGCGGTGAAGGTTGCTCAGCTGGAAGCTCGCCTGAAGCAGGTTCAGGCCGCTGAGACCATCAATTCCATCGAAGTGGATGATACTCACCTGGCACATGTTGAAAAGATGATCAAGGACATGAACCACGCTCTGGACGTGCGTGAGTCAGTTCTGGAGACCGAAGGACAGGTTCTTGGCCGTATCCCGGTCGAAGAAACAGAAGCTCCTGCTCGCGGCGATGTCATCAGTGAGATTGACTCGCACTTCGGGCTGGAAAGCCAGGACAACACGATGGCTGAAGTCAGCAGTCCTTCCAAGATCTGACAGGACTCGTGGAGGGATTTGACCGGGAACTCTGCTCAGGAAGAACACTGAGTTCCTGTTGATCCCAGCAAGCCATGCGGAAATGGATGCCGCAACCTGAACCGGGACACACACTGGCTCCGGGCTCGACAAACTGCTCGGGCTCGGAGCTTTTTCTTTGGCCATGAATCTTTGTTGCTCGGACCGTACAATGACGACCAGCGGAATCTATCGATGGCGAACATGGATGCAGAGACTTCTGCATCAGTCGATTCGCCATCCTCAGCCCGTGGTTTGTCCGGTTCGGTACTCCGAGGCAAAACCTCTGCGGCAGGAAACGGAAACCACCAGGGAATTTTTCAGAGAAACTGACGTGTCTGCCAGCTCGTGTGAACGCTACATGCTCTGGATCGACGGAGTCGGAGCTTACCAGGTTTGTGTAGGCAGCGAATTCCTGATCGGGGGCCCGACAATGGAACAGGCCTCGGCCGATATCTGCCTGATGGCAAATCTGTCTCGCCGACATGCGACAATTCAGCGCCGTGGCGAAGATTGGTTCATCCTTCCTCATCAGTCGACCGTTGTTTCAGGCCGAGTGGTCACGGGACCAACTCTGCTGAAATCCGGGGATGCAATGACACTGGCGGAACGAGTCAAACTGGGATTCCGAATCCCCAGTGTACTGGCGGGAACGGCGATCATTGATTTCGAAAGTCACCACAGACCCCCGCAGTCCGTGAATGGCATCATTCTGATGACTGACAGCGTGCTTCTGGGGCCTCGAAGAGATTATCATGTCTGCTGCCCGGACTGGCCGGACATGGTGGTCATTTACAGGCAGGATCAACAGCTCCGCTGCAGATCCAAAGTCCCACTGACAGTGAATGGAGATCGGATCAAGGACTCCGTCGTTCTGACCGACGGTGCTCTGGTCTCCAGCGAAGAATTTCGATTTCGCATCGAGAAAATCAAGACATAAAGACTTCGGACGGTTCTCTCGGCAACAGCTGAATCAGCACCGTCCGGCAAAAACAGACACTGTCCGCGGCACGGGTTCCATCGGAACGGATCAGTCGGAACACAATTATGAAGTTTGCATTTGCCCCTGAATCCAAACCACTTGAAGGCTTCACGATCAAACGCGCGATTCATCGCGGCGGGTTCGGTGAGGTCTACTATGCTCTGACAGACGCCGGCAAGGAAGTGGCTCTCAAGCTGCTTCACAACAACCTGGAAGTTGAACTTCGAGGTGTGTCGCAGTGCCTGAATCTGAAGCATCCCAATCTGGTCACGATCTTCGACATGCGTCAGGATGCCGAAAAGGATCACTGGATCGTCATGGAGTATGTTGGCGGCAAAAGTCTGTACGACTGCGTTCAGGAACATCCGGCCGGCATGCCTCTGAATGATGTTCTTGCCTGGCTGAGCGGCATGTCGGCGGGCCTGAGCTTTCTGCATGACCGTGGCATTGTGCATCGCGATCTGAAGCCAGCCAATGTGTTCAGCGACGCCGGTGTCGTGAAGATCGGCGATGTGGGGCTGTCGAAGTACATTTCGGAAAGCCGCCGAAGTGCTCAGACGCAGAGCGTTGGTACCGTTTACTACATGGCCCCGGAAGTGGCTCGTGGCCGCTATGGTCGCGAAGTTGACGTGTATTCCATGGGCGTCATGTTGTATGAAATGATGACGGGCCGAGTTCCGTTTGAAGGCGAAACAACGGCCGAGATTCTGATGAAGCATCTGACGGCGGAACCAGATCTTTCGATCCTGCCTGAGAAGTTGCGACCTGTGATCGCAGCAGCACTCGAAAAGGATCCCGATCGCCGAATTAACGATGTCGAAGAACTCGAACGTCGGTTTCGAACGGCTGTTTCGGATTCAGGCTTTGCTGTGGATCAGCCTGCTCCATTGCTGAAACCTCGTGCGGACAAGAATCACAGCCGCGCTGCTGTTGCTTCGACCATTATTGGCGAAGGACCGAAAGCCCCTGCGGAAAAGGGACTGCGATCGGCATGGCATTCAGTCCTGGTTGTCTGGAATGAACAGGTTCCTACGCCGCTCAAGTGGGTGATTTCGGGAGCTGTGATCATTCTGCTGATCGACCTGAATATTCTGCGAACCGGCCCGATCATGAGCGGCGGGATCGTGGGAGGTTTGGCCTATTTGTTGTATCGCAAGTTCTGGAAAAAGGATGTTGCGGCAGCACCGGAGCAGCTTCGACGGGCGCAGACGGAATTGTCTGCGGCTGCAGCCGAGGCGGGTCGGCAGGCTGGTGCAGCCCCAGGTCCTCAGACCGCAAACCCGGGTGCGCGGCCTGTGATGGCCGCGGCACCAAAGCATTATCCTCCCACGCCGCAGCCGCAGCCGATGCCGATCAGTTCGCGAAACTACTCTCCTGCTACGGCACGTCAGATTCCAAAAGGTCAGCGAGCTGTTGATATCACGACGTCGTTGTCCGTGTCACTGGCTGCAGTCGCACTTGTGACGGCAGCCATCCATCTGGCGACCGAAATTCTGCCGAATGCCGCCGATGTGGCGTTCTTTGCATCGACGATCCTGCTGGCCTCATGGGCGCTGATTGTGCTCGCCAAACTGTGGGAAGGCCGAACAGGTGACCCCGTCATCCGACGGATCGTGCAGGGATCACTGGGCCTGGCCGTTGGAGGAGTTGCTGCAATCATTCAGCAATTCCTGATGCTCAGCGAGACGGATCTGCTGCATGCCTCGAATGACGGAGTGTTCTCAGATCGACCACTTGGACGACTTCAAATTGTCACCGGCAGTGGAACCCCAACGATTGCCGGATTCATGGCGTTCTTCGGTCTACTGTTTTTGATTCGCCGCTGGTGGTGGCAGGCCGACAGTTTCCGAAAGTCACGATTCCGTATTTCATCGACACTCGTGACTCTGATCCTTGGACTTGTGATTGCGGCCATTCTGCCATTCCCGGAAAAGTTAGGAGCGACGCTGGCTCTGGCAATTTCTGCAGTGGTCCAGTTGTCCGCCAGCTGGACTCCAGCTGAAGAGAGAATCCTGACTCCTGCTCCAGGCACTCCCAATGCCGCACCGATGCTGGCTCGCACGAATGTACCCGTCCAGGGGATTTCTCCTGCGGGACAGAAAGCCTGACGTCGTTCGAACGGTGAACAGCCGCTGGCAAAAGTCCTCCAAAAAGTTATTTTTGTGAATCGTCAGAACCGCAAGGCTTCTGATTCAGGGGTTTGAAGCCCTTGAGGAGAATGTTCATGACTGCTATTCCAATTTTCGCCGGTCTTTCTCTTGCCGGAGTCCTGATGCTGGTCGTCATCGGACTGATCGGATTGAAGGTCGTTTCCGTCGTGATGAACAGCATGCTGGGACGTCCCGCTCCGCAGCATGCAGCATTTCGGCGAGCCGGTCGATCTTCCCGCTTCCCCTGGTTTCTGATGCTCCTGCTGTTGGTCGGCGTTCTCGTCGTGGTTCGCGGCAAAGCGCAGCGATCGGTGGTCGCAGAAGAAGATCTCAAGACCGACATGCGCGAAATGGTGCAGGAGCTCAGCCGTGAACAGCACTCGGCGCATGAGATCGTTCGAGAAGTCAGCAGCCGACTTCCTCAGCAGCTTTTTGAAGTGGCGACCGACGCTGGCCTGAAAGCGGAACGGGATGCTGACGGGAATATCGAAGTGCAGGCAGGACCTGTGCAGCTGCGGATCAACGGCGAAAGTTCCGGGAGCAACAGCAGCGTAGTGGTTGCGGATAACACGGCGGGCACTGAGGTCACTGTTGTTGCCACAAACTCCGCCGACCATGAACGTGGAACCACTGAAGTTCCAGCAACAGACGTTGCTGCAATAGTCGCCGCAACATCGAGTCAGGATCCTCCTGCCGAACCAGCAGCTCCGGCGGCACCACAGGAACCAGCATCAGTCCCTGCAGCAGGTTCTGAAGAAAAGCCTGCTGAACCCCCTGCCCCGGAATCGCCTGCCCCTGTCGTACAGGAACCTGTTTCAGCGGCTGCGGGTGAGGTTGTCTCTGTTCAGGAATCACAGCCTGAATCTAAACCTGCGGCGACTCCAGTTCCTTCGGAACCAGCGCCATCAGTGACTGCAACCTTGCCAGGCAGTGATGAGGCTGCTCAGCAAAAGCCGACTCAGGTGCTAACCCCAAACGGTCCTGGAAGACTACTCGAGATCAATTTCCAGAATCTCTCTTCTGAACCGGCCGTTCGTCGTAAACAGTTGAAAGAGTTGTCTGACAAATTTGCGGATTCCGTCATCAAAGCGCTGCAGGAAGCGAAAGCTCAAGGCAAGAACCCTTCTGGAATCTCTGAAGACGAAGAGGTGCTCGTCTTCGAACTTGCTCAGGCGTCCCTCGAAGCTGTCACGGGACAGGAAGCGTCCGAGTTCTTTAACTCCGTCAAGATGCAGCTGCCCAAACAAATTCGACACTCTTATGCACTCGTTCCGGTCGAAGCGCAGGTGGGTGGTTCTGTGTCACCGGTATTCCCTCTGTTCGCCAGTGGTGCATTGACTCAGGTTGCTGATGCGATCTACCACGTCATCCAGGAAACCAGTCCTGAACCAGCGAGTCAGGCCGGAAGTGATGTGGCAATCAATGTGGAACCTGCATGGGTCCGGAAGCCGGCAGAAGGCCAGATCGTTGCTGAGACAGAGCCGATTATCGATTCGACTCAGGAAGCCGAAGACGCAGCGATCAATGCCGCTGTGAATGAAGCGATCCGCAAAGCTGTTCTTGAGTCTCCCCGGCTTGTGGACCTGTATGGCCATCGAGCTGCATCATCTGTCGAACTTCAGCTCGATCCTGGGTCAGTGCGTCTGTGCATTCGAACTCAGTATACGCGGCACGAAGTCATTCCGTCAGAGACTGGTGAGAAGCCGTCTTTCCGGAAGATCTACATGCTGCTGACTCTGCCGGAAACTCTGACAGAAGCTGCAGAAGCGGCTGTCCGGAAAGATGTCCAGCAGACTCGCATCGGTGCACTGGCGGTCATCGCGTTTCTTGGATGGTTGTCAGTGACCGTGCTCAGTTGTGGTTTCCGTCTGTCTCGAGGAAGCTCGAAGGTGCGCAAGTTAGTCGCCATTCCGCTGTTCCTTGCGTCACTTCCCATCGCTGCCGGTGCGGTTGGATTTGGAATCGCCGCCGCACGTGATGAAGTTCCTCGAGCTCCATGGCGACGCCAGACAGCAGTCGTACCAATCACTGTCAGCAATGCGACAGAGTCGACGGTCAACGTTCTCCGCGCACCAATGTAGCCATCACTCTCTGAGTGATGCTCTGCGATTCCCCGGGTAAGCTCTGCCCGTACGAGTATCGTGTGATTGATGTAAGCCGGTGAAGAATCGCAGGTTCTTCACTCAGAGAGTGACGACTAATTTGCTGTGGACGCAGAACCTGAGTCGACTGTCCCCTTACTGAAAATCAGCCGTTGCCCCTGGTGGAGGTAACGGCTGATTTGCTTTTTGTTTTGCCGAATCCTCCTAAACTTCCATGAGCGGACGTCGAAGCAGGACGTCCCTTGTGAGGTCTGTTTTTGTTGCTCATCACCATGACTGACAGCGAGAATTTCAATGAGCATGCTGACGCGCTTCGTGGTCATTTTTCTTCTCGTGGCCTGTTCCATCGAAGCAGACGCTGGCATCATTGTGACGTATTCGTCGTCATCGCCTCATCCCATCGTTGCCGGAAGCACTGCGACGATCAACGTCTTCGTTGCGACGGATGCTGTCAGTCCCACACCTGCAGATACTCTGGACCTTTTCCTCGCCGAGTTTGCACTCACGTCCATCACGGGGCCATCCGGCGGTCTGAAGTTCGCGTCTGCTCAGGACTACATCTACCTGAGTGACTCGCAGTATGTGTTCAATGGCGTCAGTGGCGCTTATCTTCGCTGGCTGCCGCCGGGCAATCAGAGTCCCGGGACCGTTGCACCCGATCAACTGACATACTCGATCAGTGACTTTACCGACGATGGATCCAGTCTTCCGTCACGCGGTGTCGCCATGCCGGTAACGCTTTCATCGACACCGCTGCTGCTGACGCAGTTGTTACTGAAAACCGCGCCTTCGATATCAGGAGCGTATCAGCTGAGTCTGTCGTCGGACCCACTGCATACCGAATTTGTGGACGGTGGAAACAACAACCTGAGCTTCATTTCAGCACCCGTGACACTCACCGTTGTTCCGTCTTTGACCTCGGTGCCGGAACCCTCAGTGTCGCTCATCACACTCACTGGACTTACTGCTCTGGTTCTACGTCGTCGAAGCCATCGGAAGAACCGAGCTTTGACGGGACCGGCTGCATAACCGGAACAATCCGATTCGTCTGACTTTGACGACTCTGCGTGTCCTGCGACGGTGACGACTTTTCGCAACAGGCACTGGTCCGTGACCTAGTCTTCCGACAGTTCAGAACGGCTGGCTCTCGCTCGCCGTCTTTTGAAGCCTTCGATGCCTCCTGTCGAACCGGTCGCCGTTGTCATGATCCCTGCTTCTTCCACAACTTCTGCTGTGCCATCCGGGCAGACCTCGAAATGCTGCTCGTTTCGAGCATCTCTGACCGGCTCGCTGCTTCCTTTTCTGGCCATCCTGACGCTGGCACTGTCAGTTCTGACAACGTCGTGTGCAGACCCTGATCTTTGGGGACACATTCAGTATGGCCGCGAAGTTCTGCGAGACGGTGTGCTGCCGACGCAGGCGACATGGACGTTTGCTGCTGAAGAGGCTCCATGGGTGAACCATGAGAACATTGCTGAGCTGTTGCTGGCCTTTGCCTTTGATACGTTCGGATCGGCCGGTCTCATCGCCACAAAACTCGCACTTGCCGTCCTGTTGCTTAGCCTGATGCTTTATGCGGCCCGCGCGAGCAACGCTTCATGGTCAGCGGCTGCCATTGTCGTCATCCTCGTGTGCGCCAACATGCAGTTTCACTGGCACTTTCGCCCGCAGATCCTGACTTATGTTTCTCTCGCCATCATTCTGGCAATCTGGCGCAAGACCTTTGGCGATTTTCGACTGCAGGATGCTCGAATTCGGAAGCACCTGATTCGCCATCAGGCCTGGCTCTGGTGCCTGCCTCCGGTTCTGTGTTTCTGGACGAATTCTCACGGTGGTTTTGCCGCAGGACTTGCGATTCTCTCAGCGGCTCATGGGCTTGCCTGCCTGCAGATTCTTGTCAGCACAGGACTGAGGCATCGGACATTGCTGATCAACATCACGCTTGTCACGATTGCCTGCTTCGGCGCATCTCTTGTGAATCCCTATGGCACCGGATTATGGAAGTTCATGCTGGACGCTCTGCTTCTGCCACGTCCGGAAATTTCCGACTGGGGTCGCCTCGAATTGTTCACTGCCGAATCCGTTCGCTTCTGGGCGTTGTTGTTTGTGGGCATCATCGCGTTTGGCTCATCGGCCCGGCAGCGCTGGATTCAAGCCACGATTATGGCACTGCTGCTGTGGCAGGGACTTAGCCATTGCCGACATCTATCCATCTTTGCAGTGGTCTGCGGCTTCTGGATCCCGGGACCATTCACGGAGCGAATTCGCCTGTTCCTGCATCGCCTGTCGAAGGTCGAGCCTCAGGCGCCGTCAGTGCAGTCTCGATCGTTTTCCACCGCAGCGATCCTGATGCTTCTGATCGTGTTGAGTACCGCGCGTCTGGGGACAAAGCTGGCCAGCGTTGATGTGGATCGGAATGAGTTTCCAGTTGCGGCCATGCAGTTTCTGCACGATCACGGACTGACTGGCAGGACTGTCGTTACCTTCAACTGGGCGCAGTACGCCATCGGGTGTTTTGCTAACGATCCGGAGACGTTTTGCAATTCGCGAGTTGCAGTCGATGGCCGGTTTGAGACCTGCTATCCTCGAGAGATCACCGACATCTACTTCGATTTCTGGATGGGAACGCCTGATTCTCGTGTTCGCTATCGGAGTCCAAAGTCAGGTCCGTTCGATCCGGCAAAGGCACTGACGTTTCGGGATCCAGATTTGATTTTGCTGTGTCGGCATCAGTTGCCGTCTGTTCGAATCATGGAGACGCATGCGGCTCAGTGGACGTTGCTCTACCAGGATTCTCTTGCTCAAATTTGGGGACGGACAAGCCGGTATGGCGAACCCGGAGCTTCGGACTTTGTGCCGCCTGAAGACCGACGGATCACCGATGAGGTTCAGGAAGGAAACGTCGCGTATCCCGCCTATCCGACACCATATGACCAGCTGGATAAATCTGAAAATGCTCGTTCGACCAGGACGGAAAGTCCGGCGGACCGAATCTGAACATCACATGGTCGCACCTTGACTCGGCAACGCGACAGGCTGTGAATCGCGGAACCGCAGGGCGTATTGGGGGCATTCGTTCGACATTGGGCGAGAGACATTTCAATATTTAGCAGGTTCCCGTTCTTCCTCTGACTGCTGAGTCTGCATGATGTTCGCTGACACGCCGGAGCCTCCATACATTGCCGTCATCTTCACGTCTCGCCGATCCGAAGGTGACGCGGAAGACTACGGAGCCACGGCTGACCGGATGCTGGAACTGGCTCAACAGCAGCCAGGATTTCTGGGCGTCGAATCGGCACGAGGTTCGGACCGGCTTGGGATTACGGTTTCGTACTGGAAAGATGAAGCCAGCATCGCAAACTGGCGGCAACACATGGAACACATGGAAGCCCAGGCCAACGGGCGAGCTCACTGGTATGAGAAGTACATCCTTCGAATTTGCTGTGTGACGAAGCAAACCGAATATCAAGCTCCCTAGCGGACTCTGACTGCCAGTTGACAATTACGGTGGGGCAAGGCTCCTGCCGAGCCGCTGAAGTATTGAAATCCCTTCCGAGTCGTGGCTCCGACCGCATTTTCTGAAATTCCCTGTCTGCCGATTCGGTCGGCTTTCGCCTTAAGTCTATTGAGGGCTCTGCAAGCGAGATTTGCAGTGTTTTGGCCCGAAAACAACGACCAGATCAGAGACTGAAGGCGCGGGACGATGACAATTTCCAGTTTGCTGCGACGATTGAGCCACGGGTTTTCCAAGCCATCACGACGAAAGACTCGCAGCCGCCTCGAGTCATCTGTGAGTTCAGAAGTGCTGGAGTTGCGCCAGCTCTTGACGGCGCAGGTGACGCAGATGGGCGACCTGAACGCCGTCGTGGAAAGTGTGGGCTCGGATCCTGAGGAGCTGACAGCAATTGGTAGTACTGTGTTCTTTACCGCTCAGGACAAGACGCATGGGCGCGAGTTGTGGAAGAAGGAAGGAACAAGTGCCGCGGTTCTTGTGAAGGATGTCTTGCCAGGGTCAGTGAGTTCCAGCATCACAGAACTGACCGCAGTCGGCACAACGCTGTTTTTTGCCGCCGATGACGGGGTTCATGGTAAGGAGCTCTGGAAGAGTGATGGTACCGCGGCTGGGACTGTGATGGTGAAAGACACTCTGGGTGATGCTGCGCAGGCGACGACGAGTAACTTCAGCGGCTATCCGTCTCAACTGACGGCGTTTGGCGGGAAGCTTTACTACGCGGCATCGCGGTCTGCGGCATCCCCGTCCGGGGAACTGATGTCGAGTGATGGGACAGCCGCGGGAACTGGATTCGTGGCAAGCCATACTCTGGTTGTCGACACAACGATTGAGATGGCGGCCGCTGGCGGAAACCTGTACTTCAAAGCCTGGTCAAGCGTGGACTCTGCCGGGACTGAGCTTTGGAAGACCGACGGGACGTCCGCGGGGACGGCTTTGGTCAGCGACATTTACGCTGGCGGCGGATCCTCGAATCCTGCCAGTCTGACGCCAGTTGGCAGCACGCTGTACTTCACGGCGGCGGGCTCTGATAACGCCGGCCGGGAAGTGTGGAAGACCGACGGTACCGGCGCTGGGACTGTTCGTGTCACCGATTTCAACGGAACTGGCGATTCGGAAGCAAACTACCTCGTCAATCTGAATGGTTCGCTGTATTTCTCTGCCTATGATTCGGCAAGCGGGAGAGAGCTCTGGAAGACGGATGGCACCGGAGCCGGCACAGTGCTTGTCAAAGATATTGTCGCCGGTACTGGTTCAAGTACACCTGACAACCTGTTCGCGATGGGATCGACGCTTTACTTCAGGGCCAGCGATGGAGTTGCTGGACAGGAACTTTGGAAGTCTAATGGGACAGCTGCCGGAACATCGATGGTCGGGCACAGCGGAACGTCGGCCAACTTTCAGCCGAGCAATTTGACCAACGTCAACGGGTCGCTGTACTTCCGCGCGTTCACATTCGAAAGCGGCTATGAAGTCTGGAAGAGTGACGGGACAGCGGCCGGAACGAACGTGTTCAAAGACCTTGTACCTGGAGCCGGAACATCTCAGCCGACGAAGCTTCTCAATGCGAATGGTACTCTCTTCTATACGGCAACGGACGGTTCGAAGGGAACGGAGCTCTGGCGACATGATGTTGGCACCAACACGGCGACTCAGGATGACATCTATCGCGGCACGGTGAATTCCGGGGCTCGAAATTTCACCAACGTCAACGGCACCATCTTCTTTGTTGCCGACAACGGCACGAACGGTGCGGAACTGTGGAAGTCCGCTGCAAACGGGACCGGTGCGACGATGGTGAAAGACATCTATCCCGGTGCGAACGGTTCGGATATTTCGGGGCTCGTGAACGTCAATGGCAAGCTGTATTTCTCCGCCCGGAACGACACGAACGGGGTTGAGCTTTGGAAGAGCGACGGGACGGCTGCAGGAACAGTCATGCTCAAGGACATCGCCGTCGGGAATACATCTTCGTATCCCTCCGGAATGATCAACATGAACGGGACGCTCATCTTTTCTGCGTCCGATTCCAACGGTCATGAACTGTGGAAGAGCGACGGGACTGCTGCAGGGACAGTGCTGGTGAAAGACATCGCTCCGGGGGCCACAGGATCGATTCTGAATCAGTACAACCGCTTTGTGATCAGTGGATCCAGTGTGTTCTTTACCGCGGACGACGGGGTTTCCGGAGTTGAACTCTGGAAAACCGATGGCACCACCGCCGGAACAATGCTGGTTAAGGATATGTGGGCGGGGTCCAACTGGGGAGCCAGCTGGGGCAATGCCTCAAAGCTCACTGACGTTGGCGGCCTTCTGTATTTTGTGGGAAACGATGGAGTCAATGGCGAAGAACTCTGGCAGTCTGACGGCACGACCGCCGGGACAACCATGGTTGCCGACCTGAATGCGTCGGGCATTGATCTGCTGACCAACGTGAACGGCAAGCTGTTCTATCGAGCCAACGGGGAACTGTGGAGTCGCAATTCTTCGTCGGTCACGCCGTCGATGGTTAAGGAACTGGGTGAAGGTGGCTGGGAGGGAGCTCCCGAATCGCTGACGGCAGTTGGTTCCACACTCTACTTCACCGCGGTGTACTCCTGGGCCAATCCTGCTCCCAAAACAGCACTTGGTCGAGAACTGTGGAAGAGCGACGGGACGGCTGCCGGGACTGTTCTGGTGAAAGATATCGTGAACATTCCACTCAGCACCTACAACGATTACGCATGGGGTTCGAATCCGATCAACCTGGTCAATAACAATGGCATGCTGTTCTTCTCTGCGAACGACGGAATCAACGGTCAGGAACTGTGGATCTCTGATGGCACGACTGCGGGAACAACTCTGTTTACCGACCTGACTGGCGACGCTGGCAGCAGCGATCCTCAGAACATCACTGCGATTGACGGTCGACTCTATCTGACGGCAATGTCAGAAGCCAAAGGCCGCGAACCGCTGATGGCAATCGACCTTTTCACTCCTGCCGCTCCGACAATCACCGCACCGACCGGAACCACAGCCTCACAGCGTCCGACGTTCACGTGGACTGCGTCGAACGGTGCGGTCAGCTACGATGTTTTCATCAAGAACAACGCAACCGGCGCGAATCCTCAGGTGAACGTCAATGTGACTGGTACTTCCTGGGTGCCAACAAGTGATCTGGGAATTGGCAAGTTCACCGTCTGGGTCCGCGCGGTAAGTTCTTCAGGAACCAAGTCGGCCTGGTCCGTTCAGAAAGATTTCACCATCAACACGGCTGCGTCATTGGCCACGATGATTCGGAATCAGACAACGTCCCGTCCGCAGGTTGTGTGGAAGGATCTGCCGGGGGCCGTCAAGTATGACGTATGGCTCGACAGCACGACTCCGGGTCAGGTCAGTACGGTGATTCTGCACAACATCACCGGCAAATCATGGCAGAATGCCACGGATCTTGCGTTGGGAAGTTATCGAGTCTGGGTGCGAGGACTGGATGCGTCGGGTCTTGCGGCGGCATGGTCGTCTGTCGTGTTCTTCAATGTCGGGACACCACCGACGATGACGGCTCCCGGGGCTTCGACCTTTGAACATCGTCCTCAGTTCTCGTGGAACGCCGTACCGAGTGCGACGAAGTACGATCTCTACATTCGCAACGTCGACACAGAAACGGTGGCCTTCAGCCAGGCCAACATCACGGCCACGAACTGGACTCCGCCATCGGATCTCCCTGACGGCCATTATCGCTGGCAGGTTGTCGCCGCCAGTGCGAATGCTCGAGGACTCTGGTCGAATCTGGTCGATCTCACGATCGGCGGACAGCCGGAACTGCTGACTCCAACGGGCAGCGGAACCAATAACAAGCCGACGTTTTCCTGGAAGCCAGTGGCCGGGGCTGCAACGTATCAGTTGTGGGTTGACCGAGCGGACACGTATGTCCAGGGAATCATCAATCTCTCCGGCCTGACCGGCACGTCGTACACTCCAGCAACAGCTCTGCCTGTTGGCACGTTCCGAGTCTGGGTCCGCGCGATCAGTGCGACGGGTGAACTGAGTCAGTGGAGCCAGAGCCTGACGTTCTCCATTACGACTTAGGGGCGGGGGGCATGGTTTTGGGTTCTTGGTTCTTAGTTGCTGGTTCTTAGTTGCTGGTGAGGTACTTGATCAGCAATTGAGCTTCTGTATCGGTGGGAGACTGGTCGAAGCCCGGGTGATGGGATTTCAGGACCTCGTTGAGCGACCGGAATCGAGCGTCGTGAAAGAAGGCTCGGCGATGGATGACGGACTGAAGTGAAGGTGGATTGAATTCGCGATGGCCCTGTTCGTCCTGGACGCCGATGTCCCAGCTGGCTTTGGAGGTCCAGTGGTTGTCCGGTGCATGGCACTTGATGCATCCGCGCTGTTCAAACATCGCCCTGCCCTGCTCCACGTTCGAAGTCATGGCTTCAGTTGGAGCCAGTCTTTCCGGATGGCTCAGAGTTGCCATATACGCGACGAGGTCGCTGGTGATTTCATCCGGTGAGCCAAGTGGCTCGATTCGGTGATCATCACCGTGCATCGTCGTGCGAAGGGTCTGACTGATCTGATCTTCCAGAGTCATCTTGCTGCCGGTCCACGACCACGGACCGGTATCGGAGACTCCAAACAGCGACGGGATACGCTTGGGAGATTCGTGTCGACCGTCGCCCAGAGTATCCGCAAGCAGATCGGGCGAATGGCCATCGACATGACAGCTGTGGCATGACATCCACTGATCATGGGAAAGCCGCGCGGAATAGAATGCTCTTTCGCCGCGTGCTTCCGGAGTCTCCAAAGGTGCTGGTTGTCCGATTGTCGCCTGCAGCGTCCATGGTCGTGTTGCGCGAATGATCGACAGCGTTCTTGAAAGACGATTCAGCACAACGATTTCATCACGACCCAGTCGTCGTACATCCGTCGGTCTGATTCCAGCATCCACGAAATCAGGCTGCTCGGCACCTTTTCGCAGGATGGCCAGCTGGTCGGTTCCGGAAACGGCCACAAACAGATCCTGATCGTCGTTCATCAGAATACCGGCCGGATCCGCCGCACCATTGCCGACGTTGCCAAGACGTCGAGTCTGCAACTGGCGATTGTCCGGCACGTTCGAATCGAGAAACTTCTCGATCGACAAAGCACTTACGTTGTTCTGGATGAGTGTGCCCCAGTGAATATCGTCGCGACTTGTTTCCGCAACGCTGCTGAGACGCTGATGAGTCAGGAAGACCGTTGTGCCGGATGCGTTTGAACATAAACCGCCGATGTGATGAATTGGCAGTTCACGTTCACGCACGATCGGATCCGCATTCAGGTCCAGAAGAGCGACTTTGCCCCCAAATGCATCGGCGATCAGGAACCGGTCGTCCGAAACAGCAAGCACCTGCCCCGGAGGAAACGACAACGCAATGATCCTCGGCAGGATCGGAGACAGCTGCCCTGTTTCATCAATGCTGGCCAGTGCGACGGAATGTTGCCATGTCATGGTCACACAGGCAACGCCAATTTCCGAGATCGCAATGTGGCTCGGTCTTCCCGGAATAGGCAGTTGCACAGGCTTCGGAGCACTCGGTTCTTTCAGGTTGATCCCCAGCAGGCTCGGCGGATCCGTGATCGCCAGCAACAGACAATTTTCCTCCGGAAGCTGTTTCAGCGCAGCCACGCCTTTGCCGGAAAATGACACTTTGTTTTGCGACCGTGTTTCCGCATCAATGACACTGATCGTGTCGTCCAGTGAACCACCAACGAAGATTCGGCGACCATCTTCACTGACGTCGATCGCACAGAGCCCCAGGGGCAGAGGCTGCTGCTTCTGCACTTCATCGGCCCACGCATTGGCATTCCCAATCATCGCGGTCACGATGAGGAGGCAGCGAACTGCGTGGAGAGCGGCAGGGTGATTGGATGCCGGGAACATTTGGGGGTAAAGCCGAGAGCTTTTGGTGTAAAGCCGAAAGCCGAAAGCGGAAAGCGGTTGGGTTAGATTCTAAAACCGCATTAGTTTGCGAGGGTTTTGGAAATCTGTTTGAGCAGCTGATTGTCATCGGTGAGCGTGCGATATGTCGCTGAATCGGGCCGAGCCATCGAGTTCACTCGTTGTGGCCGAGCCTGAGGAACGGCTACCGGAGCCTGTGGCCCGGCAAGGTATCGCCACGCAGAAGTGAGAGCTCCGCCGGACAAATCCTGATTGTCTGCATTCAGCAATTCACCGAACGGCTCAGCATCGTTCGCCGATGTATTATCACTCAGCAGGAGCCGGCTTCCGTTCAGCTCAACGAAGTAGGTTTCTTTCCAGATGGGGAATGATTCCAGAGTTCCCGGCATCGCTGCGGGAGGATCCTCGCCAGGGATTGCCTTCCATGAGTTCTCACGGAAGACGTGCACGCCCTGTGTCGCCGCTGTTGCTGCAAGCCAGTCCATCCGGGATGACCTCCTGGGGATGTACACCAGGCTGATTGTCCTGTTGTCGGCAAGTGTGCCAGCTTCTGTCTTGACTTCTCGTCGGGCCGTTCGTGTTTCCACGAAGCCTGCCGTGCCTTCTTCCATCAGAGCATCCGCAAGCAGATGCAAGTGATGAATGGAGCCGCTCGTCACAGATCGCAGGTCCACGACAATGTGCTTCACGGTCTCGGGCAGTTCTGAGATCAGCGTTGTCATCTCATGCACGGTGCTGGCACCAATTCGGTCGGGGCGAAGAACGGCGGTGTCCGGCGTGCTGGCATCCCTGATGATGTGGACCGTTTTGAACGGAGTGACTCGGCGGACAATCTCGATCTCTCTCGAGCCCTTGTCGTTGCGCACTGTCACCTTCACCGTCGTCCCCTCGGGGCCTCGCAGCCAGTCGACCACCTGATTCAGCGGAACCTCTTTCGTGGGACGACCGTCCACAGATTCAATCACATCATTTGCGACGATCCCTGCCTTCTCTGCGGTTCCACCTTCCATCGTTCTCTGAATCAACAGCTCCTTCGCTTCCGGGTGCTGACTGACCTGGATGCCAATGCCGACATAACGGTTCGCCGCAAGCTGTTCATTGACGTTATGATCCTTGCTGCGGATCACGTCCAGTCCACCATATGTTGCGTCGGCCACCGCATGCAGTGCAATGTTATCAAACTGCTCGTCTGTCAGTTCAGTCGCCCTGGAACGCGAAAGCTCTTCCTGCATCAAGGCGTAAAGTCGTTCAATGTCGTTCTCGGCGGACAGCTTTGCACTGAAGCCCGCAGGCACTGGAGACTTCTGATGTTTCGCGAAGGCATTCAGCACGTCGAAGATCATCTGCTGTCGAGTCGGAGGCTGAATGTGATGAGTCTGCACGGCTTCCATCAGCTCACGCAGACGTCCGTCGTGAGCCAGTCGAAGTGGAGGATCGACGTCATCCGCTGCCTGAACGACGAGTGCCGCATGACAGTGGTTCGTATTGATTCCTGCCACGCCTAATGCGGCGGGAAGAATGAGACAAGCAAACGACAGGACGCTGCGAATTTGAATAGTCATCGGTGATCCATCAAAGGGACTTGCTGGTTCCATTCTCCCGGTCGGATGTTGCCGATCATTGTGGAATCCCAGGGCCTTTTTTGAAAGTGGTGCAGCATCCGGCTGCTTCGCCATCGGAATGACGGTGTCTCACTATTCCACCAGCGGCCATGCAGGTCGGCCGGCGGTTTCGACCGGAATCTTCCACAAAGTTCCTCCGGCGGTGACGAACAGCGTTTTCAGATCGTCGCCTCCAAAAGCACAGTTGGTTGTTTCATCGCGCGGGATGGGGGCGAAGGTCAGAAGTTCGCCGTCCGGTGAAAAGACGTAGATGCCGGCAGTCGGAGATTCCGCGGTTTCAAACGGAGGATTCGGCTTGTTGATTCCGGCCGCGACAAACAGTCGACCTTTTGCGTCCAGCTTCATTCCATCCGGCCCACGAGTGGTCTTCCAGTCGTAAATGAGCTTCTGGCTGGCAACGTCGACAGTGCCGTCAGCCTTCAGGTTGAAACGCCAGAGCTTTCTGGCTCCGTTGAGAGTGTCATTGTTGTTGTCGGCCACGAAGAGAAACTTGTCATCGTGAGTTACCACGAGCCCGTTTGGGCGATCCACTTCGTGCGCGATGATGCGAGTCACATTGCCGTTCGAGTCGATGCGATAAACACCTTCGATTTTCCTGCCATCAGCATCGACCATCTCCATCTTTGATCGGTCGCCGTAACATGGGTCAGAGAAATAGATGCGATTGAATGAGTCGATCGTCAGATCATTCGGCTGGTTGAATTTCATGCCGCTGAAGTTTTCTGCGAGGACCGTTGTTGTTCCATTTTGTTCCAGCCTGGTAACTCGACGACGCACCGGTTCGCAGATGATCAGTCGTCCTTCGCGGTCAAACATCAGTCCGTTCGATCCGGCATTCTGTCGATAGATTGAAGAACACCCTGCCTTGTCTCGCACGTTGATATTGCCTTCACCGCTGGTCAGCAGTCCCAGCTCCGGATGCCACGCCGGCCCTTCACCTGCTCCGTGCTCCTGCAACAGCTCCGGGTTGCCCGTAAAGATCGCTGGCGCGGGGGCATCCGCCTTCGCATCACGATCATCCAGACGCAGCGTGACTGTCACCGGGATATGATCGGACAATTGTTCGGTCACGTCGTCGCGCAGGATTGCTGCGGTTTCGACGGAATCGATCAGATTGGAAGTGACAAAGATGTAATCGAGTCGCCGATCGGTGCCATGATTTTCGTCGCTGACAAGTTTCGCGGGGAATGTGCCGACAAACGGTGAGCCGGGATCGCGGGCCCGGTCAATCAGATCGATGTAGCGAAGGTCCAGGATTGCCTGAAGTCCGCCATAATCGAGTCGGCCATCGTTCAGGTTTCGTGCGTCTTTGTTTTTCTGGTCGAGCATTTGAAAGAATGGAACCAGCTGGCTGTCATTGTCGTAATGAGCTTTATCAGCGGGCGAAAATCCATTGAAGTCCCCGGCGAGAATGATGCGAGGATTTCGTTCCGGAAGGTCGCAAACATCCTTGGCCAGCAACGCTGCTTCTTCCACCCGTCGTGCAAAATTTGAAGGGTGAAAATGGATGACATAAAACCAGATGCCTTTGATCTGACACCGAAGAAGGCCATGATGAAAACCTTCTCGAATGCGTTCGACATGCGAGATCGGGAACCTGGACGTGATGCCGGTGGGGAAGCCATCGGTCTTCAAAAGTTCACTGTGGGAGTGGCCCCAGGTTGCGGCATCAGAGGCCAGTTTCTCCGCCGTGTATTCATTCAATTCCTGCAGACAGACGACATCCGTCGTCTGAGATTTCATCCAGGCTTTCCAGTTTTCATAGCGAGGCGATGTTCGCTGTGTGAACCCATAGAGCACGTTGTGGGTAATGATTTTGAGCGGCTGACCGTCCTGCTGTCGAAGTGGTTCCGCTCCATTCGCGAACGGATGGCCGCCAATCAGCAGCAACATGGGGAGTAGAATTGCGAGCGGGGATCTTGGGGAAGGCATGAGAAGGATTCCTGCGACACAGGCTTGGCGGGCATACTGATATGGAACACTGCAGTCGTGGCAGCATAACGAATTTGGTGACCCGCTGCATGCACAGTGTGGCACGGCTGTCCTCAGCCGTTTGTGCCTGATGGGGAAAGTGGAAGCGATTGAGGACAATCGCTCTACACTGTTTGCTATCATGGATCGGGAACAGGAATCGAAACGAGACCCAGGCAAAAGGGCAGACGATGACAGGAACAACAGAAGGCGTGACAGGTCGAGTCGTGATCATTACCGGCGGAGGCACGGGAGTCGGTCGAGCGACGTCCGTGAAACTCGCCAAGCACGGCTATTCGGTTGTTGTGGTCTACTCGCGTTCGATGACAGAAGCGAATGCCACCGTCGGTGAAATTATTGCGGCGGGTGGAAAGGCGATCGCGATTCGAGCGGACGTGGCCAACGACGGTGAATGCCGTTCCATGGTTGCCGAAACGTTGGAGACTTTCGGCCGCATTGATGTACTGATCAACTGTGCCGGGACCACGGACTTCATTCCTTTTCAGAATCTGGAGGCCGTCACAGACGAGGTTTGGGAACGGCTCTACAAAG
Organism: Planctomycetaceae bacterium; assembly: GCA_046349695.1. Lineage (GTDB taxonomy): Bacteria > Planctomycetota > Planctomycetia > Planctomycetales > Planctomycetaceae > SXXK01. Next base: position 195,970 of record JAXMBV010000010.1, on the reverse strand, counting down.
TCAACGTCGTCGGCGCGTTTCATTGTGCTCGGGCCGTTCAGGCGGCCATGTTGAATGCTGGAGGAGGATGCATCATCAATGTCTCCAGCGTCGCGGCTCAACTGGCCCAGGGAAGTTCTATTCCCTACTGCTGCACGAAAGCCGCTCTGGACAATCTGACCGTGTCACTGGCTCGAACGTTTGCTCCTCAGATTCGAGTCAATGGAGTGGCTCCGGGCTTCATCGCTGGCAGCTGGACTCAGCGAGGACTGGGCGAGCGATACGACAGAATTGTGCAGTCGTATGAGAAGAGTCTGCCGCTTGGGCGAGTCTGTCAGCCCGACGACATCGCCGATGGAATCCTGAGCCTTGTTCACGGCAGTTCGCTGGTCACAGGCCAGACTCTGACCGTCGATGCGGGAATGATGATTTCAGGGTTTCAGGTGAAGTTTGATTGAAGGGCGTTGGGGCGTTCTTGGTTCTTGGTTCTTGGTTCTTGGTTCTTGGTTCTTGGGCGATCGGCGCTGGGGATTGCTTTGGTGAGCTTTGACTGTCTATGGGTTGGCTGCAAGGGTTTTGGTGACGTCGAAGTCGGCCATGGACCAACTGTTGGTGCGGCTGGAGTTTTGGCAGCCCATGAGGAACTGGTGATTGTTCGATGAAGACCAGCGGACCCTCAGGCGAACTCGATGAAGGTGTCGAGGGTTGCGAAAGATAAAGAAGACCTCAGTGCCGCTGCGAAGTTCGACTTCCGACATCAGGCAACAGCCAGCTCGCGAATAGTTAATCGCCAGTGCCGAGACGGGTTTCGACTGTCCGGGTATCAGAATTTCGCCGGGGACTCGGCATCGATAACGCAGTTCACGACTGATAGAACCCGAAGTGTTCAGCAGAAGTTCTGGCGGTGCATTGGATTTCAGGGCAATCCCGAATTCCACGGGAATTGTGGCCTTGTTCATCCAGTGGACTGTGCCCGAAAATTCGATGGTGGTGAGTGGAAACCCGGCTTCCATTCGGAACAACAGCGGAGTCTCAGCGGCCAGCGCCATCTGGCTGGTGATCAGCAGGTCGCGCGGGGACGCATCGCGGAGAGTGGCTGTGCCAGACCGACCATTCTGTTCGATCTCCAGCTGAATCCGGCGAGTCGCCAGCGGCTGAGTTGGCGATAGTTGCGCTGAGCGTGTCATGTGTGTGCTCCAATCCCCCTGGTTCCGCTATCGAAGGAACTTGCTTCGGGTTGCCCGCTTTCCAAAAAAATTGTGGCAAGTTTCGATTTTACTCTGCGTGAGTTCCCACTGTTCCTTGACCACCTTCGGGTCCGGTTTCATTCCGGTCGCTGGCGTATCGAAGTGGCGTCAGTCTCGGTGAATTCGATCGCAGGTTCTGCGGCGAAACCCGACTGGCGGCGAACAAAAGTGCTGCTTGAAGGCTCATGGCGGCTTCATCTTTGCGCCGCCTTTATGTGCTCGATCCTGGTTCTTACACCCATTTTGCGCGGAGTTGCGCACAATCTGACGAAGTGAGTTTTGGCTGGTTCCGGTGAGAACTGGCGGACCTTTTTTGTCAGAGAACATCCATGAGTGTGATGGACATCGTGGGCCTTGTGCTGGCTCTGTTCCTTTGTGGCTACCTGATCTTCGCCATGCTTTGCCCGGAGCGATTCGCATGAACGCTGCAGACTGGATTCTTCCTGTTGTGTACCTCATCGTTCTGTGTGTCATGATATTTCCGCTTGGGCGTTACATGGCCCTGGTACTGTCGGGGCGACAACATCGCTGGTCGACGCTTCAAAGCTGTGTGGAAGCAAAGATCGCAGCCCTCTGCGGGTTTGACGTGAAGGAAGACATGAACTGGCTGCGTTACGCCGGATGCGTATTGACCTTCAGCGTCTTCAGCGTGGCAGCTGTGTTTGGGCTGCTGAGTCTGCAGGGGTGGCTTCCGTGGAATGCTCGCCACTTTGAATCACTTTCCTGGGACCTGGCGTTCAACACGGCTGTCAGCTTCGTCACCAATACGAACTGGCAGGCCTACAGCGGTGAATCCACTATGTCAGCACTGAGCCAGGCTCTGGGGCTGACGGTGCAGAACTTTCTGTCCGCGGCAGCAGGAATTGCCGTGATGATGGCCCTCGTTCGCGGTCTGGTTGGGCGCATGCGGGTTGAACAGTCGGAATTGCAGAGTGCGACTTCGAACCAGCCAAAGGATTCGAATGAGACCGTCACTTTCCTCGGGAGTTTCTGGCTGGATCTGACGCGAGCTACCGTGTTTGTTCTGCTGCCACTCTCTCTGCTTCTTGCCGTAGCCCTCGTGACTCAGGGGGTTGTGCAGACACTGAGCGAGCAGACAACTGTGACGCTGCTGGAACCTGCGACCAGTTCGGATGGAAAGCAGAATGCGGACCAGCAACTGCCGCTGGGAATGGCAGCGTCTCAGGTGGCCATCAAGCAACTGGGAACGAATGGCGGGGGCTTCTTTGGCGTGAATTCCGCGCACCCGTTTGAGAATCCGACCGGGCTGAGCAATCTGCTGCAGCTTCTGGCGATACTGCTTATTCCTGCGGCCCTGTGTGAGACGTTTGGAATTCTTGTTGGCGATGTCTGGCAGGGACGCACGCTGCTGGGAGCGATGCTGATCATCTTTGTTCCGTGCGTTGTCGTCGCGGAATGGGCCGAGCACACGGGCGTGTCTCAGGCATTGGTTCAGGCTTCCGGCAGATACACAGTGACGGGTGATTCTTCAGGCATCGCCGGTCTTGAAGGCAAAGAACTGAGAATCGGGACTGGATCATCTGTGCTTTGGGCTGTGGCCACCACGGCGGCGTCGAATGGCAGCGTCAACTGCATGCATGATTCGCTGACACCGCTGGCAGGACTTGTCCCGATGTGGCTGATGCAGTGCGGCGAAGTGGTCTTTGGCGGTGTCGGCTGCGGGCTCTACGGCATGATCGTGTTCGCAATCGTGACTGTCTTCATCGCAGGCCTGATGGTCGGTCGAACTCCGGAGTACCTCGGGCGAAAAATTGAGGCACGCGAGATGAAACTTGCGGCTCTCGTGATTCTGATTCCATCCATCCTGGTTCTGATGGGAACGGCTGTCGCGGTGATGCGACCGGAAGGAACATCCGCCGTTTCCAACCCCGGGCCTCATGCCTTCAGTCAGATTCTGTATGCCTTCTCGTCTGCCGGGAACAACAACGGCAGCTCGTTTGCCGGGCTGAGCGTGAACACGCCGTTTTACAACGTCCTCCTTGGCCTCGCGATGTTGATCTCTCGGTTCGGACTGATCGTCCCCGTCCTGGCGCTGGCGGGAGCGATGTCGAAAAAACCAGTCGTTCCCAGAACCAGCGGGACTCTGCCAACCAACGGGCCGTTGTTTGCCGTGCTGCTTGCGGGCATTGTTGTTCTTGTTGGTGCGCTGACGTTCGTTCCTGCTCTTGTGCTGGGGCCGGTCGCCGATCACATGGACTTCGTTGCTCAGCAATAGTTGTTCGCTCCGCGAACCACTGCTTTGGAGTGCTTTATGTCTTCTCGTAGTTCTCGATCATTGTTTGATGCGGCCATCCTGAAGTCGGCATGCGTGGAATCTCTGAGAAAGCTGGATCCGCGCCATCAGGTGCGCCGTCCTGTCATGTTCACTGTGTTTGTTGGAAGCCTGTTTACGACAGTGCTGGCGATTGATGCGGTTGCGGGGCGAAGCGGCGAATCGCCGTGGTTTGTCGCATCCGTCTCCGCGTGGCTCTGGTTCACGGTCCTGTTCGCCAACTTTGCCGAGGCGATGGCGGAAGGACGCGGAAAAGCGCAGGCGGCGACGCTGAGGCAGGCTCGAAAAGATGTCGTGGCCCGACGCTTTCGCGATGTTCCCGCCGACGGACGCTTGTCTCCGGAACTTCAAAAAGCTGCCAGTGCCGGGCAGACCGGCGAAAGGTCGGAGCTTGATACCGTCGCGGCATCACAGCTCCGCAAAGGTGACGTTATTCTGGTTCCTGCCGGCGACTACATTCCAGCGGATGGAGAAGTAATCGATGGCATCGCCTCTGTGAATGAAAGCGCGATTACGGGAGAAAGTGCTCCTGTGATTCGCGAGAGTGGCGGAGACCGAAGCAGCGTCACGGGCGGAACTCTGGTTCTTTCGGACTGGCTGGTCGTTCGAGTTTCCACGAATCCCGGCGAGACGTTTCTGGATCGCATGATTGCGCTGGTCGAAGGAGCAAAGCGGCAGAAGACTCCGAACGAGATTGCTCTGGACATTCTGCTGTCTGCAATGACCCTGGTCTTTCTGCTTGCGAGTGTGACTCTGATTCCGTTTTCGCGTTACGCCGTGGAACTCAGCGGCAGTGGTTCCCCGGTGACGATGGTGGTCGTCGTGGCCCTTCTGGTCTGCCTCATTCCAACGACCATCGGCGGTCTTCTGTCAGCAATTGGTATCGCAGGAATGGACCGCATGATCCAGGCCAATGTGATTGCGACGTCTGGTCGAGCTGTTGAAGCCGCTGGCGACGTTGACGTCCTGCTGCTCGACAAGACCGGAACGATTACTCTGGGAAATCGTCAGGCGGTCGAGTTCATGCCGGCAAGCGGTGTTCGAATTGAAGAACTGGCCGAAGCGGCGCAGCTGTCATCACTGGCGGATGAAACACCGGAAGGACGCAGCATCGTTGTGCTGGCGAAGGAAAAGTACGGCCTGCGAGCGCGTGAGGTGAATCAGAAGCAGGTGACATTCATTCCCTTTACCGCCCAGACTCGAATGAGCGGTGTGGATTTCGACGGTCGGCAGATTCGCAAGGGAGCCGCCGACGCTGTCGATGGCTGGCTGAAGGAACGCAGGGGCGAGTTTCCTTCGTCACTTCGGGCCATCGTTGATGAGATTTCACGCAAGGGGGGAACTCCGCTGGTTGTGACCGAAGGCAATCGCGCTCTTGGAGCTGTCTATCTGAAGGACATCATCAAGGGAGGGATGCGCGAACGGTTCCAGCAACTGCGTGCGATGGGAATTCGAACGGTGATGATCACAGGAGACAATCCTCTGACGGCCGCCGCCATCGCCGCGGAAGCGGGCGTTGATGACTTCCTCGCACAGGCGACTCCGGAGATGAAGCTCAACTACATCCGTCAGTGTCAAAGCGGTGGCCGACTTGTGGCAATGACCGGCGATGGAACAAACGACTCCCCTGCTCTGGCCCAGGCCGATGTTGCGGTGGCGATGAACAGCGGCACTCAGGCGGCACGCGAAGCCGGGAACATGGTCGACCTCGATTCAAACCCGACGAAACTGATTGAAATCGTCGAGATCGGAAAGCAGCTGCTGATGACTCGAGGCGCTCTCACGACGTTCAGCATCGCGAATGATGTGTCCAAGTACTTTGCCATCATCCCCGCGGCGTTTGCGACTATCTATCCGGGTCTGAAGGTTCTGAACGTCATGCGACTGGCAACACCACAGACGGCCGTTCTTTCTGCTGTGATCTTCAATGCTCTGATTATCGTCGTGCTGATTCCGCTGGCGCTGAAAGGTGTTCGCTATCGCGCGGTCGGTGCGGCAACGCTGCTGCGTGACAACATTCTGCTGTATGGGCTGGGCGGGTTTCTGGTGCCCTTCGCAGGCATCAAGGTGATCGATGTGATGCTGTCGTTCGTGATGGGGTAGCGTTGGTTTGATGCTGTAATGGGAGTCATGGGACTTAGAGGATTTATGAGAGTGATGGGGTGAGGTATGAAGACGATTGTGGTGACAGTTCGGGCGCTGGTGTTCTTTTCGGTGTTGACGGGTGTGGCCTATCCGCTGCTTGTGACGGCGATTGCTCAGCTGGCGTTTCCGTTTCGGGCAAATGGCAGTGTGGTGAACGTTGACGGAACTGCGGTTGGTTCGGAACTGCTTGGACAGTCGTTTCAAAGCGATCGTTATTTCTGGTCCAGGCCTTCGTCAACGGCCGTGTTTCCCGGAAATGCCTCGGCGGGAAGTGGCTCCAATCTGGCGCTGACGAATCCTTCGTGGCAGGACCTGGTGAAGCGACGAGCGGCCGCATTGCGGCAGGCGAATCCGGCATCCACGGAACCCATTCCAACGGACTTGCTGACGGCATCAGCCAGCGGATTGGATCCTCACATCAGTGTGGACGCTGCGAAGTTTCAGGCAGAGCGCATTGCCGGTGTTCGTGGACTTGCACTGGATCAGGTCATGTCGCTGATCGATCAGCACACGGAACACGGGCGGATGGAACTGGGGACGGTGGATCGAATCAACGTGTTACTTCTGAACCTGGCACTTGATCGAGTTACCTCTGAAAAGGGATCGCCATGAGAACGATTCTATTGACGGGAACGATGACCATTCCGGCAGCCGTGTCGTGCGCATCTTCGAAAGTTGATGGAGAAGGCGAGGCCACTATGAGCTTCCAGAATCCAGAGAAATGGATCCGTCGGGCGATGATCGGCCTTGTCTATTCAGCAGTCGGGCTGATGTTCGGGTTCATTCTGGCAGCGTTCGGAATGCCGTTGGCCGGAATGGCGATTTCATGCATGCTGATTGGCGCTGTGGTCGGTATAGTGATTGCTCGCAGTGCTGGCTGAGAAAACTGAGCCATGAATGAACGTCCGGATCCCGACAAGCTTCTGCAGCGAGTGCAGAGCGAAGAACAGAAGGCCGCCCGAGGCAAGCTGAAGATCTTCTTCGGCATGGCTCCAGGGGTCGGCAAAACGTTTGCAATGCTCCAGGCAGCTCGCCGGGAAGCCCGAGCGGGTGTTGACGTCATCATCGGATACGTCGAACCTCATGCGAGGCCGGAGACTCAGTCGCTCACGTTTGGGCTGGACCTGCTTCCCCGACGGGCCATTGTCTATCGCGACCGAACGCTGCAGGAATTTGATCTGGAAGCCGCACTGGCCAGAAAGCCGCAGCTGATTCTGGTCGACGAGCTGGCTCATACGAACGCGGAAGGTCTGACACATTCGCGCCGCTGGCAGGATGTGGAAGATCTTCTTGCCGCCGGCATCAGTGTGTACACGACACTCAATGTGCAGCACCTTGAGAGCCTGAACGATGTGATTGCGCAGGTCACCTCGGCACCAGTTCGGGAAACTGTGCCGGATCATGTGTTTGAGAACGCAGATGAAGTGGAGCTGATTGATGTGGCTCCGGACGAGCTGATCGACCGTCTGCGAAGCGGCAAAGTGTATGTTTCGGACCAGGCCGCGCGGGCCATTCAGAACTTCTTTCGTAAAGGCAACCTGATCGCTCTGCGCGAACTGGCCTTGCGTCGCACGGCTGATCGGGTCAGTGCGCAGGCGGTGGATTATCGACAGCAGCATGCCGTGGCTGCCATCTGGCCGACGGCAGACAGGCTGCTCGTCTGTGTTGGCCCAAGCCCCATGTCGGCTCGTTTGGTTCGAGCCACGCGACGCATCGCATCAACACTGCGAGCACCGTGGACGGCGCTGCATGTGGAACTGACGGGAGCGGCTCCTCTGAATGCCGATGGTCGGCAGCAGCTGGAATCCAATCTGAAACTTGCCGAAGAACTTGGAGCACAAATTGAGCATGTGGCGGGAGCTGACTTTGCGGACTGCGTTCTTTCGCACTGTCGCCAGAAGAATATTTCCCGCATCATTGTCGGGAAGCCACTGCAGAATCGCTGGCGGGAATTCTGGCATGGTGCTCCTGTCTACGATCTGATTCGTCGCTGTGGGGACATCGACGTCTTCGTGATCAGCGGTGACGAAGAAACCCCGACGCCGAAAAGTCCTGGCCGGCCGAATGAGCCCGTGGAGCATCGCGGGTATTTCTGGTCGCTGCTGGTTGTCGGCGCGTCGACTCTGATCTCGTGGGCACTCTCCGGTGTTCTGGATCCTACCAATCTCGCGATGATCTTCATGGCGGGCGTTGTCCTGGTGTCGCTGATGATGGGACGAGGGCCAAGTATTGCTGCGACGATTCTCAGCATCATTTGTTTCGATGTGGGTTTCGTTCCTCCTTACGGTCGGCTGTCAGTTTCGGACAGTCAGTACCTTGTGACCTTCGCCGTGATGCTCGCCACGGGATTGCTCGTCAGTCAGCTGGCTGAACGAGTCCGACGCCAGAGTCATGCAGCGCGAGAGCGAGAGCAGCGCACGGCGGCTCTGTATGCGCTCAGCCGCGAACTGGCGGAGCTGCCGACGGCGGAAGGAATTGTCGCTTCGGCCAGGCGAGTTCTGAAAAACGTCATCGGAACGGACATTGTTCTGCATGTGGCGGATGAGATTCGGAAGAACGAAACAGCGGAAGACATCGGTGTGATTCGATGGGTCCTGGATCATCGTCAGCCTGCCGGAGCCGGAACTTCGACGTTGCCAGGAACCGGAGTGCTGTATGTTCCGCTTGTCGCCGGTGATCGATGTCTCGGATGCCTGGGGATTGCTTCGGATGCGCAGAACATTTCCAGTCGCGGAAGGGAGCTGCTGTCACGATCACGCATGGAGCTGCTGGAAGCCTGTGCCGCACAGATTGCGGCGGCTCTGGAACGCTGCGAACTCGCAAACGAAGCGGAGAACGTTCGCATTCAGGCCGAGACGGAGCGGCTTCGCAATTCCCTGCTGAGCGCTGTGTCGCATGACCTTCGCACGCCGCTCGCGACTCTGACCGGTGCCGCGAGTACTCTGGCGGAACAGGGCGATGCACTGTCGTCATCCGCCAGGAAAGAGCTGGCGGAGTCGATGGTGGATGAATCAGACCGGCTTCATCGGCTCGTCGCCAACCTGCTCGAGCTGACTCGTCTGGAAGCCGGAGCCATTCAGCTGAACCGCGAGCTGCAGCCGATTGATGAAGTCATCGGAGTTGCACTTGCACGACTGCATCGCCAGCTTCGTCATCATCCAGTCACCGTTCGGATTGCTCCGGATCTTCCCCCCGTGTTGATTGATGAGCTGCTGATGCAGCAGGTGCTGGTGAATCTGCTGGAGAATGCGGCAAAGTTCTCACCACGAGAGTCGACGATTGAGCTCGTCGTTGAAAAGCAGAACGATCGACTGGTGACGGAGGTTCTGGATCGCGGGCCAGGGTTACCTCAAGGACGCGAGCAGCAGATTTTTGACAAGTTTGTGCGAGGGACAGACACGAAAGCGTCCGGAAGCGGGATTGGACTGGCAATTTGTCGTGCGATCGTTGAACTTCACGGGGGTACAATTGACGCAGAAAACCGGGAAGGCGGAGGTTCTGTCTTTCGATTTACAATCCCGGTGGATGAACGGGCAACCGGACAGTTCGCGGCCGCGTCGAACAAGGCTGTGTGAGCATTGAGAAGGACTGGATTCATCACGAATCATGGACAGTGACCCACCAAAACTCCTGCTCATTGAAGATGACCGATCGATTCGGCGCTTTCTTGCAATCTCGATGGAATCGAATGGCTTTCGAATCATGGAAGCCGATACGGCAGAAGCGGGGCTGCGAGCGGCCGTGAGTGAACCTCCGGACGCGATTGTGCTGGACCTTGGTCTTCCGGATGGAGACGGGCTGGATGTGATTCGAAAGATCCGTGAATGGTCCGCAGTGCCGATCATCGTCCTGTCGGCGCGCGAACGTGAGCATGAGAAAGTTCTCGCGCTGGACACCGGCGCTGACGACTACCTGACGAAGCCGTTCGGGGTCGGTGAACTCCTGGCTCGGATTCGCGTGGCTCTTCGGCATCAGGCCAGTCGCAATCGCAAAGAGAGTCCGGTGTTTCGGACGGGCGACCTGGCAGTTGACCTCGGGCGGCGAATCGTGACGATTCGGGATGAGGTCGTGCATCTGACTCCGACGGAGTACCGGCTTCTGACTGCGCTGGTGCAGCAGGCCGGAAAAGTTGTGACGCATCGAAGTCTGCTGAAGACCGTCTGGGGACCGGATGCGGTTCACGAGAACCAGTATCTTCGAGTCTACATGGGAACTCTTCGCAGCAAGATCGAAGAAGATCCCGCTCGACCAAGGTACCTGATTACTGAAGCGGGCATTGGATATCGCCTGACAGATTCTCCCGCTGGGCCCGGCTAAAGCTGACGCGCGGCGCCGCGGCAGAGATCAGACCAATGGCGGAGCCTCAGAAGATTCAGGACGGCCGAGTCGCACTTCCAGGGGGTTTTCGATAGACGCCCCGCATGACAGCGTTTTTTCCGGAAGGGGCGATTTTGCAGTGAATTTTCGTGTCTGGAACCTCTTCCAGAAGGTGAAAGTCGCGATGACAGCCGGTTGCCGGATCTACTAAAATCTGAACAGATGAATCGAGTCTTCTGGGGGATTGCCCTGAAGATGACGTATCGTTTCAGTGAATTACCACCTTCCGACCCTGACGAAGCCACAGTGTTTGCATTCGAGGAAGGGGACATTGCTGATCTGGCATGACCGACCTGAACAGGCGAGACCGAGATGGCGTTTCTTCAGTTTGAACGAGGTGGACAGACCGTTCGAGTGGGTTTGTCCAAAGGTGAGCTGACCGTTGGGCGCGAGTCGCACAATGATGTTGCGTTTCCAGAACGTGAAGTGTCTCGGCGGCATGCTCGTATCTTTCGAAACGGCGATGTCTGGAAACTGGTCGACCTTGGCAGCAGTGGCGGGACGTTTTTGAATCAGCGGCAGTTGTTTAAGGATGTTCCGGAGACTCTGAAGCACGGTGATTCGTTTTTGATCGGTCCGTGCCTGTTCTACTTCTTCCTTGAAGAGGACATGCTGACGACGCTGCCAGGATTTCGGCCTCGCGTTGAGATTGATGAAGACAGTCCCAGCAGCATTGAAGGATCTGCCGCGTCATCCGGATACGGCTCACTTTCCGTTCGGCCTGAAGATAAGCTGAACGGGATCCTGAAGATCAACGAAGCGCTGACAGGCGGTTTCAGTGTCGAAGCGACATACCCGCGAATCCTGGATGCACTGATGGAGATCTTTCCGCAGGCAGACCGCGGCGCGATTCTGATTGTCAAGGACTTTGGGCGAGAGATCACGTCTGTCGCGGAACGCTATCGAAGGCGGGAGGCAGCTCAGCCGATTCGCATCAGCCGAACGATTCTCAGTAACGTGCTCAAAGACAACGCCGCCATTCTCTCGGTGAATACATCGCTGGATCCTCGTGTTGCCGACAGTGACTCCATCGCAGCGCAGTCGATTCATTCAACCATGTGTGCGCCGATGCTGTCTGTTGAGCGGGCAGCGTTTGGCATCATCAGTCTGGACGCTCTGGATCCTCGGCGTCGTTTTTCGACGGATGACCTGCAGCTGCTTCTGGCCGTTGCCAATCAGGCGTCGCATGCACTGGAGAACGTTAGGCTGCTGACCGTTCAGCTGGAACAGCAGCGTCAGGAAGAAGAGATGCTGCTGTCCGCGGAAATTCAGAACGCGCTGATTCCGAGGACGCTGCCGCAGCCTCCGGGTTACAAGTTCTTTGGGTCATGCCATGCAGCGCGGGCGGTCGGAGGAGACTACTTCGACTGCTTTGAAATGCCAGGCGGCAAAGTGTGTGTGTCATTCGGCGACGTTTCCGGAAAAGGATTTCCCGCAGCATTGATTATGTCGCGGCTTTCCGGGATTGCTCGCAACGTGATGCACTACACGGATGACGTGACGGCTGCCGTCCGTCAGATCAATTCGCTGATGTGCCTGAACATGGTCGATGGACGCTTCGTCACGTACATCCTTGGTGTGATCGACATCACAAAGCACACGTTCACGTTCTGTAATGCCGGCCATATCCCGCCAGAAGTGCGTCGTATCGACGGACGGCTGCAGTCTCTGGAATATGCCGGAGCCGGACTTCCGGTCGGGCTCGACGCGGATTTTCCGTATGAGGCAATGACGGTGTCTTTGTCTCCCGGGCAGGTGGTGGTTCTGCGAACGGACGGAGTGGATGAAGCGATGTCCGAAACCAAGCAGTTCTACGGAGTGGATCGTTTTCGAAATCTGGTCCAGTCAACTCCACCGGAACCTGAATTGATCGCACGCGAGCTGCTGATTGATGTCCGCAAGTTCATGCCGGCCGGCTACCAGAACGACGACATCACCATCCTGTGCTTTGGTCGAGGACGGTAATCGAGTCGTTGTTTGCTCCGTGAACAGAACGCAAACGCCGCCGTTCGTACTTCTAATAACTCGGCAAATCATCCTCACCAGGCCAGTTCGTAAGAGGTCGAGCGCCAATTAGCTCGTGTGAGGGCGATCCGCCGCACCAACGTAGTCATCACTCTCCGAGTGATGCTTTGCGATTCCGCGAGTCAGCTCTGGCGGGACGAACATCGTGTGGTCGTTGCAAGCCGGTGAAGAATCGCAGGTTCGTCACTCGGAGAGTGACGGCGACACCACAAAGGCGAGCGGCTGGACGTCAGTCCTCCGTGCCCCGCGTTTCCTCGTTCTTAATCTTCATCTTAATTCCTATCCGCCGGCCCAACGTAGTCATCACTCTCCGAGTGATGCTCTGCGATTCCGCGAGTCAGCTCTGCTCGGACGAACATTGTGTGGTCGTTGAAAGCTGGTGAGGAATCGCAGGTTCGTCACTCAGAGAGTGACGTCTACTTTGCTGCTGGGATTCCCGTCGCTGGACTGCGTTTGATCTGCCCAGACGAACCTGAACAGCAAACGAGAAGAAAACGCAGACGGACGAGGGCGTCCATCCTACTGCCAGAGCGCGGCGCATTCGTGGGAGTGAAGCTTTTTACGAAGGGGTTGTGGGGGAGCAGAGGGGCAAAAAATTGCGTGCTGAACACTAGACCAGAAACTGAACATCGCGGTTCATGAATCGGATTGCTTCTGTGAGCAGGCTGCCACGGTTCCACGAACCGGGCCACACAATATGTCGGGATAGAAATCAGCAAAATCCCATCGCCGAACGCTTTTGGTCGTGTCAAGATGTCGGGTATGGAAACAATTACACGTCAAGTCGGCGAACTACGTCCCAATGAGCGGTCTGCTGCGGAACTGCTTCTTGGGCACCGCTTGCGCGGGAATGAGCGGCTCATCCTGCAAGTTTTGGACTTGGACGTCGTGCAGCCAACGGCAGAAGATTCCCGGCCCCCTCAGATGCTTCCAGATTGGTGCAATGTTTACGAAGGGCTGTCTGATGAGGAAGTCGACAACATCCACCGTTCGATTACTCGTTGCAATCTGACACGTTCATTCGAGTGACGTGATGGAAATTTCACTCCTTGACACCGATATGCTGTCAGCACTATTGAAACAGCGGAATTTGCGTGTCACGTCAACGGCCGCTGAGTATCTGCGGCTTCATGACAAGTTTGCGTTCTCCGTGTTCACTCGTTTTGAAATCTCCCGAGGATTCAAGGAGAAAAGTGCAACAAATCAGTTAGCGCGATTCAAAGAGTTTTGTCGACACTCGGTAATCATTCCAGTCACCGACAACGTCTTCGATCGTGCCGAAGATCTTTGGGCCATCGCCCGTCGCGGCGGGCTACCTTGTGGTGATGCCGACCTGATCATCGCCGCCACGGCCCTGGAATCGGGCCGAATCCTTGTCACCGGCAACACCGCTCATTATGCCTGGATCTCCGGACTGACACTGCAAGACTGGCGAAATCCGTAGACCCGTTTCTGGTCCGCAAAAGCCAGGCGGCACGGTTAACTGAAAACGCCGGGAGTGTCAAAGCCACCAAAGGCGAGCGGCTGGACGTCAGTCCTCCGTGCCCCGCGTTTCCTCGTTCTTAATCTTCATCTTAATTCCTATCCGCCGGCCCAACGTAGTCATCACTCTCCGAGTGATGCTCTGCGATTCCGCGAGTCAGCTCTGCTCGGACGAACATTGTGTGGTCGTTGCAAGCCGATGAAGAATCGCAGGGTCGTCACTCGGAAAGTGACGGCGACTTTGCGGCTGGAGTTCCCGTCGCTGGACTGCATTTGATCTGCCCAGACGAACCTGAACAGCAAACGAGAAACAATCGCAGACGGACGAGGGCGTCCATCCTACTGCCAGAACGCGCCGTTCGCCGTTATCACTCTCCGAGTGATGCTTTGTGATTCCACGAGTAAGCTTTGGCGGGACGAATATTGTGTGGTCGTTGCAAGCCGGTGAAGAATCGCAGGTTCGTCACTCGGAGAGTGACGTCTACTTTGCTGCTGGAGTGACGGGAGTGGTGCAGCGATGACGGTAAGTTCGTGTGAGGGCGATCCGCCGCACCAACGTAGTCATCACTCTCCGAGTGATGCCCTGCGATTCCGCGAGTCAACTCTGCCCCGACGAATATTGTGTGGTCGTTGCAAGCTGATGAAGAATCGCAGTTCGTCACTCGGAGAGTGACGTCTACTTTGCTGCTGGAGTGACGGGGGTTGGTTGATCCAGCCCGTTTTTCAGGAGACGACAATCGTCAGTCGTTAGCGGCTAGTGGTTGTGCGACTTCGTGCAGCTGGAAGGGGCCTCGGACGTTCCGGGTTTCGCTGGCCTGCAGCACTGTGTTGTTCGTCACATCCAGACTTGTGAGCCAGAGTCCTCGATAGGCAGCCGTGTCGATGCAGATCAGGTTCTCAGACATTCCGGGGAACCCCGATCGCTGTTGAGTGTGTCCGCAGACAACAATTTTCCCGGAACAGTGCCGAGGCTGCGTGGCGTCGTATCGAGACCATCGCAGCAGTGGGCTGGCATGTTCTTCGAGAGGAATGGCCGGATCAACGCTGGCGTGGACGAAAATGTAGTCCTCCGTTTCAAACGAAGTCACCATTCTTCGAAAGAACTCATGATGCGAGCCAGGGACGTTCCGCACTGAACCTCCATACGATGCTAGTGTCGGCCCGGTTCCGGATGAGATTTTCGAGGCGTCCAATGCTGCCTGTTCGAGTGAATGCAGAAAGATCTCATCATGGTTCCCCATGATCGTCACCAGGCGACACTGTGTTTCGAATTCAAGAAGTCGATCGATCACGCCCTTCGAATCCGGGCCGCGATTGATGAGATCTCCCAGCATGATCACTGTGTCTTCGAGCGTCGGCTGAAGAGCATTGAGGAGTTCCGTCAGTGCAGTGCAGCACCCGTGCACATCTCCGATGGCGATGATTCGTCCGCTCATTGGATTCCATCTTCATTGACTTGATTGTGCTGTGTGAAATTTGGCAACACGTTTTCTTCGGGCCGTCTCACGGGATCGTTTGTCTCACAGAAACCTGCCGAACCATTCGATCATTTCCCACAAAGTATGTTCGATCGATTCTCGTGCGATGTAGCCATGCGATTCATGGGGAAGCACAACGTACCGGACCGTTCCTCCATTTCCGCGGATGGCCTGATAGAGTCGTTCGCTCTGCATCGGGAAGGTCCCGGGATTGTTGTCGGAGTCCCCGTGCATGAGCAGCAGCGGAGTGCGGATGCGGTGAGCATGCGCAAAGGGAGACAGCTGCATGTAGACATCGGGTGCTTCCCAGAATGTCCGGCGTTCGTTCTGAAAACCGAACGGAGTCAGCGTTCGATTGTAAGCACCGCTGCGAGCGATCCCGGCCTTAAAAAAATCCGAATGAGCCAGCAGGTGGGCCGTCATGAAGGCCCCATAACTGTGGCCCCCGATCCCAACTCGATTTCGGTCTGTGAAACCGAGTTCGACTGCTTTATCGATCGCGGCTTTCGCACTGGAAACAATCTGCGGGATGAACGTGTTGTTGGCTGTTTCCGGGTCACCAACGACCGGCATCGTGACATCATCCAGAACAACGTATCCGCGAGTCAGCAGGAACAGATGTGAGATGCCTCCGAAGACTGTGAAGTGATTCGTGGATCCGGAAATCTGTCCGGCCGTCTGACTGTCGTTGAACTCACGAGGGTAAGCCCAGAGTACTGTTGGACGCGGCTGGCCTGGGACAAAATTCGTGGGCAGATACAGCGTGAAGGAAATCGCCACGCCGTCATCACGCTCACACGTCACAATCTCCTTGCGGATGTTTCGAAGCTGCGGCATAGGGTCCGGAAACTGTGTCAGGGCCGTGCGTTCGCCTCCGCTGCTTCGAATGAAGTAATTCGGCGGAATCAAAGGCGTTTCATGCTGCGTCAGAAAGCGAGTTCCGTCGTCTGACAGCAGCGCGATGACGGATTCGTAGCGATCCTCATCGCACGTGAAGAGTCTTTCCGACTGGCGTGTTTGAAGGTTGAATCGGCTGAGAAACGGGCGGTCCCCTTTCGGCGTTGCGCCCGTGCTCTCAAGAAAAATCCAGTCGCCGTACTGCCAGAGAACACGTCGGCCGTTTGGCAAAGGCTTCGTCATTGGAGATCCGGGATCTCCGTAGCGATCGTTGACGGACCGCTCCCACAGTACCTGCGGGGCGACTGTCGGATCGTCGGCATGAAACAGCAGAGTTCGTGTCCAGCGTCGATCACGATCATAATCGCGAATCAGTGCCATCCCCGACTCTGCACCCCATGTGAGTCCGGTGCATCGCTGCTGGATTCGAATGAGTTCTCGCGGTGGCTGATCGAACGGAGCGGTCTGCGAGAAAAACGCGTCGCGGAAGTCGGCAGGCCGTTTGGGATCACCACCATCAAGAGCTTCGAGCCAGGCCAGTGTGGCAGGTTCGGTTGGCCGCCAGTTTGCGAAACGCGGTCCCAACGGAACTCCTTCAATCGGAATCGCGTCCTGCAGCGGAGCAACATGAAGCGTGTGAACCAGGTCTCCATTCCGATCCCAGACTTCCGTACGCCGGGGAAATCTGGTCACAGGGAGCGTATACGACCATGGACGCTCGTGTCTGACGACAAGCAGCAGTTTCCCGTCGGGTGACTCATCAACCGACGCAAAAATCTGAGGCTCGCCAATCGCCTTCGCATCTCCGGACTGAACATTGATGATTGTCAGCTGCGATCGACAGAAGTATTCAAACAGTTCGGCGTCGTGAGGACTTTGCAGCATGTCCGGATAGGTTCGCACGGGGCCGGAAGCACCAACCGCTTCTTCAATGACTGGCCCCATCGGCGTTGTTGGCTTCTCAGGCATCGGCCCGCGGTCTGCCGGAACGGTCAGAACCAAAAGATGTGCTGAATCCGGCAGCCAGTGAACAGGTACAGCATAGGCCGCGCTCACCGGGATGTTCGTGACCTGTTTTGCCAGGAAAGTCTCGGTGTCCAGGACATGGAGCGAAATATGGTCGGCGTGAGTCAGCGTAAAGGCGTAGTGGCGACCGTTGGGAGACCAGCCACAAAGCGTGATTCGGCAGTCTTCAGGAAGCGAGATCGGCGTTACCTTCCGAGTTGCAGTCTCCAGAAGCTGAAGCCCGCAATAGCGTGGTGCGAGGTGCGGTCCGCTGGTCTCCGGATTGATTCGCAGACCGGCAAGCTTCAGAAGCGGCGCGGCGAGTTCTGCCACGGGGGGATAGATCCTGCGATCCACCAGCAGCAGGAATCGACGGTCGGGGCTGATCGATACCGATGGCAGCGGTTCTGCATCCAGGATCTGCAGGATGTCTTCTGGCGGTCGTCGATAGGTGGCTTCAGTCACTGGGGATCATTCTGCGAACGTTGGAATTTTGCGATGGCGGACGAGTTGCGTCTTCAGGGTGCTGATCTTCAGCGAGAAGTAAAGCGTCTGCAAGGCTCCTGCCATAACCCTTCCCAGCGTTTCCAGCTTCGCGGCAGAGGAGCATGCACAGAGATTATCTGTTTGGTAACGGGGTGAGTCAGTGAAAGAGACACCGAATGGAGCGCGATGCCATTGGGGAAGGAATGTCGGCTGTCATATCGGGCATCACCAAGAATCGGCAGACCAATATGAGAGAGCTGGGCGCGGATCTGGTGCTTTCGCCCGGTCTCCAGCTGAACCTCAAGCAGCGAGACGTTTGAATCAGTCGCCAGCAGTGTCCACTGAAGTGTGGCCTGCTGAGTCTCGGGCCGCTGTCGGTTCGCAACGCGCGTTCGCCGTGCCGGGTCATCACGCCAGAGCCAGTGTTCCAGCTGTCCCTGCCGTCCGTCGGGCTGTCCGTAAACAAGTGCCCAGTAGATCTTCGACACCGTGTGTTCTCGAAACTGCTCCGCCAGTCTTGCCGCGGCCTTGGACGTTCGGGCAAACACCAGTGCGCCGGTGACAAGGGAATCGAGCCGACTAACCACACCCAGGTACACGCTGCCGGGTTTGTTGTATTTGCGTCCGATGTACGTTTTGGCGATATCGAGGACCGATGTCTCTTCAGCCGATGTGCCCATCGTCGCGATTGAAGCTGGCTTGTTGACAATCAGCAGATGATTGTCCTCGTAAAGCACTTCCAGTGATTCAGGAATCGACGAAGCCAGCGGACTGCTCCCTGCCGTGATTGCGGTGCCTTACAGTTCCCAGAGGCGGTACAGCCCTGGCTGACGTGACCTGACCCGAGTCAGCATCTGTTCCAGTTCCTGCCAGTCGTCTTCCGAAATGGTCTGCCGTGACTCTTCGATCGCTTTTGTGTTTGTGGTTGCGCAGGCGACAAGTCTGGGGTGAAAATTGGCCCAGTAGTCCGATTGATTTGGATCCTGTTCGTACACCGCCACTGCGACAATTCTCTGGCCCATTCTGGGTGGCCCGCCAGTCATGCGATGAAGAGGCTGCTGCATGATTTTGACGGCGGGAAATTCCCCTTCGCCGGTCGACAGATCGGTACTGACGGCAATCAATCCTTCTGTCGGATTCAGGACGATGGCAGGCAGAGCACATCCGTGGATGAAATGTTCTCTCACTCGAGTCCAGTAAAGGACAAGCAGACATCCGCAGATCACAACACCGGTGACAGCGACTTTTGTCAGCGGGAGCAGAGCCAGAGACAGGAGTGTTCCCACGAGCCAGATGGTTGGCCAGAACGGATACGACGTCCAGTACTTGAGCAGTTGAACTCGAATCCGTCCCGGGTTGGATGCCCGAGTGGAGTCATCCATCGTGTAGGTGTCATAAGTCGGATTCGCAAGTTCCGTTGTGGGATCACCGTCCGGTTCATCAGCGATATTCGCAAACGGCTTGTGAATGGGCTTTGCCGAAGCTGATCTTTCGGACGATGCTTTGCCTGGAGATGGCGGCGTCACCTGTGCGCGGGTCGCTCGATCTGTGACTGTCACGGGTTCTTTGCAACCGGGACACTTCACCCGTTTTCCGGCAAGGTCATCGGCAACGCGAGTCTGCCGGCCGCAGTTGTCACAATGAATCGTGATCGCCATTATTTCTTTTCTTCCTCGTCCTCCGGAGGAAGTCCCATGGATTCGCGGAGCTTCGATAACTCTGTCGCGTCTTTCAAAATTCGTTCTGACGAAAAGAACGTCGTGATCGAATCACCCATCTTTGTGCACAACTGCTCAATGCGTCGCTTTGCACCAGCATTCTTTGTGCGGCCAGCCTTCTCTACGGCCGGTGCTCGAGCTTCGTTCAGGAGAAGCTGAAAGTACTCCTTGCCCGGCAGTTCTGAAAGCTGTCCGACGACCTGTCGGAATCCCTGGACATCTTTGGCTTCTGATGCCTTCTTCGCGATGCTCATATAGACCGCCTTTTCAGCCACCATGTCGACGAGTTCATCGCGCATCAGGCTGAGTTCTCCTTCGACTCCTAGGCGAATGGAATCGTCCGGCAGCTTCATCACTTCTTCCGGAATCAGGCCAGGAGCGTAAGGGACTCGCGCCAGCAGAATGCTGCCGCTGTAAACATACAGCCAGAATGTGGGATTCTTTGGATCCACTTCAAGGTGGAGGTCGCCATCGCGGCCCGTCAGAACTCGTCGCGGCGGGAGTTCATTGACATCCGTCTGCCGCAACTTCTGAACGACATCCACTCGCGCACAGATCAAAGGACGATCCTCGCGATTCTGCAGCACCATCCTCACACGGCTCCTGGTCGCGACGGGTCTCTGTCGGAGTCCAATCTGCTGCAGGTTGCGAGACTTGCCTCCAAAAGGAACCGGGCCGTGTGACAGCAGAAGTCCTCGGACATGTCCGCTGTCTGTGAACGAGGCGCTGGGTGTTGTTGTTGCACCTTCGACCGTCACCCCGGCATCTTCGTCCTTCAGTTCGGCCGTTCCCAGGACTTCGTTAAACGCTGTGACTCGGATGTAGCACAGGTCCAGCCTCTGGAGGATCTTGACTTTCTTCGGATCGCGACGATCCATCTGTCGCAGGAACGTTCGAAGCACATCGCCTTCAGCGATCTGAGCTGCTGATGGGTCGGGAGGAATCAGATTGCCGGCCTGAAGCAGGAATTCGAGTTCGCCTTTGGACTTGTCGACACCCAGATTGGAGAACAGCAGAAACGGACGGAACGAGTCACGAGCGAGCTGGCAGGCCTTGTCTGACACTCCCGACGCAGTTCCGACTTTCTCCGTCAGTACCGGCGAATATTCCTGAACCTTGATATCGAACTCACGACAGGAGACCTGATAGCCGGCTTCCAGATCTTCGATAGCAATCAGAATCACCTTATCGGTCGTGTCATCCGTATAACGAGCCAGGTTCTCAACCGTCATTCTCTCCATGCGCCAGCGGTCTGCCGGGACGAACCAGGCGGAATCTTCCACTGTCGCATCCCACATGGGGCCATACATGCGGGTGAAGCCACTTCGAATGGCAGCGACGGTTTTCTTTCGGAACGAAGCCATCGCGGTCATCGGTCCGCGAAAACCAATCTGAACGTTGACGCGGTACGGCCTGTCAGGGAGCGGAATCTGTTTCGCTGCGGAGGCTGCGGTTCCTGCTGCGGCAGTTCCCGACGTAGCTGGTGTTGTTGTTGCCGCTGGTGCCGCGGCCGGTGCAGCAGCGGGTTGATCGCCGCTGGTGGCCTGAGCTGGCGCCGCGGATGTCGGCTGCTGTGCGGGCGCCGTTCCGGCCGTTCCCGCTGCTGGTGCCGCGGCCGGTTCCTGAGCGCTGAGCACACAGGCGGTCGCGGCAGACGCCAGACACAACACCGCAATAAGGAATCGACCACGAATCATGGGCGGATCATCCATCGTTCAATATTTTGATACGTCGACATCAGCTGCTCAGGCACTCCGGAGATGTTCCTGCGGAACACTCCGTAGTCATCAACTTCCCAGAGTGGAATGATGAATGCCTGAGCGGCGATGTGATTGTGAATCGTGAAGAGCTTATCCTGAGCATCAGGGAAGCTGGTGGCGTAGTCGAGACCAACGATCTCCTGACGCATCCAGTCCGGAAACGCAATGAGTCGTTCGACATTCAGGTTTGTATCGTTCGAAAGCAGCGGCCAGAGTTCCAGCAGCGGTTCTTCCATGCGGACGATCCGGTAACAGAAGTCCCATTCCGTATCCGGCAGCGGATTGCCAGTCTGGTCCCCCTGAATGATGTCAATTTCGAATCCAATTCTCTGCCAGTAGATCAACATTCGCTCTGCGGCAGCGCGGGCGACCGGATCCGGAGCAACGACGAAGCGGAGCCGCGGAAGTTTGATGTAATCGACCTTGGTGTCCTTGCGGAACTTCTCTTCATCGATCGTGGTCTTGTTCTTCTTTGCTTCCGCTTTCGCTGCCTCCAGCAGCTTCATCAGCTCGGCAATCTGCAGCTGACGTTCTGCGGCGAAACGGAGAGCATAGGCCAGGCGAAGATTGAAGCGAGGCGGCTCCTGCCGTGGCTCCGTCGCGTAACTGGTCAGATGCCACGCGGCACTCGTCGGGCGACCATACGTCAGTTCCTCACTGCGAAGAACGGTCGATTTCAAAAGGCCTTCACGATTCACTGCAAATGACAGTGAACGCCGAACCTGTGCATTGTTGACACGATCCGACATGGGGTTGAAGACCAGGACATGCGTCTGCGGCAATGCATACTTCCGCACCTGAAACGCAGAGGATGACTTGAACGCATCCACTTCCCACGGCATCAGGTGAGGCACATAGTCCACATCTCCCCGGATCAGCGCCTGGAACATGTTGGAGCGATCCGCAAATCGATGTTCCTGAACTTCCGCGATGTGATACTTGCTCGAATCAAATCCATCCGGCTCAGGAATCTGTCGGAGCCATGTATGCCCCGTCGAATCCGATTTCACTCGTCGAAATCGAGTCGAAACGACAGTCGTGTCATGAGTTGATGCGGTTGCGTCGGCCGATGAATCGGAACCGGAAGCATCCGCTGTCAATGGGCGACCAGTGGCCGGGAATCTCAGCAGCGACTCAATACTGAGTGGAACACGAGTAAATCGGATGCGCAGCTGGGAGGGAGAACGAACAGAAACTTCCTTCACGAACGAAGCAACTCGAGGACTGTAAAACGGGCTGTTCGGATTGATTCGGTCGGCGAGAGCATCGGCAATCTGATTGGCTGACAGCAGAGGCTGTGACTGCCAGCCTGGCCGAGTTTCACGCAGCGTGAAGAGAACTTCCCGACCCAGATCGGCCGGATCCCAGACTTCAAAAAAGCTGGAACGGAAATAGGTGATTTCATCCGCTGACGAAGGTTCGAACAGACTTACTTCTTCCAGTTCACGATGACGTTCCAGATGTTCAAGGACAGACGGATAAACCGATGGGCCTTCGAAATCGTTTGTGCCGACTCGCAGCACCTGGTGGCGTGAAAAGTACTGAGTGAAAGCAGCCCGTGAATTGCCCGTGGTTGGCCAGATCGCTTCTGCACGGCGGGCAAGTTCTGCGGCCGTTGCAAAGTCGCGTGCCTTTGATTTTTCACCTGCCTGGCCCAGCAGTGACACGCTTTGACCCTGTAGTCGATTCTGAGTTGCCCCAACCAGTTCATGATTCTGCAC
This sequence comes from Planctomycetaceae bacterium, assembly GCA_046349695.1. Taxonomy (GTDB): domain Bacteria; phylum Planctomycetota; class Planctomycetia; order Planctomycetales; family Planctomycetaceae; genus SXXK01. Next base: position 173,357 of record JAXMBV010000010.1, on the reverse strand, counting down.
GATCTTCTGAACTCGAGTCAGCAGATAGCGAACCTTGCGATAATCTTCCTTCGTGATGGCATCATCAATCATTGGCCCGACGATTCGAGTCAGTTCTGATGGCAGCTGAACGCTGTCCTTGTTTCGGGCCGTCACTTCATCCAGCAATGCCAGAGCAGCGTAGGTTTCACCTGCCTTAGCTCGTTCTGCGGCTTCCACAAGCAGCAGTCGTTCGAATCGCGGTGTCGACTTTTCCCAGTTCGGAATTTCTGTCTCAACTCGCAGCAACAGTTCATACGACGTTCGAAAGTCGCCCGCTTCCAGCAGCTGGTCGACTCGCTGCAGCATCAGGTCTTCGAAGAAGATAATCTCATCGATCTGGTCGACGGGAATTCCGTAGTCGTTCAGGTCACCAGGAACCTTGACCAGAAGTCGCTGCAGTGATTTCAGGCGATTGGCACGAAACTCACGTTCCTTCTGGTTCTGTGGTCGCGACGCTTCGACCTTCTTGTAGTCCTCAGCCATTTTCTTCAGCGTATCCGGGCGAGGATAAATCGGGACGACAACAAGACAAAGCCGATCGGCCGCAGCCGGCGCCTTCAGCACGACCCAGTCGAATTCCTTGTCGTCCACATCCGCGCGCAGCAATGCCTCGGCGGACGGCAGCTGCAAATCCGTGAGCTTCGGAAGCGTTGGTCGCTGTACTTTTTCATCTGCCATCAATGGCCGGCCACTGGCCGCCATGAACAGAAGCAGAACAGCCACTCTGAATCCAGAGTTCAACTGTTGTTTGATTACGGTCCTCATAGATCTCATCTTTCAGGTCTGGAACCTGAAGTTATCGGGCGAGAGACGGGTTGACGGAATAAAGACTGCCGTCGAAGCCGACCACAACGAGCTGACCATTGACCTGTCGAATTCCGGACTGGATTGCCTGCCCAAGTCGGAGCTGGGTATTAGCCGGAGCACCATCCGTGTTCAGGCGAGTCAGCAATCCGTCGGTTCGTGCCACGATAATGCCGCCCTCAACCGCGACCGGATTACCAGCCAGAGCGAATCCTTCGAGCGGCAGTGACCCGGCGTCCGGCAGAGACTCCTCGATGCGGAAGACTTTTGCCTGCTGACCACCCACTTCCACGAACACGAAGCCGCCAGCCACTTTGGGAGTCGCCGTCGCAACGCCGCCCAGTTCCTTCTCAGCAAGAATCTCCAGCGTGGATGCCTGCATCAGCAGAAGTTTTCCGTCAGCCGTCGCGACAAACAAAAATCCATCAGCGACCGCGGGAGGAATTTCCACAATCTGTGGAACCTTCGTCACGCTGATCTCTGCCAGCTGCGGCTTTGGCGTCGGACGATACTCGACACGAATAAATTCATTCTGTGACGTAATGCCAAGAACCTGTGTGCCCGACAGTGCTACGACACACTTCCATGGCTGAACATCGCCGCTGGTCTGAGTCAATCGATAATCTTCGGCCGTCTTGCCACCGGCCATTCCGGAAAGGTGCAGGCGACCGGGCATTGCGAAGACCGCACCCGCGTCAATTACTGCAGGAGCAACCTGTGGCGGATCCGGAAGGGTCCAGCGTCGTTCCAGCTGTCCAGTGGTCGTAAAGGTCCACATGGATGGTTCAGGAGTGCCGCACCAGGCTGCCGGACGACCATCGCTCAGCACAAGTCCTTCGATTGACGAAGACAGTTTCTCCGGAAGTCGAAACTGACTGACGGTATCCAGGACAAAACCGGCCTTGCCCAGATTCGCCAGAGGGATTCGATACGATTCACCATAATCGGTCAGGGCCAGCAGTGATTCACCGCCGGTCGCGGGTGTCATTGCAACGATTCGTGATCCCAGCACTGTTCTCCAGATGCCTCGCATCTGTTCACGGTCAGTGCGAGTGAAGAATGTGGAGGCCAGATCCGCCTGTTGAGAACGAGTGGTCAGGAAGACGGATTCATCGATCAGCTGGATCGGGCGAACGTGAAAACCTTCCGCTGTTGTCGCCGTGTCCAGTTCGACGTTGTTCGTTTTTGTCTGGAGCCTGCGAAGGTCCCGGCCCGCCAGCCAGACCTGCCCGCCTGGTCCTGCCAGCAGAAACATGTCCGTCTGAGTGCCTTCTTCAAGCTGATTTGCTCCTACCAGAGAAAGCGGCTGCTGACCCGGATCATCACCAACTCGAAACGCGGTGACTCGCTGCGGCGTCGAAGGAACAAACAGTTCATAACCTCGCAGCAGACACGGGTCATGCACCTGTCCATCCACGGAGTCTGAAGCCACGATTGTCAGGCTGCCGTCTGCTTCCTGCTGCAGAGTCTGCACGCGTGCTTTTGCGGCCGTGTCGTTGTCGACCATGAGAAAATAACGGCCGGCCGAAAGCATCGGAGCACCAATGCTTCCTGTGCGATGCGGGATATGAGACACCGCAAGGCAGGAAAATGGATTCAGGCTGATCGTGTAAACGAGCGTCTGATCTCCCGGAAGTACCATTTTGGTTGAGTCACTGGAAAGTGCTGGCGGACCATAGACGGGCTGCGAGAACTTAAGTTTGGCCTGAGCACGCCCGTTGACACTTGCGATCTGCCAGAGTTCGTTGGCCTCGGTCGTGACATAAATCGTGTCGGAGACAATCAACGGTGCGGCTGTTGGCCGAGACTCAAGCGATTGACGCCAAACGATGTGACCATCCGCCTCTGCAAGCAGCTGCAGTTCTTCTGCCAGAGTCGAATAGACAAGAATTCCGGTTTCGGATCCCTTCACGACCACCGGAGCAAACGGAGAATCCACACCGATGGTTCTCTTCCAGCGAGGATCACCGGTGTCTGCGTCCAGTGAGAAACAACTGTCGAGTCCGATGGCGTACACGAATCGGCCTTGTGAAACGAAGTCTGACGCTGCCTGCGTTCGGAGAGCAAGCGACTGAGACGGAAGTGGCTCTGCCGCCGCTTCCGCCTTTAATCCATCGCGTCCCAGTTCCGTGCGTACGACAAATTCCTTTTCGCGATTCAGAATGTCAGTCAGCATCTTCTGAACGTCTTTGTCGTCCTTCAGGCTGGAGTACTTGTCGATCAGTGCCTGGCGAACGGCAACTGCTTCGATCGTGTCGCCTTTTTCCAGGAGTGCTTTGATCTGGTCGAGTGTGCTCTTGAAATCCAGCTTCTTGGCAATCGCGCCTTCAGCGATACGCTGACGTTCCAGCAGGAACTGTTCACGGGACGTTGGGATGCCTGCTTCGCCGGAGTACCGACGCAGAAGATCAACCGCTTTGCGACTGACTTCCAGAGCTTCAGCGGACGCCGCAACTTCAGCAACAATCGCACCCGCGTAAGCGAGTCGGTCGGCATACCGGCGCATGTTGTCTTTGACGGCGTCGAATCCCGGAAGTTCTCCGCATTCCGTGATCATGGTCTGCATCTCCTGCATGCCTTTGATGACATCAGGAGTGTTCGTAAAAATCAGCTTTTCCACCCTGGATCGATGCAGGCCAATCTTTGCTGCCGGGCTGTTCTGTGTCTTCGGGTAGTTCTGGAGGAACCTGGAAAACTGCACTTCGGCATCAAGATATTTCTGCTGCTCCAGCGAAGCGTTGGCTTCTTTGAAGAGACGATCTTCCTGATTCCTGGCATTGATCACCCAGAAGATGGCTGCCAGGACAATTGCGCCGATCGTCGTTCCCGTCAGCAGCAGGACGAGGGGAGACCGGCCGATCTTCTGTTCGCCCGGACGTTCCGGACCGCCCGTCAGCTTGTCACTCAGCGAGCCCAGACGTCCTCGCTTCAACTGCTGGCGAGCCTTTGCCGAAAGTGCATCCCTGGCGGCATCATTTTTTTCGTCGTCGTTCTTTGCAGCAGCCACAGTTTCTTCCAGTTATCTGCTAAACCTGTCGGTTGGATTTGTTTTCTTCGCCTGGTGCAGCCAGGTGTTAGTCTTCAACGATCTTATTCTTGACTCGAGTAAAACCTGCCTGTGCAGCAGCATCAATCACAATGACTCGAGCTTCATGAGTTGAATCCGGATGCAGCTCCAGTTCTACATCAGTGGTTTCGGCACTCAAGTTTTTTTCTGCTTTCAGGAGGTCGAGTATTTCGCGATATGTTGTGGCCTTTTTCGTTTCGTCCACATACATCGTGTTGTCCGCTTCGATCAGGACTTTGACCGCAGCGCTGGATTCGTCCTGTTCGACCTGGACCTGAGTGGACACGCCATCGGTCTTCTTTGCCGGGGGGACATCAAATGCCTTCTGCATGCTGAAAGATGCCGTCACCATGAAAAAAATCAGCAGCTGGAACGTCACGTCCACGGCTGGCGTCAGATCGATCGACGCACTATCGGAAATTCGTGGCCTGCGCGGTGGGGGATCGTCATCATCTTCACTTGCGGAAGCCACCGCCACAGGTTCCGCATCAACGACTTCAACTTCTTCGAAGTCGTTGTTCACCGCCTGAGATTCTGCCCATCGACTGGCCATCACACTCGTCTGATGGACCGGTGCGTCCGGCTGCATTTCGAGACTGTCTTCCACCAGTTCCGGAGGCAGGCTGCCAGTCAGCTTGATCTGCTTCTGACGTTCTTCCTCGGCCAGCTTCTCCAGCTCTTCAAGTCGCGGAAGTCGCACGAGATCGAGAGATCGCCCCTGCTTGTTTGCAACGATCAGCTTCTTGATATCTTCCAGGACTTCGTCGGCAGACTGATACCTCAGGTTTCGTCGCTTCGCCATCATTCGATGGACAACGCGGCAAACGATATCGGGCAGCGCCGGGTTCTTCTTCTTCAGGTTCGGTGGCGGGTTCTTCAGATGCTGCATCGCAATCTGAACCGGAGTCGCTCCCTTGAACGGAGTTTCGCCGCAGAGAAGCTGGTAGCACGTGACACCGAATGAGTACACGTCGGATCGAGGATCAAGCTCGCGCCCGCTCACCTGTTCAGGGCTCATGTACAGAGGCGTGCCCATCGTAACACCGTCTTTTTCGGTGCCCGATTCACCCAGCTGGGCAAGACCGAAGTCCGCCACTTTGACCTCGCCCTTTTTCGTGACGAGGATATTTTCCGGCTTGATGTCACGATGAACGATTCCCGCCTGACCTGCGGCTTTAAGAGCAGCCGCAACCTGCTTCATCACATGAAAGGCGGAAGCAAGATCGGGGTTACCACGTTCCTTGATGATTGACGCCAGGTCTTTGCCCTGAACAAATTCCTGGGCGATGTAGTGGAGGTCGCCTTCCTGACCAATGGTGTACACCTGGACGATGTTGGGATGATTCAGGCCGGCAGCCATCATGGCTTCCTGCTTGAATCTCTGAAGCATGTCCTGTCCGGAGTGAGCCATCAGCGACGGCTTCATCACCTTGACAGCGACATAACGCTGCAGGCTCGTCTGTTCAGCGAGGAATACTTCAGCCATGCCACCACTGCCAAGCTTGCGCAGAAGGTGGAATTCGCCGAGTCTTTTGTCCGTCAGATCATTCATATCAGACGCTGCCATAATGGTTATTCACGTCGATCCTGAACAGCGTAATGGAATCCGATATTCGGAATCTCGGAGATCATTGTTTCAATTTCACCCGTGAAGCGATTAGGGACATCCTTGTCGCCCATAATCATCAGATCAATCCCATTGGGATTCGCCCCGGCCTCTTCATTGAGGCGAGCACGAAGTTCTTCCAGCGTGATTGGCTTCTTGTCAATCTCCATCACCGGGTCGGTGTTGGAATCCACCGGTGCCCTGATCACAAGCTTGATTGCAATCTTGGTCATTTCGGTTGCACCACCGGACACAGACCGCGGCACAATCGCTGGCGGATTGCCCTGCATAGTGGAAGTCACCATGAAGAAGATCAGCAGCTGAAATGTCACGTCAATCATCGGAGTGATGTCGATATCCGCGTCTTCCGTCGGGCGGACTTTCCTGACATACGGTGCATCATCATCTTGAGCGGCCATTACACACCAATCAGCATTGTCTGTGTGACGCAAAGAACCACGCGAATCCTGCCGGAAAGTCGGTCAGGCAACTTGCAGCCACCGAGGGCCAGAAGACTATTGGCCACCACGGGCCTTTGCTGCAGCCAGGTCATCCAGAAATTCGCCGGTACCTTCGTCAATGTTCTCCTGAAGCTGCTTGATGCTGTTCTGAGCAGATCCCTGAAGAACGATCAGCGGAATCGAAATTGCCATTCCGGCAGCGGTCGTCCACAGTGCAAACGAAATGTCAGCCGACAGTTCTTTCGGGTCCACCCCCGTCGCCGCCGCACCGGCGATTTTTGCAAACGCGTTGATCATCCCCAGAACGGTACCCAGAAGCCCCAGCTGCGGAGCCGTCTTAATACTTGTTCCGACCCAGGAGTTCATTCGGTCGAGACTTCCGAGGATGTCTCGCTCGAATCGTTCGCCCACGATCTGCCGAATCTTCTTCATGGGCTCATTTCGAGTCTGCAGGGCCAGCAATGCAAGCTGAGCGAGCGCTTTGTTCCAGACTGCCGGGGTGTCACAGAGCTGCATCGCTCCGTCAAAATCCTGCCGATCCAGACATTCGCCCACTTCGTTCAGGAAGGCCTTTTCAGAAGCGATTCCGGGGAACCGCTTCTGGCTGATACGACGCATCAGCAGCAAACCAGCATACATGCCACCCGCAGCACACACCGCGATTCCAATCCAGATCGAGTTTTCAACGATCTTCATGAAGGTGGATGGACCGGCAGCCGGAGCTGCTGCCGCAGCATCCTGAGCCAGCATGCCAGTGATTCGGACGATATCATCAAACCTCATCATAAGAGATTCCAACCTGATTCAAACTCAGGGACCGAAAGACAGACTGACCAGTCGCAACGCGAATCCCATTGATTCGCTGGTTTCGCGAACAGGCGAGTTATTTCAAAACCTGTTTCGTTACTACAAACTCATATCCGCTTCCCTGCTTTCGAACGCCGAAGTTGGTTCGACGTATCGCGGATGGCTGCTGATTCTGATAATCGACCTCCAGCTGTGCCATCTGCTGTTCGGTCTTTGCCGGATAAAAATGGATGATCACTCCTTTCGATCCGTCCAGCCCGGCTTTCTTGATCAGTTCCATGTCAGCTTTCACTCGCTCCTGGCTGCCGTCCTGCCAGTTCATCCACAGTCTCTTTTCGCCATCGCCGTTTCGCACTTCACGAGTATCCGGTCTTGGCTTGCTCAGATTGCTGACGTAAATCAGCCGGCTTTCTTCCTTGATCAACAGTCCCAGTTCAATGCCAAAAAAGTCCAGCTGAGCGGCGTAGCTGTCGAGGTCCCCTTTGTCCGCGAACTCGACAATCCATCCATTTTCACGCTTCGCACCACCTCGACCCGGCCCGCCACTGCCGAGTGGTCGCCCGCCGGTGCCATCGGCACTTCCCGGGATGCCGGACGTCTGATTCTGAGTCGACTCATTGGGGGCTACGATCGTTGAGGCATTTTCGGCAACTTCAACGACCTGCTCGACCACTTCTTCCAGCTGAGTCACGTCCGTTTCTTCGTTGGACATGGAAGGGTCAACCGTTGCGTCTTCCGGTGATTCGACTTTCGGCGTCGCATCCGGAGTGCCGTCTTCCCAGCCACCGTCACCGGCAGGCATCAGTTCCACTTTGCGTGAAACGGGTGCCGGCAACAAATTGGACAGCCAAATAAACAGCATCACGATAAACGTGAGGCCCGCACAGAGCGCTGATGTCTGAAGGATGGAAACGGCAACATCATACTTCGTCAGTTTGATGTGCGGCGCACGGGCGTTCATTCCTCGGCGGCTTGTTCCTGCGGTCGACATACCCAATCCCAAAAGAGTTCCTCAGGACCCGTCTTCGGGGTCCAAAGGGCCAATCCAGAATTTCAATGATCACTTCTTTTAGCGAATGATCTGTTCAGTGACAAAGAACTCATATCGTCCATCTGCAGGACGGACGGAAAATTCTGTCCGAAGGATGTTCCGAACGTCATTTTGGCCAGCAGCCTCCTGCTCCAGCCGCTCCAGTTGCCGCTCGGCGTCGCCAGAAAGGTGGTGGACAAATTCTGCACCCTGCAAATCGATGCCGGCCTGCTGAAACAACGCCTCATTCGCGCGGCCGAGAGGGGTGTCGCGGCCTTCTGCCATGGCAAACCGCGTGTCGTCAGCCGCCTGCTCCAGCGTTTGACGCGAAACCGTCATTTTGCCGTCCGCGTCGAAACAGAGAGTTGCCACCGACCCATCAGTAGATTGGGCAGACACATCAATCCCCAGCTGACCGAGCTGTCGCTGGTAATCAGCGAGGTTGTCACATCCCAGCTCAATCTGCCAGGTCCGGGTGACGCGACGTTTGCCTCCGCCAATCGGACTGTTTCCATTCCCTTCCACTTCCGTCGGAAACCCGGAACGTGGCCGTCCAGGCTCTTCAGGCATGGAATCGAACATCAGTGCGGTCGGAATAGCCAGTCCGGCTTCGAAGAGTCGGTCGGCTGGCAGAAATGAAAAGACCTGTTCATTTGGCGGACTTGATTCATCAATTTCATCCGGAGCCTCAATCACGCCAGGCTGAGGCGGCAGCGCTTCTTCGCCGGAAGTAAGGATGCGTTCAAACTGAGGCGTTGGCGAGATTCCTTGTCCCGACGGTCGAGGATCGCCAAGCCAGGCAATGATCATGCAGAAAAGAAACGATGATGCACCAATCAGGCAGACGCTGAGCATCGTCACGACTCGGTCCAGTCGCGAAACCTGAAGGGACGGTACGGCCAGATGCGATTTTGGATCAGGACACCCCGGGCTCATGCCCCGTACTCCTTCTGCGGATGGAACGACGGACAATGATCAACCAGCGCCGGTTTGACGTGCAGGTCACCGAACAGACTTCTGGCCCAAAGTCTTTTGCTGGAATTGTGGTGGTGAGGAACCGGATGCTACTGACGGCAATTCTCGGAAGTCAACGGCTCTGCCCTTCGTTTCATGAGGCAGTGTGAAGATGAAAGTGCTGAACGAGTTCTTTCGACTGCTGGTCATCGTGACCTGCCATCGTGTCTGGCGCTCCGCATTTTCTTCAAAATCGCCGGTTGTCCCCACGACACAAGAGCCGGATGGCGAACTCGAGTAGCACCGGTGTGAGCCGAACTCGGCCGGGTAAATCGTTGTCATTTGAATTGGAATCCTCGATGATCAACGCTGTAGCAGGGGCGAGGTTGTGAAGACGGAATCCGGGAGACACTTGCCAGATGGACGACGTAGATTCCACAAAGCCATACATCCTGACAGTTCGGAACGTCCTGTCATCCGCCGAATGTGAGTCACTCATTCAGCGCATTGAGTCGCTGCATCCGGAGGTTGCGACGATCAACACCGTTTCCGGAGCACGCGTCAATCGCGATGTTCGCAACAATGATCGCGTGATCTTTGAGGATCAGGCGCTCGCCGATCTGCTGTTTGAACGGGTGCGTTCGCAGGCTCCGGCTGAGATTCATGGAATGACGCTCGTCGGTGCCAATGAGATGTTTCGCTGCTATCGCTACAAGCCAGGCATGCGTTTCGCGCCGCATGCGGATGGCGCGTTTGTGCGAAATGACGATGAGCAAAGTTTCTACTCGTTCCTTGTCTATCTGAATGAGGGATTTTCCGGCGGAGCGACAACGTTTTTGACGAACCCGGAAGTTGCCATCCAGCCTGAAACCGGGATGGCGCTCCTGTTTCAGCATCCGATCATTCACGAAGGCAGCATCGTGAAGTCCGGTGTGAAGTATGTGGCGAGAAGCGACTTGATGTACCGTCGCGTCCCAGCTCAGGCCCACTAAACGTCCGTGGCAAGAAGGGGTCGCGATTGTGAAATTCTCGGCAGACGAGTTTGCGAGACGCTCCGCATCGCTGAGCGATCCTGACCTTTCAGAATGGTGGCGCCGGGCGAACTTTTCCAATGGCTTTGAGGGCACTTCCGACGCTCTCGCTGATGCCGCATATGCCGCTCTGTTGCATTGGTCTCAAACTCCATTCAACGAAAGAGAATCACTCCAGTCCCAGGGTGTTCAGGGGGCCGGATTGGCGTTCGCGCGATGTCTTGAGAGTGCCGGTGACGAATCATTTGCCATGACAAGGCGTTTTGGCCGGCTGTTCCATAGCACGAATATCGGCGTCGCATTCTGTGCGATCCGACTCTTTGATAATTACCTCCTGACACCGTACACCATATTTGTAATCGATCATCTGGTTCAGGTGGCATCCGCCGCGGAAGTGCCGGTTTCTCCTGGTGTCATGAGCCTCCGAGCAATCGCGTTCAAGGTGCTCTATGATCTTGATGCCAATTTTCTTGTGTATCCGTCGCTTGCGAGGGCCTGTGAGGAATGCATCTTCGGCTGCCGCGAATGGTCGAATGGAACTGGAGCACGGGCACAGGAATATGGCGATACGCTTTTGAAACTGCTGAAGTACCGCCCGAGGAAACCAGCAATCTGAACGGGGCGTCATCGGGAAAGATCCTGCTTTTGGTGACATCTCAGCGATTGGGGCACGAGACGCTGTGGTGCAATGCAGGTTCCCAGCCGTCAACACGTGCTCGCGTGGGACGTTGCGAGGAACTAAGATTCCTTCCTGTCTCATTCTTCCCACGCAGGAAATCCACGCCATGATCTCCCTCCGCACGTTGATGCTGTGCTGTATCGTCATTTTTGGTTTTCGTTCCGCTGTTGCTCAGGACGTTGAGTTTGCTGACTTCGAAGGCAAAGACTACGGCACGTGGGTGGCGACCGGTGATGCGTTCGGAGATGCTCCTGCCGCTGGGACTCTGCCGGGCCAAATGCATGTGGAGGGATTCCACGGCAAGCAGCTGGTCAACTCGTTTCGAAACGGAGACGGCTCGACGGGAACGCTCACGTCACCGGAATTTACCATCGACCGCCACTTCATTTCCTTCCTGATCGGTGGCGGCGGGCATGAAAACAAGACCTGCCTGAATCTTCTGATTGAAGGCAAAGTCGTTCGAACTGTGGCTGGGTCGAATCTGGCGTCCGGTGGTTCCGAACGTCTCGAACCTCTCTCCTGGGATGTGAAGGAGTTTGACGGGCGAAAGGCGAAGCTCCAGATCGTTGATGATGTGACGGGCGGATGGGGACACGTCAATGTCGACCATATCGTCTTCACGAACACGAAGCCGCCTGCTCTGCTGAAAGATGCTCAGCGAGAACTGGTGGCCGACAAGCGCTGGCTCGTGCTGCCAGTCCGTACGGGAGCCGCCAAAAAAGTGGTGTCTGTTTCCGTCGATGGTCATGTGGAACGAGTCTTCGAAATTGAGCTGGCGGACACGGACCCGGAATGGTGGTCCGTCCTGGATGTCAGCTCGTTCCACGGCAAGACTCTGACGATCACGGTCAATCAGATGCGTGACGATTCGAAAGCCCTGTCCTCGATCTTCCTCAGCGAGAAAACTCCGGAGAAAGACCTTTACCGCGAATCCCTTCGGCCGCAATTCCATTTTTCCCCGGCCCGAGGATGGAACAATGACCCGAACGGAATGGTCTTCTTCGAAGGTCAGTGGCACTTGTTCTTCCAGCACAATCCGTATGGCTGGAACTGGGGAAACATGCACTGGGGACATGCGGTCAGCTCCGATCTGACGCACTGGACCGAGACCGGCGAAGCGTTGTATCCCGACCATCAGGGAACGATGTTCAGCGGATCCGCGGTGGTCGACTGGAAGAACACTTCCGGCTTCGGAGATGGCAAGGTCCCGCCGCTCGTTTTCTTCTACACGGCGGCGGGTGGAACAGGACCGCAGTCCGCGGGCCAGGGATTTACTCAGGGGCTTGCGTTCAGCAAAGACTCCGGAAAGACATGGACGAAGTACGATAAGAACCCGGTGCTTCGCGAAATCACCGGAGGCAATCGTGATCCCAAAGTGATCTGGCATGAGCCTTCTCAACAGTGGATCATGACATTGTATGTCGAACGAAATCCGAAGCAGACGATCGAGTTCTTTGGATCAAAGAACCTGAAAGACTGGACGTTTCTGAGTGCCATTGATGGCTTCTTCGAATGCCCGGACTTCTTTGAACTCCCGGTCGACGGGGACTCAAAGAAGACTCGCTGGGTTCTGACTGCGGCCAACAGCGAATACATGCTCGGCTCGTTCGACGGGAAGACATTTACGCCCGATGGACCGAAGCTTCCAGGTCATCGAGGACGCGGATTCTACGCGGCTCAGACATTCAGCGACGCTCCGAATGGACGAAGGATTCAGATCGGCTGGCTGCAGGCTCCTTCGCCTGGAATGAGCTTCAACCAGTGCATGTCGGTACCCCTCGAGCTGACTCTTCGCACAACCTCGGAAGGCGTCCGTCTTCACTGGGCACCGGTTCCGGAGTTCAAGTCGCTTCTGACGGAGAGCAAGACGATCGTTCCGAATTCCGAACAGCCCGTGCCCTGCCCCGAACTCTGCCGCATCCAGCTGACCGCCACGCCGAATGATGGGACCATCGAACTGAACGTCCGCGGCGCCGTGGTGACATTGAATGGCGCGACAAGGGAATTGAGTGTCAACGATCACCGCACCAGGCTGCCAGCGTCCTCAAAGGATACGATTGACATCCTGGTCGATCGAACATGCCTTGAGATCTTCACCGCCGACGGAGCTGTCTATGTTCCATTCCCCTTCATTCCTTCAGCTGACAACAAAGAGATCAGCCTGAAGCGAACAGGCAAAGCCAGCGTCGAGAGTCTGACTGTTGACCGAATCAAAAGTTCATGGGATCGCTGAGAGTTCGTGTGGATAAAAAATAGCGGCAAGGCGCAAGCCTTCCGGTGAGTCCGCGGCACGACCAAGGTGCCATGCACCTGTGCCGGGAAAGCCATTTCGGGCGTATCATGTGCTGGCTGTGATTGCAAGCACTACAACGGCAGCAAGCCTGCCGGTCACCGAGCGGCGATCCTGATGTCGCTGATCGCCACGTGCAAAGCGAATCTCGTCGAACCCTGGGCATGGCTCAAAGACGTGCTGATCCAGCTGCCCGCCAGCCTCGCTAGAATCACTCCTGCCCCGTACCTGGCTGCTCTCACACCTCGAATACCGCTGGACTATCGCCGAATGCCAACAACTCGAACGACAACACTGATCAGACGATTAGCATGTAGTTGACCGTGCGCTTACCCAGGTGAAAGTTGTTTGCCCAGACGGATGTGCAAATCGACAAGGCAATGGGCAAGGGGACCATAATTGGAAGACTTGGCAGAGGCCCGTCGTCGGCCGGCGACTTCGTCTTCGTCGATGGCAATCTCTGCGCGACTCTAAATAATGATGCGACGTTGAACACTCGTTGGGCCACAAAACCGGAGGCACAACAGTCGCTGTCAGCACGGTACTGGTTCTTGGACAGGCAGAGTCCTCTTACAACGGCGAGACATTGAGAGTCAGCCAATCACCCGCCACCTGGTTCACCCAGGTGGAAACAGGTTTTTGCACTACCCAGCTTTCCACGTCCAAACAAGCACACGCCGAAACAGCAACGCTTCGCTTCAAGACGCAAAACCGGAGTCACTCGGCAGCCAGCACTGCCTGCATTCGTCAAGCGACGTCTGGTAGTGCAACAACCGTGGACCCCCCTGGGTAAACCAGGTGGCGGAGCAAAAGCCTGGACACTTCCGTCGGGCCTGAACCACCGGAGCGACCGTCACCCAATTCGCGGTGAGCCGTGCATGTGTCGCCGTTTCACGGCTTTGAACCTTTCCCGGTTTCTTTGAACCTTGGGTTGACACCCAAGGCTATCTGCTGACGCTGCTCCGCAGCTCATGTACGCGTTCGACTCGGCGACTGTTCGTTCCGGAGCTACTCGGAATCGCTCCGACATTCGCAACACTCCCCGGATCAGCGTGTGAGACTTGTCCGTTCGCTGGTCGTAGTTTCAGGGCCGCGCCGGAGGCTGCTGTGCAGGCTGTGTTTACGCCGTTGAATCTTGGTGGATGGCACTGCTTCCCCTTGGGTTTGACACCTTTTTGTGCTTCTCAATTAAGTGGATGCCACCTTCGACATTTGAGCTTCCATTCGCTCGTCCACTGCGGATTGAAAGTCACTGCAAACTTGGGAAAGGCATTCACGATCCAGTATCCAATCTTTGGGATATGAGACATTTTCAATGAAGGCGTAGTACACATCACCATCGCGAATGCGGAGCGCCGGTACGACTCCGAATCGAGCCTCTCTAAAAGCCGACTGGAGAAGCCTCCATTGACGGACTAAAGGGTCCGTGGAGTCGCACTTTAGCACATACCAGACCTCGAATCTGGGATTTCCCCAACTGAACAATGACCAATGCGGCTTCACTCTTGCTCGCGTTATCATCGTCGCGTCATCGTCAGCCATCTCAATAAAGTAGCAGATCGACGCCAATTTCCACGGGTCGCTGTCCTCCAGTAAGTCGACGCCCGTCGCGCCTTGATGTTTCACCAGACTACGGTATTGCCGGAGAATGCTTTTCGTGCTCGAATGCAACTTGAGTGATGGACGTCTTGATGACATGCTCTACTCCCCATTTGTCAGTTCGAGTGTCCCCCAGAAGATGGCTATTTCACCCGAAACAATGCTAACTACTTCAATAATCAAACCCGTTCTTGACAACCCAGCCTTTCCGACTTGATCCCAGCCCTTAGCAAGCGACGGGAATAGTTTGCCGCTCCCATAGAATTGCGCCATCCCGTCTGAGAAGAATCTGCCAATTGCGGTTCGGCGGTACAAGTAACGTGCCCAAGGTGCCAAGCCAGGTGCCCAAGGTGCCATGCACCTGTGCGGGGAAAGCCAGTGTTTTTACTCGTTGTTTTCAATTCCTTGCGCGCGATGTCTTTTCTTCGATGAGCGTTCCAGCGGGCATTTGGCGGAAGAAATCCTGGGATCAGGATCTTCTAACGTGCCAGTGCCACATGGGGGCCGGACTGGCGGATGATCCAGGTTCCGGGGGTGAGGCCGCTGAGTGTTTCTGAGGTTCCGTCGGGCCAGCGGATTTCGATGTCGTAAGGCTGGTCCTGAAGTCCGCCGAGGTGCAGTTCGTTGGCATTCGCGGACTGAAAGCTGCCACCTCCGATTAGCTCCTGCCAGAGAACAGGAGTAATGCCCTTCACGGTGACTCGTGCACCGATCGGCGTTCTGCTGCTGCTATTCCCATACAGCCGCAGAGTCAGCGATTTTCCTTCAGCGTTCGTTTCGTTATGCAGTATAGCTGACGGGTCGAGCTGATTTGAGATGACGACATCGACTCGGCCGTCGCGATCGAGATCTCCTGCGGCGACTGCGCGACCGAGCCTTGGCTTCAGGAAGTACTCACCGCCGGCCGCGGAGACATCCCGGAAAGTTCCGTCCTTGCGATTTTCAAACAGCTGAGTTGTCATGCGGTAGGGTTGATCGGCGTCAAACCATGTTCGGTCTTCCAGATGTCCGTTGGCTACGAGCAGGTCGTTCCAGCCATTGTTGTCAATATCGATGCCTGCGACTCCGAACCCAAGATGATTGAGACTCGGGAGTCCCAGCTCGGAATGTCGCGTTGCATCTTCAAACAACAGCAAATCCCCCGTTGAACCATTGCGGTACAGCGTATTGGTTTCACGATAGAAATGAGTCACAAAGATGTCTCGCAGGCCATCGCGGTCAAAGTCTTCCGCAGCGATTCCCATGTTGGCCTGAGCATATCCTTCGTCGTTGAGTGCCACGTTGGCCGCAACACCGATGTCGCTGAGACGGACGTTCGGAATCTTGCCATCGCTTGAGCCAGATGACTCAACTTTCAGCAGGAAGTTCGGCTGACCATCGTTCGCTACAAAGACTTCCGGCGTTCCATCCAGGTTCAGGTCCGAGATCACAACTCCCAGAGCCTTCCCGTCGAACTCGCCTCGGACGATCGAAGATGAAGCATCGGTCCATGTGCCATCGCCGTTCGAAAGATAGAGCGTGTCAGGTAGCCCTGAGAACATTGCCGGAGTGCAGGCCACATGTTTATCGGGACTCTTCGGCTCGGGGCAAAGTTTCGGGCTGACGTCGGAAACATCCAGATAGTTTGCTATGTAAAGGTCAGGATTCCTGTCGCCATTCAGATCCGCAAACGCCGCGCTCGATCCCCAGAGCCCCCCTGTTGTACCACTCATTGACGACACTTCTGAAAACGTGCCATCGCCATTGTTCGACCAGAACTGGTTGCCCCGGACCGACGTGACATAAACTTCCTCGAAGCCATCCTGATTGGTATCTGCGACAGCACAGCCACAGGCGAAGCCGAACTGCAGGAGCATTGAAGAATCCGAGCAGTCTGAGAACGTCATGTCTCCGCAATTTCTGAACAGTCGGCCGGGCGTTGTTCGCTGATCTTCTGCAAGTGGAAGTCGGCATCCATTGGTCATGAAGACGTCCAGTTGTCCGTCGAGATCAAAGTCAATGATGCCTGCTCCCCCGCCATTGACTTCCAGAATCCTGCGCTGGCCTCGCATGTCGTCAAAGCGGGTAAACGAGAAACCTGATTCAGGACCCAGTTCGCGAAACCGAAACGCACTGTTGTCGGCTGTTGCCTGCTTGGGCTCTGCTTGCTCCGTCGTTTCATGATCAATCAGGGTTTTCAGTAACTCAGGAGGGAGGTCAACACGAAGATTCGACTCGGCAGGCAACACCACGATGTCTGTCGGCTCGGACTTCTGACAGCCCTGCAAAAGTCCGCACAGACAGGCGAGCAGCAACAGGCATTTCGGTAATCGAGCCTTCATTTCATTCTCTGACATAAAGTAATGTCGACAGGCCTGAAAGAACTTGAGACGTCGATTTGAATCGATGGCGTTCACGGGCCTTTGGGCCCCTGGAATCGGTCGAAGGAATTTGGAGAATCCTGATCCGGCATCTGACCGCCGAGTTTCGCTGCCAGCAGCTGGAAGTCCTTTGCGGCATTTTTCAGTCCGAGGTTTTCGGCCTGAGCAGCGACCTTCTTGATGGCCCCGGCATTCTTTTCATTGGCATCCGGCAGGATGATTCGAAGTTCCGAAAGCAGGGAGGCATTTCGCTGAGCCTCCCGACGCTGCTGTTCACGTCCGGTGTTGGCACAAACCTCTGCAAACCCCAGGTAGTAGGCGGGATTGGAAGGATCCATCTGGATCAGGTGATCAAAATAGCTTTCAGCCTCTTTCCAGTTCTTCACCTGGCTTGCCGATTCTGCACGCATCTGTGTCAGCAGCCATGGTTCCGATGCCTCAAACGCAGGGGCGGACTTCAGAAGAGTCTGCAGTTCATCCCACTGACTTTTTGCGTAGAAACATTCTGCTCGTGCGGCAATGGCAGAAAGATCTTTCGGGTGTTGCTGCAGAACAACGGCCAGCAGTTTCTCCGCGTCATCGGTCCTGCCTTCGCCGGTCAGATGTCGGGCGTATGCAACAAGCAGTCGGAGGTTGCCGGGGTCCTTTTCCAAAAACTCCATGAGTCGTTCGCGTTGCTGCGGAGATCTCCATGGAATCAAAGCGGGAAAATGGAACTGTGCCGCCAGCAGCGGTTCAAGCAGCACTTCTTCACGCAGCTTCGACATGATCTGTCGGCGTTCGTGAAACCGAAGCTCGATCGCGTAAATGAACCCGAGCATCTCTTTTGCGAAGCGACATTCGTCGGTGTCTGTCGTCCCGTTCGCTTCGGCTCGTTTCAGAAGTTCAGTCAGCGCTGACTCGGCCACTTCAATTCGGTTGTCCTTCAGTGCCAACTGGGCTCGGCGCCGCAAAGCGCCCTGACCGTTCTGAGCATCGCTGAAGGGAATCTGTTCCAGCAGCTTCATGGCATCGCTCACACGGTTGCGACGCATGGCAGACTCAGCAAGTGTCACGAGAGTATCGGAATGTTCGGCTCGCCGATGAGCCTTTGCGGAAAACTCCTGAGCCGCTTTGTCGTAGTCGGCCTGCTTCACCCCTTCCGGCGGCTTCGGAGGCGGCGATGGCCAAACGCTCCAGCATGCGAACGCAAGAACGCTGAAGGATAAGATCGCGAACACCAGCTTCCAACGAGTTCCGCCAACTGGTTCATCGGCGACGTCGTCATACTCATCAGAGATCATTGCATTTCTGTCTGAATTGCAGGTCCACAACGCATGCGACAACGAAACTGGTGGGGCGTTGTCAGTTGAGTCTATGCTCCTTCAATCGAACATCCTCGTCAATTCGTCGATGAACATTTGATCAAAGAATGGCGAAACAGCCGTGCTGCGCAGGGTTTGACGAGCGAATGCGGTGACTCTGAACCCGCAGGCAACAGTCTGCCGATCCTAAGAGATGCCACTTCCCAGGGTTCGCCCGGCCCCTTGTTCGGCACATTCTGCCGATGTGATCTTTCAGGAACGGAACTATGTCCGTCACAGCTTCAGGGAGCCGACCCGTTGACCGTCGACGCCGCATGATGGCTCTGGAACCGGAACAAGGGCCATCGGAAGTTGACGCGATGGTGGAAACGCCGTCCGTTCCGATGCACCGTGCGGACGCAGCGTTCGAGGGGCTCTCCCGTGATCGACTCATCAGACGGATCATCACGCCTCGACTGTGGAAACTGGTTCTGCTGGGAAGCACGATCACTCTTGCCCCGTTGCTCCTTCTGTTGATCGATGCCTTTGGCAGCATGAGTCTTCCTGTTGGGCGATTTCTGAACAGCAGTCTTCCTGCCGCGTTCTCCGGGATTGAACTTCTCCTGGCCGCGCAGCTCAGCTGGCTGATCGCCTGTGTTCGTTCCGCCAGCGCTGTGGACTATCGTGGCGGGTATCGAAGCTGGAAGCGGCTATCATGGTTTCTCGGGGGCGTCGCAGTTCTGATTCTAAGCCACTCGGCGGATCAAAGTGCTGATCAGCTGGCCGCGACGGTTGCTCGCTACGTTGGAACCCTCCAGTCGGCTCGCCCTGCCCTGTTGCTCGTTCCATCGCTGGCGGTGCTTGCGTGGATCCTGCGGACGGTGATTCCCGACATGGGGCGATGCAGACCTGCTCAGGCGTTGTTGAGCATCGGAACAGCGATCGGGCTTGTGTACGTTGTGCTCTCGATTCGTCGCCAACCGGATGCCGAGGCTTTGTCTGCCGGAATCCCGCTGATGGCTTCCGGCGTCGTCCTGTCGGCCCTTCTTTTGCACACACGCTATGTGATCTACGTAAATCCCAATCCGCCGGAACGACGAACGAAGCAGCGAACTGCTCTGAAGGTCGCAGAGTCTGCTGGTGATGGGATTGCGCCGAAGTCGATCGAGGCCATTGCGGAAGTCGCTGGTTCTTCAATTCGCGATGCTACTGTTCACAAGCCGAGCGACGAAGAGATGCTTGTGTCGGCTTCGGGAAGTTCGGTTGGACTGTCGATGACTGGTGTGGATGGAGACCCGTCAGAGACGATTGCCGATGCAGCCGTGGAAGGTGCTGAAGTCGAAACTCAACAGGACGGAAAGTCCAGTCAGAAAGCGGGAAAGCAAAAGGGGAAGAATCGTCGAAAGGCTGGCTGAAATGTCGTTGTCGCGAAGCTACGATGTTCAAACAGACGACTCGTCAGCGAACCTTAAAAATCGACTTGCTTCCGCCCCGAAAGTACCTTCAGCGATGACACCATCGAACCGTCGAGACTTCCTGCAGGCAAGTTCAATGTTGTTCGGGATGCCATTGGCCGCAGCCATGAATGCCGGATGTTCGAATGACACGTCTGGTGCTTCTGCGTCGTCCTCATCGCGAGATCTCAAGGATGCTGCTCAGCAGCTGGAGGCGATGACGGCGACGGATGAATCGACTAAGGCGGACCGGAGGAATTCGTCCGACAGTGAAGCGAAGAAGGAGCCCGGCATGCAGATCCATTACCTTGAGTTTGTGACTCAGGACGTTGACGCCACCTGTGCCCTGTATTCGAAGGTGCATGGCGTGACCTTCGGTGAACCCGATCCAGTGCTCGGAAACGCTCGCACCGCGAAGCTCGCCACTGGCGGAATGCTTGGCGTCCGAGCCCCCATGCACGCCGGTGAGAAGCCCGTGATTCGGCCGTACATTCTGGTGAGCGACATCAACGCCGCGGTGAAAGCCGCGAGCGACGCCGGTGCTGAGATTGCCGTGCCTGCGATGAAGCTTGGCAACCACGGAACCTGTGCCATCTACTTCCATCACGGCCTTGAGTCAGCTCTCTGGCAGTTGTGACTGCTATACCACGGCGAGCGGGATGCGGCAGCTTCCCGGTATGCGTTGCTCATGTCTTGCCCCACCATCCATTTGCTCACGAGCAGCACCTGAACCATGACGATTGCTGTGTTGGTTTCCGACAAAAAATGGGCGACAGAAGATAATCGCAGTTGGTGGTGTTGAGCGCTGTCGGATTTCTTTTTTTGCTTCTTCCGTTTCTTTCGGCCCCACACGCAATTAATCGGCGAGCGGGATGCGTCAGCTTCCTGGCCATGGGATTCGGCGGGCGTATCGCAGTGTAACCGCTGCTGAAACCAAGGAACGCCAATCAAGCACAACGTCAGTGCCCATGCTTGCTCTCTTGTGCCCTAGGTGTGTTTCTGTAATACTTATTTAGTTGCGGGTCGGTCATGTGCAACTTGACGAAGGAGAACCAGGCATGCGTTTGCTCTGCATCGTCTTCCAGGCGTTTTCGGCGTTACTGGCGAGTCCTCAGGCGGATGAGAATGGTGCAACACCGTTTTTGCCCACAGACACGCTGAATTTTGCTGCGAACGACATAAGCAACTTCTGGATCAACAGCGGTCTTGAAGATGCGGCTCGGCCTGCGAAGGAGTTGTTCGTGACGACCAAGGTGGCGGCAGGCCAGCTGACAAAGAAAGAGGCGGGTGACGCGTACTTTGATATCGCCATGGGATACTGGAAAGCTGGTGACCATGATGCTCAGTTTCGCGTTCTCGACAAGATTGAAGCGATGGATCCGGACCTACCCGTGATGGCGAAGTGCACATGTTGCGAGGGTATTCAGATTGGAATTGAAAAGTCGATGGTCGCGTCATTGGAAGATTTTGAAAAAGGCTGACGCGTTCTGTCAAAAACATGCGTCCACTGCCGATGAGGCGACTCGCCGCATGCTGATGCAGACGAGAGGAAGTTCACTAAGGTTGATGGGCTTGGCGTTCTGGACCGACGGACGTACGGATGATGCGATACGCTGTTATTCCACGATTGTGGAGTCTGCGGATGCGAAGTTGATGATGTCAGATGAAGACTTACTGGGCATTTACCAGGATCTCAGTCTGATCTACGAGCGAAACAATGACTTTCCAGAAGGCACAGGAACAGCACGCTGCGATTGAGAAACTAGTGCCAAAGGCAAAGCTGTCGGCTGATCGTCGGTTGTACTTCCTTTTCCGGCGCTATCACGACTCGCTTCCCGGATCCTCGCGATGCGGCAAGGCTGAAAGCCACTGGAAGAGTTGTGGAATGCTCGCGAGTATGAGCTATGTCGCGGCATTCTGGATGTAGGATGCGAACTGTGCATCGGATACCATTTCAGCAAGGAGGGGAAGGAGCAGGAGTTTATCCGAGTCGGAATAGGCATGAACCGTCGCCTGGCAGTGCTGGTGGATGTCGAGCGGCCTGAGACGCTCGTTGATACTGCGGCCTTTCTTCGATACAGCCTGCTTGCGCTCGGACTTCACAAAGAAGCGTGGCGATGCAGGGTTGGGGCGTGAAAAAATCAAGTTGGACCTGACTGCGCTATTTCAAGGATCAGCCGTTCAAGCCATCGACGCCTCCTTATTCGGATCGGGCACTTTCGATCGAGCTGCTGACTTTATTCGTATCGACGTTCGAACGCGAATTCCCCGAGGAATTCAAGAAATGGAGCGCCGCGGAGGAACGATCCATTGAGCTAAAGTCTGCGGATCTGCCGATGACTCCGCAAGACAAATAATGGCCTTGCCGTTTTGAAGTTAGAGCCGTTCCAGAATCGTAAAGTCCTTTGGCTCCCGGTATGGGATTCGGCCGGACGAAGCGCAGTTGTGAACGCGAATGATCTCTAATGAACGCTCATCAATCCCCGCAGTGCCTTCATCTTTTTGCCCACCATTTTTTGCCCACAAACAACACCTGAACCATGACGATTGCTGTGTTGGGGTTCCGACAAAAATGGGCGACAGAAGAGAATCGCAGTCAGCAGTGTTGAGCGGCTCTCGGATTCCTTTTTTGCTTCTTCCGTCTCTTTCGGCCCTGTGCCCAATCAATCGGCGAGCGGGATGCGTCAGCTTCCCGGTATGCGTTCTTCACCTTCTTGCCCACGAGCAGCGCTGAACCATGACAATTGCTGTGTTGGGTTTCCGACAAAAAATGGGCGACAGAAGATAATCGCAGTGGGTGGTGTTGAGCGCTGTCGGATTTCTTTTGCTTCTTCCGTTTCTTTCGGCCCCTGTGCCCAATCATTCGGCGAGCGGGATGCGTCAGCTTCCCGGTATGCGATTCCCATCTTTTTGCCCACCATTTTTTGCTCATGAGCAACACCTGAACCATGGCGATTGCTGTGTTTGGGTTTCCGACAAAAAATGGGCGACAGAAGATAATCGCAGTGGGTGGTGTTGAGTGGTGACGAAAGAGGGCGGTACGAAGGACATGGCACCGGCCGGTTTACACCAGGCCGCTCTCCGCAGGGTTTGGTTTCGGCAGCTCAGACTTTGTCACGCACCAACATTACGGCGCCAGAGGAAGGAGTCGACGATGTAGTGGTGGACGCTGATGGAAGAGAGAAGGATCGTTGATGCGATGAGCCACCAGTGTTCGAGCGCGGTTGTGAGATACTGTTCCCAGCCAAAGCCAAGCAGGTACAAGGCCAGCCAGAACAGCAGAAACCCGATCAGGTTGGGGACCGCCTTGATCCAGCGATTTCCCGCCGCGGCTCGCTGACGCCGTTCCAGAACCCAGACCAGAGCCAGATACTGCATCGCGTGAAAGAACGTGACAGCTTCGAAGCCCCTCTGGAAATGGGTGACGATCATGAATCCGTAGTAGTGAATGCCCATGCAGATGGCGTAGCAGATCAATCCCGTCGGACGATAGTCTCGGCCATTGCGGCGGATCAGACGTGCTTCTGCGATGCACTGAGCATAGATCCCGAAGAGAGCGACGATGCCCAGAAAGAACATCACGGATTCATCGAAGTTGACCGGAATCAATTCATACGACTGACCGCCCCACGCGTCGTACAGCATGTCCCAGCGGCCGATGATCAGATACGGAAACACCAGGTGGTAGGCCCACCATCGAAGTCGCCGATCGGTTTCATCGAAATTCTTCTGACCACCGTACAGACATCCAACTCCGTAAGTCTGCCGCAGATAATGAAACGACTGCCACACATTGACGGCCGTGATCGTTTCCACAAACCAGCCACCGTAATGAATGATGCTTAGTACGCCGACGATCGCCAGATAAGCGGGCAGTCCCAGCCAGATGCTGGATTTCTTCTCCGAGATCTTGCGCTGCTGGCGAACGTACGTGCTGTAAACATGTGGCGAACCGATGATGACGCTCAGCCAGAAGTACCAGTGGATGAACTGCTCCTGAGCCAGTTCCTGCTCGCCGACCAGAAGGATGAAAGGCAGGAAGACTGCAAGTCCTCCGCCAATCACAAAGAACCACTCAAACGACGAAGGGACAGTCACCGACCTCGCTGACGGCGTGGCCGGAGCATCTTCGGCCGTGTGGAGCATGGCTTCGACCTGATGAAGCGTCGTGGACATGGGGATTGTCCTCTGAATCAAATGCAATGGAATCAAAATACAATGCAGTGGTTGAACGTGGTGACAGGGTTGCCGAGCGTGTGTTCACCGGCCTGTGGAAAGAACGGATGTACCGGACTGCTGTGACAGCGAAACGTTCTGTGATTTCATCCGGCCAGTCGCATCAGTCTGCATGAGTTCCTTCAGTTTTTCCGCCCAACGAACAAACAGCTCGATGTCGTCTCGTGACAGGAACACAGCAAACGTGCAGACCATCGACAATGTGAAGTAGGTGACATTGGGAATCATCAGGGCGATGCCCAGATGCAGAGCCGCGATGCCTGCGATGGCCAGTCGGCGAGTCGGATTGAACCAGACGCACAGTGGAAAAAAGGCTTCAACGATAACAGTCCCGAACGTCATGACTTTGCGCAGGACACCTCCGAACGCCAGAGTGATCCAGGGATGATTGAACGGGCCCCACATGTCACTCGCGACCGTCCAGTGCAATGCATCTCCCGTGACCCAGCCCGGATCCTGAGCCAGTTTGTACGGCAGGCTGATGATGTAGATCAGTGCGACGTTGATCTGCATCATGCGAAGGGGCCAACCGGCGATCGTCGCGACCTCAGGCTGGCCATGTTCTGTTTGGCCGTGTTTTGTTCGAAGCCACGCGTCGACCGACCATGCGGAACCCACATCGATCAGAATCAGATACAGCAGACACATTCTCATCACCATGTCTTCGCCGTTCGCCAGGTACGGATTACGCTGGAGCATGGATTCGAAGAGAACATAGAGTCCGATCGTGGCGATGCGTGACTTCCATCCGATCGTGAAAGCAACGCTGAAGGCCATTGCGGCCAGCCACCAGAATCCGACAGGGACGATGCCTTCGGTCCAGTAGAACAGGCCAAACGGCGTGTTGACTCGGTTGTTCAACAATCCCGGAGAATGCAGTGAGATGATTCCATCCGCGCCGAAGAAGCGATGCCAGTTGGGAAGCGACACGGCAAACATCACCGTGCACAGCAGTCCGGACAGAATTCGGAACAGTGCGACGGGGCGAGCGTCCTGGCGGCGAAAGAAGAACGGCGTCCATCCGTTGATGATTCGTGAGACAATCATGGTTCGACCTTTGGGGGAAGTTCGAGTCGATTGAGACATTGAGAACTTGTGATGTGCGTGAGTGCACTTCTGTCTGGATCGTGCCTGTCAGGGCGTTACAGACGTTCGTTCGGTTTCGCCGAGAGTTCATGGGTTGACGAAGCGTGTTCCATACTGACATCGAACACGTCGATGACATCGGACAGAACATCTGGTTCCAGCAGTTGCTGTTGCTGGACGGCGACGATGGGCGGAAGGATGTACTGGACGCTGAGCGTGTAGCTGATCTGAGTCACCGGCAGTCCGTCGTATTCCGGGAACTGGCGAGCCAGGTATCGAGCGTAGGTTTCGCGGGCCAGCTGATCGTTGTAAATGTTCAGGAGGAATTTCGCTTCTTTGTAATCGAGGAACATTGCCTGGAACCATGTCCGATCCGACTGACGCGGCAGCGGCAGGATTCGCGAGGCCAGTCGATCACCCTGTTGATAATGAGCCGTGATCGTGTAACGCCAGTTGAAGCGACTCTGGCCGCCGTACATCTGCCATTTGTTGTCGAAGCCACCCACATGCGCGGCGTAACGAAACAGCCATTCTCCGTAGCGAATGCGATAAGCCGCATCGGGCGAGAGATTCTGGTCGGCCATTCGATGCAATTCTGCAGGAACCTCGTCGGGCAGATTGCACCAGAGGATCATCGACAGAATCACAACAGTCGCCAGCGACATCGCAACGCGCGCGGGACGACTGGGCAGTTGATCGGCAGAGGACTCAAGAGAATCCTGCTGTGGGAAGGATGACATTGCGTTTGGCATGAATTCAATCCCTGAACATGCTTCCGGCGAATCACCGAATTCCACGCGAACTGTATTGAACAGGCGCGGCATTCGGGATGTGCTCGGAGACGTGAGAGAGGGGAGTCCACGAAACCATGTCGCCGACAAGGGGATGACGACGACTGAGCGAAAGTGCAAAGTGCTTGCGACAGGACAATGAAGCGGATGCTGTTTGCTCAGGCTGCGAACACCGGAACTCTGCGTGATGTTTTCACGCAGAGTCCGGAGTTCAGACAGTTCTGACGGAAGCAGCAGAGCAGCTTCTTACAACCCCGGAGGGGGAGGCGGCGAAGGTGGCTTCGGTGGCGAAGGTGGCTTCGGTGGCGAAGGTGGCTTCGGTGGTGAAGGTGGCTTCGGTGGTGAAGGTGGCTTCGGTGGTGAAGGTGGCTTTGGAGGAGCCGGAGGCGGTGGTGGTGGCGGTGGAGGAGGAACAGATTTGACGGCGATCGTTGGAACACGTTCTGTCAGCAATGTGGTCTCTGCGGTTGCTTTGGCCTTTGCTGTGAAGAACGGACTGATCCACTGATTCGTGGCGGGAGGAATCGTGACTTTGACCGTGACGTTTCCGGTCGAGTCTGTAATAACCGCCGGTGTGACTTCAACCACAGCGTCCTTGATGCCCATGTTCTGCAGCATCTTGTCGGCCGCGGCTTTGGCTTCTGCGGCCGTCGCACCTGGCACGATGACATTTCGAGCGGCTTCGTAGGAGACGTTTTCGGCATACTGGCGCAGCATGCTGAGTCGAAAGAACTCGATGGACGCGAAGATCAGCAGGAAGAAGATCGGCAGCACGATCGCGAGTTCGACGGTCTGAGTTCCCTTGCGGCGGACTCGGCAGCTGCCGATCACCGAAAGCTGAAAACCGAAAACCGAACCGCAGTTGCCGGGTCCCCGCCTGCGCGGGGATGACGGAAGTGGTGCGTCCAGCCCATGTTCAAGTTGCTTCAGAAATTTGTTCAGGGGGATTTTGATCACGGCGTTACTCCGTAAGAACCGTGGGCAGGATGCGAATGATCGTCTGAAGGACACTGCCAAGGGCGGCAGCGCTGGAAGCGTGGAAGTGCTGACCGTTGCCGGCGGCTGCCACGTTTTTCATTGCGGTCTGGTCGGCTTCCTGAGCAAACGTGATGGTGAAGATGATCACTCCGTCGTTTGCCGCGGCTTGTGCGATGGAGACAGGGTCAGGCCCGGTGTTTCTGATACCGTCAGTCATCAGGATGACGACCTTGGATGCATACGGGCGAGATGAGGAAGATGACAGTGTGTTGATGCCGGTGCTGAGTCCGTCACCGATGTTCGTATTGCCGGAAGGAAAGGCGTTCGTGTACTTCGCGATGCCGTTTCGAATGTCCGAGTAATTGCTGGTCATGGACTTTTCGGTGGACGCTGAGTCTCCGTAGGTCACGAGCGACACGTATTCGCTCAGCACCGATTTGTCCATTTCGTCGATAAACGTGTTGGCAGCTGTTGCAAGGTCACGCCATCGTGATGGTGTCGGTGCCGGCTGGCCGAAGAACCAGTTTTTCGGGGCGGCTTTGGGCAGTGGCGGGTAGACCGCTTTTTCATCGGCTGCATAGGCCATGGAGCCAGAGCGGTCGACAACGAATGCGATATCCACTTCAACTCGGGTTGAGACTGCTGAGCGAGTCACCTCGTAGCTGTTCTTGCCGAGGAATCCGGGCATGATGAACGGGACCGCTCCGTTCTTTCCGGAAGACAGTTTGCTGATCGTAACCTTGAGTGCGTTAGGGGTACTGCCGCCCGGCGTGAACGAGTACCGAGCAGAAGATGACGAGCGGGTGGACGTGCCAAGCAGGAACTCGGAGTCAGCAATGCTCACTTTGCTTCCAGCGATCAGGTTCCTTGCAGCGGCTTCGTCGGCCATCGCCTTGGCCTGCTTCAGGTCACCGGTCAGAGAATAGGTTCGGCCGGCAGCACGAGTGGCAGCGTCGGCGACAATGAATGCCTGAGTTCGGCTCAGTTCCATCCACGCAAGATTGAGTGCGAACGCCACGAGCAGCAGAAGTACTGGCAGCGTGACGGCAAACAAGACGGTAATGGCTGCCTTCCGTTGTTGACGTGAGTGCGGCTGTGCCCTTCGAGACGCGCGCTGTTTTCGCATGATCAGTATTCCTTCATCATGGTGCAGCTTCCGGAGATGGTTTTGTTCCGAAAGAACAGAAGGGGAACTGCGAAATTGCTGTTGGAAGGGGCATCAACTTTGACAGTGATCCATGAGCTGGGAGCAGCTGACGGAAAATTGTTCGGGGTCACAGTGATCGTCGTATCACGAACACGGCGATCGTCCAGAATTCGGCGGGCGGTCGTTTCGACCATGCTGACGGTTGTTTTGGGAACCAACGCCGTGCGTGCGGCTTCGTAAGCGGCAATGTGAAGCGTTTGTTTCAGATAGATCATCGTGCTGGCTTCGATCGTCCCCATCACAATGACCAGCAGCAATGGCACCACCAGCGCGAACTCGACGATCGCTGCGCCGCTGCGATTTCGCTGGCGTGAGTTTTGGGGAGTTTGCAGGCGGATCATTCAGTGAATACCCCAGGGGGTTGATTCTCGGTGTCTCTCACTAATGAACCAATAGTGCGCAGGGTGGGGAACCCCGTCGCTTTCTGAGGATTCCTGTTCACTTGTTGGCAGGCGTCAGCTGAACTTTTCCAAATTTGCGGACAGAATGGCCTGAGGCGATTATGCCGGCGGTTGTGAACCGGATGAAACTCGTTGGTTCCGAAGGTGGTGCGATGAACTCCCAGATATCCCAGCGTTGCCCTGCCGTTTCTGTCCGGCGCGTGATCGCAGTCGTGGCGATCGCTGCTTTGTGTTCGCCGTGCTCTGGTCAGGAATCGCCGACTGCCGCGGAAGCACTGACGGGCATGAAGAAAGCCTCGACGTACTTTCGAGGGAAGGTGTCCGTTCAGGGAGGCTATGTGTACGAAGTGAGCGAAGACCTGACGTCTCGATTCGGTGAAGGAGAAGCGTTACCGACAGAGATATGGGTTCAGCCACCGGGGACTCCTACTGTGGGAATGGCATTCCTGCATGCGTGGAAGGCCACGGGAGAGCAGGAGTTTCTTGACGGCGCGAAGGCGGCAGCAAGGGCATTGTGTTTTGGGCAGCTGGAATCCGGTGGCTGGACCGATCGAATCAACTTCGATCCAAAGAGCAAAACGACGGGCCGGTACCGTGGCGGGCGAGGGAATGCGAAGGGGCGAGATGTGTCGTCTCTGGATGATGACAAGACTCAGTCCGCCCTTTGTTTTCTGATGGAGATGGATCGAGCATTGGAATTCAGGGACGCTGAAATCCACGATGCCTGCCTTGTCGCGCTGGAGTCACTTCTGAAGGCTCAGTTCGCAAACGGAGGATTTCCGCAGGGCTGGTCGGGACCGGTTGAGCCAGGTCCGGTCGTAAAAGCATCGTTTCCCGAGTACGACTGGAAGACAGAAGGACGGCATAAAGATTATTGGAACTACGAAACGCTGAATGACGGGCTTGCCGGAACGGTGACTCGCACGCTCCATCTGGCTCATCAGGTTTACGGTGACGCGCGCTATCGAGATGCGCTTTTGAAATTCGGCGACTTTCTGATTCGAGCCCAGTTGCCGGAACCACAGCCCGCGTGGGCTCAACAGTACAACCACCAGCTGCAGCCGATCTGGGCTCGTCGTTTCGAGCCGCCTGCGGTGGCAGGACGCGAATCCGAAGACGTGATTGAAACGCTGCTGTTTCTGACGGAAGTGACGGGGGAAAAGAGATTCCTTGAACCCGTTCCTGCGGCACTTGCGTGGATTCAGCGATCGCTGCTGCCCGACGGCCAGATCGCTCGTTTCTACGAGCTGCAGACAAACACGCCACTGTATTTCCGTCGCGAAGGAGACAACTACTTTCTGACCTACAGTGATGCTGACCTGCCAACGCACTACAGCTTTCGATCGAAGTCAACACTCGCGAAACTGGAAAATCGATATGCCGAGGTGCTGCAGGGAAAAACCAGCGAACGGAAACAGCCTGGCATTAAGTCGCTCAGAAAGAATGCCGCTGCCATTCTCGGAAAACTTGACGATCAAGGACGCTGGCTGAGTCCCACGACAGGGAAGAAGCCAAATGGCGTCAGCACGCTTTGGATTCGCAGTGATGAATTCAGTAAGAATGTGGTGCTTCTGGCGGACTATGTGGCTCGCCTGCAGAATCCGTCAGACTCGAAGTCACCATAAACTGGGCGTGAGGATCCACCATCATGGCTCGTTGGCCCGATACAAAGCGTGCAACCCTGCTGGGCTTCGCTCTGATCTTTGTGCTCTTTCCCCTGCTGGCCTGGTTTTGCGTGTGGTACATGAAAGGGTAGGTCCTCGCTGCCGGCGAGGACTTTCGCCGTCAGGCGAACCTTGTTCTTGCATGCCCAAGATGTCAAAGCCACTCGGTCTCGTGGAATACACGTGGCGGAGCCTTAATCCCCGTCGACCAGTGATTCGGTGGAGCCTCGTCAGGTCGCGGTTGCAGCGATGCCGCGAGGTGCCGCTCGGCAAGCGTCACCTACAGTTGTGCCAATTCGTCAGTTGCTGATACTGAGCAGCCGTTTGAAGGAGCCGAGATTCGCACAGAGTCGGCGCCTGGAGCTGCAGGCCGATCGGAAGTCCGGTGGATGAAAATCCGCACGGCACAGAGATTCCTGGCAAGCCGGCCAGATTGGTACTGATCGTGTAGATGTCGCTCAGGTACATCGCCAGAGGGTCATCGAGTTTTTCCCCGAGTGCGAATGCGGGTGTCGGTGCGACGGGCCCCGCGATCACGTCAACGGACTCGAACGCCCGGTCAAAATCCTCGCGAATCTTCCGGCGCACTCGCAGCGCTTTCAGGTAATACGCGTCGTAGTAACCTGCCGACAGCGCGTAGGTTCCGAGCATGATTCGACGTTTGACTTCCGAACCAAAGCCTTCACCACGACTCTGGCAGTACAGGTCGACAAGATCGGTGAACTTCTCCGCGCGATGTCCGTAATGAATGCCATCGAAACGTGCCAGGTTACTGGATGCTTCGCTGCATGCGATCAGATAGTACGCAGCCACAGCATACTTCGAATGCGGCAAAGAGACGGGGACGATGGTCGCTCCCGCATCTTCCAGAGTCTTCAGTGCAGCCCGAACATGGGTTGCGACTTCGGGATCGAGTCCCTCCGCAAAGTACTCCTCAGCGACGCCAATTCGCACGGGTGCTGAAGCGGTCAGTTCAGACATCCAGTCGGGAACGTCCTGCTTCAGGGATGTCGAATCTCTTCCATCGTGTCCGGCAATACACTGCAACATCAGCGCGGCGCCGAAAGCGTCTGTGGCCAGCGGGCCAATTTGATCCAGCGAACTGGCATAGGCCACGAGTCCGTATCGGGAGACTCGGCCATACGTTGGCTTCATCCCGACGACACCGCAGAAGCTGGCCGGCTGTCGAATCGAACCACCGGTATCAGATCCCAGCGCCAACGGAACCATTCCCGAAGCCACTGCGATCGCTGCACCACCGCTTGAACCACCGGCCGAGCGAGCTGGATCCCACGGATTGCGGCCCGCACCGAAGATCGACGTTTCGGTGGATGAGCCCATGGCAAACTCATCCTGATTCAGCTTGCCAAGGAGGACTCCGTCGCATGCCTCCAGCCGTTCGATGACATGAGCATCATAGGGCGGGATGAAATTGTTCAGGATGCGGCTGCCACAGGTCGTTCGCATGCCCCTGACGCAGATGTTGTCCTTGACGGCAAACGGAAGTCCGGCCAGCGGACCAACGCTCTGCCCTGCCCTGCGCCGGGCGTCGATGTCATCCGCTTTCTTCAGGGCACGTTCGGCATCGACCAGAACAAACGCATTCAACGACGCATTTCGCTGTTCGATTGTTCCCAGACACTGTTCGGTCAGTGTGCGAGCGGACAAAGCTCCGGACTGGAGCTGCTGAAGCAATTGCTGAGTCGAAACGCGAGTCATTGCGGGATACGTCTGAAAGGACCTGTGACACATGCCTTTCCGGATCAGGTGCAAAGTTCGCTGAGATCACAACGTGACTTCAGGCAACTGCGTGCTCCATGAACAGAAAGGAGCCGGGACAACCCGGCTCAGTGTTTGATCGTATCAGAATCGTTTCCCGCGTCGACTCAGCACAAAGCCACAGCTTCGACATTGAACTCAGCCGGATTCAGGAACGGCCGGAGTTTCTCGAGGGCCTTCAGCTGCAGCTGTCGCACCCGCTCTTTGGAAACCCCGAGATCCGCCGCAATCTCGCGCAGAGTCTTCGCTTCCTTTCGCTCATCGGTAAGCCCAAACCGATTCAGCAAAATCTGGTGCTCGCGTTCGTCCAGAACCTCTGGAGCATGTTTCAGCAGTTCATCGACCACCTTCTGAGGATCATGGCAGATTGGCGGTTCTGAATATTCCTCCGCCACCTCCGCCAGAATCTCGGACGCGGTTCCCGGGAACCGCTGCTGTCGACGCTGGCGAGTCTTCCAGGTTCGGAAAAAGTGACGCTGAATCGAGTGTGTCGCGTAGGTGCTGAACCGGAATCGTCGCGAATAATCGAATCGATCGATCGCGCCCAGCAGAATCATGCTTCCGTCGCTGCTGAACTCTTCCACCTCCTGATGAGAAGAAGAAAAGCGTCGCGAGATCGACGCGACAAGACGCAGGTTGGAACGAACAAGCTGAGCACGGATCTGCTCCGCAAGTGTCAGCATGGATTCGATCGTCGCAACGGATTTGGCAGACGAAGACTTCTGAGACAGACGACTTCGCAGCCGGTTTGCTCGAAATCGCAGCAGGTTCAGAGCCCGGAAGAGCACCTGTTCCTGTTCGAAAGTCAGCAAAGGGTCGTGAGTGTTCCAGGTAGACAGATCACCAATGACGTCCGATGCGCTTTTGGGAGCCACACCGCTCTGTCGGCGAAGAGACTCCAGCAAGTCCTCAGCATCGTGAATTGGCTGGTCATCGCCTTCCAGTGTTTCAAACTCGCCGGTGTAAACAAAACGGATCTCAGTCGCGAGGAGCGAGAGAATTCGTTCTTGCAGCCGGGGATCGTGAATTTCCTTCTGTGATCGCGGACTGGACGTTCGAGCCGGGGTTTTTGTCGCAGTTCTAGGCATCGCTCTCTCCAATTCCAAAACATTCACTTCGATCAAATCGTTCATATCATTCCGAAACGTGCATGTTTTGTCAACCGCCAACACAAACGATAGTTAACGAGAATTTGTTTGCGAAAAATCGATTCTTTGGCCTAGAAACCTGTAGTGATTCTGTGAACATGAACGTTCATTTGTTTAAACAATCATTCACGATGGGAAAACCGATGGTTGAATTTAGCCGAGATGCCGAGGATGGGGCGTTTGTCCTGAAGTGTTCCGTCGTGTTGCCGCAGCCTCGAGAACGCGTGTTTGAGTTCTTTGCGGATGCGTTTCAGCTGGAGCAGATCACTCCGCCGTGGCTGAATTTTCGTGTGTTGACCGAGGCTCCGATTGCGATTCGAGCGGGATGCCTGATTGATTACCGTCTGAAGCTTCGGGGCATTCCGATTCGGTGGCGGACTGAGATTTCGTCCTGGGATCCTCCAACCGCGTTCGTTGACCGGCAGCTCAAGGGGCCGTATCTGCTGTGGGAGCATCTGCACACGTTTGAAGAAACGGACGGCGGAACGCTGTGCTGCGACGAGGTTCGTTACCGTGTGCCAGGCGGTTGGCTGATTGAGCGTCTTTTTGTGCGGCCGGATCTGCGTCGGATCTTTGAGTATCGTCGTCAGAAGATGCTGGAGCTTTTCCCTGCCACCCTGCCGGAACCGGCGCTTCAGCAATGAGCATGCTGCCGATTAGCAGGTCCTGGTTGTTCTGTGTTGAACCGACAAGCGTGAAAGTCGTCTCATGAGCGTTGCTGTTCCTTCGATTCGAGTTCGTGCGTTGAACGATTGTCCCGTGAACGCTTCCGGGAAGTACGTTCTGTGCTGGATGACGGCGAATCGTCGACTCACCTGGAACTTTACGATCGACCGTGCTGTTGAGCTTGCTGAGAAACTCGGGAAGCCGCTGCTTCTGTTCGAAGCGATCCGGCTCGACTATCCCTGGGCCAGTCGTCGACTGCATGCCTTTGTGATTCAGGGGATGCGATCCAACCAGCAGCGCGCCGCAAAGTGCGGTCATCTGTATGTGCCGTATGTGGAACGGCAGCATGGTGACGGAGTGGGGTTGATTGAAGCTCTTTCAAAAGACGCCAGTGTGGTGGTGACGGATGATTTTCCCTGCTTCTTTCTTCCCCGCATGATCAACTCGGTGGCCCGGCGAATTCCAGTTGCCATGGAATGTGTTGATGGAAATGGCCTTCTGCCAATGCGGGCAGCGGACAGTGTTTTTCCAACCGCCTACGCATTCCGACGTTTTCTTCAGAAGACGCTTGGTGATCATCTTTTGCGGGGGCCCGCAGCGGACCGACTGACAGGCGCTCGTATCCCGTCGGGCCTGACACTGCCTGAACTCTTCGAGGGCAAGTGGGCTGCTGCGGATCGTGAACTTCTGTCGGCATCGGATTCTGTGATGAGTCAACTGCCGATCGACCAGAGTGTTCGTGAAGGAGTTGCGGCCGGCGGCGCTGAAGCGGCCGAAGCATGTCTCGGGAAGTTTCTGAAGGTGAATCTGAATCGTTACGGTGAAGAGCGCAATGATCCGGATGCGGATGTTGCCAGTGGACTATCGCCTTACCTGCACTTCGGTCACATCTCTGTGCATCAGATCCTTCACGATGTGGCACGGCGAGAGAACTGGTCAGTGGAGAATCTTGGTGATGTTCGAAAGACCAAAGGCAGCCGTGAAGGCTGGTGGGGCATGTCGACATCGGCCGAGTCGTTCATGGATGAACTCGTGACCTGGCGCGAGCTTGGTTACAACATGTGCTGGCAGCGAAGCGACTATGACCGTTATGAGTCACTGCCAGACTGGGCCCAGGAGACTCTTGAGGAACATGCTGCCGATCATCGTCCGTGGATTTACGATCTCGAACAGCTATCGAAATCGCAAACGCACGACGAGATCTGGAATGCAGCGCAGCGGCAGCTTGTTCGGGAAGGACGGATGCACAACTACCTTCGCATGTTGTGGGGCAAAAAGATCCTGGAATGGTCACCAGCTCCTCGAGCCGCACTGGACGTCATGATTGAGCTGAACAACCGATTTGCGCTGGACGGCCGCAACCCAAATTCGTACTCGGGGATCTTCTGGGTACTGGGGCGTTATGACCGACCGTGGGGTCCGGAGCGGCCGATTTTCGGCAAAATCCGCTACATGACATCGGACAATACGGCTCGAAAGCTGAACCTGACCCGCTACCTGCAAATTTACGGGCCTTCCCCCGAAGACGATCAGTTTCGTCTGGTCGCTCGAAAGCGCACTGCGGCTCGACGGTAATTGCCTGGAGGGGAGATCAAACGCAGATTGCGACCGATTTGCCATCCTGCCGACCGGCAGAAATCAACACTTGTCAGTCGGTGTCGGGGTGTCATTCCGAAGTGTGTGAGCGTCTTGAGGGGAAGTCGGAAATTCCCGTTCCGGAGTTCATGCCGGATGTTTCAATTGACGATCGAAACGATAACGCCAGCCTGCGCGCGGGCACGTTGAAATCAAATGGACGCGTTGACACTTCATCTGAGGCCGTAACGGTGCAAGAGATCATGCCACTTTTGCCGGGAGACACCGTCGCCTGTTTGCGACTGGCGGATGACTCCCGTCGTTTTCCGTTTCGTCCGCTCGCTCCCGGTCTGTTTCTTATTGGAAGCGGCCCGTCCTGCGATTTGAGGCTGGGTGAGAGTGGAATTCCGGCGATCCATTCTGTGATTGATGTGAGCAAGGATTCCGCAAAGATCTTCCGAATTGCTCGGCTGCCGGAACTTGTGATCAATGGAGAGGCAGTGGAGTCCGCAGCGCTTCATGGCGGCGATCTGATTGAAGTGGGTGTGTTTCGAGCCGCATGGCAGCCAGTGCAGGAAGTGTTTGCGGTTGTTTCAGCGGACGACGCTGAGCCTTCAGCGTCCACCTTGGCCATCGAAGAATTGCTCGCAAAGCTTGAAGACGATATGGCACTGGTGGAGTCGATTCCTGCTGACCGCGGGAAGCTGCGTGAATTGCTCGAAGCGGCTCAGAAGGCTGTCGAAGCTCAGCCGTTGAATCAGACCATTCGATTTGCGGACTACGCGGCTCGACGAAGCGGCGCAGCAGCGGAAGAGCAGCCGCTGGACGTGGTTCTGTCCAGGATCGCCGCCCAGGACAAACGACTCGACGAAATCTGTCAGGTTCTGGAAGAGGTCGTCCGGCAACAGCAACTGATCGCAACGGCTCTGCAGTACATTGCCGACCAGCTCGATTCGGCGGACCAGCAGTCCAATGGCTCTGTTCGAAGAGCCAGTGCGTAGGGCGAAGTGCACCCGAAGTCGGCTGGATTGTGTGGCCGAACGTAGTCAACCGGGGCCGCAAAACAGGGGCCGCGTTCTTCAGAGGTGGGCCGGACCGGACAATTTGAGCCAACTTTGCCGGCTGCGCCTGATGTCGGGTTAAGTCAAGAGCAGAGAATCAGGAAGTTTCCCGGTAGAAGTTCACAGGACTTTCAGGCTTTGCGTCGATTGACAGAAGACCTGAGTTCCCCCTAAAAGAACGGAACTGGAAACGGAGCAGAAGGTCTCGATTGATTTTTTCGAAATGGCCTCGAACAATACAGTGCTCCGTGTTGGCCGGCGTTTTGTTCTAGGATTTTCCGGAGGTTTTAATGTCAGTTAAGCGTGCAGTTCGAGTGGTCGTTTCCGCCGCTGTCGTTGCGGCTCTGTTCGTCGTTTCAGGATCAGAAGCAGTTGCTCGTCCAAAGTACAAGGACGCAATCAACGCGGCTTACCCGGATCTGGCGAAGAAGCACGGAACCGACGGCAAGCTGACCTGTGCAGTTTGTCACCCAAAGAATGACAAGAAGATTCGCAACAACTATGGCAAAGACTTCGGCAAGCACCTGTCCAAGAAGAACGAAACGGACGAAACCAAGCTGAAGGAAGCTCTGACCGCCACTGAAAAGGACAAGAGCGCGACTGAAGGCAAGACCTACGGTGACCTGATCACCGCTGGTGAGCTGCCAGGAACCATGGACGAAGCGAAGTAATTCGCGTTTTCCAGAATGATGACATTTGAGAGGGCCCCGCTTGTCGGGGCCTTCTTTTTTCCCCCAATCCGTGAGAGAACCGGGAAAAACCGCAGGATTCTCGATTGAATACCGCATTTTGGCCCGCTAATCTCCGCGATTCGCAAATTTTCGCCAGAGATTTCGCTCTGGTTGGACGGCTGCAAAGCGGGTTTGTTGTGTTCTGAATGATGTGAACACAGGTGTTTTGCCGAAAAAGGCCCTGTTCCGGGCTGGTCATGTTGTGCAAAACGTCAGGCAGGCTTGCTTCGCGGGACAGGACTACCTCCAGGAATAGTGGATTGCCATGAGTACTCTCAAGAAGAACAAACGAATCAAGCGAGCAGCTCTGCTGGAAACTTACGGAGATCTGAAGCCTGGTCGTGGTAACAAGAAGGTCGAACGCGGTAAGGCAAAGTACCTCGGTGGTAACGGTCGCAAGACGACTGGGATTACCAAGCGCACCTACCGTCGCAACCTGAAGAAGATCCAGGTCGTTGAAGACGGCTCTGTCGTGACTCGCAAGGTTCCAGTTCGAATGATTCGATCCGGACTGATCACCAAGCCAGTCGCTCAGGACCCATTTGCACTTCCAGAACACAACTAAGCTGCAGCTCAGGTTTGTTCCTCCCGTTTCGGAGGTGCAGGCTGCTGAGTTCGAAAACACAAAGAGCCCGCGTCCACGACGCGGGCTTTTTGCATGTGTGGCATCTCGCTTTGATGAATCAATGCCGTGAAACGAGAGGGCAAGGCTCCTGCCGAGGGGTGCAGTCGCGGATTTCGGCAGATCGTAACGAAGTGCCATTCCGGGAGGGCGGTGCTACGGGAAGAAATGGTTAATGGTTATTGGAGATTGAAAATTGCAAAGTGATGGGTTTGGGTCGGACAGAAAATGGGCGACAGGAAATAGTCGCAATTGGCACTTTCCATTGTTCCTTAACCATTAATCCTTGAGCTCTCAACACGCGGGCGTCACCAGAAGCACGCGGTTCCTGTTTAAGGTTCCCGACTGCGCAACCCCGGACGTTCGATCGGTTCGGCGGCAACAGCGGATCGTTCAGTTCTGCGAATCGTTAGAACAGACACTGCGTCGCTGGTTGATAAGAGGTGTTCCGACCATAGGATGCGAATGTCACGACTCAAAGAACGTGAGCTGGCTCAGTGAGTTTTCAGGATGGTTTTGTCCAGTATCGCACAGCCAGATCAGACGTTGTCGTGAACGTTGAATGATCGTGTTGAAATTGCACAGTGAGTAACCGAATGCCGACTGCAGAACAGCTGAATCTTCTGGTGTCCAATGTGGTGGAGCCATTCACCGAGAAGCCACTGGGTGAGCTTCGAATGGTTCGGGACACATTTGTGAATGGCAATGATGCTCGCGTTCGTATCGATCTGCCGACGCCTGCCTATCCGGACTCGAAGAAGCTTGAGGAGCTGATTCGTCAGCGTATCAAGTTTGCCGCACCGGAACTCGAGCCTCGGATTGAGCTGCATTCAACCGTTCGCGGCAAAGACACTGGCGGCCGGATTGGGCTGAACATTCATAACATCATCGCCGTCGGCAGCGGCAAAGGTGGCGTGGGTAAGAGCACGGTGGCAGCGTCACTCGCGTGCGGACTGCATTCGTTTGGCTGTCGAGTTGGTCTGATGGATGCGGACGTTTACGGGCCCAGCATTCCACACATGATGAATGCGGAAGGAAAGCCAAACGCCACCGAGCTGGCAGATGATCAGGGAAACCGCGTGATGCGCGTGGAACCGATCGACGCTGGCGGTGTCAAGCTGATGTCGATGGGGTTCTTTATCGAACAGGGGCAGTCGGTCGTGTGGCGAGGACCGATGCTGCACAAAGCGCTGACTCAGTTCCTGGCGAACACCGACTGGGGTGAACTCGACTATCTGATCATCGACCTGCCTCCAGGCACTGGTGACGTTTCGCTGACACTGGCACAGCAGGTTGGTTTGGCCGGCGCTGTGGTTGTGTGTACGCCGCAGCAGGTGGCACTTCTGGACGCGATCAAGGCGGTGGACATGTACCAGAAGGTCAATGTGCCGATCCTGGGATTCGTGGAGAACATGACGGGCGAGATCTTTGGACGCGGAG
Organism: Planctomycetaceae bacterium; assembly: GCA_046349695.1. Lineage (GTDB taxonomy): Bacteria > Planctomycetota > Planctomycetia > Planctomycetales > Planctomycetaceae > SXXK01. The sequence continues at coordinate 134,526 of JAXMBV010000010.1, read as the reverse complement.
GCGTTCGGAAGGTGGCTCAGGAGCTGAAAATTCCATTCCTTGGCGAGATTCCCCTGAACGCTGCGATTCGCGAGTACAGCGATCGAGGGCAGGTGATGAAGATGTTGATGGAAGAGAACTCGGCGCGGGAAAGTCTGAGGACCGTTTGTCAGAATGTGGCGATGCAGGTCTTCAGGGAAATCGTAAAATCGCCCACGGGGCCGGTGCTTGAGATTCTCTGACGAGGTTCGAATTGAGGCGGGGCATATCAGTTTCTGGACGGCAGGATGATGAATTCGACTCTGGCAGAGATCTTTGAAGAGTTCGCCGATCTTGACCGCGAAGATCAGTCTCAGTTTCTGCTGGAACTGGGAGATGAATTGCCATCGTTTCCTCCGGATCAGAAGACGGAAGAGAACCGCGTTCATGGGTGCCAGAGTCAGGTCTGGCTGATCACGAATGTTGCGGGTTGCGGTGATGATGCGACGTTCGAGATTCTGGCCGACAGCGATTCTAATATCGTTCGGGGATTGATCGCAATTTTGCAGGCGGCCTACAACGGCAGGACCGCGGCAGAGATTCTGAAGTACGACATTCAGGGTGTTTTCCGACAGCTGAATCTGCAGCAGCACATTTCTCCCCAGCGCCGAAACGGGTTGAAAGGAATGGTCGAGCGGATCACGTCGCTGGCTCGAAAGCACGCCGTGTCGGTCACTCAGGCGATCACTGTGGCGCCGATCGTGGAGGCACCTCGACCGCGAAAGCCTTTTGATGTTCAGGCAGTTCGCAGTCAGTTTCCTGTTTTGAATCGGGCACTGCCCAGCGGGAGCTTCCCGGTCTACCTCGACAGCGGCGCGTCAGCTCAGAAGCCCAGAGTGGTGATTGAGAAAGAACGCGAGGTGGAGGAGCGATATTTTGCCAACGCTCATCGCGGCACGTATCAGTTCGGCCTTCGAATTGATGAAGAATTTGAGGGAGCGCGATCTCTGATTGCCCGGTTTATCGGGGCGAGCACAGAAACCTCGGTCGTGTTTGTTCCGGGGACGACCATTGGTCTGAACATGATTGCATTTGGCTGGGGACGCAGGTTTCTTCGGCCGGGCGACGAGATCCTGACGACCGTGATGGAGCATCATGCGAACTTTGTCCCGTGGCAACAGCTGGCGAAGCAAACCGGGGCGACTCTGCGACTGATTCCGATGACCGAAGATGGTCGGCTGGAGATGAATCGTCTTGGAGAAGTGCTGACTTCACGAACGAAAATTGTCGCCATCACTGCGATGTCGAACATGCTGGGCACGGTCAATCCTGTGAAGCAGATTGTCGCGGCGGCCCGGCAAGTAGGAGCATGCGTCGTTGTCGATGCGGCTCAGAGTGTTCCGCATCTGCCCACCAGCGTTGTCGCTGACGATATTGATTTTCTGGTCTTCAGTGGCCACAAGATTTACGGGCCGACGGGCGTTGGTGTGTTGTATGGCAAGCCCGAACGTCTTGAGGAGATGGATCCGATCCATTTCGGCGGTCATATGATTCGTGAAGTCAGGATCGAGGATTCGACGTGGTCAGCACCGCCTGCGAAGTTTGAAGCGGGAACGATGCCGATTGTTCAGGCGATCGCACTGGGAGCCGCCATTCGATGGGTGGATGAGATCGGACTGGAATCCATTCATCGGCACGAGCAGAAACTGACACGTATTCTTTTGGAACGCCTGAACCAGATTCCGGGCATGCGAATTTTTGGCCCGGGCCTGGATGATCGTGGGGGCATTGTGAGCTTCCGAATGGCGGGGCTTCATCCCGAAGACCTGGCCGCGATTCTCGATGAGAAAGGCGTGTTTACTCGCCACGGCCACCACTGCACGATGCCGCTGCATACCGCTCTGGGCGTATCAGCGACCACGCGTGTCAGCCTCGCCGCCTACAACACCGAAGAGGATATCGAAGCGTTCCTTGCCGCACTGCATGTCGCAATCTCGCGCCAGAAGGTGTAACCACGGAATCTGGGGGAGCTGTTCCGGAACTTCTCTGTGCCCCTGCGCTTTCCGTTCGCCGTGAGCCGAGGCAAATGGCAGGAATCCTGACAGAAACGGAGGAGCGGCTTGCTGCCTCCCTGGGGGGACGCCAGAATGAAATGAATGGGTTGATTACCTTATTCTTTGACATTCACAGAGGTGGATTCCATGGAGATCAGTGGTTGGAGGAAGATTGCGGTCTGCATCATTGCGGGAATTGCACTGATGCCTGCTGCGTTCGCTCAGGAAATCGGTGGCGACAGCGTGACTCAGACGACAGGTGGAGGCTCGGCGCCGCCGCAAAATCCTCCGACCTGCCCAATTGAATATCTCGGTGAGATCAACGGAATTCATTACTACGTCACTTCGAACTGCGCCAATGTGACCGGGTACGGCAGTTCGCCGGAACTGATCGCGGTTCCTCAGTGCCAGCCTGGCGGAATGTGTGGTCAGCCACTTGCCGGGCTGAATCTTCGAACGGGAGAATATGTGCTTGTTGGCCTCCAGCCACCCGGCGTGACGGCTGCGGACATTGCAGCATGGAAGGCAGAAACACAGACGCTGAAAGCTGCCGTTGAACGAGGGATTGGCGGACGAGCACAGGGCGATACGCGTCGTGAACAGCTTGCCAACCAGCTTCTGCTCATCAATCCGATTCTGGACAAATTGAACGCGTCGACGATTACACGACCGGAGTACGACCAGTTCAAAGCGTCAATGGACGAGTACAAAAAGTCCTTCCGGTTTGTCGGGCTGGCACAGCCGAATTCACAGCGGCTTGGAATTCTGGATGCCAAATCCAGAGTCGCCATCAAAACTGCTGCTGAAACGAGTTACTCAACAGCGAATGTGGTGGCCACCCGTGTGCGTGTCACCGCAACAAAGAGCAAGGTGCTGAAGGTTCAGAAGACACCTCAGGAGTTTGTCTACTTTCAGTGCTTTGATGTGACTCTGCGATTTCCGGGCGATCCAACTCTGAAAACGCTGAAGCTTGGCATTCAGGTGAAGGCTGACGGGATCGCCAGCGCTGAGGTCGGGACATTTTCCGAACGTGGAAGTTTCGCACACCGTTTGCGTGATACGGCAAACAATCCCTATCTCGTCAACAGCATTGATTCACTGGAGCCATAATTGGCTGTTGGGCAACACGGCTCGGGAGGACGAAGGTCCTCCTGAGCTGTGACAATCTGCTGGAATTCGGGCGAATTCCACGACATGCAACCGTAGTGGAACTCGCCGGAGTTCCTTTCCCCGCTACTTCTTCTCCAGGAATCGGGGCTTCACGCTTCGAGCGCATCGGAACCCGACTTCGTTGTCCTGCATGATGGCTCTCCATGCGAAACGATGTCGAGGCCCCTGCTTCCAGGTATTGTCGGCTCGTTCATTGTCCCCAAGTTTCACGGGGCCTCCGCGAACGATCCGGGACAGGGGAAGCTCCGCCATAAAGAATGCGTTGTCTTTCGCTTCCCTCGCTTTGGGATAGGGAGACAGTGTGCCGTCAATCCATTCGGCCACATTTGAGTACAGGCCATAGACCGGGTATTGCAGCATCTTGTCTTCGGCCGGCAATCCAACTTTCTCATAGGTCCAGACACCATCGACCTGGACCGGTTTGTCACCGGACGGAAACGGCGTCGTGCCTCCGTTGGTGGCTGCGTACTCAAACTCTGCTTCTTTCGGAAGTCTCTTGCCCTGCCACTCTGCGTACGCGGCAGCTGTTGTCCATGCGACACCGGAAACCGGGTAATCATCCGGCGTCCCCAATTCAGGCCACGAACCCCTGGTGAAGGCTCGGAATTCTTTGACGGAGACTTCCGTTGGATCGAGGTAGAAGTCATCCACCTTCACCGTATGAACGACTCGATTGGCCTGGCCATCCCCCATGGAGAACTCGCCGCCGTTGATCAGAATCAGGGAAGGGAGCACATCAGATTCGCGCGGGACCACGACTTTGGGAAGCCCGATGATTCCGCCTTCCAGCTTCTGTGACGAAAGCAGATTGTACATCTGACTGGTGGCCTGGTCATAGGACGCCGGAACCGTCCGATAGACCTGATGGAATCCGACGCCAGCCACATCGATCTCAACAAAGTATTCGCCCGATTCAAGCGGCAGTTCCCATGTTTCACCACTCGCGAACTGGATCTTCTCCTCCACCGGTTGTCGCGTGAGAGGATCGACGGGAACAAAAGCCCAGCGGATAACTGCATCTTTGGACGCGGTCCCGTCCGGCAGCGAATAACTCATCCGGACAGGGAGTTTGGGAACGGCAGGAACGACGGGCACTTCCACACGCTGCACCTCGGGTTCCGTCTTTCGAAGCATCAGTGTGGCGGCAATCACCCCGGCGACAATGGCCACGCCGGAGACACTCGCCAGCGCGCGATTACGTCGCAGCCACATCTGGATTTTTCTGGCCCGGGAGATCGGACGGGCTTTGATCGGGCGATGTTCCAGGAAACACTGAAGATCGTCCGCCATGTCTTTTGCCGACTGGTAGCGATCTTTGGGCCCTTTCTCCAGAGCATGCATGGCGATGGTCTGAAGGTCGGTCGGAATACTCGAGCGAATCTGCTGAGGAGCCTTTGGATTGTCCGTCAGAATTCGGTTCAGCACTGTATGCGATGCAGATGCGGCAAATGGACGCTCTTTGGTGAGCAGCTCATAAAGAATGACACCAAGCGACCAGATGTCGCTGGTCGCCTTGATGCCAGGACTATCCCCTCGCGCCTGTTCCGGGGACATATACGAAGGAGTTCCCGTGATGCGACCGTCATTCGTGATGGTGACATCGGCTGGCTGGTGGCGAGCCAGGCCAAAGTCTGTCACGTGAGGCTGTCCTGACTGATCCATCAGAATATTCTGTGGCTTCAGATCCCGATGCGTGACATCCACGGAATGTGCGGTGTGGATTGCAAGACAGATCGTCTTCATCAGCTCTGCAATTTCGCGGTCCGAAAGCGATCTGTGCCTGGCCCAGTCGGACAGAGTCATGCCTTCAATGTATTCGGAAGCGATGTAGTAGTTATCCCCGGACTGTCCGATCTCATGGACCTGCACGACCTGGGGGTGCTTGACCTTGGCGGCGGATCGCGCTTCGCGAAGGAACTGTTTGCTTCCGTCCCCTCGAAGCCGATCGCGTCGAGGAATCTTCAGGGCCACGATTCGCTCGAGCTTTTTGTCCCAGGCCTGATAGACAGTTCCAAACGAACCTTCGCCGACGACTCTGCGGAGTTCAAAGTGCGCAATCTCCGAACCCACTTCCGGACCCACATACGTTTCCACATCTTCGGCGAAGTTCACCTGACTCTGGCAGGACGGACAGGTCAGCATATCCGTGGCATCGATCTCCTGCGAAATCGATTCGTCAATCAGGATCGGGTGTTCGCAGTTGGGACAACGGAACTGCATGAGGTGAGCTTTCAGCGTTGGTCAGACGAGTTTTGGTGGTGGTGGTGTGGTGGACCATTATTCTTCTGGGGTTGAGGCGATGATTCCAGTGTGCCAGTCCCTGGGAGTGAAAGAAACGTAGTGGAACTCGCCAGAGTTCCCGTCATCAGGGAACTTCGTGGGGATCTGTGGCGAGAATGTGGTCGGATCTCTGGCGAGAATGATGCTGGGATCTCAGGTGAGATCCACTACAGATGGCGGGCAGAATCAGGCGGCATTCAGCAGACTGGAACTTCGCAGCGACTGAAGTTCAGCGACGATCGCCGTATTAAGCACACGTTCCAGAGCAATCAGCGAATCCGCGACACGTGCGCCGTCCATCAGGCGGTGGTCATACGCCAGGACGACTCGACAATTCTGTTGTTCGTCCAGCGGCCCGTAGGACAGGCAGGCCGAGTGAATGGACGGCGGCAGAGGAATGTCGACTCCTTTGCCCGCCAGAGTGGAAAGGAAGAATGTGCCGACGCGTTTGGCACGGGATCGTTTGCCGACATTCAGATTCCACCACCAGATGATGCGACGCAGGAATGTGGGGAGGGCTGCAAACTGCATCCACTCGGCAAAAGTCTTCGTTGCGTCAGACGTCTGGAAATGGCGAATGCAGAACTGAATCTCGTCGAGTGCTACCTGATCCGGCTGAGGCACCTGTCCCCAGAACAGCCATGGCACTCCATCGATCTCGCGTGAGACCGTCAGCGTCGCGATACTGACCGGGTGCTGATAAATATGAGCCCATGGCCATCGATACCAGATCTGACGGTACTCCGGGAAATCCACAGCCACTTGGCTGAATGCCTTCAGGAACAGAGCCGGCCACGAAATCCTGACCGGGCATTCATCACGTGCCTGAGAGACAGGGCCAAGATTCATCACACGTTCGTGTGGGCACAGCGGCACCGACCGATGGAAGAACAGCAGGTCCCAGGTCAGTCGCCGACTGACAGGAATGCCGAAAATGCGACCATCGCGATTCATAGTGTCGTCCGTGACGAGGAACTCTGTGCATCATGGATCGAGTCTCATCGATCTGCAGGCGGGATTTCAGACATTTCGGGCACGAGTGTAAAGGGGAAGAATATTCTTCGCGGGGTCGACGAATCTCTCACAAAGCCATTGGAAACGGAAAGCCGGGCCCTCGCAGGCAGAGGCAAACCTGCAATTGTCGCCGACCCACGGCAGAAATCGCCTGAACAGGCGCGGAGAACTGACGACGCCTGGCAATTCCTGCAGAAACTGAAATCATTCGCAGAATTGCCCTCAAGACGCCTCTTGTCCGTGAACATCAGTCGTGGTACCCCTCCCATGTCGCCTGTCGATTCAGCCAGTTGTCGAACCAAAATGACGCGGCTGGAGCGTGCGGGTGTTTGTGTGTTCCTGGCAGGTATCACGGGTGTTTTCTTTCTGGCGTCCTGGTTAACTCCGGATCCCAGCGGAGTCGGCACTCATCGGCAGCTTGGCTTTCCGGAATGTGTCTTCCTGAAATCGCTGGGCCGCCCCTGTCCTCACTGTGGAATGACGACTGCGTTTGCCTGGATTGTTCGGGGTGAATTCCGACAGGCATGGCGTGCGAATCCTTCTGCACTGTTTCTGGCTGCTGCTCTTTTGGTTCTGTGGCCCTGGTTATTCCGGGGAGCAGTATCAGGACGCTGGCCGTTAACAGATGAGCCTGGCAAATGGTTTCTGCGAGGATACATCGCATGGATGATCCTGGCTGTGTTCATTTGGGCCTGGCGATGGTGAGGCGGGTTTCGACAGGATGTCGAACTGCCGCAATCGTTTCAAGGGAGTGAAGCGTCGTGAGTTCAATCGTCAGGCGACAGGCCTCGCACGCGCTGTCATGGCTGCTGATGGTGACGCTGTTCGGAATGGGCGCATGTGCCCTGCCCGGCTGCTCACTGGGAGTCATGTTCGGAAAGATGTTCTTCGGAGACCCGAAGATCAAATGTCAGTTTCGGTCTGCAACGGGAGTCGACCTGACCAAGGGTGAAGATTCCATTTTGATCGCCTGCTCCGCTCCTCACAGCATTCTGTCGCGCCACCCGGGCATTCCGATTGACCTGGTGGACCGCATGTCGCGTCACCTGAAGACTCGCAATGTGAAGATTATCTCTGCGGACGATGTTGCCACCTGGTTTGACGACCATGGTGAATGGGGTGACTTCTCGGAGCTGGCCGAGAAATTCAAAGCCGACTACGTGATGCACTTTGAAATGGAGTCTTTCAGTTGCGACGTCCCTGACAGTGCCAATCTGCAGCAGGGAAAAGTTCAGGGAAAGATCACGATTCTGGACACGACAACGTCGTCAGAGCCATCCGTTGCATTTGAACGAGCTTTCAGTGTGTCCTACCCCGATTATCCCGTGCCCAAAGAGAACAAGTCTGAGCAGCTCTTTCGCGAGAGCTTCCTCGACAAGATCTCCATCAGTCTCGCACAGATCCTCTATGACCATCGAGCCAGCGAAACGGTGAACTGACCACCGGTCTGAGTCCTGATGTTCTCCTCTCTCGCCTTCCTCTCCGTCTCCTCAGAAGTGTTTCCCATGAATGTGTCTTCAGGAATTAACGGACGCTCCAGCTTTGCTCGAAGTCCCCGCCTGCTGAGTCTTTCTCTGAAGCTTGTGTTGACGGGCCTGATGCTGCTGTCCGTTCCCGGATGCAACTACTTCCTTCTGCTCGGATACCTGATTGGTGGTCCGCCTCAGATTGAACCGCTCTTCGAAAAGGAAACGAAGAAGAGCATGACGGACAAAGACGTGCGCGTTGCCGTTGTCTGTTTTGCGTCGGATGAACTGAAATTCAAGTTTGATAACCTCGATCACATCATCGCGAATCGAGTGACCAATCAGCTGGCTGCGAAAAAGATCGAAGTCGTGCCCTACGACGAAGTTCGTGCATGGCTTCGCGAAAACCCGGACTGGGATACGGCAGTCGAGGTGGGAGCAGAATTTGATGTCACGTTCGTTGTTTACATCGATGTCAGCGATTTCTCACTGTATGAGCGGGACAGCAATTCTCTGTTTCGCGGTCGATGTGATGCGATTGTCAGCGTCTATGAGATGGAAACGGGTGGCGATGGCGAACGTATTTTCTCACGAGACCTGAACAGCGTGTTCCCCATCGAAGTTCCCCGATCCGCCAGCGACGTCAGCTTCGACCAGTTTCGAATGGAATACATCTGGCGTCTCGGCGATGAAATCGGCCGTATGTTCTACCCATACCTGAACGGCGATGATTTCAACCACACAGCGTGAGCAGGGTGACAAAGTAGCCGTCACTCTCTGAGTGACACATTGCAATTCATCGCTGGTCGGTGGATTGCAGAAGGATGGCGGCAGGAGAATAGTCGCAGCGGGCGAGTGTTGTGTAGAACGGCTGTCCTCAGCCGTTTGAGATTCATTCGTGTATGAAAGCGATTGAGGACAATCGCTCTACACTGAAAATGCTCCGAAGTAGCCGTCACTCTCTGAGTGACGCCTTGCGATTCATCGCTGGGCGGTGGATGGCAGAAGAATGGAGTCAGGAGAATATTCGCAGGGGGCGAGCGTTGTGTAGAACGGCTGTCCTCAGCCGTTTGCGATTTGTTTTGGTCACAAAGTAGTCGTCACTCTCTGAGTGACGCATTGCGATTCATCGCTGGGCTGTGAATGGCAGAAGAATGGAGTCAGGAGAATATTCGCAGGAGGCGAGTGTTGTGCTTCTGCGTTTATTCTTCTGCCCCCATTCTTTTGACTCATGTACCTCGTTCTTCAATGCAGCCGGCTTTGGCAATACCGCGTGCACTCAACAGCTTCCGGCGCCTGCGGCACACGCCCTTCAGGCGTGCTGCCCGTTTCAAACGTATGACTGAAAACTGAACTGAACACTGAAAACTCTCAACCAGTGTAGAACGGCTGTCCTCAGCCGTTTGCGATTTGTTCGTGTATGAAAGCGATTGAGGACAATCGCTCCACACTGAAAATGCTCCGAAGTAGTCGTCACTCTCTGAGTGACGCATTGCGATTCATCGCTGGTCGGTGGATGGCAGAAGAATAGAGTCAGGAGAATAGTCGCAGGGGGCGAATGTTGTGCAAAACGGCTGAGGACAGCCGTTCTACACTATTAGCCGTCGATGCCGGCGCTGCCGCCGCCCATTTCTTCGAGACGTTTCAGAGTATCTTTGTACTCGTAGTCGACAGCCAGCACTTCGCCGTAGTGGAATTCCGCTTTGTCCTTGTTGCCGCCCTTCTGGTAGATGCGGCCGAGAAAATAATGAGCCGATTTGAAGGCGTCGGGACGGTCAGAGAAGCTCAGGCCTTCCAGAGCTTTTTCAAACTGACGGCGGGCAAGGTCGATCTTGCCTTCCGCCGCGAAACATTCTCCCAGCAACACCAGGGATTCGACCTTCAGGTTTGGATTGGACGAAGCCTGCTGCAGCAGAGGAATCGCTTTGCCGTACTGCTTGACGCTGCGAGAGGCAAGGCGTGAGCCAAGTTCAAATTTGCGTTTCAGGTCTGTTGGATTGTTTTCGACACCGAGCGTGAAGAATTCCACTTCCTTGTTGATGACATCCTGACGAAGAGCATTGGCCTTCTCGACCAGACGTTCCTTGCCCGGATTCGCCCGAGCTCTTACGGCCGCTTCTGCTGCATCTTCACGCAGCATCATCAGCTGGATTTCCAGAATCAGCTCCTTGATCTCCACGCTGTTGGGCGACAGTTCAAGAGCCTTGTTCAACTGGTCCTGTGCCTTGCCGAATTCACGAAGGCCCTTATACACGTCTGAGAGTCTCAGATAGAGACCGACGTTTTGCGGATCCTTTCGAATCGCGTGCACGAGGTCTGCTTCTGCGGATTCACCAGGAGCATCGGCCGACTTCTGCTGACCCTTGCGAGCCTTTCGGTCTTCTTCGTAGGCATTGACGGGGGCTGCGGGCTGTTCCACTTTGACATCGCGCGTGGATTGAGCATCCTGGACCTTCTGCGTATCCAGCACCTGCATCGCGTCACACTTGCCCATCATTGAGCGCGCTTCGCCGTCGGTTGGCACGAGCTTGTAGATTCGTTCAAAGCAGGCACGGGCTGGCTTGTAGTCGCCTCGTTCAAAGAGAACCGCTCCCAGCTTGCGGTTGTAATCGACGTTGTTGCGGTCCAGTTCGACGGCTCGTTCCAGTGCGTAGCGAGCGACCGGGCCGTTGTCCTGGTGTTCGGCGGCTTCACCGAGATCGAAGTACAGCTGAGCATCCCAGGGATTCACAGCCAGCCCTTCTTCGGCCGCAATTTCGACGCTCTTCCAGTCCTTCTTCAGTCGCCCTGTTTTGATGCGACTTTTCACACCCATCAGACGCATCCCGGCCATCTTCGCACCGGTTCCGTTGTCGTTGTATGACTTTCGAATACACCCATGGCGAGACTGGCGGTACAGAACGTTATCGGGAACCAGCTTGGAGCATGTCAGAAAGCACTCAATCGCGTAGTCCCAGCTCTTGTGATTCATGGCTTCCGTACCCTTACGGAAGGAATCTGCAGCGGCTTTTTCCTGAGGAGTCTGACTCATAAGTCGTTTATCCGGTGTCGGTGTTGCGATCGGCAGGCTTGTTGGTGACGTCGTCATGGCGTTACGCTTTCACAGAATCTAGCAGAAAATTCGGAGTGCTCCACAAAGATGACCCTCGCGAGCCTATTTGTTTTTGAATGAGCAAGTCCGGCGGCGCGGTATGTGCCGATGAGGCAGGGCGCCGGAAACACTGACTTCCGGTCCAATGGGTAGTAACGAGGTTCCAGCGAATACTCCGTCACAAAGTCCCGGTTTGACTGCACTTACAGTCCTTGAAGCACTGTCCACTGTTGGTTGAAGCAGGCGAACAACGAAAGCGACGACCTGGCCATGAGCCGGCAGGCTCCACCGGGTCAGGGGCTTTTCAGCCCATGTTTGATTGTCTGAAAGGGGTGTCATGACAGTTCTGGAATGCCGACGGCTGATGGTCATCAACGTTGTCGGGCTGACGATGGACATGATCGGAGACAATACTCCGAATCTCCGTCGCCTCGCGCAGGATGGCTTTGCGCGTCCGATGCAGACCGTTCTGCCGGCTGTGACCTGCACGGTTCAGGCTTCGATGCTGACAGGACTGATGCCCAGCCAGCACGGAGTTGTCGCCAATGGCTGGTACTTCCGGGACCTCGCCGAGGTCATGTTCTGGAAACAATCCAATTCGCTGATCCAGGGCCCGAAGGTCTATGAGACTGCGAAGGCTCGCTGGCCATCACACACGACCGCCAAAATGTTCTGGTGGTACAACATGTATGCCGATGTCGCGTGGTCTGTCACACCGCGACCTTCGTACCCGGCCGACGGTCGAAAAATTCCGGACACCTACAGTGAACCGGCGGAGCTTCGAGATCAGCTGCAGGCGAAGCTTGGTCGATTCCCCCTGTTCAATTTCTGGGGACCAACCGCAGATATTCGGAGCACTCAGTGGATTGCGGATGCCAGTGTGAACGTGTTTCGCACTCAGCAGCCTTCGCTGATGCTCGTGTACCTTCCGCACCTGGACTACAACCTTCAGCGACTTGGTCCAGGCGATCCTGCCATTGCCGAAGACATCCGGCTGGTCGATCGTGAAGCCGGAAAACTCATCGATGTGGCTCGATCAAGCGGTGCTGAAGTTGTTGCCTTGTCCGAATATGGAATCACGGACGTCCGTCTTCCGATTCACATCAATCGCATTCTGCGCGAAGCCGGTTATCTCCGGGTTCGGCGTGAGCCGTTGGGCTGGGAAACTCTGGATGCAGGAGCCTCGCGGGCGTTTGCGGTTTCCGACCACCAGGTTGCTCATGTGTATGTCAGGAATGCATCTGATGTCGCCGCCGTAAAGACGTTGCTGGAAAAAGTCTCAGGGATCGAGCAGGTGCTTGATTCAGCCGGCCAGAAGACTGTTGGGCTCGACCACGAACGCAGCGGCGAACTGGTGTGTGTGAGTTCGGCGGATGCGTGGTTCACCTACTACTTCTGGCTGGATGATCAACTGGCGCCGGATTATGCCAGGACCGTGGATATTCATCGGAAGCCCGGATACGACCCGGCCGAACTTCTGATCAACCCGGACCTCGGGTGGCCGAAGCTGAGGGTTGCGTCGAGGCTGGCGAAGAAGATTCTGGGGTTCCGCTATTACATGGATGTGATCGGGTTGAAAGCAGAAGTCGTTCGGGGCAGCCACGGGAGATTGCCGGAAGCAGGGCGACTGGAGAAGGATGGTCCCGTGCTGTTATGCAGCAATCGGGCCTTCGAAAGGGACAATTTACGGGCTCCGGACGTCCGAAATCTGCTGCTGGGCCTGCAATTTGGGGGTTGACGCTGGAGGACGGGCGACGTTCCGGCAAGAATTCCCCGAGGAATGCCGCGGAGTGCGGTACGATAGATTCAGTGCGCCGTGTTCGCAGGGGGTGAACATGTGCTGCAGAATGACCAAAGAGTGGCTGAGTCCGGTGATTCGCCGGGCGGATGTCCTTGTCAGGGGTTTGCCCTGACTTCTACGAAGGATCCAAAAATGGCTGGGAAACCAGACCCGAAGAAGCCTGACCCCAAAGACGCAAAGAAGGGAGCGGAGGGACAGGAACAGGTCGACATTGAGCAGGTGCTGTTTCAGGGACCTCTGTTCGGGCGTGAAGCCAATCTGAAGGCGAACGCCAAGCTGGTCCAGGCGGCTCTCGTTCCCGTCAAGCAGATGATCTCCGACGCGCTGGCGCGCCGTGCTCACACGATCATCATGGAACCTCGGGAAGGTCGGCTTGCGGTTCGCTACGTGATCGACGGCATTCCTTACCCGGCTGCTGCAGTCCCAGGTCAAAAAGGGATTGCGATGGTTCAGATGACAAAGCTGCTTGCGGGCCTCGACCCCAATGATCGCAAGTCGATTCAGACGGGCGGCATCAAGGCGGAGTTCGAGAAGATCCCGTATCACCTGATGATTGAATCGGTCCCGGCCGGTGGCGGTGCGGAGAAGCTCCGCATCAAAGTTGAAAACAAGAAGGTGGTGCGTCAGAAGCCTTCAGAAGTGGGCTTCCCGGATCATCTGAAGACAAAGATTCGGAACTACACGTCCGAACGCAGCGGGGTGATCCTGGTCTGCGGACCGCCGGATTCCGGTGTCACGACGCTTTCCGTGATTGCTCTGCACTGCGTCGACCCGTATCTCTACCAGGTCTACAACCTGGCGGATCTTAACGGGCGAGAACTGATCAATGTGACGGACTTCAAACCGGAGCCTGGTCATGACATGGAGTTAACGTTTGATCGAATCCAGCGTCGTGAAGCGGACGTGCTGTTTCTGAATCCGCTGAAGTCGCCTCAGGATGCTCAGACGATTTTCCAGTACTCGGATCGCATGGCATTCGTCATGGAGATTCCCGCGAATACTCCATTCGAAGCACTGCAGAAGGTGATCGAATGGGTGGGCATTGACGAAACACTCAAAGGCCTGCGTGCGATTGTGACTCAGAAGCTGATTCGCAAGTTGTGCGATGACTGCAAGCAGGCGTTTCGTCCAAATCCGATGCTGCTGAAGAAGCTCGGACTGCCACCAGAAACAACCGTGCTTTATCGAGCTCCGGCACCGCCACCGCCGGATGATCCGAAGGCCATGACCATTGAAGAACTCTGCAAGGACTGTGCTGGAGTTCCGTACCATGGACGAGTCGCGGCGTTTGAAATGTTTGAGATGACGGACCAGATGAAAGAAGTCCTCGCGTCTGGAGTGTCTCAGGAAGCCATTCGAAAGCAGATGGCCGCGGAAGGCCAGACGACTCTGCAGAAAGATGCGATCCGTCTGGTTGCGGAAGGCAAGACATCGCTGGAGGAAATTCAGCGAGTCTTCAATCCAAATCCGGCAAAGAAAAAGCCAATGAAGGCTCAGCCCCGTCCTCCGGGTGCGAAGTAATTGAAGAGAGCCATTGGCAGGTATTGTGGTTCAGTCAAACAGGGAAAGTTGTTCAGGCATGCGAGTTTGTAGTTTGGTCAGTGTGGTCCTGGTCTTTGCGGTGTCCTGCGGCCTGCGGGCGGATGATGTTCCTGGACTGGCGAAGTCAAAGCCGGCGGAAGGTCCGGCCGTGGCATTGGGCGATTCGTGGATGGTGCCGTATGAAACGACAATTCCGGGAACGGATGTCACGTTTCGAATGATCCCGGTACCCGGTGGTGAATACACGATGGGCTCACCGGAAAATGAGCCAGGTCGCAACAAGGACGAAGGTCCTCAGCGCAAGGTGAAAGTGGCACCGTTCTGGATGAGCGAATGCGAAGTGACGTGGGCCGAGTACAAAGTTTACATGCAGTTGTATCGTCATCTGAAGGAGTTTCAGGCTCGGAACATTCGCCAGGTAACCGACGCGAACAAGATTGATGCGATCACGGCACCGACGCCGTTGTACGAGCCTGACTTCACGTTTGAATTTGGCGATGAGCCAAAGCAGCCCGCCGTTTCGATGACTCAGTATTCCGCTCGACAGTACACCAAGTGGCTGTCAGCCATCAGCGGTCAGCAGTTTCGACTGCCAACGGAAGCCGAGTGGGAATACGCCTGCCGCGCTGGTTCGGACAAAGCCTATTCGTTCGGCGACGATGCCGGACAGCTGGGTGACTATGCCTGGTTCGCAGGAAACTCCGAAGGGTCTGGATCGAAAATTGTCCGCCAGAAGAAGCCCAATGCGTTTGGCCTGTATGACATGCATGGCAACGTGGCCGAATGGGTGATCGACGGTTACCTGCCGTATGCTCCGAAAGACCTGGTCGACGCGGAGAAGGACTGGGCTCGCACGGATCGCCCGGATCCTCGCACCGTTCGAGGTGGCTCGTGGGAGTTTCCAGCGGAGCAATGTCGTTCAGCATCTCGCCTGGGATCCAACGACAAGGAATGGAAAGGTCACGACCCGAACCGTCCTTACAGCCCATGGTGGTTTACGTCAGATCCGGCTCGTGGCGTTGGCTTCCGCCTGCTGCGGCCGGCAAATGCGATGTCTCGCGATGACATCGAGAACTTCTGGAAGATCGACAGCGAAGACATTCAGTTCGATGTCGGCGAAAAACTGTCCGAAGGCCGAGGCGTCCAGGGCATCGCGGACAAGGAACTTCCCGCCGCAATCAAAGCGCTGGAAAAGTAGCGGTTCTCAGTGTAGAGCGATTGTCCTCAATCGCTTTCACCAGGAACGAGTCACAAACGGCTGAGGACAGCCGTTCTACACTGGTTGAGAGTTTTCAGTTTTCAGTGTTCAGTTGGGCGCGTGTTTCATCGGTTAGCACGCCTGAAGGGCGTGTGCCGAAGGCGCCGGAAGCTGTTGAGTGCACGTGGCGATGCCAAGGCCCGGCCGAGATGAAGAGCGACGATTGCGAGGCAAAAGAATGGGGGCAGGAGAATAGGCGCAGAACCACAAAAATTCGCCCGCTCATGCGGCTATTCTACTGCCTCCATTCTTCTGCCATTCACCAACTTTCGACGAATCGCAATGCGTCACTCAGAGAGTGACGACTACTTTGGAGTGTTCTCAGTGTAGAGCGATTGTCCTCAATCGCTTTTCATCAGGAACGAGTCACAAACGGCTGAGGACAGCCGTTCTACACTGGTTGACAGTTTTCAGTTTTCAGTGTTCAGTTGAGCGTGTGAAGAACGGGTAGCACGCCTGAAGGGCGTGTGCCGCAGGCGCCGGAAGCTGTTGAGTGCAAGTGTTATTGCCATTGGCATGTGCGCTGCAGCAACGACGCGTTTCCTTCAGTCTAGAGCGATTGTCCTCAATGTGGTTCCCCATCGAACTTCACTGCCCTACAGCTCAACGCGGAGGACTTCCTGCAGCGCTTAGAGCGACGCTTGAACAACATGCCCATTACCGCTGAAGGTAGTAACGGCGAAATGTCCTCATATCCGTGGCTCGAGATGAAACAGCTGGAAATGTCAATCTTGCTCAAGATGCGTGAAGGGCGAGAAGTGACATTAGCGGAGATCGAAAACCTCAGGTCACTGTTCAATC
Organism: Planctomycetaceae bacterium; assembly: GCA_046349695.1. Taxonomy (GTDB): domain Bacteria; phylum Planctomycetota; class Planctomycetia; order Planctomycetales; family Planctomycetaceae; genus SXXK01. The sequence continues at coordinate 118,091 of JAXMBV010000010.1, read as the reverse complement.
AATGTGCGGAAATGAACGATGCCGCCGAGGCGATTTGTTACCACGGGGTCGCAGCATTGCTGGCAGTCGCCGAATGCGACAAAGCGAAAGCAATCTGGCACCGCAAGATCGAAATACAAAAGATCAAACGACTTCATTTCGAAGAGGAGCGAAATCCGACGGACGGGTACTCGACTCAGAACTATGGGGAGAACGAACTGCAATTCCGAATCGAACTCTTACGCAAACTCGTCACTGCGGAATGACCGTCAAGGCGTTTGACTTCGCGGGGAGCAAGGTGAGGGCGCGACGAACGAATCTGTTGCGATTCGGTCCTGGCTGGACGGCAGGAGATGGCCGCGGGCGCGAGATTGTTCAATGCGCTTTGGGTATACTCGTACTCAGTGAAACGGTACTCAGTGCAACGGTACTCGTACTCGAAAAGTCGTCAATGAACGAACCAGTTTTCGATCATGAGCGATTCGACGTTGATGGCTTCTTGATTGAGTCTGTGGCTTTTTCGTACGGCGTCGATGCTCACGCGCTTAATCTAACGGAAAGAGACTGTGCCGGAGATTGCGATCGAGTACGAGTACGAGTGCCGCGATGCTGAGTACGAGTACGAGCCCAGCGCAAAGAGGCTCCACGACTGATCCAGAAACGAGACGAACCGCGCGGCGTCCGCTGTTTGGCGTGAGGGGCACTTCGGTGCCTTGGTTTGTTTTGTATCGCGAGTCCGATGAAACGTTCCCCGAATGAACCTTTGTGCTGATCGAGGATCCATGTCGCTTCAGAAACGGCGCAGCAAACCAATTCACTACAATGGCCTAGACCTCCGATGGTCTGTGTCCGTCAGAACGCTATCGTCACCAGTCGAGGGTTTGCTGATCGTGCAGTCAGATTGCGGACAACGATTGGTCGTTCGATTGGCTCTCAGCGATCCGTGCTTTCGCAGGCCCGATTCTCGCTGCTCCGTCGAACCTTCGCTGGTTCGTCGGCTAATGGACGAGGCGTGCGAACTGGGCTGGACACCTGATTTGCCCGGCCCGGAATTTCATGCCTTACTCAACGACGACGATTGCTTAACTTGTACGTGAGTTGGTCGACAGGATGTGGTAGTGCAGAGACCTGGTTCCACCGAGGTGAACTCGGTGGGGGAAGCGGGTGTCGATGGCCGTTTCAGGTGGCAACTTTACTGGGGACGCCACGTGCACTCTCTACCTTCCAGCCGCTGCGCGTCACAGGCTTCACCTGTGCTACCCGATCCCGTCTACGTTCTTTTGCCTGGTCTGGGATCACGGTAGTTTCCTGAACCCAGACCATTTCCGTTGTCAATGGCTGCGTTGCGGAGTGAATCGAGTACACTTTCCTGAGCGGGATCAGGGCACGTGTGTCGATTCAGAGAGGTTCAAAACATGGGACTGCTGGCTGGGACAATCTTCGATCGTCCGCCGCATTGTGAGCGGTGTGAGAAGCCGGAGACGGAGTGCAAGTGCCCTCCTCTGCCGAAGCCTGAACCTATTCGCCTGGCCCCGGGAAAACAGACAGCCCGTGTCGCCGTGGAGAAACGTAAGCACGGTCGCATGATGACGGTCATCCGAGGACTCGCGGCGGCCGATAATGACCACCCTGCACTTCTCAAGACACTCAAGAACGCCTGCGGGGCCGGGGGGTCGATTGATGACGATCTGATCGAACTGCAGGGCTCACATGCTGATCGAGTTGCTCAGGAACTGCAGAAGCTGGGCTACAAGGTGAGGTGAGGGGGGGGCAGTTTTCAGTGTTCAGTTTTCAGTGTTCAGTTTTCAGTGTTCAGTGTTCAGTTTTCAGTTTTCAGTTTTCAGTTTTCGGGGTTCGGGGTTCGGGGTTCGGGGTTTCGATTTGAGATTTGAGATTTGAGATTTCAAATTTGAAATTATCAGATGCTTATTGGGCTTTGAGGGTTTGGATTTGCTGTTCGATCATGGCCTGCATGGTGGGGTCGTTCATTCGGTCTTTGAGCTCTTCCAGTTGCCTGATCAGCATCTGATTCGCGTCGCCGAGGTTACCGTTGCCTGCGATGCCATTCCCGATGGCGACTCCGTTTCCGAAGGCTTTGCCGTTGCCGCCTTTGAAAGCTCCATTGGGTTTGCCGAACGGCATGCCAGGGAAGTTGAAACCAGCGGGCATTTTGCCTCCGGCGTACTGTTCATAGAGGGCGGCAGCTTCGGGTTGTTTCTTCTTGAGATCTTCCAGATTCTTTGCCGTCAGCTCGACCGGCTCTTCTCCACCGGTGATGGAAACAAACAGCTTGCCACCCTTGAGCTCCTGGATAGTCGTCTCTCGCCCATTCTCCTTCACGCTGATGGAATGAACCCCATTCACGCTGGAGACCGACACACTTCGGTTCATCTGACCACCGCCGGCAAATTCATTGCCCGGTTTGTCCCAGCCTTCGAATGGCTTGATTCCGTCTGCTTCCTCACTGCTGAGCGCCAGCCTGGCTCGATCGGCCGTTGAGGGCTGATCACTTTCGCTGAGCATCTGCAGCGTGACTCGAGCCGCGTCCCTGGTCTCCTCGTCCTCTGACTGAGCGAGCTTGCCAAGGACTTCGATGGACTTTTCGATCGTGGCACGTTTGCCGGAAAGTGCTGCCTTCGCAAGCGCCGGGATTGCTGTCTTCCCGAGCGCCAGCAGCTTTTTCTGTGCCTGCTGTCGCATCGTCAGACGCTCGTGATCCAGTTGAGCGACCAGGGCAGCGATCTCGGAGGTCTTGCCGGCCTCATTCGTTTTCGCTGCAGCTTCTTTTGGCGATTCACCGGTGGGGTCATCGGTCTTGCCTGCGTCGGGCTTTGTGCTGTTCGCTGCTGGAGTCGTTTTCTCCGGCGTGAGCTTTTCGTCGGCACTGAGCGACGCAGATGCCGACAGGAGTAAGATTGACGACGAAAGGGCTGCAGACAGGAATGAGAACATTTCAGGGCTCCTTGCTGACGGAGAGTTTATTCAAGTCAGTAACGTGTTTTCAATGAGAATGATCGTGGGCAGAGTCCGGGCTATTCCTCACGCTGGTAGATCGGAAGCTGACGAGCGGATACGGTCAGAGTCAGAATCGACATGGCCGTTGGGTATGTTGTGTTGTACGGAAATGACTGTTCCGGATACGTCCAGCTTCCATCTTCGTTCTGAGCGGGAAGGATCGCTTCGTACATCTGAGGAGCGAACTCATTCCAGTATTTTCCTCCCAACTGAAACATGGCCTGGCCGCAATAGTAATACGCATAGTAGCGATGGTGTTCCGGGCGACCGTCCGGCATTGTCATCCGTGGTGGTCGACTCAGGATGAACTCCCCGGCCGCTGCACAGTCTTCGTTGCCATGCTCACCGCAGAGTTCCAGGCACAGCAGAGCAACACCGGTCATCGACGCTGTTGGATTGTGCATGCCTGGCATGTAAGAGAAACCACCATTATCTTCGTGACAGTTCAGAATGTACGAAACGGCCATTTCGATATGTTCATCCGGGATGGCAGCGCCGTTCAGCTTCGCCGCTCGAAGAGCCATGATGGACCAGCCTGTCAGAGAAAGGTCGCTGTCCGTGGTTCCCGGCGTGTATCTCCACCCGCCGGTGTTGGCATCTGATTTTGGGACCTTTTGAGCCTGAAGCAGGACCAGAAGAGCTTTTCCCAGAACATCGTCGAGCTTCTTTTGACGCGTCGCATCCAGCATGCCCGAGACTTCGCTCAGCAGCAGTGTGGCAATGCTGTGTTCGTACATCAGACCGCTGGTGCGGCCCGTTTGTTTTCGACAAATCAGGAGACCATTTTCCAGTTGCTGGCTGAGCACATAATCGACTCCGCGATCAATGACGGACCCATACCGGCCACGTCCCGGAAGATGCCCTTTGGCGAGGAACGCCATGACGGCCAGCGACGTGACTCCCGTATTTCCGGGACTGTTTGGTTCGCGAAATGAGCCTGTGAGTTCAGGCTGGCCCATCGCCGTTGCTGCATCCTGGTCAATCTGCTGTGCCGCAAGATATTCGAGCCCTCGATCCACCGCGGCATCAAGACGAGGCTGGTAGGTTCGCTGAATCGTCTCGGCATCCTGAGAATGGCAGACCGTCGACAGGACGACAAGGCCAGTGACGGAAAGAGCGAACGTCTGGCAGAACTTTCGCAGACTCATCGTTCATCCTCCGGCTGGTTCTTTGGCGTTTCTTTTGAGTCTCATCGTCGCGGGATTCCAGACGTGACAGTTGTTCAAAATAGTCTTCCACGACGTCGCGATATTCCTGGGGAATTTTGGCTTCGTTTGCATCGAGCACATTGCCGTTCAGCATGCGTCGGGAACGAGTCCAGTTGGAGCTCGACGGGCCTCGCAGTTGTTCCGTGCCGTCGATTTCGTCACTCGACTGACCTTCGCCCGTAGCACCCTCAGGCTGTCCCGACTTGCCGCCGGATTTTCCTTTGGGAGACTGCTTTGAATCCGAAGGTTGCGAGCCTGGCTTCTCACCGGGCTTTTCACCCGGCTTCGAAGACTTGTCCGAGTTGTTCTTTCGTCCCGGAAACTGAGACGACTTCGCCGCCTTATCAGCCAGTTGATTCAAGTCACGAGCCAGTTCGCTGGCTGCTTTGGGCGATGCGCCTTTGCTGTCTGGCTGGCCTTGTCAGCGGCTTGAGCCAGTTGCTTGTCTCCTTCCTGTTTTGGGTCCGGTTCTCGCCCGGCTTTGGAGTTGCGTTGTTCCCGTTGGCCGCGGGCTGAGACTTTTGGCCAGGGTTTGAGTTGGAACTGGAAGTGCCGGGCTTTCCGCTGGATCCCGATGATCCTCCTGGCTTCTTGCAGTTCGCACAGTTCTGACACGACTTGCAGACTCCCTGCAACGACTGCATCGCTTCGTCAAGAGCCTTTGCAGCCCTGGACTGTTTGTCTGCCGCCTTCTGTTCAGGCTTTGCTTGCGTTGTTGCTGAGCCGGTTGCTGCTGTGCCGGTTGCTGCTGAGCTGGTTGCTGCTGAGCTGGTTGCTGCTGTGCTGGTTGTTGCTGTGCCGGTTGCTGCTGAGCCGGTTGCTGCTGAGCCGGTTGCTGCTGAGCCGGTTGCTGCTGAGCCGGTTGCTGCTGAGCTGGTTGCTGCTGTGCCGGTTGTTGCTGAGCTGGTTGTTGCTGTGCTGGTTGCTGTGCCGGTTGCTTGTTCTTTTGGTCTTGCTTCTCTGCGTCAGGACGATTGGCTTCGTTCATGGCATCTTTGGCGGCCTTCGCTTCTTCGGATGCCTGTTGGAGTTTCTCCTGAGCATCCTTCATCGCCTGCTGATTCTCGGCGTCGTCTGATGGCAGCTGCAAAAGATCATCGGCCTTCTTTCGAAGCTGCTCCGTGCGTTCGGCGATCTGTTCCTGGAGTTTCGCTGCGGCGTCTTCCGGACGATTCTCTCGTACTGCCTCAATCGCATCGCGAACTCGTTGCTGCTGTTGCGCGAGAGACTGTTTGTCGGGGGCGGTTTTGCTCAATTCCTCTATCGCCTTCTGAGCCTGTTCCTGCGCGCGGTCCGGTGACTTCTCACGCAGTTGCTTTGCTGCTTCGTCCATGTGCTGTTGCGCGGCGTTGAGCGGGTCAGTGTCCTGCTCCTTCTGAGGTTTCGCTGATGCGTCCTTAGTAGATTCCGCCGGCTGCGTTTGCTGACGAACCGCCTCCTGTTCCCGGGCAATCATTTCCATCAGCTTTTGATCGACGTCGGCAGTCTTCTGTGCGGCAGCCTGTTCTTTGCTGAGCTGTGCCAGTTGTTCCTGCTGCTGTTTCAGCTGCTCCGCTTCTTTTGCAAGCCGATCGGCCTGATCAGATCGCTGACGGAACAGTTCGCTCCGAGTCTGATCGTCTTCGTTGGCAATCTTCTGCAGAGCCTCTGCGACGTTCTGTTGCTTCTTCGCGTTTCCTTCAGGATTGTTCTTTGCGTCGTTTAATTCCTTTGCCAGTTGATCCTGTTGCTTTGCCAGTTCATCGAGCCTTGCCGCAAGTTCCATCTCCCGACTTCGCTGATCGACGGATTCACGGATGTCGTTGAGCTTCTTTAGAGCGGTCTCTAGTTCCTGCTTCGTCGATTCCACAGCTTTCCGACGATCGTCGGTCTTGTCCGACAAAGGAATCAGGCTCGCCTGCTGATCAGCCTCCCTGAGTTCGCGTTCTGAGACGTCAGCAAGCTGCTGTGTCTCCGGCTGAAACAGTGGTTCAGGCTGGGCTTTCGCGTGTTGTTCGATTCTCTCCAGAGCCTTTTGAGCCGCCTGGATTTGTTCGCGAATCTCTGTTGAACTCTTCAGCGCCTGTTCCTGCTGAGCTGGAAGAGGCTGTTCCTTCTGTGCTTGAAGATCCGGCGAGGCTTCCGGCTTGTCGGCGTTCTTTTCCGGCGCGACGGCGGGGTCTGCGTCGTCGCTCTTCGTTTCCGGCTTGATGGCATCGGAATACTGTTCCGCGCGTTCGAGTGCCTTGGTCAGTTTATCGATGGCTTCACTGATTCCGTTCTGAACAAGGTCGCGTTCGGCCTGCACGGTTTGCTGTCCAGGCGGCAATGCATCATTGGCCACCTGAAGAAAAAGCGGCTTGGAATCTGTCGACTGTGGTCCGCTGGAACCATCGTCCGGGGCAACGCCAGCACCGCGATTGTCGGTGGCTCGAAACCAGACCGTCACGACATCGCCCGGCTTCAGATTCAGCGTCGCAAGGTTGAGGATTGTTTCACCGTTCTGCTGTTTGCTGATGTCCGGGAGAGGGATCGCGGAAGTCGTTGGTTCCTGTGTTCCCTGTTTGGTGATGAGTTCCAGCGACCCGATGCCGTAGTCGTCCGCGGCCAGATACGGCAACGTCAGCTGCTGATCCGGCTTGACGGTCAGTTGTCCCGGCCCCGCCATTGGAATCTCAACACGTGGAGGCAGGTCTTTCATGACCAGAATTTCGAATTCGACCGGTTCGCTGCGGACGCCGTGGTCGCTGATCAGAACCACCGAGCCGCGTCGGATGTCCGGGGGTGAGGACGTTGCGGGGGATGTTGCTGGGGACGTTGCCGGGCTGGCGACGGGAATCGTCCACTCGACTGTGGAACCTTCTTCCCCGGCTGGGGTTTCCCGGCGATTTCCAGTGATGGTTTTCGAGTCAAACGTCAGTTCAGACTCGGTGAATTTTCCTAGTGTTTTTGCTGATATTTTCACCAAGGTGCCATGCACCGCGGGGATCCGGCCGACTGGATTTTGACCCTCGAGATGGTCGAACCGTAGCGTGGCAAGCTGGGTGTATTCGGGGTATTGGGCGGACGCCTGGACTTGCTGAATCACCGGGGCCGGGTGAACGTTGATCTGGAATTTTTCCGAGTAGAAACCATGCGAATGGATCCGGTAAGTGAGCGGAGTTCTCAGATTGGTCAGCAGGAATTCGGCTTTCTGTTTGGTCGCGTCAGGAGCCATCGAATGTGAGACAGGCAGGGGCTCGAGATCGAAGAATTCCACAACCGCGTCGTCCAGGTTCTGACCACTGACAGTGATGGTGACATTCGTTCCTTCGGGCACAGACGTATTCCCAGGATTGACGTCAGCATCCAGTCGAGGCAGGACTCGTTCGTGCCACGGGCGCATCACGTTGGCCAGAGACGGCAGAAGGCGATGAGGTGAAACGAGCAACGCAACGGCCAGCGACAGCGTTCCCAGAGTCGCATACAGGAATGCGCGACGCAGGGATCGTGCGGCTGGATCATCGTCGGAGCAGTTGGCCATTTCAGCCTGAGCCTGCCCGGCGATTGCTTCGACAAAGACTGATGTCTGCTGATCGGCGTTTCCTGCCAGTTGCAGAGTTGAAGTGAGACGTTCTTCGATTTCCGGATGCCGTTGTTCCAGCGACCATGCCAGCTGAAGTCGGCTGCATTCGAGTCGCAGTGGCAGGAGAAGAAATCGGCGGAACGCTGCTGCTAGAAGAAGTAAGGCTGCGATCCACATGGATGCTCGCATGATGAATGTCTGCGGCTGGAGGATCGCGTCGAGCACGGTGAGCGTCAGAATCGCTGTTGCTGCCGTTGCGGCCAGGATGCAGCCGCCTCGAAGCCACAGCCGACGTCGCAGCTGCGTGACCAGCGTATCGATCTCGTGAGACACCTGCACGGAGGCTCGATCGGCTTTGTTGGGCGACTGCACGGACGGGGCTTTGCCGGGACGCATTGTTCCATTCGAGTTTCTTAGCACGGTGCTCATAAGCCACCTTCAGCTTTCGGTTTGGATTCCATTTTGAGCAACAACATTCGTCTGGCCACTTGTTCCTGAACGCTCAGAGACGTCCTGTCAGTCGGCGAAGAATCCATTCCAGGCTGACCCCGCCGAGAAACACTCCGATGACCGGCCAGATGTTCCACAAAGGCACGGTCCATCGCTTTCGCTGAAAGGAGGACTTTGGTCCGAGGTGGTCAAGTACCGAGGTCGCCTGTTCGGGCGTCACAACGATTCCACCAGTCAGGTCTGCAAGCTGCATTCCTGTTGAAGGATCAGCCACCAGATCCAGCAGCTCATCACCTGGAGTAACGGATTGGACTCCAATTTCGAGGCCAACATTTTCGCCCTTCTGCGAATCTGCCAACAGAAGCTGAGTCACAATGTCGCCCTGCAGTTCAATCCGATACGTGCCTGCGGTCGTGATGTCACGAATCTCCGCCTGCAGAAGTCCAGGGCGATCGGCGTGTGGAACAAGTTCAACGGAACGAATCGTTTCGTCTCCCTGCTTCACGACGGCTTTCACCGGTCGGTCCATGATGGCATTGCGGTGTTCATCCAGCAGACGAGCCTGCACCACGATCGGATCGCCGGCAGGATAGAGAGTTCGATCCGTGCCCATGCGAACGAGATCCGTTCCTGACGAAAGTCGTTCACTGACTGACCAGCGAATGATCTGTCCCCAGAACTGATGATGTAGACGATCGCCAATTCCATAACGCAGACGCCATGATTCATCGAAGTTCATCTGCAGAACTTTTCCGGCCCCGAAACGATGCCACAGCATCAGCGCTCGTTTGCGTTGTTCGTCTTCTGGCAGATCAATTTTGTCGCTTGCGGCGGGCTGGGCAGCGTTTGGTATCGGAGCGGCATCTTGCTGAACGTCAGATGTTCGTCTGTCCGAAGCATACGCCAGCACCGTCGCACCGACTCTTGCCTGACAGTCGGGATGACGCCATGACAACTGAGGCAGCTCTTCCAGTGCTGACGCATGATGTCCGTCGGCCTGTTGAAGAATCACGTGTGAGAGTCCTTCTTTGGTGGTCGACAGGAAGCAGCCAGCTTCCGGACTCATCGCCGTTTGAAAACTCGGTCCAGCCAGTTTGACCGGAAGCAGATCGGCCAGAAGACTGTTTCGATACGCATGAGGCATCGCGTTTCGGCCCGCGACGACCACGAGTGATCCGCCTTTCTGCCGCACGAATTTTTCGATTGCCTGAATGCCGTCTTCCCCGAGCTGTTCGGGTTCGACGTCGCCCAGAATGATGGCGTCGAACTTGAGCCACTCCGCTTCACTGGCGGGCAGTGCCGTTGCTTCGCAGTCATCGAAAGCCCGGCCTGCCGACGCACGGATGACGGGTGGTGCGGGAACGCCGGCAAGTCGATCCGGTCGGAGCAATACCGCCTGAAGAAAGACTGTCTTGTCACGTCCCGCAAACAAGTTTCGCAGGTAACGAAATTCCCAGCGGGGGCGATCTTCAATCAGCAACACTCGGATTTGATCGTTCGACACCCAGACGCTGCGTTCGGCAGAATTGTTCTCGACGGTCTCTTCACCACCGATCGGTGACAGTTCGACACGGTAGCGATGAATACGAGCATCTGCAGGTTCATGTCGAAACAGAACCGACTCGCGATGCTTGTCCGTTGTGAATGTGACGTCGCGTTCCTCAAGCAGAGTTTCACCTTCGAAGAACCTGACCGTCGTGGATGCTCCCTTGAGCTGATCGGCTCGCACTGTCGCACGAAGTGAAACACTGTCGCCATGATAAATTTGTGGTGGTGCATCAACGGTGACAAAGACGGCATCACGGACTGGTTTCTGACTGCCAATGATGACCGAGTTCACAGGGACGTTGTGCCGTGCGAAGTGTTTGGCCGCCTGTGGCACGTCGGTGCGTGAATGATCCAGACCGTCCGTCAGCAGGATGACACCGGAAAGTTTCTCCGAAGGCGTGTCTTCGCTGACCTTTCGCAATGCGCTGGCAAGGTCCGTGTGTTGAGCCCATCGGGACACGTCTTCATTGAGATTAGAAGACGAGTTGCCTGAGTTCGGAGCGGTTCCTTGGCTCTGTCCTGCTTTGCCCTTTCCTGCGTTAGCCTGGCTGACGGGAAGCTCGCGAGCAGTCGAGGCGAATTCGTAAAGCTTCAGCTCATATCCTTCGAGGATCTGCGAATCTAATCCGCTTTGCGAATCTTCTTCGCCGGAGAACAGCTGCCCAGCCAGTTCCGACCGAGGCTGTTTCGGATTGGACTCGCTTCGTGTTGGGAGCGACATCGACGTGGAAGCGTCGATCATCACGGCGACCGTACGTTCTTCGCTCTTCTCCTCTTCGCGAGACAACGCTGGCTCCATGAGCAGGATGGTGACAAGGCCGATCAGGAGCAATCGCAGTCCCACAAGAGAACTCTGGAGCCACGATTGAATCCATCGTTTCTCTGTGCGGCTGGGCGGATCGTACGTGAGCAGAATGAGCTCCGAGGCGATTGCCGCGGACCCCGCCAGCAGCCACACAGGCCATGCTCGCGATGTTGTCACAGAGTTTGACACGAGCTGAAGCAGCTGGTGCCAGAAGACCAACCCGACTACGGCTCGCATGATGTTCAGAATCAGGTTCAGCGGCGTCTGGACGAGCACCCTGACAAGGATGATCAAGGTCATCCAGGCAAAGAACGCCAGGGCCACCGGGATCACAGTCGCAGGTGAAAACGCTTGTGTCAGAATCAAAGTGGATTCGCTGAAGATGCTCATGAGATGTCTCCCTGAGAATTCAGCGACGACACAAGCGATCTCGGCTTCTTTCCAACTCCCCCACCGGGTTGATCCCGGTGGTCAACGGTTTTCTGCACTACTGCCGAGTGAATCGTGTCGGTGCGGGTAGTGAAGAGGCCGACTTCCACCGGGGTGAACCCGGTGGGGGAGTTGGGTTGGGGCGACGATGTAACGCTTCGCCGATTTCGAATCCATCGGATCAGCAGTGACTCGGCGGCCAGAAGCCAGAGAACTGCGAAGGCGAGAAACTTCCAGATTTCGCGACCGCCGTCGGTCGTGATTCCCGGGGAAGTCAGTTCATCAATCTCCTGAAACCACTGAAAGCCTGGCACGGCCGCAAGCTCGTTGAGCTTTGCTTCGGAAGCGATGGCCAAATCTGATTCGCGAGTGTCACGAACGACAGAGAACGATTGAAGAGGTTCCGGCGAGTCCGGTTCGAGGACGTGATAAACGCCGGGAGAAATGACAGGCCCGACATCCACCAGTGCTGTTCCCTGAACCCATGTCACTGCGACCGGTCGAGTTTCCGTGCGCTGGTTGCCTGGTGGTTCCGATGGCGAGTCTCCGACCGCACTCGAGGCGGGGAAGACCAGTGTTGCATTCGCTGGAGTTGACTCTGTGGAAGATTCATCGGTCGCTTTTGCAAGTTCGATCGTCGCGCTGGCAGTTGGCGAAATGTTCAGGACCGGGGATTGTCCGGTGGCGAGAGACTGAGTCCACAAGTGCATTAAGACAGGAAAGCTGGCTCGCGAGATCAGATTGCTGCTGTCGGCGGTCAAAGGGATGGCCTGAAGCAAAACTCGTCCTCGCCCAACAGTGCGTTCGGCAAACAGCGGCTCATCCGAGGACAGTTTCAGCGGCACGACGCTGGTCTCAAGCGGCTTCAGTTTCCAGTACGACGAGACTTTCAATTCAAAGAGATCATGCTCGCCGCGTTCGAAGAGTTCCTTCAGCCAGAGCAAGCTGGAAGATTCAGAGGCAATGGAAAGATCGTTCGTGCCCTGCTCTGGCAAGGAAGCGTGAGTGGCATGTTCGAGCAACTGGCAAGGGAGGAAGGGAACCGACTGGTTCGTTGATTCCGCCGTGAATTTCCAGTCATTGTAGAAGTCCGCATCGGCAGAATCCTGAGGGATCATCCACAGGCATCCGCCGTACTTCACATAGTCCGTCAGTCGATCTGAGGCTTCGCTGTTGAGACGTGGCACATCGCACAACAGAACGATCGGAAACTCAGCAAGTTCCTGCGCATCTGGCAGGTCATTGACATCCATGCTGCGAATCTGGATTGGGCGCGATTCTAAAGCAGCGGCTTCCTTTGGTGACTCAGTCTGGTCAGCACGCTGAAGGCTCTGAGGATCGAGTGCCAGCTGGGCGAATGTGGCTGACTGTTCTGCCTTGTTTCCAAACGTGTTGCCGTTCAGCAGAAGGATTCGGATGTGCGACACGACAGAGATCACTGATGCAGCGACGTTGTCATCCGGAACAAAATCCTTGAAGTCCACTTTCGCCTCGATGACTCGTGAGCCCGCTGTTGACATGGCGGGAGTGAAGCGAAAGGTTTTCGTGGCTCCCTGTTCCAGCTGAGGAATGATCTCACTGGCCACTGGCTTGCCGTCGACCAGCAGTGTCAGCGGCACGTCTCGAACGGTCTTGCTTCCATGGTTCGTGACTTCCACCTCGCACGGAATGGGACGATTGATTGTCGGAAACGGACTCTTCACCGTGATCGAATGGACCGAGATGTTACCGACATCGTCGGGAAGTTGAGCGACGTGGGCCGCAAAGTGAATGGAAGATTCGTTGGTCTTTGCGACCGTCGAAGCAGCAGCATTCGTTTTGTCGTCCTGCGTTGTAGTTTGTCCCTGCGTTGCTGTGTGTCCCTGCGGTAGGCCAGCTGCGACAGGTGCGGCATCGGCAACAGACTCCCACGTTTGCAGCTGATTGTCAGTGAAAACGACGATTTGCTTTCGGCTGTTTTTCCCCTTTGATACGGCGGCCTTCGCCAGTTCAAGGGCCTGACCGAGATCATTGCCACCATGAGTTGGCTGCAGTTCTCGCAGCTTCTCTTCGGCGCTGCGAAGGTCTCTGAATGGCGAGCCTTCGATGGTCTGATGAATGGGCCCGGCAAGAAGGATCGACACTGTCGATTCGCCGGACAGTTGCCGGGCGAGTTGTGTCGCCTTCTGAATGGCCTGCGAAAAGTGCGGGGAGTCCGCCATCGTTGACGAACCATCGATGACGATCGCGACATCTCGATCACTTCCCCAGCCCTCAAGCGACACAGCGCGAGGTTTCATGAACAACGCAGCAAGGATCATGAACAGTGCCGCCGAGCCGAAGGCAAGTGCCTTTCGCGATTTCGTTCTGGTCACGGTGAAACCGGCTGCCAGGCTGACGATCGCGGCGGTCAAAGAAATCGCGACGAGGCTCCATCGCAGCGATTGTCCGGTGGGAATAACCGGGCGTGCCATTGCCATCACAAACAGTATGACAATCAGGCATCGAAGTAGCAGCAGCAGGAATTCTTCGAGCTTCAATCCTTTTCGGCGGCTTGCCAGCGACTTTGTCAGGAACTGCATGGCAGGCCAGTCGACGACGGACGATTTGCATCGCTTGCGAAGGTGAACGACGACCGGCACGATCAGCGCGGAGGCGGCGAACAGGGCGATGCTGTTGAGCAGAGTCATGAAACGCCCCCTGCTCTTCTGGCCAGATAGTGGCTGAGTTCTGATTCAAACGGCGTGGACGTCTTGAAGCGGACATAGTCGCAGGGAATTCGCTTGCAGCTCTGTTCCAGTTCTGCCAGATACGAACTGAACTGCTGCAGATAGGCTCGACGAATGGCAGCTGGGTCCACGTCCAGTTCGTCCATCATGGCTTCCAGATCGCGGAACCGAGTCACCTCTGAAAACGGAAACGTCAGCTCATCATCGGACAACACGTGAAAGAGCACGACATCATGGAGACGATGGCGAAGATGAAAGAGCGACTTCATCAGCCCGGCGACATCGGTCAGCAGGTCGCTGATGACAATCACGATTCCTCGCTGAGGAATTCGTTCGGCCACTTCATGCAGGACGCTCGCCGTCTCCGAGTTTGCCTGAGGCTGAGACTGATGCAACGTCTGCAGGATGTTTCTGAGATGAGACACCGTGCCCTGAGCTGGCAGGAACGTACGCACTTTGGAATCAAACTGGATCAGCCCCGCCGAGTTTCCCTGACGAATAAACATGTAGCTGACCAACGCGGCCAACTGTCTCGCGTAGTCGAACTTGGAGATGCTGCCGTTACGGGTCGACGCAGTTCCGGAGCCTGAGTAGGCCATCGACGCGGAGGAATCGAGCAGAATGGTCGCTCGGACATTTGTTTCCTCAACATACTGCTTCACACAGTAGCGATCCTGCTTCCCGTAAACTCGCCAGTCCAGGCTGCGTGGATCATCGCCAGGACTATATTCCCGATGCTCGGCGAATTCTGTTGAGGCACCACAGGAAGGACTGCGGTGGCTTCCCGCTCGTGGTCCCTTCACCAGACCTCGGATCGCGAATTCTCTTCGCGCAAAGCGAGCCTGAAGATCAGCCGGCAGAAGCCGCATGTAATCAGGTGCTTTGAGTGTTTTCATGAGAGTGATCGGGAATTGGTGAAGAATCGGCAGCAGAAATGTGGCCCTCCCCCGAGCTTGCTGACGCTCGCTCGACCCCTCCCGCGCTTCGTGTGGGAGGGGAGGGTTTGGGCATCACAGAGCGTGATGTTGAATGAAGTGCTATTCGCGAGGTCGTTTGGGGCGGATCTCCTGAAGCAACTGACGCACGACGTCGTCGCGGGTGATGCCGGAAGCATCGGCGTTGAACGTCGTGACGACTCGATGTCGCAGGACAGGAAGAGCGACGGCAGCGACATCGCCGGTCGTCACATGCAGTCGTCCCTGAAGAATCGCGCGGGCTTTGGCGGAAGTCACCAGAGCGATGCCAGCTCGCGGGCCGGCACCCCACTGGATCATTTCTTTGATGAAGCCCGGGGCATCAGAACGATGCGGCCGAGTCGCCTGGACGAGATCTCTTGCGTAAGCGATGACATGATCCGCAACAGGGACGTTCTGAACGGCTTCCTGAAGTTTCAGAATCTGATCGGCGTTCAGCATCTTCTTCAGCTCTGGCCGCTTGCCGGAAGCCGCCTGTCGAATGATGCGAAACTCATCAGCAGATTCCGGGTAATCCACAACGATGTTGAAAAGGAAGCGGTCCAGCTGAGCTTCGGGAAGAGGATACGTACCTTCCTGTTCGATCGGGTTGCGAGTGGCCATCACAAAGAACGGCGAAGGAAGCGCCATGGTCTGGCCAGCCACCGTGACGTGGCGTTCCTGCATGGCTTCCAGAAGTGCAGCCTGAGTTTTCGGGGGGGCACGATTGATTTCATCGGCCAGCACCATGTTGCTGAAGATCGGTCCTTCGACAAAGCGGAAGTTGCGAGTTCCCGTACTGCGATCTTCCTGCAGAACTTCGGTGCCTGTGATGTCCGCTGGCATCAGGTCCGGAGTAAACTGGATTCTTCGGAACTGCAGGTCCAGGACTTTGGAAATGCTGTCGATCAGCAGCGTCTTCGCGAGACCCGGGACACCCGTCAGCAGCACGTGGCCTCGGCAGAAGATGGAGATCAGCACTTCTTCAATGATGTTCTGCTGACCGATGATAACTGTCGCCAGTTGTGCCGTGACCTGTCGGCATGCTTCACGAAGAGACTCCACGACCGCAAGATCATCAGCCGGAAGTCCTTCAGCGGATGACTGCGATGAGGCCGAAGACTGCGAAGACGCCGGTGAATTGGATGACGCTTCAGCGGCTGACAGTTCTTTCGAACGTTCCGGGGCGGACGGAGCAACCGCACGAGGTGAGATCAGGCTTTGCTCCGTGGCCACTGCGACATTTCCGCACTGGCAGCGAAGCTTGCGACCGAGATGTTCCCCGCTGACTCGCCGAATTCGACCACAGGCCACGCACTGCATCGAGGCCACGAATGTGCTGGAATCGTTCACGGGATCTGCCTTCTGTGTTTCAGTGCGAAGGTCCGGCGAAAAATAGCGGAGCGACGCCAGCCGCCCGGAGAAAACCGCCCGGCCACTACCTTCATGCGACACCGGACGACTTGCGCCGTACCGTTTCGTGCTGTTCGGCAGAGTTGGTTTCCGTCAGCGGATGACCGTCACGCAGAATCCGGAAAGATTCTTCAGGAACTTTGGTCGGGGGATTCGTTCTTTTCGGTGGGCAAAATGGTGAGTGTCACAAGACTGCACATTTGCCTTCATACTCGCCGTCAGCAGAATTCCGAAAATTCTGCGTGACGTCGCTCTGCGCGCGGAAACCAAGCCAAAGAGCCCCTGTTTTGCGTGTTTCGTAAGGGAGGCTGATTGCCCACCGATCCGAAATTGGTCGAGTCAACTGCGGAAGAGGGAATTCGCGCGCTGGCGAATTCTTCCTTTGAGGACATCGTGCGCCTTTACCAGGCGGATGTTCGCATACTGACTCGACGGCATTTTGGAAGTCCTGCGGAAGCGGATGACGTGGCTCAGGAAATTTTCGTGCAGGTGTATCGCGGGCTGAGCAGCTTTCGAGGCGACTCGAGCGTGCGAACATGGATTCTGGGGATTGCTCGTAACCAGATTCGACTGCACATTCGGAATGAGGGTCGACGACGACGGCGCAGCGAGACGATCGTTCCGCCGGAGCTTCTGGAAAACTCGGCAGCGACGGAAGATGTCGATCCATTTCAGACGAGCGATGCGGTTGAAGAGTTGGATGCGCTCAGAGACTGTGTGACGAAACTGAACGAACGACAGCGATGGTTTGTCGAGTCCTTCTACTTTCTGAAACACTCGGCGGAGATGATTGCCAGTGAAGCATCGCTGACTCCGGGTGCCGTCCGGATGCTTCTGATGCGGATTCGAAAGCAGCTGGCGGAATGTATTCGTTTTAAGGTCTCTGGCAGTGAGAAAGTCACGGGCCGTGATGAGGATCAGACATGAGACAGAACGATCACGAGAATGAAAAATCAGGCTCGGCACGTTCCCTGTGGTGTCGTCTGATCAACGGCGTTGAACTGACCAGTGACGAACAAACCGTGCTTCGCGAAGCACTGGCAAGTGATGAGAAGCTTCGTAAAGAATGTGACTCGGACGCCATGGTCCATGCGCTGTTGCTTTCGATGAATGATGTCAGGCAGACGGAAGATGATTTCGTCAGAGGCGTGATGGGGGCGGTGGAGAAAGGGACAACAGGGACGATAACGACGGAAGTGGAAGCGGCGCAGTGGGGGCCACGGGCAGGGGTTGGTGGAGTTCCTCGGAGAAGGTCCGCGCTGGGCAGGATGGCTTTAACAGTGACGGCGATGCTGTTTGCTGCAGCTGGTCTGATGGTCTGGTGGGTCTCCCGTGATCGTGATGCCGGAAGTGGTGACCTTCAGGTGCAGACGCCGGCAACTCCACCGGCAGCTCCGCCGACAACACAGCGGAAGACGCCTGATGACAAAACTTCGATCGTCCAGGTTGTTCCTGATCCGACTGAAGCCGTGAATCCCAAAGTGGTTCCCGACGGGGCAAATGAGAATCCTACGACGACAGATGTCGCCGCATCGCAGCCAAATGGTGCCACGGATGGGGAGCCGATGGACGACGCCAGAGCGGCTCAGATAGCAAAGAAAGTGGGAGCTTTGCCGGGATCGACCTTCGTGACTCTGTCGAAGATCGAAGACCCGGTCTGGGAACGATCGTGGGTTGAGGGCGATCGAATTGGCGACGACGTTGTGCGGTTGTTTGGCGGCCGGCTGGAGTTGAGTTTCGATGATGGAGCGAAGGTGACTCTGGAAGGTCCTATTGAGTTTCGACCGATGACGTCCGGGCAATTGCAGCTCAGGCGAGGTCGATTGATGGCGGCTGTCCCGAAGGAAGCGATCGGCTTTACCGTGTCGACGCCAACGTCTCAGGTTGTGGACCTTGGGACCGAGTTTGAAGTATCGGTCAAAGAGACAGGAGCTTCTGACGTCGTTGTGAAGAAGGGCGAGATTGAAGTGATGCCGGCAGTAGCCGAAGGAAATGCACCGCGAAAGTGGCGACTCGTCCCGAACGGGCTGAACCAGGCGTCGTTCTTTGAGCGAACGGGTGAAGAAGAGACCAGTCCGGTGTCCGCGGCGATTCGTGGAACGGACGGAGCGTTTCAGGGCATGATCTCCATCAACGGACAGGCTGCGGAGTTTACCTCTGTGGAAGCCTTTGATGACGTTCGCGAACGCGTGATGCAGCAGTTCGAAAAGTCACAACAGGAGACTTTGCAGCAATGGACCGAGTTTGTTGCATCGATGCACAGAAACGTACAGGGAACGATGCAGCTGAACGGCGCTGAAGTGCAGTTCGGGAATTTTGAAGACGTGATGAAGCTTCAGCAGCAGATGCTGGAACGCATGCAGATTCCCAATGGTGATCCGGCGAATTTCACTGGATCATCGTTTAGCGGTTCGATCAACATCAATGGCAAAGTGATCACGTTCAAGACTCGCGAAGAATACGAAGCCGCCCGCCGCACGGCCTTCGGCGCCGCCGCAAACTTCGGTGCCGGCGATGTGCTGAGACCTCGGACGCGCACAAAGCAGAAGTGAGTGTAGAGCAGCTCCGGCGAGCGGCTGGGCGTCAGCCCTCCGTGTCCAACATCCGCTCCCATTCCTCCCATCATTCTTATGCGGCCTGGCAACTGAGATCCGCAATTCCCAGTTCTGAAGCCCCCTCATCCCCGGCCCTTCTCCCCCGCGGGGGGGAGAAGGGAGGATTGGGCTGGCGTCCAGGCTTGCTTAATTCGAGCGAGTTCCGCGTCGATGTCTTGGCCCTGGTAGAACGACAATCGTCCGTAGACTTCGCGAGTTTCTCCGGGAGGGCAATCCGGAAACTTTGGATCGGCATGCAGGCAGGGGCACGGTGGATTTCCCCACGCCCGATTGATCGGTTCAAAGCCCAGGATCACCCAGCGGTCTCCGGCTTCATTGCGACACGCGGCGAGTGAACCTCGAAAGATCTTGTTGTCGTTCGTCTGCTGGTCGAACCCTTTGAGTCCTCGCAGCATCGCGCACATCTGGACTCGAAGATCCGTCAGCAACTCCGGCGTACCGTTGGTCATCGACATGCGGATCGCGAGGTGATCGCGATGAGGCGTTGCGGTCACCTGCCAGACGATCTTGTTCGGCAGCTCGCGGCGAATCTGA
The DNA here is from genome assembly GCA_046349695.1 of Planctomycetaceae bacterium. Taxonomy (GTDB): domain Bacteria; phylum Planctomycetota; class Planctomycetia; order Planctomycetales; family Planctomycetaceae; genus SXXK01. The sequence continues at coordinate 98,890 of JAXMBV010000010.1, read as the reverse complement.
AAGCTGCCGTCATCCAGAGTTTGCCACTCCTGCTGCGGCAGTTGAATGCCCTGCTTCGTCCAGATCGTGTCGACATGAGTATGAGCGAGATAGGTCAGGCCGAGGTTGGACCAGATCGCTTCCGGCACATCGAGCACAACGTAGCTGCTTCGATCCCATGGTGCGAAAATGCTGAGCTTGGTTTCGCGCTGAGGTTCGACGGCACCGTCGAGGAATCCCGTTCGGGGATGTCGGCCGCCGGGATAAGGCAGGACAAAGATCGGTGGATCAACGTCCGGAAGAGGGGCGTTGTCAGGGCGAATGTTGAAACGCTTCAGTGCCTGTTCGAGCGACGCAGCATCCAGTCCCGTGACGTTACGGATTTCCTCGGCAGTGTAGTGATGGTGCCAGACCATGTTTTCCAGCCAGTGTCGCAGCTCCGTCTCATTCTTTGCGGGTCGAGTTTGACCGGACGTTTCTTTGTTGTCGGCGGTCGTTTCATCTGAGGCCACGACAGCTGATGCTGTGGCAACGAAGCAGGACAGCAGGCTGATCAGGATGAGTGCTGAGTTGCTCACAGCGGAACGCGCTGTCTGTGATTCCACCTCTTTGAGTCGCAGGGGCGGGAAGGTTGCTGGGACCGCGGCGGGAAGGAATGCTCGCATCGTGGGGGCTCCGATCTGAAGACGTCAGGTGTCGTTCAAGGCGGAGATGATAGGGCTCTCGATGCAGTGCGGAAACTCAGAGAGAGGAATTCGAAAGACCGCACGTTGGGTCGCGGTGCGATTGACGAATCTGTCATCGCATCTTTTTGAGCAGGGAGTCTCTGGAAATATCCTTCTGCAGCATATGAATGCGGCTGGCGTACGACTGGCGTTCAGCGCTGGCCTGGATGCGTCGGAGCTGAGATGTGAAGTCGATTTCGACCTCGCCGCTGCCGTTGGATTCTCGCTGCATCGCGGCAGCCAGCCATGGGCCAAAATGACGGATCAGCGTGTCATCGGCTGAGACAAAGACTTGTGCAGAGCCCGGATCACCCTGGCGTGCACAACGACCGATCAGCTGACGATCCATGCGGCTGGACGTCTGGCACTCCGCGACGATCACATGAAGGCCGCCTGCCGCTTTGACGTCGCTATGAAGAAGAATATCGGTTCCTCGGCCAGCAAGGTTTGTTGCGATCGTGATTGCACCAGGCTGCCCTGCTCTGGCGACGATATCGGCTTCCGTTGCGTCCTGAAGTCCATTCAGAACCTCACACGGCAACTGAGACAGCTTCAACTGCCGAGCAATGAACTCACTTTCGGAGATGGATCGCGTTCCGATCAGCACGGAACGTCCAAGCGCATGAGCGACTCTGGCTGCTTCTGCGATCGCCGTCCATTTTGCCTGCTGAGTCGCAAAGAATCGCGTGGGCAGCATCTGCCGCTGCGAAGGGACTCGCAGTGGAATCTCCTCGACCTCCAGCTGATACACATCCTGGAGTTCTCGATCGCACCCGGTCGCCGTGCCCGTCATTCCCGACAGATGTTCATAGAGTCGAAAGAACCGCTGGCGAGTGATCTGAGCCACGGCTGCCTTCTCGGCTGTGATCCTGAGCCCTTCGCGTGCTTCGATCGCCTGATGAAGACCATCCTGCCAGGATCGGTCTTCGAAGATTCGTCCGGTCGATTCATCCACGATGCGAATCTCGTCTTCGACAACGACGTAATGAATTCCTCGGCGGAACAGATATTTTGCGCGCAGAGCCTGTTGAACATATTCCGTCCATGGCCGAGCCAGCTGGAGAACCGGAATTTCAATATCGGGCGCGTGAATGCGCTGGATTCCCGCATCGGTCAGCGTGACTCGACCGGACGATTCTTCGATGTTGTAATCAACGTCGCACGTCAGCTGATCGACCAGAGACAGCGCGGTTCGGTGAGCAGCCGCGTCGGTTGCTTCTTCCCCGGACGTGAAGCTCAGTACGAGCGGCGAGCCAGCGTCGTCGATGAGTACGCTGTCTGCTTCATCCACGACTGCGAATGCAAGTCCACGCTGCATGGAGATTCGCGCGGCAGAGGAATCTGTTCGAAGCTGCTGAAGCAGTCTCTCACCAAGTTTTTGCTGAGCCTGCTGACGGAGCGACAGCTGATCCCTCAGATAGTCGAAACCGAATTCGTGGCCTGTTCCATAGGTGATGTCCGCATCATAGGCCGGACGTTTCAGCGCCGCGTCGACTCGTTCCGGAAGCAGAGCCGCGGACAGACCCAGCGCGCTGGCAACTTTGGCGGCTCTCTGACTGTCTCGTTCCGCCAGATAAATATTCGGAGTCACCACATGAACGCCTCGCCCCGCCAAAGCAAGGTGCAGCGCTGACGCAAGAGCCACAAACGTTTTGCCTTCACCGGTCTGCATCTGAGCGATGCGTCGACCTGTCATGGCAATCGCCGCAAGCAGCTGCACGTCGTAGAGTTTCACGTTGCAGGACCGTCGAATCGCCTCACACGCTAATGACAGTCCGGCCACGATGACGTGAGCATCGCTGGGCTTGTAGCCACGAGCCAGTTCGGTTCGGACGACACGCACTTCCTGACGCAGCTGTTCATCCGATGCGCTGCACAGAGTCTCGCTGAGAGCGCGAATGTGCGGAATCAGTTCAGGAGACTCGGCATGCCTGAGAGCCGTTGCGGCCGAGTGTTTCGGGGCCGCGGTTCGTTCACGCACTGCAGGCGACCGTTGATCGGGATTCGATGCCGACGTTCCATTCACGGCATGGCCCTCGAAGATGCTTAGCGACTGCCATTGTTGCCGAACGAATGTCCGGTCTTCGGGCGCGGGCGTGATGGAATAAGTGGCTGCGCCGCTTCATCAGGCCGGTGTCCAACCGGTTGAGCCCACTGCGCTTTTGGAGCTTCTGCGTCGGCAGCCGAAGGCTCATTCGGGGCCAGTGACTTTGCCGTGGACGCAGATCGAACCGGAACCTTCTGCGATCCTGCCTTTGAATTGCCGGCAGGAACAGAGCTGGTGGGAATTGTGCCGACAGGGCCTGAACTGGTTTCCGACGACTTCCGGTTCGCAGCGGCAAGAGTCTTCGATGTGCTTCGTGCGACACCGGAACGAGCTTCCGCGTCAGCCGCAGCGACATCCGCGCGAGTCTGCATCCATTCTGTTTCGTCCGCCTGAAGTTCCGGAGCATCATGGCGAGAACGCATGAGAGTCCCGGTTGCTCGTCGCAGCTGGATGATGGACAGAGCATAGTTCGCTTCGGCCTGAGCGAACGCGCTTTCTTCGTCGGCCAGACGCTCGTAACCATCCAGCAGGTCTTCGAGAAGAAGCATGGATGATTCTTCGACCATCGGCAGAACGTTGAATCGGTCCTGGAGATAGCTGACTTCGTTCTGAGCCGCCAGCATGGCTGAATACTTGCCGAGCAGTTCGCGCCAGGCAGTTTCGACTTCGCGGCTGGAGATTTCGACTTCGGTGAGTGATGTTTCCACGGTCGTCCGGAAACTGTTGATCGCTCGTTTCAGTTCCCACTGCCGCTGTTCCAGTTTTGCCTTTGCCATTCGATTGCCGAGCGGCACTTCGAATTCGAGACCAACGGTGTAACCTGGTCGAGCCAGAGAGTACTGATCCGTGATCGAGTCAATGATCTGCGCGTTGTTCTGCAGTCCGGCCACATAGGAACTGACGATGAAGTCCAGCTTCGGCAGCATTTCATTTTTGCTGACACCCATGCGGACACCGGCCGCTCGCATTTCGCGAATGGCTTCGGAAATATCCGGACGATTCACCAGAGCGGACTGCAGCGATTCACGAAGTCCGACGGGCGAAGGCATGACAGCCGGAGTTTCCGTCGGCATGAATTCGACAGGACCGTTATTCAGCATCTCCGGATCATTCACCAGCAAACGCAGCTGTGACTCCGCGTTGCGAATATCCGTGACGGCTCTCTGCATGCGTGATTCCGCACGAGCCACCGCCGCGCGGGCTCGCAGGATCTGCCGCGGAATCGTATCGACCTGATTACGGCCTTCGAGCGTCGTTAGCACCTTCTGAGCCGACGACAGCAGTTTCTGTCGCTGGAAGAATTCGGCTCGCGCCCGATACAGCTTCCAGTACGCTTCTGCCACGCTGAACAGATGCGACTGCAGTTCTTCGAGAGATTCATCGCTGGTCATATTGGCGTTGATACGAGCCAGAACGATTTGATTCTGGTTGTACTGAACGCCTGCGTGATTCATCAAAGGCTGGCGGAAGCTGAGTTCCAGTCGAGAAGTTGTCTGGGGATTTGGCAGCAGGAATCGGGAGTTGTTGTATTCATGGCCGATCTGCTGCGACACTTTGAATTCACCGCCGGTCGTCGTCTTGCGCTTTAACCCGGCAGCGCCGTTGGTCTTGTTGTCGACAAAGCGAGTGTCGTTGTTACCGGTGGTCAGCGTGTTACCGACCGGATCATTCAGGTCGTCATACTTGGTATCGAGAAATGCTCGCCAGTCGAAGACCGCTTCTTCCTGCTTGACGACTCGCAGCTGAACTTCCGGGTCCGCCTGAAGAACCTGGACTTTCGGAGAATGAATCAATGCCTGTTGAACGAGGCTGGTCACATCCACAGGCAGTCCCGAAGGTGCAAGGCCAGCCTGCTGCTTCACGAGCGGGTCCCACCATGCCGTAAAGTCCCGAGGAAGCTGCACAGACGGCGCGGGAGTTGGAGACTGTTCCGTTCCCGCCGGAAGCATGTCGGTTCGCCCCATGTAGGGACCGATCCAGCCAGGAGCATCCGCTTCAACGGTGGCTCGAAAGCCGGACGTTCCTGGAGCCGGCGCGGAGATTCGGCCCTGCCGGAGAGAATGACCGGCTGGTGGCTGGGCGATCGGCGGAGAATTCAGCGGCGGAACCTCACTGATCAGCGGGACCGCGTGTTCATTGTTTGGTGGTGGAGTGATCGGTGCCGGGCCGCTGAGCGGAAGCTGCTGCACAGGCGATCCGGGAACCACCGGAATTGGAGGAACGGCCGTTGTCGGTGCATCCTGAGTTCGAACGGTTGCAGCTCGAGCTTCGTTTGGCAGCGGTGGGAACACGCCAACTCCTGGCGGTCGGAAGACGCCGGCTGGCGGTGGTCCAAGAACGGAATGGCCCGCGAGACTTCCTGGAGTCGAAGATGTCGCCGCAGGAACGCCGGGCTGGCCGTGACCGTAGAACGCTGTGCTGCTGGCTGCAGGGACGTTGGTTGACCCCGAGGCGAATCGAGGACTCTGCAGTGACGCTCTTTGCGGAGAATGTGGTTTTGGAGCCACAGATGATTGCGATAGTGGAGACGGCTGTGGAGATGTCTGGGAAGACGGAGCCACGGCGGCTCGCCAGCCTGGCAATGGAGCGTTCGTCACATCGCTGCCGCGAGGCATGATCATCAGGCCATCGTCAGCAGCGGCGTCCTGACCAGCAAACATTGTTGTCGGTCGGCACAGAGTGATCGCAGCGCTGGAAACGACGAGCCCGGAAAGGAGGGCAACCGTCGATCGACGCATAAGCAAGCTGCGAACCCACGTTGCCCAGCCGTGAGGCCTGACAGCGACAGATTCAGTGGTGGAACTGGCTGGCTGTGACATGTGTTTGTTTCGAGTGTGACCCCGTCAAACGGCTCACGCCGCACGCAACAAGGGAACCGAGACATCTTCGGAGCATGAACCTGCAAGCGCAGGATTCGTACGATCCGCTCTCTGGGGAGATTCGACATTCCCCGCAAAACCGGTCGAGGGAAACCCAGGCCGAACAACCGGCTTTCGTACACCTGTGAGGAACAATCGATTCCTTTTGCCTGAATTAACAGCAGCGGGTGTGAAACCGGCAACCGGCAGTTTCCGCCGAAAATTGCGATGCCGGATGAGACGGTTGTAGGGATCACACAGGAGCGGTGTTTCGTGGAATCACTGCCGGAAATCCCTTCTTTTCGTTCTTCGTGACCTAGGTTTAAGAATGCCGCATTGCGCCGGCTCTGTCCGGCATTGCGCAGTGACAACAGTTCTGAGGGGGACTGTGCACTGCGAATGCGGTTTTGAATCAGGAACGCTTCATGTCACGCAGCCGAAGAAACCTGGGATCGCGCATTCAGACGATGATTGACGAAGTTCTGCATCTTTTGCAGGGCGAGAATCGATCGTCTGTGTCGCCGTGCGCCCAGAGTGTTCAGCTGTTGAAGCTGGAAGATCGGCTGTTGATGAGCGTCACACCGATGGCTGTGGTGGCAGATGCCACGGCAACGGCTGCGGCGACTGTAGTTCAGGAAAGCCCTGCCGTCGTTGCTGACACTGGTGGCGGCTTGTTTGCACCCGAAGATGTTGCTGTCAGCGATACGTCAGCGAATCAGGTCACCGGCGAGACACTGGACTCCGCGAATGCCGGTTCGAATCAGGACTCGATCAGCCAGGTCACCAGCAACATCGAGCTGATCGTCATCGACTCGGCCGTGGAAGACGCAGACACTCTGCTGTCTTCGCTGCTTTCGACAGATCGCACCTTTCGAATTCTTCGGCTGGACGCAGACACCAGCGGGCTTGAGCAGATTACTCAGAAGCTGGAAGAGCTTGGCGGTGCTCAGGCCATTCACCTGCTGACTCACGGATCACCCGGCGAAGTGCGACTGGGCAGCACGTCATTGAATTCGACAACATTGGCCGATCATGCGGCCGAGCTGCTGGCGTGGCAGCACATGCTGACGAGTGACGCAGATATTCTGCTATATGGCTGCGATGTGGCAGACGGAGTGAACGGCGAAGAGTTTCTGGAAGCGCTGTCACGCATGACGGCAGCCGATGTTGCGGCCAGTACCGATGCAACCGGGGCAGCCGAACTTGGCGGCGACTGGATTCTGGAAGACAGCATCGGAGTTGTTCAGACATCGATTGCTTTTGACGACAGCCAGCTGGTCGGATGGCAGCACATTCTGACAGCGCCGGTTGCGAGCAATCAGTATCTTGTCAACCAGACGACCGGGAATACTCAGGAAACCTCTGGCGAAACACGCGGCAGTCAGAACGCGGTCGCTGTCGACAGCCTCGGCAACTACGTCGTTGCATGGACGAGCAAGAACCAGGACGGAAACCTGACAGGTGTTTATGTTCGCCGATTCACATCAGCGGGGGTCGCGCTGACGAATGAGATCCAGGTGAATCAGACGACACATGGTGACCAGGAGTTTGCGCGAGTTGCCAGTGACAGGAATGGAAACTTTGTCGTGACGTGGACCGATTCCGGCACCAGCGGGACGGTCTACGCTCGTCTGTTCAACTCGGACGGAACGGCCAAAACGAATGAGTTTGTTGTGAACGTCACGTCGACCGGAATCCAGAGCGATTCCAGCGTCGCGATGAATTCGAATGGTGACTTTATCATCGGCTGGCAGGGAAATGGACCGGGCGATGCGGATGGAGCGTTTTATCGACGCTTTGACAGGAACGGGACGGCCCTTGATGCCAGCGATATGCTGGCCAGCACAGCAGCCTACGTCGGATTCGACGCGAGTCAGATCAGTGTCGCAATCGCCGATGACCTCAGTGGCGTCATCACCGGGTCAGGTGGCGGCGCCATTGCAATGCGCCGCATCTCCTCATCCGGAATGCCTGTGGGCGTTGAGACGATTGTCACACTGGTGGGTTCTGATCCGTCAGTCGTGATGGCTGGGAACGGAAACTTCATTGTGGCCTACGTGGATTCTTCTTCTGCGATCAAAACCCAGCGCTACCTTGCGGATGGTACAGCGAACGGATCAGCACAGACCGTCGCCACCGGCACAGTCGATGAAGCATCGATCTCACTGGCATACGACGGCAGTTACATTGTCACGTGGACGGGGCTCGACACGACCGGCAGCGGCATTTACGCTCGAAGCTATAGTGCGACAGGAGTCGCCGCCGGAGCTGCGGTTCTTGTGAATCAATACCAGACCGGGACCCAAAGCGCGTCGTCCGTTGCTGCTGCCACTTCAACGGAATACATGATTGTGTGGTCCGGAGCTGGTACAGACGACAATTCAGGCGTGTATGCCCGATCGTACTATGACACGACACCGACAAGCTCTGTCATCGCCAATCAGATTGTCAATGAAGACTCAACGACCGCCCTGCAGTTCAGTGTTCGTGACGGCGATACGTCGCTGAACAGCCTGACCATCAGTGTGGCTTCTTCCAACGGAACTTTGTTCACAGACAGTGGAATGGTGCTGTCCGGAACGGGTCGTGACCGAACGCTGACACTGACACCGACAGCCAATGCCTCGGGCAGCACAGTGATCACCGTGACCGTGACCGACGGCACAACGACCTCGACGACATCATTTCAGGTCGATGTGGTGCCAGTGAACGATACTCCTGTGGCCGCGGCCGATTCCTACACGGTGAACGAAGACAGTACGCTGGCGATACCGAGTGTTTCGTCGTGGTATTCCAGCAACTGGAAGTGGCGGCAGCAGGTCACGTTCAACAACACTGGGGCGGCGATTGTCGATGAAGCCGTGCTGGTCACTCTGACAGCTGCCTCATTTGATTATTCGAAGGCTGGAACGCTTGGGCAGGACCTGAGGTTTGTTGACCCGGACGGCACTCTGCTGAACTACGAAATTGAATCGTGGAACCCAGGCGGCGTCTCAAAGATCTGGGTTCGCGTTCCACAGGTTGATGCGAATTCGACAACAGACAGCATCTGGATGTACTACGGAAATCCTGGAGCAGCCGATGCGCAGGATTCTTCAGCAGTGTGGGCCGGAAATGCATCGGTTCTGCATCTGAGTGGACCGACACTGACCGATTCCGCATCTAATGGCGGTACTGTTGTTCAGACAGGCACAACGTCAGTTTCCGGTGTTGTCGGAACTGCGCGACAATTCAACGGAACATCGGGCAATGTGACTCTTCAGGGAACAACGGCAGCGGATGACGTCTTCCGGAATGGAGGAACCATTTCGGCCTGGATCTATGCAACCGGCTGGGGTGAAGGTGGCTACGGCCGTATCGCCGACAAAGCATCCGTGACGTTTGCCTCACTGCTGGGAGAAGGATGGGGATTTCAGCTGACCAGCTCAGGCTCACTTCTGTTCGATCAGGGTTTCACACTCGGGCTGGGTGAATGGGAAACTTCGGCTGGTTCCATTTCACTGAATCAATGGACCCATGTCGCGCTGACGTATGACAATACTTCGACCTCCAACACTCCAAAGATCTTCATCAACGGCGTACAGGTTGGTGTGACCACAAATAGTCTGGCGGTCGGATTTGCGGGCTCCGATGCGGGGTTGAACCTGACAATCGGAAACTTCGCAGGCGGAGACAATCGCACGTTTGACGGCATCATCGACGAGTTCCGACTTTCAACTGACACGATGACGCCATCTGAAATTAATGCTGCTTATCGAGCTGGTCTTACTGCGATTGCGTCGCTGAGTGCTGTTCAGCAGCGTGAGACCGGAGTGTTGCTGAACGACGCGGATGTGGAGTCTGACCCGCTGCGAGCCATTCTGGTCAGCGGTCCGACTCATTCGCAATCGTTCAGTCTGAACACGGACGGATCCTTTACGTATGTTCCTCTGGCGGACTACGCCGGAACAGACACATTCACCTACTACGCAACGGACGGGACCACAAACTCCGCGGCTACGACGGTGACGATCACGGTCACGAACGTGAATGATGCTCCGGTGCTTGTGAACAACAAGGGCTGGACCGTTGCGGAAGGCAACAGCGTTGCCGTGACATCGACTGAGCTTTCTGTCAGCGACATTGACAATACAGCCGCCGAGCTGACGTATACGCTCACAACCTTACCAGCCAGCGGGAGATTGACACTGTCTGGTGTGACTCTGGCCGCCGGGTCCACATGGACTCAGGCTGACATCGACAATGGGCGACTTGCTTATGTCCATGATGGATCCGAAACCGCTTCGGATCTGATTCGATTCACTGTGTCTGATGGTGCAGGCGGCACACTGTCGACGCAGGTTGCCAACATCACGATCACACCAGTCAACGATGCGCCCACATTGACGCCGCGAAACCCAGTGCTGGATGCGATCACGACAAGCACGACCTCGGCGGCCATTACTGTGTCAACGCTGCTTGGCACGACGGTCACAGACCCCGACTCACTGGCAGTGTCCGGGATCGCGGTCACGGGATCGACCGGAAACGGCACATGGCAGTATTCACTGGACGGCACGACATGGATCGGAATCGGAAGCGTCGGCTCCACGTCCGCCCTTCTGCTTCGTTCCACCGACTATGTTCGCCTGATCGGAGCAGGTCCTGTGGGGACGGCAACGCTGACCTGGCGAGCGTGGGACCAGACCGGTCCGAGCGCGGGGCTCCAGGGAAGCAAGTTCAACACGACCACGACAGGCACGGGCGGAACGACCGCCTTCAGTTCTGCCACCGACACCGCATCTGTCTCGATTGGCAATTCGCCGCCGGTCGGTACAAACGACGCTTACACTCTGAACGAAGACAACACGCTGACGACGTCGCCGGACAGCGGCTGGTTCGATGAGAACTGGAAATGGCGACAGAAGATTTCGTTTGCCAACACGTCCGGCACTGCTGATATCATCAATCAGGCTGTGGTCGTCACGTTCGATTCGTCGCGCATCAATTACAGCCGAACTCAGGACCAGGGACAGGACCTCAGATTCGTCGATCGCGACGGCACAGTGCTTTCGTACGAAATTGAAAAGTGGAACGAAGCCGGAACTTCCAAAGTCTGGGTCAAAGTTCCCCAGATCGATAAGCTCTCTTCAACGGACTACATCTGGGTTTACTACGGAAACACGACTGCCACGGATGCTCAGAATCCGGCCGGAGTCTGGTCGGCAGGACAGCAGGCTGTCCTTCACATGACGGCAAATCCGCTGGCAGATTCCTCGCCAAATAGCCTGGCAGTGGTTGAAACGGCGACAGCGACGGCGAACGGAAAGATCAGCAGCGGAAAGCTGTTTGACGGGGTCGACAGCAGTGTGAAGTTCAGTACTTCCGCAGCGCAGCTGGACAATCTCTTTTCCACCGGCGGCTCCATCTCGGTCTGGATCTATCCAACCGGCTGGGGTGAGGGTGGATTTGGTCGTATTGTCGACAAAGCCAATGCCACCGGCGGTTCCGGAAACGGCTGGGCACTGATGGTCGACAGCGGCACGATTCGATTCCAGCAGGGTTTCACTGGAAACTACGGTGCCTGGGACACGACTTCCACGATCTCTTTGAATACGTGGACTCACATTGTTGTCACCTATGACTCGTCATCGGCGTCAAACAATCCGGTCATCTACGTGAACGGTTCCAGTGCTGGCATCACGGAAACTCGTACACCTTCGGGAACAGCGAAGTCCGACACCGGAATCGCGATGACCGTCGGGAACTACGCTTCAGCCTCCAGTCGAACCTTCGCCGGGGTCATCGATGAGTTCCAGGTCAGCAGCAATGTTCTGACCAGTGCGGAAGCCAGTCTGCAATATCGCAGTCAGAATTCCACTTCGTTCGCGACACTTGGAGCAAGTGAATCGGGTCCTGCCGGAGTTTTGAAGAATGATACCGACATTGATGGGAACGCTCTGAGCGTCACGGTCGGTGCGGCACCAGGCCATGCGTCGTCATTTGTGCTGAACTCCAATGGATCGTTTACTTATGTTCCTGTCGCGAATTGGTACGGCGTCGACAGCTTTACCTACACGATCTCCGATGGCACAGCGACAAGTGCTCCGGTCACGGTGACTCTGACGGTCAATGCCGTTAACGATGCGCCATCCAATATCGCGTTGTCGTCGTCCACGCTGACGGGATTCACAGACGCTGCGGTTGTGGGCACCGTCAGTGTGACCGATGCGGATCCTGGGGATGGTCACACGTTTGTTCTGAGCGATACTCGGTTTGAAATCGTTGGCGGTGAGTTGCGTCTGAAGTCGGGAATCTCCATCAATCCCGTGACGACGCCAACGTTGTCCATCGACATCAAAGCGACCGACACTTCCGGAGCGAGCAGGACACAGACGTTCACGCTGACCGTCAGCAATCCGAACAATCCGGCGACTATTTCACTGACTCCGGTTGTCACGACTCTGCCGGAGAACACAAACACGACTTCGCCGATTCGAGTCGCCTCGTTTGCTGTGACCGATGACGCCTACGGCACGAATACCGTGTCACTGACCGGAGCCAATGCGTCGCTGTTCACGATTACGGGCACTGACATCTTTCTCAAGTCCGGAGTCGCCCTGGATTTCGAAACGCTCAGCAGCCTGAATGTCACAGTTCAGGTGACCGACCCTGAAGCCAATTCGTCCACTGTTTCCTCGCAAAACTACACGCTGACGATCAGCGATGTGAATGAAGCACCATCGATGAATCTGACGCAGTCGCTGACAACGATTGCGGAAAACACATCGATGAACGCAGCCCGTAACGTCGCCACCATTTCGATTACCGACGATGCACTGGGTACCAACACGCTGAGCCTTTCCGGGGCAGATGCGGCGTGTTTCGAACTGAGCGGAACAACTCTGCGTCTGAAAGCCGGAACAGTTCTGGACTTTGAAGCGAAGACCACCTACACCGTGACCGTCCAGCTGAATGATGCCTCGCTGAGTGGTGGACCGTTCGGCAGTCGCGACGTCACCGTCAGTGTGACCGACGTCAACGAATCGCCGATTGCAGATGCCGGCGGACCATATTCCATTCAGGAAGGAGACAGTCTGGTTCTGACAGCCGGACCGTCGTACGATCCGGACGGAACCGCGATTACCTATGCCTGGGACGTCGACAACGACGGTCAGTACGATGACGCCACGGGAGCGACGGCCACTCTGACGTGGAATCAGCTGAAGGCTCTGACGACACCGATTGCTGACAACGGAGTCCGGACTGTTCGTGTTCGCGTGACAGATGCCACGGGCAAGAGCACGACAGACACGGCTGCATTGACAGTCGCGAATACGGCTCCGGCGGTCACACTCAGCGGTCCTGGAAATATCGTCAGCGGTGCGACGTACACACTGACGATTGGCTCATCCGATCCAGGTGCCGACACGATTTCTCAATATGTCATCACCTGGGGCGACGGACAGACTCAGACGGTCGCCGGAACCACGACCACGGTGACTCATACGTATCTGCAGCCGGGCGGAACTCGCAACATCACTGTTCAGGCGACCGATGAAGATGGTACGTGGAACAACGTCGGCGGGCCGCTGGTCGTCACACTGGAGAACACCGCTCCGTCGAATATCTCCCTGTCTTCAGAACGAGTGAACGGCAACGACCCTGGCAGTGTTGTCGGCACGATCAGTTTCACCGATCCCGACTTTGGCGACAGTCACACTCTGGCCGTCAGTGATTCTCGCTTCACGGTTATTGGTTCCACTCTGAAACTGCGTGCGGGCGTTTCGATCGATCCCACAGTTGAGCCTGCCGTGTCGTTCGACATCACGGTCACTGATGCTTCCGGCGAATCTTCAACGACGGGTTTCACGCTCACGGTCAACCATGCTCCCGTTTCAGCCGTTGACAGCTGGATCGTGGATGGAACGCAGACACTGGTTGTGAATTCATCGTCGTCCGGTGTCCTCGGGAATGATTCGGATCAGGATGGCGACACATTATCAGCAGCATTGGTCACCGGACCTTCCCATGCTGCCAGCTTCACGCTCAACGCTGACGGCACGTTTAGTTATCGAGCTGCCGCTGGATTCTCCGGCCTTGACACGTTCTTTTATCGGGCGAACGACGGGCTGGCGACCAGCGGAATCACTCGAGTCACGCTGCTTGTGAATCAGCCGGCTTCGGTTTCCTTCACGCAGGATGTGATGTCTGTCGACGAGAACACGCTGATTGCTTCTCGACTGCGGATCGGCCAGTTCACCGTGTCAGACGACGGTTATGGTGTCAACACGATCCGACTGGCCGGGGCGAGCGCTTCCTACTTTGAACTCGATGGAAGCAACATCCTTTATCTGCGAGCCGGAGTCACGTTTGACTACGAAGTCATCAGCTCGCTGCGAGTCGCATTGACGGTTGATGATCCGTCGCTGGCTCCTTCACCGGACGTGACATCGAACGTCACGGTATCGATCGGGAACCTGAATGACGCTCCAGTCGCTTCACCGCTTGCGAATGTGACGGTCCAGGAAGACCATGGTTCCGCGACAATCTCGACATCATCCGCCTTCGTTGATCAGGATAGTGATCCGCTGGTGTATTCACTGACCGTGGTTTCTGAAAGCGGCAACGTGCTGCCGACGAACACGGATGGAAAACTGTTTCAGACGGTTTCGATCAACAGCAGCACCGGCGTGATCAGTTATCGATCTCTGGCCAACGTTTACGGAAACGCGACTCTTCGTGTGACCGTGACCGATGCTGGCGGCATCACAGCCACGAGCCAGTTCCAGCTGGTTGTGACACCTGTGAATGATGCTCCGAAAGTCACTGGTCAGTCGCTCTCTACGTTTACCGGCCAGGCCATTCAGGTCACTGCACCCGGCCTGATGCGAGGGGCGACGGATGTGGAAGGCGATGCGATCAGTCTTCAGGTCTCGCGAGGTCCGACGAATGGAACACTGCAGTGGCTGGCAGGAGGCGCCTTTGTCTATACACCGAATGATGGTTACTTCGGAACAGATTCCTTTGACTTTACCGGCACCGATGGAATTGACACCGGGACTGCGGCAACCGTCGTTATTACGGTGACCCCGGCCGTGTCCGGCGGTACCGGAAGCTCCGGTTCAACCACAAACACGACATCCAGCTCAACCCAGACCCAGACGCAGACCCAGACTCAAACCCAGCAGGGAACCACCGGGACGACTACCGGGACGACGGGCAGCGGGTCCACTGGAACTACCGGAACAAGTGGCGGCAACACGACAGGCGGCAGCAACTCGAACGGCAATGGCGGAGCTGCGGCGAATAACATCCTGACGGCCAGCGGGACATCTTCCTCGATTCCGGTCGGAGTGAATCTTACCTCCACTGGGGCAATGGGGACTCAGAGTGGCGAGCAGGAATCGGTTGTCGCCATGCTGGTGGCGAGTGCATCCGGCGAAACGGTCGGAATTTCCATTCCGAACGTGACGTCAGACCTGAGCGGCTCAGACACGAGTGATCGCCTGGATGTCCGTCGATTCAGCTCTGATATGAGTTCGCTGCAGACTCGACTTGATCTTCTGGGGCGTCCGCTGGACGACTCTTTCCGCCGACTGCAGGAACAGCGTGAAGTGATGTACCAGGCGGTTGCCAGCCAGGCACATGAACAGACACGAGAATTGCAGAACGAGCTTCGACAGCAGGTTGCTGCACGAGGTCGGGTTGTCGGTTCTGTCAGTGTCGTGACGACGGGCTTCTCCGTGGGATATCTGCTGTACCTGGTTCGAGGCGGCATGTTGCTTTCGGGCCTTCTGACTCAGATCCCGACATGGTCGATGCTTGACCCGCTGATGGTGATTGATGGTGTTGGCAAGGACGATGACAAGGAGTCGCTGGAGACGATCATGGACCGCGAACAGGCTCGGCTGCAAAGTCAGTCGGCGGAAAAGACGGCAGAGGAGGCGAAGGCATGATTGCTTCACACAAACAGTGTCGACCTCCTGACCGGGACTGGATCCCGCCTGATGCCGACTGCTGAAGAGACATTGAACGAAGACATCCCCTGATCGACTTTTCCCCGAGTCACCCCTCCGTGTTCGGATTGAAATCATGACCAAGCTGACTGCAGCCTCACGAATCACACTGGGCCTCGTTTGCTCGATGCTCAGTATTCTTATCGGTGCCAACATGCTCGGACTGCTGCCTGACAGGCATCAGCTGATCATGGAGGAACGTCGTGAGATCGTGAACTCACTGGCGTTTGCGTCTTCGATGATGCTGGCGGGTAACGATCTGGCCGGCATCGACGCGATTCTTCGTGATGCCAATGACCGTGAAGATCAGATTGAGTCGGTGGCGATTCGTCGGGCATCGGATCAGCGAGTCCTTGCGTTCAGCGGCGACCATGAGGCGCTGTGGAAAGAGAACACGGACGAACGGCTGAATTCGCGGTTTATGTACGTCCACATCGCGAATGGCAATAACGAACAATGGGGTTCGCTGCAGGTCTGCTTTACTCCGCTGGCTGCCGATGCCTGGTACGGATTTGCACAGAATCCTCTGATTCAGCTGTTCTGTTTTGCGGCGATCTCGGGCTTTGTGTCATTCCGCTTCTTCCTGCGTCTGGTGCTGAAGAATCTTGACCCATCGCGTGCGGTACCTCGTCGAGTTCGTGAGGCTTTGGACATTCTGACAGAAGGTCTGATGATCGTCAGTCTGGATGATCGAATCCTGCTGGCCAATGATGCTCTGGCAAAGACCGCCAATCGGAGTGTCGAAGCGCTGATCGGACGCAAGGCGACGGAGCTGAAGTTTCGCCGGCACGATGGTCGTGATGAAATGCCATGGTCTGAATGCGGAAAGCTTCAGACAGCGGTTTCGGGAATCACGGTGGACTTTCAGGATGGCCACGGTGTCAGTCGAATCTTCAAGGTCAACTGCTCGCCGCTCTTTGGCAACGAAGGACAGCTGCGAGGCATCATGGTGTCCTTCGACGACGTCACTCAGCTTGAGAAGAACAAGATTGAACTGAAGATTGCGAAGGATGCTGCCGACGCCGCGAGCAAGGCGAAGAGCGACTTCCTGGCCAACATGAGCCATGAGATTCGCAATCCGATGAATGCCATTGTGGGCTTCACGGACATTCTGCGTCGAGGACTCGAAGACTCCGAAGAGACTCGCGTGACTTATCTCGACACGATCCATGCGAGTGGTACGCACCTTGTCGAGCTGATTAACGACATTCTTGACTTCTCCAAGATTGAAGCCGGCAAGCTGGAACTGGAAATCCGTGACTGCAGTCCGTTCCAGATCATGATGGAAGTGGTCAACGTGCTTCGAATGAAGGCCGAGCAGCAGTCGTTGTATCTTGAACCCGTCATTGAAGGGACTCTGCCCGAGACGATTCAGACAGATTCCACTCGACTGCGACAGGTGCTGATGAACCTGGTCGGAAATGCGATCAAATTCACAACTGAGGGTGGCGTTCGTATCGTGGCTTCGACGGTTCGCACCGACGGTCGTCCGCAGGTCCGATTCGAAGTGCGTGACACCGGGATCGGTCTGACTCCGGAACAGCGAGGCCGCCTGTTCCAGCAGTTCATGCAGGCGGATTCGTCAGTGACTCGACGATTCGGCGGAACAGGACTGGGGCTGGCGATCAGCAAGAAACTGACAGAACTGATGGGCGGGGAGATTGGCGTGGACAGTACACCCGGAGTCGGCAGCACGTTCCACTTCTCAATTTCAGCGGGCGACCTGACAGGAGTGCCGATGGTGAACCAGAAGCAGGCTCAGGAACGGTTCCGCGCTCTGGCACGCCGCCAGCAGACTGGAATCAAGATCTGGTTCAAGCCCGCGCGTGTGCTCGTCACCGACGATACTCCGGCGAACCGACAGCTCGTGGGACTCGTGCTTCGTAAAGCAGGATTGGAAGTTGAGGAGGCAGAGAACGGTGCAATCGCAGTCGAGAAGGCAACAGTGGGGACATACGACCTGCTGCTGATGGACATGCAGATGCCTGTGATGGATGGATTTACCGCGACTCAAACACTGCGCGCTCAGGGAGTGCGAACACCCATCATTGCATTCACCGCCAACGTCATGGAACAGGATCGTCTGCGATGTTCAGAAGCCGGTTGCAGTGGCTTCCTGACCAAGCCAATCAACATCGATCTTCTGCTGACCACGCTGGCAGAATATCTGCCGACACAGGATCAGCCGCCGGTGATGCAGGAAGTTCCGCGTGCTGTTGTGGCACAGGCAACTCCTGTCGCCGGAGTCATCGAACACCGATCTGCGGAACCGGAAGCTGTGACCTTGACCAGCGAAGTCCGCAAGTACTCCAGCAGCCCGTCCAGCCTGATGGTGGAGAGCCTGCTGAATGAAATTGCTGAACAGGTCAACTCGCCGGCTCCGGTTGCTTCAGGCCGCATCACGGCCCGACAGCGTCGACCAATTCTTTCCACTCTGCCTGTGGAGATTGCGGAGTTTCGCGAGATCGTGGAAGCCTTCGTCAACGGTCTGCCGGAAACGATCGGTGCCATGAGGGCTGCTCAGCGTCGCATGGACTATCAGGAAATTCGCGAAGTGGCTCACCGTCTGAAAGGCACCGGTGGCACCGTCGGCTTTGCTGATTTCACAGAACCGTCTCGAAAGCTGCAGCTGGCTGCGGAAGAACGTGACGATTCCACAATTGAAGCAATGCTGGTGGAACTGGAAGGTCTTGCCGAACGCGTCGAACTTCCGGTACTGGCCTGACGAGATCTGACAACCATCCAGGGTGTAGCATCGCCCTCAGCCGTCTTCCACCGCTCCCGGTTTCAGCGAACTGCTAACCGCCGGCAGGTGTCAGCTGCGGCCCCTGCTCCCTCGCGCTTTGCAGGAAATGGTCCGGGACGGTTTCGCCCAGACGGACGGTGACCTGTCGAGACCCGTTCTGCAGCACGGTTTCTTCACGATCAACTCGCACGACGGAAATTTCCATCTCACCGAAAGTCAGTCGACTGCTGTGAGAGCAGCGCTGACTTTCACCGGAAACTGTTTCCACAAACCACGCCTCACGATCCGCTCCATGCTGAACTGCGGCCACGAATTTCAGCTCAGGCTTGCGGATCTCCTCAACCGGCGCCGGTGTTGTCGGAATCTGTTCAACGCCCGTTTCAGTTGCCAAAGTCAAGGAGTCGCCTGTTGATGGCACTGCCGTCCGAGGTTTTGGGAATACCTTCTGAGACGTCAAAAGTGCTGTGAGCGGCGAAGCGCTGGCTTCCGGTTCGGGCAGTTCCGCTTTCTCGACTCCCGTCAGACTCAGAGCCTCCACACTGATCGACACCCGCATTGATTCATCACCATCAGTACCAGTTGGCATGATGTCGATGCTGGCAATGCGATGCAGAAGAGGTGTCGAACCGAATGCGTCCACAAAGCGAGCAATCGAAGTCTCTGATCCGCTCGCTTCGATCGAAGCCAGAATGCGAGTCCCAATATTTTCATCTGCAATCGGGGGAGCGGGTGTGACGGTGGCGTTCTTCAGGCCGCTGTCTTCCAGACGTTTCATCAGCCACGCCTGGTACAGAGAAGCCGCTTTTCCTGAGTCGCCCGGAAGACTCTGTTCCTGCAGGGCCTTGAGTCTCTGAAGGCTGACGTCAACGAGTTCAGCCTCCTGCGTCAAAGCGGCCGTTTCTCTCTGAAGCACCGATGTATGTGACTCATCCGCCGAAGTGCCTGTCGACAGCCATGACTCGAGAGATGACAGTGATCCCCAGCCGGCAAGGACGCCTGCAAAAAGCGTTGCCAGGATTTTTTCGCGCTTCTTCATCGACATTCAAACAGTCCTGATTTGTCACATTGAGGCAGATTCATGGGCGTCGAGAACGGATTCAGAGAATCACTCAACGGCTTTCTCCGCAAGAACCAGCTCCAGTCGAAACTGAATGGGGAGTACCGCATTTTCCGGGGAAGGCTCAACACCCTGAGGACGAATGGCCTGAACCTGCGGGGTTTGCAGGAGTGACTGATGTAGCTGCTTCAGGACTTCTGACGACCGGACCATTCCGTCGAGTCGAATCACGGGAAGCTCTGAGTCAGTTTGATGTTCAAGTTGAACGCGCGTCAGAACAATGTCCTCCGGAGATTTGACTGAAGCGAGGACTGCGGCAAGTTCCTGGCTGCAATCCCGCGTTTCGTTCTTCCATTTTTGGATCGCCGCGGTTGTCTGAAGAACGGACTTTCCTCGTTCCGCATAGTCAGCCAGCTGATCGCGCTGGAGTTGTAGTCGTGCGGTTGCTGCGGCCGAATCGGCCATCACGGACTGCACATAGATCCCTCCTGCGACGGCCAGTCCCAGAGCACAGGCGGCCAGCCGAATCTTCGAACGAGTTGCCGCCTGACGCTGACGTTCTCGCTGAGGATGAACGGGATCCAGCAGACGTCCTGAAGAACACAGACGGGCGACAGTGGCGAGTATGCGAGGTTCACGTTCATCACGGTTGAGCACATGCACCTGCACGCCGGTGCGAGCGAGTTCGGCCGCCAGAGAGTCACTGTTCTGTCCGGCAATGTGATAGGTGCTGATTCGGTCAACCTGCCACGCCTGTGGCAGGCCCGCATTCAGTCGTTGTGCGAGTGAAATCACGTGCTTCGCCACAGACGCTGACGCAAGGGAATCAACCTGCTCGACGGACTGCGTTGCGGATGCGATGGGCTGCTGATTTCTGACGGCTTGAACTTCCAGTTTGGAACGGTTCGACAGTACAAAGAACTGTGTTGAGCCGACTGCAAGTGCTGAATCGTCGCTGGCCTCTCTTAGCTGACTCAGACACAAATCCCCGCACGTCACAGCGCTCACGGAAAACCCGGCGACCGCGGTGGCCTTGATCATTGCATTCATCGCTCGTTCGGGGATCGTCAGCACAGTGACGAATCGATCACTGTCTTCTGCTGTCGGATGAACCAAAAGATCCCACGCCAATTGTTCCACGCCGGAGCCTGATCGATTCTCCATCTGGAGTGCCACCAGTTTGTCCAGCTCCGTGTCAGAAACAACCGGGAACTTCAGCAGTCGAACCTGAACAAGATTTCTGGGCAGCAGCACAATGACGTTCTTCATTGCGATTGCACGCTGCTCACACTGAAGCCTCAACCATGCTCCGCAGTCGTCTGGTCTGGAGAACGGATCCAGTCCAGCAGGCCATTCGAGGAACGCGGAGTTTCGAAGAGTTGTGATCCCCTTGTTGACGTCCACCGTTGCGAGCGTCAATCCCGTGGCGCACCAGTCGAACACTGTCCACGAACCACTCGCGCGAGAACTCGGGCTGCTCGAGTTTGTTTGTGTCGATCTGGAAAAGAAACTCTTCATGACGTGACTCGCGCGAATCGGTGATATTGCCTGGCTGTTCATCGAAGACTCACACTTCCGGTCAGCGGATCGATTCGAAGTTCTGCACACGGCTGTTGTCGAGCGTCGAACAGCAGGAAGCTTGTCGGGTTCGCAGTTCCATCCGGAAAGAATACGCACTCAAGATGTTTGCTGTGCCGGGATGCAGTTCGTTCGGCGGACGTTTGTTGAACGGTGTAGCCTGCGGGCAGTCCTGCTCCGCGTGCTTCGTTCTTCCACGCATTGCTGTGCATGGCTCGCCCTTCGCGTACCACCTGAACACAAACAGCATGGCCCGTCTGAATCGCCTTGAGACGACTCTCCGCGCAGAACATCCGGACGCAGTGGATGGCCTGGTCCAGCTGCAGTCGCTGTTGCCATTTCATGACCGCTGGCATTGCCATCCCGGCGAGTCCACCAGCCAGTGCCAGAACGAGCATCAGCTCGAAGAGACTGAAGCCTCGTCGAGCCGCCCGGAATGCGTCTGCCTGTGTCGCCGTTGATGTCATGCTGTTCAGACGCCCTGTTAGTTCTGACTCACAAGCCGCTCTTCCCAGTTCCCAATGTCATCGGCTGTTCCGTGCCGACGATCCGGGCCTGCGGAACTGACATCGAAGCTGTCTGTGTTGTGAGTTCCCGGACAGCGATACTGCAGCGATTCACCCCACGCGTCCTTTGGCATCTTGTCGAGGTATGGGCCTTTCCACGAAGCATCTTTGCGGGACGGCTGACGAATCAGAATCTCCAGTCCTTCACTGGTCGACGGGAATGATCCGGCATGGTCGAGTGCATACAGCTTCAGGGCCTGCGACAGTCCTCCAATGCTGACGCGAGTGGCATCCGCGTTGGCGTGCTGCTGCCGTCCAAGGACTCGGGGCACCACCATGGCCATGATGACGCCCAGGATGCCAAGGACGAGCAGGACTTCCATCAGTGTAAAACCGCGACGACGACGAGTAGACATGAGAGTGGGTTCTTGGTTGTGAGTTGTTAGTTCTTAGTTCTTGGTTGTTTCGAAGTTCTGCCCCACCGGGTTGACCCCGGTGGATTCCGGTTTCTGCACTACAAGATGTCATTCCTCACATCATTCCGTTGCCTTCAAAAACAGGCAGCAGGAGGGCGACGACGAGGAAGCCGACGATGATGGCAAGGACCAGCATCAGCATTGGTTCAAGCAGTCGCATCAGAACATCCAGTCGCTGCTGGCCTCGAGTTTCCAGTTTGTCCGCGAGGCGAAGCAAAACCGGTTCCAGGCGATTCGACTGCTCGGCGACCGACAGCATTTCGAGCACATCCGGCGTGAAGAAGCCGCTGGCAGCCAAGGGTCCGGAGAGTGCTTTTCCCCGTGCAATGCTTTCCGATGCTTCCGCGATGGCACGGCTGAGGACTCGGTTGCCCGTGGCATGACGTGCTATCTCGAGTGATCGCAAAATGGGAACACCGTTCTGCAAAAGTGTGCCCAGGATTCGACAGAAGCGTGAGACTCCAAAGATCGTCAGGATCGGTCCAAGCCCGCGAAGCCTCACGACGGTCCCGTCCTTCCACTCATGAAAACGGTCTTTCGGAATGGCCCATTTCAGAAACAGGACGAACGCAATCAGAACGCCCGCAGCTACGAACCCCCATTGCTGAAGAGAATGGCTGATAAACAGCAGCAGTTCCGTGGGCCATGGCATCTGGCCGGTCTGGCGCAGTGAGTCAAAGAGTGGCTCGAACTTTGGCACAAAGAAGATCAGCATGCCGGTGACAACAACCGCACCCACAATCGTCAACAGCAGCGGGTATGCGAGAACGCTGACAAGTTTTGCCCGAATCTCCTGATGCCGTTCACGCACCGATGCAAGTCGCCGCAGGGAGTCTTCCAGGAACCCACCTTCCTCCCCGGCCTGGACAATACTGGTTTCGAGCGACCCGAAGACGTCCGGGAATGCGGCAAAAGCTGTGGCCAGCGATGTTCCGTCGGCCACCTTTTCCGAAATCTGTTTCAGGATGTTCTGAAGTGCCACGTCAGAAGATTGCCGTGCCAGCACTTCGATAGCTTTCAGCAACGGAACACCCGTTTCCAGCTGATCTGCCAGGAGGCTTAACGCTGAAGCAACAGCTGCCGGTCGAACCTTGCGACCTGCCCCGCGTCGCGCCCGACTCTCAGTCAGGGACAAGGGAGTCAGTGCAAGTTGCTCAATCATTCTCAGCGCATCCGCGCGCGCTGTGGCGACAAGACTGCCTGGAATTCGGCGGCCAGCAGCATCAATCGCGATGTAATCAAACTGGGGCATGTGTTCGCGGAATGCAATCTCCATGCCGTGCGTGGTCCATCCTGCAAGGTCTTTGTGTTTCAACGGATCTCATCATGCGGGGCGGCTTTTGTTTCGAGATGTCGGCAACAAGTGAGGCGGTTGTGCAACAGGCTGTTGCATTTGACGCGGCTGCAAATCTGAGTCTCGCGTGGACCGACAGGCCACTTGCGAGGGCATTTCTCTTGGCGTCGACGTCGCAGTCACAAAATAATTCCGCAATGAGGTTTCAGAACCACCATCGCCCTGCCCTCCTGACGTGCGGACGAACAAGACATCGGTCCGGACTTTCGCTGCTGGAAGTGCTGATTGCGTTCGTGCTGCTGACCGGCGCTCTCGCCGCCCTCGGCCAAGCGCGTCTTGTCGGCGTGAAGGCGGCGACGTTGACCGGAGGATGAATCGGAAGCAACTCTTCGCTGCGAATCCGTGCTCGCCATGGTCCTGTCCGGCGTCGAGACACAACGGAGTCATGAATAATGCGGATGATCCTGCCTGGTTGTGAGCATCCGAGATCCGGCAAAGCTCCATCAAAGGAATGCCCGAGCTGACGGTCACAGTTCACCATTCCGACCCGCTCCGAACGACCGCCTGATGTTCTCTCATTCGGCTGGATCTCGCGATGAACGGCAGTTCGCCGGGGAAGTCTCGCTCCCTTCGCCTGGCACAGGGGATTTCACCGTGAGGGCGACCACTTCGCTTTGCCGTCACCGACAACACGCGCCGCGGCGATGACGCTGCTCAGTTGTTGCTTGCTCTCGCGCTGTGCGGTCTCCTGATGGCCGCGGTGGGATCCAGTCTGCATCCCTTTCGACAGCTTCGAAATCGCAGCCAGGCGATGTCGCGGAGAACCAGACTGTTCGGGCGTCTTCTTGAGCAGATGGCCGAGATGATGCGTTCTGTGTGCCGACCGGCGTGGCGATTGACTCAAGGTGAAGGCAATGTCGGAACAAAGACGATGCCATCGATTGAAAAGTCTCTCAATTCCTTCACAATCGAACGGGAGATCGACATCGCTGATAATCCCGTCCGTCCCATCGAACTGGCCGGGACCTCACGCTGGATGTCTCTGCATACAGAGCATCTGCCTCCATCGAATCAGCCTTCGATTACAAACTTACCAGTGAGCAAAGACTCCGGATCCGGGCACCATGTCGTTTGGTGGAATGGAGAGTCAGTGGCGATCCCGGTTGCAGCCTCTGACGGTTTTCGAATGACGGAACGTCGTTTCAAAACAGCATCAGGTCGGCTCGGTCCCGCCCATTCATGGTTCGATGTTTCGTCGGCTTCACCGCGAGATGTGATTGAAGCTGAAACGCTGGCGTTGGGGTATGAACTGCGATTCCGATACTTCGACGGTGAACGCTGGCGAGAAGCGTGGGATAGTCATTTGAGCAACAACTTCTCAGGCTGTTGAACTTCGTGTTCTGCGAAATCGAGCGTCACCGCTGGCATGCTGGTCGCTGTTTCCGGTGACGCTGGCTCCATTGGCAAAGTCCATCGGGGGATCATCCATAATGATCGGGAGATGCCACAAGATTCGAAAGGCACAGAACGGAGCTCAACAGAACGTTCTGGTTGATCGAAACGGCTTCGGTGCTGATTCTGGTGCTTGTCATCATCATGATGCTCAGCTTTGCAGCCTATTCGTTTTCCCATCGAATGCTGACTGAATACACGGCGGGAAAGTACTCAAACCAGCATGTGCAAATTTGAAGATTTGCTCGCTGAATCTGGCAAGTTGAATGGTGAGCCTTCGCTCCCGGCATGACCTCCTGCGACGGCCCATAGAACTTGAGATGCCGGATGGTATCGAGGGGCAGATGGAAGTCGTTCAGGGACTTTGTTCGTTCGATGGAACGATGAAATATGGCGTGATCGATGAATCATCGCGGTTGAATGTGAATGCACTCTCTGTTGATCTGCCTGCCACGAGGAATCAAAGAACCGTCTCCTTCAGTTGCCGGGATGACACTGACGCTCGCCGATTCGTTCCTGAACTGGCTGGCGAACTCAAAGGACTCCGGTAATCCGTCCGACGGATCTCTTGCTCTTGAAGGAAGATCCATCACGCCGTGTTGTCCTGCAACTTTCGGATTTGCTCCAGATCCGCGGGATGACGTTCAAGGCCTCGGAATTGCTCTCGGTTTCAGAGAAGATCAGAACCAGAACACGATACTCGATCCGGAAGAAGATGACGGAACAAGTCACTGGCCGTCGGACAATCGTGATGGAAAACTTCAGCTGGGGCTCAGCCAACACCTCACGGTGCATTCAGCGGAATCGCCACTGGACCAGCAGGACGTCCGAAGATCGCCCTGAATCAGCCAAACCTGGCAGTGCTGTTCGATGAAGTTCAGGACGAGTTTGGAACAAGTGCCGCGCTGTTTGTTGTGGCCTGCCGAATGAATGGCGCGACCTATCCGGATGCAGCCTGAGCGGATGTGGCGGGACACCAGGAACGGCAGAAGCAGGAACGCATAGAGACTGCACAGCAGCGACTGCGAGCACAGCTTGGTCTCACCAGCGAAGCGGGATTCCGCTGCCGTCACGGGAGCCGGGCAGGTGCGTGCTGGGAATGATTCTGAATCAGCCTGCCATTACCTTCCGATCATTGGTTGGATCTGTTCGGTGGTCATGTCCGAGTCTTGATTGATGGCCGGGACATTGTGATCAATTCTCCGTGGCCAGCGGACTCTGCAACTTTGGCTCGTGAACTGCCGCAGTTGGCGGAACGGTTTACTCTGGAGAAGTACGGTGACGACTGCTGCAACGGGATCAATGAGGCGGATGAGTTCGTGTTGCGGGATAATCCCAGGAATCTCGGAGACCTCGCGCCTGAAGCATCTACCAGAAACGTCGACTGCGTGATACGGGGTTAATTTCTGATCGATCGCGTGAAGGACATCTGGTGGATTACTGACTCATGAATTCCGGCAGATTGCACCCGGCATCACAACTGGCGGAGACGTGTACTCGGGCCTTGCCATGGGGCGGACTGGTGGAAATGGCCCCGCCTATGGAATCAAGTTTGCGGTTGACTGTACGAGTGCTTCTCCCGCCCTGCTCCTTCGAGCAGAACTACCGTCAATGCCCACGCGTTGATGCCGTTTCTGACTGCAAGCCACAGGCCGTTTCCGCGGTCATTTGAGCCCGTCGCCCTCTGGCCATAGAATCTTCGCCTCTCATCAGTTTCCCACCATCTTTCCTGGAGCTTCGGATGTCATTTTCCACACGTCGCGGTTTTCTTCAGAAGTCATCAATGCTGGCCGCTGTTGCGGCGAGCGGCATGCTGCCACGAATTGCTCAGGCTGCCGATGCAAAGGCGCCGAAACTGGGCATTCAGCTGTATTCGCTTCGAGGCTACAAGGTGGATGAAGCGCTGAAGCATGCGGCGGATCTCGGCTTTGAACAGGTTGAGTTCTACAGCGGAATGCTTCCTCTGGATTCTTCAGACGAAGTGATCGCGGCAACGAAGAAGAAGGTTGTGGATCTGGGAATGACGATTTCCGGTCACGGTGTGAATCGGTTTACAAAGGATGCGGCTGCCAATCGCAAGATGTTTGAATTCGCAAAGAAGGTTGGCGTGCCCTGCATGAGTGCTGACCCGGACTTTGATTCGTTCGACAGCCTCAATGAACTGGTGAAGGAATTCGACATTCGTATCGCAATTCACAATCATGGCCCGAACCATCGCTACAACAAGGCGGCCGATGTTCTGCGAGTCATCGAAGGTCGTGATGAACGAATCGGAGCCTGTGCGGACCTCGGACACTATATTCGATCCGGCCAGAATTCCACGGAAGTCATTCGACTGCTGAAAGGACGCCTATTCGGAATTCACCTGAAGGACTTCGCCGAAATGAAGGATCAGACCAAGGGCGTGATCCTCGGCAAAGGCCATCTGAACGTCGAAGCGGTCTTCACCGAACTGAAGGAAGCCGGCTTCCCAGCCAACGGTGCTCTGTCACTGGAATACGAAGAGAACGAAAAGAACCCCATCGCCGACATCCGCGAATGCTACAACGTCGCGCGAGCCGCCATGAAGGCCGTTCACGGATAAACCGGATCGAGTCTGATGAACCGGTCAATGATAATCCCCGCCACCGGGTTGACCCCGGTGGTTTACCGGTTTTTGCACTACCGTTTTTGCGCCGATGATTTTCGGAAAGCAGCGTAGTGCAGAGACCGTTTTCCACTGGGGTCAACCCAGTGGGGGAGGTTTGTTGGGGTTACGCTCACGTTGCTTTGCTCCTTCCCTTTTTCATCAGCGACTCGACGAAGTACTTCTTTCCTCGCTGAATAACCGAATGGCCTTCGGATTCCAGTCGGCGGCGAACGTTGTCGATGCCACCGGGGTACTTTGGGTTCAGTTCACCGCCAGCCTTCACCGTGCGCCAGTAGGGCGTGATGCGGGAGCGGCCCTGCTGTTCGTCTTCGTCGGCTGCGTTGGCCGCGATCCATGCGAAGATGCCGGTCGTTAAAGAGCATGTGACGGTGGCTCCATGCTTCTCCGCAAGCTGCCGTCGAATCTCATCGATCGTGATGAGCTTTCCCTTTTTCACCGTCTTCATGATCTCATTAACTTCGATGGGAGCAGCAATCAGCATCGTGCCTTCGCCCCACTTCGACGCCATCTTTCCTTCAATCGGCTGAAGGCTGGGGAAGCCCTTGCTGTCCAGTAGCTTTTCCTTCCAGGTGCGTTTGGCCTTTGATCCCATGGCGGAGGTTCCTTGTTGGGGCTGTTCTTGGTTCTTGGTTCTTGGTGCAGGGGCAGGCCTGTAGTGGAACTCGCCAGAGTTCCCTCCGACTTGCGACGTGGAAACCGGCGATGTCGCGTCCGGGGTTCGTTGATGCTGCAGAACTGTATTCGAGAGGGAACGCAAAAGACATTTTCTGTCGCCCATTTTTTGTCAGCCAAACTCACGGAAAGGACTTCTGGCGAAGTCCACTACGTTGCCTGGCTGTCGTGAAACTCGCCACAGTTCCCGGTGCCGCTTACGCTACTTTTGGCCAGGATTCTGCTACAAAACCTGCCTGTGTTCTCACGGTTTGAAGGAGGATGGTTGTGGAAGATCTGGTGGGCAAGCCAGTCGTCGTGGACGTTGTGGCGCCGTATGTGTATCTCGGGAAGCTCCTGGAAGTTCGCGACAAGACTCTGGTTCTGAAGAATGCCGATGTGCACGACCTGCGTGATTCCACAACGACGCGGGAAGTGTACATTCGGGAAGCGCGCGTGCATGGACTGCAGTCCAATCGCAAGCTTGTGTACGTGCGGCTGGAGCATGTTGTCAGCGTCTCCGTGCTGGAAGACGTCATTCCATAAGGCTCATCAAAACCCTTTAACCTGCGCATCAGGGGCATGTGATTCGAAAATGCTCCGCTGAGGAACCCAAAGTCATGGCGAGTTTGTTTGCGGATGATGATCAGGCTGAGAAGGAAATTGAGCGGCTTCGAAGCGAGCTGGAGCGTCACAATCGTCTGTACTACGTTGATGCAAAGCCGGAGATTACCGACCGCGAATATGATGCGCTGATGAATCAGCTGATCAGGCTGGAAGCGGAACATCCGGAGTTTGCCAGCGACAGCAGTCCCAGCAGAAAGGTCGGGGGAGAACCGATCAGCGGCTTCGAGCAGGTGACTCACCGAGTTCCCATGCTGTCGATCGAGAACGCATTTGAAGAACAGGAACTCGTTGACTGGGACGCAGGTCTCCGCAAAACACTCGGGCGAGACTCTCTGGACTACTCGGTCGAATACAAAGTCGACGGCGTGGCCATTTCACTGACCTGGGAAAACGGCTCCTTCGTCCGCGCTGCGACTCGGGGCAATGGTGCGGTTGGCGATGACGTGACGAACAATGCTCGAGTGATCTCTGGAATTCCGCTGCGGCTTAGTTCAAAGAAGCCTCCGAAGTCACTGGAAGTTCGAGGCGAAGTGCTGATCCTGAATGAAGAGTTTGCTGCGTTTCAGGCGGAGCAGATTCGTCAGGGAGAAGAACCCTTCAAGAATCCTCGCAACGCCGCCGCAGGCGCTTTGAAGCTGCTGGATCCAAAGCTGACTCGTGAGCGAAGTCTGCGGTTTCTTGCACACGGAGTTGGCTATGTGGAAGGGATCGCGTGGAAGTCGTACATGGACTTCCTCGAGTCGATTCGGGAGCTGGGAATTCCTACGACGCCGGATGTGTCGACGGCTAAAGGATTCGACCAGCTGATGATTGTGTGCTCGGATATGATCGCACGAGTCCCCTCGCTGCCGTTTGAGGTCGACGGGCTTGTGATCAAGCTGAACAATCTTGCCAGCCGCGATGAACTGGGAACGACCTCCAAAAGTCCTCGCTGGGTCCGCGCTTACAAATGGGAACGGTATGAAGCCGAGACCAAAGTCAACGCGATCACGATTCAGGTCGGCAAGACCGGCGCGATGACTCCTGTCGCCGAACTGGAACCTGTGGAGATTGCTGGTACGACGGTCTCTCGGGCCAGTCTGCATAACCGCGACGAACTGGATCGGCTGGGTGTTCGAATCGGCGATACGGTCGTCGTCGAAAAGGCCGGCAAGATCATTCCTCATATTCTGCGAGTCAACGAGTCGGCTCGCACGGGGCGCGAGGCGGTCTATCATTTTCCGACTCACTGTCCGGAATGTCAGACGGAAGTGCAGAAGGACGAAGGAGGGGTGTATGTTCGCTGTCCCAATCCCGCCTGCCCTGCTCAGCTGCGTGAGACACTGATCTTCTTTGCCTCACGGCCCGCGATGAACATCGATGGCCTCGGCGAAAAACTGGTGGAACAGCTGCTGGCTGCGAATCTGGTCGATGGTATTCCGTCGCTTTATCGGCTGAAAGATCGGCGAACCGAGTTGGCAACACTGGAACGCCTTGGGGAAAAGTCGATCGAAAAGCTGCTCGCTGGCATTGAAGCGTCCAAGCAGCAGCCTCTCTGGCGACTGCTGACCGGGATCAATATTCGTCACGTTGGTCAGACCAATGCGAGAACTCTGGAAACCGCCTTCGGCACGATGGAAGAAATTGCCGCACAGACGGAAGAGAGTCTTTCAAAGGTCGACGAGATCGGCACCGTCATTGCCGCGTCTGTCGCCCGGTTCTTTGGGTCCGAGTACGGCCAGAATCTCGTTCGCGAGCTGAAGGAGCTTGGGCTGAATCTTGGTCAGCCGATCGATCGAAGCAAAGCCGTGGAAGGTGGAATCCTCGAAGGCAAGACTCTGGTTGTGACCGGCACGATGGTGCGATTCAAGCGAGAAGAAATCGAGCAGCTGATTCGCGACCACGGAGGCAAAGCCAGTGGCAGTGTCTCGAAGAAGACGGACTACGTTGTGGCCGGTGAAGCCGCAGGAAGCAAGCTCACGAAGGCTCAGGAACTTGGCGTCAAGGTGCTGACGGAAGATGAGTTCCTTGCGTTGCTGGGCGTTGGGTGACGCGGCGGCATTGTAAAGCGATTGTCCCAATCGCTCCTCAACTCAAAGTTTCATTATGAAGAACCGGAGCAGTCTGTGGATCCTCGGAAATTTGATCAGCATGTTCGTCGTCTGTTTGTGAAGCCATCCGACGAAACCGGTCGCTTGCTGCATGCCGCCGTTGGTGTGGCGGGTGAAGCCGGCGAGCTGCTGGATGGCATCAAGAAGCACTGGATCTACGGCAAGGCGCTGGATCGTGAGAACCTGATCGAAGAATGCGGCGACCTGCTCTTCTATGTGCAAGCCATTCTGAATGAGCTGGGCATCAGCATGGACGACGCGATGCGGCAGAACATGGAAAAGCTGGCCCGCCGCTACCCCGAAGGCTACAGCGACACCGCCGCCATCGAACGCGCCGACAAAAACCCTTCCCCATAACTCCCCTTATTCTTATTCCTCGCATTACTCCCACCAGCCATTCGATCCCCTTCTAACCCGCACAACCGCTACATCCCCATGCAGGTTCCCTGCTCCACCAAAATTACCTTTTTTGCGCTGAAGGTACGTCCCGCAAACCGCCGATGGACTTCTCAGATTGCGCACTTTGCGCATTCTGCGGTCGTGAATTGATCACTTCCGCCACTTAGGTTTCTGACCGAACAGCGGGGACACAGCATCTGGTGTGCTGTGCAAGTGCGGTAACTCCAATGACTTACGACTTGTGTGTAGTGGGCAACGACGAAGCGTCGCTGGAACTGGCGTTTGTGGCAGCTCGTCATGGCCAGAATGTTCTGAGCATCTTGCCGGAGCAGCGACATTCATCCTGGATGATGTCGCAGGCTCTGGAGCATCTTGTCAGCAACCTTCTCGCTGACATGACTGATGCTCGTCGCCGCCAGTTGCGACGGAATGGAAGTCCTCGTCTCGTGCAGCGGTTGCTTGCAAACTCGCTGACATCAGAAATGTCTGACCATGTCTCCGCCCTGGAGAATGTTGGAGCCGATGTCAGCATTGGCGAAGTTCGATTTCAGAGTGCTGATTCTCTGGTTCTGACGAGTGGTGCCTATAGCCGGAGAAACCTGGTAAGGGCTTCAAATGTCGTTATCGGAATGGGAGTCCGGCGGACGGCCGTTCATCGGCCGCTGGGACTTGTGCCTTTCCATCGGCCTGAGTCTCTTCTGTGTGGTTCAGAGATCCCGAAGTCACTTTGCATTCTGGGTGGAGGCGGACTGGGGGCTGGTCTCGCGGCCCTGTTCAGCCTGTTCGGTTCTCAGGTACGTTTTTTATCTGACCTCGATCCCTGTGATGCTCTGTTGAATCTTGCTGAAGATTCCGGGGTGGTGGTGGCCACGCATCCGGCAGAGCTTGGTCTGTCGATGGATCACCCGTTCGCGTTAAACCAGGGCGACATCGTGGATTGCCGACGATCCGAGGGCTTCACGGACCATCTAGGCCTTTCGGCGATCGGCATCGAACCGGACGAGCATGGACTGTTATGGTGCTCGAGCAGCCTGGAAACGTGGACACCCGGCGTCTTCGGAATCGGCGACGTCATCGGCTTCTCTTCGGGCGTTTCCCAGCACCCCACGGAACAGGCGATGAGGATCCTGAACCGAATGACTCACCGCATCCGAAAACCTCACTTCCTCCGAACCCGATCCACCAACTGGGCCATGGTCTAACCCAGAAAGTCTTAATCCTAATCTTAACCTTAATCGTAATCCCCAACCCGCTCCTGTTACTCTTCCGTACTCATACACCGCC
Source organism: Planctomycetaceae bacterium (assembly GCA_046349695.1). Lineage (GTDB taxonomy): Bacteria > Planctomycetota > Planctomycetia > Planctomycetales > Planctomycetaceae > SXXK01. The sequence goes on along the minus strand of JAXMBV010000010.1, from coordinate 66,473 downwards.
TGGTGTTCCATCGTGGCTCGTGTCTCCGACGCGAGAAGTTCCCACCACGAAGTGATGCGCTACCGATATTCACCAGCAACATACAGCCCCGCCACCTGGTTTATCCAGGTGGGTCCACGGTTTTTGCACTACCAGGCGTCGCTGGATGAATGCAGCCTGCGCCGGCTGCCGAGTGACTCCGGTTTGCGTCTTGAAGCGAAGCGTTGGTGATTCACCGTGTGATTGTCTGGACGTGGAGCGTCCATTGAATCTCGGGGGGAAGGGAAACGGTGCTGGCCAGCAAGATTCGGCGTTCTTGATCTTGATCCCCGTCCCGTTACTCTTCCCTCTCGTACTCAGCGCGAAGCTGAGTACGTCCCCGACTACCACGAAGTTTCAAGAGCGCACTCCATGAGGATCCCCAGTGGAAAGCGGCCAGTCCTTTGCATCGCGGCGATCACCGTCGCGTTGGCAGCCTATTGGGTTTACTCCACCAATCAAACGCTTCGCAACTCGTACACGGTCTGGTGGGCCGCAGACATGGTCATTGAGCACATGACTGCGAACGACAATCAATGGCCAGCATCGTGGGATGATCTTCGCGACGACTATGAGACCTGTGTAAAGCGATCTGGGCGACCATGGACATTCGACGAGATCCAGTCCCGCGTCATTATCGACTTCTCGGTCGACGGCAAAGCCCTGGTTGCGTCCGCCGCATCACTGTCTCGCCCGTCGTTTCGAGTCATCTGGCTTTCCGACGGCTCAGATTCGCACTGGGAATCACACGAGCCAAACACCATGATTCTGAATTACCTCACCGCCACGAAGTGACCATCGTGGCTCGTGTCTCCGACGCGAGGAATCCGTCAAGAAGCGATGGTCCACCGTGGCTCGTGTCTCCGACGCGAGAGCCCCCGCCACGAAGTGACGCGCTACCGATATTCACCAGCAACATACAGCCCCGCCACCTGGTTTACCCAGGTGGGTCCACGGTTTTTGCACTACCAGGCGTCGCTGGGCAAATGCAGCCTGCGCCGGCTGCCGAGTGACTCCGGTTTGCGTCTTGAAGCGAAGCCTTGGTGATTCACCGTGTCCTTGTTTGGACGTGGAGAGTTGGGTAGTGCAAAAACCTGATTGCAGCGTGGTGACGAAATCACCCCGATAAGGCGGAACCATTCAAATGATACCGTTGACTGATCAAGGCGAATCGGACTTTGTGAACGCCTTTCTCGATCGCAGTGTGAAGCCGGCGCGGGAAACGCTGAGAGCCGTTGCAGACTCGAGTATGCCTCCCCAACAAGGAGCGGAAACTTTGGCGGGCCTGATTGCCACAGGTTTGCGTGAACTGAACTGCGACGAAACCAATGCAGTCGGCGTTTCGCTAGCGTATGAACTGAGTCTAGCCATTCGGAATGAGATTAACAGCGGTGGAAAGCCGTACCGTCTTGACAGACCCAGATCAACGATGATGCGAACTCCACTCGCCAGGAATGCGCTGGTAACCCATGGTTGGCGAGAGCCATTATTGAAATTTGTAGCCACCGTTTTCTTCTACGTTGGATCCGAGGGACGCGGCAATTCCCCAGTCTCGCAGTCATCGGAAGGAATTGGAGCCGACCGTATTTCAGAATATCTGCACCACATCGGTGTTTGTGGGGGTGAGGATATGGATTAGCCCTGACGGTCATCTTGGAAGTGGGGGAAACGGTGCCATCCACCAACGTTCAACGGCGTAAACACAACCTCCCCAGCAGCGTCCGGCGCGGCCCCGACGGGCGAGTGCGAATCGACAAGTCTCGCTCGCTGATCCTGAGCGTGCTGCAAATGTCGGCGCGATTTCGAGCAATCAGCATCACATCATCGCTGCTTGTGTTCGCGTTAGTGAGATCGAGAGACGCGTTGGTAGTAGCCAAACCTGGGCTCACCCGGCGTGAAGCCGGGTTGGGGCCGGGGGATTTTTCTGGAGGCTCTGTGTAGTTGTCAAACCTTCGTTCCACCGGCGTAAAGCCGGACGGGGACGACAGATTCGCGTGGACAAACGTGGTTCAACGCCCGCTGAATTGGAGCTACTGTTGGAGCGCTTTCGACAATCAATGGCCAGCATCGTGGGATGATCTCCGCGATGATAACAGACCTGTGTGAAGCGTCCGGACGGCGGTGGACATTCGAAACGGTTCATCGTGGCTCGTGTCTCCGACGCGAGAAACTCCCGCCACGGAGTGACGGGCTACGGTGGCTCGTGTCTCCGACGCGAGGAATTCCCGCCACGGAGTGACGGGCCACGGATAGTCGCCAGCAGCAGCAGGCCCATGACCGGTGTCATGTAACGGGCGATGGAGAACGTCAGCGTGACAAGGCCCCAGAAGTAGAGAGTCAGCAAGATTAGAAACCACTGCACCATGGTCAGCGGCTGATTTCTGATGTATTGCCGAACGATCGCAGTCGTGAAGAGTGTCAGCCAGACGACCTGAATCAGGAAGAGCACGTTTTCCATGCGGCCGCTGTCTGTTCCAATCCACGCTCGGCCGGCTTTCAGCACATAAAGCTTCAGGACGGACATTGGTGCTCGCTGAAATTCGCGAGAAAGGATCCCCGTCATGTCTCCGAATGAACTCAGAGTCCCATCCGCGACACTCGAGTGAACCGCGTTCATGATCGGCAGCAGATCATCGGGCACACGAACGTTGGTGTTTCGAGCTCCATCGTTGTGCAGCCCATAGGTGACTCCTTCATAGAGTGCCTGAACGCCAAGTGTGCTGAGCGGCACGATTCGGGCGGTCTTCTGCCAGACCCACAGTTCCCACGGCAGGACGGCCAGCAGATTGCCCAGCAGCAGGATTCCGGCAGACTTCAGGGCTCGCCGCGAGCCTGCCGAGTTCGCATGCGTCTCGGTGCGCGAGAGCGAGATCCACAGCATCGACGCCATCACGCAGCCCATTCCGATTGTGATCGGGCGGATGAGAGACGTCAGGCCGCAGAGTATCCCGGTCAGAAAGACTTGCACGGCTCTTGAAGACGTCGGCGAGGAATGTTCGCCGTCCATCAGCATTGGAACGAAGAGTCGAATAGTCGCGAACAGGCACGCGACGAACGGCAGTTCACTGTTCGGTTGTTTGAAGAGCCACAGGCCCGGTGGGTAGACGATCCACAGTGCCGTGACGATCACTTCGGGGGATCGATACCAGCGTGTTTCGAAGTCGTTCACAGATTCGGTTCGGCGAAGACGACGCGCACAGGCAAACAGCAACACTGCGGCCGCGGAGAAGCAGAGCACAGCGGAAATATCGAGCAGCGTGGATTCCGTGATTCCTGTGATCGACGCCAGCTGGAAGTGTGCGGCAAGGAAGAGAGGAAAGCCTGGAGGATACTTCGTGGCCGGGCGATTCTGATACTGCAGTCCCGCCCCATTCAGCAGCGACCTTGCGGCGGGTTCGTAGTAGTCGACGTAGTCAAAGCTCTCATTGACCCGGGCCGAATCTGGCAGCACACATCGAAACGCGACGAGCGCACAACCGGCGACGGCGGCGACGATAAACAGTTGAAGAAAATTGGGACGGCGTGATTGCCGCATGAGGCGTACTCCGAGTTTCCGGGCCAGAATTAGCGGACCCGAGCAGATCCGGCAAGGCGTGTTTTTCCTGCTAAATCTCGTGTTCTCGCCGTCGCCGGAAAATGCTACATTTTGCTGCAAGGAAGGGGTCCAACTCTGTGTTTTGCGCGCACAGTGCGTGCATGATTGCGACAAGCGAACAACGTGAGCGACAACCTGGCGACCAGCCGCCAGGCTCCTTTGGGTCAAGGGCGTTCCGCCCTTGTTTGGAAAACGGGGGCAGGGATGCGAGCCGCCATTTGGAACCAGTCAGACGATTCACTCTGCATCGTCATTCCCGCGCTGAACGAAGAGGAATCCATCGTCAGCACGGCGGAGCGCTGCAAGCGGTTTCGTGAGCTTGCCGTCAGGACTCGGCTGTTGTCTCATGTGGACATCGTCGTTGTCAGCGACGGATCGACCGACCGGACTCTGGAGCTGGCTCGTTCCGTTGATGGCATTCGTACGATCGAGTTTGTTCAGAACCGAGGTTACGGGGCGGCCATTCAGGAAGGCTGGCAAACATCGGACTGTAACCTTCTGGCCTTTCTGGATGCCGACGGGACATGCGATCCGGATGTTTTTGAAGATCTGTGCCTGAACATCATTCGACGCAATGCGGACCTCGCCCTGGGAACTCGAATGGGCCCGGATTCTCAGATGCCTCGCATTCGAAGGCTGGGCAATCGAGTGTATGCCATGATGCTGGGAGTACTCTGCGGTCGCAGTGTGACCGATACCGCCAGTGGCATGCGAGTCCTGCGGCGATCAGCACTGGAACGACTCGGTGAACTTCCGACGGGCCTGAATTTCACACCCGCCATGAGTGCTCGCGCGCTGCTGGGAGGACTTCAGGTCGTGGAAGTCCCGATGAGTTATGCTGAGAGAGTCGGCGAGAGCAAGCTTCGGATTTTCTCCGACGGCATTCGCTTCTTCTGCTCCATCATCGATGCGGCGTTTTGCTTTCGTCCCGATCGTCCGTTTACGCTGGCATTCCTTGCGACGTTCATGTTCGCTTCGATGCTGGCGATGTATCCGACGGAATTCTATCTGCAGAACGGTCGCGTCGAAGAATGGATGATTTATCGATTTGTGTGTGCGTGTCTGTTCGGAGGACTGTCGCTTCTGTCGCTGTCGGCGGTCGCCGTGTGCCATCAGCTCACACGACTTGGGCCACGGGCTGAAGCAACAGATTCGTACTGGGCGTATGCCGTCAGTCGATTGTTCCGAGGCCGAGTTGCCATGTCTCTCGTGATGCTAGGACTCGGAGCCTCCGTGGCGGTGCTCTGGCCGGGCATCGTGGAATTCCTGACGACTCGCACCTGCACGCTTCACTGGACTCGGCTGATTTTCGGAGCCAGCCTGATTCTGATGTCTGGCATTGTGGGCGGAACATCGGCCGTGCTTCGAGTCATCTCGCTGCTGGCTCGGGAAAGCGCGACTTCGGTGGCTGCGAAAACTCCCCTCGTCCGACTGGCCATGGAACCGGACGACCTGATGGCTGCTCGTTCCGCATGACTCGAACGCTGGCCGCTGCATCACCACAGTCAATTGTCGGGCGATGAGAGAACAAGGCATGGCCGAGTTTGATCAGTTTGCGACGGACTATCGCGGCCAGCTTCGCAAGGGGCTGGACATGACCGGGGAATCGCCCGACTATTTTGCAGCGCGGCGAGTCGAAGTCGTGGCTTCCTTCTGCCTGCGTGAACCTCGAGTGGTCCTGGATTTTGGGTGCGGTACTGGCGGCAGTCTGGCACTGCTTCGCAAGCAGTTTCCTCAGGCCCGAATCATGGGCTTTGATCCATCGCAAGAGAGTCTCGAGATGGCTCGGCGCAATCCGGACCTGAAGGGCCTCGAACTGATCAACAGCCTCGAAGGCCTCGATCGCTGCGTCGATCTGGTCTTCTGTAATGGCGTCTTCCATCACATCGATCCTGTTCAGCGTGGTGAAGCGTTAAGTGGAATTCGCCGAGCGATGTCGTCGAATGGTCGTTTCGCGTTCTGGGAAAACAATCCATGGAACCCGGGGACTCGCCTGGTCATGAGCCGGATTCCGTTTGATCGCGATGCAAAGACGCTGTCAGTTTTGAATTCGCGTCGGCTGTTGCGTGCCAACGGCTTTCGGATTATCAGGACGGAGCATCATTTCTGGTTTCCCAAAATGCTGTCGATGCTACGGTTCCTCGAGCCAGCTTTGATTCATGTACCGCTGGCCGGGCAGTATTTGGTTGTGTGCGAGAAAGATGACGTCGCGACTGGTTGATCTGCGGCGCACTGTCCGGTAGCAGGAGAGTCAGGCGGCATGCGACATCGTCTGATGGTCGACAGGTGAGACAGCGGGACGCGTGGAAGCAATCGCCTTCGATGGAAAAAGGCGGTCTCGAATTCGCAGCACTGGCGCTTCCAGAGCATGATGCAGCAGGTAACCGACGACGCACGAACAGCTGACCACAATCAACGGCTGCCAGACCGGCGCGGACAGGGAGCCTGTTGCTTCGATCGCCGGCCAGAGCCATTTCTGAATCGGAAAATGCCAGAGATAGATGCTGTAACTGGCGGTGCCGAGGGCTGTGAATGGCTTCAGCAGCTTCAGAGCATGCTCGGGGATTCGCTGTGCTGCCATGACCCAGCAGCCACTGCCGACCGCCAGGAGCAGGACTCCGACAATCGTAAGCCAGCGATTCGTCTCCAGTGAAAACACAAACGCCGGAGTCAGAAGCAGCAGGCCGACAAGCCACAGACACGATGATGGGATGCGCTTGGCGATTGTTTGCCAGGAAAGATGCATGATGGATGCTCGGGGCGCTTCGTTTGTCGTGTCCCCAACGGCCGCAGTAAGCATCGAGCGTCGTTGTTGGTGCCATGCCAGGAAGACGCCCAGCATCAGCGAGTCGATTCGAAGATGCGTCCCGAAGAAATGGATCCTCGCATGAAATTCAGGAAAGACCACGAACGAGAGTGCTCGCAGCACAAAGCACCCGGCCACAGTGATACCAAAACAAAGCGGCAGTTTGTCGATCGCATCTCGATGATGAAGTTGCAGCAGAAGCCACGGGAGCACCAGATAGAAGTGAGCCTCCACGGCCAGTGACCACGTGTGAGGCCAGACACCGCCGAGGTAGTTCTGGAGAAACACAGCTTCGCCAACCAGCTCACGCAGGCGAGGAGGATCGTGCATCAGAAACTGGGCGATCGCTGATAGTCCGATGCAGAGCCAGAATGCCGGAAGAATCCTGAACGCTCGGCGTACGAAGAACCGCTTGACGTCCAGACCTCGGGAGCTGTTGAGTTCTGCAAACAGAAGAGACGACACAAGGAAGCCACTGAGGACGAAGAACAGGTCCACTCCCACCCATCCGCCCGTGTTCCAGATTCGGATCCACGATGGCGATGACTGGTTGACCTGCAGGTGACGTCCGATCACAAGCACGATGGCCACCAGCCGGAGCAGATCCAGTCCTGACGAGCGTGGAGATGAAATCGTGCGTCTCATGAACCTCGACCTTTGTCCCTTCTGAAGATGGGGGAACGATCGAAGGTCTGCAAATTCCTGGCAAGATCAGTCTTCGGGGTAATGGAGGCGAAAAGCTCAGGATTTCGGGAACAACGGCCGAGACGCGAGCGTCAATCTGAAACCTGTTGCCTGGGGTCCTGCTCAGCAACGCTGTAAGGGATTCTGGAGTGGATCTCGCCAGAGATCCCATCCTTCCGATTCATGTTTTTCAACATTCAGTAAGCTCGAACGAACCAAATGGGGAGAACCACCGTGTTGAGACGCACCATTCTGCTGATTGCTATCCTGCTGTTTTCACAGGCCACATCGCTCGCCGGGAACGTCTACGACGTGACAAGTACCGATGGAATGACGACCGTCACGTACCGAGTCCAATTCGGCGGTGGGAAACTGTTTGAAGCCTATACAGCCTTTGACCCCGCCTCGAAGAAGTTCGTCTATCTGGAATGGAAGCGAAGCGACGAGGCACCGAAGCCGGTCCTGACATTCTGGGATCACAAGACCGGCGAAACAGTAGCGCTCTACAAGTTTCCGGACGTGAAAGATCCGCTGCCAGTCATCCCGTCAATTGAAGATATGAAAGTGTGTCCAATGACGGGCGACAAAAAGTTCGAAGCCAAACTGACAATCATTGTGGACTGAGGCGTTCCAACCTGCCTTCGCAAAATGAAAACGGACGGTGTCAGAGTCGACACTGTCCGTTTCGCGTTTCATGATCCAGCGATGACGCTGTCTCAGAGTCCGTTAGTCAGAGCCTGTTCGAAGGTCCCGAATGGCGCGCCACCATTGCGGCCGGTCGCTGGCAGGACAAAGTTATTGTCCAGAGCTTCGCCGTTGGAGACGCCCGTGTGACCGTTCGGAATGATGAGTTCCGGATGGTCGAACGGAGCCTTCTGGTACTTCACACGCGGGTCGGTCAGATGCTTCAGGAATTCGACCACCGCATCGATGTCGTCAGGATTGCCCTGAAGTTCAGGAATACCGCTGACGTCCGGATCAAGGTCCAGAAGGTTCGTATGACGGAAGTCTGCACCGCGAGTATAGAACTGAACCACTTCTGTCAGATTCTTCATGCCGCCGTTGTGCATGTAAGGACCTGTCAGTTCGATGTTTCGCAGAGTCGGAGTCTTGAAGGCACCGTCGACAGCGATTGCGGCTTTCTTAGGGACAGAAACCTTTGGATCAGGATTCTTCCCAGCCTGTTCCTGCCGAACGTATGAGAACGGCCCGAACTGTGGATGAGATCCGCCGACTCCCAGGTCTTCTTCCTGTGGTCGCACGCCGATGTTGTAGAAGCCGCCGTCGTAGAACGCAGCATCCAGCTCCATCGCCATGAATTCAATCAGACCGTCGTTGGAGAGAACTCCGCGAAGGCTGCTGACCGTGCCGCCGGCGAATTCCGGACCGCCGTGACAGTTGATGCACTTGCCTTCCTTCAGGAAGATCTGCAATCCTCGCTTCGCCTTGGCGCTCAGAGCACTGCTGTCACCCTTGGCATAAGCGTCGTAAGGTGTTTCACCGGATGTCAAAGTTGATTCGTACAGCATGATGGACAGGCCCCAGAACAGCGAGAAGTTCGCTTCCATGTGGGTGTAACCATCTGCTGTGAGAGACGAACCGGACCACCACTGTGGCTGGAACGCTTCGCGGATCAGCTTTGAGTAAGCAGCGGTTGAGTTGTTCAGACCCTTGCCGCTGGCATCTCGGTAGGCTCCAAGAACGCTGTCATCGCTGGCAACATTCTGCAGAGCCAGCGGACGGAGCGACAGCATCTTGCGAGCCAGCTCGCTGAAGCTTCGGCCATCCCAGCTCATTTCAACACTGTTGTTCGGAGGACCAACAGCCTGAGAAGCCAGTGCTGCGTTGTCGATCTGGATTCGGACTGATTCCAGGACATTGGTGCCGGAGTTCAGACGCAGAACACGTGCATTTGGGTCGAGGTTGCCGAACGGATTCACACCGTTGAAGTAACGATTCGCACGACCATCCCAGAAGGAGCGGTCGAAGTAGACCGCATTGATCGACGTGGGCGCATTTCGGCCAGTGACCTGGCGAACGTTGACACCGTCGATGCTGAAGACAGGATGAACGGTTGTTGTTCCATTGTCGACAGCACTGCCAGGAACGATGTTGTTGAATTGCTTGCTGACAACGCCCTGAGAGCCTGCAACTTCCATCGTGTCGAATGTGACAGGATTGCTGCTGGACCCGTTCGGACTGTTTTCGCCAGGTCGAGTCGGATCGAGGAATCGGTGGAACGGAAAGTCAGAGGCTTTCAGCGTCTGATTCGGCCCGCGGAAGTTTGCGAGGTCCGGTGTTCCGGAGGGAGCGCCTGGATTCAGCTGATTCTTCGTGCGAATGTCAGCTCCGGCATGCCAGTGGCAGGATGCACAGGCTGTGCGTCCGTCGCCACCCGTCTGCATGTCCCAGAACAGAGCCTTGCCGAGCAGGATCGCTTTGTCACGGTCCTTTACGTAGGTCGCAAGGTCTGAAGGAAGCGGTACAGGAATGGTGTCGAGTGCCTTTGGCGGTTCGACATCGGTTTCCAGTTCCACTTTCGCAATGACAGGACCGTAGCTGGAAGTGCTCGTTGAGTTCGACTTGATTTTCAGAACAGCGGTCGTTGTTGACGCGACGAACTGATACGTCTTCGTCTGCCAGCCCATGTTCGTGCGTGACCAGCCGGACGGGCGGTTCATGGAGACATTCTGGCTCCATGATCCAATGCTGACGTTCACGGAACGAGCTGTGGATGAGAATGAAGACCAGTTGCCGGACATCAGAAATGTCAGCGTGTAGGTCTTGCCAGGAACCAGCTTGACGGTCTGACTGATACTGCCGGCAGCAGATCCGTTCAGGTCAACGCTGTTTCCGCTTGCAGGCGGAGTTGTGTAGTAGCCCACATTGACGTCAACGCTTCCGGAATCCACCGTCCACGGACCGATCGTCTTGCCTGAGCTGAATGTCGTGTAGGGACTGACGGCGGTGGTGAGACCAAAGATGCCATCCTTCACAACATCACCTGGGTCTGTTGCCTGGGCACTGAAGGCCGAAAGTACCATTGCTGCGCAAAAAGCCAGCAGTTGAAGCGGGCGACCACACCGACTGTAGTCTGAACCCCAATTCCATTTCTTCATTCTTTCCTCACTTTCAACGTGTCTGATCGCAACCCTTCGGACATCACGCATCTCCGATGAGCAGGACTGAATTGCGACCGCCGCCAGTCAAGGCGACCTCTCTGGAAATGCGCCGGAGTTCACTGCTGAGACCCTGCGCGGTTGAATGAACGCGGGCCTCGGCCAGGTTTCCGACGTGAACACGGTGAGACTATTTCCAGCAGGACTCGTTGGAACTCCTGAGTTCCGTATTGTGCGGATTACCGGTGTGCGAAAATGCAACAAACGGTCACGATGTGAGCGTCACGGAGCAGTTGCTCTGTGCAAAGAAGAGCTTCAACGTCACGTTGCGAAAAGACAACCAGCGTGCACGCTCCGACGAACCGGCAGATTCTGCCGCTGAGAGAGGGGCCGACTTCGTTCCTGGGACTTGAGGAATTTCATCGTTTCGAATGGAGCACGCTGACAATTCGTGCCGATGCTGACGATCAGTGAAACCAGGTAAACTCTGCCGGGCGTTCTGCGCGCGGAATGGGAAGAAACGAGGACTGAACGTGTCACGCCTGCATCGAACTTTCAGAGAGCCGCTGATCGCGCTCCTGTTATGTTCCCAGGTACTCGGTCAGGACCCGCCAGGCATTCAGGGCGTGCCACCAACACAGCAATTCTCGCCGCCTTCTCAAGGACCCGGGCCCGTGCCTGGTGTTCCCATACCGATTCCAAATGCGGGCAGCTTGCCGTCGGCTCGACTGATGGCCCCGCAACCGCTGAATGGACCTGCGTTGCCTGTCCCGGGATCATTTCAGGAAGGCGGCGTCATGATTCCGCCGCCCACATCTTCTGCGCCGATGGTTGCCACCACGGACGATGCTCAGCCGTGGACATTCAATTTTCAACAGGCGCCGTGGACGACCGTGATTCGCAGTTTCTGTGATTCGTCGGGGTACTCATTGCAGCTGATCGCGGAACCGGTTGGGACCTTCTCCTACTACGATTCTCGTTCGTACAACACCACCGAAGCGATCGATGTCTTCAACGATCACCTGATGGTGAACGGGTTCATTCTGGTGCGCGAAGGTCGACGACTGACGCTGACAAACGCGACGTCGGAGATTCCTGGGAACCTCATTCCGTTTGTGACCATTCACCAGCTGGACGGACTCGGACGCAACGAACTGGCTTCCGTTGCGATTCCGCTCAAGAACACGGACACTGCACAGGCGGTCGAAGAAATCCGTCAGCTGCAGAGTTCCATTGGCCAGGTGAAGGCACTGACGAATTCCGGGCGAGTGATCGTAACGGATACCGGAAGCTACCTCCGGCGCATGCGAGACCTGCTGCTGGGTTCAGGTATTGCGGCCGGGGATGAGCATGCCTCTGTCTATCAGCTGCGACATGCTCAGGCTGAAGATGTTGCGAAGGCCATCACCGAATTTCTGAACAGCGCCGGTACGACGGGTGGCGTGGGGCCGGATGGTGCTCCGATCATGTCTTCAGGCGGCATGAATCCGGGCCAGCGTGTCGTTGCCGAAAAGACCACCAATAGCCTGCTGGTCCGCGGGACGACAGAAGAAATGTCCACGATTCAGCAGCTGATTACGGACCTCGATCGCGCGCCTCGGGAAGTTCTGGTGCAGGCACTTCTGGTTGAAGTCGAACTGGGCAACACCAACGAGTTGGGTGTCGAATTGGGGTTTCAGGACTCCGTTCTGTTCGATCGAAGTGTCGTCGACAAACTCGTAACGATCTCGCAAACCACAACAGCGCCAAACGGAACACAGACGACGAACCAGCAGATTATCTCGCAAACAGCAGCGCCAGGCTTCAACTTCAACAACCAGCCGCTTGGAAACAACATTGCTGCAAATCCATCCAAAGTGGGTTCACAGGGGCTGTCCAATTTCGGAGTCGGTCGAGTCAACGGTGACCTGGGATTTGGCGGCCTGGTGCTTTCGGCGGGTTCAGAATCTGTGAACGTGCTGCTGCGAGCCCTGGATGCTCAGTTCAACATCGACGTCTTGAGTCGCCCACAGGTTCGCGCCATCGAAAACAAAGAAGCGTTTATCCAGATTGGCCAGCAGGTGCCGGTCGTTGATGGTGTTGCCATGACACCGGTCGGAAGTGCGAATCCAGTGATTCGGCAGGACCAGGCTGGCATCATTCTGAAAGTGACTCCACGCATCAGTCCGGATGGTCGAGTCCAGCTGGATGTGAACGCTGAAAAGAGTGCCTTCAATCTGACTCCTGGCACCGGAGTTCCGATCTTCACCGATGCGACCAACGGCAACGTCATCGAAGCACCGATCAAGGATGTGACGACAGCCGATACAACGGTCAGCGTTCAGTCCGGGCAGACGATCGTGCTGGGCGGAATGATCACGAACGATCAAATGGTCGTGACTCGCAAAGTTCCCTGGCTTGGCGACATTCCGATTCTGGGCCGACTGTTCCGGTACGATCTTGATCGCCACAAACGAAAAGAGCTGCTGGTGTTTCTTACACCAATCATGCTCGAAGACGATGCACATGCGGAGTTCCTGAAGACTCGGGAAGTGGAAAAAATCCACATGCCCGGTGAGGCCTTCAGTTTTGGCGACAACCTGACCGGCACGTATTCCACGACGGCTGATTCTGTGATGGTACCGGCCACTTTGTCCGGTCCGCAGGCCAGCAGGCAATCGTCTTCAAAGCTTCCGATTCGTCTGGCGGGGCATTCAACATCGCTGAGCAGCCCGATGGCATCTGAGAGCAGCGGTCGACAGGTCGAGTCGTCTCGGATGTCGCGTTCCGGCTCTGATGCAGGCATCGGAGGATGGTCAGCAGGACGAAGCCAGAACGCTGCTTCGACCCAATTGCCGACGCCGCCTGCAGCTCCGCGAAAAGTCCGCACATGGCCGCTGAAGGCTGGTATTCCCTGGTTGAAGAAGAAGCCGGACGTGTCACCTCAGGACCTGAATCCGATGCCTGCCGCACCTCGCCCGGAACTCTCCCCGGAAGTGCTCCGACAGCAGCAGCAGCAGCAACGCCGTGCAGGCCGTCGTTAGAGCATCGTTGTGGGAACGGAAGATTCCGAGTCTGACTCCGCTGTTGCTCAAACTCAACACCCCGAACTAACGGGAAAAGTCCATTCCGAATCTGATCACTTTCGCTTTCGCAATTTGGGGTTTCTCCCGACGAAATCAATCCGTGGTTTAGCCTTTCGGAAGTCCCAACCCGTCGCGTTGGACTTCTTGGATGTTGGTTTTGGCGTCGGTTGAGAATACTCATGATCCAGCGTAGTCCGATCAACGAGCCCACACCGGCTCAGGCTTTGGCCAGTCGGTTTGGATTGCCGTATCTCGACCTTGAAGGCGTCGAAGTTGACAATGCGCTGGTCGCATTTTTTCCAAGCCAGTCGCTGTTTCGCGATTCGATCCTTCCGCTGGAGAAGATCCGGAACCGTGTCCGCGTCGCCATTGCAGACCCGGTCAACATCCCGGCGCTGGAAGAATTAACGGTCCGCACTGGTTTGTATTTCGAACCTGTGGTCGCGAGCGAAGATCAGATTCAGTCGCTGCTCAAGCAGAGCCTTGGAGTTGGCGGCGGCACGGTGAGCGAGCTGATGGATCTGTCGCGGGAGGAGTATGATACTCTTCAGGCCGCCGCAGGTGATGAAATCGGTGATGCTTCGCAGGCCTCATCCGTTGTCAAACTGGTAAACGAACTGATTCTTGAGGCCGTGCAGCAGCAGGCAAGCGATGTTCATATTGAAGTGGAAGAGGATGAGCTGATTGTTCGCTTCCGTGTCGACGGGATGCTGCGACTTCAGCCAGTGCCTCAGGAGATCCAGCGTTTCCGTGCAGCGATTGTCAGCCGTCTGAAGATCATGGCGAAACTGAATATCGCTGAGAAGCGACTGCCGCAGGACGGCCGGATTCGAATTACTATTCGCGGACGCGAGATTGACGTTCGAGTTTCCATCATCCCGATGCTGCACGGGGAGGGTGTCGTTCTTCGACTGCTGGATCGGGCTCGTGCTTCGCTGAGTCTTGAGAGTGTCCGGTTTCCGGAGACTCTGCGCGACAAGTGGAACCGGTTGATTCGCCGACCACACGGATTGATTCTGGTGACCGGTCCGACCGGCAGTGGCAAGACGACGACGCTGTACAGTTCGCTGTGTGAGATTCGTCGACCCGATTTGAAGATCATTACGATCGAAGACCCGGTTGAATACAACCTTCGGCAGATCAGCCAGATTCATGTTCAGAGCCAGATTGGTTTGTCCTTTGCTGCTGGTCTGAGAAGCATTCTTCGCCATGACCCGGACGTTGTCCTGATCGGCGAAATTCGAGATGCGGAAACCGCGACAAGCGCGATTCAGGCATCGCTCACAGGACATCTGGTCTTCAGTACGATTCACACCAACGATGCGGCCGGAGCATTCACGCGGCTTATCGATATGGGCGTGGAGCCTTATCTTGTGGCGAGCACTCTTGAAGCCGTTCTTGCTCAGCGACTGCTGCGAAAGTTGTGTCCACATTGTAAGACTGCGTGGGTTCCGAGACCGGATGAACTTCCGCCGGATCTGACAGTTCCGCGTGATGCTCAGTTGTGGCGGAATCAGGGGTGCCGCGAATGTCATTATTCGGGTTACTCTGGTCGAGTCGCGATCTTTGAACTGCTGATCAACAGCCCTCAGCTGCGACACCTCTGCATGGACCGAAGCGCAGCCGGCCAGATTCGACTCGTCGCCGTGGAACAGGGAATGCAAACCCTGCGTGAACACGGCTGGCAACGAGTCCTCGCGGGCGAAACCACTCTGGAAGAACTCGTCCGAGTCTGCCCTGCGGAAGCGGAATAACGCCTCACTCCTCTTCCGTCACGCACCGCGCGCGCTGATGTCAGACAAGCGAACAGCGTGTGCGAGGATTTGCAACGAGCCACCGTTACGTTGACCGTACCGACGTTCCATTTCGCTCATGCCTGCCCCCAGAATGGTGCAGTGTCCCGCCGTTGAATGGGCTTGAAGTCGTCCGACGACGGATGTGAGTTGTGCATGAGAGCTCTCGAGCGCAACGCGTCAATTCATAGCATGGTCCAGCATAAGCCTGTTAGTGTGTTTGGGGTGTTTCGTTGACATCAACGTACGTGGTATGTATCAATCCTCTCCCTGGCGGTGAGAGCGAAGCAGGTCTCTCGTTCTGATTTGTGTCTGTGTGTCATCAAACTCATGCTTATTGATCCATCAAGAGGGCGCCGCCAATGGCATGGCTTCGTTCAGTCGAGAACTTTCTACGATCCTTGGATTCAATCGGTGCAGCGAATCTCTTCAGTGGACTGGGATTCAGTGTGATTTTTCTCGCTGTTCTTCGCTGGATGGTTGACCGAAGGCGCTGGGGTCATTTCAAGGTTGCTGTGCACGAGTGGCTGGAATTGATGATCAAAGCTGAAGGGCGACACCCGAAGAACTTGAATCCTCTTGAGTGGGAGGCAGAGTGCGAACGCATGCTTGCCGACGCCCGTTTTCGGCCTGCTGAGATCGCGGAGTTGCTGTCTCTGTCAGTGACTGTCGCGAAAGCAATTGCCGCAAATAAGCTGGTTCTTTAGAATCACCCACGGATAAGGAGACACAAATGGTTCATGTCACGGAAGTGCCGAACGAATCAAAACTGGCCGCGCAGAGGCTCGAACACCAAAAGTCTATATACGCACGTCGTCGTAAGCACTCGGCTGTTGCGTTCTTTGCGTTACTGATGTTTGCGGTTGCCAACGCAATGTTTGCATTTGGCTTTCTTGCTTTCATTGTATTTGTTCTGGCTGCGGTTGCCGGAATGTTCTATTTCGATGCCAACGGTCACCTTCACGAATTGCGCCGCCGTTCCGGCAAATCTCTGGCTCCAGATTTTTCTCTTCTGGAGCCTGCGTCATCCGCCTTCGGATCAGCAGCTTCAATCGCGATGGGTAAGGAATCGAAACCTGTAAAATGAATCGATATTGTGGTGAGTTCCGCATGATGATGCGCGTGACGTTTTGGCTGTTTGCTGTCGTCGTGGTCTGCGAAACGACGTCTGCGCAGTCGACTCCTCCTGGAAACCTGCAGGAGTATGTGTCTGCGATCGCGGACGCGCAGGCGGACCTGGATGCTGGTCGGATTGACGATGCGCGACAGAAACTGGAAGCGACTGACAAGTCACTGCGCGATTTTGAGTACCAATATCTCGTCGCGCGGGCGTCGAAGGCCCCGGCGAGCGAACCGGCTCCGGATTTGGTGCAGACTGTAAAACGCCCCGACGTTGACACACGCTATGGAACTCTCAATCCCGCCAAGCGCCAGGTGGCATTCATCTGTCGCGACGGGGGCATTCGAATCCACAGCCTCGATGATCCCGCGTCCGAAAAGACGGCCATGCATGAGAGTGGTGGACCAATCTGGGCGGGTGTCTTTAGTCTGGATGGCGGGACGTTTGTTGCCGGATATCAGAACGGTGACGTTGTGGGCTGGGATACGAATTCATGGGAACGACGATTCACGGTTTCTCTGGGAATGAAACCCGTTCGAGAACTCGTGGTCGCTCCGGACGGTTCAGCATTCGTGGCCGAAGGCGAAACCGCGATGGAACTGTGGCGTCTGGTCGATGACGCACCGAAGAAGATTGCTGATGTTGGTGAACGGTACAACTTTGGCGAAGGTCTGGCGTTCAGCCCTCGAGGAGACCTGATTGCAACAGGGGGCATGTTTGACATCCTCGTTTTTGACGCAAAGACCGGCAATGAGACAATCACGATGCGACATGCCTCATACACGATGGGGCTGGAGTTCAGTCCTGACGGTACTCGAATCGCCAGTGCACCCCGAGCCAATGTGAACAAGTTCCTTGCTGTGTTTGATGTGGCCAGCGGGGAAATGCAGTTCAATGTCGGCCCATTCCCCTGCTATGTGCATGGAGGTGTCTTCACTGCGGATGGAAAGCGGATTCTGTCTGCGCCTTGCGAGAAGGTCCCGATGCTTCAGCTGTTCGATTCGACAACTGGGGACCTCGTGTTCTCTTTGCCTCGAGCCGCGAATGGTTCAAAGCCGTCGGTCTCCCATGACGCCAGCGTACTTGGGTGGTCAGAGTCTGATGGTTTCCATTTCATTGACCTCAGTCCGGCAAAGATCGGCGATCAGCGTTGAGTCGTCTGTTGCAGTAATTGCAGGGTTTGCGTGGGCTGCGTACGATGTCACCACGTCGACTGTTATCGCAACTCCGGCACCGTGGAACTCCTCAATGGACCCAGTCAAAATTGGCTTCATCATCCTGGGGGCCGCATTAACCTCGCTTGGCTTCGGAACAAAGTTCCTGCGACTGGCCTGGGTCGGATTTCGCGACGCGTCGTACCCGCTCAGCGAGACGAAACAACTCCGCGGCACCCCCGCCCGCCTCGCCGCCCTGCTGATCGGCGCCTTCGGACTAGTAACCTTCACCTGCGGAATCGCCGCACTGGTCTTCGGCTACTGGCGAATGAAACAGCTGTTTCGATGAATGCCGCTGGCGAGTGCTCATGACGATCGAAGGCGCGGGTCCACTCCCCATCCGTAGTGGAACTCGCCAGAGTTCCTTCCGGCGCAACAGGATAGGTTCATTATTAAGGGGATTTTCACGCTACTTGAACGAACCCGCATTTTCTAATTCCCGATCAGCGGGCACTCCATCACGAAGAATCAGCGATCTGGTCAGATTGTGCAATTTGCCAAAATTCGGCTGGCATGTTGTCTTCCACCGGGCGCATTATCGCATATAAGTAAGCAAACGGAGCTCTGGTGCAGGGAGGTATTCCATATCACGTGAATACCAAGTCGAGGTTCGGCGTAATGGCGTCTGCGAAGGGCAAAGCAGCAAAGGGCAAAGCAGCCGCAACGGCGGCAGGAGCAGGTCCCAAAAAAATTCGTCCGGAGGAAGTGCTGCGGCTGGATATCGACTACAGTCAAGGGGACACGATTAAGCGTGTCATGATGTTGTCGGACTTCACCTACTTTGACAAACTGGACGAAGACGATTTTGCTTCCAAGGCGCGAAGCGCAGGCCCTTCTGTTCCGGGATCTGATGCTGTAAAGGAATGCCACTACGACCTTAAGATTCAGCTGAACGTTGGCGGTTCCGATGGCGTGTTCAAGAATCTGTCCATAGAGCCGGTAGCTGCGCGAGCTGTGGGGGTCCGATGTTACGCGGGAGGCCGAGTCAGCATTACGTGCCGCGTCGAAACTGGCGATGTCCAGAGGAAGTTGGATACCTGGCTTGAGACACTGAAAGCAAACATTGAAAAGCGGGAAGAGAATCTTGACGCACTGAGAAAGTGCATTCCCCCACTGCAGCCTGGTCCAGCGAAATTGAGTTTTGAAGAGGTCGGAAAGAAGTATGCGGCGTCAGGCAAGGTGTCTGAGTCGCAGCCTGTCTCCATTCGGAGAATTGTCTCGAAGCTCCACGAAGAGATCTTCTATCCCGGTAGTGATGGTGGCAAGAACCAGGCGACGGGAGTGGAGCCTGCCCAGCGGCCACCTTCTGCCGACCGACTTCACGGAGCCATTCTGATTGCCGGTCGTACCAAGAGTTGCAAGAGCCTCATCACCCGAGGACTGATCCATAGCTTTCTGACCAGTGAGTCGATCTATCGATTCTTGTGCAGCACGTCGGATCGACGACCGCATTTTGTGACATGTGAAGATCCCGTGGAGGCATGGTTCGATACGGATAAGCGCGCGGACAACGTATTTCGAATGGTCGACTATACGCCACGAGATCGAACCTGCGGAGACTACGTGAAGCTGTCCGATTGTTTCCGAAATGGTTTACGGCAAACTCCAG
Source organism: Planctomycetaceae bacterium (assembly GCA_046349695.1). Lineage (GTDB taxonomy): Bacteria > Planctomycetota > Planctomycetia > Planctomycetales > Planctomycetaceae > SXXK01. Next base: position 47,450 of record JAXMBV010000010.1, on the reverse strand, counting down.
CTTGCTTCCTGGCCGGTGAAGTCCGGGACGATGACGATATTCGGTCAGTGCTGGAGTTTGCTGCCACTGGCCATCTTGTGTTCGCGACTCTACACGCTGGTTCGCTCGTCGATCTCTTTAACAAGGTCTTTGAAGCCGCGAAGGCCAAGACGCCAGCCGCTCGGGGACTGGCATCACAATCCATCCTTGCGGCAGTTCACCTTCAGCTTGCCTCGCAGTCTGTTGGAGAAAATCCCCCTAAGTCTGTCTCCATGGTGATGCCGGCCCTGTGGCGTCGAACGCCAGCCTCAACTGCTGCGCTTGTGTCTGCGGGGGTCGGAGCGCTGATGCCAAACTGCCCAACTGGTTCACCGCACCAAAGTCGCGTGACGAACGCGTCATACGACTGCCTGGGGCGGCAGTACTTTGCTCGCTCCCTGTTGAGTGATCGCTCGTCACCAGCTCCGATTGAAACACCACCGGAGCTGATTGAGAAATTTATCAGCGAAGCTCGTCGTCTTGATCTGAGCGGTACATAGCCCGACAGTCATTTCATTGTCGCAAATGCACTCCTGTCGCTGAGCAGTTCACCGGTTTTCATGCTGCAGCATCGTTTGTCTATCACTTGTGCACCCTGTTGTGAGGCACCCATGACCAAGATTCCGCACGTTGTTCGTTTTGGAATTCCAACTCTGGATCGTCTGCTCGGAGTTGTTCGGTCCGATTCAGAAGGCAACGAACGTGATACGTATGGAATCTCTGTAAAGCCGATTGCTGACCAAAACGTCGTGGACACGATCAGTCTTTGCGTCATAGGTGCAGACGGTGTTGGTAAGTCGCTGCTAGCTCTTCATCTTGCTTCAAGGTACAGAAGCGATGCGACGAACATTCTGAAGGCGCTCGCAGCGGGCAAGGCAAAGACCAGCCAGGTGGAGTGCGGTGTGTGTCCGCATGTCTCACCTGCCCCAGTCGGCCCGAACCCATTTATAGTCTACGCGTCGACGGATCTCTCCTATGGACGTGCTCTCAGAACCTGGGAGAGCTTCGCCCTGCAGTACCCGGATGCCAGAATCGAGGACCCGTTCGATTACGCAGACGCATTGCCGAAGCACTATCAGCCGTGCAATCCTAACGAGAAAGTGCACTTGAAGGAGTTTGTTCCACTGAAGCAGGATTTTCCGGGTGAGCAAAAATCGGGAGAAGTCTATTTTCTGGATCTCGCAACCCATACCAGCGGAGATGACTGGGCCTATCTCAATCGACTTGTCGCGTCGTTGCCTCAGCCAGAAGATAACCAGCCCCGGCACCTGCTTGTCGTGGATGCCGTTGAAGGTCTTGAAGTCCTTGTTGGCTCCACCGATGCTTTTGGACAGAATCGTGATCGGCGTTCGAGAGTTGCACAGTTGCTGCGAACTGCTGCTGGAAAATGCCATGTGATCCTGCTTGTTGAGAAGCAGAAAGGTGGAGAGAAAGTTCCGGAAGAGTTTATTGCAGACGCGGTGATCTCTCTTGGTGAGGCCATGGACGGTAATTATTCGCGGAGAACAATTGAGGTCGAGAAGGTGCGTGGTCAGTCGCATGTTCGGGGACACCATGAGATTACGGTGAGAAGCGGATGCGGCACGTCGACTGGTGGCAGATTCAACGCAGACGACCCCTTCGTTCCGCATCCTGAGTCGCCCCGATCGCTGGAGCCGAAACAGTATGCCGACTTTGTCTGCAATTTTGATGCGGTGCCAAAGGCTGGTACGCCAACGCGACGATCGCAGGCGTACATCTATGTCTTTCACTCGCTCCATTTCCTGCATCGCCAGATTATGGATGACCGGTCTGACATCGAACTGGATGAATCTGTTGGCACCGTTTCCAGTTTCGGCATCACTCACCTGGACGAAATTCTGATTCGTGAAGAAGACCTTGGGCACTGGCGCGGCGGCGGCCATCATTCGGAGAAGGGACTGGGTAAGAAGCCGCTTCGGGTTCATAGTGGAAGACGAGGCCTTCCGTCAGCGGAGCCCACTGCGTTAATTGGCGAAGATGGAACGTACAAAAGCAAGCTCAGTAAGGCATTTCTGGCACAGGCTGCGATCCCTGATGATGAAAAGAAACAGGGCGTGGCCGTGCTGATCACGACTAAGACGCTGGATGAAGGCGGCTTGAAGACAAGGCTTAGCGAGCACGTCCAGAGAGATCGACTGGGAGGTCGAGATGTCCTGTGTCGCCGCCTTGAAGTGCACCATGTCTCGTCGTCGATCTGTATGCACATCCTGCGACAGGCGGTTCGACGTGCGCAGCTTGCATATTTGTGCAAAGAGAAGGGAATGGGAGAATTCGATCTTCACGACGTCTCTGACAATGCCAACAACCGGGCTCGTGAACTGACGCGGCGAAAGTTCGGCGCTCATATTCGCCTCGTCATCGATAACTGGACCGCGATCAACGACCTTTATCCGCCAGTGAAGAATGACCCGTTGTTCTGGCCGAGCGTCATGTTTTTTCTGAGACGAGAAGGGATCGCCACGCTGCTTGTTGCGAGTGAGCCGATTGGCTTTTCGAGGGACTTTCGTCTGTCGCAGACAGTCAAGCTACAGGATTTGACTTCGGTTCAGCTATTTACCTGGCGCGTGCCATTCTATGGCGAGAGCCGTGTTGCGATTACCGTGACGCCTCCGCTGCAGATCGATGGGCGGGGCACCGTGATACGCGAATTGAGGTTACTGAAAGCAATCGCTGCGCCACCGCCTGGTGACCATCATGTGAATCACAGACGTTCGATTCCGGACAAGAACAGTGGCAGAATCGCCGTCAATCCTACGTTCGAGCTCTACGACGGTCTTGAGCAGGGTACGCCACAATACGTCCCCTTGCAGGTTTGGCTGTACGCGGGGACAGGACGAAATGACTATCTGAATGACATCAGACCCATGGTCCATATGCTTCTCGCACATGTTCCTCGCCCCACGGAGGTTTCACATGGCGGAATTCGTCTGCCGGATGAAGATGAAGCAGATAAAAAGGCTACGAATCGCGATAACTCACAGCCTAAGGGCTCAAACGACGATGATTCCAACCAGGGGATTTCCGGCGTCAGGTCGCGAAGCGAGTATTCAACGCTTCGAGAGTTCTGTGAACTGCAGGGAATCGGTCGGTTTCGGTATACACTGGTGATGCAGGTGGATGAGTATTGGGCGGAAACGAATCACCTGCAGTTTAGTCCAATGCAGGATTATTTGAGCCGTGCGACATCAATGATTGAATTCCTCGGCAATTCAGATCCGCGCGATGCAAAGGTCCGAAAGCAGTTTATTTCCGAAGATCCATTCAGCCTCTGGCAGCCGTCGCAGTCAGACCTGGATCGATGGGAGAAATCGCCGTATGAACTGAATTCCTCTTCACATATGGTGGATGAAGATGACAGAACGTACCAGGCGATTTCGCGAAGAACACTGATGACGACGGTGGGCTACCGATTGCCACAAGAAGATTCGACCAGGCACTTTTCGAAGGTCCCCTATTGTTGGGATTTTGGCTTCCTCATGCTTGATTCTGAAAAATGGCAGAACCAGCTGGAGGGTGTTCCCATTACCGCTTCAAAGAATGCAGCAGCTTGCTCGTGCAAGTATCACAGTGTTCAACAGATTGTTGTTGAGGGGAAAACTCCAGAACGGCAGAACGCTTCCTGGCTGGAGTTCGCGACCGATGCGTGGGCGATTTGTAACCAGGGAAACAAGAAGAACAGGTCCGGAAACCTCGTCCCCTTGATGGTTGCGCCCGAGGAGCAGGAGACGCTCGCATGTCTGTTCCTGGAGATCTGGGTTTCACAGATTGAGCAATATCGTCGGTCTGATGCGGAACTGGATTTTCTTCTCACTCGCGATCGAATGCCTCATAGGAATTCACTGGTTGAACTGATCCGCAAATACCGTAAAGAAGCCGTTGAAGCAATCTTGCTTCTGAGCTCACTCATTCCCGCTTCAATGATTAATGATGAGAACGAACTGTTACCTTGTTCGGAGGTTCTCAAAACGTGTCGTCCGATCGCCATTCGTATGTGGTACTCTTCAACGCCGTGGCTCAACTCTCTTGAGCAAAAGACGGCCCTGGAAGGCAACTCGGGCGTTGCGAGTAACAAATCTCCCGTGTTTACTTCCGAGTTTATTGCCACGCAACTTCCAGGTACGCGCATCACTCGAGGCGACTGGTTTCTGTCAATTGCGCGGGGTAGTCGGTCAATCCTGATGGGCGAACGAGCCATCGACTTATTGACGAGCCGAAGAGCAAATATTACCCGGCTTCAGAACGGAATCGGATTGCCCGTCAGGGATAGTGGACCGGAGTCGCCGCACAAGCGTGAATTGTGGACGACTTTGCGTCACTTGAGCCACGAAGAGGCCGCAAAGAGTACGGATTCCAGGGCATTAGTCCATGAACATGATGGACAGGCCAGACCGAGGGTCCGGTATGACGAATTGTTGAAGATCGCTCCCGTACAAGAGCCACGTGACCAGGACTCTCCGGCGTGGTTGTGGCGGTCGAGAATCGCGCAGTATGACCGACACTCGCGACTCTTCCGCCGATGGATTTGTGCCATGCTCAAGCGGATGCCGGAAATCGTCACGTCCTCAAAGAAGTCGCCTCTAAATGCAGATCGAGATCCCTGTCTTCAGCTGTTTGATGAACTCGTACAGACCGGCAACATTAGCAGCGGACCAGCAAAAATTATCACTGAGTACCTGGACGACTTCGCAGAGTCACTTCAGCGCGCCACTGTGGCACCGTGGGACGATGTTGAGGCTTAGTCGTGACTTATTCAGAGGTCCGCATTAGTTTGAATTCGATATCGGCCGAATCACAGTCGATGTATCACGTGGCAAATACGCCATTTTCGTTTTACTGGCCTACTCGTTTGTTGGCGCACTCCTGAGTTGTCCATTAATCGTCACACTGAGCGTTGGGCAGGGGCGGGTGGTCCAGGGCCAGATGCTGGATTGAGTGGTGATGGCTGATGTTTCAGTTTCGGGGTTGGCTTCGAGGAGGGTCTGGCGGAACTCGGAGGCGTGGATGGTTGTTTCTTTCCAGGCTTGCGCGTCGGGCGAGGGAGTCCAGAACGTGATGGTGAGATGGTCGGGGCCTGGTGTGCCGGACTGAAATCGGCGGGTTGTGGTTGTCAGAAGGACGGCTTCGATTTCGTCTCTTGCTCCATAAACGTCAACCGTGGATTCAGGGCCTCGCAGATCCAGGCTGTCTGCCTGGCAGAACCTCTGCAGTTCCACCGCGAGCCACGACAGAGGAGTATCAACCGGAGAATCGTCTGATTGCGAAGCGTTCGTGCTGCCCACGATCGTCTCAGGCAACTCAGTGATCTCTGAAGATTCCAGAGATGTTCCGTTGGCCCCGCTGCGGTCTCTCAGAGCTTTGTCTTTCAGAAGATCCGCGAACTTTCTCTTCTTCGACGGTGCCTCAGTTTTGTTTTCCTGCTGGTCTGCATCGATGAAGTGCAGGACATTCGACAGCGTGTCGTCACCCTGGATTTCCGCGACTCTGAGGCCATTGGTAATCTCACGACCTGTCTGGCCGGATTCGTCTGACGATGCGATTGCCTGGACCACAACGCAGGCCGACAGACACAGCACCACCGCGCCGAAGCCGGCGGGAAGTCGGGAGAGCCATGAACTGGGAATCGTGCGCGTCATGATCAGTCTTTGTTTTCTGGTACAGGCAGTGGACAACGAACTTCAATCGCCAGGAAATCTGGCGGCACATCGTCGCTGACAGAGAGCGCGACGCGGTCGCTGGAGATTGCGGCGGCCACGGGCAGTTCCCGAATGAACTGCAGAGCACCTGACAGTCGGTCTGCGGAAGAGACCGTAAGAGTCAGGCTTACGCCGCTGCCCTGGATACGTCGGGCCAGAATCTGTGCCAGCGGCCTGGTACGAGTAACATACTCTTGGCTTCCCGGAGTGAGGCTGGCATGTGGCAGCATCAGTCGCAGGCTCTCAATGTTTGCCAGGAGGGGAGTGTCGACTGGAGCAATCGGTCGGTGATCGGGATTGTCGACCTTTGCGAAGAGTTTTTCCAAAGACGAATTCAACGACCTCAGGAGCGGCTGGTCATCATAGGACGCTGGTCCGGCCGGTAAGCGTCCGATTGCCATCGGGCCCGGCAGAGCCTTGAATCCTGATGATTCCAGTGACGTGGCGAAAACGGGCAGGATAAACACCAGCAGAATGCCGCACGACCACAGCAGCAGCGTCGTGTAGCGATACAACCCCACTGCTCCTCGAAGCGGATACACGGTTGCAGACGGAGTGACGGAGACTGAAAGGGAACTTTCAGACTCATCGTCGCCCTGAAATATCCTGAGCTTCGCTGTCATTGCGGTAAGGCCACCTGAAACTCGTGTCGCTGAAACTCATCTTCCGATTCACTCTAGGCCGCTCGAACAGAATCCCCGCGAGACGTCTCATCTGTCGCTGAAGGTGCAGCAGCTTTCATCGCTCCGGCCGGCAGCCACGCTCGCAGGCGTTCTTCGATCAGGACCGGCGAATATTCTTCGTTCATCGCGAGCAGTCCTTCCTGCATCATCTGTCGAATCTGCAGATCGTCGGTGTGGCGAGTTTCCAGGCGTCCGGCAACCGGGATGAAGATCAGATTCGCCATCAGCACCCCGTACAAAGTCGTGGTCAGAGCCATGGCGAGCGAAGGCCCGATCTGCCGTGCATCATTCAGCTGGGAAAACATCTGGATCAGCGCGAACAGCGTTCCGATCATTCCCCACGCCGGGGCCGCACTGGCCATCATCTCGAACAGTCGTCGGCAACTGCGGTACTTCTGGTCGAGCACCAGGCATTCTCGATCGAGTGCTGACTGGAGGGAGTCTTTGTCTGTTTCCGCAGCAATGAGTTCCAGCCCCAGACGCATGAACGAGTCTGATTCGGCTGGAAGGTCGGCTTCCAGCTGACGAAGTCCGTCACGCCGTGCGGTAATCGCGTAAGACCTCAGCCGCCGCAGAATCGTCGAGGCCGTGGGCAGTGGACGCCGCATGACGTGAAGCAGGTGCTGCAGTGCGTGCAGAGTTCCACTGAGGGAAAACTGCACAAGGACAGACAGCAGCGTGCCACCAACAGTGACCAGCAGTGCGGGAACATGGAAGAAAGTCATAACGTCACCTGTCAGGCCGCTGTTCGGCGCGCCTTGTAAATCTGAGCAAGAATCTCAGCGATTGCTCTGAAGAATTCGAAGGGAATTTCCTGGCCGACATCCACCGATTTGAAGATCGCCCGGGCAAGAGGTTTTCGTTCGAGGACCGGGATCTTATGTTCCTTCGCGATGCGAACGATGTTGGCTGCGAAGACACCGGCACCTTTGGCCACCACCTTCGGAGCTCGCATCTTTCCGACTTCATACTGGATCGCGATCGCAAGGTGAGTCGGGTTTGTCAGAATCACGGTGGCTTTGGGAACGTCTTTCACCGATTGTCGGCGACGTGCCTCGCGTTGCTTCTTTCGTATGGCAGCTCTGACATGAGGATCGCCCATGTCATCTTTCTGTTCCTGCTTCACTTCTTCCCGGGTCATTTTGAGCTTCTGCTCGTGGCGAAACCACTTGACCAGGTAATCGACGATGGCAAGGCCGATCACAACGCCAGCCATGGAAATGCAGAGGCTGAGTCCCAGTCTCCATGCGAATCCGGCGACTCCGCCGACTGTCGTAAAGTGAGTGATCGAAAGTTCGTGGCGACGCATCCACAGCTGAATAATGGTTAACCCCAGCAGGAGCGTCACTTTTGCTGCATTCAGCAACCCTCGAACGCCTGATTCGATGGAGATGAGACGATCCCAGCCGGTCGTCGGAAGAATGCGTTCCCAGTTGATTGCCAGCGGTTTCCACGTCAGTACGAAACCGACCTGGGCAAACCCGAAGACCAGCCCGACGATCATCATCGTGATGACCAGCACACCGCAGGCTCGGAACAGTTCGGCTGACAGCCATTGCGCGCCGACGGATGTATGCCATTCGGTCCAGTCCGTGGATGGTACTTCCATGAACCAGGTCCGCATGCCATTCATCAGGCGTTCAATCAGTCCGGTGCCTGTCCACATCAGAACGAGACAGCCGGCCAGAAGAACGACTGCTGCAGTCAGATCGGTGCTGAAGACAACCTGCCCTTCCGCCCTCGCTTCTTCGCGACGACGTGGTGTTGGTGCTTCGGTACCGTTATGTTCGAGATCTGCCATGTCAGCCCATCGCCTCCTGACCCACGAAGGTCAGGAGCCGCTGAACGGCTCCGCAGATTTCCGGCAAAAAGAAGAACAGCCCGCCGATTCCGGCCACAAGTCGCAGCGTCATTCCGTAAGACATGAAGTTGAACTGAGGAGCGGTCCGCATCGTGATCAGGATCGTCAGCGAGACGACGAACAGCAGAATGCCGACAGGACCGATCACAAGAAATCCCTGGCCAACGGACTGTGAGACGCTCCAGAGGACCATGTCCCAGGATGGCATGGACCATGCCGATGCCGATGGCTTCAGAGCAAAGGATTCACCCAGAGCCAGAAACAGAACGTGGTGAAGATCAAACAGAAAAAAGAGTACGATGGCCAGCGTTTCAAGCATCTGTGAAATGACGTTGCTGGGCTGCTGGTCCATGGGCGAAGTCAGGCCGCCGATCGTTAAGCCCATTTCCTGAGCGATCCATGCACCGCCGACTCGCACGGGGACCATGCAGAGACTAAAGAGCCACGCCAGTGCTGCGCCGAGTGCGGTTTCTCGGACCGCATAGTAGCCAAGAGAAATCCATGCTCCCGACGGTGAAGAACTCATCTTCAGCATCATGGCTGTCGCCGGTGCGAAACGAGGTGCAAGGATGATGGTGAGCGCAAGAGACAGCCCGATCTTCACGGTATTCGGAAGTCCCTGTCCGGCTACCGGTGGAAGGAACGCCACGAACGCCGCGATTCTCAGCAGAATCAGAAGGCAGGCGATGATCAGGGCGTCTGTCATTGAGTAACCTGAAGAAGGCGATCCATCATTCGCAGAGTGAACTCGGACGAAAGACGCAGCATCCACGGCAGAGTCAGCACCATCACAGCACCAACCGCGATGATACGAGGCGCGAAGGAAAGCGTCTGTTCCTGCACGCTGGTGACTGTTTGCATCAGGGATATGGCGAGACCGACGACGAGACTGACCAGAATCGCCGGCCCGGAGATCCACATGGCGGTCAGGAGCAGGTCCTGTCCAATCGCCACGATATCAAGTGCGTCCATGCCAGTGCTTCCTTCTTCGAATTTCGGTCGTCAGTGTGTGTCCGTCCAATGGACCTGCAGGACACGGTTCGATATCGAAACGGTTTTACTTTTCAGCTGATTTTGTGGCTGAATTTCGACTACTGAATCGAGTCGCCAGATCCGCGGCGAACTGTTCGTCTTCGATCGCATCAATGATCAAAGCCGACTTCTTCTTGTCCATTGCACGAAGAATTTCGACGACGCGGTCCATTCCCTCACTCTGCGCCATCGTCTTCAGGATGGCTGCGACACGCTCGGGCTGGACGCCTTCCAGCGTCTTTGCCGTGTCAGCCAGTGCCTCAGCGTCTTCAGGAGTATTCGCAGTCAGCGAGCTTTTCGGCAGCTGCATCTTTTCATTTTCAAGCTGCTTCTGCTGCTCTTCGAGAATCTTCTTTTGCTGCTCGAGGGTTGCGCGAGCTGTTTCATTCTCCTGTTTGTCCATCGAGAGGGAAGCACTCTGCTTGTTCAGCTTTTCAAGATCTTTGGCGTATTTATCTCGTTCAGTGTTAAGCGTCTGCTGAGCGAGATCAAGTTCCTTGCGCCGGCGCTCGTTTTCTTCTGTCGTGCGTTGGACGGACTCTTCTTTTTGTACGACTGCCTTCCTGTCTGAATCCAGCTGTGCGAGATCGTCATTCAGCTTTCGACGTTCAGCCGCGATCGACTCTCGTTCGCCTGCGAGTGTCTTTTCCTGTTCCGCGAGTCTCTCCTGAAGCTGCTCAGTGGCTTTGCGCTGTTCAATCGCCTGAGCCAGCAGGTTTTCGATTTCCTGCTGAGCCGTCTGGATGTCAGCAACCGCCAGTTTTTGCTGACTCTCCAATTCCCGGAGGGCGGCTTCACGCTTGCGAACGGTTTCATCGCGAGACTTCAGGCTCAGCCCCATACGCACGATTTCTTCGACGCTCATCGGAGTTGCGCGGACGGCAACTGGAAGCTGTTCTTCGGCCGAAGCTGTCCGTTTTGGCTCGTGCGAAGCCGACCCGCGGTCATCGCGACCATGAGACGAATCGTCACCTTCCTGTCTCGATGCACCATGATCCGATGATGCAACTTTGGACCCATGTCCGTCTGCAGCCGCTTCGTGTTCGCCGTCCTCACTTTCCGCACCATGTTCGGACTCAGCCGCATGAGGTGTGGACTTCTTGAGCATGAACATGCCCAGTCCGGCAGTGACTCCAAACATGACGGCGGCGTAAACAATCAGACCCAGAAACTTCTTCATGACTCACTACTCCGGCTAAGTTGTTGCTCGCGATAATAGGCCTGAGACGCCTGTTCCTGCAGCTGGTTTTCCTGTTCCTTCAGCTGCTGCCGACGATGTTCGGAACGCTCACGCTGGATCATTTCTTCCACAATCTTCAGTTCTGCCCTCGCCTGCTTGTGCAGTGCGAGAGCTTCCTGAAGTCTCTCTTCTGCCAGCTGAAGTTCTTCACTGGCTTTGCTCAGGTCTGCCTTGCCCTTTTCAATCAGACTTGTGACCGACTGAAACAGTGCACCGCTAAGACCCATGGACATTTCTCTGGCAACAAGCTTTTCACACTCAGCCAGTCGGATCTGGATTTCGTTTCTCTGATTCTCTGCTGCAATTCGTTCGGTGTTTCGTGCCGCCGCAGTGGCTCGACAGGTGTCTTCCTGCTGAGCACGCAAATGGCGGATCTTTTCGTATCGGGAAATAAATCGTTTCATGATTCACTGATGGCAGCGTTGGCTACCACGGCCAGGCTCCTGCAAGTGCTTTCAGCTGATCCTGTGTTTCCTGCCACGACGAACGCTGGTTCACTGACTGCTGAAGAAATCGTTTCGCCGCGGGCATGATCTGGACAGCTCGATCCACCTGTGGAGACGTTCCGGATTTGTATGCGCCGATCTGAATCAGGTCGGCGATTTCCGAATGCGTGGCCAGAAGGGATCGGAGTTTGGAAGCATGCTTCTGATGATTCTCAGTCGTTACCTCACGGAAGACTCGGCTGACGCTGTTCAGAACGTCGACCGCGGGAAAGTGTCCGGTCGCGGCAATTTTTCGATTCAGGATGATGTGTCCATCCAGAATCCCTCGAGCCGCGTCGGTGATCGGTTCGTCCATGTCATCGCCGTCCACAAGCACCGTGATCAGTCCCGTGATCGCGCCGACTTCGCCGCATCCGAGACGTTCCAGGACGCTGGCCAGCAGTGACTGCACAGACGGCGGATAACCGCGTGCTCCAGGCGGCTCTCCCAGCAGCAGCCCGAGTTCTCGCTGAGCCATCGCGAGCCGGGTCAGGCTGTCGAGGAAGAACAGCACATGAGCACCCTGGTCCCGAAAGTCTTCTGCAATAGATGCGGCTGTCAGAACTGCCTTGATTCGCATGAGCGGTGTTTCATCCGAAGTCGCAACGACAACAACGGAACGCGAAAGACCTTGCTCACCCAGACAGTCTTCGATAAACGGAAGGACTTCGCGACCACGTTCGCCAACCAGAGCGATGACGTTGACGTCAGACTCGGCGTACTTGGCGATTTCGCCCATGAGCGTACTTTTTCCGACACCGCTGCCTGCGAACAGTCCAACGCGCTGGCCGCGTCCGATGGTCAGCATTCCGTCGATGACTCGCTGTCCCGTCACGAGCGGTTCTGTGATGCGAGTTCGGAACATGGCATCAGGAACCGTTGCCGATTCACTTCTCCATCGGCGTACTTTCAGCGGACCGTGCTTGTCGATTGGACGACCCAGCCCGTCGATCACTCGACCAAGAAGCGACGCTCCGACTGGTACACTTCGGGCTCGACCTTCCGCAATGATCTCGAGACCAGGACGGAGGCCTGATGTGCTGTCAAAGCACATCAGCTGCGATTCTGATTCATCAAAGCCGACGACTTCGGCCATCACCTGAACGCCGGAGGACAGTGTTACGGAACATGTCTCTCCGACGAAAGCCGGAAGATCAGCTCGCATCAGTCCGCGCACGCTGCGAAGCCTCCCGGCGGTCCGGAAAGCGGCGCAGTGAGCGGCCTGTTGAGCCATCTCCGCGACGTTCAATCTGAGAGTCATCCAGTTTCTCCATCCATGAGCGACGAATATCGTTCAGTCGTGTTGGCAGGTCTGTCAGCAGAATCCTTCGTCCGGATTCCACCCGACAGCTTCCCCGATTCAGACTGTCATCCTGAATTACTGTGAGTCGCTGCAGTTCCTCTGAGGCGTCTGGTTCCTTCATGAGGACCTGCAGCAGGTCGTAGTCCTGTGGGTTCATGCGGACTCGGACAGGGTCCGTCAGCTGCATTTGTGCGAGTGCCTGAAGGATCAGGTCATCGACGGCAAACTGTCCGCGTTCGATGGCAGTTCCAGTCAGAACGGATGCAGCAGCAACGGCAAGTTCCACGGCCACTTCCTGCATTTCCTGAAGCGACTGACGCTGCTGTTCCTGAAGCTCTTCCACGGAAACAACCGCCTGTTCCAGCAGGTTGCGAAGATCGGCCAGATCTTCTTCTGAGATCATGGGAGCCGGTGGCGTCGATTCCTTTTCAATTTCCGCCATACGTTCCGGCGAGTTCCAGACCGGGATGGCGGCCGACTGAGCTAGCGGCGTCACAACGCGGTTGGAAAGGTCCGTGAGAACCGTGGCGACGGAAGGACCGGCAGCTGCCCCGGAATTCATGCCGACGGGGACAGGTCCGGTTGCTCTTGAATCTGCCGACTCACTGACGGCTGGCGGCGAAGAAGCATTCCGTTCGTCAGCGTCCTGGGAGTCAGCGGAAACTTCATCGGGCGATGGAACGGAATCCTCTTCCGTGAGCATGACCGACGTGGTGATCTGGTCGTCTGAATCACAGGCCGTAACGACTTCCAGAACCTGACCGCCAGCGGCGATCGTTCGTGGACTTCGTTTCAGAGTGACTCGGACTGTGGCCATCTCGGTGACTAACCTTCACTTTCCATGTCGATGCGAGCAATGATTTCTGCGATGGAGTTTCTGGCCTGCAGGATGCGTGATTCCTGCACGCCGGACATGAACTGCATTTCTTCTTCGATTGTCTGACGTGCTCGTTTGGAGAGATTCGAGAAGACGGCTTCGGTGACATCCTGAGGAGCCCCGTAAAGAGCCGTCGTCAGGTTCGTGCTGTCGATCTCGCCGAGCACTCGCTGCATCATCGTCTTGCTGAGAGCAGCGATATCCTCGAAACGGTAGATCTTTGTCAACAGCGATTTTGCAAGTTCAGGATCCTGTTCCTCGATGGCAGCCAGCATATTCTTTCGACCTGCCTTCGGAACGCTGCGCAGGACCTCGGCAACGCGATCCGAATGAGTGCGCGTGTCGGGTGGCTCCGGCGAAAGTTGCTGAGCGCGCTGGAATGTCGCGCGAGCGATTCGTTCGACCAGAACATCCGGGGCGACCTGCTGCTTTGTGAGTTCCTTCATCACGGCCTTCTGATAATCGCCTTTCAGCAGATTCAGAATTTCGCCCGCCAGTGATGCTGGCAGACGACTGAGAAGGATGGCCGATGTTCGTGACTGCTCGGACGCAAGAGCCTGTGAAATCTGATGAGCACTCAGCTGCTTGAGATCTTCCAGCGGGTTGCCGGTCAGAGCCGGCGCTGTGGTGGCCGCCATGGTTTCCTCCGGCGTGGTCATTGAGTCTGTGTTGTCTGTGGAATCGACCGAGTCACTTGTTCCAGTCGGGGCCGATGATGCCGATGCGGCGTCGGTCGAATAGGCGGTGGAGTCTCCAGCCGTCGATTCCGATGTTGCCGGAGTCGATTCAGCCGGGTTCCCTGTGTCAGGCGATACGGAAACAACGGCAGTCTCTGCCTTTGGTTCGTCGGCCGACACTGACGGGGACGTGACTGCCGTGCTGTCGGCCGGAGTTGTCTCGGGCGTTTCTTCTTTTGGCTCCGGCGGCAGTGATTTCAGTGCGAACTGGAAGAAGCACTCAAATTCATCCAGCACTTCGCGCTGGCGGGAGATTGTGGACCGAACCGCAGCGGGAGTCTTCAGACTGGCTCGAAGTTTGGCTGCTCGCTCTGGCTGCAGGCGTGACAGGACCGCGTCAGCGACTTCATCGCCAAGCAGTTGCAGCAGCTCCAGAGTTTGCCGTTCTCGATCCATGGGGATTTCAGGGAGTCATAAGAGTGTTGCGTGTATGTTCATGCTGCCATGCAGCCGAGCTTCCAGCGGTCACCTGCCTCACGCCGCCTTCCTTTCCTGCGATGATGCCGCTGGAGACGTCGTTGCGGATTTTGGCACGGATGCTCCTCGGCTTCCCCGTGGTGTGTCTTTGACCGGCGCTGTCGGTGGTGGGTTCTTGTCCGAGGCAGCTTCGGCTTCCTGTTCGTTGAGCCATGCCGACAGAATATTCGCCACCAGTTCCGGATGAGCCTTCGCCTGCTCCGACACGGAAGCCAGTCTTCTGGCATCGGCGAGAGGAATACCTGGTCCGACGGTTTCCTTGATCACGATCGGCTTCATGCGTTTGATCATCAGAAGGCCCATGACAAACGCAACCAGAGCACCAAGCCCCAGCGAAATGTACTGAGCGAGCGGAATCCACTGCTCAAGGCCTATCGGCGCGGCCGTTGGAACGGCCACATTGTCGGTTGGGGCAACCTTTGCAAGAACGACCTGGATCTCGTCTTTACCGGAACTTGTCGATCCGATTGCACTGCGGATGAGGTCTTCAATGTCGGTTTCGTCGAGTGTATTTCCTGCGGCCATGCCGCTCAGATCAACGACGGCCGCCACGCTAAGCCGGAGAATTGATCCACCTGCCGATGTGAGTGTCTCCTCTGTCTGCGATGGAAGATATTCCTCTTCAGACTCCGTGTCTTTTGTGTCGCCGGAAGCGCTGGAAGTCGGAGTTCCGGGTGCAGTATTCCCTGTTACTCCGGCAGGCCCCTGTGGTTGAGGTGCGATTCCCTTGTACTGCGACGTTTTGGTTGTTGATCCGATGACTGCCTTCTTTTCATCGTCAATCAGCAGTCTCCGCTGAGTCTTCTTGTCATGGTCCATCGTCGCGGTGACAGTAACAACTGAGCGTACACCTTCGATGCGACCGAGTACTGTCTCGGCTTTCTCCTTCAGTTCTCGTTCGATGTCTCGCCGTATCTTGAGGTTCTCTTCAACGGCACTGTTCATTCCCTTTTGCAGGTCATACTGTCGTCCCTCACTGTCTGTGACGACGACATTCTCAGGTTTCAGGTCGGGAACTGATCGAGCGACGACATTGATGACACTGTTGGCGATCATGTTCGTCATCTGTACTCCACTGGCTGGCCTGATGATTACAGAGGCTGTCACAGGGGAATTTTGGTCCGCGAATGGCGACTTTTCCGGCGAACTGATGCTCACTTTCGCACTTTCGATGGCTTTCACGTCCTTCAGTGCATTCTGAACGCGAGCTTCCAGATCTCGCAAACGCTGATCTTCTTCCGCGCGAGGTGACTGGAACATCGGGAAGCCGGAGGACTTGGCCTGCGCCACTTCTTCCGGGTGCAGCATGTCTTTCAATGCGAGGTGCGCGTCATTGACCTGTGACGTGGGAACAGAGATCGCGGTACTCGACACATTGATCGTGTAGGGGATTTTTTCCGTGTCCAGGATGCCTGCGATGTCAAAGATCTGCCCGGGTTCACGGTTGCGGGCAATCACGACGTATTCCGGCTGCGTTGCCCAGATCATTGTGCCAACGACGGCAGCAACGCACGCCACTGTTGCGGCAGAGAAACCGATTCGCTGAGAAAGCGTCCAGCGATTCCACAGGTTCAGCAGCTGATCGCGAAGGTTTTGCCAGAACGACATGGGTGTGACTCAGTGAAACAGGAACTGGAAAGAAACGGAACAAAAGAACGAGACACTCAGACCTGTATTCGCATGACTTCCTGGTAAGAGGCGATCAGGCGATTGCGAATTTCCATCATCAGGCGGAAGGCCAGGTCAGCTCTTGAGGCCGTCAGAACGACATCGTGAATGCTGTCTGTTTCGCCGGTAATCAGTTGCCGAACAGAATCGTTGGCGGAGATCTGCTGCGCATTGGTTTGCTGGACCATGCTTTTGACAAGATCCGCAAACGGCAGATCGTTCTTCGCTTCGTTCGTTTTCGGGGTCAGCCCGGGCGACGATGCGTTACCGATCTGGATGTACGGTGTCTGTCCCTGAAGCGACTGCAGTGACATCAGCGCAGACCTCGCAGAAGAGACAGTGCCTGTTCGGCCATCTGTCGGAATGTTTCAAGGGATTTCAGATTCGCTTCGTAAGCGCGGCTGGCACTGACGAGGTCGACCATTTCACGGGACATGTTGACATTAGGAAGTCGAACATGACCCGTCGCGTCGGCGTCCGGATGCCCCGGGTCATAGATCACGGGGCCGGGAGTGGTGTCGGACGAGACAGCGACCACATCGACACCTCGAAGACCGTCCACCGGGTTCTTTTCCGGGTTCATCCACTGGTCCATCGCCGCTGAGAACGTGACCTGCTGTCGCTGGTAGGGGCCACCCTGAGCGGTTCGAGTGGAGTTCATGTTAGCGATGTTGTTCGCCGCGACCTCCATGCGGATACGTTCCCCGGTCAGGCCGGAGGCGCTGATTTCTGTTCCGGACAAAATTCTCTGCATGGACATAACGGACCTCACTTCACATCAACTGAGTCGTCGGGGTCAGGACCCTGAAATTGCCAGTCGCATCTGTTCCATTTCTGACGCCAGCAGCTGAATCCACGTTTGCTGGAGCATGGCATTCTTGCTGAGCTGCCCCATTTCCCGGTCGATGTCGACATTGTTCCCGTCCGCACGCGCCACGAGGCCAGGCGTTTGGACAACTTCCGGCTGGGCCTGCATCGAAGTGCCGCCGGCCAGTTCCTGTGCCAGCTGCTCCTCGAACGACACGTCCAGCCGCCGGTAATTCGGGGTGTTGACGTTGGCGATGTTGTTGCTGATCACGCGATGGCGAGTTTCCGCCGCGTTGATCAGCCGACCGAGCAAATCGAATTGTGGATTGAGAGACTGCATATCGGCCGCATCGGCAAAGTGGCCCCCGTCTCTGAAATCAGAACATCCGGTAAAGCTTCTCTGGCTTACCGGAACAGAGCTGTTCAGTGTCCTTCTCCTGGCGAGCTGAGGGAAAACACTCAGCGTTGAAGGACTTCGGGAAGATACTGCGGGGAGAACTCCCGAGGCAAAGGGTGAACCCACCTCTCAGCAATTGCAAAGCTGCTACGTTCCGAATGACCGGCACCCTACCACGATTCAGGCGACGCTGAAATGGGACATGTGTTAGCAAGTTGGCGGGAATACCCCCGATGATCAAACCCGCATCCTCCGCGCTCTGCTGCTGGATGTGACCTATGCTGACAGAAAGAGGAATGATCTGCGCATTCCGTTGTCATGTCCAAGGATGACTCGTACTCACATCGACTGTTCTCCACCTGCTGACGAATCCAAAGTACGGACCCGATTCAATGTCGATTGACTTTTCAAAGTTCTCACGGCTTCCTTCGCTGCCAACTGTCGCAATCGAAGCTTTGAAACTATTTCATGACTGCAACAGCTCCAACGACCAGCTGGTGTCGGTGATCCGGAAAGACCCGGCGATCGTCAGCAAGCTGCTGAAGGCTGCAAACTCCGCGCGCTACAGCGCTCGCGGCGAAGTCACCGACCTGAATCGTGCCGTCATGCTGATGGGCCGCGCTCAGGCAGCGCCGCTGGTTCTGAGCTTCTCGCTGGCGAAACAGTCGATGGAGAACTCAGATCATCTCGAATACTATCGAAAATTCTGGCAGCGATCCTTTGTCCAGGCCACGGCTGCGGAGATCTGCGGTACCCATTTTGGTTCGATCGCGTTTCGCGGTGAATGTTACACGACCAGCCTGCTTGCCGGTCTTGGCAAGCTCGCTCTGCTTCGCGCTGAACCGGAGAAGTACCTCGAGTGTCTGAAGTCCGCTCAGGCTCAGGGAGCTCCGCTGAGTCGAATCGAACAGGAAACATTCGGCTTCACGCACAACAAACTGTCTTCCATCCTTCTTCAGCAGATGGGGTTGCCGGAACGCTGCCACCTGGCCATTCGCGGCATTGATGGTCCCGTCACTGCTGGAAACGCTCAGGAACCGCTTCTTGAAGTCACTCGGATCGCCGACGCAGTGGCCGGACTGATCTGTGATGACACCGCAGCATTGTCCATTGTCCAGCTGCAGGAAGCTATCGGCGCTGTCAAGATGCCCGAGTCGCTGTCGATCGAAAGCCTGATTGATCAGGTGCGCGATCGTCTGGAATGTTCTTCGCAGCTATTTGAGTTTGATCCACCGAAGCTTCCTCCGGCAGGTGATCTGCTTCAGGATGCTCTGGACCAGCTGTCTCGTATCGCGACGGCTGCAGAAGAAAGTCCGTCGACGGCTCAGGTGCCAGTGGAACTACTGGATGAAAATCGCCAGCTGAAACGCCGCGTTGCTGACCTTTTGCAGGTCGCTCGCCTGGATGCTCTGACCGGCCTTGCAAATCGAGGATATCTGCTGCAACAGCTCTCGGAACGAACAGCGCTGCATCGAGTCCGTGGATTGTCGATCGGTCTTGCCGTCATTGATATCGATCACTTCAAGAAGATCAATGATACGTTCGGTCATCAGGCCGGTGACCAGGCTCTGCGAGTCGTTGCGGAAACGGTTCGCAAGTCTCTCCGTGATGATGACCTGGTGGGACGTTACGGCGGCGAAGAATTCGTTGCCATTCTGGAAGATGCCAATCCGGAAGGTCTCGCCATTGTCGGTGAACGAATCCGTTCCAACATTGCCAAAGCCGAAGTCGTGTTTGAAGGAAAGAAGATCCCGGTTACTGCGAGTATCGGGCTGGTGGAAGGCCAGATCTTCGGAACAGAAGCCGAGTTTGGCGAACAGCTCTTTGCCGTCGCAGACGCTGCCATGTATCGGGCCAAGAAGGGCGGACGAAATCAGTTCATCGTCGATACTCTGATTGCTCCGAGTGACGGACCTCAGGTTCAGGAACGAGCCCGCTCCGTGGCTGTTCCCGCGATGGCCTGATACGGGTTGACTTCATCAACGAGTGTTGCGGGATCTCTGGCGAGTTCCACTACGCTGGGCTTGTGGTGAGGTCCAAAAGGCGGGATCTCTGGCGAGATCCACTACAGAGGACTTCACTGTGCTGCATGGTCGTGCTTCTTTGGTTACGATACGGAAGACGATTCCGTACTGATCCAAAGGCAGAACGATGGTTCGAGGTTCTTTGTGCATCCCGATGCAGCGACGTTTGTTTCTTTTCTGTGGTCTGATGACCGCCCTGCTCTGCGGTGTCGCGTCGAGTCAAATCATGGCTGACGAAGAGCCGCAGACTTACGAGCAGCAGGTGCTGACCTGGAGGCAGAAGCGGCTGGAACGTCTGAAGTCGCCTGATGGCTGGCTTGCTGTTTCCGGACTGATCTGGCTTGATGAACCCAGGGACCAGACGGAATTTCTCATTGGCTCTTCGGAGCTCAGTCAGATCCGACTGTCGCCGGAATCCAGTCCTGCAGCTGCGGGGCGGTTGACCGTGCGTGACGGCGTTGTTTCGTTCGTGATGAATGATGGCGTGGACGTGAAATTCAACGGACAGCCAGCACGTAGCGGACTTCTGCAGCTTGACCCTGCAAAGCCCGAAGCAGATTCGCCCGACAAACTTCAGATCGGGCATACGTCGATTCACCTGATTCGACGCAGCGGCCGCCTCGCAATTCGACTGCGAGATGCGAAGAACTCGCTGATCCGGAATTTCCCCGGTGAAGACTGGTACCCGGTGGATGCTCAATACCGAGTGACCGCGAAGTTCGTGCCCTACGATCCTCCTCGCCCCATTCAGATCACGAATGTTCGTGGTGCAACGTATGAAGATCATCTCGTGGGGGTTGTCGAATTTCAGCTGGGCGGGACCAGCGTGCGTCTTGAATGCCAGGAGGAAGGCCCTGACGATCTTTTCATCGTGTTCCGTGACGCCACGAGCGGCCGGGAAACCTATGGCGCGGGCAGATTTCTGAACGCAAAGAAGTCGGCGGATGGTCAGGTCATTCTGGATTTTAACCAGACCTACAATCCTCCCTGCGCGTACAACACTCATACGCTTTGTCCGCTGCCACCCAAAGCCAACCATCTGTCGATCGCGATTCCGGCCGGGGCCAGGAAGCCGCTGAAACCCCTTGACGCGAAGTAACAGCCCAGGGACAGGTCGCGTTGTTCGCCGCAGAAACCTGCGACGCGCTCCTGTTGAGACACACGCATGATTGAAATCCACAACTACCGTTCAGCATGGGCAGAGGAATATTCCACTCAGGCATCCGCGCTGCATGCCGCACTCGGTTCCCTGGCGGTGAGGATTGACCATATCGGTTCGACGTCGGTGCCGGGGCTGGCGGCCAAGGATGTGATCGATATCCAGATCACCGTGGAAGAATTGTCCTCGACGATCATCGCGAAGCTGTGTAGTGCGGGATTTGTTCAGCATGCTCAGGTCGGGCAGGATCATGTTCCGCCGGGAATGTCGGAAGATGGGAATCAATGGAGCAAGCTGCTCTTTCTGGAACGTCCGGGCGATCGGCGATGCAATATTCATGTGCGTCAGCAGGGAATGGCCAATCAGCGTTATCCTCTTTTGTTTCGTGACTATCTTCGAGCCCATCCGGCGACGGCAGCAGCGTATGCGGAACTCAAGCGGCGGCTGGCCGTTTCCCTTGCCGACCCGAAACAGTATCCCGATGTCAAAGACCCCGCGGTTGATTTGATCTACCTCGCAGCGGAAGACTGGGCGGGTAGAACCAATTGGCATCCGGCAGGATCCTGAGCTTCGTTTTTGTGTAATGCCATGCCTGCCAGTGTGCAGCCAGATGCGTTAAGCTTGGCCATGTATTTTTTGCCAGCGGTTTCATGTTGGATCAGATCCATGCTTGTTCGTCTTGCCGTTTTGCTGACTGGTATCGTGGCGTTGCGCGGTTCCAGCGTTGCTCAAGAGATCATCCCCGAGCCTCCTCCGAGTCCTCGTGAGTTTCGAGCGGCCTGGGTCGCAACGGTGGATAACATCGACTGGCCCTCGCGCCGCGGGCTCTCGACAGCCGAGCAGCAGGAGGAGCTGATTCGAATTCTCGACAAGGCGGCGCAGCTGAAGCTCAACTGCCTTGTGCTGCAGGTGAGAACGACCGCAGATGCTTTGTACGATTCGAAGCTTGAACCCTGGAGCTACTATCTGACAGGCGAATCGGGTAAAGCTCCTGATCCGTACTACGATCCGCTGACAATGTGGGTTGATGAAGCTCACCGACGCGGGATTGAGATTCATGCGTGGCTGAATCCCTATCGTGCTCGCTTTGGAACGAACGATGTTGCCGGTTCCCACATTTCCAGGACTCGACCGGACCTGGTGAAATCGTATGGACGCTACCTGTGGCTGGATCCCGGTGAACCCGATGCCGCGGCTCATTCGCTGGCGGTGTTCGAAGATGTCGTGAAACGCTATGACGTCGATGGCGTCCATATGGATGATTACTTCTATCCGTATCCGATCACAGAAGATGGTAAGGAAGTGGACTTCCCGGATGACGCGTCATGGGACAAATATCAATCTTCCGGTGGTCGGCTTGGGCGAGCAGACTGGAGGCGTGACAACGTCAACCGCCTTGTGCAGCAGATACATCAGCAGACTCGTCAGGTGAAGCCATGGGTTCGGTTTGGGATTTCCCCGTTCGGCATCGGTCGACCAGGCGCTGCTCCTGGCATCACGGGCTTTGACCAGTACGAGAAGCTTTATGCCGATGCGACCTTGTGGCTGAAAGAAGGCTGGTGCGACTACTTTGCTCCGCAGTTGTACTGGCCCATTGAACAGCAGGCTCAGAGTTTTCCGGTGCTCTATGACTTCTGGCGCAACGAAAGCGCAGGGACTGTTCCAGTCTGGCCAGGATTGTTCACAAGTCGCACTGGAGACAAGAGTCGGCCATTTCCGGAACGCGAAATTCAACGTCAGATCGAAGTGGTTCGAAACGCCGGACAGGGATCCGGTCACATTCACTTCAGCATGAAAGCACTCATCCAGAATCGCGAAAACCTGGCCGAAGATCTGGAGAAGACTCTCTATTCCTCGCCTGCCCTTGTTCCGTCAGATCCGAGGGCGACCGGAGAACCTCCTGCCGCTCCTTTGATCGAACGATCGGCGTCGGTGAAGGATGGAATCACGATCCGCTGCGGACAAGAGGACACTCTGAAGGTCTTTGCCGTCTGGAACTGGAACGGCCATGAATGGGCATTCGCCGTCATCCCCGCATCGCAGTCGGACTACACTCTGCCGCCTGATGTTCGTCGAGTCGTCGTGACGTCCGTTGATCGTTACGGACGCGAAAGTGTTCGGACGACGTTTGATCGATAGCCGATCGAAGTACGTCATGCGTGAGCAGGCTGAGTCAGCGGAACGGCAAAGTCGCCGCAACCAAAGTCTGTCAGACCTACCGAAAGAAGCTCAGGCGGGACATCGCGACGCTTGAGCCACCTGCGACCTTGGTGGGAGCAGGGATGCTGGCGGACTGGCGATCCATGCGATCCGGTGGAACGAGACGATCCAGTCGCGGGCGGAAGACGATCAGCAGCAGCAAAGGCAGATACCACAACACATAACGGCCGATGTCGTCGGGGTACCAGAGCTGGGCTGCGACGACGAGTGAAGTGGAATTTGAAAGCAGGTTCTCGAGGTTGCGTGGCCGTGGCAGCACGGTCATCGCGGTCAGCATCACGAAGAAAATTGCCGCCATGGGAATGCGGATGTACAACTGTGACAGAGCATCGTCGTACGCTGTGCTTGTATCATCCAGAAGCCGATAGACCGACCAGTTCGTCGTTGTCACCAGCTTGTTTGAGAACGAACTTGCATCCCCGGAAATCAGCAGCAGCGTCGTGACGAGGATTGCTGCGACTCCCATCACGGAGACGGCAAACTTCACACTTCCTCGGCGTCCGTAGAATGCAGCCCAGACAGGCAGAAGGAAGACCGCAAAGAACAGTGTTCCGCTCGCCAGTCCCAGCAGAACTCCTGCTACGACGGGATTGCGATAGCTTGCAATCGCCCAGATCAGACATGCCGCCGGAAGCACATGGCTCAGCTGATGAGCATACACGGCGGTGCATGGCAACAGCAGATACAGCAGCGCCATTGCGACGCCCTGTTGAGTGTTTGCGAAGTGCATTTTGCCCACGGCAATGAGCCCCAGTACCACCAGGGTGTGGGCCACAATGACCAGCGAACGAGCCACCCAGTCGACTTCTCGCTCCTTGTCTGCCAATTGCGCGACGACTGCACCCCCTGCTGCGACAAGTGTCTCCGTCGGAGCCGGATGTTCCTCTGAAGGTGAGTTGGGATTAACCTGAACATCCCGTCGTTCCAGCAGTGCTTTGCCGTAGTCAAAGGCTTTGCGAGTACTGACCTGGGGAGGGTTCTGAGCAATTGCGGTGATCAGAAGTGCGAATGCCGGAATGCACAGGAACGTGATTCCCGCAGCATTCAGATTCTGATCCAGTCGAGGTCGTCGCGTCAGGCTTTCGTCGAACACGAGTCGAACGATCAGCAGAAACGAAGTGACCAGCAGGATTCTGGAACCCCATGTGTAGCCAGGATGCACGGCGGGAGCTGGAGCTTTTGCAGACTCTTCAGATGCTGCTTCGGTCGATGGGGCATCTGCTGTTGTCGAAGCGGCTGAGGCAACGGAATGCTCCACTGATGACTCGGTCCCTGACGCAGCGTTTGGTTTGTCTGCGTCTGAAACAACCTCTGCAGGAGCCGATTTCGGGACTGTGCTTCCGTCGGGAGCCTCGGTTGCCGCTTCCGCTTCCGCCGGGTCCGGAGCCCAGATCGCATCGCGGTACTTCAGCGTTGCTGTGGCCGACAACGCCAGCACAAGCAGAAGGCAAAGGTCCAAATTGCGAATCGAAAAGACTCGTGAGAAGCGAAAGAAGATCGCGAACAGGAGCAACGCTGAATACAGCCACCAGGCCACCAGCTTTGCATCAATAAAAAGTTCTGCTAGGTTCGAAAGCATACCATTTGTCTGAATTTGCGTGCACTAGTGTACGCATGCGGAGGCTTCGCTGTTCATTGAACGCTTTGAATTGACAAATGGCAACAGGCTGCCCGAAAAATCGTTCAAATCTGCAGGAATCGGATTGGGCTCTGGAAAGACAGCGAAGGTTTGCCGGCGAACCCCATCGAGCTTAGTCATCGTAGCCGTCACTCTCCGAGTGACGACGCTGCCCCGATGCCGCTCAGCGTAAGCGGCACCGAAGGCGGGGAATCGCAGTTCATCACTCAGAGAGTGATGTCTACATTGAGAGTGATGTCTACATTACGATCAGCGCGCAGGTGCGTGCATAAGTCGTTACAGCAAAGGCGTTTGCATTTCAAGGTGCATGGCACCTTGAGGACTTTGTAGCCGTCACTCTCTGAGTGACGACACAGCGATCCCCGCCACTGCTCAGCGTAAGCGGCATCGAAGGCGGGGAATCGCAGTTCATCACTCAGAGAGTGATGTCTACATTGAGAGTGATGTCTACATTACGATCAGTGCGCAGCTGCGAGCATAAGTCGTTACAGCAAAGGCGTTTGCATTTCAAGGTGCATGGCACCTTGAGGACTTTGTAGCCGTCACTCTCCGAGTGACGAAACAGCGCTCCATGTCGCTCAGCGTAGACAGCATCGAGGGCGGGGAATCGCAGGTCATCACTCAGAGAGTGATGTCTACCATGAACCCCGGTGGGTTGACTGTGTGATGCCCTTAAAGTTCAATTCGAAATGGAAGATGATTGAGACCTCAGCTTTTTGAGGCTGTCCAGAAAATGCCGTTTGAAGTTGAGTGTTTCGAATGCCGACGAGTGATGACTCTGCGTGATGAAGTTGCGGGCAGGAATTTCCGATGTCCTGGGTGCAGTTGCATTCTTGCCGCTCCGACAGCAGATGAACTTGGGCTTCCGAAGTCCGTTCTGGTTTCTCGCGGGGGCAGCCTGTCGGAATCGAAGACTCGCGAACAGAGTCCGAAGTCACGGCCTCCGAGACCTCGATCGCCGGTGCGAGAATCGGTGGTCTATGAACCGGTTGTGACCGATCCGCTGTACAGCGTGCGGCCGGAAGAGCTGGTGTCCCGCGGTCAGGAGGTTCACGTTGAGACCATGCCGGAGCCCATGGTTGCTGAGCGTGAGCGACTGGCCAGTGAAGAATACGACGCGAGAATGCGGACCTACAATGCGGCGATCTTCGAAGCGGGCATCTTCCAGCTCGGATTTGCTGCCATTACTGCCGCCTTTGCTGCGCTGCTCTATTATGGCGACAAGGCTCCGTCCGACCCGGTGCGTCATGAAACAATTTTTGAAAACGCACTCAACGTTGCAATGCTGATTGCTGCAATGGGAGGTGTGACCTTTGTTGGCTTCCGGCCGTTTCTTTACATCATTGCGATTCTCCTTGCTGTCTTTGCATTCATCACCGCCGGGTTTCTGTGGGTCGCTTCCGGGGGCAGCGTTGGAGTTATTTGTCTGTACGGTGCGGTGCCATTCGGTCTGGGAGCATGTTCCAATCAGCTCCTGAAAGCTGCTCAGCAGTATCCGGGCTGATGCTGATGTCGCGAGTTGCAGCGTTCCGCCTCAGGCTGCATCACGGATGGCTTTGCCAATTGCTGTGCCGACTTCTTCTTCATCGCCGACAACAATGTCAGCACCGGCGTCGTTGAATGCCTGCTGGTGAATTCGGTAACGGGATCGCACAACGATCCTGGCCGTGGGTGCCAGATGTCGAACGCTCTTCAGGATCGTCATCGCTTCCGAGAAGCCCGGGATCGTGATGATGACCATTCGAAAGTTCGCGGGATGCAGATGCTCCAGAATTTCCGAACTCGTCGCATCCGCCTGAAGAGTGTGAAAGCCATTCTCGCGTGCTTTGGCCAGTCCTTCACTGCTCAGATCCAGCACCATCACACTTTCCGCATGTTCCTGAAGTGCTTCCGCCGCGCCGCGACCGGCGGGGCCGAATCCAACAAGAAGGTAGTGGCAGATCTGATGATCTGACCTGGCTTCGCGGGCCGCATTTCCGGACCGACGTCGCTGATTCAGCCAGGCTGCCAGTCCCGGAGCCCGGACGATCAGCGAAGGCGTCACCAGAAGCGTCAAAATCGAAGCGGACACAATCGCACTGTATTGATCCGCAGTGAGCAGTCCGGAGGAGCGTGCTTCTCCGCCGAGGACGAATGCAAATTCGCCGACCTGTGCCAGGCAAAGGCCCGTTCCGACCGCTGTTCCTGCCGGATTTCGGAAGACGACAAAGAGGCTGACCACGACAAGAGCCTTGATGACAATCAGAACCGATGCGATCGCCAGGACGATTCCGATGTTGTTAAACATCCAGACCGGATCTGCGACCATCCCGACCGCTCCGAAGAACAAAGTCAGCAGGACGACTCGCAGTGATGCCACGTCCGCTCGGATCTGAAACGCGAATGGGGAGTTGCCAAGGAACATCCCTGCGAGAAACGCTCCCAGAGCAGGCGACAGCTTTGCAGCATGAGCCGCCCAGGTGGCACCCAGTCCCACCACGACGCTGAGAATCACCATCAGGTCTCGGCTTCGACTGATGGACTGCACCTTCATGATTCGCAGTGCCACCGTGTTGAGCACAACGTACAGTGCCAGGACGACCAGTGTTCCTGCAAGGACAATACCGCCAATGCGAGGCAGCATGGAGCCGGAAGAACCATCGGAACCCAGCAGAGGCACCAGCAGCGCCAGTGGAACGACGGCCATGTCCTGAACCAGAAGCACCGCCAGTGACTGTCGTCCGATCGCCGAATCCAGCATGGCTCGATCATTAAACACGCCCAGCACCGTTGCTGTACTGCTGAGACTGACCATGGCGCTGACGGCAACGGCCGCATTCCAACTTAGCCCAAAGAGCCGCGCGGCCAGTGAGACAGCCAGCATGGTGAGTATCACCTGAAGCGCGCCGCAGAGGAGCGTGGTTCGACCCAGCGACATGACTCGGGACCATGAAAACTCGAGACCCAGGCTGAACAGGAGCAACGCGACTCCCAGTTCCGCAATGCCCTCGATCGCCGATTCTGCTTTGACGATGGCGAAACTACCGGGGCCACCCATCACCATGCCGGCCAGCAGGAAGCCCACAAGAGGACTTTGGCGCAGCATGACCATCACGCTTCCGGCGGCGAAGCAGGCCAGAAGCAGCAGGATCACCTGAAGGAGCAGGTTCCATGTTTCCATCGCAGAGGATTCCTTTCAGCAGAGCGTGCGACGCACTGTCCGATTGTACGCAGCGTGAAAACAAAATCGCCCGGAACTGAGGACCAGTCCGGGCGATTGGGGGTTCACAGGTGGGTGGACCAATTGCAGGTTTTGACCTACAGAATGGATCCCGAAACCACGAAGTTCAAAGGCTCTTCGCGGTCCTTTACTTTGACAATCATCTTCTCTGCAAACTTGCCAGGTTTGTCAGGAGCAGTGAACTCCATCTCAACGACCTGCAGTTTGTTTGGCTCTTCGCTCTTCTTCACCTTGAAGCAGTCACTCATGTTCTCGCAGTTCACGTCTTCGACGAGGAACGGCTTGTTGCCCTTGATGATCACTTTGACAGTCGTTGTCTGGCCGGGCTTCAGAGATCGGATGGCCACATTCGGGCTGGTGATTGCAATGTCCGGAATGACCGTGCCTTCAACCAGCAGCGGAACGTAAGGATTGGCTGCGTCATCGGTGACCAGAGTGATGTAGTCACGAAGTCGACCGACCTTTGCCGTTTCGGCCAGCTTCACCGTCAGCTGATATTCGACGTTGATGCCGTTCTGAGCAAACTGGCTGCGAGAGATTTCCTTGAACTCAGCCTTCAACTGTGGGTTATCAACTTTGATGTCGCGAATCTGCCAGTCCGGGCGACCGGCGTACGTAATTCGGAGCGTCTTTGTTCCGCCTGCAAGAAACTCGACATTGCCGAAATCGACTTTGCCCGGATCGAACACGACGTCCGTTCGGATGTAAGCCGTAATCGGGATGCGCACCTGGGAATACTGTGGTGCGTCAAAGTGAATCGTGAGCGAAGTGTCGCGAGCACCGGTGAATGAGTTGGTGTTCATTCGAACGGTCACGGTTGTCTTTTCGCCAGGCTGCAGAAGACTCTTTGCGGGAGAGTTCTGGACAAACGTCCGAGGATCCTGGTAGTACCCAGCTTCGGCACACCGACAGGCTGTCTCCATGTGGGAGATGTGCACTGTGGAATTGGTCGTGTTTGTGATCGTGATAATGTTGGTCGTCTCGGAGTTTCGTGCGATCACACCGAACTCGAGCTTCTTCTTGTCGACCATCTGGTCGGCCCAGTTCTGAGCCTGGACTTCTGATGCGGCTGCTGCCAGCACCAGAGCTGCGATTCCCCAACGTCCCATGAATCCCGTCATTGTTATGCACCTGCTCAAGAATGGTTCCAGATCGAAGTGCCTGGGACCTCCGTCCCCCATCCTTCGCACAGCGTTCGGAATTGACCCGATTCCAAACTGACAGCCGTCCCGGGCCGCCCTGCCGCACCTGTAGCACGAATCTTCTCGTTTTCCCCCGGCAATCTCCATGAGGTTTGACTAATCGTCACAACCTGGAATTCGAGGTCCATACGGATTCTTAGCGCCCCAGTTCTGCGGCTCATCGGCGAAGTTCTGCGCTGAACGTTAGGGAGCGACTGGTTTTATGTCAATCCGCGGTTTTTGCGGGCATATCTGACGGTATGGCAAACTCTGCGGGGTTCGAGTTTCTCCGTGTCTCGCATCTGAGACAGGTTTCCGGATTGCTCTGAGCGTCTGTTCATACTTCCGTCAGCAATGCAGGTCGGGAATTCCCCTGGAGACTATCCCGTACTGTGCGATGTGACGGCGGCCTGGGCGGAAACGGTCGCTGGGCATTTCCCCGACTGCGCATGGTTTCCGACGTTGTGATTCGGAATCCTGAGCCAGGCTGAATGTTGACGTTCGGCATCATCGAGTCCGTGAGTGCCGAGTCCATGTTTGTCCGATCGGTCATCGCCTGGCGACGTGCCGAAAATCAGGATCCGGAGTTTCCTGTGCCCCATACCATCGAATCCATTCTGGCGTCCGAGCGTCTTCCAAGTCTTCCGGAAGTGGCAGCAAAGGTCATTGAGATCGCTCGTGATCCGGATCCGGATTTTGACCGCCTGATTGAGACGATCAAAATTGATCCTGCTATCGCGGGACGCATTCTGAAGACCGCAAACTCGGCCCTGCTGGGAATGCGAACCCGCGCCTCATCGATCGAAGCCGCTGTGCCTCGGCTTGGCACAACGATGGTGCGAACTCTCGTGCTCAGCTTCAGCCTGGCGGATTACCAAAGCCGCAATTCGGTCAGCCTGCGCCCATGGTATCAGCTGCTGTGGCGTGAATCGCTGACTCAGGCGGCGACCGCGGAAGCTCTTGCAGAACGCCAGCATGGAAAAGTGGATCCTGCCAATTGGTTCCTGGCTGGTTTGCTTCAGGACATCGGTCGACTGGCGTTGCTTCACATCTGTCGGGACGAATACGTACAAAAGGTTCTTGAAGTCGACGATGATCGATCACAGCGCCAGCGTGAACAGGACTGGCTGGGTTTCACGCACACGGAGCTGAGTGCCGCACTGTGCCGTCGCTGGAATCTGGATTCAGAGATTGTTGATGCCATCATGGTGCATCACAGCCCTGCTCATCGAGTTGTGCCGTTGAAGTTCGTGTCCAGCACGTCGCTTCCGGCGGCTCTTATTACAAGTGCTCACGTGTCCGAGTACCTCGAAGAAGTAGCGCACAATCTGACGTGCAGCCGCGAAACGATTGAACGACTGCTGATGCAGGTGTTTGCTCAGCGGCCGAATGACGTCTTCCGACTGCTGGCCGATGTGGATCAGCGAGTCGGCGAGCTGAGCGCTGCGTTTGGCATTGATGTCGGACGTTCTCCGTCGCTCGAATCCATCCTGACGGAAGCTCAGGAACTGCTGTCACAGATCGCGATTGCCAGCCAGCTGCGTCTTGTGAACGCTCATACGAATATTGGCAAGATCGAACGCGGACGGATGGAAGTCGAACGCGAGGCCGAGCCAAAGCACGACGTTCAGTGGCGAGATCAGCTTACCGGAGCGTTCAATCGCGAATGGCTTCAGTCGGCTCTGGATTCCACGGTCGAGCAGGTTCATCAGCACAAGGTTCCGTTCGGGCTGCTGCTGGTGGACATCGATCAGTTTCGAGCGATCAACAATCTGTCGGGAGAAAAGGTCGGAGACGCGCTGCTTCAACAGGCTGCCTCAGTGTTGCGACACTGCGTCCGTCTTTCAGACTCGGTGTCACGGTTCGGTTCTGATGAGTTTCTGATTGCTCTGAAGGATGTGAATCAGGACATGCTGACACTGATCGCCGACCAGATTCGCGCACGGATTCGGTCCGATCTGTCGGCCACCGATGGAACTCGCACAATCACCTGCAGCATCGGCGCGATCTTCTGTGAACCTCACGAAGGTGCGAGGCTGAAAGCTGATGCCATCATCCGTGAAGCCGAGAAGACTCTCGCCGACGCCAAACGCCGCGGCGGGGATCATCTGGTGCTGAATGCGTTTGAAACCGGCAAGTGGATTCCGCAGGCCGTGCACTAATGTAGAACGGCTGTCCTCAGCCGTTTTGCGTTTCTGCGGTTGGAATGAGTGACAGTGGGTAATGAGCGATTGAGGACAATCGGTTTACAGTGGGTAATGAGCGATTGAGGACAATCGCTCTACACTAAGGTGTGGCTGGAACTGGCGGCGTGTACGTGTAGCCGCCAGAGATTCCGAGTGGCAGTCCGATTTGCCAGTAGATGAACAGGAATGCTGTCCAGACGACGAGGAATGTCATGGAGTACGGCAGCATCAACGACGTGACGGTTCCCAGGCCGGTGTTCTTCACGTAACGCTGGCAGAAGACGACCACGAGCGGGAAGTAGGGCATCATCGGTGTGATGATGTTCGTGCACGAGTCACCGACTCGATATGCAGACTGAGTCAATTCGGGAGAAATTCCCAGCAGCATCAGCATCGGCACAAAGATCGGAGCCAGCATCGCCCACTTGGCGGACGCCGAGCCGACCAGAAGATTGACGGTGGTTGAAAGCAGGATGATTCCAAAGATCGTAACTCCTGGCGATGCGTTCATTCCTTTCAACGCAGCGGCACCTTTGACCGCCAGCAATGCTCCGAAGCCCGAATCCGTAAATGATGCAATAAAGAGAGCGGCGAAGAAGACAAGCACCAGATAGTAGCCCATCGATTCCATCGCCTTGCTCATTCCCTTTATCGCATCGCGATGAGTCTTGAACGTTCCGGAGACGAAGCCGTGAACGAGTCCGGGGATCAGGAAGAAGATGAAGATCAGCGGCACGATGGCATTCATTAGCTTTGCCGGGGCCATTTGCTTCAGGGCTGCCTTTTCCTTCTCGGCCTTCTCCTCAGCCGCCTTCTTTTCAGCAGCTATCTCATCAGCGGTTTTCCCTTCCGTGGCATTTTCTTCCCCCGTCTTTTCACTCGTTGCCTTCTTATTCTCCTCTTTGCTTATTTCCTTCTTGTCTTCCGGTGGCTTGGCTGTGCTGGTCAACCGCTGGTAAAGAGGCCATTCGACACCTGCTGGTGGTTTGGCTTGCAACGCTGAACCAGGCCAAAGCGACCACAGTGCCAGCAGCCCGCCAAGAACAGCGACGGACAGAATGGCCAGAGACATGCCCTTCTTGTCCTGCTCAGTCAGCTCCGGAAGTTTCGGCATCTGGGCCGGATCACCATCGATCGCCGTTGCTCGAAGCTTCGGTTCAATCAGAAAGTCAGTGATGAGCCAGCCGACAGCAATGATCAGCACGCTGGAGCAGCCGGTGAAAAGCCAATTGCAGAGCGGATTGACGATGTACTCTCCGTCCACAAATCGAGCACCGGAAGTTGTCAGGCCGGCAAGAAGCGGGTCGATGCCGCAGGGGATGAAGTTCGCACTGAACCCACCGCTGACTCCGGCGAAGGCCGCGGAAATTCCCGCGAGCGGATGCCGGCCTGCTCCGTAGAAGATCACACCTGCCAGAGGAATCACAACGACGTATCCCGCATCGGCGGCGGTGTGGCTGATGATGGCAACGAAGATCACCATCGGCGTCAGCAGCGATTTCGGTGTGTACGTCAGCATCGTCTTCAGCACCGCGTTGATGAAGCCGGAATGATCCGCAACTCCGACGCCCAGCATCGCGACGAGAACGACTCCCAGAGGATGGAAATGGACAAACGTGTCGGTCAACTTTGAAAGGAAGTCAGCAAGTTTGTCGAGCGACAGCAGATTCACAATCCGAATCGGTTCGCTATTGCCCGGTAGAGTTTCCGTGAAGGGAATCGGCGAAAATACGGCTGATAGAATCCAAATGCCAACAATGCCAATCACGAAAAGCACGGCCGGGTCAGGAAGCTTGTTCCCCATCCACTCGATCGCGTCGAGAAAGGCAACAAGGGGGCCGCGTTTTCCTTTTTCGGATGTCGATTCGCTCATACGTTGGCTCGCTGTTTCGGAAGTCCGTGAACTCAAGGAGTTGCAATGTCGCCCGTGAAAGGACGAAACGCAAGCCTGGCACGACGTTGGGTTTCATTGTAGAGCGATTGTCCTCAATCGCTCCCACTGCTGCTGTTGTTGGGCTTTGGTTCGGAACGGCTGAGGACAGCCGTTCTACAATCGATCGGCCTGACGGCATCACCAACGGAGAACGTTCCTTCTTCGACAACGATGGCGGTGATGCCTCCGTGGTTGACCATGGCGAAGTAGCCGCCGGGGCCGAGGTTCTCTTCCATGCGGGAACAGGGCGGACAGTTGCCGGTTCCTTCCAGCAGCGCGGAACCGATGCGAAATCGAGTGTACCGCAGGGCTGACAGGTTCAGTCCCGAAACCACGATGTTACGACGGAGCAGCTCCGGGGCGATCGACTTCATTCCCAGAAAGCTGGCCACGACCGGCAGGTGCTCGGCCTGAATCAATGTCACCTGACGTTTCGATGGTCGTCCCGGGCGACAGTGGTGGTCGCCACGAATTCCGCCCTGAACGATTTCGGCAAACTCCAGCGATTCGATCGGAGCGCGGCTGGCCCTTGCGATGCCAATCCAGTCGACGGTGCCAATGACCGGTTTGGTCATCAGCAGCTCTTTCAGAATTTCCATGCTCGACGTCGTCCCTTGTTTTCGATCGAATCCTGGAATGATCAGCCACGCGTTCGTGGCGGGAATGTGAATCTTCTCAGGATTCTGCAAGATTCCTGTTCGAACTGCGAATCAGCGACAACTCTACAAAGCTTGAGCCGGCAGGGTGAGATTTACCCTCCGGGACAGCAATCTGAAAACCAGGATCTGAACTTTAGGGTGCGGGATGACTCTGCGAATTGAACGTTTGTGCAAGACCTATTCGAACGGCGTGAAGGCACTGGACGAAGTCAGCCTCGACATTCCCATTGGAATGTATGGCCTGCTGGGGCCGAACGGTGCAGGCAAATCGACTCTGATGCGAACGATTGCGACTCTGCAGGACGCAGATTCCGGCTCGATCAGGCTTGGCGATCTCAACGTACTCGTGCAGAAGCTGGAAGTGCGACGATTGCTGGGCTATCTGCCTCAGGAATTTGGCGTCTATCCTCGCACATCCGCCCGCGACATGCTGGATCACATCGCGATCCTGAAAGGCATCACGAATTCTCGCGAACGTCGTGAGATCGTTGATGCGATGCTGGAACGAGTCAATCTGTTTCAGCATCGGAAGAAAGCCATCAGTGGTTTTTCCGGCGGGATGAAGCAGCGTTTTGGGATTGCTCAGGCATTGATCGGCGATCCGAAGCTGTTGATTGTCGACGAACCCACCGCGGGGCTTGATCCCGGCGAACGCAATCGGTTCTACAACCTGCTGTCCGAGGTCGGCGAGAATGTGGTTGTGATCCTGTCGACTCACATCGTGCAGGATGTCAAAGAGCTGTGTACGAATATGGCCATCATCAATCAGGGCAAGGTTGTCTATTCGGGACCTCCACTGAAGGCCGAAGAGGCACTGCGAGGCCAGGTCTGGCAGAAATCAATTTCTCGTCAGGAGCTGGAAGAACATCGCCAGCAGTACCAGGTCATCTCAACCAAACTGGTGGCCGGGAGACCCTTGATTCATGTACTGAGCGGTTCAATGCCCGGAACGGGGTTTTCACAGGTCGAGCCTGATCTGGAAGACGTCTTCTTTTCTCTCGTCAACCAGGCGGTGTGACGGCTCTTCTCTGTGCTGACTCGGTTTGATTCTCAGCACAGTC
This sequence comes from Planctomycetaceae bacterium, assembly GCA_046349695.1. Classification (GTDB taxonomy): domain Bacteria; phylum Planctomycetota; class Planctomycetia; order Planctomycetales; family Planctomycetaceae; genus SXXK01. The sequence continues at coordinate 12,869 of JAXMBV010000010.1, read as the reverse complement.
ATCTGGTTTGTGAACCTTCCGGCCTCTTTGGTGATCCGATCTCCCTATGTTTCGCACATTCTTTCGATTCGAACTGTCGTACTGGTTCCGCGGCTTCATGCTGTATGTGTTTGTTTTGATCAATGCTCTGCTGATCTGCGCAGCGACTTATTCGGATAATGTTCGAATCGGCAACAGCCTCGAGAATACTCATCGGAACGCACCCCATGTGATTCAGACGTTCTATGCAACGATGGGACTGATTTGCTGTCTCATGACAACGGCCTTTGTCAATTCGGCGGCGACCCGGGATTTTGCGTATCAGACGAGCGGGCTGATCTACTGCAAACCGATCAATCGCCTGTCTTATCTGATGGGACGATTCTGGGGGTCTGCCATCGTCTCTGCCTTACCGCTGCTGGGAGTCTCCATCGGCGTGATTCTGGCGGGATGGATGCCCGGAAATGACCCGGATCGCTGGGGGCGCATTTCCTGGTCGGCGCACCTTTGGGGTTTTCTGGTCTTCGGGCTGCCGAACACGATCTTTCTGGCGGCCCTGATCTTTGCTCTGGCCACATGGTTTCGAAGCACGGTGGTTTCGTTTCTTGGCGTGATCATGCTGCTGGTCGGTTACAGCATCGCTGCCAACCTGCTGACGGATCTGGACAATCAGAAGCTTGCGGCCTTGGCGGACCCGTTTGGCATCCGAACATTTTCGCTGGAGACTCGTTATTGGACCGTTGCCGAAAAGAACAGCCAATACGTCACGCTGTCCGGATTGATGCTGAGGAATCGCCTGATCTGGCTGGGAGCGGGGCTGGTTGTTTTGAGTCTTGCATGCTGGCGATTTTCGTTTTCGGAACGAGTCTCGAAGGGCAGTCGTTCGGAAAAACAGGACTCCGTGCGTCGAGCTTCTGCGGCGACTCCGATCGCAGTGTGTCGCACGGGATTTGGAACCACGATCACTCAGCTGATCAGCCAGATCCGCATTGATTTCTTCAGCACTGTGAAGAGCACGGTGTTTGTCGTCATCGGTGTCTTCGCTCTGGTCAACACGCTGGCGGCGCTGATTCTGTCGTCGAGTGAGGGTTTTGGGCTGAAGGCTCTGCCAGTCACGTACAACATGATCGATCTGATTCGAGGATCGATGTATTTGTTTCTGATTGCGATCATCACGTTCTTCGCTGGTGTTCTGGTCTGGAAAGAACGTGACGCTCGGCTGGATGATGTGTTCGACGCCCTGCCCCATCCGACGTGGATCATGTACGTCGGTAAGCTCGTGGCTCTGACTTTGATCGTGATGGTGATGCTGAGCATCGGAACCGGAGCGGGCATCCTGACTCAGGCCGCCAAAGGATACACGCGGTTCCAGATACCGTTGTACGCCACTGAGCTTTTGGGGCTCGATCTGTTCCGCATGTTCTGTCTGGTCGTCCTTGCGATGGTCGCCCACGTCATGGCACCAAATAAGTATCTGGGATACTTCTTCTTTATTCTGATGGTCCTGGCCGATACGTTCCTGTGGGTGATGCTGGGTGTGGAATCGCGACTTGTGAATTTCGGTTCACTGCCCAGCTACACGTATTCCGACCTGTATCACTTCGCACCGTTTGCGTCGGGCCTTCAGGCGTTTTTGGTGTATTGGCTGCTGTTCGCAGCGCTTGTGTCGATCGGCGGCATTCTGTACTGGCAGCGAGGACGCGAGACGCGCGTGAAGGCTCGTCTCTTCGAAGCATTTCGTCGCTGGCGCGGGTCGATTCGACTTACGAGCCTGACGCTGTTCGTTGCGTGGGGCTCAACGGCTGCCTGGGCCTGGTATAATACTCAGGTGATCAACACCTATCGGACAAGCCACCAGAACGAAGATCTTGCGGAACGTTATGAGAAGGAACTGAAGACAACGGTCGAAGGGCAGTCGCAGCCGCGAATCACCGACGTGCGTTATGAAATTGATCTGGTGCCGGAACGTCGATCGCTGGAACTTCGCGGCGTTCAGACTCTGGTCAACCGCGACACGGTTCCTCAGTCGCAGTTGTACGTGAATCTGGCTGATGGCTATGAGACAACGATTGAACTGGAACGAGGACAGCTGAAGGAAGACCTGAAGGATCTGAACTACCAGGTGTATTCAATCGATCCGCCGCTGGAACCAGGCCAGAGTCTTCAGATGAAGTACACGGTGAGATACGAGGCGAAGGGGTTCGAGAACAACGTGACTCGGACTGACATCGTCCAAAACGGAACCTTCTTCAATAACACGATTTGTCCGCAGATTGGTTATCTGACACAGCGTGAACTTCAGGATCGCCAGGAACGAAAAGACCGCGGACTTGGGGAACCTGAACTGATGCCGCCGCTGGATCCGCAGAACCTGAAGGCCAGGTCAATGAACTACCTCAGTTCCAGCAGCGACTGGGTGAATGTGGAGACCATTATCAGCACATCGCCGGACCAGATTGCGGTGGCTCCGGGGTCACTGATTCGGACGTGGGAAGAGAACGGACGAAAGTACTTCCATTACAAGGTCGACCATCCTTCGCTGAACTTCTATGCGTTCATCTCGGCCCGATATGAAGTGGCTCGCGATGAATGGAACGGCGTCCAGACCGAAGTGTACTTCCATCCGGAGCATTCGTGGAACGTGCCGAACATGATGCGGTCGATTCACAAATCGCTGGACTACTGCTCTCAGCACTTTGGTCCGTATCGACACAAGCAGGCTCGCATCATTGAATTTCCTCGTGTGGCCACGTTTGCTCAGGCCTTCCCGGGGACGATGCCCTATTCTGAAGCGATCGGATTCATTGCGGATATTCGTGATGAAGATGACATCGACATGGTGTTCTATATCGTGGCTCACGAGATGGCTCATCAGTGGTGGGCTCATCAGGTCATGGGAGCCAACATGGAAGGTGCCACGCTGTTGTCGGAAACGCTCGCTCAGTATTCCGCTTTGATGGTGATGGAAAAGGAATACGGTCGCGACATGATGCGACGATTCCTGCGGTACGAAATGGACAGCTATCTTCGTTCTCGCGGTGCCGAGATGCTGAAGGAGCGTCCTCTTCGGCGAGTCGAAGCGAATCAGGGATACATTCATTATCGCAAAGGCAGCGTCGTGATGTACTACCTGAAGGAGACGATCGGCGAAGACAAAGTCAACGCTGCACTCAGGACACTGGTCGATCGATTTGCGTACAAGGAACCGCCCTACCCCACTTCCACGGATCTGATTGAGGCGCTGAAGGAGCAGACTCCGGAAGAGCATCGTGGCCTGCTGGACGAACTGTTTGATCGGATCACACTGTTTTCCAGCAGGACCCATGAAGCGACGGTGAAGAAGCTGGCCGAAGATCGCTGGGAGGTGACTCTGGAAGTCGAATGCCACAAGTTCGAAGCCGATGAGAAAGGCAATGAGACAGAAGTGCCGTTTGAACAGATGATGGAAGTCGGAGCGTTCGCTGCCCCCGAGGCTGGCAAGGAGTTCGGTGCCACAGTAGCGCGCGAACGCCGCATGCTGAAATCCGGCAGGAACACGGTGACCTTTGAGACGACTCAGCAACCCGAAACTGCGGGCGTGGATCCGTTCCTGCTGCTGATCGACCGCATGCCTTCAGACAATTTGAAACGGGTGACGCTGGCGGAGTAGCCCCGTCATTCGATGATTGGGGGCACCGGACGGCTTGCGCCGTTCCGCTATCATGTCATTACCGGATGCAGGGATCGTGTTCCGGCCTTAGAATGGCCGGTCCACGCTTTGACTTTGCTGTGGCTGTTGGGTGACAATTCGCTTTGGCGAGGCGAAGTGTCTCTGGGTGACGCAGACTGGCAGGTTCCATGCATATTCTTGTGGTTGATGATGAACCAGCGATTGGCTGGACGTTCCGCGAAGGGTTTCAGGACGAAGGATTCTCCGTCGACACGGCGGGTTCCGCAGAACAGGCTTTGCAGCTGAAATCGAATCGACGTCCGGACGTCATTCTGATGGACGTGCGGCTGCCCGGCATGAATGGCCTGGATGCTCTTGCGACTTTGAAGCAGTCGGATGCTGACATTCCTGTGATCATGATGACGGCCTTTGGAAGTCTCAGCACGGCCGTTGAAGCAATCGATCGAGGAGCGTTTGATTACCTCACAAAGCCCGTCGATCTGGATCGAGCCATCGCGACCGTGAAGCAGGCTCTCGCGGTTTCAAAAGCCACGACTTCCAGTTCGATCCCGGTCAGTTCCGAACTGATCATCGGACGCTCGGCCGGTATGCAGGAAGTGTTCCGTCGGATCGCGCTGGTTGCTGAACTTGATTTGCCCGTGCTGATCACCGGTGAAAGCGGCACGGGAAAGGACCTGGTCGCGCGAGCCATTCACCGACACAGTCGGCGCAAGGGTGCTTTCGTTCCGATCTGCATTCCGGCATTGAGCGAATCGGTGGTGGAAAGCGAACTGTTCGGGCATGTGCGGGGAGCATTCACCGGGGCGAATGAAGGGCGACCGGGGTTGCTGGAAGTCGCGGAAAACGGCACAGCATTTGTCGATGAGATTGGTGATGTGTCGCTGAATCTGCAGGCGAAGCTCCTGAGAACTCTGGAGACTCGTGAGATTCTTCCGGTGGGAAGTCGCGAGTTTCGTCAGGCGACGTTTCGACTTGTCGCAGCGACCAATCGCCCGCTGGAATCGATGGTGCAGCAGGAGACCTTTCGAGGCGACCTGTTCTATCGGCTGAACGTCTTCCGAATCGAACTGCCTCCGCTGCGTGACCGTGTCGAAGACATTCCTGAGCTTGCGGCCGTGTTTCTTTCGGGTGTCTCCGCAGGAAGGCGGCAACTGGTTCTGGCCGACGACACGATCGACGAACTGATGAAACGCCCGTGGTATGGCAACGTGCGTGAACTTCGCAACGCGGTGGAATCTGCCAGCGTGGTCTGCCGAGGTGAAGCCGTGCTGCCGGAACATCTTCCTCGACCGATGTCACGCGGACCGGCAGACATGGCGAATCCGACCGGAGTGAAGTCGGCTGCCTCCGCAGATGACAACCTGAAGCTGGCCGTCGAGCAGTGGGTGCAGGAACAACTCCGCTCGAATCCCGACGGCGGCAGCCTTTACCAGCGATTTCTGGAAGCCGCTGAATCCACCTTGTTGCCGCAGATTCTGACATCGTCCGACGGCAACCGAGTCGCCGCGGCCAGGATACTCGGCATGCACCGCGAAACGCTCCGCGAGAAACTCCGCCGGATTTCGGGCGATGGCTGAGTGAGGGTTTTCGGTTTTCAGTGTTCGGTTTTCGGAGAAGAGCTACTCCGATTCAGGTAGCGCGTCTGCAGGGCGTGTGCCACAGTTAGCGGAATGGCGCAAGCCATCCGGTAAGTGCCCGGCATGTCGTTACCGGACGGCTCGCGCCGTTCCGCTACTAGACACTGAAAACCGAAAACTGAAACCCCTACTCTTCCCTTTCCACGGGCATGATGCTCCTGCCGTTGTCGATTTCCAGGCGGCAATTCGGGAGGCTTTCGACGAATAGTCGGCCGTAAGGTTTGGTGAGGACTCGAGGATCCAAAATAACGACTCGTCCTGTATCGTTACGGTGTCGGATGAGGCGGCCAAATCCCTGCTTGAGCTTAATGATCGCTTCAGGAGTCTGATAGTCATTGAACGGATTGCCTCCCCGGGCCTTGATCTGTTCCAGGCGTGCCTCAAGAAGCGGATGGTCGGGGACGCTGAATGGCAGTCGCGGAATGATGACGTTCTGAAGAGCATCGCCGGGAACATTCACGCCCTGCCAGAAGCTGTCCGTTCCAAACAGCACCGCGCGCTCGTCTTCGCGGAACCGTTCCAGCATGGCAGAACGAGGCAGTCCTTTGCCCTGGCAGTACAGCGACAGATTGTTGGACGCCAGCCATCCGGTCAGACGATCGGCGACTGCCTGCATCATGGAATAACTTGTAAACAGGACGAATGCTCGCCCTTCCGTTTCCAGCAAATGGCGTTTGATGCGTTCGCAGCATTCGGCTTCAAACCGCTTCGAGTCGACTGTTGGGTCCGGCATGTTCGACGACAGAATCAGTCGTGCCTGCTGCTGATAGTTGTACGGACTTCCCAGCCGAATCTCATCGCCTTCCGTCAGGCCAATTCGTGAGCGGAAAAACGCGAAGTCATTCTTTCCTGTCGCCAATGTCGCACTGGTCATGATGACTGACGGAGTCTCGTTGTAGAGATGTTCACGCAGGATCGGGCCCACATCAATCGGCGCACTCATCAGGCTCAGTCGCTTGCGCGTCGTGCCTGATTTTTCCACCCAGTAGACCGCCGACGGCAGACTCTGCTTCAGCCATGCCTGCAGATTGTCAGACAGAATGCGGCAGCGGTCCGAGGCTGACTGGAGTTCGACCTGATCGCTTTCCGAACGTGCCGCATTAGCGGCTTCCGCGATCAGATGGGCCAGTTGAATCAGCTGCTGGCTGAGTTCGTTGGGCAGGTCGACAGGCTTTGTCAGTCGTCCGTTCTTCTTGCAAAACGTCGTTGACCAGTAGTCGAGTTCACTGAAGAACTGATTCGCTGTGTTTCGAAGCCGGTGGACCTGCTGCTGTGCTTCGGCCAGCGAATGCGTGACGAGCGTTCCGCGATTGCCCTGCTCATTGCACAGCTTGTTCAGCAGATAATCGACCTGACCCTCCGTCACGGAGATTCCCAGATGATCCGCTGCAACCGATTCAACCGTGTGAGCTTCATCGAAAATCACAGTCTGGTAATCCGGCAGGATGCTCGCGTCATCACGTCGCAATGCCAGATCGGAAAAGAACAGAGCATGATTCACGATCAGCAGATCGGCATTGTAAACTCGCCGCCGTGCCGCGTAGTAAAAGCACTCGGTGTGAAACGGACACTTCTTTCGAAGGCAGTCTCCGTGGTCGCTCAGCACCTCGTCCCAGACTTCCGACTGAGGCTGGAAGGGCAAATCCGAGCGACTGCCGTCTTTCGTCTTCTGTGACCACTGATGAATCTTCGCCAGCTGACGCTGACCTTCAGATTCAAACAGTACCTTCTGCGACGAACGCTGAACGGCTTTGTCGAGCCGTCGTCGGCTGATGTAGTTGCCTCGGCCTTTCACAAGCACGGCAGAAAACTCGACCGGCAGAACCGACTGCAGAAACGGAATATCGTGCTTGATCAGCTGCTCCTGAAGACTGATCGTGTGAGTCGACACGATGACACGATGCTTCTTGACCTCTTCTCCCTCAGCGGTCTTTTTGCCGGAATCTTTCTGCGACGCAAGGATGGCCGGAATGAGGTACGCAAAGCTTTTTCCCACGCCCGTGCCGGCTTCGGAGATCAGGTGCCGACGTGAGGCGATCGCCTTCTCCACGGCAAGTGCCATCGCGACCTGTTCATCTCGCGGTTCGTAGTCAGGCAGTCGTCGTGAGATCACTCCTCCAGCATCAAGCACGCTGGTGACCGAATGAGGTACTTCGCTCATTCAGGATCCGCCGGAGGAATGATCGTGTTCTGGGTGTTCACCAGCCGTCGCTGGAAAACGGAAACTGTCAGGCTCAGCACGCGAGCTACCACGACCAGTCGTTCCAGATCTTTGGGAGTGAATCGTTCTCGAGCCGGTGAAGAAAGAAGCTGGATGGCCCCGAATCTGTGCCCCGATGCAGACATCATCGGAGCCACCATCACGGACATTCGGTCCAGGTTGGAAAGGGCCGGCCGATCCTGCGGAGTATCTTTCCACAGGTCATAGATCAGAAGAGCTTCCGAATGCTGGATCGCATGAGTCATGCACGAAGAGCACTTCACCGCACCGGACGCTTTGTGCCGCGCGTTGACGAGAACATCGACCCAGTTATCCGTGGCACATGCGATGGAGAGGACAATTTGATCGCATTCCGGAAACTCCCGGTAGATTGCCTCGGTCAGAATCTCATCAAGCTCGTCCGACAGAAACGCAGAAACGTCATCGACCAGGCGAAATGTGAGTGAGAGCTTGGCCTGAGGATCAGAGATCACAATCGCGGCGTTTGGTTCATCTGCGAGCGTGATTCGGCTGACGATCTTTTCCTGATTCAGCACTCCGTCATGAAGATCGGTGGACAAGTCAATCTGACCGGTCTTGGCGAGCCGCCGCCGAATCGAATCATCCGGGTCCGTCGATGAAGGTTCGGCAATCGCCAGTCCGCCGGCAACCATGCCGTCGTCAGACATGTCGTCTACGTCATTCGAATCGAGGTACATCAGTTCGATACGGCCGATGCGAATGATGTCGCCGTGAACGAGGCGATGTTCTCCCTCCACCCGGCTTCGGTTGACGATCGTCTGGCTGGAAACGCTGCGATTCTCCAGAACACACAGATTGTTATGACAGGTGATCGAAGCGTGATGGCGACTCACATCCGGCAGGTTCAGTCGCACAAAGTTTCGCTCAGACCGTCCAATCGTCGTGACACCTTCGATCAGTCGGAAAACTTCGCGGCGACTTCCAGGCGTGATATGTTGAAGGGCTGGCATGACCGAGCTCGTTCAGGAGGTGGGATTTCAGCGGTGTGTAGGTTGCAATGTAACCGTTCCACTGATTGACTCAACAGGAGCATTCCCGCTTTGCTGGAAACCGGGAAGAACAAACCGCTACAATCGTGCCGCCACACTGAGCCGGGAAGATCGGACGTTGTAGATTGTTTCACGGCACCCGAGTGATGAGGGTTTTTACTCATCTGCAGGAATCTGTTTGCACTCCCGTCATTGTGGGTACCCAGGAAGGGAATCACACATGCTTCTGGTCGCAGGTTTTGTGAATGAAATGCGAAGACCGTCGCTGCGCCGTTCGCTCGTTGTTGCGGCGATGATCGCTTTTTGCTGTCCTCCAGTGTTTGGGCAGACCAATGAAATTCCTCTGGGCCTTCCGGAAGGCGTGAAGCCTTTGCAAAACTGGAAGAGCGAAGATATTGGCGCGTGGGTCAAGGGCAACGAGGTGTTCCTGACGCTGCCTCGAGTGTCCAAAGACGCGGTGCTCAGAGTGCCTCGCTTCGTCGGTCTCGTCAAAGATGTCCGATGGCTTTCAGGTACCGATGAGAAACTGAGTGTGCAGCCGGAACCGATGAACTGGTCCATTCGCCTGAGTTCCATTCCGAAGGAACTGAAGAAGGGCGAACTCGCGACAATCATCGTGGAGCTGGACGGGCCGCCTGTCGTGTTCAGCGAGAAAACTGTGCAGCAGCCGGATGACAAAGGAATGATCCAGCTTCTCGCTCGGGATGCCATCGTGACGGGGCAGAATATTCGTTACGAGCCCCAGCCACACAAGAACACAGTGGGATACTGGAGTAACGAAAAGGACTTCATGGAGTGGAAGTTCGCGGTGCCAAAGCCCGGCGAATATGAAATCGATATTCTTCAGGGCTGCGGAAAAGGACATGGCAACAGCCAGATCGTCATCGAAACACAGATGCAGAAACTGGAAATGACGGTGCAGGACACGGGCCACTTCCAGAACTTCATCTGGAGGACTCCAGGCACCGTGACTCTCACTGCGTCAGAGAATGAATCGATCACAGTCAAATGCAAAAAGAAAGCTGGCGGTGCCGTGATGGATGTCAGGGCTGTACGCATCGTGCCAAAAGGAAGTCAGCGTCCGTTCGATGGTGAGTTCGCAGATCCTTCTGCAATTCCTCCTCTGATGTAACGACCTTCCCGTATTCAACAGGCTCCCGAATTCAACAGGCTGATAACCCACCGGCGAGATGAGAGAATCATGAGCAAAAGCAAACGAAATTTTGGAATGTCTGCCCTTCAGATGGCGCTGCTGTTGCTGACAGCGGGAGCCTCCGTTTTCCAGACCGAAACGTTGTTCGCTCAATCGGACGTTCCTCTTCCTGCGTCAGATGATGGTCTGCCGGGGGCCGGACCGATTCGCCGATATGACTGGTTCCAGAATCTCTGGAAGGAACTCCATGTGAAGTGGGCAAAGACAGCCGCGAATGATCAGGGTGCTGTCGTGTTCCTTGGCGATTCCATTACTCAGGGCTGGGGCGATGATTTTCAGGGACTCTTCCCGGGGATGCATTTTGCGAACCGCGGAATCAGCGGCGACACGACCCGAGGCATGCTGATTCGACTCAAGGCGGACGTCATTGATCTGAAGCCCAAAGCCGTCGTGATGCTGATGGGAACGAATGACCTGGAAGAAAAGGCAACGCCGGAAACCATCGCAGGCAATCTGAAGCTGATCGTCGCCGAACTTCACAAAGCTGCTCCGGAAACACCAATCGTGCTGTGCCTGGTATTCCCAAGCTCCGAATCGAAAAGCCGTCCTGCTGACAAGATTAAGGAAATCAACCGGCTGTATTCGAAGGCGGTTCGAGGCGATGCGCTGGTAACGGTTCTGGATACCTGGACTCTGTTTGCAAACGAAAAGGGTGACGCAAAGGCGGAAGAAATGCCGGATCTGCTTCACCTGAATGACGTCGGATATCAAAAGTGGGCGGGTGCTTTGCGGCCTGTGCTTGCGACTCTTGGAATTATGGACACGGAGCAGGACAACTTCGTGCCGGAAGATGGATTCACCAGCCTCTTCAACGGCAAAGACCTGACGGGCTGGGGATTTCGAGTCACTCCGGAAGCTACTCGCACGTCGGCAAAGAAGTGGATGGCATCGGATCCGGACGGAGTAGTCTGGCCGTTCGTTGATGAACCGATCAGCTTCGATGGCAAAACGATGTCCTCTGATTCTCGCTATCGAGCCATCCATGGTCGCCTGGTGGTTGCAACTCCCCCGGAAGGTCGACGTATCCAGCAGCTGTATACGACCGAAGAGTTCAGCGGCAACTTCACGCTGAAGCTGGAGTTTCGGGCGACACCAAACGCCGACAGCGGAGTCTTCATCCGAGAACCTCAGTTGCAGTGTCGCGATTATCCGCTTGCCGGTCCGTACAAGACTCTGAAGAATTACAAAGCTGGCGACTGGAATGAACTGGTCGTCGAAGTTCGAGACGGCGTTGCTTACTGCACCTGTAATGGTGAAGTGATTGAACAGGCGATGAAAGTTCCGGCAACCGGTCCAATCGGACTGGAAGGTGACCGGGGGCAGATGGAATACCGTCGGATACGAATTCGCAGAAACTGACCAGACGGAACACTTTCCGCGAAATCCTCAGACAAATTCCCAAAACTGCCGGATTTCCATGCCGATCAGTGCATGGTTGGATGTTCATCACCAATTCCCACGGGTTACTTCAAGCATCGCGGTCATTCTGCTGAAGGAAACAGGAGTCCGGGACTTATGAGCAGGCGATTTCAGAGCGGTCGGGGAGATTCCGGTAGCCTGCTGGCTTCGCTGTTCATTCTGGCGCTCGGGGGAGCCGGCTGTCTCTTTACGGTAGCCGCCATGGCGCCATCGTCATTGCCCTGGGCCATGGGGGCGGTTGGCGGCGTGTTTGCCATTTTCGTGCTCTTTGTTGTGCTTCAAAGATTCGGCAAGACTCCCGGAACCTCCCTGGGTTTCCTCCTCAGCGCGCGCCGCAATACTCGCGATGATGGTCTGAAAGACTATGAGCCGCGGAAGGCTGGAGACCGCCGCACTGCTCCGGCAGGTACGAACCGGCCGATCTCCGCCGAAGAAGCTCACGAAATTCGAGTCACCAGTGCCAATACCTGGGTGCCCGCGAAGGGACGTCCGCGCAGCGAGTAACCTCGAATTCTCCGCTGACCCGATTCCTCTGTCCGACCTGGGCGAATTCTGTAGAATTCCCGGCTCAGACTGTTTGTCGTTCGACGGAGTGAGAAGGGAATTGTCATGGTGAGGATGTTACTGGGGCTTTGCATTGTCTTCTTAGTTGCAGGCTGCAAAGAGGCCGAACAGGCTCCAGCTTCGACGTCGCGGCGCGATAGGCCCGCAGCTCCGTCGGATTCCCCTGACGAAGGTCGAGGCGAACTGGCTCGCAGCATTCAGCTGATCTCGCCGGATGGCGTCGAGTCCAAAGGCATTCGAATGGATCTGAAGGCGGAGGGCCCGGAAGCGGGTGGCCCCGAAGCGTCTGAGGAACCAAAAGTTCTGATTGTGGGCAGCAAGGCACCGCCGATTTCCATTGCCGAATGGGCCAAAGGTGAACCAGTCACCGAATTGAAGCCCGACAATATTTACGTGGTTGAATTCTGGGCGACGTGGTGTGCACCGTGCAAAGCGACGATGCCACATCTTGCTGCTCTGCAGAACGAGTATGGCGACAAGGTCACGTTCATTGGCGTGACGGATGAAGATTCTGAAACGGTTAAGGCGTTCCTTGCTGAGAATGCGAACGGAACAAGCAAGTCCTGGTCCGACGTGCTGACCTATCGAATCGCCATCGATAAAGAAGGCGAGACGAACGAAGCGTTTATGCTGGCCGCGGAACAGAGCGGTATTCCGTGTGCATTCGTTGTGGGAAGAACGGGGCGGATTGAATGGATTGGCTCACCGGCCGATATGGATGAACCCCTGTCAAAGATTGTCGACGGAACATGGGACCTCACGTCCGTAGCCGCCGCTGCCAGGCTGGAACTGGACATGGAACTGGCAAAGCGGGAAGTCGCTCCTCTGATCGGCGCAGCTCTGAATGAGAAGGATTATTCGAAGGCCATTCGTCTGATCGAAGGCTTGATGGCGAAATTCCCTTCAAGCAAAGAACTCCCGCTTGTTCGACTGCAGTTTCAGATCCAGGGCAACCAGTTCAGCCAGGCGAATGAGAACGCAAAGCTGCTGATTGAACAGTCGAAGGATGACGCCGAAACGCTCAGCCAGCTTGCATGGATGATGGCGACCGGATCAACTCAAAAAGGAATGGACCTGGAGCTAGCTGCTTCGGCTGCTGAACAGGCGGTCAAACTGTCAGAAGAAAAGAATGCGGACTACATCGACTCGCTGGCTC
>JAXMBV010000009.1:0-252905 GCA_046349695.1 Planctomycetaceae bacterium | reverse complement strand
CCATCACTACTGTCTGAATCCGGAGGCGCCGATGCCAGACCTTCAAACGTCAGGAGTCTCGAAGCCGATGGATCACCCGGACTGACGGCGATGTACTTGGAACCAACTGCTGTCTCCAGACCGCTGATTCCGGTGAGACTCAGTTGAGGCCTCACGATCCAGAACCGTGTTCCTTCCCGAGCCAGCCCTGCTGCTCCCGGAGTCAGAATGACCGTGGCAGTAATCTGAGTCAGGTCGTCGCTCAGAGCCACTTCGCTGACAGCACCCACCTCAATCCCCCGGTGACGAACAACATCACCGGCCTTCAGCCCATGCCCTTCCGGGAAGTGAATCGTGACCGTCGGTCCGTTCGAAGGAATCGAAGTCCACGTCAGCCAGAATGCGATCACAAGGCAGATCGCAGCAACCCACCAGAGCTTCGATGTGCCAAGAATCTCCGCCGTCGCCTTCGCATCGCGCAGCTGAGCCATTGGAAATCGAGGCGCCTGTGCTGTCCCTGTGGCGGAAGATTCTCCGACTGCAGCGGTCCTTGGATCGACTGGGCCACTGTTCGAAGAACCTGGAGCAGAGCTATCAGAAGATGGGGCAGGAGAATTCATGATTCAATGTCGTCCCAGATTGCATGAGGATCAAACGTCAGTGACGCCACCATGCTCATCGCCACACACAAAACAAACGCAAGCACTGCAGGTCCAAAATGAAACTCCACGAGGTTGCCAAGTTTGACGAGCATCACCAGCAGAGCCAGCAGCATGACGTCCATCATGCTCCACTTGCCAACATGTTCCATCAGTCGCAGAGTCCTGGCCTTGTGCCGTCGATGCAGAAATTCCAGCAGACTCAGTTCCAGAAGTAACAGGATCTTCGTCAGCGGAAAGACAATCGAAAACAGCAGAATCACTCCGCCGACAAACCAGCTTCCGTGCTTCAGCAGATCAATGATGCCACCCAGAACACTCGACTGCTGACGCACTCCCAGCTTCTCAATCTCCAGGATCGGACACAGCACCGCCGGCCAGAACAGGACAAAAGCTCCCGTGGCCGCAGCAGCCGTTCGGCTCGCCGTCATTCGGCGAGAACCCGGCAGCGAAATTCCGGCGCCGCACCGAGTGCACTCCGCCTTTTGCCCCTGATGAAGCTCCGCCGGCAATTCGTGAATCTGCCCGCAGCAATGACAGGCTCGAAACTCTGTCACCCGTCTTCTCCTTCGTTTCTGTCCATCTTCCGCCAGACTCCGCAACACGCAGAAACTGCCGAAAAACCTGACATTTACTGTGTCATCAGGAGTGTCGTAAGATCCCGCCCGGTTGACCAGAGCAGGCTGCCGATTTCAGCTGGCTCCAATACCCGAAGTTCGATTTTGAACGACCGGTCTTTGCGACAGGATGAAGCAAAGCGATTGTTTTTGAGTTCACGGATGAAGATATGATGCACGCTTCTCAATTCGCCTTTCTGTTGATTCAGGAATCGTTCGAATCGTCCGTTGAGCCTGTCGCCGCTGATGGGACTGTCACAACAGCACCAACAACCGGAAGCGGGCCGTTCCTTCACAACGTCTGGCAGAACATCCGCAGCAACTTCAACACAGAGACCGTTGCCGAAACGCTCATGAACTGGGGACCACCGCTGGTCTCCGCAATCGCGGTCTTCATTTTCGGACGCATGATCGCACGAGTGATGTCGGGCATGATCGTGAAGGGAAGCCGGCGAGCAAAGATCGACGAGACGCTCGCGCGATTCCTGGGAAACCTCGCCTATATCATGATGCTGACCGCTGTCTGCATTGCATCGCTTGGTTGCCTTGGTGTTGACACGACGTCGCTTAGCGCTGTGCTGGCGGCTGCAGGCTTCGCTGTCGGTATGGCTCTGCAGGGTTCGCTCGGCAACGTCGCTGCCGGCGTACTGCTGGTCTTCTTCAAGCCATTCCGAGTTGGTGACCTGATTGATGTCGGCGGGACACTTGGTAAGGTCGTGGAAATTCAGATCTTCAACACCATCCTTCTGTCGCCTGACAACGTTCGCATCGTCCTGCCAAACTCATCTATCACCGGCGGCACGATCCGCAATATGTCAGCCGAACCGATTCGTCGAGTCGACCTGGTGATTGGCTGCAGCTACAACGACGATCTGAGAGCTGTTCGAGCCTTCCTGGAAGAAGTCGTGAAATCGGATTCTCGCATCCTTCTCGAACCGGCTCCGGTTGTCGCCGTTTCTGAGCTTGCTGAGAGCAGCGTGAATTTCGTGGTCCGGCCATGGGTGGCGAGTGCAGATTATGCGGGTGTCAAATTTGCACTCACAGAGGCGATCAAACTGGGTTTCGACGAACGAGGACTTACAATTCCATTCCCGTCCCGCGATGTCTTCGTACATCACACGGGCAATGTTCCTTTGTCGATTCTGGAAGGTGCCGCCGCGGCAGCTGCGGCATAGTGCACCTTCATCCTTCGATCTGGTGTTCCTGTGAAGCATGACGAACTGGACGAGATCGAAGCGTCTGCACTGCAGGCCTTGAAACGACTGCTGCCTCAGGAACCGGGCCTGCTGCTGGCGGTCTCCGGCGGTCTTGACAGCATGGTGCTGCTTGAGATCCTCAGTCGAATTTTGCAATGTCATCGCTGGAACGGTCCTGTCGTCGTAGCGCATCTGAATCATGGACTGCGAGGCGATGCCGCTGCTGCCGATGCAGGACTGGTCGAAGAAGAAGCAACACGACGGTCCTTCGCCGCAGAAATCCGGACGCTCGAACCCAGCATGCTCCAGGATCAATCTCGCGGCAGTCTGGAAGAGAGTGCTCGTCAGCAGCGCTATCAGTTCCTGATCGAGACCGCGCGAAAACATCGGCTTGCTGCTGTCGTTACAGCTCACCAGGCATCCGATCAGGCTGAGACGATCCTGCACAATCTCTTTCGAGGCACGGGAATCACCGGGCTTCGGGGAATGCCGGAATACCGACAGCTGGCCGACGGAGTTGTCCTCGTCCGGCCTCTCCTTGCATGGACTCGGGATGAACTTCAGCACTATGCGTCCATGCGATCGCTGCGATACTGCCAGGACGAATCCAACCAGGACTCCAAATTCACGCGTAATCGAATTCGCAATGAGATTCTTCCGCTGCTTCGACAGACGATGAACCCTCAGATTGATGCGGCCCTCAATCGACTCGGCACACAGACCGGAGAACTGGTCGACTGCCTGGATTCCCTGGCAGACGATTTGCTAAACCGCTCCGCGCTGGAGCTGTCATCCTCAAGCTGCCGTCTGCAACGAAGCATCCTGGCATCCGCGCCGACCGGATTGCTTCGACACATGTTTGTGCGGCTCTGGGTTCAGCTTGGCTGGCCGCGTCAGCAGATGACAGCTCGACACTGGCACCAGATGGCCGATGCAGCTCAAAGCCACGAAGCATCCTTCACTCTACCCGGTGCCATTCAGCTCCAGACCGACGGATCACTTCTGCGACTTGTGAGACGATAGCCGATACTACTTTGCAACCGCAGGCGCTCTTCCAAAGCTGCGAATGCGATCCACGATACGGCCAACCAGAGTCTTGGCATCCATCACCAGACTGAATCCGGCCGGTATCAAGACCAGAGTGAAGACCGTCGACACGATCATGCCGCCAAGTACAACGGCACCCAGTCCCTGATACAGCTCGCTTCCTGCTCCAACGCTCCATACCCATGCACCGTCAGCAAGAATGGGCATCGGCACAACCAGAGGCAGCATTCCGAGCACCGTCGAAAGAGTACTCATGACGATCGGACGCATGCGAGTACGCACGGTTTCGCAGACCGCATCGATCGGCGTCATTAACTCTTCTTTCATGTACTGCAGCGACTGATGCACGATCAAAATGGCATTGTTCGCAACAGTACCGATCAGAATGACAAACCCAAGCATCGTCAGCATGTCCAGCGGCTGATACTGAAA
This sequence comes from Planctomycetaceae bacterium, assembly GCA_046349695.1. Taxonomy (GTDB): domain Bacteria; phylum Planctomycetota; class Planctomycetia; order Planctomycetales; family Planctomycetaceae; genus SXXK01. Next base: position 248,975 of record JAXMBV010000009.1, on the reverse strand, counting down.
TTCATTCATCACTTTCAGCCCACCAAGTCCGCCGACCAGAGCCAGAGCCACGCTGATCATGACCACCAGCGGATACAGGAACGACTCAAACAGTGCCGCCATCAGGAGGTAACTCAGGAACAGAGCCAGCAGCAGGTTCCAGCGAAGATCAAACCAGGTGTCCGCGAGCTTGTCGGCGGTCCCGGCCAGTCGTATCTGATACAGGCCGCTCTGAAATCGTGGCGACTGCATCAGAACTTTTCGAATCTTCTCATCCACAGTCTTCATCGCGGCTTCGAGAGGAACGTTCGGACCTGGAGTCAGCTGAATCGATATCGAACGCTGGCGCTCAATATGATTCACTTGCTCCGGCCCGCGGCTCAACTGGACATCCGCAATGGCCGACAGTCGAACCGTCTGACCACTCGGCGTTCGCAGCGGCAGGTTTTGGAGGTCATGCGAATGAGCCGCGTAGTTCTGGTCACCGCAGATCACCAGATCGATTCGCCGACCTTCGTGCCAGTAGTCCCCCGCATAGGCGCCGTCGACCAGTGCATTCACTGCATACCCAAGTGATGACGCAGTGACCTGAAGTTCTGATGATTCTTCCAGCTTTGGAATCACGTGCAGCTCCGGGCTCGACAGATCAAGACCCGGAATCGGACGCATCTGATTTCCTTCCGTCATCGGAAACTCGGCCATGCACATTCCGAACGCCTTTTGTGCCTCCTCCACAAGTTCTTCCAAATCCGGGCCCGTGATTTCAATGTCAACCGTTCGTCCGCCGCTCAGGCCAGTTTCAAACAGACTGGACTGACTGACAATCGGGATCACTCCCGGCTCCGCCGCAGCAGCATTTCGCAAGACCGGAATCAGATCACCAGCACGCAGGTCATCGACAGCTTTAGCCCCAAGAAACAGGCTTCGGCCACTTGCAACAAAGAAAAAGTCGCGAATGCGAGGCTGCCCCGGCTCGATATTGCCCGTCCAAAACGGTGCCAGCCTGCGCTCGATATTGCCACCCATGGAGATCATCTGATCGATATTGTATCCCGGTGGCGGCAGCAGAATCGCAAACACCAGATTGCGGTTGCCGTTTGGAAGATACTCTGTCGCCGGCCACAACAGAACGCTGGCCCAGACCGACCCCGCACAGAAGATCAAGACGACCAGACTTCGCCACAGCCAGCTTCCGCGCGCCGACATCATGCTTCGCATGGCCTTTGCCAGCAGCTCATTCAGCCAGCCACTGAATCGCACGATCCCGAACAATCCCGACGGCCCGTAGCTGTCATCGTATTCGAGTCCAGAAGCACTCTGATTTCCAAGGAGCCAGGCGGTCGCTGCCGGGATCACCGTGATACTGACGATCAGCGAGATCCCTACTGAACAGGCAATCGCGATCGAAATGTCCCGGAACAACTGACCGGCCTGACCTTCGACAAAGATCACTGGCACGAACACCACGATCATCGTCAGAGTCGCCGCAAGAACAGCGCCCCAGACTTCCTGAGTACCCTGCACCGCTGCTTCACGAGGCGACTTGCCCATCTGGAAGTGACGATAAATGTTCTCCAGCACCGTGATGGCGTTGTCGGCCACCATGCCCACCGCAAACGCCATCCCGGCCAGACTGATCACGTTGATGCTGCGGCCAAACATCTTCATGAAGATAAACGTGGCGACAACGCTGATCGGAATCGACAGGCCGATGATGATCACCGACCGGACGCTCTTCAGGAACAACAGCAGAATCACGATGGCCAGCAAGCCACCCGAATACACGTTGCTCTCCACCAGCGCCGTGGCAGAATCCAGATACTCCGTCTGGTCATACACCTGTTCCAGATACAGCCCCTTCGTCTGAAGCAGACCCTGATTCAATTCTTCACAGGCAATCCTGAGGTTCGGACCATAGATGCGAATACAGTCGGCGAGTTCAAGACCGCTGATTTCACCATCCTTGTTCAGGTCCAGGTCTTCGCGAGGAGGCCCCATGACTTCCTTGATGTTCGTGTTCGGTGCCTGCTGAGCATTAATGGCCAGGGCATTCAGTCCCATCTGGCGAACAACGCCGCTTGGCTTCTTGTAGGCAACAGCCACTTCCGCCACATCACGAACTCGAACTGGTGAATTATCACGCACAGCGATGATCGTATCCGCCACCTGTTCGGGCGAAGAAAACTGCCCCAGTGTTCGCACAACGTTACGCTGCTTGCCTTCCGGGATGTCTCCGGCGGAAGTGTTCTGATTCTGAGCAGTGATGGCGGCACGCAGTTCATCGATCGTGACTCCCAGTGCGGCAAGTCGAGTCGGGTTCACCTCAACTCGAAACTCCTGCTCCTGTCCGCCGAACACATTGGCATTCGCAACGCCGGCGATTCGCTCGAACTCTGCTTCAATATAGTCTTCGGCAAACTTACGCATCAGCGCGGGGTTGTTTCGACCTTCGGTGAAGGTGCGAAGAATCGGAAACTGATCGGCCAGAAGATTGATCTTCGGCAGGTTGATCATGCCAGGCTCATCCATGATCGGCTTGAGCGGTTCTGCCAGTTCCGGATGCAGTGCAATCAGGTTCTTCAGGTCGTCACGAGTCGGCGGAATCGGCTTCAGAATGAACCATGCAATTGCATTCGCATTCGCGTTCACCGTCGAAATCACCGGCTCCCGCGCATCAGGCGGATAGGTTGGCACCTGATTGAGTTTCTCGGCAACTCGCGCGCGAGCATCCGTCATGTTGGTCCCGACGGCAAACTTCAGCAGAATGGTTCCCGTTGAGTCCGTGCTTTCGCTCTTGAATTCTTCCAGCCCTTCGACGCTCTTCAGCTGCTCTTCCTGCTGTTCAACGATCTCGCGTTCAATCTCCTGAGCACTCGCACCGGGCCAGATGGTCATGACGGTGATTTCCGGTTCCGTCACGTCCGGTGTCAGCTGCACCGGTGTCGCCAGATAGGCAAGTGCTCCGAACAGCATCGCCAGGATCACGCCGACCGTCAGCTTCACAGGGTTTTCAATCGAGAAACGAATCAGATCCATAGCAACATGTCTTCTGTTAGCGGACCAGCGGATCAGGTCTTCCGAGGCGTCACAACCCTGTCAAATACTCAACGTCAAACACTCAGCCAGCCGTTTCGGTCTTGTCTGACTTGATGATCTCAATCGTCTTGAACGCACGAAGTCGCTCAGCCCCTTCCGTGACGACCTGCTGACCGGCAGCCAGAGATTCGCCACGCACCTGAATCCAAGTTCCGGCGCTGATGCCAACATCCACCATCACCTGCCGAACACTCAGCGGCTTGTCTGCCTCCTGAGGATTCACAACGAAGATAAACGCGCCGCGAGATGTTCGAACGATCGAGTCCTTGGGGACCATGATGGCGTCGACCGGACTGCCGTTGAAGGTGGCTTCGGCCATCATCCCTTCACGCAGCGCGGGAATCGGAGCACCCGTTTCAGAATCAAACTCATTCCTGATTCGAATGATCACAGGGAAGCTGCGCGAGCCTGATTCCCAGTTGCTGCGAGGAACAATCGTCGCGACCTCGCCTGGCCATTCGCGAAGCTTGCCCTCCTTCTGACCAGTCCCTTCGACTTTCAGAGCGACGGCTCGTCCCGGACGAATCTGATCGATGAACTGCTGATCGATCAGCACTTCCACTTCCACTTCATCGAGTCTGGCGAGCGTGACAACCGGAGCACCCTTCGAAAGCCACTGTCCGACGTTCGTATGCTCTTCCACGATGTAGCCATCAAACGGCGCGCGAGTCATTCGCTTTTCCCGCTCGGCTTTCAGGAATTCCACATGCTTCAGCTGAGCATCCAGGCGAGCCTTCGCCTGCTGCTTCTGCTCTTCACGCGCTCCCGAGGCAACCTTCTGATAGACAGCCTTCGCGGCCACAAGATCCTGTCGCGCGGCATCAATCGCGTCTTCGGCATCTTTCACTTCAGATGGATTGGACGCACCTCGTTTCGCAAGTGCACGGAGTTCTTCAAGACGACGCTCGGCGGTCGAATACGTGACCTCCAGGGCCTGCTGCCTCGCCATGGCCTCATCGACGTCTTCCTTTCGCGGCGACTGAAGTTCAGCCAGCTCAGCGACACGAGCTGCCACAAGAGCTTCCTGTTCCGCCAGCTCCAGGTCCGTTGACTCCATCCTCAGCTTGGACAACAGTGTTCCCGCTTTGACAAACGCACCCAGTTCCAGCGGATACTCTTCGACGACTCCGTCCGAGCCTGAAGCCACAATGCTGAAATGACGAGGACGCACATTGCCCATCGCCAGAAATTCCGGAGCGACTGATTTCTGCTCGATCGTCTGCACCTTCACCAGCGCCGGTGGATCGGCCGGAGGACCTCCGGCGGCAGCTGCATCGCCTGCCGCTCCATCCTGTCCCTTGCTACAGCCCAGAGCCATCATCAACGAACCAAGCAACAGAAGTCTTCTCATATCAGGCTCAACCAAATCTCTCTGTGAATGCTCTGTCAGCAGCAGCAAACCGGGGAACACGGTGGGAACAACAGGCTGGAAGAACCACGAAATTTACCGCATCAGCGCCAGAGGTCGCCATATCCGACTCGGCCCTTTGCCTGTTTTCGCCAACAAGGGATACTCCCCATGCCAGCATGTTGCCAAAATTCAACACGAGACAGCATCCGTTCAGTGATCCCAAAGCTCTCGCCGGACTGCACACACTGGTTTTCGTTTCGCAGATTTCATCACTGAACCGTACATCGATATCATCCCGACCAGTGTGAGACATCAAAGGTTCACCGCCAGACGGACAGTCTCACTGCAATTGTCGGACTTGTGTTTCAGGGACAAAGGAACTCCACGCAATGGCGAAGTTTGCTGTCATTCTTCCTGCAGCGGGCAACAGCTCGCGCATGACCGGATTTCAGAAAAAGAAACCCTTTGTGGACCTGAAGGGACGTCCCGTCTGGGTGCGCACCGTCGAACACTTCCTCAGCCGTGAAGATGTCTGCCAGACAATCCTCGTCATTGCGCCGGACGACATGGACTGGTTCCGCGAAACGTTTCGCCCCAACCTGGCCTTCATGGATATCTCACTGGTCGCCGGTGGTTCCTGCCGCGCGGAAAGCGTCAGGAATGGACTGCAGGCCGTGAAGCCGGAAGCAGATTACATCGCCGTTCACGACGCTGCTCGCCCCCTGCTCTCTTCCAAATGGATCGACGAGATCTTTGCAGCCGCTCAGACTCACAAGGCAGCGATTCCCGGACTGAAGATCAGCAGCACAGTGAAACGAGTCAGCTCTAACGGCACGATCACTGAAACGGTCGACCGCACGGGCCTGGTTCAGGCTCAGACGCCGCAGGTCTTTGAACGGTCCGTCCTGGAAAAGGCCTTTGCCATTTGCCGAAGGCTGGCGGACGCAACGGATGAAGCATCGATGGTCGAAGCAGCCGGCCATCCTGTGCATGTGATCGACGGATGGCCCATGAATATCAAGCTGACCACAAACGAAGATTTCAAACTGGCCGAGCTTTACGTCAACGCATTACCCAAATCCGGCGGACTGGGCTCCCTTCATCCATTCGGCGATGAACTGTTCCGCTAGGTCAACAGCCAGTCGATCAATCGCCAGTCCATCCAGCGACGATCCGGGTCAACTCCCGAACGTCCCACAAAACCAAGATGACCGCCGTGGCGTGTCATGCAAAGCGTTACGTTGGGAGGCAGTCGCAAATTCATCAACGGTTCAGAACAGACAACCGGGTCGTCCTGCGACGCTAGAATCGTGGTGTGAACACGAATGCGACCAATCACGTGCTTCGAAGATGACTTCGAGTAGTATTCGTCTGCTGAAGAAAACCCTGACGCAGGAGCAGTATAGAGCTCATCGAAATCGTAAAGGCGGCGAGGAGGACGACGCACCGAGGCCAGCGGAAGATCGTCTCTCCACTGAGGCGTCTCGGCAATGTGGCTGATCAGTCTGCGAGTGAAGTACCAGTCATATCTCTGGCCAGACAGGCTCGAATTCAATCGCGAAGCACAGTGGTGCAGATCCACGGGCGGACAAACCGCCACAGCGCGGAACAGGCTGAACGGCAGCGATTCCGGATTCTCACCCAGATACCTCAGCAGCATGTTGCCACTGATTGAGAAGCCAACAACGGAAATTGGTGAACCAGGACAGAGTCGTTCGATCAGACGGATCGACGAAGCAATGTCATCCGTCCGTCCCGCGTGATACGGATGACGAGCGAGACTGGCCCCTGCCCCACATCCTCGGTGATCGAGTCGGAATGTGCGAACACCCTGTGATGTCAGCCGTGCCGCAAGCCGCACCATGTACCCGCTCTGGTGCGAACCACCAAGACCATGCAGCATCAACACCACATGATCGCCGCGCTGCCACGTCGAAGGATTGTCATCATGCATGACGAGCAAGTCGCCATCGTCGAGCCGCAGACGACGTTCCATCGTCCCTGAAACCTGCAGACGCCCGGGAAACATCGTGGCCCAAATGGTCTGGCTGTGAGGACTTGCGAGCCCTCGCGCGGGGACAAATTCCGGTACACCCGGCAATTTATCCAGAGGCAAAATCAGCGGCGCAGAATCGTGCAACGGCGAACGCGTCTTTTCGACCGCAGTTCCCGGCACCTGATCCAGCTCATCAAACCCTGACTCGGAACTCATCAATCCAACACAACACAAACGGTAAGCAATGTTCCCATCACATCACCCAGTTGCAATCAGTGATCACAAGGCCTGAGTACGCGAACTTTGTACAGGTTGTAGACACTTTTTGCATTTTCGCAAAGAGGACCCTGGCAGAAACGCGGGGAAACCATATGCCTGCCAAACGTCGATCTCCGAATCCTGCACATTTTGCACAGTTTATGCGGGCCCAGCGGACCATTCGTCAGCCGTGGCCGGATTGCAGCCGGTGTCTTTCACGTTGCCCGGCCTGGCCGGATACTGCCCGGCTCGGTCTTCAGAGTACCAGTCCTGCAGAACTTTCTGAAAACGCTCTTCGTCCCCGGCCGTGACGAAACAGTCCCTGACTGCCACTGGATCCGGATGCCATGCGGAATAGAAGATACAGAACTTTCGGATTTGCCGGATGACCTGGTCAGCCGGGAGCACCATCTTCGCCAGTTGAAGGTGTTCCAGTATCACGTCTCGCTGCTGAAACACACTTGGAGGTAACGGCAATGGTTCGCCACGAAGCAGCGCGGCCGCCTGTGAAAAGATCCAGGGATTCCCAATCGCACCGCGCGCTGCGGTCACCCCATCAACGCCGGTTTCCTTCAGCATTCGAACACAGTCTTCTGCCGTGAACAGGTCTCCGCTTCCCAGCAGAGTTCGCTCCGGATGCCGCGCCCTCACTTCCTTCAGGAACGCCCAGCGACTGGGGCCCACATACTTCTGCTCCACAGTACGCCCATGGACTGTCACAGCCGCAATCCCATAAGCAAATGCCGAGTCCAGAATTTCAAAGAACTGCTCTCGACTTCGTTCCGAATCATCGACACCGCGACGCATCTTCATCGTGACCGGAATTCGCTCAGGAACCGCATCGCGGACCTTTCGGAAGATCTCGATCGCGGTCGCCGGTTGCCCCAGAAGATAGCCACCCCGACATCGACCGGATGCCCGCTTTGCCGGACAGCCAAAGTTGATGTCAATCACGTCAAAGCCCGCTTCCACCAGCTTCGTCGCTGCCGCCGAAAATTCTTCCGGCTCAGATCCCATCAACTGCGCACCAACAGGATGATCATCATCAGTCACCAGCAGATGATGGCGCGTTTTCGAGCGGTCCTTCAGCGAAGTCACGAAGGACTCAATCATCACTTCGCAGATCGTGTACGGCGCGCCCAGCTTGCGCGCGAGAGCCCTCATCGGCCAGTCACTGTATCCGCTTAAGGCCGCCTGGACGACAGGCAGGCTCAGCTGGATCGAACCAATCCGAAGCATGTTAGACACTCATCCAGGTCCCTGCTTCTCAGCCTGCTTCGCAAGTTCCTTCGCAGTTTCGATCAATCTCTGCTGTCGATCAGCAAGTTCACGAATCTGTTTCTGCAGCGGCCCCTGATCAGCAGCGGGCGACGTCTGCAGGATCTGGTCCACCTGCTTGGTTCGGCGATTCACCTGAAGCTGAAGATTGCGCAGAACGCGAATCTCGGCCATCAGTTCCACCAGTGCAGACTGTTGCTGCTGACCCTGCTGTTGTTGCTGCTGCTGACGCTCGGGATTCTTCATCTCCTGCATTTCGCGCTGAGTAGTCTCGATCAGCTGCTTGAGTGACTCAATGATGTCCTTCTGAACGGACTGCGTCAGTTCCGCAACATTCGATTCCTGAAGCCAGCCACTGACAGACTGCATGTCGGCTTCAATATCCTCCACGGCCAGCAGCATCGCAACCGCACTGCCGTCTTCACGAAGCAGTCCAACGGTCTGACTGCATTCACGCGCCAGTTCCGTCTGCTGCTGAGCCAGCTCACGGCAACGCCCATAGGAAGCATCCAGCCAGTCTTTCTGAGGCGTGACGGCGAGGGCCAGTGTTCCCTCGTGAATCTGCGTCTCGGCCGCCAGCATTCTCTGGAATCGAGCTTCAAGCGAAGCAAGAACCATTTCCTTTTCTTCTTCACGCAGCTGCTTCAGCTTCTTCTCCAGCTCTTCCGCAGCAGCATGCAGTTCTTCGAGAGCCTTGTCCTGGTCCTTCAGAGCGTTGTCCTTCTGCTGATCCTGAAGTTCCTTCAGAGCCTGCTCCATTTGCTGCTGTGCACGCTCGATCTGATCACGTCCGGGAGTCTGAGGTGTGTTCTGCGGGGGAGACGATGTTCCCTTCTGCCCCTGCTCTCCTTTCTGACCAGAGCTCTGTCCGGACTTCTGACCATCCGACTTCTTTCCGTCAGCATTCTGTTCCGACTTGCTGTCCGATTTGCCTTCGGACTTTTCAGAACCTGACTTCTCCTGACCATTCTTCTCACCATTCTTTGGTGAGCCATCCTTTGATTTGCCGTCGGAAGACTTTCCTTCTTTGCCGTCCGACTCACTGCCCTTCTTTCCGGAATCGTCACCACCGCTCTTTTTGTCTCCGGAGTCTTCACCCGACTTCTCACCAGACTGCTCGCCCGACTTCTCACCGTCTTCCTTCTGTCCGGCTTCTTTCTCTGCCTCTTCGCTGTCATGTTCCCTGATCGATTCCAGCAGCTTCTCCGATCCATCTATTGCACGCTGCTGTCCGGGAGCTGCGTTGGAAGGAGCCGGAGAATTCTGCGTGGCAGCGCGTGCCGATCGCTGTTCTGCAATGATATTGTTCACACCCTTCAGCAGACCATTCAGTCGCTCTCGCTCCCGCTCAACACTGCTGCGACGATCCTCGCTCTGCAGGAGCTTCAGCAGAGTCTGAAAGCTCTCCATGACTTCGGCCTGCTTCTCGGATGCCGCACCAAGATCACCTTTGTCCAGAAGCTCAACGATCTTCTCAATGTCTTCTTTGACCGTGTCTTCACGCCCCTGAGCAATCGCGCGACGCAGCAAGTCGGCCCGTTCGGGATCCTGGCGAGCAAGCACGTCGGCCATCTGGATCAGCATCCGCTCGAACCTGGCATATCGTCCGCTGACTGCCATCTGTTCGTCCAGAACCGCCTTTGGATCCTTCGGTTCGCCGGAATCTGTCTTCCTGTCGGCAGGCTTCGGTGGATCCTGCTGCAGGACGGCCAGGGTCCACTGACTCAGACAAAGTGTCGCACCCAAAAGACCGCACACGAATCGCAGCATGGCCAACCTCATTATTTCAACAGGTCCTGGAACAGCTGATTCTTCTGCAGCTTCTTCGTCTCTTCAAAGATTTTTCGCTGCTCATCGGAAAGTTGCTTCAAATCTCTGAGAGCCTCATGGAACTCCGCCATATCCCGGACACTCTCCAGAATGGTTTTCAGCACCAGAATGACTTCAGACACCTGAGCACTCGACTGGCTCACCAGCGACTGCGACGCCTGCTTCTCGATGGCAGCAACCCGAAACGCTCCCAGTGCACGATCCGCCTGCCCCATCATTTCACCCGAGACACGCCTGAGCGGGTCAATGATGCTCGTCTGCATCGTTTCCGCATTGTTCAGAGGAATCGCGTTATTCACCAGCTGCCTTTTGATCTCCTCGAATCCTTCGACAATCGACGACAGTTCGTTTGTCTGACGCCGCAGGCTGTTGCCGCTGCGAGTCGCGCAGGTCAACAGGCTGATTCGATCCTCGTCCTTCGCTCCCGCTCCGGCACCATCCACACGTGAAGCGACAGTCTCGTGAAACTGAAGATCCTTCTGAATCTCTTCCAGCTGAGCAATCACTTCTTCGAACCGCGTGCGCAGTCCGATTTCCCGAGTGTACAACACGGACAGCAGCTCTTCGTCGCTGACGATCTGGAAGGGAAACGGAGTGCTTCGAGTCTGCCCGGGGCCCGGCGACGGATTTCCGTCTGTCGCAACCACCGAAAGTGTCAGCGACTGCCCCTCCGACAGTTCCAGTGGCTGCAGTTCAAAATACTCAAACGGTTCGTCCGCACTGCGAGCCAGCTCAAACTCCGTGGCTGAGGAAGCAGGTGCACTTCGGAACGGACGCGGACGCCATGACGTTTCATCGTCCACAAGAAACTCAAATCCAGCCGACTGCAGTCCATAGTCATCACGAACCCTGCCTGCAATCGGGATTCTCGCGCGACGAGTGACCGAATTGCCGATGCCCGTAAGCTGCACAACAACGACCGGCGCGGCATCTTCAACACCCTGGACACGCAGAGTCTCGGGACTGACCGACATCACGTTGTCTTCATCGTGGAGGAAGAACCGCAGGCTCGTATTCGATGGAATGCGAAGCCTTCCGTCCTTCCAGTATTCCACGGCCTCGCCCGACTGTTCTGCGGACTTCACTCCGTCTTTGGAAGGTTCGGCTGCGGGCTTCGGAACTCCAAACAGCTCCACCGACGCAATCACACTCGCGCCGTCTTTCGAGATCAGCGGCTGCCCCGATGATTCAATCGTCCGACCGTCTCGAAGAACGATTTTCGAAGATTCGCGATCGCCAGAAACCTCAAACTGCTCGGTCACAATTCGAGCAGCCTGCAACGTCTTTGCAGAATTCGCCTTCAGTTCAAAACGAGTTCCAACAGGCAGCGGAATTTCACTTCCCGTCACCTTCAATGATCGCTCGCGCTGCTGATTCCAGCCCGTGTATTCCGGGTACTCACAGTTCAGCTCAATCGTATCCAGGCCCGGAGTATCAACCACCTCCACGCGCCATGGAACGCGCGTTCGATAGTCGCCGGCCAGTACTTCCAGTTCAACAGCCTCCCGAAGCTGACTGACCACATAACGAAAACCGCGCGATGATGACGGAGAGACGTACGTCCGGCTCCGAGTCCCGTCGGCACGAATCAAGTCGACTCGAATTCGCTCCGGCACAATCCACTCAACGCCGCTCTCCGGTCCGCCTTCCGGCACATGAAACTCGAGTTCCAGATCAGCACCGCGCGGATGTCGGTATGTCATCACGTCGCTGACGACCGAAAAATCCACTCGGCGATCACCTGGCTGCGCAATCGCGACGACGTGAATGTCCGTCGTCCGATCATGATAGATCTCTTCACATCGAACAAATGCATTCCACCAGCGCTGCACCATACCGGGATCAAGCAGCGCCGGAATCAGCGTCGCGACAAACAGCGCGATGGTGATAATGGCCATTCTTTTGATCGCCCGAGTTTCGAACACTTCCGAAACCTGAACTTTCCCGGCCAGCTCTGCCGCTTCACCAACAGATCGTTGAAGCATCGGTGCAGCGAGTGGCCCGTCGCAGGGAATCCCCTTTGAAGACTCCACCGCAAGCACCAGCCGATCTCGAAACTGCGGAAATCGACGTTCCAGCAGCAAAGCCACATCCACGTCACGCACTCGGCGGATGATCGGATACACGACTCGCCGAACAAGCAGCCATCCAGCCGACGGAAGAAGAATCGCCAGCATGATCGCCCGCAACCCGACCGGCAGCTCAAGTCGCTGCAGCAGAAACCATCCGGCGTCCAGCGCGGTCGTTGACCAGAACACGACAATGGCCAGAGTAATCGCCAGCAGGCATCCATACGCCAGTGAGTCGCGTCGAATACGCATCTTCACCCGGCTGAGCAAATCGCGCACAGCCGAAGGAAGTTCCATCCTGGTCATCGGAGAACTCACACCACACCCCTCATGAATGAATGGCCCGCTTCTCAACGGCCATCGCGGCTTCCTTCACAGCCTCGGACAGAGTCGGATGCGCGTGGCAGCAGCGAGCAATGTCCTCGCTGCTGGCTCCGAATTCCATCGCGACCGCGGCTTCATGAATCAACTCACCGGCGTGGGCACCAATGATGTGGACTCCCAGAACACGATCTGTTTCTTCGTCGGCCAGAACCTTGACGAATCCTTCCGTATGACCAGCAGCGCGAGCTCTTCCGTTCGCAGCAAAGTTGAACTTGCCCGCTCGATACTTGACCCCTGCTGCCTTCAGCGCATCTTCGTTGGCACCGGCGGACGCGATTTCCGGCTGCGTGTAAATGACGGCCGGAATGTTGCTGTAATTAATGTGTCCGTAACCGGTCACCATACGCTCAATGCAGGCGACGCCTTCTTCTTCCGCCTTGTGAGCCAGCATGGCGCCGCCGATCACGTCGCCAATGGCATAAACATCCGGCGACGTGGTCTGATAGGCCGCGTTGACCTGGATGAATCCTCGCTTGTCCGTCTGAACGCCGGCGTCTTCCAGTCCAAGGTTCTCAATACATGGCTTTCGACCAACTGCCACAAGAACTCGATCCGCCGTAATCTGATCCGCGCCGTCCACGGTCACTGTGCAGACCGTCCCGTTTGCGGTGGCAGACGTCACTTTGGTTCCAAGCCGGAAAACCAGCCCCTGCTTCTCGAAGATCTTCTTTGCTTCATTCGCAACCTGCTCATCCACACCCAGCAGAATGCGAGGCAGATATTCAAGCACCGTCACCGAGGCTCCCAGCCTGCGCCAGACGGTGCCCAGTTCCAGGCCAATCACTCCGGCTCCGATGACTACCAGGTGCTTCGGCACTTCCGGCCATGACAGCGCTTCGGTGCTTGTTCCGATGCGGTCTCCGTCGATCTGAATGCCTGGCAGCGAAGACGCAACACTTCCCGTGGCAATCAGAATCCTCTTACCCGTCAGCGTCGCCGGAGAATTCCCGGACACTTCAACGACGCCTTTGCCCTTCAAGCGACCATGCCCAAAGAAGCGTTCAATCTTGTTCTTTTTCAGCAGTCCCTGAATGCCCATGTCCAGCGTACTGACTACGCCATCCTTGTGCTTCATCATCTGTGGCAGATCGAGCGCCACGTCAGAGACGATCAGGCCGCGTTCTGCGAAGTACTTCTTCGACTTCTCGTACAGTTCGCTCGTCTCCAGCAGTGCCTTTGACGGAATACAACCCACTCGCAGACAGGTTCCACCGAGCTTCGGTTCTCGCTCGATGACGGCGACCTTCATTCCCAGCTGGGCCGCACGAATGGCAGCCACATAGCCGCCAGGACCAGCACCGACAACGATCAGATCAAATGACTCGGACATGAACCTACCCAGCAATACTTGAGTGAATCAAAATGGGAACCGCCAAGGCGCCGGGACCGCCCTGACTGGTCATCAACAGACCCGGCGATCTCGGCGACTTGGCGGTTCGAAAATCAAAAACCACCCGCAGATGGTTCAGAGTTTACACTTCCAGAATCAGTCGTGTCGGATCCTCAATCAGGTCCTTCACCAGTTTAAGGAACGAGACGGCCTCTCGTCCATCAACGACACGGTGATCGTAGGTCAGAGCAATATACATCATCGGGCGAATGACGACCTGTCCGTTGACAGCGACCGGTCGGTCAAAAATGCCGTGCATGCCCAGCACGCCGCTCTGAGGAGGATTAACGATCGGTGTCGACAGGAGTGATCCGTAGACGCCGCCATTCGTAATCGTAAAGGTACCACCTTCCAGCTCTTCCAGAGCAATCTGATTGTTCTTGGCCTTCACGGCGTATTCAACGATTGCCAGTTCGATGTCCGCAAAACTCATGTTTTCCGCGTTGCGAAGAATCGGGACGACCAGTCCCTTTCCGCCGCCGATCGCAATACCGACATCGCAGTAGTTAAAGTACGTCAGCGACTTTCCATCAGCGCTCATCTGAGCATTCAGCTGAGGGAACTGCTGCAGACCTGCGACAACGGCTCGGACGAAGAACGACATGAAGCCCAGCTTCACGCCATACTTCTTTTCGAACACATCTTTGTACGATTCACGCAGTTTCTTGACGGAGGACATGTCGACTTCATTGAATGTCGTCAACAATGCAGCCGTTCGCTGTGCATCCACAAGTCGCTTTGCGATCGTCTGACGAATCGGGCTCAGCGGCTTTCGCTCGGTCTCACGGCTGCCACCGACTCGAACCGGTCCCTGCTGAACCGTTCGGATCACGTCTTCTTTAGTGACACGATTGCCCGGGCCGGTTCCCTGAACGGAACCTGCAGGCACATTGTTCTTTGCCATCATCGCCGCAGCGCCAGGCATCACGTGACCGGCACCCTTTGCTTCAGCAGCTGGTGCGTTCGACGGTGCCGGAGCCGATGGGGCAGATGGAGCCGCAGACTTCGGTGCTTCCGATGCCGGCGCTTCGGCTGGCGTCAGGTAACCGATGATCTCATCGACCTGAGCCGTTTCGCCCGCTTTCTTTACAATGCGAGTCAGAATTCCGCCCTTCGCAGCAGGAACGTCGAACGTTGCCTTGTCCGACTCCAGCGCCACGAGGTTCTTGTCTGCTGCAACGTACTGTCCTTCTCGAACATACCATTCGCCGATCATGACTTCGGAGATGGATTCGCCCGGTCGAGGAACCCTGATTTCGATTTCCTGAGTGCTCATTCGAGTTCAAACGCCTGTTTAAGAATGTTCTGCTGTTCGATCTTATGACTTGTTGCGGATCCGGTCGCCGGGCTGGCTCCTTCCGGTCGAGTGACTCCGCGGAAAGGATAACGATCCAGAAGCCGTTCGCCGAACCGAGTTCGAAGGAATCCCCACGCTCCCATGTTGCGAGGCTCTTCCTGGACCCAGAACAACGCTGCTTTCTCCGAGTATCGACCAAGCTCCGCTTCCAGCTGTTGTGCCGGGAACGGATACAGCTGCTCAAGCCGAATAATGGCCACGTCGTCCCGCTTCAGGCTGTCCCTGTACGCAGCGAGCTCGTAGTAAAGCTTGCCGGATGTGAGCAGAACGCGGGTGACTTTCTCCGGATTAACCGTGGTATCACCCAAAACTTCGTGGAACGTGCCATCGACAAGTTCGTTCATCGGCGATGAGGCGTCTTTTGATCGAAGAAGACTCTTCGGAGTCATCACAACCAGCGGCTTCTTCCACCAGCGCAGCGTCTGTCGACGCAGCAGGTGGAAGTACTGTGCTGCCGTTGTCGGATTGGTGACCTGAATATTGTCTTCAGCACCCATCGCAAGGAATCGCTCAAGGCGAGCACTGGAGTGCTCCGGTCCGGCACCTTCCATACCGTGCGGAAGCAGCATGACGAGTCCGCTCAGTCGCTTCCACTTGTCTTCAGCACTCGCGATGAACTGATCAATGATCACCTGAGCCACGTTGACGAAGTCGCCGAACTGAGCTTCCCAGATCACAAGACCATCCGGACAATCAAGGCTGTATCCGTATTCGAATCCCAGCACGCCAACTTCCGAAAGCGGGCTGTTGTAGATGTCCACAATGTCCGGTCGCGCGGCGATGTCCTGCAGGCCAATCCAGACATGACCATCGCGGTTGTCATACAAGCCCGCATGTCGATGCGAGAATGTTCCTCGACGAACATCCTGACCGCTGAATCGCAGACGAGTTCCTTCGGCCACCAGTGTTCCGAAGGCAGCCATTTCTGCACCGCCCCAGTCGAACATCGCGTCGCCGTTGCCCATGTCGCGACGCGCTTTCAAAACGGCTTCGACTTTCGGGTGAGGCGTGAAGCCCGCAGGCGGTGTCGACATCGTCAACATCACCTTCTTCAGCAATTCACGAGACACACCGGTCGGTGGCGAATCCGCATGCTTCACCGTTCCGCCAAAGTAGCCCTTCCACATACCGCCGCCGGTATCTTCCAGGTACTTGAAGCCCTCTTTGCGAGCTTCCTGCAGCTCCGCCTCCAGCGCCTGGGCACGCTTCGCCATAATGTCCAGACCTTCTTCGCGAGTCACTTCGCGGAGGCTGACAAGAGATTCCAGGAAGCTGTTGAAGACGGTCTGGCGAGCACGAATGACCTGGTACATCGTTGGCTGAGTAAACGCAGGCTCATCCGCTTCGTTGTGGCCTCGACGGCGAAAGCAGTACATGTCGATAATCACATCGCGCTGGAACTTCTGCCGGAAGTCCATCGCCAGCTGAACGACATGCGCGACCGCTTCGGGATCTTCGCCATTCACATGGAAGATCGGAATCTGCAGCATGCGAGCCACGTCGGTGGCATAAGTGCAACTGCGTGATTCTGCCGGTGACGTCGTAAAGCCGATTTGATTGTTGACGATGATGTGCAGAGTCCCGCCGGTCTGGTAACCAGGCAGCTCGCTCAGATTGAGCGATTCCTGAACGACACCTTCGCCTGCAAAGGCAGCGTCGCCGTGGATCAGAATGCAGAAGCTCTTCTTGCGGTCCCGATCGCCGTTCCGATCCTGCTTGGCTCGCAGACGGCCCAGTGCAACGGGATTCACGAACTCCAGATGGCTTGGGTTAAAACACAGCGTCAGGTGGACATTCTGGCCGGATGACGTCATTCGGTCACTGCTGTAACCGAGATGATACTTCACGTCGCCTCGCCCCATCTTCAGCTGCGGGTCGACGTCATCGAACTCGCGGAAGATCTTCGACGCACTTTTTCCCATGATGTTCGCAAGGACGTTCAGTCGACCACGATGAGCCATGCCCATCACGCAAAGATCGATGCCCTGGCTTCCCGCACGCTCGATGGCCATATCAAGCAACGGAATCAGACTTTCAGCACCTTCCAGTGAGAAGCTTTTCGCACCAACATACTTCTTCTGAACGAACTCTTCGAAGACGACGGCTTCGCTGAGTCGTTCCAGGATTCGCACTTGCTCCGATCGAGAAAGCTTCAGACGGTTCGCGGTGCGTTCCATGCGATCCTGCAGCCACTGGCGGACCTGCAGACTATCAATGTGCATGAACTGCACACCGATGGAACGACAGTAGGTTGTCTGAAGCCACGTCACCATCTCCCGCAGAGTTCGTACGTCCGGACCACCGGACCACTGCGTCGAGAAACTGCGGCTCATGTGATCTTCAGTGAAGCCGTAGAATGCAGGATCCAGTTCCGCAGGGCGCGGACGCTCGGCATTCAGAGGATCGATCTTCGCAATGATATGACCGCGGACTCGATAGCTTCGAATCAGCTGCTCAAGTCGTTCCTGAAGAATGACCGCATCCGAAGTCCCGGGATCAACACGCACCGCTGACGAAGAACGACGGAAGATGCTCTCTGCCTGAAACGGCACCTGCATGCTTTCCGGCGTTAACCCGGAATCCACCACCTTGAGCTCATCAAAGTAATCGCGCCAGTCAGGCGACACGGAGTTTCGATCGCGCAGATAGCTCTCGAGCTGACTTTCTGCGAACTCCAGATTCTGCGTTCCCAGCTCCAGCTTTGCAGGAGTCGATGTCGGAGTTGCTGAATGACCATTGGGATGAACTTCCGGTGCGCCGCCGAGAAACGCCGGGGCTGCTGATGGAAGAGACGCTGTGTTGGACATGGTTTGCTCTGCAGTCTGCAGTGCTGCATCATTCGCAGCGTTGGCTGGTGGGGGTTACGGTGAGACCTGACTGACCTGTTCACCGAATTCAGGAGCAGTCCGTTGCCTGAGCACAATGATGTTGCTGCATGATAGACGGACTGCCATGATTGGGAAGCTTTTGACGACCCGACTTGGCAGTTTTCCACTGCTCTGTCAAACGTCAGATTCCCACATGAAAGTGCCGCTTTATGACTCATGCCGCCCGCATCGGGGTGCTCACCGTATCAGACCGGGCCAGTCGAGGTGAATACGAAGATCTTGGAGGTCCCGCAATCTGCGAATACCTCACCGAGATCCTGACTTCCCCATGGTCACCGGAATATCGGATCGTTTCAGACGATCGGCATCTGATCGCCCAGGAACTTCAGCGAATGGCGGACGATCTCGGCTGCTGCCTGATAGTCACCACCGGAGGCACCGGACCTGCCGTCCGCGACGTTACTCCGGAGGCCACGGAAGACGTCTGTGAGAAAATGATGCCGGGGTTTGGGGAACTTATGCGGAAGGTGTCACTCGAGAAGGTTCCAACCGCCATCCTGAGTCGTCAAACAGCCGGAATCCGAGGAAAAACACTCATCGTGAACCTGCCTGGACAGCCCAGGGCCATCCGTGAATGCCTGGGAGCTGTCATGCCCGCGATCCCGTACTGCATCGACCTGCTTGAAGGCCCGCGGCTCGAAACCCACCCGGAGAAGTGCCAGGCGTTCCGTCCAAAGAAGTAATGGACTCTCCAAAATCCGGCGAGGATGCGACTTGTCGCCGCCATCCCGCCTGCATCAACAAAAAAGGGCTCTGGAAACTCCAGAGCCCTTTGGATTCTTAGTTCAGCTCAAGACTAGTTGCCTGGGCTGGATGAATTGTTGTCGTTGCCAGCCAGGTAGCCAAGACCGGCTCCGATACCAGCACCCAGCAGTGCGCCGAGTCCGCCGCCGCCGCCGGCACCACCGCCGCCGCCGCCACCAGTGGCACCTCCGCCTGCCGGAGCTCCGGCTGGAGGAGTTGGAGGTGGAGGAGGAGTACTGCCGTCACCACCGTCGCCACCGAGGTTCTCATCAAAGTTCTCAGAGTTCAAGTTGTTCGGACCAATTGGACTCGCGGAAAGATCGAGTGTTGCCATGATCGCAACTGGCGAATAGGCACCCTTCTTCAATTCTGCCTGAGCCGCTTCGAAGCTAACAACTTCAATCCCCATCGCGAAAGAACCGTCTTTGCCGGCACCAATCACGCTGTACAAGCCAGCTTCCAGCCCGGCGATCTCAAATGAGCCATCGTGCTGTACTTTAGTTGAAGCCGCAACGACCCCGTTTCGCAGGAAATACACGGTTTCATCAAGAACTTCCCGGTTTTTACCGGTTCGAGGATCCAGTACGTTGACTGTACCTCGGAGAACACCGTCCTGTCCCAGCTGAACACGGTGTGAAAGCAGGCTGGTCGATGCATCACCTTCTCCAGAGAAGAACTTTGCATCATCATCGCCGGCAGCACCTTTAAATCGAAGTTCCTCGGCCCCGATAGCCGCACGCATCAACTCACGGGCCAGCGGAACGTCGTCCTGAGCAATCAGAGCGGACTGCAGATCAGTTTCCAAAGCCGCTGGCTTTTGCTCAGTTGCTTCAACCGCGTGAGCCCCGAAGAGGAGCAACCCAGCCTCGCCACGAGCAATAATGCCAATGACGCCAGGCTTCAGCCCGGTCACGGCAAATCGTCCAGTGGCATCGGTGGTCGTTTCCGCCACCAACGCCCCGTCCTGCAGAATTCGAATAGACAGTTCAGCACCCGGAACCGTCGTGTCGACACCAGTCATTGCAAACAACTGACCGGCAAAACCACCCTGAGCATCCAGGACAATTTCCTGAGATCGCTCATGACGAATTTTGTCCGGAGCCAGAGCAGCAGGTCGTTCAGACACTTCTGGCACAACCGGAGTCTTTGCGGCTTCATCAGTCGCAGCTGCTTCCTGATTGACTGCCGCATTCGATGTCACGTACATCGAACCTGCTGTCACTGAAGCAGCAAGACCCAACACGGTCGCTGCGGAAAATACTGACTTTACGCTCATGATTTGCCGTTCCATTCTTCTGAGGGTTGCGGATGGCCTCAACCAAACCATCCCTTTTCTGCATCCCGCCTTTTGCAACAATCCGGAATTGTTGACGCAATGCCCCATCAAACACAAACAAAATTAGAATAATTCAGCCGATCGAGACAATGCTACTGGACAACGCAGTTTTCCCCAATTTCCCAGGACACCATTTACAAGGCGGCTTAATTGAGAATCACCACATGGAACGTCAACGGCCTGCGAGCAGCCATACGCAAAGGATTTAGTGAACATTTGGCAGCCATCAACCCCGACGTGCTGCTTCTACAGGAAGTTAGAGCCACTCCGGACCAACTGCCTGCCGAATTCCGAGCCCCGGCGGACTGGCATGTGGAATGGCATCCAGCACAAAAACTTGGGTATTCAGGCACCGCCGTCTGGTCTCGAACGCCCATTCAAGTCCGTCAACGAGGACTCACAGAACGATCAAAGGACGACGAAGGACGCTTGCTGGAGGTCGAGATTCGAGGAATCCACTTCGCCTGTGTTTACCTTCCGTCTGGCTCCTCCGGACCGGAACGCCAGGCGATCAAGGAAAAATGGATGACCAGTTTCCAGCGATGGGCAAAGGCTCGCCGCGACGGCCATCCGTTTTTCTTTGGCGGCGACATCAACGTGGCTCACACTGAAAAGGACATCTTCTACGCCAAGTCCAACGAAGGCACTTCAGGGTTTATGCCGCACGAACGAGAATGGTTCGGGAAACTCCTGAAGTCAGGCTGGCACGACCTTGTCCGCGAACATCACGGCGACATCCAGGGTCCCTATTCCTGGTGGTCCAACCGAGGCCGCGCGAGGGAACTCGACCGAGGCTGGCGCATCGACTACCTCCTGTGCAACAGATCCGCACGACCTCTTTTCAAGTCCGCTCAAATCCACCGCGAAGGCGGACTCGAAATCAGCGACCATGCTCCGGTGTCGATTGATATTGAGGTTTCGAAGGTCAACATGTGGGACGAGCAGGAATGAGCAGACGACGATGGCCCTTGTGACTTCGGTTCTGTTTCTGGATACAATCCTCACTCATGGAATCGTGTGAGACATCGAACAGAAGGTGCGGAAAATGCCAATGCACGACTGGTCCCAGGTTCAGGCAGGGATTTATCACAATTTTCACTATCGGTGGATCGCAGCGATCATGGACCGGCTTAACGCGGGTTTGTTGCCTCAGGGCATGATTGCGATGGCCGAACAGATCATCGGCGGACCAGAGCCTGATGTCGTCACCCTTCAACAGAATGATATCCGCTTTCCTTCGCCAGTCGGTGGATCGACGATGCTCGCCGAAGCTCCACCGCAGCCGAAGACTCAGTTTGTAATTCCCGTCGACGTGGAACGCTATGCGGCCATGGCAAATCGAGTCGTAATTCGACATTCACTTGGCAAAGTGGTTGCCGTGGTAGAACTCGTCTCGCCTGGCAACAAAGACTCTCGTCATGCGTTACGCTCCTTCGTTGAAAAGACCGTTGATCTGCTATACGACAACATCAACCTGCTGGTGATCGACCCGTTTCCGCCTGGGCCACGTGATCCTCAGGGAATTCACAAAGCCATCTGGGATGAGATCACAGACGAACCATTTGAACTGCCCGCCGATCGACAACTGACACTCGCGGCCTACCAGGCGGCTCCCATCAAGACGGCCTACATCGAACCATTCGCCGTCGGCCAGCCGATCCCCGACATGCCGCTGTTCCTGCACAACCACTTCTATATCAACGTGCCGCTCGAACAGACCTACATGGATACATGGGCCGTCCTGCCGGAATTGCTTCGCGACCTCGTCAAATGAAGTCCCCATGCCAGGTCGTCTTGACCTGATGCAACGTGGATCGCGACTTGCAAGTTTCCTGCAATTCCCGGCTTCCCGCCTCAAGGTATTCACGCTCCTTTTTTGCGGTTAGACTCCTGGCTCTATCGTTCAAAATTTCAAATTTCCAGTTTCAAATCAGTCACCTGACGGCCCGATCCCGGCCAGTCGGTCACTTTCCTCAGACTCAATTCGCTGCATTCCATGTTTCAACCCGTTACTGACAGCAATTTCGTTTCCGGTGAACATTCCGTCCTGAAGTTCTGGGAGATCGAACAGATCTTTCGACAGCTGCGTCAGAAGAACGCAGGTCGCAAGCGATGGAGCTTCCTGGATGGCCCCATCACGGCCAATAACCCGATGGGCGTCCATCATGCCTGGGGGCGCACGTATAAGGATACGTACCAGCGATTCTTCGCAATGACCGGACACGACCAGCGCTACCAGAACGGCTTTGACTGCCAGGGCCTGTGGGTCGAGGTTGAAGTGGAGAAACAGCTCGGGCTGGGAACCAAGACAGCAGTCCACGAATACGGAATCGATAACTTCGTCAACGAGTGCAAACGACGAGTCCTCCGGTTCGCGGCTCGCCAGACGGAACAGTCACAGCGACTTGGTTACTGGATGGACTGGGATGATCCGGAACTGCTGCGATCCCTGGCAGAACATCTGGGAACCGATGCAGAAGTCACAATCACCACACCATCAGGAAAGTCTGTCACCGGCAAGGCTCATCACCTCGTCGAGAAACTCGGTAACCCGGAATGGGGCGGAAGCTATTTCACGTTCTCCACGGAGAACAACGAAACCATCTGGACGTTCCTGAAGAAGTGCTTCAATCGAGGCAAAGTCTATCAGGGTCACGACGTCATGCCCTGGTCCGGCCGAGGCGGCAGCGCGTATTCGCAAATGGAAATCGCCGAAGGCCGAAAGCTGACGACGCATAAGAGCGTGTTTGTGAGATTGCCGATCAGCAGAGAAGGCCATGGGAATGATGTGAAGAATGGGAATCATGCGCCCTCACTTCAATCCCATGATTCACATTCTTCCCATGACTCCCATCAAGCAGCCCAGGAATATCTTCTCGTCTGGACCACAACCCCGTGGACGCTCACCAGCAACGTTGCGTGTGCAGTGAATCCCGATCTGGACTACATCAAAATTCAGGCGAAGCGTGACAACGCGATCTACTATTTCGCCAGGGACAACCTGAACTTCCAGCGACTGGCGACCGAGTTCAAAGATGGCTTCGGACGACCGGAATGGAAATGGCCCGAAGGCGTTCCAAAACTGAAGACCATCGCACAGATCTTCAAGGAACAAGGTGGCTTTGAAGAACTCGGCACGATCAAAGGTGCCGAGATGGTAGGCTGGAGGTACGACGGTCCGTTCGATGAACTGCCCGCACAGCAGTCCGACGGTGGTTCTCCTGTCGACGAAAACAATCTCGGCAAGTCCGGTGCAAAGTGGCATCAGGTGATCGACGGTGGCCGAGATTCCAGGGGCAATGCGAATGTCGTGGCCGGCGAAGGTACGGGCATCGTTCACATGGCTCCGGGCTGTGGTGATATCGACCACAAGATCGGTATGTCGGTCGGTATGCCAGTGATTGCTCCTCTGAAGGATGATGGCACGTACGACGAGGGCTTCGGTGAGTTCACAGGGCTTGAGGCAATCTCGCCGAAGACGGCCGAACTGGTCTTCGAGAAGCTCAAGGCCAAAGGCATGCTCGTGTCCGTCGAGGTCTATCCTCACATCTATCCGCACTGCTGGCGAACGGGTGATGAGCTGGTGTTCCGACTGGTCGACGAGTGGTTCATCAACATGGACTGGCGCGATGAGATCAAAGATGTGACTCGCCAGATTCGCTGGCTGCCCGACAGCATCGACGGACAGGAACGCGAAATCGAATGGCTGTCCAACATGGGCGACTGGATGATCTCCAAGAAACGCTTCTGGGGACTCGCGCTGCCAATCTGGGTCGACGAACAAACGGGCGACTACGAAGTCATCGGTTCACTCGCCGAACTGAAAGAACGCGCTGTCGAAGGCTGGAACGATTTCGAAGGCAATACGCCGCATCGTCCATGGATCGACAAGGTCAAAATCCGAAATCCGAAGACGGGCAACCTGATGTCCCGTATTCCGGACGTGGGCAACCCATGGCTGGATGCCGGCATCGTGCCCTTCAGCACTATGGGCTACAACCACAACCGCGAAGAATGGAAGAAGTGGTACCCCGCGGATCTCGTGACCGAATGCTTCCCTGGCCAGTTCCGAAACTGGTTCTATTCGATGCTGTCGCTCTCCACGATGATGCGTTACGACGAAGCAGTAAACGCCGAAGACAAGAAGCCGTTCCGCACGCTGCTCGGACATCGCCTTGTTCAGAACGAACAGGGTAAGCCGATGCACAAGTCGGATGGAACCGCTATCTGGTTTGAAGAAGCCGCTGAACAGCTCGGCGTCGACACCATGCGCTGGATGTACCTGGCTCAGAATCCGGCGCAGGATCTGCGTTTTGGAACTCGACATCCCGACAAGCCGGTCACCCTTCAAACTCCGGAAGGTCCGATCAACCAGACCAAAGAGGGCGTGCCAACGGCCACCGTCACCAGCGGCCCCGCCGATGAAACTCGCCGGCAGATCCTGATCCCATTGTGGAACTGTTACAAGTTCTTCGTCGACTACGCGATCGCCGATGGCTTTGTGCCGAGTGATGACCTTCGTCGACGAGCCGCAAAAAGTAGTCATCACTCTCTGAGTGATGAAACAGCAGTTCGTCACTCGGAGAGTGACGGCTATTCTGCTCGTCCCGAGATCGATCGCTGGATCCTGTCCAACCTGCAGTCACTCATCGAAGTGGCTCATCGAGAAATGTCGAACTTCAACGCGCCGGCCTTTTGCGCGGCGGCGGCTCAGTTTATTGATGATCTGAGCAACTGGTACATTCGCCGCAATCGCCGACGCTTCTGGCGTTCCAAAGACGCGAGCGACACTGACAAGAATGCGGCGTATGAAACTCTGTACGAAGTGCTCGTCACCCTCTGCCGACTCCTGGCACCATGCATTCCGTTCCTGACGGAGAGGATGTATCGGAACCTCGCCTTCGGCGAGGGGTTTTCGGAGGAAAGCGGAAAGCGGAAAGCGGAAAGCCGAGAATCGCTTTCCCTTCCCCCATCGGTTCATCTTTGCGATTTTCCGATGGCCGACTCGGCGTTGCTCGATGAGGCTCTCAACCTGCGGATGGCGGCGGCTCAGAAGGTTGTGCGACTGGGACACAAGCTGCGAGAAGAATCGAATCTGCGAGTTCGTCAGCCGCTGGCGGAACTCCACTTCGCGGCAGCCTCCGAAGAGACGGCTGCAGCGATCGAGACCCTGGGCGACGTGATCGGTGAAGAGCTGAACATTCACAGCGTTGTGCGTCAGCAGAACCTCGATGCCCTGGTCAAGTACGCGTACAAACCGAACCTGAAGACGCTTGGGCCTAAGTACGGAAAGCTGCTCAATCTTCTGCGAACAAAGCTGCCGGAACTTGGCGACACGGTTCTGGGTCCTCTGCGTCGAGGCCAGAATGTGACCGTTCAGCTGGACGGAAACAATGTAGATCTGACTCCGGACGACGTCCTTGTCAGCACCGAACAGGCGGCCGACTGGGTCTGTGCTGATGACGCGGGCATTCAGGTGGCAATCAGCACCGTGCTGACACCGGAACTCGTGCGAGAAGGCATGTCGCGAGATTTCGTGCGTCAGGTTCAGCAGCTTCGCAAAGATGCCAACCTGAATATCACGGATCGCATTCGCATCCAGTACAACTCGGCCGACAATTCCATCCATGCGATGGTCACCGAATGGGGCGACTACATCAAAGGAGAAACCCTGGCCGATTCCATCGAAGCCTCACCGTCCGCAGGCCCCGGCACAAAAACCGTCAAAGTCGGCGACGCCGATGCCGCGATCTGGCTGGTGCTGTATCAGTAAGAATCCTACGTTGGCGATGCCGAAATGGAACTACTCAACGAACTTCTGGAACTGACCGATGAATTTCGGCAACAGGAAGTGCCGTACGCGATCTGCGGCGGCCTTGCAATGGCAGTCCACGGAGTCCCTCGCGCTACCCAGGACATTGACCTTCTGATTCCGGAAGACTACCTGACAAGAGCTCTTGAAGTGGCCAAAACCAGGGGATTCTGGCTACCAGCTGGACCTATGCCGCTGAAAGCAAGAACGCCTCTTGCAACGTCGGTGCATCGCGTGTCAAAGGCCATGGGAAGTTATCTGATTCCACTGGATCTGATTCTGGTCAGCCCATCACTTCAGCAAGTTTGGGACGGACGTCTTGAAGGGAAAATCGGTGATCGACACCTGACGGTTGTGTCACGAGATGGCTTGATTGAAATGAAGCGCATTGCCGGGCGTCACAGAGATCTTGATGACATCGAACGACTGACTGAAAGTTCCAATGATGAACCATCCGATGTCTCTTAATCAGGCCTCGGCGACAGTCGATATGTCTCCTGAGGCAATTCTTTCACGACTAAAGCTGGTCGACGAACTCAATAATCTTTGCCGCATCCTTGGCAAAACCAGCATCTCGGAAAAAACACCTGAATTGATGGTCGCTGAATCATCAACCATGGAGCTAAACGCCGTTGGCGATGCCACGCGAGATTCAGCGAGAGATGAACACGGCTGACATGTCCCCCGAAGCCATCGCCGCTCGGCTGCGGCAACTGAGTGAACTCTATGACCTGAGCCTGATGCTGCGATCGGCAAAGAAGGTCGACCAATCTGGCCGATTGTCCGAATCGACGACCCAAAAAAATCACATGGACCAGGGCGATCCTGCCTCGACATGAAGAAAGCCGGACAACGGCCTGATTTCAGTTTCCTGCCGCCGTCCCATCGTTCATCATTCTGCCGATCCTGCTGCGAATTGGGAATTCCGATTTCCCGTTTCAGCTCCTGCCAACACTCCAGCCCCCCTGCTCTTCGAGTCTCTCCATGAATATAATTTGTCGCCTGCTACTTTCTGCCCTGGCCGTACTATTCCTCATCCAGTCGCTCCCTGCTCAGGACAACGCTGCGGCGGCGCCTGCTGAAGTCGCGCCGGCCAAGGGCAGTGCGGACCGTCCGATCCAGGCGTTGCTGGTCACCGGAGGATGCTGCCATGATTACGATCGACAGAAGCTCATTCTGACTCGCGGAATCAGCGCGCGAGCCAACGTGAGATGGACCGTCGTGCATCAGGGCGGAACATCAACCGACACAAAGATCCCGCTCTACGATGATCCGAATTGGGCGGATGGTTTCGACATCGTGGTTCACAACGAATGCTTCGCACATGTGACCGACAAGGAATTTGTCGACCGCATCCTGAAGCCTCATCGTGAAGGTCTGCCGGCGATCCTGATTCACTGCGCGATGCATTGTTATCGAGTCGGTGATGATCGATGGTTCGAATTCTGCGGTGTCCAGTCTCCCGGCCACGGTCCTCATTATTCATACACGATCAAAAATCTCAAACCCGATCATCCGATCATGGATGGCTTTGGCGAACGTTTCGTCGTGCCAAAAGGTGAGCTCTACCACGCGGCCAAAGTGTTTGACACGGCAACCCCGCTAGCCGTTGCCAATCGACAGGACAACAACGAGCCTCAGGTCTGCATCTGGACGAACGACTATCGGGGCACACGAGTCTTCGCGACAACCGTGGGTCACTACAACGAAACGATGGTGGAGCCGACCTATCTGGACATGTTCACGAAAGGACTGTTGTGGGCGGTCGGTCGCGATCCCGTGAAGGACTTTACTCCGATCACCGTTCAGCAGGATGAAGAAATCCGAGCACTCGCGACGGCGAAGGTCGAAAAGAACAGCCCCGTGCTGACTCAGGGCTGCTGCGGCGAAGGCAATCTGGTCTTCAACAAAGCTGCCAAAGCCACCAGCGAAGAAACGGGAAAGAATAACTTCGCGAAGAATGCCGTCGATGGTCGCCTGGACACTCGCTGGTGCGCGGCTGGTCCGAACGCAGGCGAATCAATCACCCTCGACATGGAGAAGGCTCAGTCTGTTCGCAACGTGCGGCTGCATTGGGAATCAAGAAACACAGCGTACCAGTACACGATTGAATCGTCAGCCGACGGCAACAACTGGACCATGCTGGCGGATCGCTCGAAGAACAAAGAACGAAACGGATTATCCGTTGATGAAGTCAAAGCTGATGATGCTCGTTATCTGAAAATCACCTTCAAGGGCTCCAACGGCGGAGGATGGGGCAGCATCTGGGAAATCGAAGCGTATCCGGGCGAACTTCCTCCTTTGCCAGAAGGTGTCTCCGCAGGAAGCAATGCGTCTGCCAGCGTTGAAGATGTCAAGGCTCCCAAAGGCTTCGACGTCCGCATCTTCGCCGGTCCGCCACAGGTGACATATCCGGTCTGCATTACCACGTCCGTCGATGGAGAAGTCTTCGTCGGCGTCGATGAACAGGGATCGCTCGGCAAAGACCCGGGGCGAGGCAAAGTGGTGCGATGCATTGATACCGACGGCGACGGTAAGGCCGACGAGTTCAACGACTTCGCAAAGATGGATCATCCCCGCGGACTGGTCTACGACAACGGTTCTCTGTGGGTTCTTCATCCGCCGTTTCTGTCCGTCTTTCATGATGTCGACGGCGATGGCACTTCAGACAAGAGCGAAGTCCTGATCGAAGGCATCAGCACCGATGAAGTCAACAAGCGAGGAGCTGACCATACGACGAACGGAATTCGCATGGGCATTGATGGCTGGATCTACATCGCAGTCGGCGACTTCGGATTCAACAAGGCGATTGGCAAAGACGGCACGACGCTGAGCAAACGTGGCGGCGGTGTCGTGCGAGTTCGCCCGGATGGAACGGAGATGGAAGTCTTCTCCTGGGGCCAGCGAAACATCGTCGACATCGCGATTGATCCTTCGATGAACGTGTTCACTCGAGACAACACCAACGACGGCGGTGGCTGGGACATTCGTTTGTCGCACGTCCTGCAGACTGCCAACTATGGTTACCCGTCTCAGTACATCAACTTCACCGACGAGATCATGCCGCCGCTGGCTGACTACGGTGGAGGATCCGGCTGTGGTGCACTGTACTTTCAGGATGACCGATGGCCGTCACCTTACAACGACATGCTTCTGACGTGTGACTGGGGACGCAGCGAAGTCTTCAGCCACCGACTTCCCAAACACGGCGCCACGTTTGATGCGCAGCAGGACACGTTCCTGACGATTCCTCGCCCGACCGACGCGGACGCCGACGCCAGCGGCCGCTTGTATGTCACAAGCTGGAAAAACGGCGGCTTCGCATTCGAACGCCCCGACGTCGGGTTCGTGGCAATGATCACGCCGGAGAATTTTGTCGCTCATCCCGTCTCCACAAAGGCGAGCGGCAGGGCGTCAGCCCTCCGAGTTAACGGATTGGCAGATCATTCCACTGAATCACTGATCCACTTACTTCGCAGCCCATCGGATGCACTGCGTCTGGCGAGCGGCAGAGCGTTAGCCCTTCGAGCCCAAACATCTGAAATTTCAAATCTGAAATCTCAAATCGCCGAAGGCCTCATGGCGCTGGCGAAGGATCGTGCGGCTTCCGTGAATTCTCGCATCGCCGCGGTCTGGACTCTGCGCCAGGTCAGTTGGGATTCGTTCAAGGCGACCTTTGGCTCTTTGCTGATGGATCCAGATCTTCGCGAACATGTCATTCGAGCGGCGACGGATCGCAAGTCTCAGATTGACAAGGGTTTTTCGGCTCCGATCTTTTCGAAGCTCGACGACAGCAACCCACGTGTCGTCGCAGCGGCGGTCGTGGCGATGGGACGCATGGAGGAAGCGAGAGCGGCGAAGAAGTTGCTGGAACTTGCCACGGCGCGCGACCCACGGAGGGCTGACGCCCAACCGCTCGCCGTGGATGAGAAGAAAGACGCTTGGCGACTTCCAGATCCCGATCGAGTCATCCCACATCTGGCGGTCAAGGCCCTTGTGCAGATCAATGCGATCGACGCCTGTCTGGAAGCCCTGAACGGGCCTTATCGAGCCGGTGCGATTGCCGCGCTGAAGCACATGCATGATCCGAAGACCGTTGATGGTCTCTTCAAAGTGCTCAGCACCAGTCGGGACGAATCACTGCGTCGCGACGTCTGGACGACACTCATTCGACTGCATCACCGCGAAGGCGAATTCACGGTCGACAGCCCGAAGTGGTGGGGAACTCGTCCAGACACCACCGGCCCGTACTACGATCGCCAGAAGTGGAGCGAATCCGACCGCATCGCCGACGCGATCAAAGTGGCGATGGCCGAAGCGGATGATTCTCTGAAAGCACATCTGACAGAACAGTTGAAGAAGCACGTCGTGAATCTCGACGGACTTTCAGCGGACGTCGCGATGAAGGAAGAGGAAAAAGCCATCGTCCTTCCGAAAGCAAATCCGAACGATCCTAACGCCATCGCAAATCTGGCGTTCGACGTGATTGCTCAGCGAGCAGCCGCGACTCCGGGCGACCCGGAAAAAGGCAAGGCCCTGTTTAAGCAGCAGTCATGCATCAACTGCCATACGTTTGCAAACGGCCAGCAGCCGAAAGGCCCGCACCTTGTTGACATCGGCAAGCGATACAAGCGAGCCGAGCTGATTGAATCCATCGTTCAGCCCAGTAAGAAGATTGCACAGGGCTTCGACACCTGGGCCTTCGCCATGTCCGATGGCAAGGTCTACACCGGCTTCGTGGTCCTCGAAAGCGCAGAGACCGTGACACTTCGAGACACCACCGGAGTTTCTCACGAACTGATTCAGGACCACATCGATGACCGCGTGAAACAGGAGATCTCGATGATGCCGAATGGAGTTGTTGGAAATTTGTCTCCCGAACAACTGGCCGACCTGATCGCGTATTTGGAGAGCCTGCGTTAGCGATCTGGCTTTTGTTCGTGCCAGCCCCATTCTCACAGGTTGGACAATCTTACCCGACGCAGCTGTCATTAATGGACGAATGATTCGCGACGGAAGTATGACATTTCCTTGTCAACTTGCATCCAGAACTGCTTCCAGCCATTTCAACTCCTGATTAAAAAGACACTCACACCGAAGGGATTGAAATAGACACCCTTAAATCCTAAGATTCGAAAGAACACAACCGCCGGAGTACGCACAGTTGACCTGAACGCGTCCAACGACACCCAATTGATGAACAACCCTGATAACGGAAAGGCGTGAAATGGCATACCGTCTGGAAAGCTATGTGCTCCGGGGAGAAATCCGAAACTCGAATCGGAACAGTGTCTCAGGATGGCTGGAGGTGCTCCGGGCTTCGGAAGATGGCGAAGACACCGCCCCCGAGCCGCGACTGGTCAGGCTTTCGCTGGTGGGCAACCTGCAGGGGGAACTCGCAGGACGTGAATTTCGCTTCGAAGTTCGTGAGAAAGATCTTCCAAACCCGAGGCCAGTTCTGGAAAGAGCTTTTCAAGACGACCAGATCGGGCCAATGGGTGACAGCGTCTATCGCATGGTCCGAGTTCCGCTGATTCCGATCGAAGAGTTCTACATGGCTCGAAAACGTGGAGAGACGCCTCCCGAAGAACAGCGAGCATCCCTCTATCTTGAGTGGTACAGTCAGAACGGCCGAGTCGTCCTGGAACTGGTCGATCCGATTCTGGAGTTTGAAGAGCAGTATGATCTGCTGGCCGACCCGGAACCGGAGCCTGTTCCGGACCAGGACGATGTCGGAGGGCTGTCCATCACAGCGATCTCACTCGACGACAATGGAGTCTCCCACTTCGATGCCGACTTCACTTCCGAGCGTGGAGAGGATGACGACCCGTTTGAGCTGTTTCCGAAAGATCTGAACCAGCAGATCAGCCAATTGTCGCTTGATGCAGATACGATGGATGATCCTTCTTCGCTCGAAGACGAACTTGCGTTGACCGACATCGAACCTCGGAAGCCTCGCAGCTGGGATGAAGTTATCCCGGGGATCGATCCGGAAACGAAGGCAATGTACGAACAGTGGGACGAGGTGACTCATGGCACCAAAGATGAACCGCTGACGTGGCTGTTCGAAAGCCCGCTCTTTCTGCCGAAACCCGACGACGTGCTCGACGAACAACAAGCCTGGAGCGCGCTTCAATCTCTGCTGATCGCAATGGCACTGCGAGGCGTCGCGTTCGACATGTGTCCTCATTTTACGGCTATTCAGGCCTACCGGCTGCTGATTGAAGAACTGCTCCCGGAAGCTGCCGTCCATCCCAATCTCGTCGCCACGGGCTGGATTCAGCACTACAGCTCATGGGAATCCTGCGACGAATGCCAGGCCGAATTCGATGCAGAATATGACCGAGGGGCGAGCGCGGACGAGTAATCGATATCCAGAGATTTCATTGTCGTATAGGCAGGTTGTTCCGTATGATGCAAGTTGGAAGTGATGCAAAATCCGGAGCTCAGCTATGACGACGTTCAATGTGGTCGTGCAGAATCGGCGAATCGAGATTGAGGCCCCGGAAGATGTTCCGGATGGCACAGAAGTGCGAGTTGAGGTTACGGCATCGTCAAGTCGAATGGGTATTCCTGAATCCGAATGGCAGGATGGACCAGAAGCGGTGGCTGCATGGTCTGCGTGGTTGAAGACCATTGAACCGATTGAGTTTGCGGGATCGGATTCGTTTGAAGAAGAATTCCGAATAGCGAATCTTGAGGCCGTGCGAAAGCAAATGAGCGAGTCCGAGAAATGATCCGTTTCCTTTTGGATACCGGGCCAGCACAGCAGTTCATCAATAATCGAAATGGCGTTCGAGATCGTGCTGAGTTGGAACGTCGACGGGGGAATCGAGTTGGCATCTGCATGCCAGTTCTCGGAGAATTGTGGTCGGGAGTCGAGTGCAGTCAATCTCGTGAACTGAACCTCAGGAAACTACGGCACGGCGTGTCTCAACTGGTCAACTGGCCGTTCGACGAATCGTCTGCATTGGAGTATGGTCGCATATTTGCTCTATTGCGACGACTGGGACGGCCGATGCAGCAAATTGACATTCAGATCGCTGCGATTGCAATGTCACTGGGCAATTGTGTGGTCGTCACAACAGACTCAGACATGCTGGCAATCCCCGGCCTGCCAACAGAAAAATGGTCAAATCAAAGTGACTCTTAGTTTCACCAAACTGGTGTTGCTCCTGAAGTTGCTCCCGTGACAATGGCGATTTACGAAATTCAATTCTTTGGCAGACTCCCGACGGCAATAGAACCATTCGGCTGCAACTGCACCCACTTCAACTCATCCGGCGTGAGAGGCGGGTCGAGCGGGGCGGTGTATTTGACGGAGAGGTCGTAGCGGGCTCGCTGGTAGACGAGGTCGAAAACTTCCTGCAGCGGAACGGTGGCGTCGGGGTCGCCGTGTTGCAGCGGAATCGGGATGACCGGAAGTTTGTCGGCCAATGTCCATGCATAGACTTCACACTTTGGTCGACGTTTCGCTCGACTGATCACACAGTAGTAGTCGCCGGGCGGCAAAGTGCCGATGACAGGCAGACGCATGCCGCCCCGCAACAGGTCCAGTTCCACAAGATGCGTGGGACTCGAGAGAATCTCCTGCCGCTTCATCATGTACTCATGTCGGCCATCGCCTTTGCTGCGCTTGTTGGACGGTGAAAGAAGTTCAATCACCGTAATCACCTTCATCGTTTCACGCTCGCGAATGACGAGATACGTTTCCTGCCGTTCAATCGGCATCGGCAATTCACATTCGGCCGTCATGCTGGCGGACTCACGAGTCAGCACTCCGAGAGCTGACCCGGAATCGCCGGGCCGCTTATCCAGCGTCACAATGGCAATGTCCGCCCGACGCATAGTCTCCGGTTCCCCGCCAACCGATTCCAGGTAGACGCGACGTTCAACTCGGACGAGGTATTTCGGTTCGAGTGCCGGCCCCAGTCGTTCCCGCAGAACGGTGTTGAACGTTGTGTGAAAATCTTCCCATTCCTGTGATTCCAGAAACGGGTCCATGCCAGGAAATGGAGATGGCATATGAAAAATCCTCAATGATGCAGCATTTCCGAAAACGCCGACGCTTCGCTTGTCGCACCAGACGAGAAGTTCAACCTGCATCTATCGTACCGGCTATTTCGTGCAATGAGAACACTCGATTCAAGCCTCAGCGCAAATCGCCATGAGTCTCCTTCAGGCTTGCGAGGTAGGCATCAACCGCGGGGCTAAAGCGCAGGACGTAGATCATGTAGCAATAGAGCAGCATCATTGGAACAACGATGAATCGCAGTGAGTCAGGACCCGCAATTGCATGACGTCCCAGAAGGATTAGTCCGAGAAGCAGCCCGAAGACCCAGAGAGTTCGAATGAACTCGCCACCTCGAAAAATGGCGGCCATCATGATCAACTCGATCACAAACCGGGCGATCGTCCCGACGGCTTCCCCTGTCATTTCCCTTGAAATCATGTTGAAGATCAAAAGCAGGTTGAGACCAATTTGAAGTACAAAAACAGATTTCAGCAGTGTACTCCCTGCCTCCACAACCTTGCTGCCGGCCTGATGCGAAACGGCCACTGCCGAACTTGCCTCCGGTAGCTTAGCCTCCGTGCCACACACCGGACAGACGGTACATGATTCTGAAAACTGAATGCGGCATGTCGGGTTACAACATGGGATCAAACTCATAATTCACTCTGCTGCAAGTGGTGGCATCCGATACGAACCACCTAATGCTAATCGCCGCCTCAGTGCATCACAATTCGTCGACTGATTGGGTGCCACTCACTCCGCGAGATGGGCGACATGTCGATTCGCAGACCGTCTCCTTTCACAACACACAACACTTTTCCCGAACGGGACAATTCCTCTTGACCGAGCGTTGTTCGCGATATATTTTTCCCGAGCGGGAATTTTCGTGTGGTCAGGTTGATCTGGACACGAAGAATTTCCCGAGCGGGAAAACAGAATGACAAAAATCAATAATTCCACACAACTTGGGCGACTCGTCCGTGAGCGACGGAAGCAGGCAAAGCTGACTTTGAAGGACGCGGCGGGCATGGCGGGCGTTGGGGTTCGGTTCCTGTCGGAACTGGAACGAGGCAAGCCGACCGTCCAGATCGGACGCGCGCTGCAGGTGCTGCAACTCTTCGGACTCGAACTTCACGTTCACACGAAGGGTGAATCGCGATGACTGAGCATCTGTATGTTCATTACGAAGGACAGCTTGTGGGATCGCTGACTCTGCGGGATTCTCTGCAGATGCAGTTTGAGTATTCCTCCGAATGGTCTCGTTCGCCCTCTTCGTTTCCGATTTCGATCTCGCTGCCGCTGGACGGTTCGTTCGATCTGTCGGCCAGTCATCGCTTCTTTGCCAACCTGCTGCCGGAGGCGAACGTTCGGCTTCAGATCTGTCGTTCTCTTGGAATCAGTCAGGACAACGACTTCGCTCTACTGAAGGCCATTGGCGGCGACTGTGCTGGCGCGCTGACGATCACGCAGCAATCCGCCACATCAAACAAACAGAGCCACAACGATTCTGACGAACAGCGCTATGAGGAGATCACCGAAGATCAGTTGGCATCATGGTCTGTTGGAACGCCCGAAGCATTTTCAGCCATCACGGGGCGCAATGACATTCGACTGTCGCTTGCGGGTGCTCAGGACAAACTGCCGGTGCACGTTCAGGACGGTCGCATCTTCGTGCCCATCGGAAATACACCCAGCACGCATCTGCTGAAGTTTGCATCTCCTTTCTATTCGCATCTGCCGGAGAACGAAACGTTTGTCACAATGCTGGCACGTGCCATCGGGTTGCCTGCCGTTGAGATTGTCCTGAGGAAGACACAGCGAGCCAGCGTCGCGCTGATTACTCGTTACGACCGAGTCTTCGAAGGGGACCATTATCGTCGCCTGCATCAGGAAGATTTCTGTCAGGCTCTTGGCATCAGTCCGGTGTCGAAGTATCAAAAGGAAGGCGGGCCGTCGCTGCAGCAGTGTGCGGAGATTCTTCGAAGTCATTCCACGTTTCCCGTCGTGGACCTTCAGCGACTTGTGAACTGGTGCCTGTTCAATCTGATTGTCGGCAACGCGGATGCTCACGGAAAGAACATCTCACTTCTGTACGAAGATCGCCAGTCAATCCGACTCGCGCCGTTCTATGATCTCGTCTGTACTCGGAACTACGACAACATTTCCCGCCATCTCGCAATGAGTCTTGGCGGAGAATCAGATCCGGGACAAATCGGGCTCAGCCACCTTCAGAAGCTGGCCGCGGATCTCAGGATCAACGCAAAAACACTCGTCAGCACGGCAACTCGTCTCTGCGATCAGATCAGCGACGCGATCAACGAGACTGCTCAGAGTTTTGAATCCCGGTTCGGTCCATCCCCGGTTCTGGAACGAATTCCTCTGATCATCCGGAAGCAAATTCGCAGACTCAAACAAGGGCTGAAAAGTCATGCACATCTGGGTTGATGCTGACGCCTGCCCGGGCGAAGCCAAGGAAGTTTTGTACAAGACGTCGAAGCGTTTGCAGATCGCGATGACTCTGGTGGCCAACCAGATGATGTTTGTCCCAAAGTCCAGCCTGATACGCTTCGAACTGGTCGCCGCTGGGGCGAATGTGGCCGATCAGCGGATCGTGGAATTGCTGAGTTCCGGCGACCTTGTGATCTCGGCCGACATCCCTCTTGCCGCCGCGGCCGTGGCCAAAGGAGCAACCGTCCTGGATCCTCGAGGCAACGTGCTGGACGCAGAGAATGTTGGTTCTCGCCTGGCCGTCCGCAACCTCATGGACGATCTTCGCGGCTCCGGCATGGAAACCGGCGGTCCCGCCGCCTACAGCGCGAAGAACAAGCAGGACTTCGCGAACCAGCTTGATCGACTCCTGACCAAACTTCTGAGGCAGGCGGCGAAACCGAAGTGAATCTGAAAGAATTGCCACCACTTTGGAAACACGCGGACTCATAGACAAAAAGCACGTCGGAAACGCTCTGCATTCTGCAAACAGACACGTCTTTGGGGCATGGTGCAAATGACTCTGACCCACAATCCCTATCAGGTGATCGCAGAAACCGATCCACTACCAAAGTCAGACAGTCATCCTCTGACGCTGCTGACGTTGATGCTGCCGTTTGCGCTGACGGCGGCCTATGCGGCGGGTTCAAGCCTGATGATCCCAGGAGGGTTTCGCATCTTTGGGGGACACCAGATGGTTGCGTCCGGAATCATCTTTGGACTCGCCGCCGGCCTTCATCATGTGCTGTGCGTTTTGCTGGCCCGACAAATCCGAAGGCACTGGTGGAAACTCTGGATTCCGATTGCGCTTCCCATACTTCTCGGCTTTGTTTTTGAAGTGACGGAACGGATGCTGGAAGCCGCCGCGCGATGGATGACAAGTGATCCCGGCCTGTCGACGTTCCTGATCGGACTCCTGGGAAGCGGTCTTGTGGGAATGTCTCTGCTCACCGCCTGCCTGGTCCTGCTACGAATGCTTCCGGTCCGCTCCGCCGTGCCATTTACACTCATCACCAGCACCTTAGGCGCTGTCTGCGTGTCGGTGGTCAACAGCAGACAATTCATCCGTACTCCAGTCGACGGACTGTTCTGGACGATGTTCCTGTGGCAGTTCACGACTCTGATGTACTTCGCGTTTCAGTCCACGCGGACAAAACCCGACCGTCAAAGTCCCCCTGGGGAAATCTCGTAAAAACCTGCGAACAACGGTACTTTCCGTGAGTCTTCGTGCTGCCGCCCACGTTCAGGCTCGACAACGGAAAGGAAAGATATGTCTGTTCTCGATGTTCGTTGTCCTCAGTGTCAAAGGTCGATCTCTGCCGCCGATGTCAACATTGTCAACATGGTGGCAAAATGCAGCGAGTGTGATGTCGTCTTCACGATCGATTCACTGGCTGTGCCAGCTGCTGTCAGTTCCGTTGTCTTGACACACTCGGAAACCGCTCCTTCGCGGCCCAGCGGGATTACGGAACAGGAAGGCTCGATGGGCGAACGAGTGATCCGCCTTCGCTGGTTTCATGCGGCACTGTTCGGCCTGCTCTTCTTCTGCGTCGCCTGGGATGCCTTTCTGATCTTCTGGTACTCCATGGCGCTGTTTGGAATGGGGAAGCAGGGACACATTGAATGGATCGCCGTCGTCTTCCCGATTGCCCATGTCGCCGTCGGTGTCTCGCTGACGTATTACGTCCTGGCAGGATTCCTGAATTCCACATGGATCACGATCGATTCAGAATCACTCAGCATTCGTCATGCTCCTGTTCCGTGGCGAGGCAATCGTCAGCTCATGAAGGAAGAAATTCGGGAGATCGAACTGGAATTCGGATCATTCCAGCCTAAAAACGGTGGCCCAACAATGACGATCAGTGCACACCACACTGACGGGCGACAGGTCGTTCTTCTCACTGGCCTGGAGACTCAGAAAGCCGAATACCTGGCGTGGCACATGGCCAACAGTCTTCAGGTGCCGCTGAATCGAAAGAACCATCCAATGATGGGCGTTGCTCCGTTGCCCGCATTTTTGCAAAGGTTCCTTACGAGGAAATAGTCTCGGCAATGAAATCGCTCAGCAAGATTCTGTTCCTCGTGCTGTTCGCCCTATTTGGCGCGGGGATCGGTTATCTGCTTGGAGGCGGCCTCAAGAAATCGCCTCTGGGACAGGAGTTCGGCCAGCTTGGACTGATCGATGTGGTCTTCATGCTTGGCAGCATTGTTCCGATACTGGCTGTCCATGAACTCGGACATCTGGCAGGAGCGAAGTGGCAGGGAATGCGATTCATCCTGTTCGTGGCAGGCCCGTTTCAGGTCACACGGACACCCAGCGGGCTTCGGTTCAGTCTCGTATGGAACCTTGGCACCTTCGGAGGACTTGCGGCAGCCTTGCCGGATCAATCCCGGCCCATCCGTCGTCAGTTGCTCAGCATGATCACCTGCGGACCGCTTTCCAGCCTGCTCCTCGCACTCGTCGGCGGCCTTATCTTCTCGATCGTGCCAGGGAAGCCTGGACTCTACGGCGCCTACATTGGCGCCGTGTCGGCCATGATTTTCCTTGTCACTGCGATCCCTTCGCGGGCAGGCGGCTTCATGACCGACGGCATGCAGTTCATCGAAGTCTGGCGAGGCGGTCAGGCTGTGATGCATCGTCAGAAGATCACGGCATTGTCATCGCAGAGTCTGGCAGGCCTTCGTCCTCGCGACTGGGATAGTGAATTGCTGCACGACATTCTGCAGTCGTGTGACAGCATGCAGCCACTGTTTCAAACCGCGTCCTATCATCTCGCATTGCTTGCGGCTCTCGACCGAGGTGATTCAGAAGCTGCTCACAACTATGCCGAGTGGCTGTCGAAGCACACAACAAACTATCCCGTCGGAATCCGACAGGGGCTCACACTGGAACTCTGCCTGCACGCTGTTCGCTCCGGAGACCTGACGTCGGCTCGGCGTTGGTACAGCGAGAGCAAAGGCGGCCTTGTGGATCAGTCACGCAGAAGCCTGGTTGAAGCAGAACTCGCAAACGCCGAAGGTCGCCGCGATGATGCGGTCCGACTCATCGAACAGGCACGAACTCAACTGAGCAAATCTATGGATGCCGGTGTGGCCGTGATGACGGCCGATGATCTGACGAATCTGAGTGCCAGGATCTGAGCGGAAGCCGTGGGACTCGAACCCACAAGCGAGCGGTGCTCGCCGCCTGTTTTCAAGACAGGTTCCTCATCCAGCCGGATGACTTCCGTTTGTCCAGTCAACTCGCCTTCCAAAACCAATCAACAGTTGCGGGAGCAGGATTCGAACCTGCGAACTCATGGGTCAAAGCCATGCATTTCTACCAGCAGAAACTATCCCGCAGTGACTCGCATTCGAATTCAGGGTTGTCAGCCCCAGGCCGCTGAGAAGAACCATTGGTCAGCAAGCGGCAAGGCGCGAGTAGACGGTGACGACACCGGACGGCTTGCGCCGTTCTGCTATTTTGCTTTTGCCGTCGCTTGCCCGCAGACGATTGCGAAGTGACGCGTGTGGGATTTGAACCCAACCTGGTCAGTGTGAAAGACTGACGACCTCACCAGAAGTCGAACGCGCCGTAAGGGCTGAGAGGCGGAGCATCACTGCGGCAGGAGCTCTCGCGGTGCGAGTGGGGGTTCTCGCGCTCGAAGTGGAGTTCTCGCGTCGGAGACACGAGCCACTTTGGGCACTTCCGAGAAGATCCTGCATCACGATTGTGCGCGTGATTGCGCGAGGGACGACGAGGACTGTTCCGATTGCTCGGACTGTCGCTCTCGCTCAACTCGCTGTTCGGATTCGCAGGATCGAAGGGAAAACATGGCTCAACTCAATCTGGAAGTGGCGTATCAATCAAAAAGGGCCACAATGCCCGCATCGGATTCGCACAGAGATAGACGCTCAACCCGCAACCATGGTTCGCGCCGTTTCAGAAGATTTCAGAACTTGTCAAACAGCTTGTTCAACTGCTTGTTCAAAGACTGATCGACCTTGTCGCCAATCTGTTCCTGCAGCTTCTGAGTTCCCAGGTTCTGCAGCAGGTTGCCCGCATCCAGCTGAGGACTCGAAATGGATCCTCGCAAAGGAACCTTCACACTCCGCCCTGCCCCGGCGGCGCTGGTTTTCTCCAGCGGAACTTCCATCACGATCTGCAGCTGCTCATTCAAGCCAACCGCCCCAGAGGTTCGCAGTCGATAACCCGAAAGGTCCATGGTCAGGCCTTCATGAGTAACATATCCCTGCTTGACCTGCACTGGAATCGTCTGCTCCGGAAGAATCAGCGACCGCTCCGCAAGAGACGTGCTGCCTTCATTCTTCTTCCGCAACAGGTCAACGACTTCCAGCAATGATACCAGCGATGATCCAGGCGACGCCTGAGCCTGATGAATCGTCAGCTGAGCCTGCGCATCGGAGTTCTCCGGGTGGTTGAAGTTCCACAGGAATCGCTCAAGCCTTGCTGAAACTGTGCCATTGACCTGCACGGAGTCCGCCATCATCGGAGCGACATACCCCAGCCAGTTCCGACACAGTTCCGGGGTCAGCTGAACGTTTTGAACCCGACTTCCGGTCCCCAATGCGAGACGATTGGTGGCGATGTCGTACTGAGGCATGACGTTGAGTTCCCCGCCGTTCAGACTACATCGAATCGGCCCAGTGCGAAGAATCTGCTGATCAATCTCCACCGTCGTTTCGGCTGGTCCAACTTCCAGGCCCCACAGCACGGCCGACTGCCATCCGATCTTGCCGCTGCCTTTGAACGCAGTTGATGCCGCACCGTCATTGTTCGCAACGCTTCCACCGAGCACCGCAGGGTTTCCTGTCAGCCGAAAGACATCCTGGCCCTGACCGGTGAACTTCATGCCCGAATCAGATGCAAACACACGACTGCTGAGCACATCCAGGTCATAACTGGTATCAGCTGAAAGATCGACGAGCATCTGATCAGCCGGAACATCAATGGTTCCTGTAAGCTTCGACGTCAGCCCCGGAAGCCGCAACGATCCTTCACGCACATCAAACGCCCGTCCTCCGTTCTTCGCCAGCAATGCCACCTGCAGGTCTGCATCATCAACGACAAACGCGGAAGGAGACAGCAAACTCCAGGAACTCACCGGCACGGCTCTCACCGCGCCATTTCCCGAAGCACTCATGCCCGGAATTCCCGGAACATTCAGCCGAGCCACAGGCCTGACAGAACCACTCGACGGCGTTGAAACAGACAACACACCAGGTCGATCCACGTTCGCTACGTTCTGCGGTTCCACATGAAGCTTCAGCCCGATCTCGCGCGATGGCGAAGCCTGCAGTCCCATCGTCACATGAGATCGCTCAGACAGCCAGCTGGCATCGTGCCACGGAGCCAGCAATGTTCGGACAGCCATGCCAGTGCCATCCACCTCAATATTCCCATCGACCATCGACGTCACAGGATTCGATGGAATCACTTTCAGCGCGAGGCTGCTGGCTTTCAGGTCGGATGAGTTGACCTTCACGTCCGTCAGCTGCACGGCAGCTTCATCCCAGGCAACTCGCGACTGAAACGTCATCTCACCACGGAGCCCCGTCGCTGGAATCGCAACGAACTGCCGCAGCTGTTCGAACAAGGATTCCGGAGAAACTCGTCCAGCAACTTTCCATGCTCCGCCATCCGGCAGACAATCGATGGATCCAAAGTTGCCTGACAAACGTGCCTGAGACAAGTCCGCAGAATTCCCGTGCAGCGGTCCAACAGCATCCAGTCTCAAGGCTGGATCCAGTTGAAGCGGCTGACCCGCGCGAGTTGCCGACAGCGACTGCAGAGTCGCCTTCATTTGCCATTTTCCTGCTTCGGATCCAGTCTTCGCCGATGCCGACACCGGACGAATCGACGCGGCTGAACCGCCAGTCTCGGCCGCTTCCGCTTCGGACTGCTGAGAAGCCTTCAGCAAAAAGGCCAGTCGGCCATCGTCAATCGAAAGGTCGTCATGAACGCCCAAAGTCTTTCGGAGTGATGTGACAAGCCGCGCGAGGTTCACGCTTCCATGAACTTCCACTTTCTGCCCGGATTCCGATTTGTCACTCGCCTTCGTGCGAATTTCTCCGCTGCCCGTGACCTCGATCACGGACGACTGGATCGACAACTGATCGACCAGCAAACCATCTTCCGCCAGAGCCACAGCTCCGGACGCATCCAGTTGCCCCAGCGCCAGCCATTCACCCGGCGCCCAGTCGGCCTGGCGAATACGAACGTCCTGACCGGCCAGCAGAATCCTGGCGATCACACCATCCTGAAAGTTCGGTCCCGCGACTCGCGCATCAATGCCTCCGGAAACAACTCCGGATGCACTGATGGAAATGCCTGCCATCGTGAGAAGCGGCTGAGCGACTCGAAGGTCAAGGTCCTTCGCTCCAAACTGAATCAGCTGGCGTCCCTGATCGTCGGCATGAGGATTCAGGATCACTCGAACCTGCGTCGTGCCTGGTTCCGCATTGGCATCAGTGCCTGACAGTTCTTCCAGAGGTACTGCCGGGAAGTCAGCCATGATGTCATCAATGCCGGCAGCAAGTCTCGCCGTGCGTCGATTCACGCCGGAAGTCACATCACTCTTTCCCGGCTGTCGAATGGTGGCCGTCAGATTGACGTCCGGCATCCAGCGCTGAGTATCCATGGTTGAAAACGTTCCGGCGATCCGCGATGCCACGGCAATCGGCTGATAATCGTACGTCACCGTTTTCGCAGCCGTCTCGGAAGTTTCTTCCGCGTGAGCAGTCGCAGAGGCAACGGCATTCAAATACTGCACTTCGCCATTTTCAATCTGCAGCCGAACCGGAAACGTGCTGCTGGAGTTTGATTTCTGTTCTCCGAAGACGGCCGTCAGAGTTTCATCGAGATTGGAAACGCCATCACGCACGATGAAGCGAACGCGAGGCTCTCTGACCACCAGGCCCGTTCCCCGACCGCCGTTCAGCACAATCTGCCAGAGCGGTTCTTTTGTGATTACCGTCGCAGCATCAGCGAGCACCGGCTGGCTGGTTTTGTCTTCTGCCACAGGTGCCATCGTGCTGCGGTCGACAACCTGAACACCGCTCAGTTCCACCGGAGCCCACCAGTGAAGATTGAGCTTTCGGAATCGAACGGTCTTTCCAAGCTCCGGATGGATCTTCGAGAGCACGGATCCCGCCTGGCCGGAAATGGACAGAAGACTCGGCGCACCGGCCAGCAGCATCACGGAAAGAACAAACAGCTTCAGTCCCCACCGACGCTTCTTCTTCTGCAACGTCGCCTTCGGAGCTTTGGGCGAATCCGCCCCGTCTGTTTGTGCTAATGCGACCTTGACCATACATGCCTCAGCACGATGTGAATGGAGTCCTGCTCTGATTTCCGTCCGCGCGCACCGCAGGCGCACAGTGCTTTTGATCGACGTTTCTCACCGCTGTGTCACAATGAGTACGTGTTCCTTCAGTCGCAGTTCCGAGTTTTGTGCCGATCGGGGCACGATGTCAAAATCTCCCGATTCTGCCGATTGATGAAACCCTGCTGACTGGTCAAACTGTGATGAGTTCCAGCCGGTTCGGGGCTCAGCAATGTCCCGTATTCTCTTCCCAACCGCCTGGCAACGCTGTGA
Organism: Planctomycetaceae bacterium; assembly: GCA_046349695.1. Taxonomy (GTDB): domain Bacteria; phylum Planctomycetota; class Planctomycetia; order Planctomycetales; family Planctomycetaceae; genus SXXK01. The sequence continues at coordinate 205,108 of JAXMBV010000009.1, read as the reverse complement.
AGGATTCTGTAGTGGATCTCGCCAGAGATCCCACGACTGTCGTTGATGACAGGAACTCTGGCGAGTTCCACTACAACTCTGAGCTCAGAAAATTCGCTGCCGAAAATCCTTCACACCGTTTCCCGCCTGGGATTTCTCTGTTGCAAAGGTAACAAGTGGCCGCGTTCCCAAATCACAATTCGAGCGACCTCGACTTTCGTGACAACCCCTTCGCGGCCCCGGCTGTCGAAGACGTTGTGATCAGTCGCGAAGGCAGAATGGGGACAGGACTGAAGATTGCCTTTTCCCTGCAGCTTCTGGTCCTCGTTGGTGGGCTGTTTGCTTCCTACGCCGACGTCGAGTCGATTGTATTTTCCGGCCCGACTTACTCCGTCGCGGGCCTGATCGTGGCAGTCGTTGCACTTTCGCAGCGACGCCGAACATTGGTTCTGATGGGCTTCTCCGCACCCGTTTTGGCAGTGGCCATTTTCCTGCTGATCTACTTCAATCGCTGGAACCCCTCGGATGCGCAGTTCCCGGTTCCCCTCATCTGTACAGGCTACTTCATTGGCATCCTGGTCACGACGCTGATGATGATTCATCGGAATCAGACAACAGCCGAACTATCCCAGCCGGAATCCAGCCTTTATTAGAGGACTTCTGGCGAAGTCCACTACACAGCCAATTCCGTAGTGGAACTCGCCAGAGTTCCTCTCCTCAAAAACACCTTCATTCATCCTGCGTTCCGAACAAGGACTTCTGGCGAAGTCCACTACGAGGTTTTCTTTTCACCCGCCGAAAGCCCCCACGCGGAAATCCGGCTGACAAACAGTGCCGCGACCCAGAGAAGCACGGGAACGAACAACGAAAGTGCCGTGAGCCCCAGCAAAGACTCCGTCCGTGCGAAATGCATTTCGTTGTAGAGCCTTGAAACGACAGGCTCCGGATCAATCGGCTTCAGGTTCGAAATGACGGTAATGTCCCAGTAGCACCAGTGAGCCAGCACGAGCGCCGCGAGGACTCGTCGGAATGTTCTCATTCGCCACAGCAGCCCCGCTCCCGTCTGACGAACCGATGGAACAGGCGATGCCAGCAACAGCTCCGCCGAATGAATCGATTCCTCATTGCGCCATTGCCTCAACAACAGCACCATCGCAAACGCGCGAGGCAGAACAGACAGCGTCTGACCCAGAACCATCGGAAGCCATGTGTCATACAGCATCCGGAAAACGGGCCACTGAAACATGGCCAAAAGGCTGAGACTCAGAAGCAGTGAGCCACCAAGTCCCGGGATCAATAGAACCCCTGTGAGAACCCGTGAAAACTTCTGTCCAGTCATCAGCAGTTCACAGACATTCAAAGCCGCAACAGAAGCCATCGCTGCAAAGAGCCCCGAAGCCAGAATACTTCTTAATGCCTGCCAGCCAAGCGTTGGACTGGAACCCAAAAACCAAATCCCCTGCAGAGACTCCGCACCGAAACTCACAACGGGCCAGACGACAAAGAGCCCGAAGAACATTGCAGCCAGCACCGTCGCGACGTTCGTCCACGCGCCGCCCTTTGCAACACGTTCCGAATCTGCCATTGTCTCCGTTCGCTCCGTCGAACCACGCGTCCCGTGCAAGCCAATCAGCAGCACCGCCGGAAGCAGAATCAGCATCTCCAGCAACACAGGACCAACAACCATTCGCAGCGAATCACTCAACGGCTGCCGGGCGGCATGAGCATCAAAGAGCCACACAGTCCAGGCAATCGGATAGCGATCAATCTGCATCAACGCAGCGGTTTCGAATTCCTGAAACGACACGAGCGTCATCAGGCTCCAGCAGACAATGCGGCTCTTCCAAGGTCCGGCCAGATGCAGCTTCAACCAGCCTCGCCACCATCGTCCTGAATCGATACGCCCCTTCAACAGCCGCCATGAATACAGACTTTCCGGCGTGACGCTGGATCGGGGCAGCAGCAGGCCCACGCAAAGCCCCACCGCGGATGCTCGACCAATTTGCAAAACGCCATACAGCAACTCCGTGGCCATCGCTCCAGCGACTCCACCGAGCTCGGCCGTCCATTGAGTTGCCGTCAGACGATAATGAAAACCGATCAGCAGTTCCGGAATAAAGAACGGCACAATTGCCATCGCCGTTCGAATCTGTCGCGTCGTTCGAGATCGCGAGGAGGCGATCCAGCGTTCCTGAACGGAGACCACTCCCAGCGCCAGCAACGCGACGATGATGCTCCTCACAAGAGAAACAAGCACCGCAGTTGTGAGTGTCACTGAAGACATGGCAAAAAAGTCTTACTCGTTCCACACTTGCAAAAAAATAGCGGAAGGGCGCGAGCCCTCCGGTGACAAATAACCCGAAATCGCGAGCCCTCCGGTGAGCCGCCCTGAAACCGTAGTGGATCTCGCCAGAGATCCTGCGACGTTCGTTTTTGATTAGGATCTCTGGCGAGATCCACTACACATAGGCTTACTGCCAGAGATCCGCACGAGGATTCACGGGGTTCAGATCAGCGAGCTTCTGATAGTACTGTTTCGCCTCGTCCGAAAGATCTTTCGGAATCACAATTTTCAGAACAACGAACTGATCCCCAGGCGCGGCGCCTTTGGACGATTTGACTCCTTTGCCGCGCAGTCGCATGCGTGTCCCGCTGGAAGTTCCCGGCGGCACGTTCATCACGACGATCCCATCACTCAATGTCGGAACGTCGACTTTTCCACCCAGTGCGGCTTCGCTGGGAGTCACCGGAACATCGACCAGAATGTTGGTGCCTTCGCGTCGAAACCACGGATGCGGCGCGACGTGAATCGTGACGAGCAGATCACCCGCCGCGGCCCCGCCAATGCCAGGGTTGCCCTGCCCTGCGAGTCGAATCGTCTGACCATCTTCAATGCCAGCGGGAATCTTGACCGTGATCCGTTCCGTCTTGCTTCCTGACTGCAGTGACAGAGAATGCTCACCACCCTCAGCGGCCACCGTGAAGGGAACTGTGATCTCCGCGCGAGCATCCTGGCCCTTCTGAGCACGTCCCGCACCTCGACGTCCTCCAAATGGCGATCCGCCTCCGCCAAACATGCCGCCAAGAATATCTTCCAGGTCAAAGCCACCGCCGCCCTGAAAACCCTGGAACGGATTGCCGCCGGCCTGGTTGAACGAGTGTCCAAACTGGTCGTACTTCTTCCGCTTCTCTTCGTCGCCAAGAACTTCGTACGCCTCGGTGATCTCGGCAAACTTCTTCTGCGCATCGGGATCGTCAGGTTTGACGTCCGGGTGCAGCTTGCGCGCGAGCTTCTTGTAGGCCTTGCGGATTTCGTCCTGCGAAGAACCTCGAGGAACACCCAGAACCTCATAAAAGTCGCGTTTAGACATGACTGTCAGACAGGCTAGTGAAAGGAAGGGAATTCAATCTTCCGGAGAGTGGCAGCCCAGAACGAAACTCGCCACCATTCGTCGAAGCTGGCTTCTACGGCAGTCTGTCATGCAAATGCAGTGCCTGCCAGTTTGACGCCGTCCAGTTTCCCGGCTGGCGAGCAATTGTTGTAACCGATTCAGCAAAAACACGTTATGGCAAAAATCTGCGTCTTCTGTGGTTCTCGAACAGGCCATAATCCTGAATTTGTGCGAGCCGCCACGGAGCTGGGCCTGCTGCTGGCACAACGGCAGGACACGCTGATCTACGGCGGCGGCAGCACCGGAATCATGGGCGCGATCGCCGATGCGATGCTGCCAGTCGGTGGCCGAATCATCGGTGTCATCCCGACTCATCTGGCTCGCCCGGAACTCATGCATGCTCAGGTCACCGACATGCGCATCACGGCCGACATGCATGAACGCAAGGCTCTGATGCACGAGCTAACCGACGCCTACATCGCTCTTCCAGGCGGATTCGGAACGATGGAAGAACTGTTCGAAGCCGTTACGTGGGCTCAACTGGAATTGCACTCCCGCCCCATCGCCATCCTGAACACCAACGGGCTCTACGATGGACTCATCCAGTTGATCCAAACCATGCACCGCGAAGGATTCCTCTCCGAACGCTGCCTGCAACTGCTCGCCGTCTGCCAGACTGTTGATGAAATCAGGCAATGGCTGGACTCGGAGGCCGGTTCCTGAATTGCAGGCGTGAAAAGGACCGCCTACAATCGCGGGCGTTATCACAAAACACATGTAAGGTGACACTGATGTCTATTGCTGAATTGAACGCAGGTCAGGATGAGCGCTGGCTTGCCTGCCAGCTGGATAAGGGAATGTTCAGTGATGAAGTAGCCGTCAGCTATCCACCTTCCGGCAATCTTCAGACGTCGGTATTCGTCGGAGTTCACACGGTACGGGGCACAACTGGCCATCGTGGAAAAGTTCGAGTCCGCGTTATTCGTCGGAACGGATCACTGCTGGCCATCCTTCCGTCAGCAAATCAGGACATCGTTTCGGTGTCAGAACAGGATGTCTCCGAAGAATGATCCTGTCGAACCGAGAAATCCACAGAGCGATCGACGAACGTCGACTGATCATCTCGCCCGAGCCCCGGCCAAGGCTTCCTGAAGCGGGCAGAATTGACTGTCCGTATCAGACATCAGCCGTCGACCTGAGACTGGCGGACGAGATTTCGTACTTCAATGATGACCTCGCACTGGATATTAATCTGTCGCGCGGTGGATTCGCGAAACTGTTCGGATCAAATTCTCAGAGCTTAAGATCAGCGAAGGGCAGCCATTTGTACTGCGCCCAAACCGACTTGTACTCGGACGAACCCTGGAGCGAGTTGAACTCCCAATTGTCGTTGACGGACAATCTCTTGCTGCCAGAGTTGAGGGCAAGAGTTCGTATGCTCGATGCGGCTTGCTGGTTCATTTCACCGCACCAACCATTCATTCTGGCTTTGCCGGAACAATTACTCTCGAATTGATCAACCTCGGCCCCTGCAACATCTCACTGTATCCCAACACACCGATCTGTCAGCTGATCTTCGAAACTGTCGCGGGAACACCATTCCGAAATGACAGCCAATTCCAGGGACAATCGGCTCCCGGCGGTCGCATGTCCTGACACTCAACGATGTCACTTACTCGGTAGACCCCGCGGACTTGCCGTCATCGGGGTGAAGTCCCGGATGATTGTCAAAATGGGAGGGCGAGGCTCCTGCCGAGCCGCGTGCTTCTGGTGACGCCCGCGTGTTGAGAGCTCAAGGATTAATGGTTAATGAACAGTGGAAAGTGCAAATTGCGACTATTTTCTGTCGCCCATTTTCTGTCCGACCCAAACCCATCACTTTGCAATTTTAAATCTCCAATAACCATTAAACATTTCTTCCCGTAGCACCGCCCTCCCGGAATGGCACTTCGTTACGATCTGCCGAAATCTGCGACTGCACCCGGTCATCGCCCGACACCACCGCTCTCTTGCAAATCCCCCGATGAGCCTCAAGAATCAACAGCGCAAGTGCTCTTCCTGTTGAACCGGTTCGCCAGCTGCCATCTGAGGACTCGTCAATGTCACAAGATCCCGTGAACCCTTATGCCGTTACTGAATATGGTGCGGTGGTGGACTATCTGCTTCTGGATGGAAACGTCAATGTGGAAAAGAACAAGGGCCTTGGGCAACTGATCCTGACTCGAACGTCTGTGTTTGCTCTTCGCGCTGGTAATACCAGCATGCAAACAGGAATGGCAGCAGGAGGACTGATCGGCGCCCTGATTGGTTATTGGCTCGACAAGCGGCGAGCGAAGAAACTTCCTCCATCAGAACATCTGACAGACCCCGAACTTCAGAATCTGGAACCGAAGGCGCACAAACGCATTGCCCAGTCGCGATTGCTCGCCAAACTTCCATTGGATCAGTCTCTGATTATTGAACGCACCTGGACGGGATACAAGTTTTCTCTGCATGATCAGCCAACAATCGCGTACCAGGGATTCTTCAACAAGAAGAAGATTGCTCAGTTTCTGGAGGCTTCAGGTCTGACAAGCAACTGACCGCCATTCGCGTTCGCGTCATGAAGGGTATCATGTAGCCTGTCGGCTTTTGCGGAGTGTTCTCGCGTCGGAGACACGAGGTACGATGGCTCGGACTGAAGACTGAGCCAACTCGCACAGGAGAGTACGATGGCCGAACTTGTCCAGCTGGGATTCCCATCCCCACATCCTTCCAACTCTCCGCAGCCCGTCGGCCAGCTTCAAACCGGCGGCCCATCGACAAAACCTCCAGCAACCGAATCACTGCAGCTGAAGGTCACCGGCATGACGTGCGCCGGATGTGCGGCGTCGGTTCAGAAGGCACTGATGTCCCGACCAGACGTTGCTTTGGCCAGCGTCAGTGTCACGACCGGTCTGGCTCTGATTGAAGGAAGCCATCTTCAAACCGATTCGCTCATTCAGACGATCGTTGATCGAGGATTCGGGGCGGAACGACTCGCCGAGGACGTGGATACTCGCAGCCAGATTGAACGTCAGCAGCAGGCGGCCGAACAACTGTGGCGCCATCGAGCCATTGTCGGACTGGGCCTCTGGATTCCCCTTGAGTTATTCCATTGGGTATCCACCGCGTTGCACTGGCATCCGGCGATGATGCCATGGCTGATGTTCGCAGGCTCGCTGATCGTGGTGGCCTTCGCAGGCTCTGCGTTTTTTCGCTCTGCTCTGGTGGCGGCCAAACGCGGCACGACCAACATGGATACTCTGATTTCCATCGGAGCCCTGTCGGCGTTCGGATATTCCGCCATCAACCTGTTCCTTGGCACCCATCATGCCACCTACTTCTCGGAAGCCGCAGGTCTGCTGGGCATCGTCAGCCTCGGTCACTGGCTGGAAGCTCGCGCCAGCGCGCATGCGGGTTCGGCGGTGCGAGAACTCCTGAAGCTGCAGCCGGAAACGGCAGAACTGGTAAGCAGCGATGGTTCGTCATCGATCGTTCCCAGTCTGTCGGTCGTCAAAGGTCAGCGGCTGCAGATTCGCCCTGGTGCACGAATCCCGGTCGACGGAGTTGTCATCAACGGCAGCTCAGATGTGGATGAGTCTGTTGTGACGGGTGAGAGTATTCCTGTGCATCGCCGCGATGGTGATCCTGTCGTTGCAGGCTCGATGAACACAACAGGCCAACTGATCATCGAAGCTACCGTGTCCGGTCACGAAACAACCATCAGCCGTATGGCGGAGCTGGTGCAGAAGTCTCAAACGAGTCGTGCTCCGGTCCAGAAACTGGCGGATGAAGTCTCCGCGATCTTCGTTCCGACGGTCCTCTTCATTGCTCTGATGACACTGACTTTGTGGAGCCTGCTCGGTTACATCACCCACGGGTTCATCTCAGCGGTCACCGTGCTGATCATTTCGTGTCCGTGTGCTCTTGGTCTTGCAACTCCCATGGCTGTGATGGTGGGAACAGGGTCGGCCAGCCAGCGAGGCATTCTGATCAAAAGCGCGGCGGCGCTGGAACAGATCGGTCGATCGATGCGAGTCGTCTTTGACAAAACCGGAACACTCACGACGGGCCATCCTGCGGTCAGTCAGATCGTTCCTGTCGAGAAGATCTCTGAACAGGAATTGCTCGCGCTGGCGGCTGCGGTCGAACAACCATCGGAGCATCCCGTTGCCAAAGCCATCGTCGCAGCGGCCAGGGAACGAAAGCTCACGATCGACGCGGTGAGCGACTTCCGAGTCATCCCGGGCAGTGGTGTGTCAGGCATCGTAAATGGTCAGGAAGTGCGAGTCGAACGCGACAGTGTGGCGACCGCGCGAGTCATCCAGGCGGGCCATGTGATCGGAACCATCAACGTCCTGGATGTGGCACGGGGCGATGCAGCATCGGCCGTTCGTCGACTGCATGACATGCACGTGCAGGTCTTCATGCTGTCCGGTGACAAAGCATCGACGGCTCACGAAATCGGCTCAGCGCTGGGCATTGATGCGTCCCACATCGTGGCCGAAGCGACGCCTCAGCAAAAGACGGAGTTCATCCGAAGGGCCGGGCAACATGTTGTGATGGTCGGCGATGGACTCAACGACGCCGCCGCGCTGGCTCAGTCAGGTCTCGGCGTTGCCATGGCGTCAGGAACCAACGTGGCGATCGATGCCGCTTCGGTGGTTATTCCGGGGGATCGAGTCGAAGCCATCGCGGATCTGTTCACGATCGCGCGAGCCACGCTGACCACGATTCGGCAGAACCTGTTCTTCGCGTTCTTCTACAACGCCGTGGCCATTCCCCTGGCAGCCTTTGGACTGCTGGGATCCAGCGGACCCCTCTGGGCCGCCGCCGCGATGGGCCTGAGCGATATCACCGTCGTCGGAAACGCCCTTCGCCTTCGCCGCCGCCTAAAACGCTCCGGCAACCTCCCCCCCAAAAAATAGCGGAAGGGCGCAAGCCCTCCGGTGAGGATAATGGCGCAAGCCATCGTGAAACTGGGTGGCCAATGGCAGAAGTATGGGGCAGTGTAGAACGACTGTCCTCAGTCGTTTGCGGCTCTCCTGCCTTCCCGTAGTGGACTTCGCCAGAAGTCCTCAACCTCAGTTCGCACTACACTGCACTTTCCACTTTTTTTGCCCCACCATCTTTCTGCCCACCAACAATTCTCTTTCTGTTCGTCTGACAAAAAATGTGCGACAAAAGATAATCGCAGTGTAGAACGACTGTCCTCAGTCGTTCGCGGCTCCCCTGCCTTCCCGTAGTGGACTTCGCCAGAAGTCCTCAACCTCACTTCGCACTGCACTTTCCATTTTTTTGCCCCACCATCTTTTTGCCCACCAACAACTCTCCCTGTGTTCGTCTGACAAAAAATGTACGACAAAAAATAATCGCAGTGTAGAACGACTGTCCTCAGTCGTTCGCGGCTCTCCTGCGATTCGCTGTCTGCAGGTGATTTGTGTGACGGAGCGATTGAGGACAATCGCTTTACACTGTGTAGAACGACTGTCCTCAGTCGTTGACTGCCTGGTCAGGCCACCATACCGGGAAGCTAACGCATCCCGCTCGCCATACCCCGTTCATCAACCAAGAACCATAGCTCCCAATCCCATAGCCGTACCTTCCGAACTCCACGGCGAGCAGCAGGGCTTCACCGGAGGGCTCGCGCCCTTCCGCTACTTTGGAGAAGACGCCTTTCGGAATTCCTCCAAATCGTGCATCGAAAAACAACCGGATTCGCCAGCCGGGAGAGGATCTGAAAAAGCTCGGCGTGCGCTTCGGGTTCGGCATAGGGTGTGCTATTCTCCGGATCGTCATTTTGAATCGAACCGCTGAGACCGAACGTCGCCCGACTGTTCCTGCTCGGCACCATTGTGCGCAGACGTTTTTTCCATGTCATCACTTTCGCAGTTCTTCATGAACCCGGCCTTCGTCTTGCCGGGCGCTGCGCTGGTGCTGATTCCCATCATCATTCATATCCTCAGCCGACTCCGCTATCGCAAGGTGCGCTTTGCCGCGATGGAGTTTCTGCTGGAGAGCGAAGAGCTTAATCGTCGCCGAATCATTCTTGAGCAACTGCTTCAGCTGCTGCTGAGAATTCTGGCAGTGCTGCTGTTTGTTCTGCTGATCGGTCGGCTGCTTCTGGATCCCGGTCGCCTGCTGATGCTCCACGGAGCCAGCGTGCATCATGTCGTCCTTCTGGATGATTCGCTTTCCATGCGTGATCGCGAAGGTGATGAGACCGTCTTTCGTGAAGCCCTCACGACTCTGGAAAGCATGCTGACGGAAGGAAGCCGAATCGCTGGCGGTTCGGCACGCGTGACAATTCTGTCCATGTCGGATCCTCGACGGCCCATCGTCTCGGACCGATCACTCGACGGCGCCTTCGTGCAGGAGTTTGCTCCGCGGCTTCGCAACCTTCCGTGTTCGTGGCGGTCGGCGTCTCCTGTCGATGCCCTTCAGGCGGCCAAAGATATTCTGGCGGCGGATGGAAGCGTCAGCCCTCAGGTGCATGTGCTGACGGATCTGCGAGCCTCCGACTGGAACAATCGTCCCGAAGTCACGGAAGCTCTGGAATCACTGAAGAGCATCAAAGCGACGGTGGATCTGATCCAGGTGTCCCGCGAACCTCGTCCGAACATCGCCATCAGTCAGCTGTCGGCCGACACGCTCGCGGTGGCTCAGGGTGTGCTGTGGCGACTAACAGCCACGGTCGTCAACCATGGGGCATCGGCGGCGAATGGTCTGCGAGCCACCGTGTTTGTCGATGGTACCGCATTGCCGGGAAAGATGCTGCTGCCCTCCATTGAACCAGGCGCATCCGTGCCGGTGTCTCATGACCTGTCCTTTGAATCTGAAGGACGGCACGTCGTGGAAGTACGGCTCGATGATGATGCTCTGCGTGAAGACAACCGACGCTTCCTTGCGGTGGAAGTTTCCGAACGACGATCGGTGCTCATTGTCGACGACGATGGTCAGCAGGACGATGCGGGCTTCATCGCCGCAGCACTCAGTGCCGATCCAGCGCTGACGGGATTGACGGCGGATATTCGAGCATCGCAGGCTCTGACGGCAGGCGATCTTCCAAAGTATGACTGCGTGTACCTTCTGAACGTTCGCGATCTGCCGGCCGACACGACTCTGCTGCTGGCGGAATATGTCCGGAACGGCGGCGGCATTGTGTGGTTCCCCGGCGATCAGGCGAACCTGTCATGGTACTCGGAAACACTGCGAACTCCGGAACAAAAGCTGTTTCCTGTTCCGCTGGGAACCGTCAGGCAGGCGATTCCAACGGAAGCTGTCAGAACCTTGACCGACGACACACCAACGTTTGTCACGCCGGTCTTTGAGCCGCATCCGATCTTTGCTGTTTACAACACACCCGACAGCCCGTTTCCTGACACCGTGCAACTGTCCTCCTGGCTGCAGGTGACAACGGACTGGAAGAACGACGACACCGAACGTGGCGACGGGGTGCGAACCCTGATGCGACTGAAGACGGGTGAACCGGTCGCGTTCGAACATGCTCTGGGAAAAGGTCGAGTCCTGACGTTTCTGACCGGTGGCGGTCGACGCTGGAGCAACTGGCCGGTCGCGCCGGCGGCTCCAGGCTTTGTCGTGATGCACCTGCTGATTCATCAGTATCTGCAGAAGCCTGTCGATACGATCGAGCAACGTGAACTCACGGAACCTCTTCGATTGCAGTGGCCATCGCGAAAGTTCACGGAAACGATGGAAGTGTACCTGCCCGAAGCTGGTCCCGGCGAAGAACCCGTTGCAGAAACGTTCGTGCGTCTGGAAGCGTCCGCCGTCAACACAGAGGACAACAAGGCTCCGGCACCATCAGACCCCAATGATGCCGGGACGAAGTCGACTCCGAACACACCGACCACTTCCGCCGATCCTGAACTTGCCGTGACAGTGCCTCAGGCCGAACGTCCGGGCGTCTATCGAATTCGACGTTTCAGTTCTGAAGGCGTCGCGAGTGATCTGGCTGTGGCTCTGAATGTGCCAACCACCGAAAGTGCTCTGACGATCGCCGATGCCGCTTTGATCACGTCCGGCGGCGACCTGGGCCACGTGCGCGTTCTTGAAGGTGACTCGGCCGAAGCTCTGGGTGGGTCTAACGCCGGCCGTGAGCTGCGATGGGTGCTGCTGGGACTTCTGATGGTGACTCTGATCGCCGAACAGCTGATCTCACTGAGGCTCAGTTATCATCCGGAGGTGGCGCGATGATCTCCGGACAGGACGCAAGTTCGACACCATCCGTTCCGCCAGCCGCAGCCCCTGCATCACCGGCAACAGCAGAAGCAAATACAGCGGACGCAAAGACGACGGAAACCCCAGCCGCAACTCGTCCGGTCGCGGAAGTTGAAACACAGACATTTCAAACGACAGAGCTGGATCTGCCGGAATCGACGTCGGGCATCCTGCTGTTCTTCGGGCTGCTGGCGATTCTGTTCGGGCTGACGGTCCGAACTTCCCTGCGAGATTCACGTTTTCTGAAACGCGGCGCAAGAATCACGCTGTTGATTCCGCGCCTGCTGGTGATCGTGGCGGTCGTGGTGATCCTGTTGAATCCGCAGCGTCGCACGCAGTTGAGTCGTGTCGAAAAATCTCGCGTCGGCATCGTTGTGGATACGTCCAGCTCGATGCAATGGCCAGCGGTGGATGCCCTAACGTCGCCAGCCGCGACCAATGCACCAGCTCCCGAAAGCCGAGCGGCTGCGGTGGTGCGAAGCCTGGTGGAATCCGGAGTCCTCTCGGATCTCAGCAAGACCCATGCGGTTTCCGTCTATACGTTCGACAGTTCGTTAGCAGGTCCATGTGCCATTGTGTCCGATGGCAAAGTCAGATTCTCCGATCCAACGGACAAGACGGTGTCCCGATCGTCTTCGGACAACAAAGCCGTTGTGTCTCTCGACGAACAAAAATCGGCCGATGAGCAGCCGATGATGGATCCTTCTGTGCTGAAGAAATGGCAGGAGCTTCTGCAGCCGAAGGGTACTGAAACGCGACTTGGCGAATCGCTCTACCAGCTGGTCGGCCAGCTTTCCGGCAACACGCTTTCCGGCGTTGTGGTCCTTTCCGACGGTCGTAACAACGCGGGCCTTGAAACCGAAGCGGCCCGAGTCCGTGCGGAGCGTTCGGGAACGAAGCTGATTTCCGTCGGCGTCGGCAGCCTGAAGCCTCAGATGAACGTCTGGATTTCCGGCATGCAGTCTCCCACGGACGTACATCAGGGCGACCCGTTCGACATCAGTGTCTCGGTGCATGGATCTTCGGCCGTCGATAAGCCTCTTCTGTTGCGACTGTTTCAGCAGACGGCCGGAAGCGATGGCAAGGATCGCCGCGAAGTGGCTCAGCAGGCCATCCGCATCACGGACGAAGCGATCCCGGTGACCACGCGGTTCACGCAGTCATTGAATGTTCCCGGCAAGTACGATTTCATCGCGCGAGTCGAATCGGCCGAAGGGCTGACTGAGATGACGCTGGATGACAATGAACGTCGTCGAACGGTCGAAGTCACGGATCGCAAGATGCGACTGCTGATCATCTCCAGCGGCCCGATGCGAGATTACCAGTTCGTCCGCAATACAATGTACCGACACAGCGGAGTCGAATCGGATGTGTGGCTGCAGACGGTGACTCTGGAAAACGTCGGCATGGTCTCTCAGGAATCTCGCAAACTGCTGACGGAGTTCCCGAAGACCGAAGCCGAACTGTTTGAATACGACGTCATCGTGGCCTTCGACCCGGACTGGTCACGTCTCTCGGCGGAACAGCAGACGTTTCTGAATCGCTGGGTGTCTGAACATTCCGGAGGCCTGGTCATTGTCGCTGGCGAAATTTACACGCCCAAACTGGCTCAGGATCCTGATGCCCTGCGCGACATCAGCGTGCTGTATCCCGTGCTGCTGAATCGCATGGTTCCGGAAATGGCGATCACTCAGCGATCCGACGAACCACATCCACTGGTGCTGACCCCGGAAGGTGCTGCGACGGAATTTTTGAAGATCGCCGACGAAAGCGGAAACCCGACCACGGAGCTTTGGAAGAAGTTCAAGGGCATCTACCGGTCTTATCCCATCCGAGGCCTTCGCGATGGAGCGGCGGTGCTGCTGCAGTACGACAATCCGCGGGCTCGCACGGAGCTGGGTGTGCCGCCATTTCTTGTGTCGCAGTTTTACGGTACCGGGCGAACCATCTTTCTGGGATCAGCGGAAACATGGCGACTGCGCGAACTGTCGTCCCAGGGCCATCAGCGATTCTGGACGAGCCTGATTCGTGAAGTGGGACAGGGCCGACGAAACCGAGGAACAGCACGAGGACTGCTGACACTGGATCATTCCGAAGTCGCCCCCGGCCAGCCCGTCACCATTCGTGCTCAGCTGTATGATGCTCAACTGAAGCCGCTCTCTTCGGACAGCGTGTTGCTGACGATCACCGATCCGGATGGACAAACATTGACAGTGCCCGATCGACTGAACGCTGACGGCCGAGGACTCGGGCAGTTCATTACGAACTTTCGACCGTCGCGACCGGGTTTGTATCGAATTTCCGTCCCGGTACCGGAATCCGCCGACGTGCTCAACACGGTCCTGGACGTCGTCCTGCCCAACCTGGAATCTCAGAACCCGACTCAGGACGTTGAAGAACTGACTCAGCTGACCCGCGACACACAGGGACGTTACCTGAGCCTTTCTGAGATCTCGACATTGCCGTCCCTGCTGCCCGACCAGAGCCAGCCGATTGTCGTGGACGAGCAGTTGCGAACACTGTGGGACCGAGCCTGGCTCATGTACGCCGCCGCCACCCTCCTCGGCTTCGAATGGATCATGCGCCGCCTCTGGCGACTCTCATAGCCTCCGCCGCTCCACCCAAAAAATAGCGGAATGGCGCCAGCCATCCGGTGAACGCATCCGGTAAACACATCCGGCAAATCCATCTGGGAATCCAGCCACCCCAACCGCATTCCTCAAACGTCCTTCCGCCACCCGCACCAAACCCCGGCTTCACCATCGGCCCCAATCATCAGCCCCAAGCATCAGCCGCCAAACATCGGCCCCAATCCGGCTTCACGCCGGTTGAGCCCAGGTTTGGCAACTACAAGCACCAGCTACCCACAACCACGTCCCCGCCGGCTTCACGCCGGCGGAACGAAGGTTTGAAAACTCGCCCCAATTCTTCTCACCGGCGAATCACACCGCCTCTTCGCGCCTCCGCGCCTTCGCGTGACAACCAAGCTGATGCCAAGCCCACAACTCATTTCCCCTGCTGGGCATTACGAACTCCGGGAACCTCACGCGGAGGCGCGAAGCCGCGGAGCCAACGGCCGAGCCGCAGCAGCCCTTCCCGCACTCCGGGCCAAAGGCCCAACCATTTGCCTAGCCTGGGCGATCGGCCCAGGTTGGCGAATCCAATAGCGCCCCGAGGTCCGACGGACTGGCCGTCTTTCATGGATGGCCCCTGTATCCAATTTCACACTTCCGCGATGATCTCGATCCCACCTTGCTCATCCAACAGATCTGACAGCGATCGATAAATGACAGCGAGAAAATAACAGGGATCTATTGCGAGCCATCCTTGTTCGCAAACTCCGAGCCAACTAAATACCTCCGGAGCCAGAGCGGTCCTTTCCAGGTCCGTACGCCGATCGGCATAGTGTGCAATACAACCAATCACGTCTGGCCAGTTGTGCAATCCCAATTGGCATTTCAACTTCTGAAAGCGATCGTACTCTGCCATTCCTTCGCGTCGAAAGAAACCGGCAGCCATTGGATTGTGCGAGATATAGTGATTCCACCATAAACGTCGCCGGGACAAGAGGTGATTCCCGGAATTCGCATGAACACCGATAAAGGCCAGTACCTCCGACCTTCCATTAGACAGCACATGGCCGTAATGGTCCAAAAGGAAGTTGATTCCGACGAGCCCGTTGAATCCATTTGCGCGCAGGACGACCTTGAGAAGTGCTTCCTTAGGCACTTCTACCTTTGCTTTTGCAATGACACTGCACTCAAACATTCCCAGAGTCACATCGAGGAAAATCTGGAGCGCCTTTGCCGGCCGTGAAAGAAATCATGCGCTCGACTCTCCAATCGCCCCCCCCCACAATTGTGCCGTCACCCGAGTTTTCTCGCCACTGTAAACCCGCGGCCGCCACAAACTCGCTCAGCCCCAATCCAGCTTCACGCCGGCCGAACGAAGGATTGAAAACTCGCTACAACTCTTCTCATCGGCGAATCACCGAACTCCGGGCCAAAGGCCCAAACATTTGCCTAGCCTGGGCCATCGGCCCAGGTTGGCGATTTCCCATGCGCACCGAGGTCCAACGGACCGGCCGTTTGGGTGATTCGCAAATGGTCGGCCCTTCAGGCCTTTACTTTTGGCGCCAATCCAGTCCTGGGCCTTCAGCCCAGGCTAGGCAAACGGATGGCCCCTTGGGCCGGAAACGCGAGGAGATTCACACCGGCGTACGGTCAGATCCCCGCTCGATAGCAGAAGAAACACCAAGGCCAAAGTCATCACAAAGTTCTCAGGCCCGAACGGGTCGACACAACCCCTGCCGGGGACCGTAAGGCCCCGGTATGCCTGGCAGAAGAAATCTCAAGGCCCGGCAGGGCTGACACATGCTGCTTTGGAAATCGCAACTCTCAATGGTGCCGCCCCCGGGACAATGTGTCGGCCCGTCCGGCCTTTGGATCACATGAGCATCCACACCGGCTTCACACTGAGAGAACGAGGGCTTGAAAACTCGCTCAGACTTTCCTCACGAAGGCCCGATTTCCATCACAACTCCGCGACTTTGAAAACTCACACACCGCGGGCCATCTCCTTGTGCTCTTCTGTCTCGAGTTCACACCATCCCTGACACTTCCTCCAGTGATTTTACTTCTCTACTTCTGAGGCAGAGTGATCAAGTCGATATACCCGTCCACTGTCCCGCAGATCGCAATCTTGCCATCCTCATCCACAGCCCCACACATGTATTCTGCTCCCCTCTCTTTGATTGTCCACTTCAATCTATTTCGTCGCGTTTTAGTCACCGAATTCTCAAGCGACAAAGCAGTCAGGCCATTCCCAAACAACAAAACTGCCGTCCCATCTTCCAAAACAGCCATCGATCGACAACCACTCAACTCAACATCAACGGAAAAGAGCGACTTTGACATGGGGTCAATTATCCACAGTCGTTCATCTGTTGCGAATGCAGCTCGTCGGAGATTGGCTGTAAACGCAGCGCGCGTACATCCTGAGAGCGGGTTCAAGTCGATTGTGTCGTCGAGGTTGCCGGACAACTTCGCAGACACTTCAAGATCTCGGACTTCATGAATATTGCCAAACACTAATGTGGCCGGCTGCAACCCCACGGCTACGACATCTTCGCGAAGCCGCGCAAAGACAGGGATGCTCCCATTGGAAGATATAAACTCTGTGCGACGCCCAATCACTGTCGCCGCTTGGTTCCCAATCCGCACCAATTGTTGGGCGTTCACGCCAGCGACCTCCTCGGCCACCTTCGTCGGCGTTGAGCTGGCACAAAACAAGACAGTCTCGCCTGCGATATCGCCTACGCAGCTAGCAAACTGGACTCCGGCAGGCATTCCTTCGACTGTCATTCGCTCTGATGAAAGATCGCGAGCAAACACCTGTATTTGTGAGTCCGAAACTTGACCGATCGCTGCATCAACGGGCGCAAGCCCAATGATCAATCGATCTTCTGCCTCACAAATCCAGGCGGGCCGTTCGATCGGCAGGCGTTGCACCTTCGGTGTGTCAGTCGCAGCGTCGACCACCCAGACGCCATACAGGGCGCTCAGGACAACGAAACGCTTTGCTTTACGCCAATAGATACAATTATCAACTCTACGGCCATCGATGCTCCAGATTCTCGCAACAGAGTGCATCTGGTTTGCCGTCAAATCCAATTCTTGTGCGAAAGACGCTGTAGGTGTGCCGCATATGCCAATCACAATGAGAAGAATTGCAGTTCTTGAGATTTCGAACAGACTATCCATGACAACTCCTTATTCCGGAACTGTATTTTCCAGAAACTCCAATAGTATTTCGACTATTTCCTCAAGACTCCCTCGCGGAATAGAGTGCCCCAAAATTGTTTCGTTGCGATCGATTAGCAGGAATACAAAGGAACCGTAGAAAACACTGACGAATTTTGAAATCTCGCAGCTGATTTGTGCGATTTGCGAAGAACACCCCAAGCAAATGATCCCGGCCGAGATATCGTGACTTTGAAGTGAATTCTCCAACGTTGTGGCTGCGTGAAATGCCCTTCGAGCAGCCCCGTCCCAATCGAACCCAAGAAATAGCAGCACCAATCTCCCGCTGTTCAGTTGATGCTCCAGATCGAGCCTTGTAACTATCGGCCGAAATTGGGCACTAACACTTATGGAGACTTCTGGAACCATAAAGGCCTGCTCTCCATTTCGGCGGCAGACACATTCAAAGGTTGACGTGCCTAGCGACATAGAATAGCTCCAAATTTGAGAGTGAACATCGTCAGCGCCTCTCCGATCATGAAGACTGGTGCAAGCTCCTTCCAAGGAGCTCACTTCACTCACTCTGGAAATCAGAATGTCGAAACCTCGCGAGCCATTTTATCTGCGTGGTGTCGTCCGGGATCGAATTGCTTTTACGCTGGCAAGGATTTCCGGCCATAAGGCGCACTCTGGTATACTCCAAGGTGTAACCCCGTACCACAGTTTTTTCCGTCGATCAATTATCACAGAAATACTGTTCTCTGGTTCCTCGTCTTTTTGCGAGATACTCGCTCGCGAAGCAATAGCCAACCAACCCGGAGCTTCAATTAGAACTACATCATTGGCGTCATACTTGTAGCCGCACCGATATGAACCAAGCCCGAACTGGCCATTTAGCCAAGAGTCGCCAGCCGACCCAGCGAACCGGACGTACGGTACTCTTATTTCGTCGCATTCACCTGGATCGAATACTTCGATGCGGATATACCCATCGGCGGATTGCAATTCGCGAAGCCTTTCGTCTCCTTTGGGGTCTAGAGTCAAGAAGAGAATTGTCAACAACAACACGATCGTCAACAGCCTTTTCATGGCGATGTCCTCAACTCGACCGTTTCTACCCGAATGAGCAACTCAAGTGCAGCACGTGACACAGAATGTAGGCGTATGGCACATCGACTCCGGACGAGGCCGACAGGGACGGCGATTCGTTCTGGGATTCGGATTCCATTACCTCTGCTCCAATTGGTGTGAGCCGATCGCCGCGTTCATTACCCATCCCGCTGTTCATTCACAACTCATCACGTACCAGTCTCGCAACGGATCGTTCAGCCATTTCAGAATCGCGTCTCCAAATGTCTTTGCATAGAGCTGGATCGGACGTTCTGATTCGATTGGAACGTAACCAACTTGGCCCTGTTCGTTTATCACTAAATAGTCCTGCTTACGCACATGCATCCACTGGATGTTGTGCCATTGCGTTTCCCTTCGATAGTTTGTTCGCTCCTTCAGAGGGTCCATTGGAAATGGGTGCTCTACAAAGTGATCATAGTCAAAGAACGGACAGGAGTCCCTGAGGCCTCCAAACGACTGAAAGAACCGCCTTACGAGATCATCCGTAACAAAATCCAGATCTCTCCCCAACGGTTGATGCAGATAGAAGAATTCTCCAGAGCCTGCCTTGAGGTGAGGTGCTGACACTTTCAGGGACAGGTCATTCTCTTATTTTTTGCGGGCGTTGAGTTTTTCGAACTGAGCTGGGGTGTGGTATCCGATCGCGGAGTGTTTGCGATCGAAGTTGTAGTAACGGATGAATTCCGGGATGTCTTTGAGTGCCGCCTTGATGTCTTTGAATTCGGTCATTTCGAGCTCGGTCTTGATGGTTCCAATCGTGCTTTCCATGAATGCGTTGTCATAGCAGTTGTCGGCACGGCTCATGCTCTCAAGGAATCCGGAGCTGCGAAGAAGGCGACGGTAGGCTTTGCCGGCGTACTGGCCGCCTCGGTCAGAGTGAACGATCAGCCCTGTAGCAGGCTGCCTTCCCTTGATGGCGTTTCGCAGAGCTTCGATGACCAGAGACTCGGACATGTTGTCCATCAGAGCCCAGCCGACGATGCGACGCGAGAACAGATCCATCACGAGAGCCAAGTAGCAGAAGACACCTCCCTGGAGTGGAATGTAGGTGATGTCAGCGACCCAGATCTGATTCATTCGAACTGGTGCCTCTGCATCGGCCAGAAGGTTCGCTGCATACCCCAGTCGATGCCGACTGTTGGTTGTCTTCGGGACGAACGATTTCGGCTGAATGGCTCGAAAACCCTGTGTTTTCATGATTCTCGAAGCTCTCCTTGGACTGCACACGTGCCCCCGATCCTGGAGTTCGCTGGCAATCCTTCGAGCACCGTAACGACGTCGATGTTTCGTAAAGATGTCTCGTATCGCAGGAGCCAGTTTCTCATCGTCCTGCTGAAACGTCGTCGCATCGGAACTTCGCCAGGCGTAGAACGCAGTTCGATTCACGTCGAGGATCTGACAAGCTTCCACCACTGACCCAATCCCGGCCTGAATGATCCGATCCACGACCTGATAGACATCCGCTATTCGCTGCGGCCGAAAATGGCCAACGCTTTTTTTAGGATGTCACGCTCCCGCTCCACCCGTCGCAGTTCGTTCTCCAACTCGCGAACTCGAGCTTCCAGACTTCCAGCCACAACACCACTTGAGGCAATTCGCTCCTTCTTCCAGCGGTACAGCATGTTCACATTTGGTAGGCCCAGCCGGTCCATTACCGAAGGAGCTGAGTGGCCATCCAGCAGCATCTGAACAGCTTCATTCTTGAACTCTTCGGTGTACCGCCGACGGGTGTCCTTCAACTTCACTGACGTTCTCTTCCGAGCCATAGACGCGCGCCTTTCTGCCGCGCAGAATAAGAGATTCAGGTGTCCCTGAAAGGGTCAGCACCTCAAGGGTCTTCACGGAGTATTTTCGGCGTTGCCGTGTCCTCTGGCGAGAGACCAACCACGTCCGCCTCGGCTCCATTCGATGAGTCACTTTGCAGTGCATTATTCCGCATGGCACAATCGTATCAAACAGGCGACGAGTAAACTCTTCGAGTACCGGGCAAAGCTCCAGGCACAGGAGTTCTTCCAGCTTGTGTTGCCAGTCATCAAGCCCCCGCCACTGCCGAAACCAATCGGGGATCTCATCAGCGAACTCATCCCAGTTCTCCTGGAGATCAAGGTACACAACGTCTTCCCGTTTGACGTTTGGGAGTTGCCCCCACGGCCCGACACGAACAGATGCCATACCGTCAATTCCTCAAAAACGGCTGATCGATCCACTCCCCCCAATTGTGCCATCACACGAACTTTCTCGCCACTGCAAACCAGCAGCCGCCACAAACTCCCCTGGCCCCAATCCGGCTTCACGCCGGTTGAGCCCAGGTTTGGCAACTACAAGCACCAGCTACCCACAACCACGTCCCCGCCGGCTTCACGCCGGCGGAACGAAGGTTTGAAAACTCGCCCCAATTCTTCTCACCGGTTCTCACCGCATTCCGGGCCAAAGGCCCAACCATTTGCCTGACCTCGGTCATTGTGCTGGACGGTAACCGGTATCCTTCGGTCATAAAGACCAGTGCACCGAAAGTTGACGGCGCCAGATCATTCACCCAATTGCTGGTCCAGATATTGCACCCAGCGTTCCTGGATTGCCTGGCACATCGGACAGTCTTCTGGAGAATCTGTGTATTGATGCATAATGTAGACAAGACATTCTCGAACGACCTTTCTCTGTCTGTGCGATAGCAGCGAAAGGCGGCACTCTTCGCCGCCAAGCCGCACCATCAACAGTGCAACCAACAGGTCATCAATGAATGGGCTGATGATCTCCGCCCTCAGATAGGCCGGCAGATGAAACCGCATGCCTTCCGGATCAAAGTAGCCCATTGCAGTCAAGCTACCCCGCAGCTCGTCAGGTCCCAGGCGAGTCCAATCATCCTTCTCATCACGCTCCCTCGCCTTTTCCCGCACCTCATCTCGGCTGTAACTGTCAATTTCGAGTGCCTCGTAAAGGCCCACGCCATGACCAAGCTTCACGCCGCGGAACGCCTGCTCAAGTTGACCTATCAACGCTGCTGCCTCATCCTTCATTGATGCGTCGTTCACGAAAGAGTCGATTCTGTCTACTCTGTAAAAGTCTGAGGTTGTTCCCCTTACGGACGCCATCACGGGAATTCTCCCATCACACGAGTTTTCTCGCCACTGCAAACCAGCAGCCGCCACAAACTCCCTCGGCCCCAATCCGGCTTCACGCCGGTTGAGCCCAGGTTTGACAACTACAAGCACCAGCCACCAAACACCACGTCCCCGCCGGCTTCACGCCGGCGGAACGAAGGTTTGAAAACTCGCTCCAATTCTTCTCACCGGTTCTCACCGCATTCCGGGCCAAAGGCCCAACCATTTGCCTAGCCTGGGCCACCGGCCCAGGTTTGCAAACGGATGGCCCCTTGGGTCGGAAACATTAAGGCTTTAACGATCCACGGCTGCGATGAATGGTTTGATCGACTTCATCAGCTGTGACAACACTTGCTCCGAGGATCTTAATATCGTCAATGCAAAACTCGGCGAAATCGATGTCACGACAATCAACACGTGTGCATTCGATTCGCACCCAGTAAAATCTACCGCTCTGTCTCGCTTCATTTGTCAATTGCGGTAGAGACCACTCTCCTCCTATGAAACAAGATCTGTTCATATCTGTATCGCTGCTTTTCCCATATCGAAGGTGCAGCGAAGTAGCCGATTTAGCGCCAACCCCAATTGCCTCACCTTCCAATACAATTCGCTGTTCCAAATGGACTTCGCGCATTTCATCAGGAGTCAATATCACACCATTCAGCTCTCGGTCTGCAACGAGCTCCGGGATAGTCCTTTGTTCCTTCAGACTGTCTGGGTATGAATCACCTATCCACGACATTCCAAATGGAATCGAATTCATGGGTTTTTCATCCGCTAAGTGCCCTTCTTTAGCGATTTCCTCGACTAATTCTCGTTCAGCCAGATTTTCTGAATAGTGATCCGCTCGGGTTGGGAAATCAGCGGATCTACTTCCCGCGACTTCGCTTTCCACTTCTCGATTGCCACGCTGGAATTGAAAGATAGTGACTGCGAACGCAAATAGCATCGTGAATACAAGTAGCTTCGACCTAGTCGATTGACACAGTTTCATGCTGGCCTCCCATGGTAGGTTACGTCCTTCACTTTTGACTTATTGTCGTCGCTCCCGACGTCTGGCCTGGGCCTTCAGCCCAGGCCAGGCAAACGGATGGCCCCTTGTCCGGAAACGTTATTGCGACTGCAGGAGTTGCAGCAATGGATCGCGAGTCGCCACAATCGATTCTCGGCTTACACTTGCGGATGAAATACTCAGATCACAACTTTCCGTTCCGCTATAACCGATCTGTCCAAGACCGCGTATTTGGACAGACGCCTCGCAACTATCGAAGATTGGAATTGAAGGCGTCAGACGCAAGCTCACATCGGAGTACATCGACGTCCACAAGACAGGTGTGTCCGTGGCCAATAACTGATCGATTTGGGATAATAAGCCATCTGCATCTTGCGGAAACACGGGCGTCTGATAGGCGAATCTCAACGGAAAGAATTCATTGCAGCCAACGAGATTGGACACTCTCATCCAGCCGTAGGACAATTCAGGATCTAATTCGAAACGAATTCTCACAGCGTGGTATCCACGGATCCACAGATCAAGCATTGTCAACCCCTCGCCGCTCTTCGCGATCTCTCAAGAAGCCAGTGCCTTCGCTATATTAAATGAAAATCACGAGGCACCTGCAACCACGTCCCCACACTCCGGGCCAAAGGCCCAACTATTTGCCAGTCCTGGGCCATCGGCCTTGGCTGCGTCACCGAGCAGGCCTCACCGTGAACTTCACGGGCTGCAGAATCTCCTCGTCATGCAGCCCGGACGGAGAAACCAGAGCCGAAATCTGGCAAGTCTGGCAAACCTCTTCACCTGCTTCATTCGTCAAGGCCAGGCTGTAAGTCGAAAGGTCGACGTCTCTGTGAGTCACCCAGAGCCGTTCGCTGCTCACCATCTTTGCTTCAACGTCGATCGACGCAACTAAGCCTCTGACGCTGGATTCCCAGTGCCCCTCGGAAACGTCGTCTCGAATCTGCACCGCGGTTGCTGCAGGAACGGACTGAGTATCTACAACAAACCTGATGGTGACAAAGCCGATGCCCTTCTTCTCAATAAGGAGTCCTGCCATAAGCAGAACGGAGCCGATCATGATCACTGACCGAACTACCATCACACGACGTTTGTTGTTGACGGCAGATTGACTGTTCATGAAATGTTCCTTGAACCAAAAACGGCGTCACGAACCGCAGCAGTGATTCCATGCCAGCATCCATATGCCATTGGATCTTACTCGTTCCCGCTCGATGGCAGAAGAATCTCCAAGGCGAAAGTCATCACAAGATTCTCAGGCCCGAACGGGTCGAGACAACCCCTGCCGGGGACCGTAAGGCCCCGGTGTGCCTGGCAGAAATTTCAAAAGGCCCGGCAGGGCCGACGCATGCTGCCAGTGGTGGCAACCGGGTGCCGAACTCCAGCATAGCACCGACTACATCTGCGGTATCGTATGGCTTCCCCGACCGGCGATTCGTTACAGCGGCTGGCAACCGTGACGCTCCAGAATTGACACATCCATGATTGACCGCAAAACTGAGGTGAGGATCTACTGCCGTGCTGTCGTCGAATATCCCTTTGCTGATGACGTGAATTGCAATGAAATGGCCCATCCAGAGATGATTGCAGAATACCATGAACGCATTCGGGGCGTGCTGGACCGGCGTCTTACTTTGTTCGCTGATTCTGTGAGAGTCGTTGGTACGGTTCGGGGAACTCGAGGCGAGGGCACCGTCCCACTTTCTGGTCTGCACGCGTCTCCTCACAAATCTTGGCTCCGAAGCAAGCACTACCACTGGGCCGTCGCTTCCCTGTGCATTCTTAGCCCATTCCTCTTTCGATCGGGGTCGTTCTGTATGTTCCGGCGATCTGGTATTTTCTTATCGCGCGTAAACGCAAAGAAGTTGCAATCTTTCTGAATCGAAGTGGTGTCGTAGGACTGGACCTTTGGTGCAGTGGACCAGATGCGCTGCGCTTTTCTGAATTCGTTGCCGCAATCTCAAAGCAAATCAGCGAACAAAGCGGTGAACCGGAGATGCCGATCACGCGAATTTGAAATGGACAGTCAATCGCGAGAACACGGGTTACCGCAGTTGTTCGCTGCGAAAGTAAGGCCGACACAATGACGGACGATCGTCGCAAAACTCCGAAACGTCACCTCATACGACGACTTGGCGTGAGCTTACTCGTGGCGGCACTGGCATATCTCACCTGCGTTTTCCTGTGGCCGACAGTATACGCCGTCCGATGTGACCACACAGATCTCATTCAACATGGCGTTACTGAGCACAGCCGCGACGTTGACATTGAAAAATGCAGCGAAGCCGCTCGATCACTTTTGCAGCTCGCGGCTGATCATCGCCTTATTGGAATGGATTCGGCATCTCTAAAACAGCAATTTTCCGAGGCCAACAGCGTGGCTGTAGGCCACGATGAGAACTTTGAGCCAATATCTGATACGTACGCTTTCGTTCTGCCGAGCATTGATCCAAAGTTCAATTTCGGCGAAGGAGTGGAACTTGGCATCACAGTCAGCCGAAAGTGCGGCCACGTGATCGATGTGACGCTCTACCCAACACGAGTAAGCTTCTAGCAGCGAACAAAGTGATGCACGCCGAGTTGGCAATGACGGGCGGTCACGAAACTCAAACGCGCAGAGTCGCCCTGAGGGTCCACTTCAGGTGATTGATCTATGAAAAGAGCCACGTTGGGTGTTACCAAGAACAGTGTTCAAAGCTGAGTTCCTGGGAACGGAGTCCCGACGATGGCAGAAGAAACACCAACGCCAAAGTCATCACAAAGTTCTCAGGCCCGAACGGGTCGACACATGCTGTCTGGAAATCGCAAATCTCAATGGGCCGCCCCAAGTCAATGTGTCGGCCCGTCCGGGCCTTTGAATCGCATGAGCATCCGCACCGGCGACTCACACCGCCGGCAGGGGTTGTGTCGGCCTGTCAGGCCTGAGTCGCGGTTTTTTGGGGGACGGCTCGGGGTGTAGTTGCCAAACCTGCGGTCCACCGGCGTGAAGCCGGATGGGGCCGGGTGTGTTGCGTGAAAACATCGGGGCTGAACCAGTGCATTCGGTGTTCCGGGCCAAAGGCCCAGCCATTTGCCTAGCCTGAGCCATCGGCCCAGGTTGGCAAACGGCTGGCCCCTTGGGCCGGAAGGCGTACCGTTCGCCGACGGAACCGGTGCTGTCACAGATGGCGATGGTGTTCCAGTTGCCATCCTGCATGGCGTAGCCGACCCGGGGATCATCCCCGGTCGTCAGTGTATTCACAAGTCTGCGCCTCGTCGAACTCAAGCTCAAGGTCGTCAACAAGAACGTCTGCAAATCCCAGCGGCCGAAAGAAGACGAAGGAGGAAATAGCTGAAAAGCGTCGCGGCAGCAATGAACACAAGCCAGATCGCTAACGAGAGTGGGCCGTTCCAGGGACTCATGCTTATCTCGTATGGGTTATCCACAACAAGTACTTTCATCCGGAAACTCTTGAGTACTGCCCAATCACACATGACGAGAACCATGAACACTGCGGTTCCAAATACACACCCCGCACAAAGCGAACTTCTAATCGTCTTCCGAGCGATCTTATCACAACACATCTTTTCAACTGAGGGCCTGTACGGGTTATCCTGCCCGACGGTCGCATCATAAGGAGACTCTGCGGATTTGTTTTCAGCGTGTTGAGGTATCATTGCCATGTGTCGTGCCCCGAAACGAAGAGCTGCTACTTACGAGGAAAACGGATGGCCCCTTGGGCCGGAAACTCAAAGCGGGCGTCCCTTTGCCGCGCGACGACGACTGCGTACGTAAAGCAAAATCGAAGCGATCATCGTCAATGCTCCTGCCCACGCACACCGCTTCGTCCAGCGTCGAATGAAGGCTCTGTGATGAACCTCTTTCCAGAAGGGATTGTCGACCGTGCCCCAGGATGATATATCGTCCGCGTCATTCCCATCGCTGGACGTCACGCCGTCCGGTCCCCGCGAGAACACGCCAATCGTAGCAGGCTCCCCTACAGTGGTAGATTCGCGCTTGATGATCACGAGCGGGACACCCCAAGCGTCTGTAGCCGGGTAGCTGTCAAAAAGTTGGCCGCCAATATCGTTGGTATGAATTTCATCTCGTCTACCGAACAAGCCATGCAACTTTTCAGGGCTTAACTCGGTGTCAATCATCTTCTTTACCAGGTCCACGCTTGACTTGGTCGAAGTATCGGGTGGCCCGTTTGAACCTCGCGACAAAATAGCCTCGTACTCGCTTGATATTATCGAAACCACCGCAAGCAGGCCGAGAAATCGAAGAAGCAGTCGACGAAGAAAAGAAAGAACGCTCATTTCCGATCCCATTCCAGGCGACCAGTGCGGCAACGTTGCGGTCAACTTTCAGTCACCGAACTCAGTGTGTCCGCACTGCAACACTCCGTCAATGGATTTGTGTCGGCCCGTCCGGGCCTTTGAATCGCTTGAGCATCCGCACCGGCGACTCACACCGCCGGCTGGGGGTGTTTCGGCCTGTCAGGCCTGAGTCGCAGGTTTTGGTGGGACGATCGCTGATCGGTGGTTCCGGCCTGTTGCTTCGTGGCGAGCGTGGTAGTGCAGAAACCGGGTTCCACCGAGGTGAACTCGGTGGCGGTGGTTGTGGGAGACGCCGGGCACGTTGAACGAACGTGCCCCGACTGAAGGACTCCCCCAAAGTTTCGGCCTGTCAACGTTCAAAAGAACCGAGGTCAGGATCTCCCCAGGAGAATCAAATCTTCATCCGCCCGCATCCAGAGCTGAACGTGCCCGTTCGCCAATTGAATCAAGAAGCCACCGGTTTCATGACAATCATGCGCTGCAGCCTGAACGCTCCCAGGCGACATGACCTGAATCACTGTGCCTCGAATACTCCCGCACAACACATGGTCGTTCTCACGAATGGCCTCACCAGACATGTACGTTGCTGCCTTGATCATTCGATCCCTCCATCTTTCCCGATCCACACCGCCAGCAGGGGATGTGTCGGCCTGTCAGGCCTGAGTCGCTGTTTGCGCGAACAAATGCAGATCATGGTTCATTGGAACCTCCGCAGGGAATTTCTTTGAGAGACGGACAAAGAAGTCACCAATTTCCATGACGTCAGCCGGCGAGATCCCCAGTTGCTGCGCAAACGCTTCGGCAATTTCAGAGGAGAGGGGGAATCGCTTCCGGCATTGCTGGGCGCAGGCAATCGTCAGCCTGCCAACACGCTTCAACTGAAACCGCTTAAGAATGTGCCTCGACTCCCACGAGAGGCTGTTGAAGTCTAACAGCGTGGAGTTATACATCTCGGAAAGCCAGCAGATCACATCTGCGATTGCTTCCAGATGACTCAACTCCCCTGCCACAAAAAACTCGTCCGGTTCGTAATGAATTTCATCCGGCAAAAGCAGTGAGTTCACATAGCAGCCATACACGGGTGACCTTCCACGTCGCTCAGTCTCAGCATTCATCTGCAACAGTACTCCCAGAATCGTCTTTGAGTCGGACCGTTCCCTTCTTGTTCGGAAGCGAACTCACCACCGGGTCTGATCCTGCAACAACCTCGATGCCGATCACCAGCACGCTTGTCAGCCGTTGTTCGGTTCAATCCGATTGCTGTTGTTGCCTATCATCGAGCAAATGGAGGCAGCAACGAAGCCAACGCCGAAATAGAAGCAGATCCCTGAGATCATTGGAGCCGCTTCAACCGAGAATATAGACCTACTAAAGACTCCCAAAGCGAGCAGACCAGAGAACGCACAGGTTCGAAAAAAGATGCAAGTAGGAACACAGCAGCGATCTGCAAATCGAGTGACGAGCAACAACAGGACACCACACGGTGCCACTGACACTGCAAACGGGACCGTCTCGGGATTTAAGATCAGTGCGATGATCGCCGCGACGAACACGCCACAAACCATCATTCCAATAAATCGCATACCGAAATCCCAAATCAATACCGAGAAGGATCACCCGGGATGTAATCGATTGAGTCATATGAACCAAAGACGGGAGATCTGTCCAGCCCCACACTCTCACAATCGCCAACTCTCCATGTGTCGGCCCGTCCGGGCCTTTGGATCGCATGAGCATCCGCACCGGCGGCTCACACCGCCGGCAAGGGTTGTGTCGGCCTGTCAGGCCTGAGTCGCAGGTTTGGTGGGATGGATCGGGGGTGTAGTTGCCAAATCTGCGGTCCACCGGAGTGAAACCGGCTGGGGCCGGGTGTGTTGTGTGAGAACATCGGGGCTGAACGAGTGCATTCGGTGTTCCGGGCCAAAGGCCCAACCATTTGCCTAGCCTGGGCCATCGGCCCAGGTTGGCGATTCCCAATGCGCCCCGAGGTCCAACGGACCGGCCGTTTGCGTGATTCGCAAATGGTCGGCCCTTCAGGCCTTGGGTCATGGTTCGAATCCAGTCCTGGGCCTTCAGCCCATGCTAGGCAAACGGATGGCCCCTTGGGCCGGAACGCGAGGAGATTCACACCGGCCTGTTGCTTCGTGGCGAGCGTGGTAGTGCAGAAACCGGGTTCCACCGAGGTGTACTCGGTGGCGGAGGTTGTGGAACGGTGAGCTTCGGCGATGGTGGAAGGTTGACCGCGCGGTGATGGAGTTTGCGGTTACCGGACGGCTTGCGCCGTGCCGCTATTTGTGTGGTGCCGCGACAATTGCTCCGCGTGGATGCGAGGTTCAACTGTCGTCGGTTCAGGACGCCATGAGGCGGCGTTCCAGTTCGTCGACCAGTTCTGCCACGGTTCTTCCGGCGCAGGTGGTGGGGAGGCCGACGGCGTCGCCGGCGGTCATCAGTTCGGTTACTCGTCGTTCCGCGGCTACGACCGTGCTGTGATCTCGACCGCCAAAGTAGGAACCAATCTCGCGATACGCCGACTTCGTCAGCCTGCGCGAAAGGAACATGGCGATGGATCGTGGGAGCGCGACGGCTTTGCGTCGAGTTCCGGATCGCAGCTCCGCGCTCGTGACACCGAAGACTTCGCAAATGATCTTCTCGACATCGCTTATGCGGACCAGTCGCCGGCACTCGTCTTCCATCCCGCCTAGCGTTTCGCGCGCGACAGCGAGGGTGATTCTTCGACCTGTCAGGCTGAAGAAACTTTCGAGCTGATTCAGAGCGCCCTGCAGTTCCCGGACACCCTTGCCACAGCGACGAAGCACATAATCCAGAGCATCGTCACAGAAGATCGCCTTCATGCTGGCCGTCAAACTCTTCGCAAGCTGCCGCCGAGTCTCCTCATCGGGAGATTCCACGCGACACACCAGACCGCTTAGAAATCGAGTCGTCAGTTCTTCGCGGTGCTTTGTCAGCATGCGAGGATGACGGTCAGAAGAAATGACAACCTGACCACCATGCTCACTGACCTGAACGATCGTATGAAGAAACTCTTCCTGAGTCGCTCGCTTGTTGTCCAGGAATTCAATGTTGTCGACCAGCAACACGTCCACGTTTCGGAATCGCTGACGGAACGATGGCACGGTTCGAGACGCAAGTGCTGACGTGAAATAGTTCGTGAAGGCTTCGCTCGTCAGATACATCACGTTCTTCGTCGGAAACCGGCGACGAACATCGGAGTAAATGGCTTCCAGAAGATGAGTCTTTCCGGTTCCCGTGCCGCCATAGATGAACAGCGGGTTGTACCGTTCGCCAGGATTCGCGGAAATTTGCTTTGCGGCCAGGACGGCCAGATTGTTGCATTCGCCCGAAACGAACGATTCGAACCCGCGAAATCGCCGTCGGTTCGAAGGCAGCTGCAATCCTCCTGCCGGATCCGCATCCGCCGGCCGGTCGACTCGACGAGCATGCGAACGCACAACGGGATGAGCTGCGATGGTGGATGATTCCGAAGACGCAGGCACTGCCGGTGTCTCAGCCTTTTCCTGTCGCACGGATTCAACCGCATCCGTTGACGCTGCGTCTGTCGCCGCCGGCAGCTCGGACATCAGCCGCTCATCCACTTCCAGCTGACAGGAGGCCGATGGGCCAAGCAAAGTCTGGGCGGCGCGAGTCAGCATGGAGCGGAATCGTCGCAGCATCCAGCTGAGAATGAACGGATTGGCCACTTGAACCAGCAACTGGTCACCAGCGACCGTGAAACGACATCGCTTCTGAAACCAATGCTGGAAGTTCTGTTCGCCCACGATCTCTCTGACCACCGAAACGATCATCGTCTCAGCAGGACCAGAATGATCCGCGCAGGCGGAAGACTTTGCAGTGACTGTGGAATAGGCAGGCTGAAGCTCCGGAACCCGCGCACGATGAGGCGCTGGTGCGGACGTCAGTTTGTCGTCGTGACGTACGGGCTGCGTCATGCGCCCCTCCCTTTTCGCCAGGCGCGCAGCGCGGCCACAGACAATGAAAGAGCATTCGCGCGGCAGAACGCAAGCGCGGGCACTCCATCGCCTAAAAAGCACGAGGCCGGGTGTCGCTGTTAGACTGGCTTGTTTGACAGGTTTTGTCCGACTCGCGATGCAGATTTCGCGTTCGGACCTCACTCACTCAACGGGCGGCGATGTTAACGGGACATGAAGAACTGTCAAACGTCGAAGTCTGAATTCCGCCTCGTCAAAAATGCGGTCGCTCCTAACTCATTCTCTGAGAAGAGTCTTCGCCCGGAGGCCATTCTTTGCGGACAAATTTGGAAACGAAAACGATGACCAGGTTGACAGAGGGAGGGCGAGGGGAAAGCCGAAAGCGGAGAGCGGAAAGCCGGGGAGGCTGTGTAGTGGATCTCGCCAGAGATCCGATGTTCGTTTTCGTTGATGATGGGAAAGCGACGCAGTTGAAAGCAGGAACTCTGGCGAGTTCCACTACGGTGCGCGTGATGGCAGGAACTCTGGCGAGTTCCACTACAGTGCCTGGGGCTGCTGACTTCGAACATCGACGAAGGCGTCGTAGAAGCCGCTGCCGCCGGCCCAGTCGGTGGGTTCTTCCGGTGTCAGCACGTTGATGTTGCCGCCAGCCTGAGTCGCATCGGTTAATCCTCCAAAGGGCATCCATGTGACGCCCACGTTGACCTTGTCGGTGATTCGACACACGGCCTGAACACTTCCCTGTGCGTTGCAGACGGACACCTGCTGATCCTCCACCAGCCCTCGGCGCCCAGCGTCCTCGGGATGAATCCACACTTCCAGAATCCCCGCGCGACGACAATGCCAGTCGATGTGACTATAGCTGGAGTTCAGGAAGAACAGCGCCTTGCCGGTGATCAGCTGCAGGGGATAGTTCGAGTCGGTAGCAACGCGGATGGCCCCCGGTGACGGCAGTGGATCGATGCCCATCCGCTCCAGATCTTCGGAATACAAACGAGCCTTGCCGGAAGGAGTCGGGAATCCTCCGTTCGCAAACGGGCGCCAGTCTTCGTCATGATTCAGATGCAGGTAACCCTCTTCCATCAGTCGCTCAAGAGTCACGCCCTTCAGCATCGGATGGTCACTGTTCAAGGCTGTCCGCAAAAGGTCTTCATCGGAGTCATACAGCCACGATTCCGTCCTGCCCAGGGCCTTCGCCAGCCGACGGAACAGCTCCGTGTTGCAGATGGATTCGCCCAGAGGATCAATCGCGGGGCGATTCAGAGACAGATAGTGATGGCCCCATGCGGGCACCAGATCCAGGTGCTCAATCTGACTGGTCGCCGGCAGCACGTAGTCGGCATAGCGAGCCGTGTCGGTGATAAACAGATCATGCACGATCGTCAGCAGATCTTCCCGCTCGAGTCCTCGCAGGACCTGCGGCTGATTCGGCAGTGTCGCCGCAGGATTTGCATTGTAAACCAGGACGGAACGCACGGGCGGTGACAGCGTTGAAGAGCACAGATCATGTCCCAGATCCCGCATGTTCAGCGTGCGAGTTCCCGGAACATGATGTTCGGGCATCAGCAGCCCTTTCATGTTCAACGTCGAATACTGCAGAGCATGAGTGGACCGTGACAGACCACCACCACGATGGCGCCATGCTGCGATCAGAACGGGCAGGCAGGCGATCGTACGGAACGTCATGGCTCCGTTGTGATGATGTTCAAGACCGATCAGAGGACGCAGCAAAGACGGTGTCGTTGTTGCATAGTCCTTTGCCAGCTGTTCAATCACATCGACGGACAGGCCGGTGATTTCAGCAACGCGTGACGGAGGATACTGCTGAACTCGTTCAGCCAGCTGAGCGTAGCCGGTGGAGTACTTCTGCACATAGTCATGATCGACGTAACCATCGCGAATGATCACATGCATCATTCCCAGAGCCAGCGCGGCATCACTGCCGGGGCGAGGCGTGATGTGCCAGTCGGCGGCTTCGGCCGTGCGAGTTCTGACCGGATCAATGACGACGATCTTTGCACCTCGCTGTCTTGCTTCCAGAATGACAGGCCAGAGATGCATGTTGGTCACGATCGTGTTCGTGCCCCAAAGAATGATCAGACGGCTGTGAACGAGGTCTTCCGGATTCACGCCCGTGCCGGCGCCTTGTGTCGCACAGATGCCGTTGTGAGCCACGACGCCACAGATGCTGCGATCAATCTGGCTGGCCCCAAGAACTCCGAACAGGCGGAAGTCGAGCGATGAGCTGGCCAGAAGACTCTGATTGCCCGCCGTGCTGAACGGAAGAAGGGCCTCCGCACCGGATTCCTGAATAATGGCCTTCCATCGAGCCGCGATGTCGCTGAGTGCTTCCTCCCAGGAGACTCGTACGAACTTCGCTTCGCCCTTTTTGCCAACTCGCTTTAGAGGATGCAGGACACGATCGGGATGGTAGACTCGTTCGAGGTAATGATTCACCTTGCCGCACAATGATCCGCGAGTAAACGGATGATCGGGATCGCCGTAGAGCTTCTCCGCCCTGCCCTGCCTGACATCCACCATCCAGGTACAGGTATCCGGACAATCATGCCCACACGCACCACGAATCACCGAAAGCCCTGACTCCGCCACCGACATGATGCCCTCTTTTCAGTCCTGCTGCTTTGCGTCCAAGTGTAAAGCGATTGTCCTCAATCGCTTCGTGATCACAAATCACATACAGACAGGAAATCGCAGGAGGAATCGCAAAACGGCTGAGGACAGCCGTTCTACACAGTGTAAAGCGATTGTCCTCAATCGCTCCGTCATCACAAATCACATGCAGACAGCGAATCGCAGGGGAATCGCAAACGGCTGAGGACAGCCGTTCTACACTCTGGCGAGTTCCACTACGACTCGGCCCCCTCCCGAACTTGCTGGCGCTCGTTCGACCTCCCCCAAAACAAGTTTTGGGGGAGGGGCGTTTTGATGAGCTGTGGTGCACGCGAGGTTGACACGAAGTCGCTCGGCAATGTTCACCTGGCCGTCAGTTCTTCTCTTTCTCCGTATGTTCATATTCGGGCAGCGGTGAGAATCCGAGTGCTGATTCGACTTTTTCGGCCAGCACAGCGAGTCGGCCGAACAGGCGCATTTGGGTTGTTGCCAGACGTTCGAAAGCGATGTTGGACACATAGAACATAGAGGCGAGATTGTATTCTTCGGGCAGATCGGGCATTGCAAGCTCACCGAGGCTTTTGTCCCCTTCCGCATGATCGAAGGGGTATTCGAGCCCGCCGATCTTCCAGTGCAGTGACTTCAGCATCTCGTAAAGCGCGTTGAGCTGATTGATGAACAGCTCAATGAAGGTCCGGTTCTGCATATTCTCATCCAGGTGATGGAGCGAGATGATGGCTCGCCTGGACATCAGTCGAATCCCTCGAAGGTCGCCCATGATGTCCGTGATTTCCAGAGTGTGACGAACAAGCCGGACGACATCGTCACGCACTGATTCACCATCCGGGACTTTGGGAATCACCTTCGGATGAGTCGCCAGTCGCAGGGCCGCAGACAGACGTTGTCCTGCAGCCGCTTCATAATCCAGCATCGACAAAGCCAGATGCCCAAGCCCCTCTTCAGCAAGGCGCGCGTATTGCGAGGCCGTTGTCTTCTTTGCGAGAGCCGTGTTGATGATTTCGACGCGCACGCGAGCCTGCTGGAGCATCTCCAGAGAGGACGCATCCATCTGAGAACTCTCTGCTGATGAATGGCGTTCGAGCAGCTTGCGATAACCCTCACAGTATTCCAGCATCTCTTTGCGGGATGACTTCAGCTCCTGGAGTGTTTCGTTAGGCTGCTCGCAGGCCTCCGCCGCGTCTTTGGCCAGAGGAAACGGGTAGAAGACCGGCATGTGGACCTGAAAATAGCGGTGCAGCGTTTTGGCCGCCGCCATCTCGACTTTCTTTCGTTCCACCAGATCTTCAATCGGGTACAGCAGCCCGTCGTTGAAGCGTGAACCGAGAACAGCCTTGTAATACTCCAGAGTACACTGTTCCGCGTGCTTTCGGATATCACGAAAGAGCATCGACGCGGCCGCTTTTTCAAGACTCTCCGGGATCTGAAACGCACCGCGAGATGCGTGTTTTTTGGCATTGTCAAAGCGTGCCTGCTGGCTGGGATGGGTATCAAACCATCGCGTTGTCTGCTTCGACTCATGTTCATCGATGAGCTTGCGAAGTTTCGGCGACACATCATCAAGACTCATTGCAATGAGCCTTGGAAAGTCGTCCACCAGTCGACCTTCCTTGTAGAAGTCGATTAGATCGTCCTGAGCAAGCTGTTCTGCATAGCCAAGTGCAACGATGCGTCGATGAGTGGTCATGAACGCAGCGTCTCCCGACAGAGCCACTTCCACTCGATCCGCATCGAACTCCATCTGTCGCACCAGCAGGAAGCTGATTGCGTTCGTCAGACAGAGAAACAGCCAGATCACACTGCGTGCAACCGACACGCCGATATACAGAATCCAGCGTGCGGCCCACAAGTGGATGCCGTTCCCGCTGAGATGATTCTCGAGCCATTCATCCGTCGCATCACGTGCAACAAGCGATCGAGCAAGCCATGAATTGATGGATCGAATCAGGAAGCTGATCCGCATTCCGAATCGCTGTGAGAAGTGACCAAACTCATGGGCCAGCACACCGGTGAACTGTCGCAGTGTCAGTCGATAGGCGAGCGGAATTCCTATGACAAGCTGCAGGCGACTGGAGAATGGATTCGCACTAAGAAACGCGGCCGCTGCATTCGCCTGCATGTTGATACAGATTCGATCAGGAGACGGGGCACCGATACTTTCACACAACCGTTCAACAAACGAATACAGTTCCGGTTCATCGCTTCTCTTCAGTTCCGTCAGCTTGCTGTCCGCAGATCCTCGAATAAAGAACGGCTTGAACAGAAAAAAGATAACGAAGGGGCCAAAGAACACAGGAATAACGTACAGCAGAATTCCGATCAGGCCGGTACTGCAGAGCATGGCGTTTCCAACCACGTGCCTGAAATACAGCCAGACTGAGAATGCCGCTGTGAGGATGTAGCCAACCGGGATCAGGAGCACCATCGCTGCAACAAGACCAAGAGAAAGTCGGTACATGCCTGTCATGACGGGTGTCGTAACCGGACTGGAAACCGACTTCAGCAGGATGTCCCGATGGCGGACGCAGGCAGGCTGCCGGCCCGGTTCCGCTTCCGGTCGCGCCGTGCTGCGTCGCTTAGGACCTGTCTGCAGAGCTGACATCCAGTTTTGATTGGCACCTTGAGAGGTCGCAGAACTTTTTGACACGGGTGCTTACTTCCTGAAGAAACAGCAGAGAGGTATCACACGAACAGGACCGCACATCAGGGCAGCGGGATCCCGTCACGCACCGGGCAGGAGAAAACGTCTTCGGCAGCGAGCGTCGTTGACTTTCCACGAGACTTGCGGTCGCCTGAAGCAGGCGTTTGAAGTATGAGCCGAACGTCGTCAGAAATTTCTTCAGGGAGTTCCGCCGCTGTCTGATAGATGACGACGACCTTCCCATGAATCGCCTCCGTCACGGCCGCGCTGTCGGTGACAAGCAGGAACGTACAGTCTTCGGGCACGACAGCAAGTTTCTGCTTTCCTTTCAGAAACCGGACGCCCGAGACATCCGGAGCAACTTCCGGGATCGCCTTTTCCTCTTCCCCCTCACCTTCATTCTCACTTTTTTCTGCGTTGGCGCTGGCGTCGATCGCCGCTGGTTCGGCAGACGTCTGAATGACTCGCCGCATCTGCCAGGGCACCGGAACGGCGATACGTCCACCAGACTGGACCACCGGGATTCCTCCCGAAATTCGTGGTGACCACGGAGCAGTAAGTTCGCCGTCGGACACAGCCGTTGCCTTCAGGCGAACACTGGATTCACCAGGCCGCAGCACAGTAATCTCCTCAATGCCGGAAAAGCCACGACCGCGAATGGTCAGTGTTTTGGATTCCTTATCTGTCGACAGAGATTCGATCGCCAGCGGGAGTGATTTCGCCTGAAACTCAAGGAGCCGAATTTCCGGATCTCCGATCTCAGGAAACGAAGCGGAAGCATCCGTTGCAGCCGTGAGGATCCCGGCATCCACGACCTTCCGAGTCATGACCGTCAGAGGTTTTCCACCGGCCTCAATGATCTCCTCTGTCCAGACAGCAAGCAGATCCGCACCGCCGGCGTTTGTGATTTTCGCAGGAGTACCCTGCACGGTAACAAGATCCAGCAGTTCTCCATCAGGCAGGCTGAACACAAACAGCGCCCCTTCCCTGGTCGCAACGTTCAGAGTCTTGTCAGCGCCAAATGCGATGTCGGAAACTGTCAGTCCGCCCATCGACCGTTTGAAAACCACGCCATTGGCCTGCATCGACAGGACTTCGACCATTCCTCCGCCAGCCACAGCCACAAGATAGTCCCCACCAATGATAGGACGATTTGCTGCAATGAACTCGATCGGGATGTCGGCAAGAAACGAGGTTTCGGGGAACTCAGGACCGTTGAACCAGTGAATCTGTCGATCGGCCCCGCCTGTCACGTATCCGTTTCCAATGGGTGCAGGGCAAACGCGCCGAATCGGTGCAGCAAATGTCTGCTCGACAAGGGTCTGACCATAGAAGTTGAAGATTCCTGCTGGCCCGTCTTCGGTCGCAAAAATAACCTGTGAGTCCGCCACCCAGACGCAGTCAACGATTGGACGGTCAGTGATCCTCACCGTCTCTTTCTTGCTTCCCTGAGGATCCAGAATGGTGAGCAGACCATCGTCCCCCACTGCGATAAATCCCCCTCGGCCCTTTTCAACGGGAAATAGTGTCACCGGTGTCTGAAACTCCGGAAGATCAAACTCCTGGTTGCTCCCGGAGACTCGAAGCGTCCCTTTCCCGCTGGCACTGCGAGTCAGCGACGTATTCTGATCCTGACTCACAAAGATGTTTGTTCTCTCGAACTTTCCGGTTTGGTCCTTCTCGTTCGAACTGGGATGAGGCAAGCCGGTCAGATCCAGCTTGCGGCTCGGCACGATCACTCGAGGAGCATTCGAGTCCGCTTTCTCAACGTTCGAGGGCGGCATTTCGGCCCCATTGCGAGCCTCTGTCACAGGAGGAGGTGTTGGCACTGCGGGCGATGGCTGATTTTCTGCAACCGCGTTTGTTGCTGCCGACCGTTCTGCTTCGGCGCTTCGTTCAACTTCCGCAATCCGGTTCGCTTCAGCCCACTTCGCAGCCCGCTCTGCCTTTTGTTTCTCCATCTCCTCCGTTTGCAGGCGATTCTTTTCGAACTGTTCCGCCTGACGTTGCGCGAGGGCCGCTTCCGCGTCATTCTGAATCGATATCCGCTGCCAGAAGGCTCCCGCCAGAGAACCAAACAGCAGCAGAGTCGACGCCAGCGGAACGACATAGTTCACCAGCAGGGCACGTCGTTCTTCCCGATGTTTCACATCGTCCACTGTCGGAATGACGACGGTAACAAAATCGATTTCGCAAACCGGACACCGTCTCGATTTCCCGATATCACCTTTGTCACACGGAATGAACTCTTCACAAATCGGGCATTGGGTCTGCATCGTGGCGGGATCTTCGTCGAATTGCTGGTGGGCAGCGTCCGTACCGGAGGTTCACTACAGGCAGGTAAGTAGACAAAAACTTCCCCCATCATGCAATCTGGCCGCGACCCCAAAATGTGTAGTGGATCTCGCCAGAGATCCCAAAACGCTCGCTGGTGACAGGAACTCTGGCGAGTTCCACTACGACTCGGCCCCCTCCTGAACTTGCTGGTGCAGTGTAGAGCAGTTGTCCTCAACTGCTCCGTCGCTCAAATCACATGCAGACAGCGAATCGCAGGGAAATCGCAAACGGCTGAGGACAGCCGTTCTACACTGTGTAAAGCGATTGTCCCCAATCGCTCCTCCTGCATCGCAAGGCCAACGGAACATGTAGTGGATCTCGCCAGAGATCCCGTGGCTTTCGCTGATGGCACGAACTCTGGCGAGTTCCACTACGACTCGGCCCCCTCCTGAACTTGCTGGTGCAGTGTAGAGCAGTTGTCCTCAACTGCTCAGTCACACAAATCGCATACAGACGGCGAATCGCAGGGGAGTCGCAAACGGCTGAGGACAGCCGTTCTACACTGTGTAGAGCGATTGTCCCCAATCGCTCCTCCTGCATCGCAAGGCCAACGGAACATGTAGTGGATCTCGCCAGAGATCCCAAAACTTTCGCTGATGACAGGAACTCTGGCGAGTTCCACCGACTCGATCACCCGAACTTGCCGGCGCAGTGTAGAGCAGTTGTCCTCAACTGCTCCGTCGCTCAAATCACATGCAGACAGCGAACCGCAGGGGGAGTCGCAAACGGCTGAGGACAGCCGTTCTACACTGTGTAAAGCGATTGTCCTCAATCGCTCCTCGCTGCATCGCAGGCCAACGGAACATGTAGTGGATCTCGCCAGATATCCCAAAACTTTCGCTGATGACAGGAACTCTGGCGAGTTCCACTACGACTCGGCACCCTCCCAGAACTTGCAGCCAAAGTGTAAAGCAGTTGTGCTCAACTGCTCAGTCACACAAATCTCGGGCAGACGGCGAATCGCGGAGTCGCAAACGGCGAGACAGCGTTCACCTGTGGGCGAGTCCTCAATCACTACTGCATCGCGAAGCCCACCATGGAACGGTAACGGAACATGTAGTGATCTCGCCAGAGATCCAAAACCTCGCTGATGACAGGAACTCTGGCGAGTTCCACTACGACTCGGCCCTCCCGAACTTGCTGACGAAGTGTGAGCAGTTGTCCTCAACTGCTCCGTCGCACAAATCACATGCAGACAGCGAATCGCAGGGGGAGTCGCAAACGGCTGAGGACAGCCGTTCTACACTGTGTAAAGCGATTGTCCTCAATCGCTCCTCGCTGCATCGCAAGGCCAACGGAACATGTAGTGGATCTCGCCAGAGATCCCAAAAATCTGGCGAGTTCCACTACGACTCGACCCACCCGAACTTGCCGGCGCA
The DNA here is from genome assembly GCA_046349695.1 of Planctomycetaceae bacterium. GTDB lineage: Bacteria > Planctomycetota > Planctomycetia > Planctomycetales > Planctomycetaceae > SXXK01. Next base: position 165,190 of record JAXMBV010000009.1, on the reverse strand, counting down.
GTGTAGAGCAGTTGTCCTCAACTGCTCCGTCGCTCAAATCACATGCAGACAGCGAATCGCAGGGGAATCGCAAACGGCTGAGGACAGCCGTTCTACACTGTGTAGAGCGATTGTCCTCAATCGCTCCTCCTGTATCGCAAACCCTGCTTCGCGGCCCCCTCCCGAACTTGCTGACGCTCGTTCGACCTCCCCCAAAACAAGTTTTGGGGGAGGGGCGTTATTTGTGGGTAAGTCCAAAAGTCGAGGGGCGTCAGGGCACCTTTGCAGCTTCATACACCACCTTGCCACCGACGATTGTCGTGATCACTTTGGTGCGAGTAATCTCCTCCGGTGGAACGGTGAAGATGTCCTGGGACAGAATCAATAGATCGGCCAGCATGCCGGGTTGCAGCGTGCCTTTTGACTGCTCGGCGAACTCTGCGCGCGAGGAGCCGACAGTGTAGGCTCGGACGGCTTCTTCGACAGTGATCTTCTGTTCGGGAACCCAGCCGTCGGGGTTTTTGCCATCCAGTGTTCGTCGAGTCACCGCGGCGGCGATGCCCTGAATGGGATCGAGTGTCGCGACGTTCCAGTCGGAACCGAACGCAAGGATCGCACCAGCATCGAGCAGTGACCGAAACGCATAGGTCCCTGTCGCTCGTTCCGGACCAATTCGTTTCAGAGCCCAGCGACCATCGTCAGCACAGTGCATCGGCTGCATGGAGGCGATCACACCGATCTCAGCAAACCGAGCAATGTCTTCCATCCGAAGGTGCTGCGCATGCTCAATGCGAAACCGTCGATCTCGCTTGCCGTTGATGCGACTGACTTGATCGAAGATCGTCAGCATCTGATCATTCGCTTTGTCACCAATCGCGTGCACAACAACCTGAAGGCCCGTGCGATCCGCCGCCTGGACTCGCTGAAGCATCACGCCGTCCGGAAACATCTCATCACCCGGCAAACCCGACGTCGCAGGACTGTCGAGATACGGTTCAAAGAACAGTGCCGTCGTGGATCCAAGGCTGCCGTCGGCAAAGCCCTTCAGTCCGCCCTCGCGAATCCAGTCATCGCCAATTGCCGCTTTGAGCCCCGCATCGGCGGACGTCTTCCATGCCGGCAACGGTGCGAAGGCGTAGATGCGCGTCTTGAGTTCACGTCGCTGGCGAAGAGCCCGATAAACATCAACGTCACCAGCTCCGGACATGTCCTGCACGCTGGTGACTCCCAGTGACGCCGCATAATCCGTGGCCGCCTTTGCAGCTCGCAGACGAGATTCGAAGGAAAGCCCTGGAATGCGGCGAGACACCAGGGACATCGCCGCGTCCTTCAGGATGCCGGTCGGTTCGCCCGTCTGAGCATGCCGAACGATCAACCCGCCATCAGGATCGGCCGTGTCCTTCGTGACTCCTCCCAGTTGCAAAGCCAGCGAATTCGCAAGAGCCATGTGGCCGTCCAGTCGACTGATCATCACGGGGTTATCTCGAGTCACCGAATCGATCCATTCGCGATCCGGCAGTTCCCCCGACGGCCAGTTTTCATGATCCCAGTCACCGCCCGTGATCCACTGCCCTTTCGGAAGCGTCGCAGCGAAATCTCGAAGCCGCGAGACGAATTCTTCCTTCGTCTTTGCATCCCTCAACTGAACCGACGACAGCTGCAGACCACCGGAAAGAAAATGCACATGAGCATCATTGAAGCCGGGAACAACGACCTTCCCGTTGGCCTCGATCACTCGTGTTTCCGGCCCGATGAATTTCTCTACGTCGGGGCGACTGCCAACCGCAAGGATCCTCTCGCCACGACAGGCAATCGCTTCGTGGACGGAGTCCTCCTTGTCCATCGAATGAACACGAGCACCGAGGACAATAACGTCCGCAGTTTCTGCCAGCGCCAACTGTCTCTGACCAAAGCATGAAAGAGGATCGACAAATGAAACCAGCAGGGTGATGAAAGAAGCGAGGGGCTGCATGGGGCGGTTTTCAGTCTTCTCTGAGCTGTGAGCTGTGAGCTGTGAATTACTATGGATGATGATGGCTGTCATCTTTCAGAAACGCAATCGCGACTGCACACCGACATCGAGAACCTGTTATTGTGCAGTCTGTGGTGTGACAAACCGACAGACAGGTCTACAGGTTCAGGAAATTCGATGCCGGCCATCTTCCCAATCCTCAAGCCACACGACTGGCCTCACCGTCACCTGGTCGCTCATCGGTTGATTGGCGACAATATTCCTGGTGCTCCTGTCGTGGCCTTTGGGTTCGATGCGGGTCAGCAGTATCAGTTTGTCCCGGCCAGCAAAGCAGGAGACCTGGAGTCTCTGTTTGTTGAAGCGCTGGGCAACCTGGCGACACTGAATTACGGCTGGGAACTGGGTGAATCGAACGGGTTACCCTTTGCAGCCAGCTCGGGCAAGGAATTTTCCGCAGAGCGAGTTCTCGATTCAAAGGCCATGCAGGAGTGCCAGCGTCTTCTGAAGGCGAAGCGAATTCTTGTCGCGGCTCCTCGCCGAACCTGCCTCATGGCCACTCGCGAAGGACTCCCCGACGATGTCATGGCGCTGTTTGTTCAACTTGTGTTCCACACCTACAACGATGATTCGTACGGACACGCTCCGATTTCCCCGGCGATCTTCGTTCTGGAAGATGGCGTCATTCAGAGCGTGCTGATTCCAACGGAGAAGCCAGACACATCTTCTCCCGCTCTCAAGCCAAAACCGTGGTGGAAATTCTGGCGATAGCATCTGCCGGAGAGTGCTGCCGGGGCCCTGCTCGATTTCCCCAGGCCCGGTTCCCAACGATTGACGTCAGAATCGTTTCGATCGTTACGGTCTGCCATTGGACGCAGATGTCCGGAAGGCAGGTTCGATACGACCCGGGAAAGTTCGCAAGTCCACGCAGACTGCTGCGATATCGATGTCACGAATTGCCGCGCGACCTTTGCGCTGTCAACTTTGGTACTGCAGTTTCCTCCCGCCTGCGGCTATCAAAGTAAGACACTCACAACGAAACACGTCCTGACATTGAATGTTCCCGGAGCAGCGGAATGACAACAACGCTGGTGAATTCCAATGAGTCTCTGATGGATGCCGTGCGAGCGGTCGCGACATCGGATGACTGTGAACTGCCGATGCTGCCCGAGGTTGCGGCAGAGCTGCTTCGCCTGACGAATGATGTTGACTGCGAAGCATCCGACATCGTCGCATTGATCAAGCGTGACCAGTCGCTGACCACTCATCTTCTGCGCATTGCGAACTCGGTGCGTTACAATACGGGCGTCACAGTCTCATCTATCCAGCAGGCGGTTGCTCGTCTTGGCTTGATCTGTGTTCGCGAAATTACCGTGCTCATTTCCTGTCAGTGTCGTATCTTCGATGTGCCGGGATTTGAGAAGGACGTCCGGATTTCATTCCGACGTTCGCTCGCCACTGGTGCGTTCTGTCAGGAAATTGCCCGTGTTCGACGCATGAATGTCGAAGAAGCCTTTCTGAGCGGACTTCTGCACGACGTCGGCCGCCCGATTCTCTTTCAGGCACTGGCCGATCGCCGTAAGAAGCACGGTCTGAACGCAACCGACGCGGAGATCATTCAGGCGGCAGAAGACCATCGAGTCGTTCTGGCGGCCCGACTCATTGGTGCATGGGGGCTGACCGATCGCGTGGCCGAAGCTGTGCAGTACCAGCTGAATCCCGAACAGGCGCCGAACAGTGTTCTTCAGGCCGCCGCCGTCAGACTTGCAATGGATCTGGCGATGAACGCGCTGGATCCCAACACGATGTCGTTCGACGAATCCAATCCTCATCCGATGCTGGCCGTCCTCGGTCTGTATTCGGAACAGTTCAATACCATCGCCCGACACAGGGATGAAATTCTGGAGTGGGTGAACAGCACAACATGATTACAAACCGACACGACTACGATGTCATTGTGATCGGCAGCGGACCTGCCGGTCAGAATGCGGCCCTGGAAGCAGCTTCCCGCGATGCTCATGTTCTGGTGATTGAACGTGAAGCAGCAGTTGGCGGAGCCTGCGTGCAGTATGGAACTATTCCCAGCAAGACACTGCGAGAAACAGCATTGTCGCTGACGACGTTCCAGCGACGCAGCGGCGATGTCTACAGAATCTCGCACGATGCTCAGCTAAGCGTCTGCAGTCTGATGAAACGCCTGAACGATGTTGTTCATGCGTATCAGGAAACAACGCGACGCAGTCTGGAATTTGCCAGCATCAGTCGTGCCTGGGGCAAGGCTCGCTTCCTGTCAGCAAATGAAGTCCATATCGAAACGATCGGCGGCGAAAAGACGATTGCCTCCGCCGAGACGATCGTGATCGCCACCGGCTCACGTCCTCGAAATCCGCCGAACATCCCGGTCGACCATGAGAACGTTCTGGACAGCGATTCGATTCTGTCCATGTCGTATCTGCCTCAGTCACTGCTGGTCTTTGGTGCCGGTGTGATCGCGTGCGAATACGCATCCACGTTCGCAGCGCTGGGTGTGAAGGTCACGATGATTGATCGTGGCGATTATCCGCTGAGCTTCCTGGATCCCGAGATTGTCAGCTTCTTCGTGCAGCAACTGGAAGTGAATGGCGGCTGTTTCCGAGGCAAGAGTGATGTTCAGTCGGTGAAGTTCGACGGCATCAGCGCGGTGAAGGCGACGCTTTCCAGCGGTGAAGTTCTGAAGGCAGACAAGGCCTTCGTGGCCCTCGGTCGCGTCGCGAACCTCGAATCACTTGATATAGCGAAAGCGGGACTCGCGGTTAACGAACGAGGACTGCTGACCGTCAATGAATACTGCCAGACCGCAGTCCCGAACATCTATGCGGTCGGTGATACGATTGGTCCTCCATCGCTCGCATCGGCGTCGATGGAACAGGGACGGCGATCCATGTGCCACGCGCTCACAGGGAAGTTCCGTGAAGGCCAGGGATCGCTTCCTGCCGGAATCTACTCCATCCCGGAACTGGCGACGGTCGGAATGACGGAACGTGAAGCTGTGGCTCAGTTCGGCAATCCGATTGTCGCGCGAGTCCCCTGGGATCGCGTTGCTCGCGCGCATATCATGGCCTCGACGTCTGGCGTTCTGAAACTGGTCACGGATCCTCAGGGCGAACGAGTTCTGGGAGTTCAGATTGCCGGCGACAGTGCGACAGAACTGATTCACATCGGCCAGATGGCAGTCATTGGAAACATGAACGTGGATGTGTTCGTGAACAACACGTTCAACTTTCCAACGATGGCAGAGACCTATCGCATCGCCGCCCTGGACATTCTGCAGCAGCGGGAAATCCTGCGAGGCTCCGCCGTTGGACGTACCTTTTTCCCCCAGCGCATTCGGCCTGAAGTCGGTGCCGGAATTTAGCCAGGGGTGGCGGGGATGGGAGTCATGGGAACCAGAGGAATTATGGTTCAACGAAACGGCTAACCAGAGACGTCGGACTGCCGAATGATTTCGGACTACCGAATGATTGTCGTCAGTTCCTGCAGCACTTCATCGGTCACCGTAATGGTTCTCGCATTCGCCGAGAATCCTCGTTGAGCGATGATCAGGCGAGTAAATTCCAGAGCAAGGTCGACGTTGGAACCTTCGAGCTGGCCCGATCGCACTGATCCTCGATTGCCCGTCAGTGCGGTACCGAATTCCGGATTACCGCTGGCCAGTGACGCTTCGTAGTAGTTTGCTCCGACTGAGACCAGTCCATCAACGTTTCGGAATGAAGCAATGGCCAGCTGCGCGAGAGGGATGCTGAGTCCGTTGGTTGCCAGACCAAACAATGTACCATCCGTGTCCATCTGAACTTCGGCGAGTTCACCTGGCGGATAACCGTCCGGGGAAAGTTCCAGCGACGATGCGATACCCAGCTGAGTCAACCCGTCGAACTTGCCAGGCTCACCAAAGTAGAGTTCAACATTCTGAGGCGAAGGCTGCCCGTCAAACTGCACGGTAATATTGATGTCGCCCACACCCGTGCCGGTCACTTGAGCAAACGAACCATTCGCCGAAAAGGACACGCCCTGAACTTCCGCATCCAGCATGACTCCGTCGATCGGAGAAACATCGGCCACCATGTTCCACGAACCATTCGCCTGTTTGGTAAACGTGAGGCCGATCGAATGGGCTGCACCACTTTCGTCGAAGACCTCCACAGCCTGGTAGACCGTGTCAGCATCCTTGCCTTTGTCCGTTTCAATCATTTCAACATTTTCCCAGTCGGACCGACCGGTATTGGTCGGGCCGTCTGTAAATGTGATGTTGAGGAATGAGGGCCCGGTGTTGTTATCTGTGGCGACGATGTTTCCGAAGCTGTCCAGTGAGACCGTGGCACCACCAAAGGCCGCATTGAGTCGATTGATCAAGTCCTGTACCGTCGTTGTCTCATCGACATTCATGTCAGTCAGATCCGGCAGCGAACCATCAGGTTTTCGCCCGGAGATCATCAGTCGGTCAGTGCCCGTATAGTCGACAGTATTTGTATCAAGTTCATTCAACAACGTCGTGAGTGCAGCAGGATTTCCACCCACGGTCAGTGGTGCCGACGTGGTCAGTTCCTGAGACACAGGGCCTGTCGACAGAGACGACAGGTTCCCCTTTACGTTCAGCGTGGATGTAATGAGACCCGGGATGTTCGTGCCTTTGGGGACATAAATCCGATTGTCGCCGGCCTGTTGAAACGAAGGCAGGTCACCATTGGCCTCGCCGACGGTCCCGAATCGCTGAACGAGATAACCGGTGGAAGGGTCCGAGAGGTATCCGCTTTCATCCAGCGAAAACGCCCCCGCTCTTGTGAAGTAGACTCGTTCTGCGGAAGTCGCGACGAAGAATCCCCCGCCATCGATCGCCATGTCCAAATCGTTACCCGTGGCTTCAAGATTGCCCTGAGCAAAGTTGAGGTCCACCTGAGACAGTCGGCTTCCGGTACCAATCTGAACGGCATTCACGCTGCCCAGAAGTCCCGTGGATGACGACGACGATCCTCGCTGCACTTCATACATCAGGTCAGAGAACAGGGCACGCGACGACTTAAACGCCGTTGTGTTAAGGTTGGCGAGATTATTACCAACGACTTCCAGCATCTTCTGATGTCCACGAAGACCTGAAATCCCGGTTAAGAGCGAGTTGGCCATGGTTCTGTCTGCCAGGAACGTTCGTTCCTGCCTCCTTGAGACAAAATTCGGTGATTACTTTTCGTGGAAACTCTTACGTCACATTCCGTGTCGCCGAAGCGACTGTATTTAGTTGCTCAGCTCCGTCACGTCCGTTGCGATTCCCTGAATGTCGCTCATCGGCATGAACGTATTGCCAATCCGAACCAGGACCTGTCCCGAGTCCGGCTTGATTTCCGAAACAACGCCGACATCGCCGGTGGCTTCGCCGTAACGGACGCTCCTTCCCAACAAGCCAGCACCTGCGTTCAGCAGCTGCAATTGTGAAAGGTCGCTGTTGCCCGATGTCTCAACCAGCTTGTCCAGCTTCTCCCCCACTGACTTAAACTCGCTGTTCAGATTTTCGATTCCTTCGACGGTCGAAAACTGAGCCAGCTGCTGCAGAAACTCCTGCTGCCCGACCGGCTGCATCGGATCCTGATTCTGAAGCTGAGTCGCAAGCAACTGCAGGAACTGGTTCTTTCCCATCTCAGCATTGAACGTTGTACTCGACATCCCTGTTCCTCCTCACAAGATCCTGTTGTCGCCAGACTTCGAACCGCCCATCAGGCTCGAAAGCTCAAAGCTTTTGAAGACTCCTGCGGACCATTCGTTGCGGAAACGCTCCGACTGCCCGCCGAACCATTCACTCCTCGTCGGCTTCCCGTGGATCGCAGCCCCATACCGGACTCACGAGTGTCAGACGACTCACGCCGCTGACTGGACGATGAATCACTCTGCCCCATCATTCCAGGCGACAAAAATTCCAGTGCTTTCAAATTCAGATCCTGGCTCTTCAGCTGCTGTTCAATTTCCGATCCGCGTGCCAGCAGCATGTCCATCGTCACGGCTTCTCGCGCGGTGACACGAACAGCAAGCCCCTCTTTTGTTTTCGACAGCTCGATCGTCATCTCACCCAGTTCCGGTGGATCAAGACGGACGGTCAGCCGATCGTTTTCGGAATTGCTGCCACGCTCAAGATGCTCAAGCACAGCTCGTGACACCTGAGAAGACAATGGCTGGCGAACCTCTGCAGTCAGCGTTGATGCGAAATCCGGTGCAGCACCGCTGGTCACCACTCCGGCAGACGAAGCCGATGCGCCGGACACACCTGCCGATGCTGATGGTGAGGCCGATTCCACTGACCCTGATTGCAGAGCGGAGTTACCGGATTCTGATGCGGGGCTTCGGCGGCCGGGCAGGTCGCCTCCCTGTGTCATGGTGGATGTCAGGTTCGTCACGGCCTGCACATCATTGCCTGCCTGAGCTGGTAATGGGACAGCGGCGTTATCCAGAGTCGGTTCCAGAATGGCTCCTGCACTTCGCTGCCCGGATGTCCCGACCGTTCCAGCAACTCCGCCCTGGCTGGCCGCTCCGATCGTCGATGAGGTCGTGGATGTCGCACTTTCTGCAGTGCGCTGCAGCGCGGAAATAATCTCTTCCGTCACGTCATCAGGGTCGGCCTGAATCGTCATCAGCGCATCTGATGGTTTCGTGACTTTCAGAACAGGTGCCGCTGGTGTCGCAGCTTCGGCCGTCTGATTTGCCTCAAGTGCGCCGGAGGTCTGAATCGCGCTGAGTCGAAGTTCGCCGAGCGTATCTGCAACCGAGGTCGCTGGCTGGCCCGAAACGCTCTCTGTCTCAGGCAGCTCTGCTACAACCTCGGCCTTCAGTGAATTAGCCGGGTCGTCTTCGGAAGTCTGAGTCTGCTGGCTGTTCAGCAACGGTCGCAGCAGTTCTTCAACAGACGCATCGGAGGATTCTGTCTGCTCCGAAGCGGAGGATTCTGTGATCACTGGCGTCGCAGCGGACAGAGCCACGCCGGCATTCTGCTTCTGATTCGACTGTTCACTGGACTGCGTATTTGTTGCCAGTGCCTGTGATGCAGAATCCGCGCTGGTCGACTTCGTATTGATTGTTGCGACAGAATTCGCTTCCTTCCCGGCATTGTCTTTCGGTGTCTCGGCCTTTGGCTGCTGCACCTGACCTGATGCCATCATTGCCTGATTCAGCATGTCGGAGAAATCGTCGTCGTCGGAATCCTCTTCCGGCTTTTCTTTCTCCACCGGCGCTTCTTCATCGCTCTTCCGTACGTCGTCGGAACGTCGCGCGACGGGAGTTTCATCGACCGGTGCAGTCGGCTCGATTCTGCGAGGCTCGATCGGAGCCGTCTTCAGAAAGTCTGCACCAACTGGCAATGCTGGAATGATGACCATGGGTATTCAGCGTCCTGCGTTTCAGGGCATCTGCCCCGATCCCAATGTGATCTGCCGGTCCTGGTCTGAAGGTTTCGAAGTTCGTTCCCTTCAGCCATATTTTCCGCGCGATCCACTTGCTACGCAGATGGCATACCATCACGACTCTTCCGACCCTGGGGATTTTTCCTTCCTTCGTTTCAAAGGCTGTGATTTGACGGGACTTTTTCTGCAGAAAGTTGGCAAGTTCTTTGAATCACCTCAGAATCACACAGAGTCTGCGGAAACTTTTTCCCGAGCGACAGCGCTACTCGGATTTCTTTTCCTCTTTCGAACCAGCACTCTCCACATCCTTCGATGGAGTGGACTTGGTCCCCGGCGACGCTGCTGCTTCTTCCTGCTTTTTGAGCCACGATTTGCCGGCGTCCGAGGCAACAAATTCGGCATATTCAGGAACTGAAGACAAGTCGCGAAACTCAAGGCCGAACGTCTTGCCGACGTCATCCAGAAGTCGAGCCGTCTCGCCAAAGTTCTTTGTTCTCAGCGACACAGCAATCTCCATCCAGTACACATCAGAACGGTCCGGACAGACCGTCTTGACTCGAACAACAGCTTCTCTGGCCGCGTCCGTTTTTCCGGTCGCCAGCAGTGCGTCGACCTTCAGCAGATCCAGATACGGATCCTCGATCACCTTTTGAAGCCGGTCGACAATCTGGATCACATCGTCATGACGTCCCTGCTTCTTGCGAAGAGCGAACAGTGGAAAATCGGAACAGGGCTGACCAGGTGCCGCCTTTGCCAGCTCTTCCACAACCTGTTCCTGCTCGGCATCTCCAAGAGCCTGCGAAACCACCAGACGCGTCATGAGGACAGCCCGGTCCCGCAGAAGTTCCGGAGAGAGTTCTTCAAACTTCGCGAATGCTTCCGCGAACTTCTCCTGGCTCGTCAAACCATTGATGGCACGCAGCACGTCACGGTTCTCAAGGATCTGGGCTTCTGATCCTGTCAATTTGCCAACGATCGATGGATCTTCCGCCGCGAGGGCAGGAATCAGGACGCGACGAACAGACTCAGAGATCGATTCACCGGAAAGATACAGGTACACGTTCGTGATCAGCGGCTTGTCGCCCGAGACTTCGACGACCAGTTCATGGTAATTGACGCCACCGTCTTCCGGCATGGTCAGACGGTACAGAGGACGCAACTGGCCGTCTTTGGAGATCAGCCGGACAAAACGATAGTCACCTCCACTGCGCACAGCGGCAACGATCTTGTCCGGCAGGTCGGAAACACCTTCAACCTGCATCAGGCCTCGAACAACTTCTTCCTTTTCCTCGGGGACCACCACAAAGCCGGACAGAATCTGATCCATCAGCTGTGCCTGATCCATCAGCTTAGCCAGCTCCGAGGAACTCTGATGAGCAACAGCGGCATCCAGATCCTTCACCAGATCTTTCACCTGCTGCTCACTGGCCGCCTTCAGAATGCGCGGGCTGATTGTCACTTTCGGCGTCGAATCTTCCGTCTTCGCAGTGGTCTTGTCCGTCGTGGCTGCGGACGGAGTTTCACGGCTGCAACCCGGGCTGAGGCAACTGAGTATCACAGCAAACAGAATCACTGCAGGCCGGCGAGTGTTGTTCATTCAAGTGTCTTTCAGACGCAGGAAGCGGACGCGATTTCAGGCCGCATTTTGAACCAGCCACCACAATCTGTCGAACCGCGAGGCGTGAAGTCTCACCGAAGACAATCCACGCCGACGCGGAAACCGCGCAAGCGAGGTGGTGAAGGATTTCTCAAAGCGAGTTTGAGGAGTTCCGAAGTGTAGTGGAACTCGCCAGAGTTCCTCGCATCAGCCTGTAGTGAAACTCGCCAGAGTTCCTGCCATCAGCGAAACTCGTGGGATCTCTGGCGAGATCCACTACGAATTCCGCGACCGTCACGAGTGAAAGAATGGCTACTTGGCTGTCAGTTCCTTCAGAGCGTCGATGACCTGATCATCATGCCCGTCGACTGACACTTTCTTCCAGAGCTTCGCAACTTTGCCGGCCGGATCAATAATGAACGTCGACCGCTGGATGCCCATCGACACTTTTCCGTACATATTCTTTTCCCGCCACGCACCATACTTTTCAGCCAGCGCATGATCGGTGTCAGCGAGCAGAGGAAAGTTCAGCTCGAACTTCTGAGTAAACTTCTGGTGCTTCTCAACGCTGTCCGCACTGACACCCAGGACCACAGCACCCAGGTCCTGGATCTCCTTTTGACGATCTCGGAATGCACAGGCTTCACGCGTACAGCCTGGAGTATCGTCCTTCGGATAGAAGTACAGAACGATGTACTTTCCCTTGTAGTCGGACAACTTCACGGTGCTGCCGTCCGTCGCCTTCAGGGAAAATGCCGGAGCCTTTGCCGGTGGTTCAATCCAGTCCGCCATGGTGTCTTACTTTCCGATTCGTGCCAGCGCATGCTTCGCGCGGCCAACAAAAAAAGCCTGACTCGATCCGACGTGTTCCAGATTCCGGGGGGAACGATCTGGATCCGTCACTCTATCGAAACTCAGGCTTTTTATAGTCGTCTCAGGAAACTTGTCCTATCGAACGACCGGAATGTTTCAGCGGCATTCTGGCAAACGGCTGGGGACAGCCGTGCTACACTGTGTAGAACGGCTGTCCTCAGCCGTTCCACATCTCTTTCTGCGATTCCATGCCCGTTCTTGCCAGTGTGGTCTGAGCAGTTGAGTACAACTGCTCGACACTGGGTGATTAGTTGTCTTCGCCGGAGACATCACCCGCACCGAAGAAGCCGGGAGCTGTCGTGCGAGGACGTTCGGGAAGTTCGTGGTCAGCGAGCACAGTGATGCGAACCATTTCGGCGGTGCTGTTGACGCCCAGCTTGCGAGCCGCGTTGGCTCGATGCTTTTCAATGGTCTTCACGCTGATCTGAAGTTCCTGAGCAATGCTCTTGTTCGCAAGACCGCTCGACACCAGCTGAACGACCTGCAGTTCGCGACGTGACAGTCGGCGAATCTGCTGACGGGCCGCGTCGCGTCGAGACAGCCAGCTTCGGAATGCGTTCTCTTCACCGGAAAGAGCAGATGAGCCGGCTGGAGCAGCGGGAGCAAGTGTCTGAATCATCTCAAAACCTCGTCAGTGAGTTTTCTGTTTCGCTAATTCCGGATAACTGCGTTTGATATGCCTGTCAGTGGATTTCTTCGGGCTGCACCGGCGTCAGTCTTACGACCGGAATCAGCATTTTTTGAATCCATGAAAGTTACGGGCAGTTCCTCTGGGTGAATCCTGGTACTTTGCTCGCTCTGGAGTTGTTGCTCTGTGAATCGAGGGGTTTATCAGGAACTTGCATGAAAACACCCGTAGCAAAGCGCCTTACCAACGAATTGCTGCAGTCACCCCAACCTCGTCGGACTTTCCCTGAGAGGAAACCCTCGCATATCAGGCAGCACTAGTACAGGTCGTGAATCCCCCTACTCGAGTTGCTGTTTGTAGCGGCAGGGCGCGAGCCCTCCGGTGAGTCTGCGTCATCAATTCACCGGACGGCCTGCGCCGTTCCGCGGCAAGATCTTTCTCAGCGTGGCTTGCCGAGGAGGCGAAATGGTTATTGGTGACTGGAGAATGAAAACTGCAAATTGAGACAACGCCAACCGCGACCTGAACCACACACCAGGAACGAAGAACCAAGAACCAATTGTCCTGGCCATAAGGGTCACTCTGCAAGTCCGGCTCCCCCATTCGCCTCGCGTAAAACGCTGCGTTTGCCCACATTTCGAGTGCAAACCTTGACCACCGGAGTACGATGAAATACAAGCCGGATCCTGCCTTTTCAGACTTTCCTTCCCCTGCCCCGCCCATTCTTCGACTTGCGTCCTACTTTGGTTCACAAAGTATGCGCTGACCTTTTCAGGACTGTCCGTATGCTGACAATCACAGGTCGCCATCATGGTCGTTCCTCCGGCTTCTGCGACGGAATCTCCCGGCGAGATTTTCTGACCATCGGAAGCATGGCACTTGGAGGCATCAGCCTGGCGCAGACACTGCAGGCGGAAGAACAGGCCAGCAAGGCTCGAGGCCACAAGGCGATCATCAACATCTATCTTCCAGGCGGCCCGCCACATCTGGATATGTGGGATCCCAAGCCGGATGCTCCTTCGGAGATTCGCGGGGAGTTCGCGGCGATCCCGACGAATGTGCCAGGCATCTTCGTCAGCGAACTGTTTCCTCGCATGGCTCAGATGATGGACAAATTTGTGCTTGTCCGATCACTGTCCGATTCCGACGGTGCTCATGACGCGTATCAGTGCATGACCGGCCGGCGCAAGGGAAGTCGGCAGCCGCCAGGTGGCTGGCCTTCCGGTGGTGCATGGGTCTCTCACATGGCAGGCCAGGTGACACCTGCCGTCCCGGCCAACGTCGCGTTGATGTACCACACGGGGAATCGAACATGGGGCGAACCGGGAACCGGCGGCTTCCTTGGCGTCGCTCATGCTCCGTTCAATCTGGTCGGTCGTGAAGCTCGCAGCAAGCCGGAGAACATGACTCTGAACGGCATCACGCTGGAGAAGCTTCAGGACCGAACAAGCCTGATGAAGTCACTCGATCGCTTCCAGCGCGAGGCGGATCATCGAGGACAGATGGGAAGCCTGGACGTGTACACTCAGCAGGCGATGGGCATTCTGACAACGTCGACTCTGATTGATGCGCTGGACCTGTCGAAGGAAGACCCAAAGATCGTTGCACGTTACGGTGAAAGCAGCGAAAAGTTCCAGCGCGACGGTGCTCCGCCGATGGTGGAGAATCTCTGCATTGCCCGACGACTGGTGGAAGCCGGTGCTCGCTTTGTCAGTCTGAACTTCAGTCGCTGGGACTGGCATGGCGCGGATGGAATGAACTTCCCCAAGTGTCGTGAAGAGTGTCCTCGCCTGGACGCTGGTCTGTCGGCTCTTGTCACGGATCTTCACGAACGAGGACTCGACAAGGACGTCAGCATTGTCGTCTGGGGTGAGTTTGGTCGAACGCCAAAGATCAACAGCAACAACAGCCGTGACCACTGGCCTCAGGCCAACACAGCCGTCATGGCCGGCGGCGGCATGCGAACCGGTCAGGCGATCGGAGCAACGAATCGCTACGGTGAAGTGCCGCAGATTCGTCCGGTGACTTTCCAGGAAGTCTTCGCAACTCTCTACCACTGTGCCGGCATCGACGCGCAGAATACTCGCATCTTTGACCTGTCAGGAGTTCCACAATACCTGGTGGATCCTGGCAACAAGCCGATTCATGAGGTGATCTGATTCCATCGGGAAGGGACAGAACACGATCGGCGACTTTCGCCTGGTAGCCAATGTCGATGAAATCTGATTCGCCAGCCACAGCAGTTGTCATCCGTCATGTGGCCTTTGAAGACCTGGACCTGTTTGCTCCCTTACTGGCGGATGCTGGCTACACGATCCGATACGTTGAAGCACCGACGGATGATCTGAACGACGCAGCCATCGCGAATGCCGATCTCCTTATTGTGCTGGGTGGACCGATCGGTGTGTACGAGCAGGATGTGTATCCATTCCTGACGAACGAACTAAAGCTTATCGCAAAGCGTCACGAGCAACGTCGACCGGTCCTTGGAATCTGCCTGGGGGCACAACTGATCGCACAGGCACTCGGCGGTCATGTGCATCCGGGACATGGCAAAGAAATCGGCTGGAGCAAGCTGACTCTGACGCCCGCCGGTCAGAATAGTCCGCTGCGTCATCTGCAGGACGTTGCTGTTCTTCACTGGCACGGAGACACATTCACACGTCCGGCAGAAGCAGAACTGCTTGCCTCCACAGCGATGTACGAAAATCAGGCGTTCTCCATCGGTCAGCACATCCTCGCGATGCAGTTCCATCCGGAGGTGACTGCCCTCGGACTTGAACGCTGGTACGTCGGCCACGCCTGCGAAATTTCCGGCGTTACGTCAATCAGTATTCCACAACTGCGTCATGCGGCCACCAAACATGAAGGCCTCCTGCGAGCTGCAGCCATCGCATGCCTTCGTGAATGGCTCAGCCAGCTGGATTACGCTGCGTAGTATCTTGTAGTGGATCTCGCCAGAGATCCCACAGAGGACACCAACCCGTTGGTGCTGGCTTAACGAACAGATTCAGCCCGACGAAGTAAGGCAGTCAGCGTCTGGATATCTTTCTGCAGCAGTCGAAATGCGGCTGTGGTGACGAGTACACCAACCGATCCAGCGATGGCCAGGATGATCAGTGCCCAGCGGCGGTTCAGACCGGCTACGGCCAGAATCAGCACGGCTGCCATCGGCACCGCGGCGGCCAGAATCAAATGAAACCAGGTCCAGCTGCTCAGCTTGCGCAGCGCGGGAAGTTCCTCGGGCGACAGGGAGTCCGTTCCGACCAGTGCGGGATACAGGCCTCGAACGGCGATCAATGAGACTCCAAAGAACGGATAGGCGGAAACAATCAGCCCGCACAGCGACAGTGACGCAACGAAGTGCTGATAAATGGAAACGGGGACATCGCCCTTCAGCAGATGAAGGGCAATCGGATACACCGGACCGGCCGCCAGCCAAAGCACTGTGCTCACAATCGCCGCAGTGTTTCCAAGTTGCAGGCACTGGCTGCGCAACTGGATCCGCTGTTCCGCAGAACATGGCTCGCCTTGCTGACACGTGGCTTTCGTGACCGAACGAATCAGCCAGAACGAACTCGCGATGCCGACGGAAAAAGCAACGACATTAATGTACGACTGAATCTTCAGAAACGTGTCTTCGCCAGTCGGAAACGACTGTCGAATCTCACCCTGGTTGTACAGAAAGTTGAAGATGGCCATGACAAGATTCGGAATCAGCGTCGTCACGACAATCGCAGTCTGCGGCCACTGGCGGACGATCTGCTTCCACTTCGTCGTTCGATCATTCAGCAGCCGCTGTGCATCCTCGTTGAGACACAATTCCAAAGCCGCTGCCAATTCATCTCCAGTCCGATAACGCTGATCAGGATCCTCCTGCAAACAGCGTTGCAATACTTCGACAAGGCCGGAGATGTTCTGTGGACCTTGTGACTGTTCCGCGATTTGTTCCGCTTCTCGCTGGCGTTCGTCGGCTTCCAGAAGTGCTTTGAGAACTCCTGACAGCCGGGTTCGACCAGACTGATTCAGTGCGGGGCGTGTTCCTGTCAGCAACTCCCACAGCACGATGCTGAGCGAGTAAAGGTCACTCGCAGAAGTCAGATCACCAGCGGCCATCTTCTGTGATGTGTCACAGACAGCCAGCTGTTCGGGCGACATGTAGGCAAGGCTGCCGCCAAAGTCCGAGTCCGCTGTGGCACCGGAAACCTGGATCCCGAAACTCACATTAAAGTCAGCCAGTCGCGGAACGCCTTCTGCCGTGAGCAGCACATTCGCCGGCTTGATATCGCGATGAAGTACTCCGTTTCGATGAGCATACGCGAGCGCGCTGGCGAGTCGGCTGCCGATCCAGCAGACCAGCTCCGGCCAGGTCATGCCGGCGATCCTGTGCCGCACAGAAGATTCTGCGGGGCGTAATTCTCCTCGCTGATCCAGAATCTGATCGACGCATCGCAGGTAGAGTTTTCCGGTCCATTCAGTACGAGCATGCGATTTCATCAGTCGAAGGACATCAGCCAGCGTGCCTCCTGCCGCGTACTGCATGTACAACAATCGAACCGGCGGATCCGCAAGGACTCGCTGATCATAAACGCGAATGATGTTCTCATGATCCAGTTGAGCAAGCGTCTGGCCCTCAGACCCGCGATGAGCAGAAATCTTCAGCGCGACGAAACGCTGCATCGATCGCTGACGAGCCAGAAACACAGTCGCGAAAGCCCCCTGCCCCAGTCTGAGCAGAAGATCAAAGTCATCGACCTGCTCGCCCGGCTGGTAGTCCCGAATCGGCTCGACAACATCACCATTCAAAATGGTCGACTTCAGCGCCGGATCCATCTGAAGCAGACGACCAAGAGACTCCGCGTGCTCCGGAAAACGACGAAAAACCTCGCCGGGTGAGACTCGATCGCCCGACTGCTTTCTCAGCTGATACTCTTCAAAGATCAGCTCCGGCGAGATCATGGAACGCAGGTCCGGAATCTCAAACTCGTAGTCTTCCAGAAGGCGACAGAGTCCTCGCTGCCACCGATGCTCCAGATCCAGCTTGATCAGTTCTCGCACAAGCCACGGACGCAGACGCTGGTCCACGATGCTCGCGAAGTCCGAAACCTCCGGTGGAAACAGCTGACTTCGCCATGCCGCAGAAAACGACTCGGCCAGGGTGGCCAGTGTGTCCCAGTCTTTGTCTGACGGAGTTTCGATGGGAGACACGGACTTCAATATTCCTGAAACCTGGTTCTGCGAAAATGGAGACACCTTTATACTGTGCAGCTCGAAAGGGAACAAACCGATGACGAGCCCTGCATCACCCGTGACAATTTCCACCCCTGATGAACTCAGCCGCTTTATCGATTCGCATCGTCCTCAACTGCTGTCGTGGATTGAACGAAGTGTCGGGCCGATGCTGCGAGGAAAAGTGGAACCGGAGGATATCTTTCAGGAGATGACTCTGACCGCCGTCGCCGGGCTGGAGCATTTTCAGGTCGCGGGCCGTGATCCTTTCCGACTGCTCTGCCAGATGGCCGAACAACGCATCATTGATGCTCATCGGTATCACGTCGACGCAAAGAAGCGCAGTGCGGCCAGGGAAGTTCCAATGAGCGGCCAGGCATCCTCCGATCAGGGAAACGGCTTTCTGGATTTGCTGGTCGCCAGCATCACATCTCCCAGCGCTGCGTTTTCCAGGAACCAGAAGGAACTCCGGCTGCAGCTGGCCCTTCAGGAACTTTCCGATGAACAGCGCATGATCATTCGCCTGCGGTTTGTGGACGGACTTGCGACCAGGGACATTGCCGAACAGCTTCACAGGTCAGACGGGGCGGTTCGTGTCCTGCTGACACGGACGATTGCGGTGTTGCAGGAGCGGCTGCTGGAAGGGTAACGGGCAGTGGTGATGGGAAAGGCGTGGGAAGAAGAGGAATAAGAGGAGGAATGGGAGTGATGAGCGCGCGAGAAGACCCGGCCGACTGTTTTCGACCGGGTCTTCCAAGGTAGAACGATTGTCCCAATCGTTCCCCTGCAACAATCTTCACTGACTTACAAACTTCACGCTTTTACATAGGCAGCTTCGCCACTTCACCGATCGCGACGTTGTTCGTTTCGTTCAGGTCCTGCACACCTTCTGGAACTTCGACAGCCACCAGAAGATTCGGCAGTGCATTTCCGGCGACTGGCATGCGAACATCCACGATCGCTGTTTCACCGGCCTTCAGGCCATTGAACTCACCCAGCACCTGAGGTGTCGATGCGTCAGGCTGAGCATCTCCGACGGCGAACAGAGCGATTCGAGCCTTGCCGGTCAGATCCATCGTTCCATTGTTGACGATCAAAACTTGGTAGAGCGCACCGTTCGTTGCATCACCACGACTCAGGACTTTCACTTCGCGAACTGCGAGGTCAATTCCGATGCGAGTCACAGAGCCGCTGACGACTGTTTCCGTGACGACGGGCGTCACAATTACAGTCTCACCCACGCAGGGAAGAGGACATGGCTGAATGACTCGTGGGCATGGAAAGTAAACGTTGATACAACCAACCCAGTGATTCCAGTGATGAGGCCAGTGGCAGCCGTGGCCGTTTCCATTGCCATTTCCGTTTCCACCACCATTGCCTCCACCCGGAGGATTTGGGTTGATCGGTGGCGTTGGAGGAAACGGATTTGGGTTGATCGGTGGAAGTGGCTTGATCGGTGGCAGCGGATGCGGAAATGGATTGATCGGCCCGCCTGGATTGCCGATCGGCGGCAGTGGTTTGATCGGCGGCAGCGGCGTCGGCAGCGGATTCAGAATCGGTGGCTTGATCGGCTTAAATGGCGTTGGGTTGGCCACAATCGGCGTACCGACGAGGATCGGAGTCTTCTGACCAATCGACTGAAACGGCAGAGTCCTGGTTCGCCCCTTGTTGGTGCCGCCAGAACCGTTGCCCAGAGTATTCGAAGGCAGTGTCACAGTCCGGCCGCTCGCCTTGCCGCTTCCACCATTTCCGAAATTGCCCTGGCCGGAGAGTGTCTGGTTCAGCTGATGCTGAGCACCCAGGCTGTTTCCGCCAAGTCGAGCACGTCCTTTGTCTCCAGCACTGACACTGGCACAGTTCAGAGCACCGACCGCCGTCAGGACCGCAGCCACCAGCAGTTTTTTCCATGAGATGTTCATAATCGTTCTCCCGTTCCGGGTTCATTCTTTCGTTCATTCTTTCGTTCATTCGAGTCACCGTTGTGTCTCGTCTGAAGATCGAAGCGGAGAACGTCTGAAAGTGTTACAGACTTTTCAGAGGAAATTCTTCTGACACATCCCGCCACCGCGTTCGGTGCAATTTGGACTGTGAAAAGACTGAGAAATCGAATTCTGAATAGACTCCCACGATACGAAACCAGACTCAAAGGCCTGGGCAATTGAAGGATGCGTAGCTGAGCGATGGGCATTGGTAATACGGGCTTATCCTACGGGCAAATGTGCGGATGTGGCGAAAACAACACGCCCTGGGGATTCGTCATGACTAACAGTTTCACACCGTCAACACGCGTTGGCATTCTGCCGCATCCTGGAACTTGAAATGGACTGTGGACAACTCCTCACTTTCTCAACGACCCTCGGAACAGAGTCATTCGCTCTGGCAGCCGTGGCGTCGCTGCTGTGTGTTTCCGCAGGCTGGAATCTGTACTCCATTCTGAAACGCACAAAGAGTGAGAAGCAGTGTCTGGAAGAACAGGATCGCCTTCTCAAACAACTTGAAGCGGCGAATGAGCGAGCAACTTCTGCAGAACGGGCTCGCAGCACTTTTCTGGCCAACATGAGCCATGAAGTGCGAACGCCGATGAACGGCATCCTTGGACTGTCACGAGTCATGCTCGACTGTCCTCTGGAAGAAGAGCAGCGGGAGAATCTGCAGCTGCTGGTTCGTGCCGGCGAGTCGCTGCTTCAGATTTTGAACGATGTCCTGGAATTTGCAGCAATCGACGCCGGATACATTGAACTGTATCCCTGTGCGTTTGAACCCTGTGAGATCGCTGAGAGTGTCGTCGCTGACTGTGATGCGCGAGCGAAGCAGAAGCAGAATCGAGTCTCCATTGAACTTTCGGATCGCGTTCCCCGAATCGTGGAAGCCGACGCCAGCCGCATTCGTCAGATCCTTCTGAACCTGGTCAGTAACGCCGTCAAGTTTACGGAAAACGGCGATGTGAAGATCGAGGTCGATGCGATCTGTCGTGAAGGGAATCTGGCGCAGATGTCGTTCCGGGTGATCGATACGGGCATCGGAATTCCTGAAGACTCGTTTGCCACGATCTTTGAGCCATTCGTTCAGGCGGACGGTTCCCGAACACGATGCCATGGCGGTTCAGGACTGGGTCTCGCCGTTTCCATGAAGCTGACTCAACTGCTGTCCGGAGAACTGACAGTCACCAGTGAACCAGGCAAGGGAAGCACATTCACTCTGACTGTGCCATGCACAATCCTTGACGCTTCGCCCTGCCGACGCCCGGAGGCACCGATGGAAACTTCCACTGCGACTTCAACCCCCGCAATCCCGGCCATTGAAGGCGCTCTGCGAATCATGGTGGTCGACGACAATATCGTAAACCAGAAACTCATGCTGAATATTCTTCAGCGACGAGGATTTGAAGTAGTGGTCGCGGGAAATGGAGCCGAAGCGCTGTCTCTGGCAGATTCGGTTCAGCTCGACGTCATTCTGATGGACTGTCAGATGCCGATTCTGGACGGCTACGATGCAGCTCGCAAACTGCGCGAACAAAAACGAACATCGCGTTCCGGTGCACCGATTCCGATTATCGCGCTGACAGCCAACTCCATGGCAGAAGACCGTGAACGCTGCAAAGAGGCCGGCATGGACGGCTTTCTTGCCAAGCCTCTCAACGTGCGCCAGCTGTTCTCAGAGCTTGATCAGCACCTGAATGCAACTCCCCAAAGTGAACTCGCTGCTTCACGTTCCTGAAACGCGGTTCGGCGACTGGAATACCAACGCCAGATTTTCGTAATTTCACGGAACCGCGAGAAATCATGGCGGACGTGATAGTGCAAAACGGCTTCCAGAGACATGCGAACGTGCATTTTCCCCACTCACGCCTGTCGAAGGAGTCTCCTCATGTCCAAACGCCGCCACATTGTATTCTCCAGTTTGTTGCTGCTGGCCTGCATTGCCATCTCAAGTCTGTGTGCCGCCACTTCAGCAGCTGCCACGTCGCTGAGTAACGACAAGCTGACCTACTGCATCCTGAACGTGATTGTCGAAACAAGAAATCAGGCGGGGACTGTTGTCGGCACGGAGTACTATCTGAAGGAATTTGTGCTGCAGGATGGCAGCTTCTACTCAGATGACTTCTCCACACGGACTCGATTCAAATTCATGGACGCCACGATGCAGACCATCGACGGTGATTCTACAATCAATGTTGACTGGTTTGCTGATGTCAGCGTCTTCAACTCCGTGGATGTTTCAACATCTGTGACACTCGGCAAAGGTCGAAACGTCAATCAGACTCAGGGACAGCACACGTTCTACACGTCCGGCCTTTCTGTGCGGACGACGTACTTCCTGGAATGCTCTGAACTCTGACAGAGTTCGTCTCCTCGGGGCCGGAATCTCGGGCGGACGCCCTGCTTTCGGCCTCGGACGAGCAAGTTTGCTGAACCATGCGGTAAAAGTCGAAGGCCAACTTGCGACTTGCGCAACTGCCCATCACACTCCTCCGCGAAACGCATCTTCATGGAGGAGAAACCAGCATGAGCTTTACTACCACGGAACGCCATCTGTTTGCATCGGCTGTCAGAAATCGAGGCGAAGCCCTGTTTCGCGACGGTGCGGTGACGATTGGGGAAGTGACCGATACGGAGATCTTCGCAAAGGTAAAGAGCAGTTCCGGTTATGGCAGCTACCGGATTGAGATCGTGCGGGACGGCGATGAACTTGTCGACATGTCCTGCACGTGTCCGTATGCGGAAGATCGAGGATGCTGCAAGCACCTCTGGGCGACTCTGCGAGAATTCGACGACCTCACAAGTCAGCAGAACCGTTCGGCCGGTCAAAATTCAGGCTCCCGGAAAACCGCGGCCTCCGGAAAGAAGTCGAAGCCCAAGACGAGTCCTCGCCCCGGAGTCGTCGCCGTTCCAAAAGTTCCAACATGGCTGAAGGAGCTGAATGATCTGAAGAATGCTCGGGTGCTGGACCGAAGTCGCTTCGACGATCTGCTCCGTACGCCCAATCATCGGCCTCAGTCGTTCTGGTACCTCCTGGATATCGCGTCTGCAAACCGGAGCACCACGCTGACACTGCAGCTGATGACTCAGCAGATGCGTTCGAATGGCCAGCCAGGAACGATCAAAGAACTGACACTGACCGATGATTCCATCCGAAAGGTGCAGGAGCAGGACCACCGCTCATTGCTGCGAAGCCTTCAGGAGTGCGCCAAACTCGCTGTTCTGAACGAAGCTCGATTCTCATACAACTTTTACTGGCACCCACCGGCAATGTCGTCCGTCAAATTGACGCCGATGATGCAGACGGCTCTCCTGCCACAAATTGCCGAGACTGGACGACTCTGCTGGCGACTCTCAGAAGCCGTTCCCGTTGAAGATGCCCGTTTCGTGACTCATGATCGCGACGGCGTCTGGGAACCCGTCGTGGAGTTTCTCCGCAAGCCAGATGAACAGCAGTGGATCGTGACAGGGCGACTTGTCCGGCGACCCTTCTCTGCGCCGGCGGATGATGCGGAACAGGTTCGGCCGATGACCGACGTCCTTCACGTGGATACGTCCGGACTGGTCCTGTTTCCCGAATCACTTTCCAAACTGAATCTCCGCAACAACTTTGCGTGGGTTCAGCTGCTGCGACGCCGCAACGAACTGCGAGTTCCGTTTTCGGAACAGTCGATGTTTATCACCGAAGTGATGAACACGCCCGGTCTCAGCGATATGCCGCTGCCGGAAGACTTCTGTCCATGCCGCACCGACATTCCCTGTACTCCGCGTCTCCGACTGATCAGCGCCGTTTCACTTCCTCATGAACAGCGTCAGCGAAACTCAGTCTTTGCCACGTTGGATTTTCTCTATGAAGATGCGGCTGCTTCGCCACTGGATACAGCGCCGCTGCTTCGTCGTGAAGCGTCTTTGATCCGCAGAGACTTCGCGGCAGAGACTGCATTCCAGGAGACTCTGGCAGATCATCAGGTCATCGAACATCCGTCGCTGCTGCAACTGGATGAACTGGTCATTGAATTGCCTGGCGACAATGCCAACCACATTCTCACGGAACTGCTGAAGGCCAACTGGGAAGTCGAAGCGGAAGGTCATCAGGTCAGAGCACCGGGCCAGATGCGCCTCGGTGTCAGCTCCAGCAGAGACTGGTTCGAGCTGGAGGGCAAAATTGATTTCGGGGACGTCAGTGCGTCGCTGCCGGAACTTCTCCAGGCTGCTCAGAATGGTCAGCGATTCTTCCGACTCAGCGACGGCAGCCGGGGAATGTTGCCGGCGGAATGGCTGCAACGATACTCCGGCCTCGCGTCTCTGGGCGAAGTCGATGACGACAAGATTCGCTTCCGCCCTTCCCAGGCCATGATCCTGGACGCGATGCTGGATGCTCAGGAACATGTGACTCGCGATCGCGACTTCAAAGCCTACTGCCGCAAGCTGCGAGAATTCAGCGGCATTCGAGCCAAATCCGCGCCAAAGACATTTCAGGGAGAACTCCGGGATTATCAAAAGGACGGTCTCAGCTGGCTGCACTTTCTGAATGACTTTCAGCTGGGCGGATGCCTGGCCGATGACATGGGGCTTGGCAAGACTGTTCAGGTTCTCGCACTTCTGGAAGCTCGCCGAACGCGTCGGCTGAAGGCGGATGAAGTTCGACGGCCTTCGCTCGTCGTGGTTCCCAAGAGTCTCATCTTTAACTGGATCAACGAAGCCGCACGCTTCGCTCCAAAGCTGAAGGTCATCAATCACACCGGCCTGCTGCGACATGGCAACGAACTGGAAGCAGCCGATGTTGTTGTGACGACCTATGGCACATTGAGGATGGACATCGTCACCATCGAACAGATGCACTTCGACTACATCATTCTGGATGAAGCTCAGGCGATCAAGAATTCTGCCTCGCAGGCTGCCAAAGTCTGTCGTCTTCTGAAGGCCGATTATCGCCTGGCAATGACCGGGACGCCTGTTGAAAATCATCTGGGGGAACTTTGGTCGCTGTTCGAGTTTCTGAACCCAGGCATGCTGGGTGCAAGCTCCGCCTTTCAGAAGCTGACGACGTCGAAAAATGAACAGGAACGAGCAGCCTCGCTGGAGATGCTCTCGCGAGCCCTTCGTCCCTTCCTGCTTCGCCGGACAAAGACTCAGGTGCTGAAGGACCTGCCGGGCAAGACCGAACAGATTCTGTACTGCGAAATGACCAGCAAACAAAAGCGTAAGTACAACGAATTGAAGGTCTACTATCAGTCGAAGCTCAAGTCGACAATTGACAAGGTCGGCATCAAGCGAGCCAAGATCCATGTCCTGGAAGCTCTGCTGCGTCTTCGCCAGGCGGCCTGCCATCCGGGTCTGATCGATTTCAGCCGAGTCCGCGAGGAAAGCGGCAAGCTTGATGCAATCATCGAACAGCTGTCGCAGGTCACCGCCGACGGCCATAAGGCTCTGGTCTTTTCACAGTTCACCAGCTTCCTGGACATCGTTCGAAAGAAGCTCGACAAAGAGAAGATCCGTTATGCCTATCTCGACGGCAGCACAAATAACCGTCAGGCGGTTGTGCAGCAGTTCCAGAACGATGATCAATGTCCCCTGTTTCTGATCAGTCTCAAGGCCGGTGGTCACGGTCTGAATCTGACGTCGGCGGATTATGTCTTCATCCTTGATCCGTGGTGGAATCCCGCTGTGGAAGCTCAGGCGGTTGATCGCGCTCATCGCATCGGACAGGATCGCCATGTGTTCGCGTATCGACTGATTACAAAAGACACTGTCGAAGAACGTATCCTGGAGCTGCAGAAGGAAAAGCGAAGCCTGGCCGATGCTATCATCTCGGCAGACGCCAGCCTGATCCGATCGCTGACGGCGGAAGATCTGACATTGCTGCTGAGTTGACATGAGCCTGCTGCTAGTCACTTTGTGATTTGTGATTCTCCGTGTCTATTCGCGTCAATTCGCGGTTTGAAAAGTATGTTTGATTGGAACCGCGGTGGGTTCTCGCGTCGGAGACACGAGCCACGATATGTACACACTGTCGCCGAACCCGCGTAGACGCTGTTTGTGACCTTGAGCTAGACTGCTCTGATGATCCATGGACAGGATCATGGTGAACAGGAGGTTCGAGGCATGTCTGAGTTCCGCAGCCGGTTCTTCTCATCGCGCCGCTCAATGACAGTGGTCGGGCTGGTGTTTGCGCTGCTGACGATTGCGACGATCCTGCCTCAGGGCCGCCGCCTGCTGACTCTGACGATCGACTCGACGGCTGCGAATCACTGGAACGCGGCCGATCGAGGCATCATCGTGTTCGCGGTTCTTTCGCCACACTGTCCGATCAGTAACGCGAGCCTTCCGGAGCTGAACCGCATCGCTCAGGACTTCGGCCTGAACCGTGACAGCCTGATTGCAGTCGTTCCAGGATCGATGGCAACGCGCGAAGAAGCGGATTCTCTCGGCGGCAAGTTTCAGCTGACGTTTCCCGTTGAATACGACCAGGAGAACCGGCTGACGGATTCCCTTGCGGCGACTTACACTCCTCAGGTGTTCGTGCAGGTCGATGGCAGGCTGATCTATTCCGGACGGATTGATGATCGATTCACCGATCTTGGCCAGCGTCGCGGCCGTGCTATTTCGCAGGACCTTCGAGAGGTTCTGCTGTCTCTTCGAGCCGGCCGGACTCCTGAACCTCGCTCGACCGAACTCGTCGGATGCGTGATTGAGCGGCGGTCAGGAAGCCATTCTATTTCCCGCGCGAACCCATCGTCACGGACGTTCAATCGCGATGTTGCTCCCATCGTCTTTGAACATTGCAGCCGCTGTCATCGCACCGGTGAAGTCGCTCCGTTTCCTCTCCTGACGTTTGAAGATATTCAAAAGCATGGCGACCAGATCACTGTTGTCCTTGAACGAAAGCTGATGCCACCATGGAAGCCGGAACCCGGCTACGCATCATTCCGCAACGAACATCGCCTCAGTTATGACGATCGAACAGTTCTGCTGGAATGGCTGAACTCGCAACGTCTGGAAGGGGAGCCTGCTGACCTGCCATCTCCTCCACAGTTCATCAGCGGATGGCAACTTGGCGAACCGGACCTGATCGTGGAGATGCCCGAAGCCTTTGAAGTTCCGGCAGATGGTCCGGACCTTTATCAGCACTTCGTTCTTCCCACCGGACTGACTCAGAGCCGGCTCGTCAACGCCGTTGAATTCCGTCCCGGCGCGCCGGAAGTTGTGCATCACAGCATCATGTACTTTGACACCACTGGCCAGGGTCGAAAACTCGACGCGGAAGATCCTCAACCGGGTTATGCGAGGCTCGGAAGTCCCGGCTTTGCGGTCTCAGGCTCGCTCGGCGGCTGGGGACCAGGTGGACAGCCTCAACCGCTGCCCTTCGCCATGGGGCGGCCGCTGGAAAAGAACTCCGATCTGGTCGTGCAGATTCATTACCATCCGATCGGCCGCAAGGTTCGTGACCGCTCGCGCATTGGATTGTACTTCGCTCCCGAATCGGCGACTCATCCAGTGACCGAGATCATGGTGGCCAGCGTGGACCTTGCGATCCCGCCCAACGAACCTCGCCATGTTCATCGAGCTGAATACACTCTGCCGGTGGACACGGTGATCTTCGACGTGACGCCTCACATGCATGTGCTTGGCAGAGAAATCCGAGCCCGCGCATTTTTGCCGGATGATTCCGTCGTGCCGCTCATCTGGATCAGAAAATGGGACTTCTACTGGCAGGACAAATACGTCTACGAATCACCGCTCGAACTGCCCAAAGGAACACGCATCGAACTGGAATGCTCGTTCGACAACTCCTCCGGCAATCCGCTGAACCCGAACTCACCGCCAAAGCCTGTCTACTGGGGCGATTTCAGCACCGACGAGATGGGCATCTGCTACTTCCAGGCCACGACTCGCACCGTTGAGGAATACCGGACGCTCAACAAACACGCCACCGACTACTTCAAACAACTCTGGGACCGCGACCAGCAAAACCGCAAAGACAGAAAATCACAGAAGTGAACCGCGAATGGACGCGAATTCACACGAATCAAGCACAGAAGAAATCACCTGAGATTCTGGCGGCTTCACCAACGACAGTCTTCAGCTAAATCCCCTTGCGATTATTCGCGCCGATTCGCGTGAATTCGCGGTTCCACTCACTGCGATTACAACCACGACAAGTATCTCTACCGAACGCTCTCTACTGGGAAGACCTCGCACAGACGAAAGAGGGAGAATCACAGAAGTGAACCGCGAATAGACGCGAATTCACGCGAATCAAGCACAGAAAAAGCACCTGACATCACTTTCGGCATCACTGGCGACACCCTTCAGCTGAATCCCCCCTGCGACTATTCGCGTCAATTCGCGTGAATTCGCGGTTCCATTCCCTGCGATCATTAACGGCGATACAGTACTCTCATCGAACTTGATTCTTTCTACTCCAAGATTTCACACCATGACAAGCATCCTGTTTCGGGAAGAGACCTATCGTATCGTCGGCTGCGCGATGGAAGCTTTGAATTTCATCGGCCATGGATTCCACGAGAAGATCTATGAAAATGCTCTCGTGGTTGAGTTTGAGCTGAGATCAATTTTGTGCGAGCAGCAGAGGCGTTTTGACATTGTCTACAAGGACAAGGTCGTCGGTATATACGTGCCTGATTTGATTTGCTTCGATCAGATCATCGTCGACGCAAAGACGATCAATGCGATCACTGATGTCGAACGCGGCAAGATGATCAACTACCTCAAAGTGAGTGGCAGGCAGCTTGGACTCATCATCAACTTCAAGCATCGAAACATCGAATGGGAGCGTGTTGTGCTGACATGAGGTTGGAACCGCGAATAGACGCGAATTCACGCGATTCAAGCACAAAGGAAATTACCTGAGATTCTGGCGACATCACCGACGACAGCCTGCAGCTAAGTCCACCTGCGATTATTCGCGTCCATTCGCGTGAATTCGCGGTCCTACCCCCTGCGATTACGAATCGATGATTACTCTCCGAGGTTCAACACCATCACCAGCATCTCCACTGAACGCTCTCTATTCGGAAGATCTCGCACAGACTAAAAAGGGAGAATCACAGAAGTGAACCGCGAATGGACGCGAATTCACACGAATCAAGCACAGAAGAAATCACCCGATATTCTGGCGACATCACCGACGGCCGCTTGCAGCTAGTAGATCCCCCTTGCGATTATTCGCGCCCATTCGCGTGAATTCGCGGTTCCTTTTCTTCAACTTTCGAGGCACGCCCCCTGAAATCACATTGACTCCGTCGACAGCCTGTCGTATCTTCATTGTAGATACAATTTATCGGAGTATGTTATGTCGACGATTCAGAAATGGGGCAATAGCCTGGCAATTCGAATTCCACAGACTCTTGCCGGGCAGCTGGACGTGGAGGAAGGCGCTGAGGTCGAACTGCGTGTGAACGAAGGCAACCTCGTCATTCGTCCGATTCGAACAAACAAACTGAAACTGAGCGAACTGCTGAAGGACTGTAAGCCATCACAAAGACATGGCGAAACAGATTTCGGCACTGATGTCGGACGGGAAGTCATCGAATGAAACGCGCAGCAAAGAGCTACGTTCCTGACCGAGGTGATCTCGTTTGGATCACATTGAATCCCACTTCGGGACATGAACAGGCGGGGCGTCGTCCAGCTCTGGTGCTCAGCCCGCAAACCTACAATCGCAAAACCGGACTGTGTGTGCTGTGCCCGGCAACTCGACACGCAAAGGGATATGCCTTTGAAGTTGAAGTTGCAAATCCAGACGGTACGACAAGTGTCATTCTGTGTGATCATCTGCGAAGCGTCGACTGGCGAGCCAGAAACGCTCAGCTGATCACGCAAGCATCTGATGCGGAGCTTGCGGACGTCATTGCTCGAATTGAAGCACTGCTGATTACACCAGATTGCTGATAGCCAGCCTGCTTGTCATTCCTTCACCACGCGAAAGCCATTCGTCGTACTCGCTTCGGTGGGAACGCCGTCGTGGCGGCCGGAGCAGCGGAGGCTGACGGGGGCGTTGTACCAGCTGCCGCCTCGAACAACATACCATGCGTTCGGCGGTACGTCAGATGCGGCCGGTCCAACAGGATTCGTCTCTTCCGAACGAACATAGTACTCCGCATCAAACCAGTCCGAGCACCATTCGCCAGCATTGCCATGCATGTCGCACAGCCCAAAACCATTGGGAGCCAGCTTTCCGACAGGAGCTGTGAAGGCATGACCGTCGTTCCAGCCCGCGGACGTTGCTTCAAACTGAGCAAACTTCGCAGCAAGAGCGCGGTCGCCGCAGTTGGCAACGCCTTCCAGAGATTCGGGGGCATCACCGGATGAATAGCGAGTCTTCGTGCCGGCTCGACAGCAGTATTCCCATTCCGCTTCCGTTGGCAGTCTCACCACGGCCTTCATCTGCAGACTCAGCCATTCACAAAATCGCTCCGCATCCCGGTGACTGACACAAACAACCGGATGATCGTCCGACTGCTCAAACCCAGGTGCCATCCATGTCCTTGTTGCCAGCTTCTCCACTTCACCCGTCGTTGGATTCAATCCATTGCAGCCCTGCCCCGATTCCTCCGCTTCGGTCACATAACCAGTCGCTTCCACGAACCGACGAAACTCCCCGACCGTGATCTCACAGCGACTCATCTGATACGGTCGAGTCAACCGAACACGGTGCTGAGGCCCCTCCGGCTCGCTGTAAATTCCAAACTCCGCCGGATCCTCTGCCCCCATCAGGAACTCGCCGGGCGGAATGTCCACAAAGGCGATTTGAATCCTGTCGAGTGTCGGCGATGTCTCGGGACGACATCCCTGACTCGCAGACAGCAGAAGCATCAACAGACCGCACTGAGTCTTATGAATTGTCATTGCATCAGCTTCCCGAAAGCAGCTTTACAGCCTGTTGAAAATGTTCAATCGCGAGAGGTCTGCACGGAGTGTGTCAGAAACCTGCCTGTTCGCGAATCGCAGTTCCGGCATCGCGCAAAGTTGCATCGGAATTCTCTTCCCCTACGATCTGCTCTCTGCATCCAGCCAACGGCTGCGCTGACCCATTGCCTTCCCGCCAGAGTACATTCATGAGCCACTCGGAAAGATCCGGCACACCCCTTGCGGACAACAGCATTTTGCTGGGAATTCTGGCCGTTCAGCTCAGCTTCTGCCGGCGTGAACAGATCCTGCAGGCCATGAAGAACTGGAAGTCATCTGCAGCCATGTCGTTTGCTGAGTACCTTCGGCAGAGTCAGCTGATGCCCGACGACGTTCTTGAGTTACTTCAGGCCGTCGTCCAGCAGCACGCCCGGCATCAGCTGGATTCCGCTCAGGCAATTTCGTCTGAACCGTATAGCAGCATCGCTTCGCTCCGGGATGAACTTGAGTTCATTGCCGAATCACACTCAGCGCCCCTCACCCTGAATGCCGCATTGCAGCCGGACAATCAGGCCGCGTCGGCTCAGACATTTCTGCTGACAGGCGAAGCCGAGAACGACCCCAATGTCACACTGGCCCGCAGCAGCCGTACGGGGTTCACGACACCCCGAAGTTCTTCACGCTATCAGATCGTTCGGCCTCATGCCAAAGGCGGCCTGGGTGAAGTCTTCGTGGCACACGATGAAGAACTGCATCGCGAAGTTGCACTGAAGGAAATCCAGGCACAGTTCGCAGATCACCTCGACTGTCGAAATCGTTTTCGACTGGAAGCAGAGGTCACAGGAAACCTGGAGCATCCTGGAATTGTGCCTGTCTATGGGCTTGGCCAGTATTCGGATGGACGTCCGTATTACGCCATGCGGTTTATCCAGGGACATAGTCTTCGCGAAGCGATTGAACACTTTCATACGCACACGAACGCTGCACAGGCTGCTTCGCCACAGCAAGACACTTCTGCGCTGTCGTCTGAGTCCGCCAAATCCGGCGCCGCGGGAAATTCCCGTGATCCACAGGCGGCAGTCTCCTATGCTCCGGACTTTGCCAGTGTGGAATTTCGAAAGCTGCTTGGTCGCTTCATCACGGTCTGCCAGGCCATCAGCTATGCTCATTCGCGCGGAGTACTTCATCGAGACCTGAAGCCAGGGAACATCGTGCTTGGGAAGTTTGGTGAAACGCTGGTGGTCGACTGGGGTCTCGCCAAAGTTCAGGGGAAAGATGACCAGAACCTGAACAGCACCGAACGAACGCTTCAGCCGACATCAGGAAGCGGCGTTGCTCCTACGATGATGGGCAGTGCTGTTGGTACGCCGGCTTACATGCCGCCGGAACAGGCTGCGGGGCAGCCGGAGAAAATGAGTCCTGCCAGTGACGTGTACAGCCTCGGAGCAACACTCTATCACCTTTTGACCGGTCGACCGCCGTTTGGCAGTGCCGACGTGATTTCCGTGCTCAATGCCGTCAAGGCTGGCCGTTTTCCGGCTCCACGCGAGGTGCTTCCGTCCGTTCCCAAGGCACTTGAAGCAATCTGCCTGAAGGCAATGGCACTGGATCCTCTGGAACGTTACCAGAACGCTCAGCACCTGGCCGATGACATCGAGAACTACCTTGCGGATGAAAAAGTCACGGCGTTCCAGGAGCCGCTGATTGTCCGAACCCGGCGCTGGGCCAGAAAGCACCAGGTCACGGTCACAGCCACCGCCGCAGCGGTCCTCGTGTCGACCGTGGCGCTCGCTTTGTCCTCAGCCATGCTCAGCAGCAAGAATGGCGAACTGACGGCTTTGAACCTTCGGCTGGACGGCAAGAACAATGAACTGACACAGGCGAATGAACGTGAACGCGAGGCACGTCGCAGCGCAGAAGCCAGCGAGCTGGCAGCCAGAGAACAAAGTCAGCTTGCGCTCTCAACGCTCAATTCGGTCATCCGCGACATCCAGGGCGGACTGAAAGATCTACCGGGCGGAAGCGAAGTTCGACGACGACTGCTCGCGACATCGATGGAGAAACTGAACTCGGTCTCCACTCAGTTTCTGAACCAGGCCAATGTGGACCGCAGTACCATGCTGGCTCTGATCGAGATGGGTGAACTGCTGATGCAGTTCGGCACCGAATCACAATCCCCTGCGCCTGCCAAAGCGGATGACGCTCAGGGACCTTCCGCCATCCGACTGGCGGAATCGTGTTTTCGGCGAGCATTGATGATTGCGGAAACACTGTCGGCTCAGGCACAAACGTCCGCTTCCGCTCAGGCCGATCTCTCCCTCGCGCTTCAGAACGTTGGCCATGTACTCCTGGCACTGAATGAGTTTGATGAAAGTCGAAAGCACTACGATCGAGCACTGTCTTTGCGACGTGATCTTGTACAGCGGCCGGATGCAGACTCAGAGGCCAGTCGTGCTCTGACGTTACTCCTGGATGACTACAGTGCCCTGCTTCAGACTCAGGGACAAACTGACGAAGCTCTCAGAGTGCTTGAGGAGCTCTATTCTCTGCGCAGTAAAGCGGCTGATTCAGCACCTGACAACAGCCAATCTCAGCTGGAATTTGCCGACGCCTGTGAACGGCTGGGCTCAATGCTGCTGGCTGCGGGACGAACCAGCGAAGCTCATCGCTACTTCACTGACAACTATGTCATTTCAGAGCGACTCGCCAATGCGGCACCTGACGATTTCTCACAGCAGCGTGGCCTCTCCATCGCCGTGGAGAAACTGGGACAGCTTGCCGCTATTACAGGAAACTCTGCTGAAGCGGTGAAGCACTTTCAGCGTTCATTCGACATCAGTCAAAAGTGCTTCGATGCGGATCCTCAGGATGCCATGCTGCAGCGTGACCTGATGATCTCCGCACAGATCCTCAGCAGCGTCCTGCTTGAGGTGAATCGCACGGATGAGGCACTCAGAATGCAGGAACTCAGCCTTCAAATGGCACAGTCTCTTGCTGACAAAGATCCACAGAACATGCAGCGACAGCGCGAATTTGCAGGGGCCTGCGAAAACCTTGGTGACCTCCTCTATCGCTCCAAACGGATGCCCGAAGCGATCGAACAGTTTGAACGTTGCCGCAACATTCGAAAACAGCAGCTGGATCATGCGCCGGATAATCTCACGCATCGTCGGGATTACTCCGTCATCCTGGGCCGTCTGGCGGATGCCCTGATGGCCACCGGAAAACTCAATGAAGCCGTTGCAAACTATGAGTTGGTGGCGGAGTCGATGGAGAAGATCGTCGAATCCGATCCGGTGAATGCGAGTCATCGTCGAGACCTCGTTGTGGCCCTGGCACGACTTGGCAGCGCTTATCTCGAACTGAACCGCCCGACCGATGCATTGAAGAGATATCAACAGCGACTGCAGCTCAACCTGAATTTTGCGAAAGAAGACCCGGCCAATGTCTCGAACCTTTCGCTCCTTGCGGAATCACACGAGTCTCTCGGGAAGACTCTGAGAATTCTTGGGGTCCCGCAGGATGCGATTGAGCAGTATCAGGAAGGACTCACGATCCGCAGACGACTGGCTGATGCAAATCCCACCAACGGTCGTCTGAGCCATGACTTTGTGGCGGCCGAGGAGATTCTGGCGGACGTCTTCCTGGCGGAGCAACAGGTCCACAACGCCGTTCCTCTGCTGGAAGAAGCACTTCACAGGCGTCAGTCACTTGTCGAAGCCTTGCCGCCGGATCTGATGTCGCAACAGAAGCTCCGCCTCGCCTGTTTTCGCCTCGCACAGGCACAGCTTTCAAGTCAGGAATTTGATAAAGCCATCGAAGCGTTTCAAAAGGCAATCGACTTCCTTCAGAAAGCCAGAGAGGCTGGTATCCCGATTGATCAGCCAGAACAGGAACAGAGTTTCCTGGAGGCTCAGATTGCATCAGCGAGGACCACAAAGAAAGCAATCGCTCCGTGGGAAGCTGTCATCACGCTGCCGGCCGAAGAACTGCCAGCGGTTCTGGATCGACGCGGAATTGTGATGCTGCAACAGGGACGCACCGATGATGCCATTCAGGCGGCACAGGCGCTGCGAGAACTTCCGACAGCAGACGAACGTCAGCTGTACAGCGCAGCCTGTCTCCTGAGCCGTGCGTCATCGTCGCTTCAAACGGCTGACTCGCCGACACTCACGCCCGATCAGCAGGCGCGACAACAGCAATTGCTCAGGGATGCTCTGACGGCCCTCCAGGCCAGTCTTCAGAAGGGCTGGAAAGACATCGATCATCTGAACAAGAATCCGGACCTTGCACCGGTTCGAGCTCTGCCGGAATTCCAGGCGATGAAGATCGAAACGCAACAATGAACCGCAAGAGTTCAACAACGCAGTGTTCGGTGTCTCCGCAGCCAACAAAAAACCCCACCGAAGAACGGTGGGGCCGAGGAATTGCAGTTCCCAAAGAATCTTGGCCCTTCGACCAGGATGCTGCAAATCTTCAGGAGCGGGGATGATAGTGACGCTGGGAAAAGCTCAACCGAGTCTTTCATGAGTTCCCGTTAATGTTGACGGCCCATCAGCTCACAACTTCAACACATCCCCGCAGATTCATCAGTTTTTCCGCGGCGGCTTCTTGTCCCAGCTTTGCTGATTCGCTGCGACATCACGGCCGGGATCTTCCGGAATCGGAACATTGGCAGCTTTCATAATGTCTTCCAGACAACGAATCGTCGCAGCGTCCGGCCGAAAATTTCCTTCGCGATAACCGTGAGCAATAATCAGCGGTGTCCAGCCCCAGCGATTGGGTTTGTTCCAGACATCCACACGGGCTCCCTTCGCGACAAGAAAGCGAATCAGCTCCGGCCAGTTCTGGTAAGCGGCTCCGTGAACAACTGTCTCTCCGTTCTCATCGGCGATGTTGATGTCCAGCCCTTGATCAAGCAACAGCTGGATCACTTCAATCGCTTCGGCTTCGGTTCCTGCGGCTTCCAGTCCGCTGCCGAGATCACCAACACCCGCGGCGGCCAACATCGCCGTCGAACCATCGGCGTTCGGAATCTTCGGATCAGCTCCCAGTTCCAGCAAAAGTTTCAACAGTGGAAGATCGCCGGTCTGTGAGGCCAGTACGAAGGCCGTGGCTCCCGTGGTCGTGAAGTCAGCAAAACCCTTCTGCCCTTTTTCCAGACGAAGATTGATGTTGCCTCCGCGTTCGATCAGCAGCCGAACAAACTCGAGTGAACCAATCTTTCCGGAACCCACTGGTGGCGGATCTCCGTCGCCCCGTACCGGCCTGCGAACACTCACAATCGCGTGAAGAGCACCCTGCCCCATCGGCTGTGCATTCGCGTCCGCCCCGGCTTCCAGCAACACCAGAGCTGTTTCAAAGTGACCGTTCTGAACGGCCAGCAACAGCGGATTCGGCCCCTGCCTGCGCTTTGAACCGGTCATCGCGGCATTCACATCCAGCCCCTGTTGAACCAGAAACCGAACGGTGTCTGTTCGTCCTTCTCGCACGGCAAAGAACAACGGTGTCCAGCCCGATGGCAATGCGGCACGCATGTCGGCCCCAGCGTCCATCAATAGCCGAACGACATCCGTGTGCCCTTCGGCAGCGGCCCACATGATGGCCGTCTGCTGGTGCTGTTCACGAGCATTCACGTCCGCTCCAGCGTGGGTCAACAGTCGTATGACCTCGACATTTCCCGTGCGAGCCGCCGTCATCAGAACCGTTTCGCCACGAGCCCGTTGTGCATTCGGATCTGCTTTCTTTTCCAGCAGCATTCGCACAACGTCCGCCGCACCATTCTCACAGGCCAGCGAAAGTGGTCTTACACCGTACATGTTGGCCGCATCGACGTTCGCTCCTGATTCCAGAAGCAACTTCGTCATCGCGCCATCGCTTCGCTGAACCGCCCAGTGAAGAGCCGTCATACCGTCCACCTGAGCCGCATTGACATCCGCGCCGGAGGCCAACAATCGCCGCACTTGCACCGCATCGTTCGCTTCAGCTGCAGCAGCCACAGAAGCAGTCTCTTCCCCGTCGGATGCTCTTGCCATCGCACCGTCAGTGTTGTGAGACAGGATCATAATCGCCACACCAAGTGACACCCACAAAATAGCGGCACGGCGCAAGCCGTCCGGTGTCTCGACTTGCGCGACCTTCAATTGCTCGTTGAAATAGCGGAAGGGCGCGAGCCCTCCGGTTTCGTCATCACCGGAGGGCTCGCGCCCTTCCGCTAATTGGAGAGAAGCAACGATCATCGGTCTGGTTCCTTCCCTCATCAAAGCGAAACCGGTTGAAAAAGACCGTCCATGCGGCCATCGCTGTCCGCGAACTGATCGAGCGAAATGCCGACTCGATCGAGCAGCGTCAGATGCAGATTCGCAAGAGGCGTCGGCCGGTCGAATGTCACATGCCGTCCTCCTCGAAGTGTTCCCGCCGCACCGCCGGCAAGGACAATCGGCAGATTCGTATGGTCATGCAGATTCGGATTTCCCATCCCGCTTCCGTACAGGTACAGCACATGATCCAACAAGGTGCCACCCGCTTCCGGAGTCTTTTTCAGTTCCTCCAGGAACTCGGCAAAGAGCGACACATGAAACTCGTTGATCTTTGCCATCTTCGCGATCATCTCCGGATCGTTGCCATGATGAGTCAGCGGATGATGAGCTTCCGTGATTCCAATCTCCGGGTACGTTCGATTACTCGTTTCCCGCGCCATCTGAAACGTGATGACTCGAGTCATATCACCCTGCAGCGCCAGCTTCTGCAGATCGAACATCAGTCGCGCATGATCTCGATAACTCGCAGGCACACCGGCAGGACGTTCCACATCCGGCAACTGGTCTGAAGACGATTGTTCGGCCTTCTGAATGCGCCGTTCCACGTCGCGTACGGCGGTCTGATATTCCTCAATACGCTGCTGGTCTTCAGGACCAAGTGATTTCTTCAGGCGAGCAAACTCGTCCTGAACAGAATCCAGCAGACTGGCTCGTCGTCGCAGCGCGGCCTTGCGGTCTTCCGACGTGCCGCCGTCACCGAACAGCTGTTCGAAAACAATGCGAGGATTCGCTTCCGGAGGCAACGGCGTTGTCGGCGACGACCACGACAGACAGTTCTGATACACACACGCATAACCGTTGTCGCACTGGCCAACCGCGGCAATCAAATCCATCGACAGCTCAAGCGACGGGATCGCCGTCTCCTTGCCCAACTGAGCCGCTGCGATCTGATCGATCGTCGTTCCCAAATAGTAGTCATTACTCTCCGTACGCCGTGCACGAGCCGCACTCAGAAAGGACGCGTTGGACGTTGCGTGAGTCCCCGGCCATGCATTCTTCAGTTCCAACTGACTGATGACGGAGATCTCACTCTTCACCGGTTCGAAGGGACTCAGAATCGGCGTCAGCTGCTCCAGCTTTTCTCCCGCAGCCGGCGTCCATCGACTGTGGTCGCAACCCATGGGAATGTACACGAACCCAAGTCGTCGAAGCTGACTAGGATTCGCAGCCGTCCGCCGTTCTGCCGTCAGAGCAGGAATCATGGCGTCCAGCAACGGCAGCGCAAACGCAACACCAGCTCCACGAAGCACGGCTCTGCGTGACAAGGATCGTCGTGCTACAAACATGGCTCGTCCTTTCTCTGCGATTCTGGATTCGGCCCCTGCGTTCCGCCCTGCTCCGTCTCTGACTTTCCTTCACGCATTCGGAACGGCGCACTATGCACGACGCCCTGAACGATGGCGGAGAATCGATAATCCTTCTTTGCCGCATCCGACACGATGCGCCGAACGGCGGCACCGTCTTCCGGCGTGAGTCCTCGCCCCAGTGCAAAAACCATCAACTTCTCCGTCAGCGTGCGAACAAACACATCCGGTCGCTGAAGAAGAGCATTCTCCAGACCTTCAACGCCTTCAAACTCGCTTCCATCAGGAAGACCGCCCGATGAGTTCACCGGATGCTCCAGCTCCGTGTCTCGCCGGCGTCCCACCGCATCGTAGTTTTCCAGAGCAAAGCCGACGGGATCAATCCGCTGATGGCACGATGCACACGCCGCGTTGTCTCGATGCGCGGCCAGGCGTTCTCGCAGAGGCAGGCTTGCAGACACAGTGTTGTCCTGCAACGTCGGAACGTCAGGCGGTGGCGGAGGTGGCGGCGATCCCAGAAGATTCTCCAGCACCCATTTGCCTCGCAGCACCGGCGACGTGCGAGTCGCATACGATGACACAGACAGCACGCTTCCATGTCGCAGAATTCCGCCGCGATGCTGGTCCAGCGTGACTTCCACACGCCGAAAGTGATCACCAATCACATGCGGAATTCCATAATGCCGCGCCAGTCGCTCATTGAGATACGTGTGAGGACTCTTCACCAGCCGAAGAACGCTCGAGTCGTTTCGTAGAACCTCCTGAAACAGCAACTCGGTTTCTTTACGGAAGGCATCACGCAGGTTCTGATCAACGTCGGGGAACAAGCGAGCATCCGGCGTCACGGTGTCCAGATTTCGCAGATACAACCACTGGTCGGCAAAGTTCGTGATCAGCGAATCCGCGCGAGCATCAGCCAGCATTCGCAATGTCTGCTGTTCCAGAATGGCCGGGCGAGATAACTGACCCGACTCAGCCAGCGTCAAAAGTTCATCATCCGGCAGACTGCTCCAGAGGAAGAACGAAAGCCGCGAAGCCAGCTCAAGGTCAGACACTGGCGAAGTCTCTCGTTCAATGCGAAACAGAAACTGAGGATTCACCAGGATCCCCGCGAGTGCTCGCTCAATGCCCGCTTCGAAATCGTGATGTTCCGCATACGCGTCACGAAACAGCGTCATCGGAGCCTGCAGGTCGTCGTCGGTCACAGGCCTTCGATAGGCACGACGAAGAAGCGGTGTCAGAACCTGGCGAGCACAATCTTCGGCCTCATCCACATCATCAGTGCTGGCAGGAACCTTCGTCAGGATTCGGCGCCGGCTTTCACTGTCACCTGATGTTGATTCACCCATCGGCCCGGTGATCGTGACCTCATGGACGGCCGGGCCGAGTCGCGGATGGCGATAGAAATTGAAGTGAACGTTGAGCGGCTGCCGATCCGCTTCCAGCAACGGACTTCCATTGTCAACAAATGTCACGCCCACCTGATGCCGCCCCGCGGTGACTGGAAATTTTGCGATCAGAGCCGCATCGACTTCGTGATCATCATGCCCCTGAGCAGTCCGCTCAATGGTAAAGCGATGCACCTGTTTTCGGTCGAGCAGAACGTCCAGCTGATGTCGTCCGCGAAGACCTTCCAGTTCATCGTTGCGATCGCGCATGAGTCGGACTTGAACCTGGTACGTTCCTGTGCGAGGAAAGTTCCAGTCGATGCGAATGCCACCGCGAGTTCCCACCGGCAGACCTTCGACATGGGTTCTGTCTTGAGTCACATCGCCGCGGACTCGAAACGTTTCACCGCCCGGCGAACGTTCCGGCCGTCCCAGTGCCAGCCGACTGATTTTTTCCGCGGCATTGACGTAACGATTCAGCAACGTCGGACTCAGCGTCGTCACCGTGATGTTGTCGAACCCGTGGCTCGATTCATCCGCCGGCAACAGCGTACTGACATCCACATCCAGAGCCAGCAAGTCACGCACGGCATTATGGTACTCACTGCGGTTCAGACGCCTCATCGACTCCGTTCGCCCCGGCCTCGGCCGCCGCTCTGCAAGCTCATCAATCCTCGCCACCAGAATCTGCTGCGTCTTCAGAGCCTCCGCGGGATCTGGACGCGGTTCGCCCAGCGGCGGCATATCACCGTTCTGAAGTCGCCGAACAACCTTCTCCCAGGCCGCAAGATCCTTTGAGAAATCTTCTTCCACTGCCGGCATCACAAACTGCGCCGCAGCATTTTCGCCGCTATGGCACGAACGACAGGAAGACGCGAGAAAAGCAGCAAGCCGATCCTGATCCGACTCGTCCGCGATGCAAAGAGCCGAACTCAGCCGCAGAGCCAAGGTCGACACAGCAAGGATGATTATGAGCCGTCGAACCATCCGATCACTCCGCCCCGAAAACGCAAAGGCCGCATCACGACAACCAAATGCCAGAATAACGTTCCGTCAGCCAATTGGCGAGCGGCTGGGCCTCACCCCTCCGTGCCCACATCGAGCCCCACTCTATGCCCCCAAACCGCGCCCCTTTTTCTTAATCCTAATCTTAAACTTCATCCCAACCCCAACCGCAACAGCCCGCCAACAAAGCATTGCGAACGCGATGTGTCAGCTTCGCGGTATGCGTTTCGATGCTGAACTCGGCGTGTGAAAGTACCGGCCGGTTAACACCGGGCCGCTCGCCGGGGAGGTGGAGACGAATGGCGTCGCTCAATCCACGAACACAAACTCATTGCTGTTGAAGAGGACAAGACACAGGTTGGCGAAACCCGCAGTGTCGTTGCTGGATTCTTCAACGAATTGCGACATCTCTGTCAATTCGGCCTCTGATAGATCGCGTCGCAGAATCGCGTCTGCGACTGCTCGGATGCGTGCGGTTCGGTCGGTTGTTCGTTCACAGATATGCTGTGCCAGTCGTTGCGACACGGCCCACGAGAATTCAGAGTTCAGCAGATGCAACGACTGAGGAGCCGTGGTCGAGACGAATCGTTGCGGACAGCTCGTGTCTGCGGGCGGGCGATCAAAAGCCTCAAAGATCGGGAACCTCAGGTTTCGGCGAGCAAACACGTAGATGCTGCGGCGCTGATGTTCGGATCGATCCGGAGTCACTTCCCATTGATCCTTCAGCAGTGTTTTCCGAAGCTCTTCGGGCAGCGGCGGACGAACTCCGGGGCCGCCGGGTTTGCGATTCAGATCCCCGGACGCCTGCAACATCGAGTCCCGAATGGTCTCCCCGGAAAGGCGCTGTCGAGGAAATCGTGACAGCAGTCGGGCTTGTGGATCGACTTGCAGCGAACGTTTCCATGCGGTCACTTGTTCGCCATCGGCAGCGGCATCCAAATAACTTCGCTGGCGATAGGTCGCCGATGTGACGATCAAACGATGCAGCTTCTTCAGGCTCCAGTCGTTCTCCATGAACCACGTCGCCAGCCAGTCCAGCAATGGACCGTTCACAGGTTCATGCCCCATCACGCCGAAGTCACTGGGTGATTCTGACAAGCCGGTTCCAAAGTGTCCCTGCCAGACTCGATTCACAATCACGCGCGCCGTCAGCGGATGGTGCTTTGACGTCAGCCACGTGGCCAGAGCCACTCGCGGAGAATCGGACGTGCCTTCTGCGGGCATGCGGAATCCGGCATCCGGCATCTCCAGCACTCGCGGTACACCAGCCGAGACGACTGGGCCTGGCCTGCGAAAATCGCCTCGCAACATCACGTGGCTGGTGATGGTTTGATCCGGCACCTCAAGCAACGCCTTGACAGGAGCGTTCTTCCTGACCTGCACTGCTGGTTCCAAGACGGCTCGAAGCCGATAAAAGTCCGCCTGGCTGATCGGATCGTACTTGTGATCATGACACTGAGCGCAACCAAGCTGCAAACCGAGAAACACCTCGCCAATCGTTGAGGTCATTTCGTTGAGCAGCGTGTGGCGGCGCTCGTCCTGAGAATTGATATCCAGCATATCCGGTCCGGAAAGACAGAACTGAGTAGCCACGATCGCGTCGGCATTGCCAGGCTCCATCAGATCCCCTGCGATCTGCATTCGCACGAACCGGTCATACGGCATATCACGATTCAACGCACCGATAACCCAATCTCGATAACGCCAGGCATCAGGACGAATGATGTCATGTTCGAAACCATCCGTTTCCGCAAATCGAGCCAGATCCAGCCATTGCTGAGCCCAGTGTTCGCCGTACGCGGAAGAACCTAATAATTGATCCACGACTTCTTCATACGATCGAGCAGACTCCTGTGCGACAAATTGCCGGACGTCCTCATTCGCTGGCAGGAGTCCCGTCAAATCGAGTGTCACCCGACGAAGCAGATCCCGCCGCGACGCCTCAGGCTGCATCGTCAGGCCATCCGCTTTCAACCGGGCAGCGATGAAATGATCGATCGCGTTCTGGAATCTCTGGCCGTCAGAGTTCTCCGGAACAGCGACAGGACTCAACGGCCGAAACGACCAGTGGTCGCGATCCGATTCGCGAATCGGCATCTCCGAGTATTCCTGTGCTGACACGGTCATTGCTGCGGCAATGAGAATCGCAATCGTCAGCGATGGAATCTGTTTCATCTTCTTCGCCAGCATTCGACTACCCGATCAGCCCGTGAACAACATGAGCCTCATCGGGGCCCGTCAGACGCTTGTCCAGACCGTTATGAAAATGAGTCAACTGTTCATGATCGACGCCCAGCAGATGCAGAAGTGTTGCATGAAAGTCATGGATGGAAACACGATCGCGTTCCGCACGTAATCCAATGTCATCCGTAGCGCCGTAGGCTCGGCCTCCGGAAATTCCTGCGCCAGCAAGCCACGCACAATAGCCCCACGGATTGTGGTCCCGCCCCCGGCCCTGTTCGCTCATGGGCATCCGACCAAATTCTCCGCACCAGATGACCAGTGTGTCATCCAGCAGGCCACGCTGCTTCAAGTCCGTCAGCAATCCCGCAATGGGCCGATCGGTGCCTCTGCAAAGTGCGGAATGATTCTGATCCACATCCGAATGGGCATCCCAGCCGTTCGTATCACCCGAATACAGCTGAATGAAACGCACTCCGCGTTCAGCCATCCGTCGAGCCAGCAGGCACCGCATTCCAAATTCCTGCGTCTCCTTCTGGTCGATGCCGTAAAGAGCCAGCGTCTGAGCAGTCTCGCTCGTTGTGTCGACCAGCTCCGGCGCTCTGGCCTGCATTCGAAACGCCAGTTCGTAGGCTCGAATGCGTGCATTCAACTGGTCGTCAGAATCACGCTCCAGCAGATGTCGATGATTGATCGACTTGAGCAGCCTCATGTTGCGGATCTGTTGCTCTGTGTTGATTCCCGGCTGCGCTTTCAAATCCAAAATGGGAGACGACCCGGATCGAACCGAGACACCCTGAAAAGTCGCCGGCAAATATCCACTGCCCCACGCGACGGGTCCCCCTTTGAGTCCACCGCCAGGATCCGGCATGACTATGAATGCCGGTAAGTCTTCGTTCTCTGATCCCAGTCCATAGGCAACCCAGCTTCCCACACTGGGATGGCCCATAAGGATGCTGCCGGTGTTCATTTGATAGACCGACTGCGGATGATTGACGCTGTCTCCGTGCAGCGATCGCACGACGCACAGATCATCCGCATGCCTCGCGATCTCCGGCAGAAAATCACTGATCTCCAATCCGGAATTCCCCCGAGGTCGAAATCTGCGAACCGGAGCCAGCAACGGATTTCGCGCCACGTCTCGACGAGTCATCACGTTGCCAAAACTCTCAGGCAGAGGTTGTCCCGCATACCGCGTCAAAGCAGGCTTCGGATCAAACAGATCCATGTGACTGGGTCCGCCGTGCATGAACAGCCAGATCACTCGCTTCGCACGGGCTGGAAAGTGCACACTGGAATCGATCGTCTTCCCGGCCTCGGACGCTGAACGAGCACGGGCAACCATTGTGGAGAACGCCAGCATCCCGGCCCCGCCTCCAGCCTGCATCAGCAGAGCGCGTCGCGATCGAGAATGATCATTATCGGTCGCCGCCATCCGCTGAGACTCCACAGCACGTCAACATTTCGAACCGCGATTGAGTCTATTCCGGACACCACGCCCCACGCAAGTCGCCATCCGCGAAAGAGAGACATCTGTACCGGCCGGTTGACACCGGCCGCTCGCCGTGGGGAGTCCTGGTTGGCGCGAGGGGATTACGATGAAGATAAAGATTAAGATTAGGATTCAGTACTGGCGGCTGGAATCGATGGAGGATGTGCGCGGGGACTCGGAG
Organism: Planctomycetaceae bacterium; assembly: GCA_046349695.1. Lineage (GTDB taxonomy): Bacteria > Planctomycetota > Planctomycetia > Planctomycetales > Planctomycetaceae > SXXK01. The sequence continues at coordinate 120,778 of JAXMBV010000009.1, read as the reverse complement.
GGCTGACGCCCTGCCGCTCGCCTTTTGGAGTGCTCTTGCTTTTTGTTTGGGAATCCATGACCGTTCGGGCATTCCAGGAAGGAACCACCTCGTGAAACGCAGAGAGTTTGTTGCAGCGATGGCATCGACGGTTGGAACTGTGTCGTTACAGGCATCGGTGAGTGCGATGGAGGACAGCCTTCCGGAGCAGGACACTATGATGCCGGCGTTCTTTATTGGACACGGCAGCCCGATGAATGCGCTTGAGGACAATGTGTTTACTCGTGGCTGGAAGCAGGCGATGGCCGATGTTCCGAAACCGGCCGCCATACTTTGCATCTCCGCACACTGGCTGACGAAGGGAACATGGGTCACGGGGATGCCGAAGCCTCGTACCATTCATGACTTTCGCGGCTTCCCCAAAGAACTGAATGAAGCCACGTATCCCGTGTCAGGCTCAGCGGCCATCGCGGAATCCATTTCCAAGAGCATCACGGAACCGACTGTCGGTCTGGATCAGAAGTGGGGACTGGATCACGGTGCCTGGTCGATTCTGCTGCCTGTGTTCCCCAACACGGATGTCCCCGTACTGGAATTCAGCATCGACTACGACCAGCCTCCCCAGTGGCACTACGATCTCGGACGAAAGTTGACCAGCCTTCGCAAACGAGGAGTGCTGATCATTGGCAGCGGTAACATCGTTCACAATCTCCGAATGTTGAATCCACGCATGGCGGATTCCGGATTCGACTGGGCCATCCAGTTCGATGACACTCTGAAGTCGCTGATTAAGGAACAGGATCACTCATCCATCATCCATTACACGAAGCTCGGTCGAGAAGCCGCGCTCTCCATCCCGACGCCCGATCATTACTATCCGCTGCTCTACACTCTGGGGATGCAGACGAAGTCCGACAAAGTCAGCCTCTTCAACGAACACTCCGTGATGGGTTCCATCTCCATGACGTCGGTCCGAATTGAAACGGCAACGGGCTGAGTCAGCAACTCCGTCTCGCACCAGCAAGAATCAACGCCACGTCAAAGCGTGTACCGGAACGTTCACCCGTTCCGCTCGCCGAAGTAATCAAAACGGAAACCTTGCGACCGCTGATCACTGTCGACATTCGCTTCTGTCGCATTCCTTTATTCTGTAACGATCGGGTCGCGACGAATCTTCCCTGCGACAAAGGCCCCAAGCGCCGCCATTGGAAGGTAGGCCAGGGCGAGATCGGCCATAACATACCACAGCGGTCCGCCGCAATTCCTGATCATCAGGATGCCGCCGATCAGGAAGGCGATTCCAATGGCCATGGCAAGTCGCGTCCGGCGAGTCTTCGCAAGTAACGCCGTGACGAAGGCTCCCACCAGTGTTCCCAGCCCGTGGCCGAGAAGTGGAAACACGAAGGACTCCGGAGCCATGTGCTTCATTGCTTCACGAACGGCCTCCATGTCCGAACCATCGATTCCCTCAGGCAGCGGATACATCGACATGCCAACCGTGATCAGTCCGAAATTGATGACACTGCCAATCACAAGGCCGGAGACAACGGCAAAAGGATTGTTCATGATGAACTCCAGGAGTATTCTTGCTGAGGATTCGGGGCATCCTGCTGAGGCCACAAGACCAAAACAATGGCATGCTGACAGCTCTGGGAGCGACATCCATGAACGATCAACAGCTATTGCGGTTCTTCCTCATTATTGCTGACGGCGATCTTGCCGCCATTCGTCAGCAATTAAGATCCTCGCCAGTTTTGGCAACTCAACCACTTCGCACGGGAGCCACTCGCCAGAATCCAACGGCCTGCTTTCTTCAGTCTATTACCCGCCATGTCTACGCAGGAGATACAGGCCTGCACGTGGCGGCCGCTGCACTTCGACCATCGGTCTGTCGCCTGCTTCTTGCTTCCGGTGCGAACGTGGCAGCCCGCAATCGTCGAGGCTGTGAGCCGCTTCATTATGCCGCGGAGAATTCTCACGCAAAGCCGCAGTCCCAGACAGCGACCATCCGAACGCTACTCGCCGCCGGCGCCGATGTTGATGCGACGAACACGGACGGCGCGACGCCTCTACATAAAGCCGTTCGAGCCCGATCCGTGGCCGCAGTGAAAGCCTTGATCGAAGGAGCCGCGGACATCCACAAACCCAACGGCTCCGGCTCAACACCCTGGGATCTCACGCTGCAGTCAACCGGCCGCTCCGGCAGCGGCACTCTCGAGGCCCATTCGGCTCGACGCAGGATTCAGCAAATACTCGGGAAACCAGGGGCTGTCAGCGAATCCTGAAAAATTCTGACCATTGTTGTCACAGACCGAAATCCGGCGAGTACGGGTGTCATCAAACGACCTGCAGTCTGCTCAGGGGAGCTGACTACGGCGGGTCGAGACAACACCGTCCGACTTCGAAAGGGACACCACAATGTTCAGAACTACTCATCTTCTGGTCGCACTGACAGCCGTTGCTGCTTTGCATTCAGAAACCGTCGCTCAGGATTACAACGCGATGAATGCCGCTTTCAACCAGCAGCTCAACGCGCAAATGCAGATGATGACCAACAACATCGTCTATTCCAATATGCAGAATCCGTACGTTCAGCAGCAGTACCAGATCTATCGCCAGCAGGGAGGACAGCTCGACTTTCCAAACTACTGCTTCCGTTATGCGGAAACAGGAGGAATGACGCCGGAAGGGACTCGGCGAGCCATGCAGGCATCCAATCAGATTCATCAGCAGGACATGGTCAACTACTCGAACTACGTCGACTACTCTCGTGCCATAAAACAGCAGACCTATGACTGGCGAAACAATGTTCAGGACCAGTGGGCTCGTCAGCGAGGAGAAAACCTGACGGCTCGATCAACCTACGTCGATCAGTCATCCGGATCATCATGGCAGCTGCCGAACAACGCCTATGCCGGACAGGTCTTCCTCGACCCGCGATCCGGAACCGCCTTCCAGATGGATGCTCAGGGACAGTACTGGATGAACAACGGAGGAGGATGGCAGCGGCTGCATCTGCAGCGATAGGCGTTACGCAGTCTCAAACGACAATTTCATGAAAACCAAAAAGCCAGACATCGAAGGATGTCGGGCTTTTCTTCGTTTGCAGTCAGAAATATTCGCGCGGTTTCCTGCACTGCATTCTGATCAAAACGAAAAACTCTCACCGGCACTGCGTGTTGCCATTTGCTCAAGCACAGAAGCTGATTCGTATGCCATAAACCGAACGGATCCATCACACAGCGCGAAGTGAGCACCGCCATCATGAAGACTCCAGAAATGAAGTCCGTCACACATTGAGTCCCTGGTGCCTGGCTTGAAATGATTCGTCGGAGGACAGTTCCATTTTGCAAGTCGTCCGGCGGGATAAAGCACCTCTCTCATGCCGAGCAACATATCGATACTGCCTGAACCATCCTGTCCCATTCCGGTATACCACCACCCGTAGTTAAAGTCGGGTGTTGGTGGTCTTTCGCCGATCATCACTGTATTGGATGTTCCATCGGTGATGTCGGCGAATCGAATTCGCTTTCCAAGGACGAAACTTCCATCCTGGGTCTTGTAGTCGCTCCCCATGACTCCCAGATAACTTGTCAGGCCGGCGAAAGCTCCATTCAACTGCGATGCTGACTGTGGAACCGAAACGCGACTGTCTTCCGGGCATGCATACAGCGGAATTGCCATTCCCAAAGGCTCATGCGGCGGGTTGAAGTACGGAAACGGCTCAACCTTCAGTGCTCGTTCAGACAAAGTCCACACCGTCGCCTGCTCAGTGTATGGAAGAATCTGTCGCAGCCAGCTTAACTCATCGTACGTCTCAACATTCGACCGTCGGGATTTTCCCGCCGGAAACGCGCCGTGTGACGCTTCAAACGCATGAATCGCCAGGCTGATTTGGCGAAGTTTGTTCTGGCAGGCGGTTCGGCGTGCTGAGGCTCTGGCCTTTTGAACCGCCGGAAGCAGCAACGCCATCAGGACTCCCATGACGCCAACAACAATCAGAAGTTCAACAACAGTGAATCCCAGCCGCTTGCCGTCATGAAGTGATGCCAATGGCAGCTGAGCACCTTTGTTCATGCCCGTCTCCAGAAATACACTCCGACCGAACAAATGATCAGGCCAAGCATGGCCAGACCGATCAAAACAGATTTGTCATCCCGCGAGCCGCCTGGTTCAGGGAGTCCGTAAAAAGACAAATAACATTCTTCGCGACGGAGCGGTGTGTTGATGGATGAATAATCAAAAGTCACTGTTTCCAGCGGAACTTCCGTTTCGGAATACCCTTTCGGCATGAAGACTCGACCTCGCGCGGGCACGTCCAAACCGTCGACTTCGCGCCAGTCATCGAGAACTCTGGACACATGAACCGTCTCATTACCCTGGCCCGGATACGAATAGTCAAAACGAAACGGCGACGCGTGGTTGTCAAACCAAATCACGAAGCGACTGGAGACCGAAAACAGAGTCCCGGGTTCCGGTTTTGCGTCTGACTTTGGAGTTAACTGGAAGACGTCGAATTGGCCATCGCGCGTCGCACTGACATTGAGAGATTCTCGTTCCTTCAGAATTTGTCTTAAGAAATTTCCGGGATCAGCAATACTCCTTCGAAAGAGATTCATCGAGTGTCCCTTCTCCAGACTTCCTTTGAACTTCTCTTCGGTCGAATGGGTGAGCGCCACAATCACCCAGTGATCGTCCAATCCGCTCGCCAGTTCGGCATAATACAATGGGTTCCTGAGGATGACTTGATGCTGCTTCTTCCCGCGGCGCTGGAAATCGAGTTGAAGACAGTAATGCTCGTCGTCAACGGGCATCAAAAGGCGATGGTTGTGATCCGAAGGATCCTCATCGGAATACTTCGACTCGGTTCTCACGGGCCACGCCCCAACGTGTGTGCTCCAGGCATTCCACTTCTCGACTCGAACATCAAACTCATCCGCCGATGCCACACCGGTCGCATGGAAGATCAGGAGAACGAGCCCGACAAATACAGTCTCAAGACGAAGACCCCGGTTCACGGAAACGTCCTTTCTCGCTCCTGACATCAACCACACCCCAAACACTCTGCGTCACAAAACGACGCATGAAGCAGAATGGCGGGAGCAACACCGCTTGCCACAACACACCGCCGAAACTCCCGTAATTACTGTTGATCATCGCAGCGTAATGTACGGACCCACATCCCTCGAATCGACGCAACGCGCACAACGTCTCCGAAAATTTCGGGCGGAATATGTCACAGATCCTGGACTCAGAAGTACTGGGAGAGTCAAACCAACTCTCACAGGGCCGCCCTGACAGATGCCAGCGAAGACTCGGCGTCTGCAGCATCGATGCGAAGGGAAACGTCACATGTCTCCGATTCTGCCAGTCACACTGCGTGCCCTCACAATCGTCTTTGGACTCCTGTTGAGCACCGGGCTTTCTGCATCGGTGTCAGCAGCAAATTCCGAACGCTCTGTCTGGAATCCGGCTGAAGCCACCAACAGCGGGCGAGTTCAGGTTCTGCTTCGAGCGCGAACGCAACTCGATGTCAACGCGGCATCGTTTGTGATTACTCATGGGATGGGAGGAACAGAATCGGACGATCGGTTCCATCAGCTGGCGGATGCGATTGCAGTGGCAGTTCCTGATGCGAACGTGATTCGTCTGGACTGGTCCGAGTCGTCGCGAAGAACGGCGACGTTCATGAAGCTGCCTTCTCCCTGGGCCGTTGCACAACAGATTGACCCGGTGGCCGAACAGGCGGCGCAGGCTCTCGAAGCCGTCGGGCTGGATGCGGCTCGCACGACGTTCATCGGGGAGAGTTTCGGCAATTGCGTGAATGCTCAGATTGCCCGACAGCTCGGAGGACATGGAAAGATCCTGGCCTTCAATCCTCCCAATGACATGGGCGGATTCCGAACGCCGGACCTGCGAACATGCTCCGATCTGGCGTGGTCCTTCCAGACATTCTCCCTCTTCGATACTCAGGCCGTCATCGCGGACACGGGGTTCTTCCTGCAAACCCCCGCGGAGTTCACTGCTCGCCAGCAACACGTCGCCGGAATCTCATGGCTTGCGACTCAATTGGAAGCCGGAAACACAGCGTGGCTTCTGATGAAGCACGATGTCGAAACCGGAAATGTCAGCTCCTTCGACGCCGTCGCAGACTTCACTGGCGAGCTTCTGAAGGATCAACACCCCAGCCGCATTCGAACCAACGACGACTCAGGAAATGAGGTTTGAGTTGGGAGTTTTCAGTGTTCAGTGTTCAGTTTTCAGTGTTCAGTTTCAAAGTGCCTCGTGTCTCCGACGCGAGAGAACTGCGAACGGGTTTCCGCTTTCCACTTTCCACTTTCGGCCCCAGATCAGGATCTCTCCCATGTTTCAGGCACTGCTTTCGACGCTGTCCTCGGCAATTCAGGCTTTCTCCTCCGGAGACTTCACGGGCATGGATTTGAATGCGTTGAACAACGCTTTTGGTTCCAGCCTCGATGCTCAGATGCAGGCTCATCTGAACGGCATCATCCAGGCGAACATGAACAACCCGGAGATTCAGCGACAGTACCAAGTCTACCTTCAGCAGGGAGGAACGCTGAACTTTCCGAGTTACTGTTATCGGTACGCAGAAACGGGCGGATTCACGCAGCAGGGTTACCAGCACGCCATGGCAATTCAGGCGCAGATTCATGCTCAGGACGCCGCCAACATGAATGCGTACCGTCAGCATTCACAACAACTGCAGCAAGCCACGTATGACTACCGTAACGCCGTCCAGGACAACTGGGCGCAACAACGTGGTGAAAATCTGTCCGGTCAATCGCCGTACGTGAATACTCATGACGGTTCAACATGGCAGCTGCCAAACACTGCCACGCCGGGTGAAGTCTTTCAAGACTCCTCAAGCGGCAACTACTTCGTCATGGACGTCCACGGGCAGTACTGGATGAGCAACGGACAGGGCTGGTGGCAGGCGATGAGGACGGGGAGATAGTTTTCGGTTTTCAGTTTTCGGTTTTCAGTTTTCAGTTTTCAGTTTTCAGTTTTCAGTTTTCAGTGGGCAGTGGGCAGTTTTCGGTAGTTCCCGGCTTTCCACTTTCCGCTTTCGGCTTTCAGCTTTCAGCTTTCAGCTTTCAGCTTTCGGTCACGCCTCCGTTTCCGGCAAATAGTCTCGCACCAGTTCCAGCAGGCCGAGTGCGGCGAGTTCTTCGTTCAGACGCTCTTCAGATTCCGAATCCAGCCCTGCTCGAACTTCATCGAGCAGGTGTCCGGCGAAGCGTCCGCGAGCCCTCTTGATGATCTGACGCACGTTATCCGCCCTGACGGCCGTTCCCGTTTTCGAACTCAATCGCTCGGCCAGCTCTTCGGAACTCGCGTCGGGAAACTCCGTTCGCAGCTTCAGAGCCAGATAGGCGGGACCAGGTTTGCCGCCTTCTTCTGCCAGCATTCGATTCCATGTATTTTCCAGAACCGACTTGCGCCACTGAGATGTCCATTCGACCTCCTGAGCAGAATCCTCTTTACCAATCAGATCCAGCTCTGCATCCACAGTCTTGCGTCGACCGGCCTTCTGCCAGGATGTTCGCACCATGTTGCGAAGAGCCGTTTTCAGCAGATCACGAAAACGTCCTCGGCCAGGATCCGCACCGGCAAAGTCGCCTCGCATCAGTCGCAGCATGACCTCCTGAGACAGCTCGTTGGCCTCCTCTTCGTCTCTGACAATCGCCCCCACGTAACGACGAATCGCAGGAGCATATCGCATGACAAGCAGCCGCCGCGCTTCGCTGGCAGATTCCGGCTGTCCCTGCAAATGGGCACTGCGAATCAGACTCCACCGAGTTTGAATCGCTTCAATGCGTTCTTCTGTCATCAACGTGTTTCCCGAACATCACTGCGGCGTTTGAGAACTGTCCTGTTTCTCCTTAGAACCGTCCTCTTTGTTTTCCGGCGATTGTGCGGGTGTCTCCGCCTGCTGTTCAAGGGACAGCCGAATCTGTTCGCGAAACTTTGGCAAAGCCTCATTCATCGCCAGCGCTTCCGGGTGTTCAGGATTCTGTTTCAGGATCTCCCGGATCTGAGTCTCCGCAGTCGCGAGCTGTTCCAAAGCCACCTGAGTCTCCGACTGGGAGAATGACAACGCGGCCGATCGAATCAACGCCGTGGCCATCAGTGAGCGATACGAAAGGTCGTCCGGATAATCCAGAACCAGACGCACAAGCACGGCGAGGGCCTTCGAATACGACTCAATCGCCATCTTGATTTCACCCAGCGACTCCTGCACTCGCGCTGCAGCGAAATTCAACTGGCCACGTTCAAAATCAGCGGCTCGGCTGGAGTCCTGCGGGACCTCCGAAACTGTCGTCAGTGCCGACTGCAGAACCGCCAGGGCCTGACCTGCATCACCGTTCGCGAGGAACCCCGTGGCGAGGTCTCTCTCGCCTGAACCTGCCAGATGATTCAAGGTCCTTCTGAGTTTCCGTCAAAGGCGACTTCGCAACAGAACCAGCATACCGCTTTGCAAACTCGGCTCGTTCTTTGCCAGCGTCACGTACTGTTCGAAATCGCCGGCATTCGCAGCCTGAGTCATCTTCTGCTTCACGACGATGCTGGCCAGTTTCAGAACTTCACCGGACGAGAAGGATCGTCCTTCAGAAGAACCTCGATCCGTTCTCCACCGTCTTCAGATCCTCCGCAAGCTGAGCGGGATCGAGGCCTGTAACGCCGCTGCTGTCCACGGTCGAGCAGACTCTTTAGATAGGTCACTCGCAGCGTCACGTCGCTGGGATGTTTGGAAGCAGCGTTTCGAAAGCTGTCTGAAGCTCGCGATAAGCGTCAGTGCTCGCGTCCTGACTTCCGTACAACCATTCCAGCAGCACGGCGTACAAGGCCGTGATGTACGAACGAGCCAGATCAAGATCATCCGGCTGGAGCGAATAACTGCGTCGATGAAGGTCCAGCGATTGTCGCTCGTTGCATCATGATGGGTGTCGCTCGTGGGACATCCTGCAACTGGTCTCGCAGACGATCCACCGCCCTTCCGAGCATCCTGAGCCAGATCCCTCGTGACGAATCTCTGTATTTCGCCTGATCAAATCCTGGTTCGCCGTGGTCAATGACCATTGACCTTCGTCACTTCAAATTACGCGGACTGAAACGCTTCTTGTGCCGATCATGGCCGCACAACTCGAGAGGAAGAACGGTCCTGGAAGCAAAACCGCCTTCGGGGATTTCGGCGAGCCGCCAGAAACGCTCGCGGTGGAAGCAGGACGTGCGGGGATCGGGCGATCTTCCAGAAACCGGGTCACATCATCGGCAAGTTCCTGAGCACTGCGGTATCTCTTCCGCAACGCCTTCTTCTCCAGCCGCCCGACCAGATCGTTTCCAGATCGAATCAGAGGGTTCAACGATCGCGGCGCCCACGGGATCTTCCGTCAGCAGCAGCATGATGGTCTCAACGCCGTCTGCGGCGCCCACAAACGGAGGTCGGCGGTCAGCAGCTCAAACAGGATCGCTCCCAGTGCGTAAATATCGACGCCCGGACGGGTTTCGACACCATCCCCGAAGCCTGCTCCGGTGCCATGTACGACGGCGTTCCGGCAGTCTGGCCAGTGCGAGTCACATCGCTGTCACCTGCGATCCGACGAGCCAGGCCAAAGTCGGTGACGCGAAGCATTTCCGGGCGAATGACGATCGGCGATTCCGATGATGTTGATGATTCTGCTGATGTGAATGGTGCCCTCGACGGTGACGCTGGTCCGCTGTCCCCAAGAACAGCCATCAGAATATTCGCGGGCTTTAGGTCACGATGCAGAATGCCCTCGGTGTGGGCGGATTGAATGGCGAGGCCAGAGTCTGAATGATCTGGCGGCCAGCCGAGCTTCCAGTGGCCGACCTGAAAGGGCATCCGCCAGAGTTCCGCCCGCAATGTACTCCATCACGCAATACGGAGTGCCCTGCTCTGTTCGTGCGAAATCAAACAGCCGAGTGATATTGGGATGCGAGAGACTCGCGACGGCCTTCGCTTCGGCTTCAAAGCGGGACAACAGCTCCGGGTCGTCGCGTCCACCAGCATCTTAACGGCAACGGTCCGCCCCAATCGCCGATCCGTCGCACGATACACTCCGCCCATACCTCCGCGACCAATCAAGTCAGTCACTTCATAACCAGGTAGAGTTGGCATCGACATCAGAAGACCCATCAGGCACCGCATACACCATGCGACATCAGCAACGGGGCAAAGGACCCATGTCCTAACGATCAATGACCATCAACGAAGAACCTGAACCAAAAACGAAGAACTACGAACCAAGAACCACCAACCACGAACCTACCCAAAACGCAAAAAAGCGGAGCAGCCGGTCACCCGACTCCTCCACTGAAAACTGAACTCTGAAAACTGGAGCTCTGAAAACCGAACACCGAAAACCGAACACCCCGTTCATCCCATCTTCTTTAACACCAGTGCCCCAGGTCGCTGTCGTCCCATACTTTCAGATTGTCTCCGACAACCGACGTGAAACACGACTTCGTTTCCGTTCTCTCCTGCACGGAGACCAGATCCGACCTTCGCATGGCCCAGTTTCCGGCGAACGCCTGTTCGCTGGATTTGTGCCATCGTCTTCGTGAGTTCGCAGGACCGCTTCGAGGCTGGAATCACCGTTCAGGAAAACTCAACCCACGTCTTCTTCTCCGTCACCAGATTGAATCCGCCCCAGTGTCCTCCCACGTTGTTGATCGATGTGACGGTAGCGATTGGTTCAGAATCCGGAGGCCATTGAGTCACGTCCGTCGATTGTCCGTCATCCTGTCCCTGATTCTGCCCTGGTCCTGCATGCCTTCATTCTGGTTCTCATTCGCAGCCGCTTCTTCCTGCTGTACTGCTTCATTCTGCAGGCTGAGCATTCAAATCTCTGAGCTTCAAACTTGTATCCCAGATTGGTCAGATGCTCTTCAGTCGTTGGGCAGATCGAGCTCAGGACTCCCAGTCGTCGAACTTCCGTGATGTCGATCAGGTAATGTTCTCCCTTCAACGCCTCACTCAGTTCTGCATTGCCGCTCAGCAGCCTCCTTGAAGGTGAATTCTTTATGAACAGTTCATTGGCCAGCCACTGTGACTGAGGCAAGCGGCTGGCGAAGCATGTCCGGAAATGAGGATGATCGCAGGTTCGAGGCCGACCCTTCCCCACTAGCCCAGGTGACGGCGAGGTCCACGCAGGTGCCGGCTCGATTTCGCAGGACATCGCAGGGATACTTGATGTGCTGGCCGTGATTGCCCTGAGTCAGCGGGCACGGAGGTGACTGATAGGCGACTCCGGTTCGATGTCATGAAGTGATGCATGGCACTCATGAAGGCCACGCACTGATCATCCGACTGGCTTGCCGCAATCGACTGACCGTAGCTTTTTCCGCCGCCATCCCGTTGATGTCCGGCCAGCTGCTGAACGACTGGATCAGCGGGGTAATGCATCGACGTCATCAGAGCCAGACGTAATCGAACTGATCACAGCCGGTGATCTGTTCGGTTTCAGGCTGGAGAAGATCACTTCGTTGCGGCTGAACCTTCTTCCGGGAAGGTCGATTCCTGCGCCCCGGTGCCATCCACTTCTTCATATTCGTACTCAACTTCAATCATGGTGGCCGAGATCCGTTCAGCGACATGACCTTCTCAAGATCGAAGATCGGGAAGAAAGGATCGACAACCGTCTGACCGGGATAGAGCTTGCCACACGCTGCCATGAACTCCAGCTGCCCATTTCCGGCAACTCGGAAGCGAACGCGATAGTTGTTCAGAATCTGATCCCCGGTGTTCTTCGCGGTCGCTCGAGCTGCCCAGAGATAATTGAAGTTTGGGTTGCTGTAGTTCTTGGCCAGGGCGCATCAGGTGGACTTGTGGTCGACTTCAAACTCGAGTTCGGCATGCGTACCACTGGTCACATTGGGAGTGAAGTCGTACGTGATTTCACACTTCTGAGTATCGAACGAAGCATTGGTTGAACCTGCGGGAAGTTCGACATCGATCTCATGGTGCCGAGTCCGATGTCGGTCGTCTCCGCGGACATCAGGGTCACATGCGATCGGACGAGGATACTAGCTGGCATCCGGTTCCCGAGTTCATGCGGATGACCCAGTGGTTGGCTTTGACGTTGCCGAGCCGAAGCAGGCGAACAGAACTTCATCTTCACTTCGTTCACCGCGTCGTTAATTCCACCACGCTCAAATCATCCAGGCTGGTCCAGTTGCGATCGTCCATTCAATCTGCCGTGCCAGCCGACCAGTTGCCACCCATCTGCTTGAGAGCCGTGTAGTGCTTGACCTGAGTCTTCAGGAGAATCTGAGCGTCACTGACACCGACATCCGACACCTTCACCGTCGTGCGTCAGTGATCACAGGCTCGTTCCCCAGGAACCTGACCGGGAGTAGCAAAGTCCACCAGCCACAAGGGCCAGAAAACACAGGGCATTCTGAGCGAATCGCATTAAATTGTTCGGCAAAATCGTGCGGGGCGAACCATTGAAATCTCCTGAAAAGCGGTATTTTGAGAGTCAGGACACTCGTTCGTGTCCTCGTTGCCCCCGTACCAGCGGTCAGAAGTTCTGTGACGGGAATTCTGGGATTTTTCCGCATGATCCGGCAGAGGAATGTGGAGAGCTTTTGCCTTGGGTCGACAAAAAACGTGTGACAGAAAATGAACGCAGCGGGTGCCATATGCCACTGGAGGCGTCTTCGTCCGAGTCTTTCGACGTTCTCACGGTGCTGAGATCCCATAGGCAACAATGGGTAGCACAGGTGCAGCCTGTGACGCGCAGCGGTCGGAAGCTGAGGGGACAGCATGGCGGTTTCAACACACCGAACCACTGCTATTTCGCCTGCAATTCTGAACCGGCCGCCGCTTGCGATTGTGTTCCACCGGCGGGTACGATTCCTCACAGGTTTGAAGGGAGCTGTCTCTCGCTCTGACGGAGTCGCGTTGTGCTGCGTTTGTCTGTGTTCTTGATGTTCACACTGTTGATCACCAGTTCTCATGCTGCTTGTGGCAGTGAAGAGTACGAGGTGCGTGAAGATTGTGTACTCAACGGTCGAGGGCCGGGAACTGCATCTGGATGCTTTTTGTGCAGAAGAAGGACGGGCGTCATCCGTCGGTCCTTGTGGTTCACGGCGGGCGTGAAAAGTTGAAACCGTCGAAAGCAGCTGGCAGGTTACGCGGTATGCTGGCTCGTGAGGCTTCAGCTGCTTCGCGATCGATTATCGTCTCGCCCCGAAGGACAAATTTCCTGCTCAGATCGATGACTGCCGCGGCGCGAAATGGGTTCGAACCAACGCGGAAGACTATAAGGTCGACGCCACAGATCCGGCATGGTGGCTACTCGGCAGGAGGACATCTGGTCTGTCTGCTGGCGACGACCGGAGAAGCCCCGAGCGACAAGAATGGCAACGTGGATACTCGCCTTCAGGCCGTCGCGGCCGGTGGCGCACCGACGGACTTTCGTGCGTTCCCGGATGATGGCAAATGGGCTGAATACTGGATGGGCGGTGATCTCAAAACCGTACCGGAGAAATTCAACGCCGCGTCGGCCACTGCATTCGTGGACAAAGACGATGCTCCCGTGTTCTTCTTCAACGGCACCGCCGATGAGCTTGTCCCGCTCGAATGGTCCAAGTCCTGCCACGATGCCCTCAAAGCCTGCGGCGTCCGCACCGAACTCCACACCATCGAAGGCGCAGGCCACATCCCGGCCGCCATGAATTCCAAAGCGCTCGACAAAGCCTACTCGTTCCTGGAGGCCGAACTCAAAGGAACACGCAGCCCGTAGTCGCCACACAACATCAGCGTGATCAATTATTCAACCATTCAAAATTGGCGGGAGGGCGCGAGCCTCGCAAGCCCTCCGAATTTTGCAGCAACGGAGGACTTTCACGTGGCACTTGAATGGTGGTGTTAGTTGAGCTTCCTTGGGATTTGAATTTCTCTCAGAACAGCACCCGGTGCTGATTCAAATTTCTGCTGGGAGACGGCCCTTTTTGCAGAAGCCCCCAATTCCAGATCTCGCGGCTTTCTTAGTTCCCACGATTCTGTCGTCGTGTCCGCTTTTCCCGTATAGAACAGGGACCTGATATCTTCACCCAGCCCCTGACGTTTCCAGTCTTCGGGTACCTGAACCAGCGTTCGTATGTCGCCATCGCGGAAGTGAGCAGTGATTCCATTCTCGCGCCGAACATAGATATTATCGCTGCCTGAAAACCTCACAGTATCAGCCACCTCGGACGCTCCAGTCGGGCTCGCCCAGTGAATAAGCGGCGATGGCGATGGAGTACTGGTCAGCGTTGAGACGACCGTCGCGTTCAGTCGCAAGTCCAATGGCACCGGCCGCAGATCAAAGGGCCGACAATCAATCGTCACGGCCGGCTGCTGAATATCCAGCGTTGAAGAAGCGATGGATAGGGACAATCTCTGGAACGAGTACTGCCGTGGTTCCGTATTGTATGCATGCAATATCGGACCTGTGCCTGCGACCATTGAGTCAGACACGAGACACTCCGCCTGAGTTGATGAGCAGCGAATAACAGCTCCTGGCCCTCGGACGAAGACATGATCCAGCGAAACATGCAGTGGCCGAGGTTCGTCGCCGTTCGCCAGTTTGTCCCATGGTCTGCTTCCGGCCACTTTTATGATCGCAACCTGCTCTCCTGGTAACCCAGGCTGCCCAATCACAGTCAGACTGGAATCTGAAAACTGCAGGTCAGACGCAACGATCGAAAAGATGTCCACGGCAGAAGGGCCAGCATTGGTGAGGTCAACATAGATATCAACGTGGTGTAATGTCAGACTGCAGTTCATGACGCGCAATAGTTCCCCGCCGTCACTCGGTGAAATCTGCAGAAGCGCACGCTGCGACTCTGTTCCCTGAATCGTGAGTGGTGTTTCAAGCTGTAGTGGCACGCTAAGCTGATAGACATCAGGAGATACCAGGGTAATGACATCTCCAGCCACCAGAGACTTTTCCCATCCCTTCTCAAACTGGCGGTAGACCAGTTCCTGTGGACCTCGGACTGAGGGTGTGACTGGAGGCTCAGCCGATTTCTCAGAGGAGGTGCCTTTCACAGTATCCACAGTCGCAATCGTCGGCGCAGCATTTTCAGGATTTGCCATTTCACCAATTGCGGGAGCAGAATCCTTGCCATCGGCTACGGCATTCGTCGGCACATCAATCGCTGTGCCTTTGTCTTCTTTTTGAGCCGTACCACTGGCGTTTGCTGATCCTGGAGGGGCATCAACTCGCAGCTCTGTCGCAGGAATCTCTGCGGCACCATCGTCCTTCTGCGCAACAGTTGCGGTGGTGGATTCCTTTCCGGGCACTTTCGAGGATCCGGATGGTGCCGGCACATCGATCACTATGGTCTCGGACTGAGGTAGCCGGTGCGACAGCAACTTGACTCCGATATAGATACCACCCAGGACCAGGGCCGCCATCACAGGGATCAGGAATGCAACACTAATGACGTTGTTTTGAGAAGGTGAGTGAATCAGCGTCTGGTGATTTACGGATCGTTCTTCGAGTTCCAGATCACTGCTTCCGCTCCCGCGCGTCTCTGCACTGTAAACCGTATTGGGAAGTGTGACTGCAGTGGAATTACTCTCGCTCACGAGCTGTAGAGGAGCCGTTTTTGAACTGAATTGAATATCGATGGATCGGATCGCTTCCAGAAATTCAGCAGCATTCTGATACCTCGACTCCTTCGCTCGAGCCGTCATCTTTTGGAGGATCTCTCTAAAGGGAAGAGGCAACTCCGGAATCAGGCGACTTATGTCTGGTATTTGCCCCGCCACGTGTCCCAGTAGCTTTCCCGAAGCCGGACGATCAGCAAATGGTGCCTGTCCGACCAGCATGTGAAACCATGAGCAGCCAAGTGAATAGAGATCCGAGCGATTGTCGACGCCTGACGAATCCTCACACTGCTCCGGGCTCATGTAATCCAGAGTCCCAAGAACCATCCGATCACTGGTCAATTGCTCATCCGTCGCCTGGCGGGCAAGACCAAGATCCAGGATCTTTGCAACACTGCCTTCCATGACAATGTTCGATGGCTTGATGTCTCGATGCACGACGCCGTTGTCATGGGCGTGCCGAAGTCCATCGGCAATCTGCCGGATAATCTCAACAGACTCTCCGGGCGGAATACAGCCTCTGGCCTTGATGATCTCGCTCAGGTTCTTCCCATTCACATACTCCATCAGAATGAAATGTGTGTCTCCGTCACGGTCGACATCAAACACCTGAACAATGTTTGGATGCTTGAGCTTCGCGGCAGCGCGCGCTTCCCGATAGAAACGGCGAGTCACTTCGTCATCAGCTCGCCGAAATGGAAGGACTTTGACTGCAACCTTGCGACGCAGACGAGTTTGTTCTGCAAGGTAGACGACACCCATTCCGCCTTCGCCAAGCCGATCGAGTATTCGGCATCCTCCCAGAAGGAATCCGGCGGTGTTGCCAGCCAGCAATCGCTTTGCCTGATACTTCGTCAGCAGCGATCTGGAGATCAGGAACAATGCGAGTTCCTTCGGCGAATCGCTCTTGCTCTTTGGGGAAAGCCGAAATTCTCTCAGCACCCCGTCCAGATCGGATTGTTCCAGAAGACCAGATTTGACGATCGCTTCAACAAACTGTTCGCAGGAAAGCACAGCCACGGCTTGGGCCTTTGATTGAGAATTTGTCACTGACTGTTCATTCCGGAGACTTCATGCCATTGAAGTCACAGAGGCATTGAGGACGGCATTTACTAAGGAGGAAGCGGACGGGCTTCATACAGTTCCATCGCCTGAGTTGGAACTGGTGTCAGCCATTCAGGAATACAACCGACCTCTCTTCGATTCAGCAATTCCTGAATTGCCGGTTTATCCGTTGTGAAGACCAGATCAGCGCGATCGAGGTCGAATGTTGCCGGGAATGCCGGATCTTTTCCACCAAGACCGTTCCAGCAACCATCCTGAGCCGCGTTGGCGCGGGGCGTCAAGCCGAGCTTCAGTAGCTGTTGTTCGATCATCGGGAAATGCGAACTTCGTACTCCCCAGTTGCCATTGTTTGGCAATCCCGGTCCCGTCGATCCGATAGTCGCAAAACCTTCGTTGATCCCATCGGGAGCATGAAATGAGAGAACACTGTTCGTCACATTGAATACCGGATGCAAACGACGAAAAGTGGCTGGAACTTGGTCTGCCGTCTGAGGGAAGTACTCAGGCTTAACACCAACTCCCGTGATTCGTGGGCAACAGGCAAATTGCTGAAAGATACAATGATCCATCAAAAGTCGAATGGAAGGGAGAGGGTCGTTTGGCCCCTGACCAACATCAGCAATGTAAGACATCAGAAAAGTGGATCTTTGGATACTGATTCGATGTTCTCCAGGGCCAAAGAACGTCTGTCCCGATCCCATCATGGCCGACCGAAAAATGGCGAGATCGCGCAATGCTCCTCCCCAACCAACCCCTATCGCCGCATTTCGAATCATGCAGCGGTCGATCCAGATGTTTGAGGGCCGGCTGTCTTTTGTTCCTGTTACGCCAAGCAACACACCGCCCGTAACGCTGCACCCTTCGGCAAGCAGCAGGTTCCCCTCCCCCTCGAACCATGTCACCACCTTCTCTCTTGCCGCAAAATGCAGGTTTTGCAGAATGATTGTCCGGTGATTGACTCGAAACAGCGGACCAACCTGAGCAACTCGGATCAGAGGAAAATACCCGGCCGCCGCTCGGATGGTCAGCGGAGGCAGATCCAGTGCCTCAATCTCCTGGGGATTCTGTTTGCCAATTAAGCATGGTTCCACAGTCAGGATCCGGTTCGTCCGAATCTCAATGATGTCTCCCGGAACCATACTTTCAATCGCTGTGTGCAATTCTCGAAAACTCCCCTTCTCATCGCCAACACGCAGAATGCCAGGCAGTTTTCGTTCTTTCATCGCGGCCGCAACAGGTGGCAGAACTTCGTATTTGGAATCGTCCACTCCCACCGGCACCTTGTCTTCCGTGAGTTCGGAGATCGGTGGCGCCGTTGGAAGGGAATCCGAGGACAAGCCGGAATCGGCAGGCAGACTGGCCTTCGGCAACGCCACCAACTCCGGGTCAAGTTCGACCTGATCGTTAGGCTTGTTCTCAGTCGAAGGCGTCTGAGCAGTAAGGCTTCCGTCGGGAACCTCACGCATGACGATCAATTTGACCCCGAGTGCCGTCAGGATCAGAAATCCAAATACTCCACAGGCCATCAAAGCCAGGAATGCAGGCGTCCATTTCCGGACTGACTGTCCCCCCGAAGGTCGGGACCGGCTTTGCAATTCCTGTCGTGACGGGGGCAATCTGCGTTGTCGATCCTTTGCCATCGATTGGTCCTGTTATCGATTGAATACCTGAATGAAATTCCGAGGCAGACAACACCAGAGCACACGTACAGGAAGCAGCGATCGTAAACCCTACTACGCATCGGCTCTGACGAGAGGTTGGCCCTGCGGGTGGGAGTCGGTCCGGAGAACTACCCACAATTGCCGGGCACGGCCCGAACAGGAAACGGACAGACTTTTTTCAGAATCTCTTTCAGTGAGTCTGCTGTGCATGTTGCCCAATGCCCGGTTGCATTCGACAACCGATATCATCACGATAGCAAATCCCCCACTCATGCATGGTGTTCTGACGTCAGTGACCTGTTCCGAGTTTTTTGATATGCCCTCCGGTGACCTTTCTGAAGAACTGGAACTTCGTCAGCGCAGGAAGCTGCTGGGAGATGCGCGTGATGGATCGTTATCGGCTTTTGGGGAGTTGCTGGAGATCTATCGGCCCTATCTGCAGATGGTCGCTGACTTTGAATTGAGTTCGGAAGTTCGCCAGAAAGTCAGTGCATCGGATCTCGTGCAGGATTCATTCCTGGAAGCACAGCGAGACTTCCGTTCTTTCCGGGGTGAAACAGAAGCTGAATTCAGAGCATGGCTGAGACAAGTGCTCGTTCACAATATCCAGAACACCGTTCGCACATACCGGGATACAGAAAAACGAAACGTGCGCCGTGAGGAACAGGGATGCCGAATTGCCGAGCATGAGCAGTCAACGGATGTAACGCGAGCCTCCTGCCCAATTAGTGTTGTCATTCATCACGAAGATCAAGAGCGACTGCATCTCGCAATTCAGTCACTTCCTGATCATTACCGCCAGGTACTTTTCCTGCGAAGTTATGAACGCCTTCCATTTGAGGAAATTGGGATTCGAACACACCGCACGGCTGAGGCTTCACGAAAGATCTGGGTACGTGCCATCGAACAACTCCAGCAGGAGCTTGGTGCCTTGAACAAGTCTTCACGCGGGTAGCCTCATGACACCGATCGAAGATTTGCTTCAGATACTGGATGAGAACTACGCCAACAGTGCCAGCCTCGAAGCAGCAAGAATCGCCGCACTCGAAGCGGCTCAGAAAGCAAATTTGCCAGAGCCTCAGCAACTGCAGATCATGGAGTTTGCCGATTGCCTCGAATTGCTCGAACGTGACCGGCGCTGGCGAAACAGTTCGTCTCACAACGATGGTGCAGTCGACACACAGGATGCGTCCGAAACAACGACAGCTTCACGGCAGATCGGAAGATTTGAGGTTCTTCAGTTGCTTGGCAAAGGGGGATTCGGCCTCGTTTTTCTCGCCTCGGATCCCCTTTTGTCAAGACGCGTCGCGATCAAGATCCCGCGTCCGGAAATTCTCTGTTCGGAACGGCTGAGACGCCGGTTTCTGGAAGAATCACGACTGGCCGCTCGTCTCGTTCACTCCCGCCTTGTCCCAATTTTCGAGGCCGGTGCCACTGGGCCCGTTACTTACCAGGTCATCCAGTATTGCTCCGGAGGCACGCTCGCTGCTTTGCTGGAAACCATCAAACTCAGGAATGATGCCGGCAAAACGCCCGGAGTCATTCCCGTTTCAAGTTCAGTCACTCTGCTGCAACGTATTACAGATGGAGTTCAGTATCTTCATGAGATGGGGTTGATTCACCAGGACCTGAAGCCGAGAAACATATTGTTCCGCCCACTCTCCGAGGAGTATTTCGACAAACCCGCTGCTACCGCTCCTCTTCACAGCCTGTGCGATTGCTTTGATCCACTTATCTCGGATTTCGGCCTTGCCCGACTTCTGGACTCGGTAACAACCAACGACCAGGCAACAAACGAAACAGGACCCGGTCATGGCCAAAAGACTCCGATCGCCGGAACTCCAGGGTACATGGCTCCCGAACAGCAACTGGGGCAGGATGAGCTTCTGGGACCTCACACAGACATCTGGGCTCTGGGCGCGATTCTGTATGAGTGTCTGACCGGGCAAGCGCCCTTCAAATCGGCTCCGGTCTACGCTCCGATCCGATCGCTGCAACCTGGGGTTTCAGAAGACCTGGAAGCGATCTGCAGGAAATGCCTTCAGCCTGATCCCCGGAACAGATATCTTTCTGCCAGAGCACTGGCCCTCGATCTTGAACTGCTGCAGAAAGGCCAGCAGGTTTCCGCACGACAGTATCCGCTCCATGAACAATTTCGACGCTGGGCAGAAAGAAATCCGGTCCGAGCGACGGTGTCCGGAACAGTCGCTCTGGTACTTGTGCTGATGTTGCTGTCGCTGCTCTGGCAGGCAGGGGCCTTAAAGAAATCCAATCGAACTCTGAGCAGTCTCGTTGAGCAGCTCAGCGAACAGAAGACGATTGCCGAAACGGCTGAAGGCCTGGCCAGAAGAAACGCGTCGCTCGCGGAATTCAGTGCGATGAACGCCGAGAAACTCCGCCAGCGTGCGGATAAGATGGCCACCGCAGCGCGCCAGCGAGAATACTCCACGGCAATGCTGCTTGCTTATAAGGAGATGCTGAAGGGAAACATGGCAAACTGTACTGCCATCCTTCGCGAATTCCTTCGTTCGCCGTCTGATCATCGTGCAGTCTTTCCGGAATCCGATGACGAATGTGCGGGGTTCGAGTGGAAGTATCTCTGGAAGAAGAGTTACCCGTTCATAATGATCAACGCACACGAAGGGGCAGTCGTTCAAACTCGAGCTCAGGATAAATTACCTCTCTGCTGGTCTGTGGGCGAAGACGGGAGGGCTGTCCAGTGGTCACTCTTGACCGGAATTCAGCTCAAAGAACATCCAATGCTTGAGCGGGGCTGGCTGCAACTGGCGGAATTCTCTCGAAACGACAGGCTGCTGGCGATTGCCATTCCAGAACCAGGCAGCGTGGATGTTTCCCTCTTTGACCTTGATCGCAGCAAGGCAGTCTTTCACAGTCGAAAGAATCGTCTCGACCCGCGCACTGCGGCCCTGTCACCAAACGGCAAGTCAGCGGTTCTTGGCGGAATACCGACTAGTGATCTTCACTCAGGAGTTTTCCTGATCGACTTTACAAACGATCAGGGCAGAGAAATTTTGCTGGAACCAAAGACAATCGATCCCAGGCTGCAGCGCATCGGTGGAGTGGCCGCCGCATTCTCTCCTGATTCTGAATTGCTGGCACTAGGCTATGTCGAATGTGATTCCGGGCCGGCCACCCACTCAGGATTCCTGATCATGAAGACCGACAGTCTGCTGAGTGCGGCTGAAACGCAGAGCCCGATTCCACGCGACCACTTTCTCTTCACGGGTGAAGCCAGTTCCTGTGGACATGTACGGTTCTCTCCAGACGGAAGCAAGGTCGCCGTTGCACGCTCCAGTCCCGTTCGAGTTGAGATCTATTCCGTCCGCGATCGTGCCCTCATCGCGCAATCACCACAACTTGATGACGTTGTCGATTCCATCACTTTTATCGACAATGACCAGTTGATCTTCTCAACAAACTCGCGACAGAAAACTGACTTGCACCAGCTGTCGCCCAACCAGGTCTCAGGCCTCTACCGATTCCACATCGCGACTGCAGAATTGACTCGGGAAGCATTTGACCCAGCAGGTCTAACCCTGACTTCCATTTCTCCGGTTAGCCAGAAGGGAGAGCTTCTGGTCGGCGACATTAGCGGTCGGTTGAGGCTGCACTCCGAGGAAGGATCGAGCACAGAGTTTTCCATCAATGCACATCCGGGGACAGAAGCATGGAGCATCTCCTTTGTTGATCAAGGCAAAAGACTCTGTTCGAGCGGTGATGACCATTCAGTCAGATTATGGGACACGGAGTCTCTTTCGCTCATAGCCGAAGCCAATGACCACTCGGCTCTCGTTTCGAGTATTGCGATAGCTCCGGACGAATCTTTCATCGCTACGGCCGGATATGACTCACGTGTTGTCCTGCGTGACACGCAAACACTTGCTCCAGTTCGAGTGCTTGAACATCCAGCGTCTCTGATTCGCTGTCTGGCGATTTCTCCAAATGGGGACTATGTGGTGGCGGGTTGTCGCGATGGCGAAGTATTTGTCTGGGAGACACGGACAGGCCGGGAAGTGGCAAACTGGAAGGCTAAAGATACCGTCCGCGGAGTCTGTTTTGAATCAGACTCTTTGATAGTGTTCGGCGATAACTCGGGGACCATTCGGCGCTGGAACCATCTGTTATCCGATATTCAGGAGTGGCACGGGCACCAGGAAATTCACACAATCACAGAGCTGACCGATTCCTGGCTGTTCTGCGAAGGACGCGGAGGCATTCGAAGACTGAATCGCGACCTCTCAGCTGTTGTCACCATGGCAACTCTCCCAGGCATCGACATTCGAACTTCTGCCGTTTCCCCGGACCAGAGAACCGTGGCAATTGCGGGCGATGATCGGTCCGTTCATCTCTACAACCTTCAAACCAATCAGGAATTGTGGTCATTCGAGAATCTCTCAGCCTCTGTCAATCAGGTCACGTTTTCAAAGGACGGGCTCAAACTCGCCGCCGCTCTGCACGATGGCACGCTGCAGATCTGGGATGCTTCTGACTGGTCCGGCCAAGAATAACTCTGTGGCAACCCAGATCCGTGGTCCAGAAACATGCAGACTGACACAGCGAACACCGCGTTATCGAAGGCGTCTGTCAAATCCCGGCCACTTGACACCATGGACGCCAAAGCGCTCGAGAACCCCTGCTTATGGCGCGAAAGCGCAACTCAAAGGAACGCTTGTGCGCAATTTCACGCGGCGGCATTCTTCCGGAACAGGAACAGGCGAGCTGCCTTAGCTACACTCCAGATACGCTCATGCACCAGATCACGGATCGGCAATTGTGATTGTGGCACGAGCTGACAAGCGGGTGGCGAGCGAGGCTGATAAACGGCTGCCGTGATCCATCCACAACTCTTCGGAAGTCCGCCGCATGTTCTCCTTTCGTCTGCTCATCGCCCTCGCAGTCTTCGTGCCACTGAACGTATTCGCGTCTGACGTTCCGGACGTGCTGCCGAAATCGGATGGCAAGCCTGCCGAACAAACAAAGCCCATCAAGGTGTACATCATGATGGGTCAGTCGAACATGCTGGGCTTTGGTCGAGTCGGTCCGAAGGAGACGAAAGGATCGCTCGAATACCTGGTCAAAGAGAAAGGCAAGTATCCGCATCTCGTGGATGATTCCGGCAACTGGATTGTTCGACAGGACGTTCGCTACGTCCATGTGATGGATCCGCGAGGAGTCGACTACAAGGACATGGACAAATTCAGCGACGTGCGGAACGAATGGCTGACTCCCGATAAATCCTTCGGACCGGAACTGGGCTTTGGACAGGTCATGGGCTACGTCCACGACGAACCCGTGCTGCTTCTGAAAGCCTGCATTGGCAACCGCAGCCTGGGCTGGGACCTGTTGCCGCCTGGCAGCGAACGATTCGAGTTCGAAGGGAAGATCTACGCAGGCTACAAGGACGTGGCCAACTTCTGGGACAAGGGCACAGAACCAAAGCCGGTGCCATGGTACGCCGGTCGACAGTACGACGCCGACACGGCTCATGCCAAAGCGGTATTGAAAAACCTGGACAAGTATTATCCAGGCTACAAAGGCCAGGGTTATGAAGTCGCCGGCTTCGTGTGGTGGCAGGGTCACAAAGATCAAAGTGCCGCACTGGCCGGGCGCTACGAACAGAACCTTGTACACCTGATCAAAACACTTCGCAAAGACTTCGACTGCCCGAATGCTCCATTCGTTCTCGCGACTGGCTGCGGCAATCCAGGCCGAGAAGGCTTTGGACTGCAGATCGCGGAAGCTCAGCTGGCCGTCGACGGCGACACCGGCAAGTACCCGGAGTTCAAAGGCAACGTCAACGCCGTGGACACTCGTGATCTCTGGCGAGACCCCGATGTCTCACCTGTGAACCAGGGCCACCACTACAACCACAACGCCGAAACCTACTACGAAACCGGAGACCGCCTCGGCCGCGCAATGGCAGAACTGAGCCTGAAGCGCTAGCCGATCTCGTTTGGGGCGATTTTGTATTAGCCAATTTGAAGCTGACGAATCTGACGACGACGGATATACGCTGACCGGTTTGACTAGTGAATCGGCTAGCGCCTCAGGCTCATTGAAGATGATCAGACATGACACGAATCTCTTCTTGATGGCATTCATCATCGCCAACTCGGTCGCTGCTGCAGGTGATCCGGCGATCTCGGGGCATCATCCATTGTCACAATCGGAAGCCGCCCGGATTTCGGCCTGATGCGCAAAACGGCAGGCGCCGAATGCAGCCTCGCTGGAGAAATGCCACCGGAAATCAGCGTCTCCCGCGTGCACTGGTCACCGGATCTCGGTTACTCCTGTTCCTCGCGCCGCCTGCGTCCGGGAATACGATGCTGGCGCTGGTGCTGGCGGCTATGGTCCAGATCAGGTATCGTCTGAAGTTTCCGCTCACTTTCTGGACGGTTGAAATTGCCTGCTGCCGAAATGGACAGACCGATGAATGCAAGAAGAAGACCTGTTCGTCCAGGAAAATACGTCGCCTGAACACAACTGAGCAATCCTCACCTGATGGGCTGAATAACGCCAGCATTAATGCCATCCGGGATGAAGACGTTGAGTGAAGAGCGGCAAGAGTCCGGCACTGGCCGTGGTGAAGACGCCGTCGCCGTTCCGCTGGCCATGTCAGCGTGAAATACACGGTCAGGTCGCTCAGCGAATTCCCGTTTCAGCCGCTTCATGTTCGCAGCCTGACGCATGCCCGATATGAATATTCCCGCTGAATCACTGGCCATCGCGGGATACCTCATCGGCGATCAAGCCCCATCAGTGAATCCGCTGGCCTCAAACGCCGAGCTGGTCGAACAGGGCAAGAAGCATTTCCAGGCCCTCAACTGGCATCGTGTCACAAGCCGCCTGGCGTCACGGCAGCATCCCTGGCGCGCCTCTGAATGCCGACAATCTGAATCGTGGATGTCTTTCCAAATCGCCCTCGGTCGATTCAAACAATCGCAGCCCCCGCTTTGACCTCAATGAGGCTCAGATCGCGGCGATCACGGCAGCGATCCGCGAAGCATCCTCCGCCGAATCTGACCAACTGATGGCCCTGGCGAAAACACTGACGACGTTTCGCTGCACAAGTTGCCATGTACGAGATGACTACGGCGGCGTTCACGAGGATCACAATCCATTCTTCGCCGGCAGTGAACTGGAAGCTGGGCGACGATACCGCATTCCGCCGCCGCTGACACTGGTCGGTGCCAAACTGCAGCCGGCGTGGACAGCCGCGTTCTGTTCGACGGCGAGAGCATCCGCATTACATGTCGACTCGAATGCCGCAGAATGGAACGGCCAATCTTCATCATCTGCCGGAGCTGTTCGGACGCCTTGATCATCTGACGGGCCGGAGATGAAGATTCCCAATCCGGAAACGCGCGACGACAGCGAACGCGAAAAAGAGAAACCGGATGCGAGCCGCGGGACGGAACTGCTGGGTGACAAGGGAGCCAACTGTATCGCCTGTCACACGTTCAACGGCAAGGCGGCGCAGCTGAACCAGGGAATCGATCTGCTGACCAGTTATCAGCGCCTTCAACCGGCCTGGTTCAATGCCTACCTTCGCAATCCCGGAGCCTTTCGTGCTCGCACGGTCATGCCCACGGCGTGGCCAAACGGACGAGCAGTCTTCACGACGATTATGGACGGTGACACGGATCGCCAGATTGAAGCGATCTGGTACTACCTGTCGCTCGGCACGTCCGCTGCCGACCCGCCCGGCGTTCGAGGCATCAGCACGAAACTGGAAGTGACGAATCACGCCAGCCTACATCGAGGTCGCAGTCGAGTCGCGGGGTTCCGAGGCATCGCAGTCGGTCTTCCCGAAAAGATCAGTTACGCGTTCAATGCCGAAACAGGAACTCTGTCTGCGATCTGGCCGGGAGATTTCATCCACGTGAACTGGAGCGGCCAGGGTTCCGGCGATTTCAATCCGGCGAGTGATCCCGTCACGCTGGCTCAGGATGTGTCCTTCGCTCAACTTGCTGACGAAAATGCCGCGTGGCCCGCGATGCCCGTGATGTCCAAAGAAGCTCGGACAAATCCGAACCCACTGTATCCCAAAAACGTCGGCTATCAGTTTCGAGGCTACTTCCTGGATGATCAGTTTGTCCCGTCGTTCCTGTATCGCAGCGGCAACGTGGAGATTCAGGATCGGTCGGATGCTGTGAAGACCAACGACACAGTTCAGCTCCGCCGAACCATCCAGCTGGACTCCCCGGAAAAGCAGTCGCTGTGGTTTCGAGCACTCACGGGAAAGATCGAACGAGACTCGGAATCGAAACACGTCTTTCGTACCGACCGCCTGAGTCTGACCGTCCCTGATGCGGAGGCCATGCTGCGAACAAACCCTGAGACGCCGGATCAGTCAGAGCTTCTGCTGCACCTGCAACTTCCCCAAGGCAAAACCACGCTGGAGTTACTTTATGAACCCACCAAGAGGTAACTCACAGAACGGTGCTGACAGGACTGCCAACATGAAATCATCAAGTGACATCACTATCCACAGCCGTAATCGAGTCGCTCGGTGGGCCATCACCCTGCTGATGTTCGCACTACCAGCATTCTTCCCCGCCGAACTCGCGTTCGCCTCCGCCGAAGAAGTCGGTGAACGCTGGGGCACGGAAGAACGGGAACGCGAATATTATCCGATTGTCAACATTCCCCTTCCGAAGGACGCGGTCATCGAAGCCGGCGCGTTTGCCGTGCTGCCGGATCAGCGGATCGCCGTGGGAACTCGTCATGGAGACATCTATTTCATCGATCGTATCGACGAGGCGAAGCCGAATCCCAGTTTTCATCGCTTCGCCACGGGGCTCGATGAGATCTTCGGGCTCACGTGGGACAACGGCGCGCTGCGAGTCACGCAGAGCTGCGAGGTGACTCGGGTGAGTGATTCGAACGGTGACGGAATCGCCGATCGCTTTGAAACGATCTCGGACGCCTGGGGCTACGCGAACTATCACGAATACGCATTCGGCTCAAAGCTGGATCCCGACGGAAACCAGTTCGTGGCGCTGGGGTTGTCCGAGTCTTACCATTCCTATGCACTGAATCGCGGCTTCATCATGAAAGTTGACCGCGATGGAAAGACAACCTCGTTTGCCAGCGGACTGCGAAGTCCAGGCGGGATCGGCTTCGATGAACATGGAGCTTTGTTCTACATTGAAAGCCAGGGACCGTGGAATTGTTCGTGCAGCCTGAAGGCCGTGTCGCCTCGCAGTTTTCATGGTCATCCGGCCAGCTTTGAATGGTATCGGTACTCACCGGAACTCGGACCGGAACCACCGAAACCGAACTCGGGCACTCGGATCGTCACGGAAAAGGAACGAGTTCCCCAATTGGTGCCCTACTCTGTCATCTTTCCCTACATTCGGATGGGACGGTCAATCACCGCGTTTACGGTGAACCGAACTGGAGGCAAGTTCGGCCCGTTTGAAAACCAGTTGTTCCTTGGCGACTACACGCAGTCGATCCTGATGCGAGCCACGACGGAACAGGTCAACGGCGTCTGGCAGGGAGCCTGCTATCCGTTTCGCGAAGGACTCTCCACCGGCATTCTGAACACCGACTTCACGCCCGGCGGAAACCTGATCTGCGGCGGGACGAATCGAGGATGGCCGGTGCGAGGCATCAAACCGTTCGCGATTGAGCGAGTGGAGTGGAACGGTCGCATGCCCTTTGAAATCAATCGCGTCACGATTGAACCCGATGGATTCCGAATCGCGTTCACGAAACCCGTCGAACCTGTCACCGGCAAGGCTCCGGAATCGTATGCCATCTCCGCGTTCACTCATCCGTATCACGCCGGCTATGGCGGCCCGGAGATTGATCAGCACAAGCCTGCAGTGACTTCCGTGACACTCGCCGACGACGGACTCTCCGCCACCATCACACTCAACAAACTACAAAAGGGCTTCGTCTACGAACTGGACCTGATCCGCCTCCGCTCCACCGAAAACGAAGAGTTGCTCCATCGCAATGCGTTTTACACAGTCAATGAAATACCCGTGCGCTGACAAACGACGACAAACCTCCCCACTGGGTTCACCCCAGTGGAAAACGGTCTCTGCACTACCGTGGAAAGTTCGTCCTCTTTCGCGTCCCGTATTCACCGTTCGGCACGCGGTAGTGCAAAAACCTGAACCCACCGGGGTGAACCCGGTGGCGTATGAGATATGTTCGGTGTGAACATTTCCGCCGCTGACCAAGACTAACCGCAAAGACTATGACCGTTATGAAGAACATTTCTCTGGTCCTTTCGACCACCGCTATCTGGCTGAGTGTCACTTTGTCGGCAGCCGCATCACCTGATGAAAAGTCGCCAAAGATCCCCGACTTCACCAAAGGCGATGCCATCCCGTCAGACGCCAGGCACGACTGGAATCTCGGGCCGACCGGCTTACGTGGCTGGATGTTCTGCGACAAACTCGTGACGACCGACGCGCAACAAATTGCAATCACTTCGGTTGATGCAGGCTCGCCGGCCGATGGAATCATCGCTGTGGGAGACGTGATCCTCGGCGTTGGCGGCAAACCATTCACTTTCGACCCTCGCACGGAATTCGGCCGAGCTGTGACGGCGGCTGAGACCACTGAAGGTGGCGGACGCCTTGTGTTGACTCGCTGGCGTGCCGGGAAAACGGAAGACGTAACGTTGATGCTGCCGGTCCATGGGTCGTTCAGCGCCACCGCGCCGTACGACTGCCCAAAGTCAAAACGTATTCTCGAACAAGGTCTGACGACGCTTGCGAAGAAAGTCTCCGAACCGGATTACGCCGAGAACACGGACCCGATTCCCCGTTGCCTGAATGCTCTCGCACTGCTTGCGGGAGGAGATCCTTCTCACCTGCCAATCGTGAAACAGGAAGCTCGCTGGGCCGCAGATTTTAAGACGTCGGATTTTCGAACATGGTACTACGGCTATGTGATGATTTTCCTGGCCGAATATACGTCAGCCACGGGCGATGTCACTGTCATTCCAGGCCTTCGACGCCTCGCAATGGACGCTGCGAAAGGTCAGAGTGCCGTTGGTTCCTGGGGCCACACGTTCGCATTGCCGGATGGACGTCTTCAGGGTTACGGAATGATGAACTCGCCTGGTCTGCCGCTCACGATCGGGCTGGTCATGGCTCGTGACGCAGGCGTGAAAGATCCGGAGGTTGCGCACGCCATTGAACTCAGCTCGCGTCTGCTTCGCTTCTACACCGGAAAAGGCGCCGTTCCCTATGGTGATCATGCCGCGTGGACGGAAACTCATGAAGACAACGGCAAGTGCGGAATGGCTGCCGTGCTGTTCAATGGACTTGGCGAATCCCAAAGCGCCGACTACTTCACTCGAATGGCCCTTGCGTCACACGGCAATGAACGAGACTGCGGGCACACCGGCAACTACTTCAACCTGCTATGGTCCCTGCCCGCCATCGGTCAGGCCGGTCCAAACGCTACCGGCGCCTGGATGCAGGAATTCGGTGGCTGGTACCATGACCTTGCAAGACGCCACGATGGAACGTTCACGCATCAGGGCCCGCCGGAACCCGATCACGACAGCTATCACGGCTGGGATGCCACCGGCGCTTACCTGCTTGGCTACGCACTTCCGCTGAAGAAAATCCGACTGACGGGGAAAACACCAGGAGTCGTTCAGCCGCTGTCGACGGACGCGGCTCAGACCATCGTCGAGGACGGTCGAGGCTGGGATAACAAAGATCGCAAAAGCTTCTACGACCAGCTGACGGATAAGGAACTTCTCGAGCGTCTTGGTTCGTGGTCACCGATTGTACGTGAACGCGCCGCGATGGCGATCTCTTTTCGCAGGGAGCCACCGATCTCTGATGTCATCGCTCTGCTGGATTCCGACAGTGTGGATGCTCGAATCGGTGCCTGTCATGCATTGGAACAACTACGAGGTGACGCGGCTCCCGCCGTTCCGCAGCTTCTTCGAACACTTGAGCATGATGATCTCTGGCTGCGTATCCGAGCTGCCTCCGCACTTGCTACCATTGGCAAGCCCGCCGTTTCCACACTACCACAGCTGCTGAATCTGGTTGCCCGCGCGCCAAGGCCGGAAGACCCGCGAGGAATGGAACAGCGATTTGTGGCGTTCGCGGTGTTCGGAACCATGCTGCCTCGTCTGAAGTCCTTCGACGATGTCGATAAGGACCAGCTCACCATGGCCATTGCTCAGGGTCTTCAGAACCAGGATGGTCGAGCACGCAGCGAAATCAGTGAAGTCTATCGCCGGCTCAGTTACGAGCAGATCCGGCCTTTGCTGCCAGCCGTCCTGGAAGCCGTCAAAAAGCCGGCCCCCAGTGGCGAAATGTTTGCCGATGGCGTCCGACTGAACGGTTTGAAGGTCCTGGCGTCGCATCACATCAAAGAAGGCATGCAGGCTGCCGCGGACTATCTGAGAACTCAAAACCCGTGGGCCAGCGAACATCGCACTCCGGAGATTCTGGAAATGCTGGATGCCTACGGCGCCGAAGCTCAGTCCGTCATCCCTCACCTCGAAGAAACTGCCGCCCTCTTTGACAAGGGCGAAGTCGATTTCCCAAAGAACCTGAGCAAACAAAAGGCGAAGGCTGTCCGTGACGCAGTCCGGAAGATCAAGTCCGCAACAGATCATCCGGAGTTACGGTCTTTGAAGTAGGTTTAGGTCCACAAACAAATAGCGGAAGGTCGCAAGCCCTCCGGTTTCGTACGTTGCAAACAACCTGTTGGACTATTCCCTTTTCGTGAAGCTTCGATGAGAACCCCTTGTACCGTCGTCTGATTCGACCATTGCTTTTTCGCCTGGACGCAGAATTCGTGCATCAGGGCACAGTGGAACTCTGTCGGTGGCTGGGAGCGATTCCCGGCCTGCCATCGCTGACTCGTTCCCTGTTCGAATTTCAGGACTCGACGCTTCACACGGAAGTCGCTGGGCTGCGATTCAGGAACCCACTGGGGCTGGCTGCAGGATGGGATAAGAACGGTCGAGCATTGCCCATGCTGAATTCCCTGGGGTTCGGGTTTGCGGAAATCGGTTCTGTCTCGGCGCGCCCTTCGGTCGGGAATCCTCGACCGCGTCTCTTTCGCCTGCCGCAGGACCGAGCCATCATTGTGAACTATGGTCTGCCCAATGACGGGGCTCTGGCTTTGGCCGCTCGGCTTCAGTCGCAGGCTCACCGAGGTCTTCTCGGCATTAACATCGTCAAAACGAATGACGGACCGGATGCTCCGGCCTGCAGCGATGATGAGATCCTTGCAGACTACGAACAAAGCGCCAGGCTGCTGCATCAACACGCGAGTTATCTGACGCTGAACCTGAGCTGTCCCAATGCAAAGGGTGGCAGGGATTTCTTCGCACAGCCAGGCAGTATTGCACGACTGCTGGAACGAATGGCTTCGATCGACATTCAGTGTCCCGTCTTTCTGAAAATTGCCCCTCGCGATGATCCCGCTGAACATGAGCGAGTCCTTCAGGAATGCGAAGCCTTCCCGTGGGTCCGAGGCTTCTGCTTCAATCTGCCGTCGGGAAAGCCCACCACGCTGCAGATCACAACTCCGAAAGAGCACTACGCCCAGCTACCCGGCGCCGTGTCGGGGCGACCTGTCGAACAGCTGATCAATCGCTGCATCGCCGGGTTCTATGCACGAATGGACAAAAAGCGATACGTCCTGATCGGCACCGGCGGCGTCTTCAGTGCGGAGGACGCGTATCACAAGATCCGACTCGGAGCCTCCCTTGTGCAGCTCTACACCGCCATGATCTACGAAGGTCCCGGCATCGCAAAACGCTTCTGCCATGGCCTCGCCCGGTTGCTGCATCGTGATGGGTTCACGAGTGTCGCACAAGCCGTCGGCACCGCAAACCGGTAGCCAAAACACTCCACAAAGGCGAGCGGCTGGGCGTCAGCCCTCCGAGTAGAACCCCGCCTGGGATTTCTCCAGCGGCGAAGCGAGACGTCCGGTGAATTTGTACCACACACTCACCGGATGGCTTGCGCCATTCCGCTATTTGGACTTGATTTCAGGACACGGAGGGCTGACGCCGCTGACGCCCAACCGCTCGCCATTCCTGGGGAATGCTCGGCGATTCGCGACTACTCAACATCCCCGTACCTGACCTGGCACGTCGCACTGCAATCCGCCGAGGACGTGACTCGCAGCCAGTAGGCCTTGAGCGAGTCAGAAATTTCGAGGTTCACCGATGACGCGGGCGTCACTGAAATCTCGCTGCCGAGCACCCAG
Organism: Planctomycetaceae bacterium; assembly: GCA_046349695.1. Classification (GTDB taxonomy): domain Bacteria; phylum Planctomycetota; class Planctomycetia; order Planctomycetales; family Planctomycetaceae; genus SXXK01. The sequence goes on along the minus strand of JAXMBV010000009.1, from coordinate 88,189 downwards.
AAGCCGGTGCCGGTAATGTCGTATTCGATTCGGAAAGTCACAGCCTCCGTCGCATCGTGCGAGAGTGTCATTCTTCCCGCCTGATATCCGGACATCAGATACGGATCGCTCGGCTGACCGCCTTTCACGGCTGTCTCTTTCCACGGTCCGCCGAAGCCTCGCGGTTTCCCAAGTTTCCAGACATCATCAATCGCACCGACCCAGAGAGCAGTTCGGCCGTCGGTGCTGCGGATGATGTGAGGATTGTTCGGAACGGAGTCTGTTCCTACGCCGCTCATCAGCAGCATTCCTCGATACGAACAGTAATCCACGATATGCCGATCATGAGTCGCCACGGCTCGCACTTTGGCAAAGCCACCCGCATTCTCGGCGGGAAGTTCAAAGAACGTTCCGCCTGCGTTGAACAAGTCTCGCTCGGTCGCCACTTCGCGACAGATTCGAGTCGGCCCGAGGGTTCCTGTGTGTTCGATCCCGGGCGAGCTGCGAGGCAATCGCCATCGTTTTCCCGCATCATCTGTGTAGATCAATGACGCTTCATCGGCAGTGATGGCACCCACAGCAATCGCTGCATTCTTTGTCTGATACTCCAGCGCCGCGGGGTCATCCACCGGTCGCAGTGTGAGCGACTGATCCAGTTCATACAGACCAATAGTCTTCGGGCCGTTCTCGCCGGGTTCGGTTGCGACGTAGTGCAGTGTCCGCTTGTTTTCACCACGAGCCCGCATGATGCCACCAGTGACCTTCCGATCGCCTGGCCGAGCAAGTCCTTCGAAGGCCGCATCAGCCACAGCTTGCCGATGATCAACGTTCGAATACATGAACACCGCGCTAAGTGCCTTCGCATCGGCATTCGGACGAAGCCGAATCCACTCGGCCTGAGGTGCCTGGGACAAGTCAACAGTCTGCAGATCGCCTGGAGCCAGCTTGATGTCTTTCCACGATTGCCATTCGCCGGTTCCTGCCTTGTCGATTTCCAGAGTCACCTGGATCGCTACGTCCGTCTCATGCATCAACAGAAGTGAACGTCGATCAAAGCCGTTCACAAGGAAAGGCTCGCTGTCAGTCCCTGCGATGACATCGTCCTTCAGCCACACAGCTCCTCGACCGATCACCGGGCCGAAATTGTCGAGCTGTTCCGGTTTCACAAACCAGAGGTTCGACTGCGACTGCGGCGCGGCGATCACCCCCTTGGCCTTGCGCTTGTTCAGAAACTCGCTTTTGGCCGTGTCATCACAGCCCAGCACAATACGGTCCTGCCAGCGGCAGAAGTCACCGACCACTTTCAGGTAGGTACTGCGAGGCCTGATTCCGGCCGAGTGACCTGGTCGGAAGCTTCGAGGAAACTTCCAGAACATTCCGTGCATCGTCATCAGCAGATCCTGTTCGCCAATGTCGCGAATGCGCGGCCATTCGGTGTTCCAGCCATGAGCACCGTCGTAGCTATGAGAGGCTTTCGGAAGCCGATACGAGTGCCATTTGCCGGCATCGAGACACATCAGAATCAGAGAACGATGGTCCCAGCCGATCGACCAGATGGGATCGTCAGGCTTTCCTTCACCGGAGATGCCTGCAGGCCCGGTCACCTCGGTGAACTGATTGCGTCGCACGATCGTCCATTGATCCGCCTTCCCATCCCAGTCAGCAAGAACGCCGCTGGGAATTTCCGGACGTCGCATGGCTTCGTTTCCGTGTTCGCCATTGTTGGAATAGACAATCCGTCCCTGACCGGAAGTGAAGCCTTTGCCATGATACCCGGGAAGATCTGAATGCCGGCCGCTCTTGAGTTGTTCATCGGCCCAAAGCTCTTTCACGGCCAGTGTCTTCACGTCGACTTCGTAGACACCTTCTTCCATCGTTGCGTAGTAGATCTTGTTGGCGGGATCCGTCAGATGTCTCGCGTTGCCGGTGGGCCGACCATACATCGCAGAAAACGGGATGGCTCGAACGCCGCCGTTCGCATCGATCGCATAGGGCCCGATAAACAGCTGCTGCGATTCCGGATGAATCATCCGATTCGCGGGCGTCCCACCGATACTCTCCGGCCGCACAATCTGCTGCAGCTCTGGAGTAATCTCGTACAGCTTGTCGCTGGACCCCTTTGGCATATGCGGCGCGTAGGTCACGACCCAAAGCCGACCCGCCCAAGGCACGACCGCCCCGGTTCCACACTCGCCCTCCTCATTGAACATGGCCAGATGAGGATAGATGCCGGAAATCTGAACAGGCTCATCCGCCGCAGCCACAATGGAAGCCGCCGCGCCAAACCCACAGAAGCAAAAGACAAGACACCAAGCAAGCTGGCGAATGAACAATGGAAAAATCCTGAAGACAACGTCGTGTGACAACAGCCAAAGAACGGGCCAAAGTATCCAACAAGATCATCACCACTGACAAGCCACTCCCCAAAAGGCGAGCGGCAGGGCGTCAGCCCTCCGAGTCAAACCCCGCCTGGGATTCATGTAGCAGCAGTGGCGTTGTGTTCCTCCGCCACCTGGTTTATCCAGGTGGGTCCACGGTTTTTGCACTACCAGACGTTGCTCAACGATCACAGCTGGCGCAAGGTCCCAGCGTGCCACGATTTCTCCCGCCGTTACAACGCGGTATGTCCGGAGAATTCACGCCACACTCACCGGATGGCTTGCGCCATTCCGCTATTTGGTGGTGATTTCTGGACACGGAGGGCTGACGCCCAGCCGCTCGCTTTTTTATGGGAACTTCCGAGTCCATTCCGACGTCTTGCGAGGTTAGACAACTATGACCGATTGTGGCCGCCTTCGTACTTCTTCAGGAAATCTGTTTCATGCTGACCCCGCTCATGATGCTGACCGTTCTGGCTCCGTGGGCGGATCCGCCGGAGCTTTCCAAAGTTGCTCCTCAGGCGGCGGGGGTGGCTTTGGTCGAAGTGTTGGAAGCGAGCGAGTTTGACTATCGGCCCGGCGATGGCAACAAGGGAGTTCGCTTCAGTGTGAAGAAGATCAAAGGAACGGGAGACTTCCTCAAGGAACTGCAGGTCGTCACGGAATACGGAGGATTAAGAGCTCCCAACAGTAAGCCGCAACCGTCACTGCCACTGAAACCGGATTCGCTGGTGGTTGGGGAACGTTATTGGATCGCCTTTGCCTCACAATACGACGACCGGTACAACCAGCGAGTCATCGCGTTCTGGCCGGAAGATGATGCGGTCGCGAAAACGCTGGAGGCCGCCGCGCAGAACGACGTGCTCAAATGGAAACCGCAATACATCCCGAGACTCAACGTCAGTTATGGACATCTGATCGAAGACGGCACCTGGAAGGTCCGCGGCGAAAAGGACGGCAAGGTTGTCTGGGAACACACGCTGACGGGCAAGCCGCTCGATTCCTACAACTTTGGGCTCTTCGAGAGCACGGGCGGATCATTCGAAGTCGCAATGCCAGCCTGCCGTCAGATCCTCTTCACAGAATCCGACACGAAGCTCGACGAAGGCAATGAATTCGGCCTGCCTCCGGGTCCGTACTACATCAATCATGGCTTCGATCCAATCTCAGGGACACGCCACGGCACATGGATCCGCAGAGCTCAGGCTGGCAGCGTCGAAGTTCTGAATCGCCGCTACGACCTGACGACCGGAAAGCCGGCAGGAGAAGCGGAGTACGACTTCCCCCAAACCGGAGGCCTCGCCGTCGGCGCATCGGCCGAACGATGGTGGCGCAAGAGGGAACGTGACTTTGATGCCAACGGGAAAGTCACGAGCGAAGTGACCTATTACTACGACGAGAGGCTGGAGCCGGACAAACGCTGGGTCAAGGTGGATTCTAAGGCCCCGTAGAAATTCCACCGCGGTCGATGGCCGGATCAGACGTGACTCAGGCAAACCCCGGGGCAACCTGACGCCACAGGAGCCTCTCGGCTTCGTTGCGAGGTCGCCGCTCACGCTGTTCGCTCGCCCCAAACATGTTCGCGCCGTACGTGCCAGAAACACGGCAGGAGCCTAAGATCAGACAATTGGCGGAAATTTTTACCGCCACTTTGTTTCCTCAGGGCATTCTTGGTTCGACAAGGCCACCATGGCTTCCTGAGTTTCGACTTCTTCCCAGGTCGGGTGCACAATGAGCCTATTGAATGCTGTCGCTCACGACGAAACGTCCCTGCTCGCGGAACCCCTGCCGGATTCCCAACCGGATCAAACGCTGATCCATCGATACCTCGATGGCGATGAAACGGCCTTTGCTCAGCTGGTGCAGCGGCATTCGCAGATGGTGATGAGTGTTTGCCAGAGAATTCTTCGGCAGACCGCCGATGCTGATGACGCGTTCCAGGCGACCTTCCTCGTTCTGGCCAGAAAGGCTCGTTCGCTCGAGCAGCATGATTCCGTCGCTGGCTGGCTTCATCAGGCGGCCCGCCGCACGGCCCTCAAAATGCGAGCGATGACGGTTCGACGGAAGCAAGTGGAACGCGATGCGGCTCAGCAGAATTCCAACGATGCTGCACACACGTCGGAAAGCTCCTCGAACCCGATCACGCTCCGTGAAGTCGGCGAAGTCCTTGATGCAGAACTTGCCGCGCTGCCGAACCACTTCCGTGAAGTCATCCTGCTGACTCAGGTCGAAGGTCTCTCCAGAAGTGAAGCGGCAGAGAGGCTTGGCGTTGAATCGGCAACCGTCAAGGATCGGCTTGAACGCGGCCGGCAACTGCTTCGAACGAGACTGCTTCGAAGAGGAATCACGCTGACCTCGGCAATGCTGGCCGTCTGGCTGGCTCCGGGAACCACACAAGCGGCTCAACTGATGAAACTGGCTTCAACAACGTCACAGGCGGCGACACTCTTTGCAGCAGGCGCTGGAACCTCCGCGATGTCTGGTTCGGCAACCAAACTGGCCACGGCCGTCCTGAAGATGATGGGTTTTGAAAAACTCCGCGCCGTCACAACATGGATCGTCTCTTTCATCGCCATCGGCGGTCTCGCCTTCGGTGCTCTGCATGACAAACCAGATCGATTCGAAACCGGCCTGCGAGGACACGTTGTGGCCATCAACGGGAATCAACCTCGGTCAGTGACGATTGAACTGGAAGAATATGGAACGCTCCTGAACCTGGATCTCGCCGAGACCGCGAAGGTCTGGTCTGCGTATGAGGAAGCAGAGCTGCAGGATGTGAAAGCCGGACAGTTTATCGCACTCAGGCTGCGTGATGATCATCGAACTGTCGAGGAGATTCACGTCCAGGGACATGTCGAAGAAGCTTCCATTCAGGCGATTGAAGAACACGGAAAGCGGATCGTTGTCTCGACGGATGATGACGACGATGGCCCACCACAGACAAAGACCGTCGAACTGGCTCAGGGTGCCGTTCTTCGGATCGGCGGACTTCCGGCCAATCGCAGTGAGCTCAAGCCCGGCATGGAAGTCCCTCTGGAATTCGGCCCGGACGGAGTTCTGGTCAATGCCATCGAAGCCGATGCTCCCGAAGAAATGCTCGTCGAAGGACGACTCGAAGGAGTGGAAACGAACAACCGTCAGCTTCTGCTCGTTCGCGATGAGAACGATGACGGCCTGCCTGTACGACAATTACTGCGGCTCGCGCCCGATGTGATTGTGACTTTGGATGGCGCAGGTTCGACGCTGGTCGAACTTCCACAGGGTTCTTCGCTGACGATGCGACTGTCACCCGAAGGTGAACTGGTTCAGGCGATTCAGGCCGTGTCCCCGGAGCCGCCAGATGATGTTGAAGCCGATGAAGCAACAGACTCGAACACCAGCAAGCAACAAGGTGAACAGGCAGACGATGCAGGGGAAAACAAGGACGAAGTGAAAGGAGCCACGCTTTCGAAAGAGACAAACGTGTTGTATCCCGAAAGCCCGGCGATCATCAACGTTACCAGGTCGCCGTACTTCGCTAAGGGTGATGGAGTCACGGATGACACGGATGCCATTCAGAAGGCACTCTCGGACACGATGGGGCTGCATCGGATGCTGTACTTCCCCAACGGGACGTACTTGATTTCGAAGACTCTGAACTGGTCAAAGAAGAACGCTGATGGTCGCGATGCGTGGGGCAAGAATTTTCTTCAGGGGCAGAATGCTCATCAAACGATCTTCCGCCTGAAAGATGGCACGTTTACTGACGCCGAAAAACCAGCCAGCATCATGTGGTGCGGTGGATTCGGCTCCGCTGACTGGTTTCATAATTACGTGCAGGACATCACGTTCGACGTTGGCAACAATAATCCCGGTGCGATCGGGCTGCAGTTCTATTCGAACAATTCCGGAGCCGTGCGAAACTGTCGATTCATTGCGTCGGAGAACAGTGGCACGATTGGGCTCGATCTGGGTCACCGCGATATGAATGGCCCCCTGCTTGTCAGGAACTGCGAGATTCTGGGCTTTCAGCGAGGCATCAAGACGGCGAATGCTGTGAACGGTCAGACCTTCGAACACATCACGCTCAGGGGACAAAAGGAAATCGCGTTCGACAACGAAGGTCAGTCGATCAGCATCCGAGGACTGCTCAGCCAGAATGTCGTGCCAGCCGTTCGAAGCTACGGAAGCTGCTGCCTCGTGGATGCTCAGTTGTCTGGCCAGCCCGGCGCGGAGAAATGGCCGGCGGTGATCAACTACAACGTAGGAAGCATTTTTCTTCGCGACATCCAGACAACCGGCTACTCACGAGCACTCGGCGATGTCAGTACACCGGACTGGTTTGCCGCCACTCGCATCTCTGGTGAAGACAAGCCTGGCAGCCTTGGCCCGAACATCAACGAGTATTCATCTGCGAAAGCGACAAGTGCTTTCGCCCCGAAAGGTGAATCGAAGTCCGGATCGCTGCGGCTCGCCGTGAAGGAACCTCCGGAAATCCCGGCCGATGATCCCGCGACGTGGGCCAATGTCGACGACTTCGGAGCGGACCCGACGGGCAATCAGGATTCTTCCGCCGCTATTCAGAAGGCGATCGATTCCGGCGCGACGACCGTGTTTCTTCCTGGATTCTATGCGATGAAGTCTACAGTGCTGATTCGAGGAAACGTCAGGCGGCTGATCGGAGTTGGTGGCTGGATTGATTACACGCACCAGGCTCAGCCGGACTTTCGAGTTCTGGACGGGACATCTTCTGCTCTGTCCATCGAGCACTTCTCGTACATCCATGGCGGCATCGAAATTGACTCATCACGCACGGTCCTCTTTCGAAGTGTCGCGGACTGCGATCTGACGTTCACGGACAACGCCGAATCGGGTGAACTGTACTTCGAGGATTTTGTGACTCACGACCTGAAGCTGAAACGTCAAAAGGTCTGGGCTCGACAGCTGAACGTGGAGAACGAAGGAACGCACGTTGTGAACGACGCCAGTCAGCTTTGGGTGCTGGGTTATAAGACCGAACGAGGCGGCACGCTGCTGGAAACTCGGAACAACGGACGCAGTGAAATCCTGGGAGGCTTCAGCTATACGACGACGGCGGGCAAACTCGCTCCGATGTTCGTCACCGCAGACTCATCCGTCTTCACCTGGTTCAATGAAGTGTGCTTCAACGGCGACCCGTTTGAGACCATCATCCAGGAAACTCGGAACGGCAAGTCAAAGACCATCAAGCGAGGCGAAGGAACCGCGATGCCGTATGTGTCCTCCGGGTTGTAGTGGAATTCGCCAGAATTCCTTTTCACCAAATCACGCCGTCAGCTCCTGCGTCATCTGATTCGCCAGCTGATCCACGACCGCTCGTGAATGCCCCGAGCGGAACGACTGGATCCACTGCAGCAAACAAAGAGGGAGTACGATGAACGGCCACAGAACATTCGCAAGGACAAGGTTGATGATGGCCGAAAGGTAAGCCCTCTTTCGAGTACACTTCGGACATGTCAGCAATTGAGTCCGGCAGACGTAGGCATAGACGTACGCGAAGATCACTACGAAGAAAACGGAATCCTTCAGGTGAGGAGTTTCCTTGCCGCACTTCTGACAGCAAAGTACCGGCGGATTCGCAGCAACGGTTTCGCGAGGTGTCGCGACACCATGGGCTCGACAGACATGATCGAGGCACACTGCAGCAATATCCGTGAGCTTCGGATTCGTTTTGCTGCAGTCAAACTCGAGTGCCTGTTGGTTGTGATCGACGACAATCAAATTCCCATGGCACTGACGGATCGATTTCACATCTGACCACAATAGGGATTGAGACTCACTGCTTTCCTGGCAGGAGTGTATTCCCTGGTCATCAATTCGCAGAACACACAGTCGCTTCCTCGCTCGCAGACCGGAACCTAGAAGCAGGATCGAGATCACAGCCCCGACGCCACCGACCAGATTCTGAGACACCACCAGTTCATCCCGACTCAACTCCGCCACGACGATGGCAGACAGGAACCCAATGATGCCGCCCAGAACCAGCCGAAAAACGCCTGAAAAACTATTCATGCGAACGATCATGACCTGAACTCCTCGGAAAGATTGCTTTTCACAACACACATGCCCCATACAGGGCAAACTCAGAGCTGTGACATCGAATTTCCGAGATTTCGATTTCCGGCCAAATCTTCACTCTTTGGGCTGCCGGTGACGCAGGACAAAGCCCATGAACAAGACCGGATTACGTTCCGCGACCGTCAAATCAAGGGAAGCAACATTCTTCAAAGCGTCACGATTCTTGCGAACCTCCTGCCCCGAACGTGTGTCTTCAGTCGCTATACTTGCGATGTCGTGAGCAGGTGGCAGTCATGTTTGGGCGAACGAACGGATACTGAAAGGACCATGACCATGAGAACTGACCTGACGGACATTACGATGGTTGTCGACCGCAGTGGCTCCATGAGTTCCATTAAGTCGGATGCGGAAGGCGGTATCAACACTTTTATCAAATCGCAAAAGACCGCAACCGGTGAAGCGCTCCTCACACTGGTTCACTTTGACACCGAATACGAGTTCGTTCATTCGGGCGTGCCGGTCCAGTCGGTCCCTGGATATCAGCTTGTCCCGCGTGGCTCCACGGCATTGCTCGACGCGGTAGGCCGAGCCATCAACGAGACGGGTGCACGACTTGCCGCCATGGACGAATCTCAGCGGCCCGGACTGGTCCTGTTTGTGATCGTGACAGACGGTGAGGAGAATTCCAGCAAGGAGTTTACTCTGGAACAGATCCGAACGATGATTGAACACCAGCAGACCGTTTACAGCTGGCAGTTCACATTCCTGGCCGCCAACCAGGACGCCTTCGCAGCGGGTCAGTCCATGGGAATCGGTGCAGCTGGCATCGCAGGTTTCGTCGGCGACAAGATCGGCGCAGCCTACTCAGCATTGGCCGGCAAAGCACTCCGAATGCGACGCGACCACGCCGCCGGACGACAGGTCAGCAATGATTTCACTGACGAAGAGCGCAACCAGATGCATTAGTGGAACTTCAAAATTCGAATACTGGCGATGCTGACACATCGCCGGTAAGAATTTCCAGACAAACTGCTCTGCCGGACTGATCATTCAAACACGGCAGCTGCTGTGAGCTTTCAACGCTCTCAGCACAGGCAGGCCGGACAGGACCGCAGATTGACTCCCTCGATACAGAGCTTCTAACATCTTCAGAAATTGCTCTGTCGCCACCCTCAATTCCTGAAAGTTCTACAGGCATGACAACCGCAGCGGACATCGGAAGCGTCGCTGCGACTCGTTCGCAGAACCGCGTAATCGTCCTTGAAGGCGGAACGTGTCAGCATCGTTCCAGGCCTGGACGCAGGCCGCGACCAGGAAACGTTGTCGTTCGAGTGCATTCGATCGGACTGTGTCGCACGGATCTCGCGGTGATTGACGGCAGTCTGGCCGTTTCACAACCGCTGATTCCCGGTCATGAATTCTCTGGTGTCGTTTCATTGGTGGGGGCGAATGTACCAGAGTCACTCATTGGTCAGCGAGTTGCTGTGGATCCGCTGCTGCCGTGCAATGTGTGTTCAGCCTGCCGGGAGGGTCGATCTCATAAATGTCCGCTTCTTCGAATGATGGGTGTTGACGAAGACGGGGCGTGCTGTGAAGAAGCAGAGATTTCGGCCAATCGAATTTACTCCATTCCTTCCGACCTGTCTTTTTCTGCCGCTGTGATGGCAGAACCAGTCGCTGCGGTGCTGGCGGTTGCAGATGTGCAACTGGCATCAAGACAGAAGGGGATCATTCTGGGCGACAATCGCATCGCCGTATTGACTCAGCGAGTTCTCCAGGCTGTCGCTGGTTTTGTTCCTGACGTTGTTTGTGCCGACAACGTCACAGCGTTTCGAGAGAACTCGCTGGATTACGTCATTGAGTCCGAACTTACGAGCCTTGTACTCCAGTCGGCAATTCGCCTCTTAAAGCCTGGTGGCACATTCATTATCAAGAGCCGTCGGCAGGCATCTCTTGCAGTCGACTTTCTTCCGGCGCTTCGCAAGGAAATTGTCATTCGGTTTGCCCACTATGGTAACTTCGGACGGGCCGTTCAGCTTCTGTCTGAGAAACGGGTGCTCGTGGATGACCTGATCGGCAGACATTTTCCTCTCAGCCAGTTCGATCGCGCGGTTGCATGGGCGAGGAACACGGAAACAAGCAAGACGTTCCTGACGGTTGGGGATTCGTAGCGTGTGCGGAATCTTCGCAGCGTGTCAGTTTCAGAAACCCGTTTCAATCGATCAGGCATCCCGCGCCATTCGTCGGCTTCATCATCGAGGTCCTGACGGCACGGAAGTCTGGAAGAATCCCACGTCCCGTGTCGTCCTCGCACATGCTCGTCTAAGCCTTGTCGGTGTCGCGAATGGAACTCAGCCGATTGCCAGCGAAGACGATCAGATCCATGCTGTCGTCAACGGTGAATTCTATGGCTATCGCGAGATTCGCAGCCAGCTGGAAACTCAGGGGCATCGTTTTCGCACGGACTCTGACAGTGAGATTCTAATCCATCTTTACGAGCAGCATGGACAAGGGTGTCTCGACCACCTGCGTGGTGAGTTTGCGTTTGTGCTCTGGGATCAGCGACGGCAGCAGCTTTTTGCAGCCCGCGATCGCTTCGGAGTCAAACCGCTTCTGTACACAATTACGCGAGACGGTGTCCTTGTCGCATCGGAGGCAAAGGCGATCCTTCCTGAAGTTGATTCCGGATGGGATCACGAATCGATGTTCATGGCCAGTGCCCTGCAATATCTGCCGCCGGGGCGATCATTGTTTTCGGGTATTCAACAGCTGCCGCCTGGCCATACCCTGACGTTCGATGCAACAAGTTTACGCACAGGACGTTACTGGGACTTCAACTTTCCTCGGTCAGACGCACGCTGTGACAATGGCGAGGACAAAGACGTGCCCGCAGTGATTGAGCAACTGCGAGACACGATGCGGGAAGTTGTCCGGCTTCGAATGCATGGCGACGTTCCCGTTTGCTTCCATCTGAGTGGCGGACTTGATTCCAGCTCGATTCTGGGAATTGCCACGCATCTGACTCAGACGCCACAGCACGCCTTCACTCTGGAGTTTGAAGAACCCGGCTACGACGAATCACAGCAGGCCAGAGACACAGCAAATTTCTGCAAAGCCGTTTGGCATCCGGTCCGAATCACTCGGGAGAACATCCTTGATTCGATGCCCGACGCCGTGATGGCCAGCGAAGGACTCGCCATCAATGGCCACCTGCCTGCAAAGTATCTGCTGAACCGGGCGATCCATCACAGCGGGTTTCGAGCTGTGATGAGCGGCGAGGCGGCTGACGAACTTTTCGCCGGCTACGCTCATCTGAGACTGGATCACTGGCGAGCCTTGAATGGCGATGATCAGACGCAGGACTTGTCCCGGACCAATGCTTCTCAGGTGGGAATGATGCTGCCCTCCGGCGATGGTCTCAGCCTAAGTGCGGCCAATCGACGTCTTGGCTATCAGCCCGTGTTTCTGCAGGCCAAGGCCACGCTGGGCAAACGCCTCAGATCGCTGATGAATCCTGACTGGCTGACTCATCGCGAGAACCAGGATCCCTGCGAAGACCTTCTGAAGGAGTGCAGCATGCCAGACCAGATCTCCGGACGCAGTGCACTCAGACAATCTACCTGGCTGTGGTCAAAACTGGCTCTTGCGGGTTACATTTTTCGGACTCTGGGCGACGGAACAGAAATGCCATGGTCTGTTGAAGGCCGCGTTCCATTTGCTGATCACGTCCTGCTTGAAACGATCAGAGGATTTCGCACCGACTGGCTGATTCGAAACGGAGTGGAAAAGTATGTGCTTCGGGAAGCCATGCGCCCGTACGTCACAGATGCTGTCTATGTACGACAAAAGCACCCGCTCGATGCACCTCCAGTACTGACTGGAGACCAGAAGGTGATTGGCTCCGTTCGGGAGAGAATTGAAAGTGCTGAGTTTGCCAGCCAGCCGTTCTTCTGCGAGCATCGAGTCGCAGAACTGCTGGATCGTATACCAGAGCTGACACTCGATGAAAGAAAACTCTGGGACCCTGCTCTGATGATGGTCCTGTCAACAATCGCCATTCAGCAGTTGATCGATTCAACTGCAAAGAGGAGTTTCTAATGGCTGTCACTCGAGCGGATGAAGGCTGGTGGAGTGAGTTCCATGTCGCGGAAATGGCGGACCTGTTTCTTGAGCGAAAGTCGCCCGCAGAACTTGCTGACACGGTCAGTTTCCTCGTTCGTCATCTGCAGCTCGTCCCAGGCGACCGCGTCTTTGATCAGTGTTGCGGCATCGGCAACGTCAGCATGGCTCTGGCTGAACACGGCATGACGTGTTATGGGGTGGATCTGTGCCGTGTCTATATTGATCGAGCCCAGGAGGCTCTCAGCGCGACGTCGCTTCCGTGCGAATTTTACTGCGACGATGCTCTGACTTTCATGGCTCCTCAACCTTGCCAGGGTGCAGTGAACTGGTACAGCAGCTTTGGGTACTCACGAGATGACAATACAAACCTGCAGATGATGATGCGTGCATTCGAATCGCTCAGAACCGGAGGTGTCTATGCACTCGACGTACCCAACATTCCAAACTTGATTCGCAACTTCCAGCACTATCTGGTGAGGCACGGAACGAATCGAGACGGAAGAAGTGTTACGATCATTCGAGAAAGCCAGCTGGATCTGACAAAAGGCCAGCTCCTGCAGGAATGGCGCTGGCTCATTGACTCCAAACCTGCTGACTGTCGTCACAGTGCTCTGCGTCTGTACATGCCGCACCAGCTGTCAGAGATGCTGAACAGAGCCGGGTTTGTTGACGTCAGCATGTTTGGTGGCACGGATGATTCCCCTCTGACGATGAACAGTCCACGGCTCCTGATCATTGGGAGAAAACCATGACCTTCTTTCTGCCATCACTGCCAGCCAGCAATCCGTCTGCCCGAACAGCCCTGTATGACGGCAGCGTCTTCCTGCTTCCATCGACAACGGAAACGCTGGAACTGGTCGCACGTGTCGTGGAACTGCTCGAACAGGAACTGGGAGCAGACTTCCGACACACACAGTTTCATGTTTCAAGTGAAGAGTACTTTCGCCGAATTGGTGTGCTGCGAAAACGAATCTACACGGAGCCTCAGTTTCATCAACTGGTCGAGGCCATCGTGGAAGTCACTGGCTTCGAGCTGAATGAGACGGCATACGATCCGGCACGTCTGCGAGTTGTCGCACATGCCGGCCATGAGAATCCTGCGGCGGCTCCGATCTATTATGGGCATCGCGACACGTGGTATTCCAATTCGCAGTCCATGATTACATGGTGGATACCTCTTCATGATGTGACTCCGGCGGAGACCTTCGAGTTCTATCCGGATGATTACCTGCGGCCGGTCAATAATGACTCAGAACAATTTGATTTTCAGGAGTGGGTGTCCGACGGTCAGGAGAAACGCATCGGATGGCAGAAGAAGGACACAGGACTGACAGCAACTTATCCCGAACTTCACGAATCTCCCCAGGGACGCGTCTTTCAGGTCGAGGCAAAACAGGGTGAGCTTCTTCTGTTCTCTGGGCAGCATCTGCACCAGACGAGGAAGAACGTAACCGGACAAACTCGCTTCAGCCTGGATTTTCGCACGGTTCACCTGAACGACCACGCGACGGGTGTCGGGGCTCCGAACGTGGATAATCGCTCAACCGGTTCATCACTCGTCCAGTACATACGGCCAGGACGATGAATGACGGCTTCGTGAACTCGATCAAACGTTCAAAGACTTTCATCCAGGCCATGGAAGAAGTCGTCGCGTGTGGACCAGATCGTCCCGCGATCGTCCTCGATGGAGAAGTTGTCTGCACATACCAAACATTGTGGGACACTGCCGGAGACATCTCCCTGGAACTTCTTGGCAGGGGATGCAGCCGCAATCAGCTGGTGGCGATTGAGATTTCCAAATCACCGTCTGCAATAGTGGCGATTCTGGGAGTCTGGCGAGCCGGAGCGGCATGGGTTCCGATCCCTCCCGAACTCCCGGACGCTATTCACTCTTTCATGCTCACTGATTCCGCGGCCCGATTTTCGATCGTCGACACTCATCTCAGGCCGAACATCGATCCACCAGCCGATTCATCACAAGTGATCGATATCAGGCAGTGGATGAACTCCCATTGTGGGCTCCGGATAGCGGACGCTCACAGTCGGTTCTCTGCCGCACCTCCCACTGCCGAACCGTGTGATCCAGAGGATCTGGCCTACGTGATTTATACCTCGGGAACGACAGGAAGACCGCGAGGCGTCGCGGTACGACATCGAGGTCTTGTCCCGATGCTGTTGCAGCAGATCAGCATGATCGGGCTTACAGAAACGTCTCGCAGCCTGTTTCTTCTTTCACTGACGTTTGATGCCGCCATTTCAGACATCGGAACGGCACTTCTTTCCGGCGCCGCACTGTGTCTTGAATCATCAGTCAGCGAAGGAGGACGACTGACGGCGACTCCGGAAAACCTGCTGGCGCTGATCTCACAGCGTCAGGTAACGTATGTGGATCTTCCGCCTTCGCTTCTTGCAAGAATGCCGGTTGAACAATGTCCAAACTCACTGCAGTGCATTCTCATCGGAGGAGAAGTCTGTCCGGCCGACGTCGTTCGGCGATGGGCCGAACGAGTGCGTCTGATCAGTGTGTATGGGCCAACAGAAGCGACAATCTGTACCAGCATGGTGGTCTGTGATCAAAACTGGGACGAGCCTCGCATTGGAACACCGCTGGACGGAACCACTTATCGAATCATGAACGATGAACCTGAGGGAGAACTTCTGATCGGAGGAATCGGTCTTGCGGCGGAATATGTCGGACAGCCGGCGCTGACCACCGATCGCTTTCCGATCATCGATGGAGTGCGCTACTATCGAACGGGTGATTGCGTTCGAATCCAGAACGGCGATTACATCTTCCTTGGGCGACTTGATCGGCAGGTGAAGATTCGAGGACATCGGATTGAGCCTGAACAGATTGAATCTGTCCTGCAGACTCATTCCGGAGTCCTTCGATGCGCAGTTCTCTGTGAATCCGATGACGCCGGGTGCAGGAGCCTTGCTGCTTTCGTCACGACTGATCCTGGATACATCTGGCGTCCATCGCCAGAATCCGAGCTTCGAACCCTGGTGGCTCAAACACTGCCATGGTGGATGATTCCTGCTTCATTCCGAGTTCTTGAATCCATGCCGATTACATCCACCGGTAAGATCGACTTCCAGCGTCTTAAGGTCAGCCAGAGCACGGTTACTTTCGGCGGACGTCCGCTGGATCAGGATTTGTCCGCAACAGCCCGCAGCGTTCTGACCGCCATGCGACATGTCTTACAGCGCCCGGATCTCAGCGCTGACGAACATTTCCTTGATGCCGGCGGCGATTCGCTTCGAGTTGTGGAACTCATTGCACTCCTGCAGAGCCAGAACATTTTGCTCCCGCCGTCCGGCATCTATCGCTTTGGTTCAGCCCGACTCATTGCGAATCACGTGGAACCAATTCTGCAGTCCTGCTCAACCACGGTTGATTGCCTCAGCGCCGACTGGCTGCGAGCCGACGTAGAGCCGCTCGCGAGGAAACTCCTTCAACTCAATCTATCCACAACTCAGAATTCCGTGTCGCAAAACACGACCATCCTGCTGACAGGCTCCACAGGTTTTCTGGGCATGCATGTCTTGAAGGAACTGCTGCTCCTGACGGACGCGAGGATCGTGTGTCTGCTGCGAGGATCAAACCTGGCAGCCAGTCTGGATCGGCTGTTCACCAGCCTCGACGCAACCGGGATTGCGCTCACGGAGTCGCACAGGTGGAGAATCGAAGTCTGTCACGCTGATCTGTCGCAGGAATCTTTCGGACTGCCTGCCGAAGAGTTCTCGCAGCTGGCACAAGAAGTCAGTCATATTGTCCACTGCGCCGCTGACATTAGCGCGATCGCCGATTATCAGTCGGTGCGAGCTGTCAATGTGGTCGGAACTGCTTCCATTATTCGCCTTGCGATCCTCGGTCGGCCAAAACGCCTGATCGTTGCTTCGACTCTTTCTGTCTTCGTGAACACTGATCACCACGCGGGCTATCTCAGTGAGTCGGATGATCTGACCTCCACAACGTCTGTCTATGGTGGATACGCTCAGTCAAAGTGGGCGGCCGAATGGCTTTTGAGGCGATGTCAGACGCGGCTTCCGGAACTCCAGATCATTCGCCTGGGCTTGTTGATCCCGGATGCTGATTCCGCACCGTCTTCACGAAACGATTTGCTGAACATGACGCTGCGTGCTCTGACCAGGCTGGGCTGTGTTCCTGAGTGCAGTCCCGAGGTGCGCATGGATTCCACTCCGGTCTCCTTTGCCGCAACCGGGATGGTTCATCTGCTGATGCAGCCAAGCAGAGACCAGATGACATTCCATTTCGCTCATCCCGCTGGCATTAAGGCAACCCTGTTGTTCCAGACACTGATGACATTCCGCCCCGAACTGCAGCGTTTGAACCCGGCGGAGTTCAGTGACCGCATCCGTGAGCGATTGAGTCAGCAGGGTGGACGTCATGATTTGGAAGCGATGGCCTGCATGGCGTTGAGTCGGCGCGTTACACTCGAGGCCGCCCATGACCCGCCTGGCCCCCTGGATCTGTTCCTCGCAACAGACTGCGACTTTGACAGCCGAAACACTGTTCAGCATCTTCTGTCACAATCAAATACGAAGATGCCTGAACCAGAGCAGCTTGCCGTCAGCCTGGTCCTAAGAATCCTGTCAGATGCCGATCAGCACGCTTCAACAGCAGCAGATCGACCATCAGTAGCTGCAAAGGAAACTGCTCCATGAAGACAACGCGGCGAGGGATGGTGCTTGGAAAGTTCTATCCTCCTCATCTTGGCCACCAGTACCTTTTTGATTTCGCCCGCAATTATGTGGACGAACTCGCGATCATCGTCGAAACGGAACGTAATCAAATAGTCCCTGGTCACCTGCGCTGGGAATGGGTGCGTGAACTCTGCCCACAGCCGGAGGTCACGGTTCTTCATCTGACGGACGAGAACCCTCAGGATCCCTCTGAGCACCCGGACTTCTGGAACATCTGGAAGCGCAGTCTCCAGAGATTGTTGCCGTGGCAGCCTGACTACCTGTTTGCTTCCGAAAATTATGGCTGGAAACTCTCGGAGGTTCTGAATGCAACATTCGTACCGGTCGACATTAGTCGCAGTGTGATTCCCGTCAGCGGCACCGACATTCGGAACAACCCGATCAGGCATTGGGAGTACCTGACTCGCCCTGCCCGCTCTTTCTTTGCAAAGCGAGTTTGTATCTTCGGTCCCGAGTCAACAGGGAAGTCGACCCTCACGAAGAATCTGGCACACCATTTCCAAACCTGCTTCGTTCCCGAATACGCACGAACACATCTCGAACCACGCAACGGCGACGTCCATCTCGAGGACATGGAAATGATTGCGCGAGGCCAGATGGCGTCAGAAGACGCGCTCGTGCGAAATGCCAACCGAATTCTGTTCTGCGACACAGACCTGCTGACAACGTGCATCTGGAGCCACTGGCTGTTCCAGTCGTGCAGCGGCTGGATTGAAGACCAAGCGAAGAAGCGATCTTACGATCTGTATCTTGTCACAGACATCGATGTTCCATGGGTTCAGGACAGCGTCCGTTATTTGCCCACAGAACGACGATCCTTCCTTGATCGATGCATCGAAACGCTCGAAAATCACAATCGCCCGTGGACGCTGCTGAGTGGCAACTGGGAGGAACGATTCCAAAAAGCCGTCGAGGCCACGACAGCGTTGCTGAAGTAACCGGGCATTAGCCTTTCATCGTCATCAGCGGAGTGAGCTCAACAACCGGTGTGGCAATTCCGGCATCAGTCAGAGTCTGGCTCAAACTGCTGCATCAAAAGATCTGGTCTGATTTCACCAGTGCGATGGTTCAGTTAAATTGCCAACGGGCAGCGAAATGCGAGCGTTGAGGCCTGCCATCTTTAAAACTTGTCAGATCGTCTTTCGCATGTTTCGACTCAACAGATCAGCCTTCACAATTGTCCTGGCGTGTCTGTGGACAATGACACCATCAGTCATTGTCGCCTCAGAACAATTCAGGACGGCGTCGCATCCCGCCGTACAGACTGACCGGTCGGCTAAGGACCAGCCTACAGACAAAGAACCGGCCAAGAATCCGACGGAATACCGCTTCGTCTTCATCGGTAACAGCCATTCGATTGTCGGGAAGCCGTTTGACCATCTGCAAAAGATGATCAAAGCTCGTGATGACAAGCCGACTGTCTCGGGACAGACCGTGGCTGTGGATTTTCTGGACGCACTCGACGCTCATAAGGCGACCTGGGAGAAACCTGACTTCGCGGCGCCGGGTATTCTGGTTTTGCAGGGTCAGAAGATCAGCATGTCAGGTCGCTATTCGTACTCGACACAGACAGCCACGGATATCGCTCGCATCTTTTCCGAGAAGGGAACGCGAGTCCTGTTGTTTGCGGAATGGGGACAGGCCGGAGTCGCGGGTGACGGAGTTCGGATCCAGGGGATCTACGAACAAATTGCGACGGCCGCAAATGCCGATCGCAAGACCAACACGCCGGTTGAAGTTGCCCCGATCGGACTCGTCTGGGATGCAGTGCTCAAGAAATTTCCCGATCAGAAACTTCACGACGCCGACGGCAATCACTCCAATGAACTCGGAGGATTCGTCACTGCCATCGCCTTCTACTGCTGGCTCTTCGATGAACTCCCACCGGAGAAATCTCTGCCGCGAAAGAACCACAAGTACCTGAAAGAGGTCTCGCAAATTGCGATCGAGATCTGTCGACGGCAAAAGAGCAGGAACACGGAAGCGGCCGAGTCAGTCGATCGCAGGCCTGCAGATGAGGCAGGCAACTCACCAAAAGACTAAGCCGACCAAGACAGTTTGCGAAAGAGGCATCGTCAATTCTGTAAAAACCTGAGAGCCCTGAAACAAGCTCGGCATATAACAGTGAACGTCGACTTCAAATTCCTGTGTTCACGCCTTCCATGCCCGGAGCGATGCGGTTCCATATGACATCAGGCAATTCAACCGTTGCAATCATCGGCGCTGGCATCGCTGGCCTGATGTGTGCTCGGGAACTGGCAACCGCCGGCTTCAAAGTAACGGTGTTCGACAAAGGCCGCTCACCGGGTGGTCGCACGGCGACTCGACGCACGGCACCGGATTTTGAATTCGACCACGGGGCTCAGTACTTCACAGCACGTGATCCGCTCTTTCAGAAAGTCACGGCTGACTGGGTCCAGCGAGGAATCGTGGCGGAGTGGCAGGGACGAATCGTTCGGCTCGAAGCCGGTGTCGCCACGGAGACAACTCCCCTGCCCCGGTATGTCGGGACGCCTGGAATGTCAGCCATGGCGGCAGACCTCGCTTCTGGTCTTCATATCCATTCCGGCGTTCAGGTCGAGTGAATCCATCGAGACTCGGCGGGATGGAATCTGATTACGGCGACGCAGGACGTTCATGGACCGTTCCAATCGCTCGTCGTCACGTTGCCATCTCCGCAAGCCGCGGCGCTGTTGAATGATCATCCGTTTGGTGCATTGGCCGCTGCTATCCCGATGACACCGTGCTGGGCCGTGATGGTCGCGTTTGATTCGAAGCTGGAAGTGCCGTGGGACGCTGCGTTTGTGCATGGTTCACCGCTGTCCTGGGTCGCACGCAACAGCTCCAAGCCCGGACGAAACCAGCAGCACGACGCATGGGTCCTGCATGCCACATCAGAATGGTCGGCGAAGAATCTGGAGCAGTCTCCGGAAACATCCGCGTCGAAACTGCTCGCGGCATTCTCAGCACTCACCGACGCACGGTTGCCGGCTCATTGTTTCCTCCAGGCTCATCGCTGGAGGTACAGCCTGGGCTCGGATCCTGCCGAGAGAAAAGCTCTGGCAGATCACGAAAGCCGCCTCGTCGTCTGCGGCGACTGGCTCTCGGGCGGACGGGTCGAAGGCGCGTTCCTCTCAGGTATCGAGGCGGCGCGCAGGATCAGCGAAATGTAGGCCCTCACACTCCTGGTTTGCACAAACATGCCACACCACGAAGACCATAACGACCAGCTCTATCACACTCCGCTGACGGATACGGACATCGACAGAATCATCCAGATGGCCTGGGAAGACCGAACTTCCTTCGAAGCCATTCACCGCCAGTTCGGACTGACTCCTGGCGACGTGATCAAGCTCATGCGAGCTCAGCTCACCGCTCGCTCTTTCAAACTTTGGCGCGAACGCACGGCTGGCCGAAAGACCAAACACGAAGCTCTCCGTTCCTTCCGCATCGGCCGCTTCCGCGCTCCAGGCCAGAAGGACTGACAACGCATCTGCAGCAAACTTCAGCGGTTCATTGCCGTAGTGGAACTCGCCAGAGTTCCGGTCCTTACCCAACCGGTAGTAGAACTCACCAGAGTTCCTGTCCTTACCCAACCGGTAGTAGAACTCACCAGAGTTCCGCTCATCAACATCGTTATGGGATCTCTGGCGAGATCCACTACGGCGAAAGCGTTGCCTGACTGTCCAATTTTGGGTATTGGCCCAGTGTTTGCTTTACCTCAAGTTCAGCGGAATTCACCGCACTTCATTCAGGTCCGGTATGTCTCGAAAGGCGAACGAACTGCACTCGGTTTCATGGTTTTGCAGGGATTACGAACACTCAACGAATTGGGATCGGGCGAGAGGAGTGTTCAGCCAGCATGCAGATTCTTGCAGACCATGCACCTTCTTGCAGTTCTTCCTGCACACGTCAGACCGACCGGAGCTAAACACTTGAGGATACAAAAATGTCGATTCGCCCAATTACCGTCCTTGCGTTGCTTTCTCTTGCCGTCGCATCAGTGCCTGCCTACCAAAAGCTGGAAGCACATCTCAACAGCAACCATCAGGACGAACAGCCTGATCAAAAAACGCCACAGGGTACGAAGCCAGGCACATCAGAACATGAAGGGCAACCCGAGGGCGACAGCCATCGCGAAGAAGCTCACCACGCAGCACACAGAATTGTTGTCACAAGCCCGGTTTCACAACAGGTGACCGTCACTCAACAGTACGTCTGTCAGATCCACTCGCATCGCCACATCGAAGTCTGTGCTCTGCAGGGCGGTTATCTCGAACAGATTCCGGTTCGGGAAGGTCAGGAAGTCAAACAGGGCGACACCATGTTTACGATCCTGCCGACTCTGTACAAAGCAAGACTGGCTGCAGAAGTGGCCGAAGTTAAGCTGGCACAGATAGAATTCAACAACACTGAGAAACTGTTTCAGCAGAACGTCGTTGCTCAACCCGAAGTGGCGCTGGCTCAGGCTAAGCTCTCAAAGGCTCAGGCTAAGCTGCAGCTCACTCAGGCCGAACTCGACTTCACGACCATCAAAGCCCCTTTCGACGGAATCATCGACCATCAGCACCTGCAGCAGGGAAGCCTGATCGCGGAAGGTGACGTTCTGACAACGCTGTCTGACAACAAAGTGATGTGGGTCTACTTCAACGTTCCCGAATCACGCTACCTTGAATACATCGCGGATCCGCACAAAGAAGAGGTGGTCGTTGAACTGCGACTTGCGAACGGCGAAAAGTTCTCTCAGCCAGGCAGGATCGGAGCCATCGAAGCAGACTTCAACAATGAAACCGGGAACATCGCCTTTCGAGCGGACTTTCCCAATCCCAAAGGTCTGTTGCGTCACGGACAGACGGGGACCGTGTTGCTGAGTCGAAAAATCGACGCGGTCGTCATCCCTCAGCGTGCGACGTTCGAGATCCTTGCCAAGCGATATGCGTATGTCATCAGCGACGAAGGCGAAGCGACCGAGTCTGTCGCAAAACACTCGGACAACGCGGAACCATCAGAGGACTCGGAGCATCACGAAAACCACGGGGTCGTACGTCAGCGAGAAATCACCATTCAGAATGAACAGGACGATATCTACCTGCTGAAAGACGGCCTGAACGTCGGAGACAGGATCATTCTGGAAGGAATTCGTCAGGTGCGCGACGGCGAAACCGTGAACTACGAGTTTGAGGCTCCTGAAGAGGTCCTTCGCAAACTGAAGTACCACGCGGAATAACCGCTGACGGGTCACCGTCAGTCGCAGGATCCATTCCAGCGCCCACGCATGCTCGCAGGAGTCTCGCCGTCGCAGGCGCGCGCTGCGGAAGTCACGTACTGACTG
Source organism: Planctomycetaceae bacterium (assembly GCA_046349695.1). GTDB lineage: Bacteria > Planctomycetota > Planctomycetia > Planctomycetales > Planctomycetaceae > SXXK01. Next base: position 65,614 of record JAXMBV010000009.1, on the reverse strand, counting down.
ATTCCGTTTCCCAATGCCGAACGGCGTCTTCCAAACGAAACAATTGAACGCACATGTTCGCCAAAATTCTGCATCGGCCTGCACTGGCCATTGTGATTTCGCTGATCATCCTGTTCATGGGTGGTCTCGCCATCGTCACCCTGCCGATCTCACAGTTTCCATCGGTGGCTCCGCCAAGTGTTCGAGTCTCCGTGTCGTACCCTGGAGCCAGTGCGAAGATTCTGATCGACTCCACGATGGTCCTTCTGGAGCAGGCCATCAACGGCGTTCCCAACATGCGTTACATGCAGGGGGCTGCAACCAGCGCGGGGGAAGGAACCATTCAGATCACGTTCGAACCCGGCACCGATCCGGACATCGCGGTGATGAATGTCAACAACCGCGTTCAGATGGTGAAGAACAATCTTCCGCCGATTGTGGAACGCGAAGGCATCATCGTCATGCAGAACATGGCGAGCATGCTGATGTACCTGAATATTTACAGCACCGACCCAAAGGTGGATCAGAATTTTCTGTACAACTACGCCACCGTCAACGTGCTGAATGAAATCAAACGTATTCCGGGCATCGGCCAGGCGACGATCCTGGGAAACCGGGCGTACGCCATGCGAGTCGAGCTCGATATCGACCGACTGCGAGCTTACAAGGTCGACGCTGAAGATGTCATGAAGGCTATTGCCGATCAAAGCATGATCGGAACTCCAGGCCGCCTGGGACAGGCCACCGGACAGACATCGCAGACTCTGGAGTATGTGCTGACCTGGATCGGTCGTTACGAAACTCCGGAGCAGTATGAGAACATCATTCTGAAGGCTAACACGAAGGGTGAAATCCTTCGCATCCGCGATGTGGCAAAAGTCTCGCTCGGATCATCCTTCTACGACCTCTATTCCGACATCGACGGCCTTCCAGCAGCTGCCATCGTCCTGAAACAGACGCCTGGTTCGAACGCCGCAGAAGTCATTGAGAAAGTGAAGACAAAGGTCGAGGAAATCAAGAAGAAGTCCTTTCCTCCCGGAATGGACTACGCCGTAACGTACGACGTTTCAAGCTTCCTTGACGCATCGATCGAGAAAGTTCTTCACACGCTGTTCGAGGCGTTCGTGCTGGTATCTCTGGTCGTGTTTCTTTTTCTCGGCGACTTCCGCAGCACGCTGATTCCGACGCTTGCGGTTCCGGTCTCTCTGATCGGAACGTTCTTCTTCATGCTGATGTTCGGCATGTCGATCAACCTGATTACTCTGTTCGCCCTCGTCCTCGCGATCGGTGTTGTTGTGGACGACGCGATCGTGGTTGTGGAGGCTGTCCACGAAAAGATGCACACCAAACATCTGGGGCCCTATCAGGCAACACAGGAAGTGATGCACGAAATCAGCGGTGCGATCATCGCAATCACTCTCGTGATGACCGCCGTGTTCATTCCGGTCACGTTCATGACAGGCCCTGTGGGAGTCTTCTATCGGCAGTTCGCACTGACGATGGCAATGTCGATTGTCATTTCCGGTGTGGTTGCTCTGACACTGACTCCTGTGCTGTGCGCAATGATTTTGAAACCGCATGGACATCACGGGCAGCAGAAAGGCATCATCGGGCTCGTCAATCGAATCCTGACGAAGGTCGGCGGCCGCTCGGCGTTCATCCTTCGAGGCATTCTGTGTGTGCTGCTGGGACTGGGCGTTGGGGCCGGCGTGTGGTTTGTTCTGCACAATGCCTTCGTTCACGAGCTGATTTCTGAGCAGCTGGAACTGACGAAAACCAGAATGGCTATCATGACAGCGGTCGTGGCCCTGCTGAGCATTCTTTCCTTTCGAGCCATGTTCTCAGGCAGCGACGGTACAGAGAAGAAACGCGGGCCACTTGGGATGTTCCTGCGAGTGTTTGACCGAGGCGTGGAGAAAGTGACGGGAGTCTACGCCGCAATTCTGCGACGTATCATCGGCCTTCGGTTCTTCACGATGACGGTGATCGGCGTCTTCATCTATGGCATTTTTGTGGTTTCGCGCGTCCTGCCAACAGGATTCATTCCACAGGAAGACCAGGGGATGATCTACGGAATTGTGCAGACGCCGCCTGGCTCAACACTCGAATATACGAATGCCAAGTGTCACGAACTGCAGAAGATCTGCAAACAGCTGGAGGAAGTCACGTCGGTCTCTTCCATCGCCGGTTATGAAGTTCTGACCGAAGGTCGAGGCTCAAATGCGGGAACCTGCATCATCAATCTGAAGCCATGGGCCGGCCGCGAGCGAACATCCAAACAGATCATTGAGGAGCTTGAAGAAAAGGGGCGCGAGATCGCCAACGTGAAGCTGGAGTTCTTTGAGCCTCCGGCCGTGCCTGGGTTTGGAGCCGCCGGCGGATTCGCGGTCAATCTTCTGGACAAGACCAACAGCGGAAACTACCAGGCACTGGGGGAAGAGACGGATCGATTCATGGAGGCACTGGGCAAGCGAAAGGAACTCAAGGGTCTGTTCACGTTCTTCGCGGCGAACTATCCACAATACGAAATTATCATCGATAACGACGTCGCGATGCAGAAAGGTGTCTCAATTCGCGATGCGATGGACAACCTGTCGATCGTAATCGGAAGCACATGGGAACAGGGCTTCGTTCGCTTTGGCCAGTTCTACAAGGTGTACGTGCAGGCTGCTCCCGAATTCCGGCGATTCCCTGAAGACCTCGACAACATGTTCGTGAAGAACGAGAGCGGAGAAATGGTCCCCTACTCTGCCTTCATGAAGCTGGTGAAAAAGCAGGGCCTGAACGAAATCACTCGCTACAACCTTTACCCGACGGCCCCAATTCAGGGAGCTCCCGCCAGTGGTTACAGCAGCGGTGAAGCGATTGCGGCCATCAGGGAAGTCGCCGCCCAGACACTTCCAAATGGCTTTGATATCGACTGGCAGGGACTGGCCTATGACGAGGCGAGGGCTGGGAATACGGCCGTCTACATCTTTTTGATCGTTGTGATCTTTGTGTACATGGTTCTGGTCGGCCAGTACGAGAGTTTCATCATTCCGCTGGCCGTCATCATTTCTCTGCCCGTCGGGATCTATGGAGCCTTCGCACTGTTGAAGGCGATGGGACTGTCGAATGACGTGTACTGCCAGATCGGAATGGTGATGCTTGTCGGTCTTCTGGGGAAAAATGCCATCCTGATCATCGAGTTTGCTGTGCAACGACGTCAGGAAGGACTGTCTCTGACGGACGCAGGTGTCGAAGGCGGACGTTTACGCTTTCGTCCGATTTTGATGACATCCTTCGCCTTCATCGTGGGGATGGTCCCGCTTGTTCGGGCAACAGGCGCAGGGGCGATTGGAAACCGGACGATCGGTACGACAGCGGCTGGCGGGATGCTGATGGGAACGCTGGTCGGGGTCCTTGTGATCCCAGGACTGTATTACCTGTTCGGCAGGATCGCGGATGGAAAAAGATTGATCAGGGATGAACACATTTCGCCATTAAGCGAACACTTCGAACACTGACGCGGTCTCTCCTGCAAAAAGGTGTCACATGACGAAGCGAGACGAACTTGTTCAACAACTACGCCAGCGTTTCAATGACACTGGTGCTCGATTCAACGAACGCGAACGCCGTCACTGGGCAGCTGCGGAAGCGCTAAGACTTGGTCGCGGTGGAATCACAGTGGTCAGTCAGGCCCTGCGAATTTCTCCGAACACAATCAAAAAGGGAATCGCTGAACTCACGTCGGCCAATGTGAATGCAGATTCTGCCGAAGTGCAGAGGATTCGACGAGCTGGCGGCGGCCGCAAGCCACGACGCGACATCGGAAATGCGCCGGATGCCCATTGAGTCCATCGGGTTTCCCGAATGACACTGGTGTGTCAGGAACCGATCGTTCCAGATGTGTCGTTGAGTTCTCGTCAATTTATTTTTTCTGTCTGTACGGAAGACTCACGTCAAAGTGAGGACACTCAAAGGGGACCGATAGCACAGGAAGGCGAGGACACTTTCACCCGTGCTTCCGCGCCGTTTCGGTATCTCCAGGCCTGCTCCGGTTCTCGATCTGCTGTCACGGACGAACGGCAGAGAACCATCACATCTCAGCGAACCGCTGTACGATCTGATGGCCATCGAGTACAGACCCGGACGCGCTGAAGCAGCTGGTAAACCAGCAATCTCACAACGCTCAAGGATGGGCCTTATGCAACGCTGCATCATGTCTGCGAACTCTCGTTCCGCAAAGCTTGCGCTTCGATTCGTGGTCACGACGATCCTGCTGCTCTCAATTCCGGCTTGCCGAATACCCGGTCTTCGAGGTGCCCGACCCTCAACTCCTCGCCCTGAATCCTTCAATCTGCAAACGGCAGACGACAGCGAAGAGCAAGCTGACGACGGAACCACTGAAACCGCGAAGGTCGAAGCAAGCACGGGGAAAGTCGAATTCCATCAGTTCTTTGACGACCCGCTGCTGACATCACTGATCGATCAGGCCTTTGTGAATAACCAGGAACTGAAGATCCTGGCCGAAGACATTCAGATCGCCCGCAATGAAGTCTACCGCCGGCGAGGTGCTTATCTTCCGTTTGGATTCTTCGGAGCTCGGGCAGGACTGGACAAACCCAGTGCATTCTCCCGGGCAGGTGCTGTCGAAGAAAACCTGACAGCCCGAGGCCACTCGTTCCCGGAGCCGCTCCCTGAGTTTCTGGTGGCTGCGAACGTCTCGTGGGAAATCGACATCTGGAAGAAGCTGCGAAACGCTCAGTGTGCCGCGTACCTTCGTTACCTGGGAACCGCCGAGGGTCGGAACTATGTGGCAACTCGCCTGATCGCGGAAATCTCCGGCAACTATTACGAACTCGTGGCTTTGGACAAACGTCTGGAAACTCTTGACAGAACCATTGCTCTGCAGGAAGAGAGTCTTCGATTCGCAAAGCTCGCCAAAGACGCCGGACGCGGCACTGAACTCGCCGTCCAGCGTTTTGAAGCAGAAGTGCGAAAGAACCAGAGTGAGAAGCTGATTATCGCTCAGGACATTCTTGAAGCAGAAAATCGCATCAACTTCCTGACCGGGCGTTATCCACAGGCGGTCGAACGCAAAGCGGCGGATTTCTTCGAAACAAATATCCATCCGCTCAGCGCAGGTGTCCCTTCAGAGCTGCTTCGAAACCGATCAGACATTCGATCTGCCGAACGAAAACTTCAGGCTGCGGGTCTTGATATTCGTGTGGCTCGAGCCCGCTTCTATCCATCGCTGATCATCAACGCCGGGGTGGGCTACAACGCGTTTGATTCGAAGTACCTGTTCTCCACGCCTGAGTCGCTGATTTACAACCTGGCCGGTGATGTTGTCGCTCCGCTGATCAACAGAAATGCCATCAAGGCCGACTACTATGATGCGAATGCGGAACAGCTGCAGGCTGTCTACGACTATCAGCAGACTGTCCTGAATGCCTTCACCGAAGTCATTAACCGCATGAGCAAGGTGGACAACTACGGCAAAAGTCTGGAAATCAAGCGACAGCAACTGGAAGCTTTGGAAGCCTCTGTCGACGTCGCAACCAAGCTCTTTCAGAATGCCCGAGCTGAATACGTCGATGTTCTCCTTGCACAGCGTGACCTTCAGGACGCCAGAATGGTGATCATTGAAACAAAGAAGCAGCAGCTTACGGCAGTCGTTGATTCGTACCAGGCTCTCGGCGGAGGCATCGGCCCCAACTACAATCCCGATCTGATTGCGATTTCTCGCTAATGCCGGAAACCGATCTCCGAAAATTGAATCGGCAGTGCCTGGTTGGAACACTGGCCGTAGAATCAACTGCAGAATTCTGCAGGCATTGTGCAGAATTCTGCAGATAAGTCGCCATCACTCTCCGAGTGATGAATGGCGACTCTTCGATATGATGCCGCCTTCTGCACAGTGCGAATCGCATTTCGTCACTCAGAGAGTGACGGCTACCAGACTGAAGAGTGCGAATGTTCGATGTTCATGAAAACCCAAACGGTCGCGGCATGCGACGTCTGGCGTTCGCGCTGGCGACTCTGGGCCTGATTTCCCTCGCGATGACGATCCTGATTACGCTCGACGCCCGGCGCGAACAGGAGATCTTTAACGGTATCATCCGCCACCTGCCTCAAAGTGATCTCGAAGCTGCTCAGGAACTGTCCGGAGCCCTTCAGTTCGACAGACGCCTCGCAGTCCTGATGGTTCTGAACGGTCTTGGCACTGCAGTTGCTCTTGGACTGGTGCTTCGTGGTTATCTGCACAGTGAGCAGTCGCTTCGCGACGTCAAGGTCCTGGCAACTGACATCATCGCAAGCATGGATGCAGCCGTCATTACGACGGATCGCCATGGAATGATGACCAGTGTCAACGCCGGGGCAACAGAACGCATCGGGCTTGATGGAAGTTCTGTCGGTAAACTGCTGAGCAACATCGACCCGGCTCATGGTCTTCTGGCTTCCATCTGCGGCGAAGTCAATCGGACTCATCAGACAATTCGAGACAAAGACTACTGTGTGATCCGGGACGGGCACAATCATACTCATCGGGTCAGCTGTACCATCCTGAGGAACCAGCAAAAGGAAGAAATCGGAACCGTGGTTTACGTTCGCGACGTTACCGAAAAAGCTCTGCTCGAAGAGCGTTTGCGCCGCATGGAACGCTACATGGGACTCGGTTCGCTCGCAGCTGGCCTTCAGCATGAAATCAAAAATCCGCTCAGCGCACTCATGCTTCATATCCAGTTGCTGCAGGAACGACTGGCACAGGATGATATGCAGCCGGATGTCAAAGAAATGCTCGACGTGCTGCAGGCGGAAGTGAACCGGATCAGCAGAGTGCTGGATGGATTTCGAAACTACGCAACCGTCAATGAAGCTGGCAAGTCTCCCGTCCAAATCACTGACCTCATCGAGAAACTGGTGAGGCTGCTGCGTCCCCAGGCAGACAGCCATCGAGTCGACATTCGCGTCGAGCTTCCAACTGCCAGCGTCGGGACTCTTCAGGCCGATGAAGCTCAGCTGGAACAGGTCCTCCTGAATCTCGCGCTGAACGGAATTGCAGCAATGCCAAAGGGCGGAACACTGACATTCTCTGTGGCTCGTCAGAATGACTTTGTACGCATCGACGTGAGTGATACTGGCATCGGTGTTCCCGCGGAAATCCGATCCAAGATCTTCGACCCGTATTTCACAACTCGCCCGGACGGTACTGGTATGGGTCTGGCATTGTGCTTTAAGTACGTTCAGCAAAACGGTGGCACCATTGATTTTCGAACGGGCGATGAACGCGGCCAGCCGGGCACGGAGTTCACTGTACTGCTTCCTGTGGACGACGCCTCATGAACAATTTCAACTTCAGGATTCTGATCGTTGATGACGAACCGAACATTCGCTCCGGTCTGGCAAAGGGACTGACGAATGAGGCCACGGCCATTGCCATCGCCGAAGATGCAGACCAGGCTCTGAAGCTCTTTCAGCAGTCAGACTATCAGCTTCTCATTGTGGATGTTCGACTGAACTGCGGGGTCAACGGCATTGAACTGATGCGGCAGATGCTGCTGTCCCGACCACAGACGGCAGCGATCGTCATTACTGCGCACGGAACCGTGGAAACGGCGGTCGAGGCCATGCGGGCCGGCGCATTTGACTTCATCGCCAAGCCGCTCGATCTGAATCTTGTCCGCCAGCAGGTTCGTAAGGCCAAAGAACACTGTCTGTTGCAAAAGGAAAACCGACAGCTTCGAGGACAGCTTGCGAACGCCGGCGAAATCTCGAACATCATTGGCAACTGCACCGCCATGCAGGAAGTCTTCCACCAGATTCGTCAGGTCGCGGCTACCGATGCAACGGTGATGATTCACGGCGAAAGCGGAACGGGTAAAGAACTCATCGCACGAGCTCTACATAATCTCAGCGATCGCAGCGCAGGACCTTTCCTTGCCGTCAACCTGGGTGCCATGCCGGAGACTCTTCTGGAGAGCGAACTGTTTGGGCACGAAAAAGGGTCCTTCAGCGGGGCGATGCGGCAAAAGCCCGGATGCTTCGAACAGGCAGACGGCGGCACTCTGTTTCTGGATGAAGTCACAGAGATGTCGACGAAGAGTCAGATTGATCTCCTTCGAGTCCTTGAAACTCGCCAACTGACTCGAGTCGGCGGAGAGCAGATCCTTCAGACGAATGTGCGCGTTCTTTCAGCAACAAACAAATCCGTTCAGACGCTGATTGACGACGGTTCGTTCCGGGAAGATCTGTATTACCGACTTAACGTTGTTCCCATTCAGGTGCCTTCCCTGCGCGATCGGCGAGAAGACATTCCGCTGCTGGTGGAGCACTTTCTCCGCCATTTCTGTGAACGACATAACCGCAACGCTCGTGAAGTCACATCAGATGCGATGCAGATCCTGACGAATGCACCTTGGCCCGGGAATGTTCGACAGCTTCGCAATATGATTGAACGGCTGGTGGTGACACTTACCGGCGATCGTATTCAAGCCTCCGATCTTCCTCCGGAACTGACTCCCAAAACCACGTCGCGATCCGCCGTCGTTCGAACGCTGGCCGAAGCCGTGGAAGACTGCGAACGCACGGCCATCTCCACAGCTCTCGAAGCCTGCGACTTCCACAGAGAAAAAACGGCCCAACGCCTCGGGATCAGTATCCGCACACTTCACTACAAAATGGGGCGCTACGGACTTCATTAGCTGCATCTAAACAGCATCAATCGGGAGGGCGAAGGTCCTCCTGAGAAGAACTGGCAACACGCCGGGCGGGCTCCTCTGCGTCAAGGGCCGCTAACCTGCGCCTGCATCATTTCGCGAGTCTCCGGGGCTCGTCGTTCGTGAGTCTGGAACTCCGTGCCGCATTCGCCGATCTGTTCGAAGGACCATCCGGACTGACGAATCGCTTCGCAGAGCATGGCGTCATCTCCGGCTTTGATGAATGATTCGGGCGGCCAGTTCAGCTGTTTCAAAGCACTGGTCCGAGCGTACCAGTTGGCTCCGATGACAAAGACCCACTTACCCGAAACATCGCACGGAATCGGCTCACGGGAATACCATGGCTGCGATCGAATCCAGGGCTCCACATCCACGCCAAAATTGAACCCGTACTGATCATTCCAGTAGAAGACCGGGCCCCAAAGCACAGTGGACGCCGGCGCATTGTCCGCGATCGCGATGCGGTTCGGCAGCGCGAAATCTTCAACAACAAAAGAATCATCATCGAACCACCAGATGTATTCCGTATCAACAAACTCAAACATCCGGCGCTGCATCGGGCACTTGTTGATGTTGATGTCCGAGACGATCTGATGATCAATCTCAGACACGGAATGCAGGTACTCGATCGTTTCCTGACAGCAGGCATTGCAGCCCACAACAAGCTGATAAAACTCTCGATCGCACCGTTTCACAACAGAGTCGATGACCTGACGTGCAAGTCCTGGGTAGTTGCCATAAAGTAGCACGCAGATGGTGACGCGTTTGCTCACGGAAGCCACCCTTTCGTATGAGCACTATTGACGCATTCGTGGTTCGACATCAAGGGCGAGGAATTCTGTCGCTATGACTGACAGAGGGCAACTCTCAGACGACGATCAGCGGAAACTGGATGCAGTGTGCCGCGAATTCCGTGAAGAAATTCTGCGAATCGGAACATTGCCTGACCCCGGGAATTTTGAAGCGCGCGTTCCTGAATCACTCAGAGCTGCGCTGCGACAGAGAATCGCCGCGATTGTCACCGAGAATCAGACAGAGAACACGATGGTGCCTGTCAGCCAGATTGAAAACCCGCCCGGACGGCTGGATTTGAAACCCAGAGTCCCCGGACTGGTGCCTCCGGAATCATCCAGGCCAACATCCGCAGTATCACAGTCCGACTCGGATTCGCCCGATACCGTCATCGTTCCGCAGACGTCAAAGAAAGCCGACGAACCAAAGGTCCTCCCTTCGCTGCCTGCGTCGTTCAGCATTCCGAAACACGACTCCGAATCCACCATCTCAGAGATCGTTCCGTCCCACGATCAGGACCACAAGTATGTCGTCGAAAAGGAAATTGATCGGGGCGGCATGGGAGTTGTGCTGCAGGTCCACGACCAGCGACTTCAGCGAACGATTGCTCTGAAAGTCATTCGAGGACAGGAAGGTTCCGGCTCGTCGACTCGAAGAACGGTCGACGCAGGAACGCTTCAGCGGTTCATTCGAGAAGCGCAGATCACGGGACGCCTGGACCATCCCGGCGTTGTTCCGATTCACGAACTCGCACGTGACGAAAACGATCGTCTCTACTTCACGATGAAGTACGTCGAAGGTCATACGCTCAAGCAGGTCCTCCAGGAACACCGGGATGGCTCACAACAGTGGACGCTTCCTCGAATCATCGACGCGATGATTCGTGTTTGCGAAACCCTGGCCTTTGCCCATTCAAGGGAGGTTATTCACCGGGACCTGAAACCATCCAACGTCATGGTTGGAAAGTTCGGCGAAGTCTACGTGATGGACTGGGGCCTGGCCAAAGTGCTGGGCGAAACGGAATCAGAAATCAATGCCGCCGCCGATGCCGAAGAGGACTCATCGAGTTATCGAACGATGTACGGTGCTGCGATCGGTACTCCGTTCTACATGCCTCCCGAACAGGCCGCAGGAAAACTTGACCAGCTTGACTGCCGCACGGACGTGTACGCCGCAGGAGCCATCCTGTATGAAATCCTGACCGGCCAGCGACCGTACTGGAGTGACCCGCCTCCGACAGGCATGAGCGTCATTCGAAAAGTTCTGGATGGACCCCCAAAAGACATCCGCGAACTCAACCGGAAGGCCGCGCCGGAGCTGGTCGCCATTTCCCAGAAGGCCATGAACCGAAAGATGGCCGACCGTTATCAGTCCGCCTCAGACCTGGCCGAAGATCTTCGGGCCTTTCTGTCGCAGAGGATTGTGTCGGCTCACAAAACCGGTCTGCTCACACGACTGAAGAAGTGGGTCAGTCGAAACCAAAGCCTGACCATCGCCGGCATGCTGGCTCTTCTGACAGCCATTGGCGCGATGTGCGTCATCGCAGTGCGCGAGTATCTGAATCGAGTTGAAATCGAGCAGACAAACCAAGCGCTGAGGACGTCGATCCAGCAGACCGAAAAGGCAAACAGGCAGACGGCGGGACTCTCCCTTGTCAGCCATTCGAATAACCTGACAACCGCCGGCGACCCGGAACTGGCTTCACTCCTGGCGATCGAAGCCATCGCCCGATATCCATTCTCACAGGCAAGGGAGGCATTCTATGCCGCGGCAGCTCGAGTATTGCCGTGGACTGACCTGAAAGCCTCCGCCAACATGAACGCGACTGATCTCGCCTGGATTCCGGGCGGACGTGGTCTGGTTGTTGTCGGATTTGGTCGAGGTTACATCCGAAGCCTCGAAGACCCTCGCCCATTATCGCAGTTCATCAATCGGGAAGAACGCCCGTTTAGTTCCGTTTGCTGCTCAGCCGACGGCTCAAGACTTCTGACGTCCGGCGACGATGGAACATTCGCCCTGTGGGACTCCCGCTCCGGCGTGCGCACGATGGAAATGGACATCGGCTATCCGCCAGTGCTCAATGCCGGTGATACCCATCGCCCGAACCTGCTGGGCGCAGCCTACTGCCTGAATGAACAATGCGCAGTGATGGTGTCCGCAAATTACAAAATCCACATCATCGATCTGAACGCTGGCAGACAACTTTCCGTGCTGGATATTCCTGTGTCTCAGGAGAACAGCACCGACCGCGCACCTCTGACTTCGATGAAAGTCAGTCCCAATGGTCGAATGCTGGTAGTCGGTGACGCAGCCGGTCATGTGCAGTTGTGGAATCTTGAAGATCGGCGTCTGGTCAAATCAATGCAGGCCCTGTTCCAGCCGGTCAATGGGATCTCTTTCTCATCTGACAGTCTTCGATTTGTAGCGACGATCAATGAAACCACTAATAGCCAGCAATCTCCATCAGCGGTGACACGCGTTTTTTCCGGTGAATCGGGAGAGCAGCTGGCATCCTTCGAACTGGAAGGACTCAGCGCCACCTGTGCCGCATGGCATCCGTCGAAACCAGTCCTGGCATTTGGACTTTCGGATCAGACGTTGTGCCTGTGGGATGTGGAATCGTCTTCCGTCCTGGGTAGGTCCGCTCCGCAGCCGGACGCTGTCCTGAAACTTCGCTTTGCTCCCAATGGGAGACAGCTGGCCGCTCAGTCAGGCGCGACAAGAATCGTGTTGTGGCAGGTAGTGCAGCACAATGGAAAGCCACGATTGCTGTACAATGAACTTTTAACCGGACATAAGTCTCGCATCACGCTGATGGAGTTTGATGATTCAGGCAATCATCTGGCATCTGCATCGAGAGATCTTGTTCGAACCTGGCATATTTCCACGGAACGTCCAGTGCCTTCGTTTGGCAATATCGTCAATCCATTTCGCCTTCAGATCAGCCCGAAGGGTGACCGAGTCTTTGCGGCCGATTCAGAAGAACAACATGGTTATCTCTGGACGGTTCCCGATCTGCAGGAGCAGGCCGTCATCGATTTTGGCGCCCCATTGAGCATCGCGGAGTTTTCACGTGACGGCGATCATCTCGTCACCATGCTGACAGACGGAACATGCAAAGTCTGGAACGCGAAGACGGGCGTGCTGGAATCCACCATCCGGCATTCGGGCCCCGCGTATCGCAGTTCTCTGTCGGGTCAACTGCTCGCACTGACCGGGGCGGACGGAACGACACTTTGGGATCTGACGACGGCGCAGTCCATCCGTCACATTCCGAAAGATACATATGCAATGCACATGGTCGGTGGAAGCGGGACGATTCTGATGTCAGCTTCCTCAATAGCCGGCAGTCGGATCCTGACACGAACAGATCTGGTGTCCGGAACCAGTACGCCCATTGAGAATGCGGAGGTCGGCGGGTTGTTGGATTTCTCAACAAGCGGACGTCTGATGTGGGCCACAGGACCGACTGAAAGCGATTCAAATCCGCTTTCATCAGACGTTATTGTAGTCGACGTGGAAACCGGTCGTGTCCTGCTGAAAACTCATGCCGAAGATGCTCACGTCAGGACCGCCTCCATCAGTGCTGATGACTCGCAATTGCTGATTAGCTACCAAAAGCACTCGTCGTGTGCGGTTGAGATCTATTCAATTCCGTCGGGCAAGCGACTGCTGCGACTGGGTGATCCCGGCGAAGAAGTCCCTGGCTGGAGCCCGACATTCAAACGCGTTGTCACTCGGTCACGGGAACAGGGAACGCGATTGTGGGATGGAGGCTCCGGGCTTGCCATCAGCAGAATGGACCCCTCAGCATCAACCAGCGCAACCGATCTGGTGGATTTCTCCCACGACGGATCCGTGTGTGCGGTCCAATATCAGCCGCAGCCAGGTACCGACGGACTCGGATTCGGCCCTCTTTCACTCTGGAATGCTGCAGACGGAACTTTGATCAGCGCCCTGCCGGGAGAAAATACGTTTCGATTCGGCTCGTCATTTGTTCCCGGAGGAAAACAATTCCTCACTGTGAATGGTTCCGGTTGCATGCGTCTGTGGCCGGTTGACATCGAAGGCTCAGGTCCCGAACTCTTTAAGCGAAAGCTGACTGCCGAAGAACGCGGGATGTACGGCATCGCGGAACAACAGGAAGAGACCGAGCCACACACACTTCGTGAACGTGAATGGGCTGATTTCGACGAACAGATTCGTCTGCTGATTCCCGTCACAACCGAACGCAGAAAAGTGGCATGGCTGCTACTTGATCAGATTCAGACCTGGCTTGGAGATGAACCTTCGGCAGCGGAAAAATCTCTTGCTCTGAAATCCGTCGACCGACTGATCACCGGAACATTCGACACAGATCCCGGAGTGCTTTCAAAAATTGCCTTGCTCCACGGGACATATGGAACTGCTTCGAATGCTGCCCGCATCATGGAGACTGCAGCACGCCATCCTCGAGCACTGTCGCTGACCACACCTTTGAATCAACTCCGTAGAGAGATCGCCCCGGAAGTCGCTTCGGAGCACGCGATCGATGAGCTCCTCGAAGCTGCAGCGACGGCAGGAAACGACACCAAACGAATCGATGATGTCAGGAAATGGTCTCAGGAGAAGTCACCGCATTTTGCAGCGTATATCAAAGCGAGAGAACTGCAACTGGCGGGACAGTTTGCCGACGCGGCCAGACTGTTTGAATCGATCAAAGACGACGAAGAGACGGGGCCTGAGACCATCCTTCATTGTGCCGAATGCAGGCTGCAGCTCGGCGATGCGACACAGGCTCACGAGAGTCTGCATGCCAGCCTCACTCGCGAATCCGTGGCTTCCCCGGCCGTCTGGAACATGTGGCTCCGAATCGGGTTTCACAATCTCAAACAGTCGCCGCAGCAGCTTCTTGAAAGGATGCCGCCAGATCAGCCGCGCACTGCCGGCGATACACCTTATCGAACAAACGTCATTCAATTGCTGTCGACTCTGGCAGAATCAAAACCTCTGCGAATCAACTGCGGTGGTGAAAGGTATGTTGCGGCCAACGGAGACGTCTGGATGGCGGATGCCTTCTACAACAGCGGCCTCGAATACTTCGGAACGCTTGGCGACGCCGCTCTGTTCTCACATCCTATTCGCAATACGACAGACGAAGTCCTGTATCAGTCGGAGCGGTACTTCGACCGTAACCGCACGGATCTCACACCCGGCTACCACATTCCGCTTCCCGATGGCAAGTACTCCGTTTCACTACGATTCGCGGAGATTTATCAGGAGGTTCGCTCTTTTGACGTGATGGTTGAAAATATTAAGCATGTAGAGGATTATGACCCCTCTCGCACCGAAGCAGACTGGGCGACCGCCGACCATCGGGACCACGAAATCGTGATTGAGGATGGTCAGCTCGATATGTCTTTTGTGCAGCGTAACGGGACCGATCCAAAGATCTCCTGTTTTCAAATCACTCCGTTGCCAGCTGGCGCGGATGGTAAGTGATGACCCGTTTGATTCCGCAACGTTATCTTTAGAAAGAAGCGATCATGGCCAGTTCAAGTTCAAGCTCAGGCAACCAACCAACAAATACCTGTAGTTTTCAGTGGACTGGCACTACCTGGCTTCCCGTCACCAGTTCCTGCAATCCAGGCCTGATTGCAACTCCGCCAGCCATTCCAAACCCTGTCCCCGGTCAAACTTATCCAGGGACATGTAAGTAAATATGCGATCAGCAACCGGTTGAAGAATATCGTGCGATCGCTGTTCTACTTTGGGTGGCCTTCGGAGTACGGTGGAGCCGACACAAAGGCCGCTCATCTTTTGAAACTGCTCGCTGGCTTTGCGGAGATTACCGTCATCCCCAATGACCCAGCGCAGCTTCAGGAAACCACCTGGACGTCGCGCTTCGATGCATGGGGCATCAAATATGCGACTCTTGCATCTCTTCCGCCGCGTCTGGAAGGCGTCGCTCTGGCGATGTGCAACGGGAGTTTCTTCGCCGGCGGAATTTACTCGGAAGCCCTTCAGCGAGGACTCCGAATCGTCTGGTCCTCGGAAATGATGTGGCACCATCCCTGGGAACATGAATTGATCCAGGCTGGCGTTGTGGATCGACTGCTCTATGTTTCCGAGGTCCAGCGTAAGGCTCTGAATTACGAATCGTTCTGCAGTGTCCCGACACGCCTCACCGGGAACTACATCGACGCTGATGCATTCCCATTCGTCGATCGACCAGTGACCGATCGACTGACCATCGGCCGCCTCTCGCGAGCTGACGCGCTCAAGTATCCGGAAGACTTTCCCGTCTTCTACGAAGCCCTCGAACTTCGAAAGGTGCGCTTCCGAGTCATGGCGTGGAGCGACGAACTGTCCGCAAAGTATCGATGGCATCGCTTCGATGATCGATGGGACCTTCTGCCAAAGGAAACGGAACCAGCAGACAAGTTCCTTCAGAGCCTTGACCTGTTCGTCTACCCGCTGGGTCATCAGTTTACCGAATCCTGGGGACGCAGCACGGTCGAAGCGATGCTGACAGGGGCCATCCCGATCGTGCCAGCAGGACATCACTTCGCGTCGCTGATTGAACACGGACAGTCCGGATTCCTTTGCGATGATTTTCGTGACTATCAGACGTGCATCCAGGAACTGGCCAATGATCCGATTGCCCGTCGACAGATGTCCTTAGCGTGTCGTCAGCGTGCCGAACAATTGAATGACCCTGACGAACATCGTGCCATCTGGCTGGAAGCTCTCAATGTCTGACCCAACATTTTGCTTCTGGTCTGTCGCTGACGGCACTTATGCCAGCATGATGGCTGCCTGCATTCATTCAGCTCGCCGAGTCGGTGTGACGACCGACTTTCATGTCTGGACGGATCGACCCATCGCGGGTGCCGTCTGTCATCCTTCCGGTCAGTATGAGCATCGAAATTACTTCTTCAAGCTTGATTTTCTGCTGAAGACGGTCACGCTGCCGTACGACTACTTCATCTTCCTCGACGCGGACAATTACTTTGTGCGTCATCCGGGAAACCTGCTGCGATGCCTGCGAGGAGCCCCGGTCCATGTGTGCCTCGAAAGTGACTGCACTCGCCCCGACAACATTCGCCCGGACTGGTGGGGCTGCCTGCTTCCGGACTATGTGCAACTGATGCGAGACTGCGGAGTCCGAAGCCGATCGATCTATAACACGAACGCCGGATTCTGGATCGTCCATCGCGACGCCGCCCAGCGCGTTGTGGAACTCGCGACCGAATTCCAGAACATCAGTGCTCAGCGAGGATACTCATTCACAGAAGAAGCCCCGCTCGCGTATGTCGGACACATGCTGATGGGCAATCCGTACATTCACACACTCGCCGAAACCACCGACATCTGGGCCAGCGACTGGACCGGTGTCTTCGCAGGACGACTCCCCACCGACGAACCCTGGCACTTCATCGACTACATAAACGACTCCCCGATCCTCGTCAACCCCGCAATCATCCACTGCATGAGAAGCAAAGAGGCCCTGATCGAAGCAGGATCGACGCTTCCGCAGCCGCGAGATATCGCGTGACTACCCTCATGTGTTTGCATCGCCAGTGCGATTCATGATTGGCGGCCCATCAGAACGGGATTCAATTCACAGGAACAGTAGCTCCGGCTGAGACATAAGTTCATCAACAGCTTCCACTGAGACATGCGGACTTGTGCTGCTATCGAACTCCGATTCTACTTCACAAACAACCACCTGCGATTCGTGACCACCTGACCAGCCGTCTGCCCCTCGCGACAGACTCCTGACAGGAACATGGCTGTCGGCAGTACGTTCATTGGCCGTTGGCAGGTAGCGAGTCGATCCAGTCGATCTCACCACTTCGTCAATCCCCGGAAGTACGCTGAGGTCTTGAACCACCAGCAGAGTCTCTGTCTCCGATAGTCTCGGGAGACGCTCGGGGGTAGAAGCGTCGACGATTGAAAACTCTCTGACAACACTCCAGGGCGATGATTCGCCGGTCAGACTGATGGCACGAATCCAGGCGCGATAGGTTCCGGCTGGCAACGGAGTTGCTGGAGTAAACTCCGTCTGAGTCAGTTGTGATTCGCGGATCTGCTGACTCGTCGAGCCCACTTTATCAACCCAGAGATAGTATCGTACTGCGCCCTGGACTGGCTGCCATGTGAACGTTGGTGTCGTATCCGATGTGCTCCCCGAAGGAGCCGTCAATGTCGTCAGACCACCCACATAGATCAGGGTCGTCGAGCTGGCGAGCGTCGACAGTCCCTCGTTGCTCACGCCATGCACCCACCAGTGATAGGGGCCATATACCAACGGTGTGGTCGGAGAGAAACTGGTCGATGTCACAGACTGACTGATGACCATCGCTCCTGTGTTTCGATTGACGACGTTCAGCTGGTATCGAACAGCACCCAGTACCGGCGACCAGGCAAACTCAGGTGTCCGATCAAACGTCCCGCCGGATGGCGATGTTACAGTCGGACGCGGCAGTGAGACAAAATCCAGCGCCGCTGACCATTCCGCCCCGACACCAGCCGCATCCAGTGCACGGACCCAGACGCGGTATCGTCCGATTGGAAGGTCTGTGTCAGCTGTCCAGGACGTGGCTGTCAGATCAGTCCGGCGAACCACCTGGACCTGCCCCGTCGTCATATTGTTGATCCAAAGATCATATCGAGCAGCGCCCGGCATCTGATTCCATGCGATCGTGGGGCGCGGTGTCGGCTGGTATCGTTCCATGGCCTGGAGCGTGACGCGAGTATTCACTCGGAACGTACCGGGAGTGCTCCACGCGGATGCGTTTCCTGCCGCATCAAGACTGCGGACCCAGACTCGGAATTGCCCGATTCCCAAATTGGCCGGAGGAGTGAAGCTGGTGCCTGTGACGGTCGTACGAACCAGCGGGCTCTGCCGAGTCGTCAGGTTGGAGAGCCAGAAATCGTACGCAGTCGCACCTGGAACAGCACCCCAGCTGATTGCAGGAGTCTGATTCTGGGTCTGAGCTGGCACAGAGTTCAGAACCGGAACCCCGGCATTCACGAGACGGGTTGTGGCCTCTTCAATGTCGACGCGTGTCTCCCTGAGACCGACAACATCTGTGGCAAGACAGAAGAACCTGTAAGTGGACCCAACGACGCCAATCAGCGTTGCAGTCGTTTCCTGTGTATCGGTCACCAGTGCCTGCCACGGTCCGTTATCGACCGAGTAGTACACGTCGTACGTCTGCGCTCCCGATCCTCCCGCATCATGCCCAGACCAGTTCAGCACAATCTGTGCACCTGGTGTTGTCGATGGCAACGTTGCCATCGTCCCGACTGGTGCCTGAGCGTCGATTGTTGTGCTGATCAGCGGGGTATCGATGGGATCGTTGACATCAAAGACAATTCGGGCCGTATTTGGGATGACGGTCCCGGTTGGTGAAGTCACGACAGACCGGACTCTGAAGGTCACAAACCCCTGTCCGCGGTTAAAGGCATCATTAGGAGGCAGAAATCCGGCATCCGGATCTTCGGTCAGTTCCTGTGTCTCCGGATCGAGCGATGTCATTGTCCAGGTGAGTGTTCGCGTTACCGTATCGAGTGACACGGTGACACGCACCGGATTGGAATCGGTTGCAACAAAGGTTGTTGTCTCAAACTCCTGGCGTCCGTCCGGCACTTCCACTGTGATTCCGTTGAAGCCAAGACTTCCGAGTTCCAGTGTGGCAAGATCCAGAGCCGGATCAAGAACATCGGTAATGACCACCTGTTGAGCAGGTGCCGTCGCGGTCGCCATGTTCTCGAAGTGAATCGTGTAGTCAATCACATCACCAGCACGGACAAACGAAGATCCGCTGATGCTGCTGGCTTCTTTCTCATTGGGGTCGCCCGACTGCCGATTCGCGAGGAAGACCCTGGGCCCTGGTTTGCGTGGCAGCGGTTCCGGAGGATCATCCGGCGTACAGGAAATTCGGCTGTAGTGAGCCCTGCGGTCAATGTACTCCTGCAGTGCACTGTGATAACGGTCCCGCGCGCTGGTGACGGAATCGCCGAGATTTTCCAGTGCCTGGGCACTGGCCGATGTCTCTTTCACCAGGTCGTATAGGTTTGCGGCAACAACAACAACCCCAAACGGGAAGCGAAACGGAAGGTGTAGACCATGTTCGGCTTTGCCGATTGTGTCTATCAGGTGAGTGATCTCCCCGCCTTCGTCAAGAAGCTTCAGACTGTTCTTCGCAAAGTTGACGATATCCTTGCCTTTGCCTGAATGAACAGCCTCTTTACCAGCATCATAGACCTTAAAGAGTTGCTTTGTCAGAACACCAAGTTGAGCCAGCATCACCGTCGTCTGCTGCGTGCCGGATGCCGCCGCGAGAGCCTTTGCCATCGCCCCTCCATGGACAACCGCGACGATCGAGCCCATCAGGTTTGCGAACTGCAGCCCGAAAATCAATGCGCTGTAGGTGACTGTGGAATTGAAGTTTTCGTGTGCCGATTTCCATGCATCAAACGCTGCGTCCTTGTTATCACCGGCGAACAAGGCCTGAAGATAGGCCTCTTCTTTCTCGGAACAGGCATCCGGACCTGGAGGTGGCAGTTCAGGAAATCTGTCAAAGGAATGGCGTTCAGGCCGAGGGTTCCTTTCCTTGAGATACTCTGCTGTTGCTTCTGCGACGGCATAGTCGTCTACACCATCCACAAAGGCACTGTCGTCCGTTCCGGCAGTCACCATTGTGAAGTTCTGGACAACCGGAGTTCCGGCTGCCAGGACCAGCCCAGTGACCGTCGCGGTAAAGTATCCGGGCAACGTTGCGGTGGCTGTCCACATTCCCGGAGGCAGCGCTGTGGTCGAGTATGTGCCATCAAATCCGGAAGTAACACTGACGACGTCCTGTCCGCTGGCATCAACGAACTCGACATTCGCATTTGCGACTGGTGCACCTCGATCATCCAGCAAAATGCCGCTGATCTGCGTGGTCTCCGGTGCAATGGAAAAATCATGCACGAGCGTCCCAGCAGCAACCGTCACTCCCGTCGCAATCAAAGTGGCATGACCGGCGTGATGAACCAGGACAGTGAATGTGCCGCTTTCCAGATCGTCGACGGTGTATTTGCCGGTGGCGTCCGTTGTGTCGGCACCGAAGACTCGGTGGGTGACAGGATCAATAAACAGCAGCGTTGCTTCACCAACGCCCTGCCCGGCAAACGTCACGGTTCCAGTTACCTGCAATCCGTCATACAACACAAAGTCTCGCACTGTGTCAGCACTGACAGCCACGGTCTCGGAAATGATGACACGCCCAGGCGATTCGATCAGCAGCTGATAATCCTGTGGCGGGAGCCCTGAGAACGACCAGGTGCCATCCACTCCCGTCACAGCGATCAGGTATTTCCCAAGCACTGCAGATCCGGTCGGCATAACCAGAATGCTGGCTCCGGCGACGGGTGCGCCCCCAAAACGGATGGTCCCGCTGAGAGTTTTTGAGCCGGCCTGCAGCAAGGGAGCATTTGTTTGCGAGTTTGCCGCGACAGTAATCGCCTGGCGTGCACTGATCCCGGAGGATCCTCCACCCTGAAGAAAATAGCTGCCAGCAAGCAACGACCTGAAGACATATTGTCCGCTGGCGTTCGTCTCAGCGGTCGCCAGAACAGAATCGCCCTGCAACAGCACTATCGTGGAATCCGCCAGCGGCGTTACTCCGTCCGCGGCAACGAACGTCCCGGTGATCGTGGCTCCGGCGACTGTGAAATCCATGGTACTTAACAGAGAGCCGGAATCGATCGCTGTGTCCTGCCGAAGGATGCCTTCGCCATTACCCGTCGTGATGGCATAATCCCCGTGAGGCAATCCTTCAAACACGTAGCTTCCGTCGGCTGCCGTGCTGACCATATGCGCAAGAGAATCGCCAGATGTGTTGATTCCCGATAGCTGAACCTGAATGTTTGAAATCGGCGCCCCACTGCCGTCTCTGACAGTGCCGGAAATCCGTCCGGCTTTGGGAAGAGTCAGTGTGATGGAATTTGCTCCGGCGGCCAAAGTCACCGTGGACTTCGCCGGAAGCAGACCGGGAGACCGAGCGGTCAATTCATATTCTCCAGGGGCGAGGTCTGAAAGGGAGATCCGACCGCTGGAATCGGCCCACAAGAGTGAAACAGGTGCTCCGTCGCGGCGAACTTCAAGCGTCGAATCTGCAAGTAAGCCCGAGTTCGTATCGACGATCGTCACGTTCAAATTCGCGCCAGACTCCAAAACCAGATCCGCAGCTGCAGTGTTGCCGGCAACGACTGTGATTGCCTTTTCAACTGTGGCGAACCCCGGCAGTGAGGCAACAATCACATACGAGCCTGGCTCGAGGGTATCAAAAAAGTAATGGCCGGACAGATTTGTTGTGACCGGATCGACAGCCAGCTGACCATTCTGCCGACGAACTTCCACCCGGACATTCGCCACAGGGGCACTGCCGGTACGAACAATTCCGGAGAGACTTGCAGCCGGGTTCAGATCGATGATGACATCCCGAACACGCGTCGGTGAATCAATCTCGAGACTTCGTCGAGCACTGGTGGCCCATTGTCCGCCGCCGGCCGTGACCATCCAGGTGTCATCAACCAGACCGGTGAACTCAAAGCGACCCTGACTGTCCGTTCTGATCTGTCGAAACTCACCGGAACTGTTCTCGGCTCGCACGAGAATCCCGCCTAGCCGGACTTCATTCGAACTGCTTCGAACAACGCCCCGTATGACACCTCCTCGACGCACCGTCAGATTCATGTCCGGGACAGCGCCACTTCCGGTGACCGTGACTGTCGCCGCTGACAACTGCTGATAACCGGGCACCGAAATGCTGTACGTTCCCGGAGAGAGTTCAGGCAGTCGAAAACGCCCTTCTGAGTCCGTTTGAACGGCAACGGCCGTTCGCTCTGCCAGCGTTCCGGAGATTCGACTCGCCAGAACCTCGGCACCAGACAACGGATGTAGTGCATCGTCGAGAAACACCTGACCTGATGCTGTGACATGAGATCGCTCATAGAGATCCCGCATCGCAACTTCCAGTACTTCAGCCCCGGAAACGAATCGCCCGCCACGTGCCTGCACTTCCGTGGCGTATCGAGCCATCACCTGCACATAGCCGCCGATACTGCTGCCCGCTTCATTAACAAACGGCAGCCAGAATTTGTCCCAGTCGGCATCGGCAACTCCGGATGGGCGGATACTGGCCTCCATTGCATCCCAGTTTACTGCTTCTGAGGCGTCTGCTGTCTGGTAGTCGATCGAAACCAGCATCTCGCTCACGAACGGAGAAAACACCTGGAACGGGATTCGCCAGGCTTCTCCCGGTCGCAGGATTCCTGCCGGCCCCGTCTGACTGGCGGCCACAAGGACGAGATTTTTTGCCTGGAATTCATCAGATCGGGACAGACGGAGATGAGCCTGTCCATCGGTCGACAACACAAGCAATGGCGCCGGCATATCGACATTGCTAGGATTCTCATACACGACGGTGCCATTAAACGTCAGTCCTACTCGGAACCGATTTGGCAACTCAAGTCGTGAAGAAAGCGCGGACGATCGTGCGGCTTCGACCGTGACAGCAGCTGACAGCACTCGGGAGTTCCCGGATCGCGTGACAACAACATCATAAGCGCCTTGTGCCGCACTGCTCAGATCAAACGTCGCAAACAGATGAGAGGCGTCATCACGAGAGGTTGACTGCGCAGCAATTCTCGTCCCGGCTGAATTCACAAGTTCAACGACGTCACTTTCAAGAAGGTTGCTCCCCCGGATTTGAAACGTCACTGGTCCTTTGCCGGCTTTTGCAGGCACGACACTCGACAACGTCGCCGGCGGTGTGTCAGCGATCAGAGAAAACGAAACTGGCCCCGTCAAACGCCGCGGAGAAACCGTCAAAAGGTATTCCCCAGGAGTGACATCGGACATCAGGAGACTGGCATCCGTTGAGTTCAGCTCGCCGCTGGCGAATTCAAACTGCGATACCTGAGGCAACACACTGCGACCAGCATACAGCTCGATGGCTCCTGTTGAGCCATCAGCAGCATCCAACGCAATGGCAACATCACGGGATCCTGCCGGGACCATCAGTCGAAAATGCAGTGGCTGACCAGGGAGTATCGTGCCGTTTAGTACCTGACCGAATGTAAGAGAGGGCAACTGAACGCGAATTGCCACATCTGAATCGATGATGTTGTCGCCCCGGTCAGCTTCAGGGACGGCTTTGTCTGCGTTGGCAACAACAATCACGTAATAGTCATCATCCACAAGACCCGGAACGGTTGCTGTCACAGTCTGCGTATACGAGGCACCCGCACTGAGTCCCCCTGTACGGTCAACTCTCGCAAGCAGTGTATCGTCTGCCGACAGGACACGATCCGTTGAAAGGAATACGGTATCCTGCCAGTTCGCAGAGAGCGCATTGGAACCGTCATTGCGAACTGTGTATTCGATCTGAACCGACTGCCCGCTGATCGCCGGTCCGATGCCTGCTACGGTCGCTGAAACCGCAGCCAGATCCCCTGCGGAATGGTCCGTTCCAATCAGGATGCCGGTGGCCGAAGTCGTGGCCGTGAAGAACGGTGAAAGACCGTTGATCGAGGAGAAGTTGCCCGTTCGTCCTGCAAACGACATGACATCATAGGAATCACCCTGTACCGGTCCGAATCCGCCAGTCCGGACAATGTTGAATGGCCCCGCCAGTGACGCCTGGCCATTCACAATGATTCGACCGTATTCCCCCGTAGAGGGCCGACCGCCGATCTCAACATCAACAGCTGGGAGCGTGCGGCCACTGTTGGAACCATCTGCATTACTGGCAACTCGGGCGAGTTCCACAGCAGTCAGTGCACGATTGAAGACGGCGACTTCATCAATTCGACCAGCGAACGAGATATCCTCACTTCCGTTGCTTTCCATCCCACCAATCGCAGCATTTGTCGTGAAGCTAAACGATGGGAGAAACCCAAGAACGTCTTCCTGTTTTCCATCAACGTAAAACGTCACGGTACCGCCGGATCTCGTGACCGCCACGTGGTGCCAGTCAGCATCTGAAACCGCCAGTGTTTGAGACTCAACCTGACTGAGTGCGACCTGTGACAGGAAGAGTTTTCCATTCGGCAGGAAGCCGAATCCGTAACCAAACGGGCCGTACGAAAAAATGGATCCACTGCCATTCTCCTCACGCCGCACCCAGGCACTGATGGTCAGGTCCTGCAGTCGCAGTGCGGCAGGATTCCCGAGAGCCACATAGTTGTGCTGTCCGTCAAACAGAAAACTGTCCGAGTATCTCCCTGGAACGAAAGGAATGGTTCCCCGCAGAGTCCCATGCCGCCCTGCTCCGCTGGAATCACTCAGGTTGCCGTCCGCACGCCAGAGACCAACCAGGCTGGATGCGGAGGTTTCGCTCAGGTTCCCTGTCACAGTCAGGATGCTTCCGAGCCCAACGCTGATCTGCCCACTGTTTGTCAGGTTGCCTGCGACCGTAAAGTCACGCCCGCCCTCCAGCGCGAAACTCCCGGAGTTGCTGAGGAGATTTGTCAGATTCGTAAAGACGGAACCTGTCCCATCCAGACTGATGTGGCCCGCGTTAGTATGAATCGAGCTCGCCGATGGAACCGTCAGAGTTGAAAGCGGGCCAACCTTCCATGTGCCACCCGTCAGAGTTGTATCGCTGAATTGCAGTACTCGATCGTTCAAAGACAGTGTCCCAGACTGAACGTCCACGATCCCCGTATTGTCGAATGCAAGTTCCTTGAAAGAACCATCGTGACGAAGAGCCGAGCTACCGCTGCCGCCTGACTTTCGAAGTGTCCCGCTGTTGAAGAGGTACATGGACCCGATCGATGCGTCTCCGGGTACGACCATATCCGCATCTGTTTGGAACTCCAGCAAGCCACGATTCCGGAACTGGCTGTTTGCGTTAAGCACAAAGTCGCCGGCCCCTGCGAGAATCCACTTGCCGTTATTCTCAAACACAGCCCTGGCAAAAATGCCGTCCGTTGAATTCAACTGGACGGCACCGGTGTTCACGATGTAGCCAAAGATGCCGCCACCGAG
Source organism: Planctomycetaceae bacterium (assembly GCA_046349695.1). Lineage (GTDB taxonomy): Bacteria > Planctomycetota > Planctomycetia > Planctomycetales > Planctomycetaceae > SXXK01. Next base: position 40,114 of record JAXMBV010000009.1, on the reverse strand, counting down.
GATCTGAAGCATGCCCTCGGGAAAGTCCAGATTTCCGCCAATTGTGTTGTCACCCTGAAACGCCACATTCAGGTTCACACGACCAGCACCGCTGCCGCTGTGTCGACCACTCCAGTACAAGGATTCCGAGAAGCCTCCGTTGAACTGAATCTCTGTCCCGGCAGCAGCTTCAAAGTCCATCCCACTGGAACTTCCTCCACTATTGAATGCGAGCGTGCCTGTTTCGTTTTCGACTCGTCCGCCTGACCCCGCCAATATTGCGTCGATGATCGCCGTACCGGCTCCAGACAGACGTCGAATCGTGCCGTCGTTCTGGAATGTCCCACGCCCCCCAAACTGGTTTCGACCGTATGTTGTTACGTTCCCATGAACTTCGAACACGCCACCGACGCGGTTATGCAGCAGCTGACCATTCAGACTAAACGATCCAGGCCCGATGTTTTGAATCAGGCCTTCATTTACCATCGGGCCTTCCAGCGCGGGTCCGGAGACAAGTGGCGAAATGGTGATTGCCCCCGTATTCGTCAGTCCGTTCCCTCGTATTGTTCCTCCCGTCCAGTGAAAATAGTCCAGAGGAAAATCCAGTTTCGCAAGGAGCCGGGACCCTCCGTCACTGACAGACGTCAGGGATCCATCGACAAGCTCAACCCTCCCGGTGCCACTGCCGGAGATCAGGCCAGTCACAAACAGGTGTGACGCAAGGACAACTCGGCCCTCTCCCGTGGAAAGCAACGTCGCATCCGCCCATAAGCCACCAGTTCCTGCAATGAGCAGGCGACCGGTCAGCGCTTCAAGGACACCACCGGAGTTGTTGAAGACCGCATTGAATGAGGAATCTCCGTTGCCTGCGGACTTACGGACTGTTCCAAGGTTCTTGAATGTGGAAGTGAACTGACGGCCATCATCGCCAGTGAATTCATACACTGAACCTGGCTGGTTCACCCACAAGCTGCCGGAGCCGTTCGCTGTGTCGATCACATCTCCGGAACCGGAATGGATCACCGTTCCAAAGTTTTCAAACGATGCGCTGATCGTCTTGTCCGAAGCACCGGAGATCTGCACAGTTCCAGTGTTCTTCCAGGTACGACCTGACGTTGCGAATGCTCCACCGGTCCAGTGAAACAAGCCTGCCGGAAAATTCAGCGTCGCATCAGAACTGCCGGTCAGCATGGTGCCACTCGACAATTCCACTCGACCGGCACCGGAACCAGTCAGCGTGCCGGTGAAGAATGCGTTGGAACCGCCAGTCATATCAAGCACAGCACCGGCCGACGCGATATATGTCCCGCCGGTACTGGAACCTCGAGACAGCTTCAGCTTCCCCTGAGTCACCTCCACAGTCCCGCCAAGATTGTGAAAGTTCTCAGTGAATGACGATTCGCCGACACCCGCAGATTTGCGAACCGTCCCAAGGTTGTTGAATGTCGTTGTGAGCTGACGACCATCATCACCAGTGAATTCATACACGGAACCTGGCTGGTTTACCCACAAACTGCCGGAGCCGTTCGATGTGTCGATGATGTCTCCGGAACCAGCATGGATCACCGTTCCAAAGTTCTCGAACGATGCACTGATGGTCTTGTCCGAAACGCCGGAGATGTTAAGAACTCCCGCAGCGCCAACGGTAATTTGCCCGGCGAACGATCCTGCGCTCCAACTGTTCTGTCCATTCAAGGTGACACGCTGCCGTCCATCGATGCGTCCCCCTGACACCTGCACATTACCTGCCAATGTGCTTACCTGATGGATACTGAAGTCTTCGCCCTCGATTCGCAGCGATTCATCGGCTGCCAGAGTAAAGAGTCCGGCTGCCTGACTGCCGGAACCTGCTCGAACTGTCACTGTGACTGAACTTCCCGGTCGGTTGATGACGACCTCATCTCCTCCACCCGAAACGCGATTCGCGAAGGTGGACTGGTCCTGCCAGTTGGCCGGGTCGTCCCAGAATCCATTGGAGTCACTGATCCAATGGACCGCAGACAGCATGATTCTTGTCTCCATCCCCTCGCTGTTCACTACCGGGCGGCGTCGAGTGCTGCGACGATGAATTGATCTGCGAGCAGATCGGTCTCGACGAAAAGTGCTGGTGGTGACCGCATGGAGCCAGGATTTGAGTGACATGGAAGATCTCTCCGGATTGTCATTCCGATGCAGTTAAGTCCGCATCGCGACACGACGTACCGGTGACTACCGATCCGATGACCTCATCTTGCGCAGAAAAATCCAGAATCGAAAAAATTGTCTGCGCACTGGTGAAGATCGGTCACTGGGGCTGAAATAATCCCTGCTGCAAAACGATCGTGTTTTCGGTTGGCGATTGTTTCAGGCCCGAGGTACGATGAATTTTCGACCTTTCTGCGCAAGAACCGAATCGCTCGCGGGTACTGCTTTATGACGAAACCTTCCGTGGCACTGGGGACTCGCCCAAGTCTGCTGTTGCGTCTGCGTGACACCAGTGATCGGGAGGCATGGTCCGAATTTGTGGACGTCTATTCGCCACTCGTCTATGGATTCCTGCGTCGCAGAAGCCTGCATGATTCTGATGCGGCTGACGTAACTCAGGAGGTCTTTCTTCGAGTATCGCGTTCCATACCGAGGTTCATTTACAGCAGGGAACAGGGTCGGTTTCGTGACTGGCTATGGACGATCACGCGCAACGAAATCCGACGCTTTCACGAAAAGCGAAAGAGAAGAGTTGCAGAGATTCAGGAGTCACCGGATGAAACTCTGCAGGAACTTGCTTCCACCGGAGATTCTTCCGAATGGAACGAAGAGTTTCACCGACATATCCTCGAAGTCGCAATGAAACGGATCGAGTCCTCATTTGAACCACAAACCTGGCAGGCGTTCTGCCTTGTTTGGGTGAACCAGGTCTCCGCGATCGAGGCGGCGGAACAGGTTCAGCAATCCGTGGATTTTGTTTATGTTGCAAAGTCCAGAGTACTAAAAAGACTTCGTGAGGAAGTGCTGGTTCTGGCAGATCACCTGGCGTTGTCGTTCTGGTAAGAGTGCCCCGGGGCCTTCGGCCTGGCGGAGAAAAGTATGGCGGATAAACCTGTCACCAGCTGTTTCCCCAGTGCGACACTGGTCGGAGTGCTGGAAGGTCGATTGCCGGAAGCAGAACTCGCCGTCGTCCGCGAACATCTGATCGACTGTCCGGATTGCAGAGAGTCGATGGATCGCCTGAGTGAAGAGTCGACACTGTCAGGCTTTCATGCCGGCTTGCTCAGGCAGAATCCCCGCTTTGATCAGGAGGCTCCGCTGGAAAACCTTCGACAGCGGTTGAAATCGGACGTCTCTTCCACTGGCGACACAAACACAACGGCAGCCGCGACCACTTTGACAGGCGGCGACACTGATGCCAGCCTCTGTGGCGTCTTATGGCCCGAACATCTCACGCCTCTGCAGCTGCTTGGGCGCGGAGGAATGGGGCTTGTCTGGCTCGCTCGCGACACCATTCTGAATCGTGATGTCGCCGTCAAGATGCTGCGACTCGACCGCGCTGACGAACAGAACCGAAACCGGTTCCTGAGGGAAGCTCAGGCCGTCGCTCGCATGCGTCATCCCAATATTGTCACCGTTCACTCAGCAGAATGTCCGCACGCGGGTCTGCCATACCTGGTCATGGATTATGTCCCGGGCTGTTCACTTCGCGAGCTGATCGCAGAACAGGGAGCTCTTGAGCCGAAGTGTGCGGCTGATCTCCTGATTCAAATGTGCCACGGACTTCATCAGGCCCACGGCAGTGGCTTGGTTCACAGGGACATTAAGCCTGGTAATCTGCTCCTTCAGGCAGATCCGACCAATACAAAGAGCGGCTGGCGAGTGTGCATCGTTGACTTCGGTCTTGTTCGCCTGACGGATTCTGATGCAGGAACATCTGCGTCCGAAGTCATCGCCGGAACTCCGGCGTATATGAGTCCCGAACAGATCACAGCACCAGAATCCGTTGGACCGGCGAGCGACATCTATGGCCTCGGCATCACGCTTTATGAAATGCTGACGGGCGGAGTTCCCTGGGGCGGAACGCCGCACATGATCATGAAGCAGATTCTGGAGGCGACTCCCAGAACGCCCCGGCAGTGGAATGATGCAATTCCAGTCGACCTTGAAACCATCTGCCTGAAAGCAATGGATGATGATCCAGCGCGACGATACGCCACCGCGCTGCAACTCGCTGAAGATATCCAGCGATGGCAACGTGGTGAGCCGGTACTCGCACGCCCCGTTTCGATCTTTCAAAGAGGACTTCGCTGGTGTCGTCGCAATCCCGCGTTGTCTGCAGTCTCTCTTGGTGTGCTCGTGCTGCTGATACTGGTGGCTGTCGGCGCAACGACCGCTGCCGTTTTGATTTCACAAAGTGAACAACGTGCCCTGCACAACTGGAGAACTTCCGAGTTCAATCGACGCAAAGCCGACTCCGAAAGCCTTCGAGCTCAGTCTGCACAGCTGACTGCAGAACGAAACGCGCAGTCCGCAGTCGAAGCCTACAACCACCTGATCTTCAATGTGCAGCAGGAGCTGAAAGGCACATCGGGTACTCTCGAATTGCGACGAAGACTGCTCGAACAGGCGATTCCGGGACTGCAAAGAATTGTTGCGGACGCTCAGTCTTCCGGAACCCTGGATCACTCGGTTTTGACGGCACTGCTTCGACAGGCGGAAGTCGTCTGGTTTTTGGGACGTGCTGCCGAAGCCCAGAATCTCTACCAGCAGTGTCTGTCTTTATCCGAGGGTACTCTGACCGTTTCGCCGGCAAACCCGGAAATCCATCTCGATCGAGGACTCGCGCTCGAACAGCTGGGAGTTCTTGCTCAGCACGCGAACAACATTGCTGAGGCTCGCAAATACTACTTACGAGCACTCGAAGAATTTGAACTGGCGAACGAATCCCGTCAGAACTTTCACGAGGCTCAGCGGCGACTCGCCTGGGCTCATTCACGTCTCGGTGACGTTGAGGGAATGGAAAACCAGTTTGCAGAGATGCTCAGTCACTATGAGTCGGCCTGCAGCATTCTGAATCAACTTACCGAATTTGATCAGTCCTCCGCGACTTATCGGAGTGACCTCGCCGCCTTTCTGCACCGTCGCGGCTGGGCTTTCGAAGGGCTCAGAAGAGACCAGGAAGCGATGGAGGACTACCGGCATGCTCAGGACCTTGATGCAAAACTGCTGGAACAGAATCCGACGGACACTGATCTGCTGCGACGCACGGCGCTCATACTGCAAAGTACCGGAAGACTCCTCGTGTCCAGGGGAAAGGCCGCTGAAGCAAAGCCATTCTTCTCAGACTCGCTTCAGAAGATTGAGCAACTCCAGTCTGCTGATCCGAACAACGCGGAACTGGCTTATGATCTGTCCGTGAGTCTGGAAATCAATTCTGCATGTGCTGAGATCGAAGGTCGAAAGAACGACGCACGCACCTTCCTTCACCGCCAGCAACAGGTACTCGCCGGACTGGCCGCACGCTATCCGACGAACGCAAAGTTTCGCATCTCCGCAGCCACAGCCTCGCTCTGCCTCGTACTGCACGACCTGCGAATCGGCGAATTCAAACACGCGTCGGACAACTGCGCAGCGGCTGTGAAACTGCTGGAAACAGTCAGCAATGATCCAAACCAGCAGATTCCTTACGTTCAATCCGTGCTGTCTCAGCTGCGCCATTTAGGAGCGGCCCTGCCAATGGCTGACGCGGCGATCGCAGATCTGTCGAAGGCCGAGCACGACACCCGTGACGTGGCGACGGAACTGCTGCTCATCAGAGCAATCGGCCTTGCTCACCGCGGTCAGTACACGGAATCGGCAGCAGCCGCAGAAAAGGTGCTCACATCACTTTCACCAGATCCCCAGACCGCCGCCATACAGACCATGGAAGTCGCATCCGTATTCGCCACTCTGGCAGCAAACCATCAGGCAGCAGATGTCACGGCCCCTTCAGCTCCTGGCCTGAACGAACTGACACGCACCTGCGACGATCGTTCCATGCAATTGCTCCAGCAATCCATCCAGCAATTTCCGCCCCTCAAATCAGTCGCCGCGACATGGTTCGAATTCCAGCGCCTTCAGAAACGCGATGACTTTCAGAAACTCCTCAGCACGCCTTAGCTGCCTGTTGAAAGACAAGGCCGAAGTCGAAGGTCGGCCGCTGTGAAGGCTCTTGTAGCGGAACGGCGCAAGCCGTCCGGTGAATCCATGGATTCATCGACGTAGTGGAACTCGCCAGAGTTCCTTTCACCAACCGCGACGTAGTGGAACTCGCCAGAGTTCCCTTCACCAACGAAAGTCGCCGGATCTCTGGCGAGATCCACTACAGAATCCTGCATGGCCGTGCCAGAGATCAAATGCGATCGCACCGAATTCTCCCGTGCGAACCAACTCGGTATGCTCCGTCATCGTGGGTCCTGCCCTGCCATCCCTGATCCTGAGCGAATCTGTTTCTGTCATGTCCAACACGTCATTGTCGTTCAAACGCCCCGAAGCAGATCTCACAATGCTGGAGCTGCTGGCTCAGGAATATCCCAACGTCGATGCGGCCATCGCCGAGGTCGCTCGACTCGCTGCGGTGCAGACGCTCCCGAAGGGTGCGGTGCACGTGATCAGCGACATTCACGGTGAAGACAAGAAGCTTCAGCATGTCATCAACAATGCGTCCGGCACATTGCGGCCAATTGTTGAAGACATGTTTGCCGAAAAAATGACGGCTGAGGAACTGACAGAATTCCTGAAGCTGACTTTCTATCCCGCAGAAGTCACCGAACTTCTTCAACAGAAGTTGCAGAAGCCGGAAGACGTCAAACAGTATGCAGCGAAGACTCTAAAACCGCAGCTGGAACTTCTTCGGTATCTGATCTCGAATTACAGCCTGCGTCTCGCCACGCGCTTGTTCCCCACAGAATACAGCGAGCTGCTGCTGGAGCTGCTACATGCACCGTCCACCGAGCGAAGTCCGGAATTCATCGACGGGATGCTGGATGAACTGGTCGCTCGCGAGCGAGCCCTGCATCTGATTCACCTTGTGGGACGGCTGATTCGTAACCTCGCCGTCGATGAACTGATCATCGGCGGGGACTGCTGGGATCGTGGGCCGCGAGGCGACCGCGTGGTGGACTATCTTCGCCTTCAGCCCAATGTCGAGTTCATCTGGGGCAACCATGACGCCTTGTGGCTGGGTGCCGCGATGGGGAACGAAGCGCTCATCTGCACCGTTCTTCGCGTCTCTCTGCGCTATCGGCGCATTGGTCAGCTGGACGAAGGTTACAGCATCCCGTTAACTCCACTGGAGCATCTCGCACGGACCGTCTACGCAAACGATCCGGCCGAGTTCTTTATGCCGAAGAGTTCCGGCATGCGTCCAAACGACATCGTGGCCAGAATGCAAAAGGCGGCTGCCATCATGCAGTTCAAGCTCGAGGGTCAGCTGATCGAGCGGAATCCGCAGTGGGGCCTGGAACATCGACGCCTGCTGCATCGCATCGATCACACTCGCGGCACGATCGAGATTGATGGTCAGGTCTATGAGTTGCGCGACACACTGTTTCCGACCGTCGATCCGAAGAACCCGTATCAGCTTACGCCCGAAGAAGTTTCGTGTCTGGCCATTCTCAGGCACTCTTTCCTGAACAGCCAGAAGCTTCAGGAGCAGACACGATTCATGGTGGGCCACGGAGCCATGTACCTTCGTCGCGACGAATGCCTGATCTTTCACGGCTGCGTTCCCGTCAATGCCGAGGGCGAGTTTCTGCCAATGCCGGTCGATGGAGAACTGCTGGCCGGGCGTGCGCTGTTTGAGAGTATTGAAACAGTGGTTCGGCGAGCCATGACGGCCGCTTCCGAACCGGACCTCGACTTTCTGTGGTATCTCTGGAGCGGTCCGGTCTCGCCGTTGTTCGGGAAGGACCGCATTACGACGTTCGAACGAGATTTCATCAGGGACAAAGCCTCGCATCGCGAAACCAAGAACCCCTATTTCTCGCTCATTCACGAAGTGGAGTTCTGTGATCGCATCCTGGCGGAATTCGGGATGGATCCCAAAAGCGGATTGATCGTGAACGGTCACGTTCCCGTGAAAGTGGAGAGCGGTGAATCCCCGCTCAAACGCAGCGGAAAGGCGATCACGATCGACGGCGCTTTCTCCGAGGCTTATGGTGACTACGGATATACGCTGGTACTCGAAGCCAATCGCATCGTCCTCGCGGAGCATCATCATTTCGAATCCGTCGACGCAGCACTTCGCGAAGGCATCGACATCGTTCCGAGAGTCACCGAGATTCGAGTGTTCGACAAGCCTCGATGTACCCGCGACACCGAACGCGGCCAGCGAATCCGATATCGAATCAAGATGCTCGAACGCCTGATCGAAGCGTACCAGACAAACCGCCTCCACGAACACCCATCCACCAAATCCCGCACCGCCACCACCATGCGCAACGGCCTGCGTTTCAACTGAAGTGTAAAACGATTGTCCCCAATCGTTCCCTTCACCAGCAGTCCCCCCAGTTCTCCGCTCTCCGCTCTCCGCTTTCCGCTTTCCGCTTTCAAACCAATTCCGTCATTCCCGCGCAGGCGGGAACCCAGCACAGGATCAAGATCAAGTTTAAGATCAAGGACATCGCCCCCCTCCTGAACAAAGTTCGGGAGGGGTCGAGCGAGCGACAGCAAGCTCGGGGGAGGGCCCGGCACAGTTTTCGGTTTTCGGTTTTCAGTTTTCAGACCGGAACCCAGTGTAAAACGATTGTCCCCAATCGTTCCCTTCACCACCGGTCCCCCCAGCCTTCTGCTCTCCGCTTTCCGCTCTCCGCTTTCGGCTTTCGCCACCCCCCCGGTCATTCCCGCGCATGCGGGAACCCAGCACAGGATTAAGATCAAGTTTAAGATTAAGATCAAGGACATTGCCCCCCTCTCGGACGAAGTCTGGGAGGGGTCGAGCGAGCGCCAGCAAGCTCGGGGAGGGCCGATTTAGTTTTCGGTTTTCGGTTTTCCGTTTTCAGACAAAACCCAGTGAAAAACGATTGTCCCCAATCGCTCCCTTCACCATCAGTCCCCCCCTGGCTTTCCGCTTTCCCCCAACCGCGACGCATTGCCGCCCCAAATCAAAACCCCGTATTCTCATTCGGCTTTTCAGCGGCCCGGCGCAATCGAAAGAGAAACGTGACAGAAGCGGCAACAGCGACAAGAGCGGCGGTCGCACGAGTCGTATTCGGGTGGGCCTGGCACCAGATGATTGCGGAGACAATCGTGCGAACGCGTCCCGGACGAGCAACGGGCTGGAGCCCCAGACCATTCAGATTGATCGCCCCTGTGGCAAGAAAGAACGCGAACAAGGCAATCACAGCCAGTTGCCAATTCTTTGCCGCCGCATCTTTGACGTTCGTCGGCTCAACTGGCACTTCTTTCCGTGTGAATGAATCAACAAAACCATCGGGAATCGTTCCGCGAAACCAAGGGGCAACGGTTTTGGAACAGACTCCAAACCACCAGCTGCAGCCACAGTAAGCCGCAGTGAAGAACAGCAGTCGAACACCAACCACGTTCCAGTTATCACCCGGCGGAAGACTCGCCCAAACCTTCACCGCCACAAACAACGGCGTCAGCAGGCAAACCGTCAGAGTCATGAAGCCCACAATACCCCAAAACAGCTCACGTGCCTCCGACCCTTCCGGCCAAAACCGCTTCGAGCCCCCATCCTCAACCGTCGCCTGAGGATGCAGCCGTAACCCCAAAACAATAAACGGCCCCCCAACCAAGGCCCCGACAGCAACAGCAACCCAAACATTCCACTGAGGAAACACGATCGTCATCACCAGGGCCGCAATCACAATCGACAAACCCACCCACGTTGCCAGTGTCGAGTAGAATTGAGATGTTCCTCTGTTCCCCGCCATAACCCACCAGCAAGCGAACGAAGTCAAACAAGAAACCCATGCCTTTGCATAACCCAAAAAGATCCTGCATCGCATGAGTGTATCCGACTCACAGCCCGGCAAGAAGTAAGCCACACTCAAGGGTGCTTTCCCTGAAGCACTCAGAGTACACCATAGGAACAACTGAACCTCACAACAGCCCGGAGCAACACAGATCTCAACTGGAAGGACGACCAACAACGCCAAACCCCCAAAACGCAAAGAAACCCCAAGGACACTCGGGGTTTCTGGGGATAAACGCTGTGGCTTGAGCGACTATCAAAGCGGAGAGACAGGGATTCGAACCCTGGGTACCCTTGCGGGCACTCCGGTTTTCAAGACCGGGTTGGATTCGACGCAAATGTAGTCGAAGTAGAGAGTTACGAAAGCAATTGCTTCGGTCGGTGCCGACAGTGGTGCCAACATGCAAAAAGCAAGGACATGTCCGGCGCAGCACCTCTTTTGAGTGGCATTGCAGCGTGTTCATTTGCTCAACTTGAACGACGCCCAGGCCGTACACCACTGGTCGGGCTTGGTGCTGTCGGCATATTCCTGGCAGGTCCAGAAAACGCCAGGGTTCGTTGGGTCGATGCAGGTCGATGAGTAGTTGCCAAACTGAGCGCCAAAGCGATGGGGATTCGTGACGCGGAAGTATGTCGTCCCTGGAACCGCCAGCACAGGCTTCCGCATTGTTCCCAGAGGGTCGTCGGAAGAACGCATGGTGACATAAACCGATGGAAACTCAGTGGCGGACGTGCGGGTGCAGCCAATCCCCAGTGCGCCGTCCTTATTCACTGCCAGCGAAGGAATCAGATAGTCGCAGTTTGGATCTGTGACAAGGCCTTCCTGAAGCAACTCACCGTCGCTCACACGTACCTCGCACCAGAAGATTCCCCACGGCGATGTGTCGTCGAGCTTGGCGTTGTTGCACTGATAAACGCTGTCGCCAAACTGGGCGACGGCAATCGTTCGCCGGGGAGCGCGAATCGTAATCCCCGGTGAAGGCTGTGGCGCGGTCGCGGCTTCCACCGTTGTATTGGGTGAACGGTACTTTCGGTTGAGCGGGATGACCTGTTTATCGGAGATGCTCGCCGTCTTGCCCTGCCACGTGATCTTGTACATGTAGAGCTGGCCGCAGTCGTCACCGAACTCCTTGTTGAGAATCACCAGCGGATCCCCTGGAGCCTTTTCGGGATTCAGATCGGTCGCCGGGAAACTGTCGTGCTCAAGTCGAGTGAAAGTTGCCAGATTCGCTAGATCTGGCCCACCTGGAGCAAGCAGATCTTCCTTGGGGATCGCGATGCAGTCGTGGAGCGTATGAGTGTCTCGCCCCTGTTCGGCGCTGGCGTAGGTTGCGTAGAGTCCATTCTTGTCCACGCCCAATTTGAAACCGAGATCCTGCTTTTCCATCGGCAGGATTACACCTTTCCATGGCTCGGTTGGATCGGAGGAGGTCGATACTGCCAGGAAGCCGAGCCCGTGTCCATCACTGGCGATGACGCCGATCCAGCGCCCCGAAGTGGCGTCGTACAGGAATCGAGGATCCCAGGGGTTGGGGGCGATCAGCCTGTTCGCCGGTTCTACACTTGCCCAGAACTCACGCTGCGACTTCTTGACGAGAACGTTCCCCGTCTCCTTGTCATGGACTACAAAGTTCAGCCCGTCGAAGTCCACGATATGGTTCGGCCCGACGGCTCCCTGAGTGTCGGGGACCATCTTGTAACCTGGCCCTCGGTCGGCCGGAAACGTCGTCAGGACGCTGACTTCGCCTGCCGCTGGTGTCGCACTGTTCTCAGAAGTTTCGGTGGTTGATGCGACCTTTGCCGGCTTCACGATGACGAGCTTCGGATCGGCAGTACGCACGTTCCCGTTGTCGTCGGCGGCCAGGATCGAGAAAACGTGGTAACCAGGCGTCAGGTCGGTGACCGTAAATTGCGGTGCCGTATCAGCAGCAACTTCGCCGAGCTTCTTCGCGCCGTCGTAGAAGGTGATCGTCTTCCAATCAGAAAACTGAGACGGATCGACGATGATGGGCACATTCGAACCTGGTTCGAGAGCCGGCATGGTCGGCCAGCAGTTACCGGGTGAGGTGATCGTCAGCGGACTGTCGTAAGTCGAGTAGGCTCGGTAAATGAACGCGAGGTCTTCGTTCATCAGCCAGCTCGAATGGCCGAGGTCGCCCGTAAACTTGCTCGCCGGAACAATCTTCGTGAGACCACTTTTCCAGGACGTGTTGTCGACGATCCAGCCTGTCGTCGGATCAAGATCGATCAGTTCAATCGGCCCTTGGGTGACATCACCGTCTGCCGGATAGCGGGCGCGGACGGCGGCATCGAGGAACGGCATGCCGAGCACATCCTGCCGGTTCTCGAAAAACGCATGGCCCTGCCCCTGACGTTCCAGCCAGGCGTACGTGGCGCCTTTGGGGCGATAGGGCAGGAAAACCTCATCGATCCGGGCCGGACCTGCTGCAGAATCGACATCAGCCGGCAATGGCACGTTGAACCCTTCCAACTCTCCCGTGATGGCAATCGCTGGAACGTGTAATAGCTCATCGCTGGGTAGCCCGGTAATCCTCCGTTTGAAAAGGTATGGCGCGCAGTAGCTGGCAGCAGCAATCGTCTTATCTGGAGCAAAGCACATCAGATTCAAGGCATTGCCGCCGCCAGCGGAGAATCCCACACCGGCAAATGGTGCATTGACCATCTCGGGGTGCTGTGACGCTTTGGCAACGACGTTCACGCTTTCTACGAACGAATCAAAGATGGCACGATGCCTGGCGATTGCTGAAGTGTCAGCCGGCTGCGGTAATTTCCCGGCCAGAGGGCCGGCCACAAAGGTGTTGCCGACGTACGCAAATCCATGCAGGTGCATGAACTGCCGGTAATACTCGCAATCCTTCCAGTCGTACCGCGAATCGCCTCCTGAATAGCAGCCGTGGACCAACAGGCCACGTACCGTCTTCAGACCTTCGGGGATGACGAACGAGCAGCGCCGCGCTATCAAGTCGTCGTAATCGTACACCGTGTATCGATCGTTACCCACAGTAACGACGGATACCGTTACTTGAGGACTCGTCGAACTCACGCCTGGCTGTGTATTCGCAGGTCTTGGATTGCTCGGTGAAGGGACGGGCCTCGGATCAGGTGTAATCGCAGGCGTTACGCTCTCGACGAAGGTGTCATCCACCTCGTTGGCAAAGCCACACGTTCCATGCGCGACGCACCGGCCGGTATCGCCATCGGAGAACGACTCACCGTTGGCCGCAAAAAACGACATTGCCCAACAGAGGATCGCAAGCAGTGTGGCGAGAACGATCAGCGGATTCTTCATCATGCTGCCCCTCCGGAGGCACATTTTCGTCGCCGAGTGTGGCAACATTGTTGATGATGAATGCCACCACAGGCCCGATGTCTCCTGATGCAGCTGAGAGCTGAATCGTCACAACAACTCAATGGTGAGGATTCCGGAGACATTCGAGTTTCTGTCGATACGTCAATCTGTCGTTCTGCAGGTTGCGCTGATCATCGCATCAAAGAATTCAACTTAAATTGCAAGACTCATTGTCATCACCGGCCTTCAACCTCAAGGACCGAGGAGTTGCGTTTCAGCGTCCGCAGGCATACCCAGATGAACGTACCGGTCATGAGAAAAATCCACCACGGTCTCGAAGCGGAGATACGCCCCGTTTCAAACCAGTCACCGAAGAACTCAAGCAAAAAACCGACAACGACGATTTGGAGTAAGGTGTTGTATTCTCGGCGAAGCACATTGCGCATCGAGAATTTCAGCCTCGGTGGCGTATAGTTCTTCCAGCTTGGGATGAAGGCAGGAGTTTGTTGCACCCAGACATTGAACTGCTCGCCGAACTTTGATCGCAGGAACGCCTCTTCCGCCAGCATGATCCGTTCGTAGTACAACCAAAATGTCAGGGTGTACATCAATGGAAACCACCACGTCAACGTAAAGCAGGCGAGGCCAAAGCCAATCAGAAAGTTGCCGAGATACAGCGGATGTCTGACCGTCGAGTAAACTCCGGTTGTATTCAGCGACTCTGCAACCTGTCCAACTGTGTTGCGACCGGATGTTCCAGCTGGTGTATGGCCAACGGTCACAGCACGAATAAACAAGCCCAGAAAGCTGATCCACAGACTCGCGACTTCAATGCAATCAGCCGTCAAACCATCGTGTTTGGGTATTGGAATCGGCAACATCGAAATGACGGCACAGACGACAACTGTGATTGGAAGAAAACTCCGCCAGCGAAACAGCCAGTTTCCGGTGTGTGCCAACTCGCGCTGCAGGCCCATGTCGCAAAACCATCGTTCTTTGGATATCACCTGCAGATCAGGCCAGATGGCTCCGTGTGGCAGGTTAGGGATGTATGATGCGGAACGCTAACGATATGAGGCCGGCTGCTCCAGATGGCCTTGATTAATTTGAGTTTATCTGCCCATGCTCACTTCCATGCTCTGTTGGCGGATCCGATAGACTTCCGAGGGAGTTCCAAGTTTTCAGGCAGAATGTCATATTGGCGATTCAATGTCTCGGGTTCTTGTTGTCGAAGACCAGCCCCATTTGCTGAGAAGTATTGTTTCGGCAACCACCGAGGCTGGGTTCGTCGTTGTCGGAGCTTCGACACTGGCAGAAGCAACTGACCAATTAAAGACCACTCCCGACATTATCATCCTCGACATCATGTTGCCTGATGGAAATGGACTGGACTGGCTGAGAAGTCGCCGAAATGATCGCGACGACGTTCCTGTTTTGCTGTTGACAGCACGTGACTCCATTGATGATCGTGTAAGAGGTCTCGACAGTGGAGCGGACGATTATCTAGTCAAGCCGTTTTCGATTGATGAGTTGCTCGCCAGACTGAGAGCACTGCTGCGTCGTCGAATGCCGGAGTCCCGCAGTGACGCACACGTGTTGCAGATACAGGATATTCAGGTTGACCTGATTTCGAGAACTGTACTTCGCAGCGGTCGCTCGATAGAACTTCAGCCACGGCAGTTTGAACTTCTGGTATTTCTGATCCAGAATCGAAACCAGGTCGTCACTCGAGAGATGATCGCTGCCAGCGTATGGAAACAGCCGGATGCCACATGGACCAATGTGATTGAGGTTCACATCAATCATTTGCGAAGGAAGCTGGAGTTGCCGGGCTGCGTTCCCATTCTGCAAACGATCCGTGGCAAGGGGTACCGGTTAGGAGATGCACTGTGAAACGGCTGTCGATCCGCTGGAGGCTGTCACTCTGCTTTGCCGTAGCTGTCGCTGGAATTGTGATGGGATTTGGGGTCGTCCTGATCCTTATTACGCGGCAACAATTATTGGCACGAACTGATGCCGCGTTGCGAGAAGAGTTGCGAGAGATCCTGCTTGAAGCACAACTGCATCCGTCCCCCAGCGACTTCCAAAAGTCTGCTCAGACGCGTTTTTTTCATCATGATATTTATGACTTTGTTGTCGTGGATGAGAAGGATTCCATCGTCTTTGTCAGTGCAGGGCTGACCCACGAGCAGGGTGTTCAGCTTACGCGGAACAATGATGCCAAGGCTGGTGTGTTTGCGACGGTACAACTCGCGGAAGCCTCAACGATTCGCTCGGCTCAATCTACGCTAAATTCCCGATTTGGACGTCTGCGGGTGTTCTCTGTTACTTCTCTACAACCCCTGCTGGATGAACTGCAGACGCTTGAAGTTGTGGCTATCGGTCTTGTCCCTGTGGCTCTGCTCATCGCTGTGGCCATGGGGTATTTCATTGCTGGACGAGCACTGGCTCCTGTTACAGCGATTTGTGAAACCGCCAATGCGATAACAATCGATCGCCTTGATCGTCGAATCCAGGTGCCAAATCCACATGATGAACTGGGAACGCTCGCAGAAACTCTCAACTCGCTCATTGCCCGTCTGGATCGGGCCATAGGTGAAATTAAGCGATTCACAGCCGACGCTTCGCATGAGCTGCGAACGCCTCTTGCAGCGTTGAAACTGGAAGCAGAGCTGGCCCTTCGTAGTGATCGCACGCCGCAACAATATCGAGCGGCACTGAGCGTGATTGCTGAAGAGACGAATCGGCTCTGTCGACTTGCCGATCAATTGCTGAACCTAAGTCGCGAAGATGCGGGACTTGCTCAGCCGATGGAAGACCGGGTTCCTCTTCATGCAGTGTTGTCCGATCTTGTTCAGCAGTTGCAGCCAAGGGCTTTTGAAAGAGCGATTACGCTGACCACCGACAGATTGCAGCCATGTGAGGTGATGGGGAATGATGTCCGACTGCGACAGGTATTCCTCAACCTGCTGGAGAATGCTCTGAAGTTCACACAGGCCAATGGCTCAGTTCGAGTCCAATGCGAGTGCCACGAAGATGCCGTCATTTGCAGCGTGAAGGATACTGGAAGCGGAATCGCAGAAGAGCACCTGCCGTTCATTTTTGGACGATTCTACCGAGCAGACCTCGGCCGAAGCTGTGAGTCCGGCGGTGTCGGACTCGGCTTGTCAATCGCTCAGCGAATCGTGAAGGCTCACGGAGGAACCATTGACGTCAGCAGTGAAGTTGGCTCCGGCACGTCAGTCGTTGTCAGGCTGCCCGGCAGAGTGCTTACGTCCTCATTGGAAATTGTTGCCGACCCCTGCGCCGTTTCAGCCGAAGTTCAGTTCTCGGAGATGACAGCCTAATGCCACATTTTGCTTTTGAGCAGTGTTTTCTGAGTCATTGGTTGACCGCTGTAATCTTTTGCCTGTTCGGATGCTGTTGCGCTGGATGTGATCAGACAGCTGGGGAAAAAGCCAAATCGTCGTCTGTGCCCCCCGCGAAGACGACCCGCCCTGTCACTGAAGTGAGCCTGAACACGATCGAACTGACTGAAGATGCGATGCGACGATTGGGTATTGAAACGCAGCCGTTGGCAGAGCGCAGCATGCCGCGTTTTCGCACCTATGGAGCGGAGGTCGTCCTGCCTGCAGGAGCTTCAGTCATCGTACACGCACCACTCTCAGGTACATTGAAACTTCAAGATGAGCAGCTCAAGCTTATTCCCGGCCAGCGGATCGAGAAAAACTCGCAGGTCGTGCAATTGGTTCCGATGCTATCGCCTGAACGCGATGTGCTGACTCCCGCTGAGCGAATTCGCTTCGCCGAGGCAAAGAATACGATCGCTCAATCACAGAACGACGCGGCCGCACAGGTGCAGCAGTCAGAGCTACAGGTAGAAGCTGCTCGGATTGCTCTGGATCGTGCAGAACGATTGTTGAAGGACAAATCCGGCACGATGCGAACGGTTGATGAAGCTACCGCACAACTCAAGCTGGCAGAGGCAGCTCTGGAAGCTGCAAAGGCTCGAAAATCGATAGTGGATGGAATCAAACTGGACGCTGAAGCCGGAACTCTGCAGCCTATCGAGATTGTCGCTCCAATGTCCGGGATCCTGCGCAGTGTGCAGGTTCAGCCTGGTCAAATCATCGCGGCGGGCTCGGCTATGTTTGAGATTATGAATACCGATGCACTTTGGGTGCGAGTTCCAGTATATGTTGGCGACCTCGACAGTCTGGATCTTACCGAAAATGCTCAGTTGGCAGCTCCTGGAAAGCGTGAGACGCCAGAACCCGTGAGTGTAAAGCCAATTGTCGTTCCGCCAACAGCCCAAGCCCTCGCTTCGACAGTCGATGTGTACTACGAATTGCCAAACGAGAACGCAAGTTATCAACCAGGTCAGAGGCTCAGCGCCAGAATTCGATTGAAGGGTGATGCGACAGCGCGCTCGATTCCGTGGTCGGCCGTTTATCTCGACATCTATGGAAACCAGTGGGTTTATGAAAAGACAGGTGATCGCACATTTGTTCGACAGCGAGTTGAGGTTGCTTTTGTCGCGGACGGCTGGGCCGCGCTCAATCATGGGCCTGATATCGGTGCATCGATAGTCACTGCGGCCGTTGCCGAACTGGCAGGGACTGAATTTGGATTCGCCAAGTAAACGCCGGAGTTATACAACTGTGGGAGATTCTCGAGGGGCGATTTCACGATGAGTTGGTTGATTGAGTTGGCACTAAGGATGCGGATCGCCGTTTTGGCTCTTTCGGCGGTGCTCATGGTCGTGGGGCTGCGGCTAGTGCCATCTATGCCGCTCGACGTGTTTCCGGAATTCGCTCCTCCATACATTGAGATTCAGACTGAGGCTCCTGGCCTTTCGGCCGAAGAAGTCGAAAACCTCGTGACCTTCCCTCTGGAGAATGCCCTGATCGGGACGCCGGGGCTTGAGACACTGCGGTCAAAGTCGGTGATGGGGTTGTCTTCGATCCGCTTACTGCTGCATCAGAATGCAGACGTCTATCGTGCACGCCAGTTAGTTCAGGAACGGCTGGCGTCAGAAGGACCGAGACTTCCCAATGTTGCTCGACCGCCCGTTATTCTGCAGCCGTTGTCGTCTTTGAGCCGCATGCTGAAGATTGGCATCTGGTCAGACAAGCTTGACCAAAGTGATCTCACGGAACTGGCCGTGTGGACCATTCGGCCTCGACTGATGGCCATTCCAGGGGTCGCGAATGTGGCCATCTGGGGACAGAAAGATAAGCAGCTTCAGGTCATTGTTGATTCAGAACGCTTGCTCGCCCATGATGTCTCACTGGACCGTGTACTGCAGAGTGCTCGTGATGCGGTGGCTCTGGATGCTGGTGGTTTTGTCGACACGCCAAATCAGCGACTCGCCGTGCGGCAGCTTTCGTCGGTGAAAACACCGGAAGAAATGGCCCGCACGGTCGTGTCATTTCGAGATGGGGCTGCACTGCATCTGGGTGATGTAGCCGATGTAAAGATCGGAACTCCGCCGGCAATCGGTGATGCCATCATCAACGATCAGCTTGGGCTGCTGCTCATTGTCGAAAAACAACCTGCAGCGAATATGCTCGAAGTGACTCGCAAAGTGGAAGCCGCCCTGGAGGCGATGCGACCCGGATTGAAGGATGTTGAAATCGATCCGACCATCTTTCGACCGGCGACATTTATTGAACGCTCGATCGACAACCTGACGTCATCACTGTTGACGGGATGCATTCTGGTGGTCGTGGTCATCGGACTGTTTCTCTTCGACTGGCGAACGGCGATCATCAGTCTGACCGCGATTCCTCTCTCTCTGATGGCTACCATTATTCTGCTCTATTGGATGGGATTGACGATCAACACCATGATCATCGCCGGTCTGGTGATTGCACTGGGAGAAGTCGTGGACGATGCCATCATTGATGTGGAGAACATCGTCCGTCGGCTGCGAATCAATCGTACACTGGCAAAGCCGCGGTCATCTTTCCGAGTTGTCCTTGAGGCTTCGCTCGAAGTCCGCAGTGCAGTGGTTTATGCCACAGTGATCATCATGCTTGTCTTTCTTCCGGTCTTCTTTCTGGAAGGACTTCCCGGAGCGTTCTTTCGTCCTTTGGCCATTGGATATGTCGTTGCTATTCTGACATCGCTGTTTGTGGCGTTAATCGTAACTCCGGCGATGTGTCTGCTGATTCTTCCGGGGCATCAGGTATCAGAGAAAGAGCCGCCTCTGAGTCGCTGGCTGCGTACGCCCTATCGAGCGATGTTGCCATGGTTTGCAAGTCGTCCGAAGTCGGCGTTCACGTTCCTCGCTGTTTCGCTGGCGGGAACGATGCTTATTCTGAACGGGCTGGGGCAGGAATTTCTCCCGAACTTTCAGGAGACCGATTTCTTAATGCACTTTGTTGAGAAGCCCGGTACGTCGATCGAGGCGATGAATCGAGTCACGATTCAGGCCAGTCGAGAGCTTAGGTCCATTCCCGGTGTACGAAATTTTGGCAGTCATATTGGTCGAGCTGAAGTTGCGGACGAAGTTGTCGGCCCAAACTTCACGGAACTCTGGATCAGCATCGATACCGATGTGGAGTACAACGAGACACTTGGAAAGATTCAGTCGGCGGTTGATGGCTATCCAGGCCTGTACCGCGACGTGCTGACATATCTGCGAGAGCGAGTGAAAGAAGTTCTGACTGGAGCCAGTTCCAGTGTGGTCGTGCGAATCTATGGTTCGGATTTGACCGTCCTGCGCGCCAAAGCCAAAGAAGCAGAGGCCGTAATGGCAAAAATTGAGGGCATTAGTAACTTGAAAGTGGAAGCCAACGTACTGGTGCCTCAACTCGAAGTCAAACTGCGGCACGAAGCGATTGAGCAATTCGGACTGACGCCGGGCCTGGTGCGTCGCGCCATCACGACGGTTCTTCGCGGGACCAAAGTCGGCGAAGTCTACGAAGGCCAAAAGAAGCAGGATGTTGTCGTTTGGGGCACTGAGGCGACTCGGACGGATCTGAATTCACTGAGAGAAATTCGAATCGATACTCCAACCGGAGGCCAGGTACCTCTGCGAGACGTGGCCAACGTAGCAATCGTACCTGCACCAAATGAAGTCAAACGTGAAGGCGGCTCACGACGAATCGACGTGACTTGCGACGCCAAAGGACGCGATCTTGGTTCCGTCGCACGGGATGTGGAAGCTGCCGTGCGCGGTCTTTCATTTGACCGCGGATACCATCCAGAATTTCTGGGAGAATACACGGCTCGCCAGGAATCCCAGCGTCGCCTGATTGCTCTGGGAGGCGTCTCATTGCTCGGCATATTGCTGATCCTCTACATGGATTTTCAGTCGATTAGGTTAACGGCCATGGTCGCGTTGACGATTCCGTTTGCTCTGATCGGAGGAGTCATTGCAGCGTGGATTGCTGGCGGAACGCTATCGCTGGGATCGCTCATTGGCTTCGTTACGGTGTTGGGCATTGCCGCGCGAAACGGGATCATGCTGGTCAGTCACTACCGGCACTTGCAACAGGTGGAGGGAGAATCGTTCGGTTTGGGACTCGTTGTTCGCGGTGCTGAAGAACGACTGATCCCAATTCTGATGACGGTGCTGACCACAGCCTTGGCATTGCTGCCATTGGTCATGGCCGGAAACAAGCCGGGACATGAAATTGAGTATCCTCTGGCGATTGTGATTCTCGGCGGAATCGTCACTTCCACGATTCTGAACCTGTTTGTGCTGCCGCCTTTATACCTGCTCTGGGGACGTAACGCAGTTCCGCCTTTGGAAGATAGTGAAGATGTTCCGTCTGTAACGACCTGACGGCACATCCAGACCAACCGATACAACTCTGGCCACCGGAAGCTGAGCGGCAATTCCTGTCGATCGAGCCTCAATGAACCGCGGACGCAAGCTTAACTTTGGCTTATCCGCGTCAAGGACGCTGCCTTCTTGACACGTCGATAGACGAATTAAAACGGGGGTAATATCTCGTTCATCGGTCAAACGCGTGTCTTATGGAAATTTGTCACCATCGACTGACTCAGGTATTAATTCTGGGTCTCGTGCTCACCGCAGGATGTCGTTCTGCCGATCCGGGATCGCGAAACACCGCCGGGAGTCCGGCAGCTTATTTACCGGCTGTACCTCAACAGGAAACGGCAATCCTGCCCGAATCAGACACAGATGAAAAGCCAACCGCTGCTGAAATCTCCGGAGTGCCGCTTCGCGCGGCATCCATGGCGAAGGTGCTGCCAGAGTCCGGTCGAACAACCGCCAGTAACGCAGCATTCCCTGATCCAACGACCGTCGTTGGGATGTCCCTTTCAGAACTGAGCGCGACGGCGGTTGCTCAGAATCCGGATCTTGTGACGCTGCGCCAGACCGAACGAGTGAGTATGGCCGCGAAGGGTGTTGCGGAGACGTATCCGTTCAATCCTTTCCTTCAAGTGCAGGCCACGCCATTTCAGGATGCAGGAAATGGTGGTCCGAACAACATGTACCATTACGTACTGCTGATGCAGACCATCCAACTGGCTCACCAGCAGGACTTTCGCGAACAGGGAGCAAGGTTTGCTCTCAACAGTACGCGATGGAACATTCATCATGCGGAGCTGCAGACACTCGCTCAATCCCAGCGCCTTTACTTCACAGCTTTGTATCTCCGAGGAATCCGCACGCTGGCGGAGACCAGTCATGAGAACAACCTGCAACTGCTGGAGATCCTGGAGAGTCAACTGGATGCAGGCGCAGCTACGGCGGCTGATGTCGCGATTGTTCGCGTCGACGCAGCCTCAACTCGCCAACAGCAACAGCTTGCTTCGGCGAACTTCCGAAACGCTCTGCGAGATCTTGCGCGGCACGTTGGGATACAACCGGGTGCGCTCCCGGACATTGCCGGAGATCTCCATCAGTTTGAATGGCAACTCCCCTATGTCTCCGCAGAACAGTCTGCATCGGCACTGAACGAGCGGAAGGAAGACGAGTGGAATCATGCGGTCAACGACTCCACAATCAACGTTGTCGGCTGGGCCATGTCCCGCCCGGATGTCATGGCTGCTCGTTCGGACGTGGATGTCGCTCGCGCCAACTTGAGGCTTGCTTCCGCAGCAAAGACACCGGATCTTCAAGTGGGACCTTACTATCAGGCCACTGCCGACAGCACGACCTTTCTCGGTTTCCGTGCCCAAGTGGATCTGCCAGTTGTCAATAACGGAGAACCTCTGGAACGTCAGCGTCTGGCTGAACACCACCAGCGAATTACGGCATGGAATCAGACCCAGCGACGAGCCGAACTCGAAGCCACAGCCGCAATGGACCGCTATGCGAGGGCTCTCATGATCGTCAAATCCGACGACGTAGAGGGAGCTCCCACTGATCTTCCGACAGAACTCAAGGGACTTGAAAGGCAATTCGTCGCAGGCGAAGTTGACATCGTCCGAGTGGTCCAGGCTCGTAACAGTCTTATCCTTAACCGCCGCGCTCGCCTTGACCTGCTTAACGAACTCAGTCAGGCTGCCGCAGCGCTGGTTGGAGCAACTGGTATTCCGATTGAGAGCCTTGTACGAATCGATCTCCACGCAGAGTAACGCCCATGAAAATGTGTATCCCGCGTGTGTCCGACTCTTAAGTGTTCGGTATGTAATGTCATGTCCACTCAGATAAGGCCCGCCGCCGCGATTTCGCACCTACCGTTCGCTCTCAGGGTAAACCGTTCTAATTTGCTCTCGTTGGTCAACTGACGGTGGGATCACCATTGCCGCGCGAGATTGCCATCGATATTGATTGATCATTCACGTCGGGAACGGGAGCATGAAGTGCTGTCGAAGCTCTGAATGCAACAAGTTCGTACCACCTCTCATCCTCCGGCCCCCTCATCAATGCCTGCCCGTGGTAGGCTCCAGTGGAACTCCAACGAAAGACATAGGACGGTGCGGTCGTCAGACATGGATCCCCGGCAGGACCGATGCTGTTGAGCCGTGCGATCAACTGCTGATCAAAATCTCCACGCAACGTCAGCGGCCAGCCACCGACCTGTTCAAACGCCAGCCGTGTGAACGCGAGGCTGGCGTGAAAACGGCCGGTGGCATCTTCTTCCACGATCTGGCCGGTGTAGTCGCTGAGCACCTTCGATGGCTTCGACCAATGGTGACCATTCATCGCCGCCACGTGGCTGCTGATGTGATGCGGCAGGTAGATGTCGTCGTCTTCCCAGACCACAAGGATCTCACCGCGTGTCAGCCCTGCCAGAGCGTTGAACTTCTCTGGCAGCGACCGGAACCGCCGGACGATGCTGATGATCTGCCAGCCTTCGCCGGTTTGGTTCGGCAGCTCGTCGGCGTCATCCAGCACGATGAGTTCCCGGCGATCGGCCGGATAGTCCTGAGCCAGAAAACAGGCGATCGAGTTCTCGAGCAGCTTCGGCCGTCGATACGTGGGACACACGCAGGACACCATTGGCAGTTCACTCGGCATCAGACACCTCCGGCTTCTGATTCCATTTTCCAAGGGGGCATTCGCTGGAGCGCCACGACGCCTTTTCAGCGAGGTAACAGCCACAGACACTGCAGCGGTCGTCGTTGCGCTGGTCGCAGAGCGTGCAGATCTCAAGGCGGTGCTGGAGTTCCGGGGCCTCGACCTTTTGAAGACCATCGGCTACGTGAGCGGCCAGCGACTTCGTGAAGTTGGCCGCCATCTTGATCGTGCCTGGCAAGGCGGGTTTGTCACGGGGATCTCGGCTGAGGACGGTCAGTCCGTGATTCGCCTGCGTGTGATGAACGACAGACCATTCCGGATTCTCGTTCAGGAAACGCCGCACGGCGGGCAACAACCCCGGACCGCCGTCTTCGCCACGTTCGCCAAAGATCTGCGTGTCATGCAGCACGATCCAGCGACGGACCTTCTCGGCATGCCGCTGGAACTCATTGGTCAACTGGTCAGCCGTGTGGCGCGTGTCGATGAACAGCAGGTCGCACGGATCAATGTGGACCGACAGTGAATCGCCCTGGACAAACGAGAAGTCCGTGGTTCCCTGCTTTGACTTCAGGAGCTCGGCGATCGGGTCATGATTCAAATCGTACGAGATCAGCCGTTTCGGCTGGCCGGCCAGCAGTGCCACGGTGGACACACCGTGCCGCATGCCGAATTCGATGACCGTGTCCGACTGGCTGGCAAGTTCCCGGAGCTTGTCACAGTGCTCATTGATGTCGGACGGCGTACTGCGAGCCTTCTGAAACATGTCTTGCAGGGTCATCCCTTCGTATGCCTGCGACTGTGATTTGCAGACTCCGCATGATGAAACGCGCGGTGGATACGTCACCGGATCTGCCGCCAGAGCATCGAACTGCTCCGCTGTCAGACGGCCATCAGCATTGATGGGTGACTGCGGATCCTCGTTGAGGCCATCCACATAGTGCCGACGCAGACGATCCAGCGACAATCCCAGTTCCTGATGGCCAAGGATGTAGTTGCGGATCTTGCCTTCCACGCTGCGACGATATGTGCGGCCAGCGGCCGGATCCGCGAATCGGTGCTGCCAGCGGAGGAATGGAAGGCACAGGCATTTGGCTCCCGCCAGTCGGTACTTTTCATGGATGTACCATTCCTCACCCCCGAACTCGCGGAAGTGCGGATTGAATCCCAGCCAGGCATCACGCCGACACGAGAACAGTCCCAATCCCTGAGCCGGGATTTCAAACGGCGGATTGTGGACCGAAATGCCTCGCGCATCCGTATCCCACGTGCCCCACATGCCATCCCGCCACTTGTCGGCGAAGTGCGTGTGCACCCCCGCCAGACTATCCAGCACCAATGGGCCCGAGAGCAGATCTCGACAGTCCGGATGGCGTTTGTAGAAGTCCATCAGTCGCCGCACCGATTCCGGCCAGAGCAGGACATGCGAATCAATCACGAGGACCGCATCACCAGTGGCGACCTTGAAGATGTGATCGCGCGGGGCCGAAGTGCCTGTGTTTCCTGGCATAGCCACATATTGGACGTTGTACGGCTGAGGAAAGTCGCGGACCGGTTTTCGGTCGGCCGGATACGGAATCCCGGCACCTTCCGCCACCTGCCCCAGAAATCCTCGCAGCCGCTCCGCCTGGGGGCCTTCCGGATCATTGTCGACCACCACCAGCTCCACGTTGTGAATCACGTCCGCGTGAAACAGCCGCAAAGCATTCAGCGAAAAGTAGACGCCATCAAAGTCACGATACGTTGCCATGCCAATCGTCAATCGCATAACTGCCTCAATCCACGTGTCAGAGTTCCGGAGGAGTAAAACCGCCAGGGGTGGTGGTGCTCGGTGGGACAGTCGTGGTGCTCGAGGTCGTAGATGACGTGGTGGTTGAACTGGAGGTCGTGGACGTCGACGTGCTGCTTGTGGAACTGGTTGAGCTCGACGTCGACGAACTGCTGGAGGTACTTGTGACCGGGGCCTGTGTCGTGGCTGCGGCCGTGGTCGTCGCCGGCGGCAGTTGTGTCGTGGTTACTGGCGGCGGTGGTGGTGGATTGTTCGTGGTGGTGGCCGGAGCCTGAGTTGTCGAAGTTGTGGGCGTGCTGGTTGTGGTGCTCGACGAAGTGCTGGTGCTGGATGTCGAGCTCGTCGTCGAACTGGTCCCGGACGCTGTGGTGGTCGAAGAGGTGGTTAGTGCCGATGTCGTTGTGGTCACCGGCGGCGGATTGAGGGTCGTTGTCGTCGGGGCCGGTGTTGTGGTCGTCGTCGAACTTGTGGTTGTTGATGTGGTGGTGGAACTGGTCGTCGACGTCGTCGTGCTGGAGGTCGTGCTTGAAGTCGACGTGGACGTACTTGTCGAAGTCGATGACGTCGTTCCCGGGCCACCGGTGGTCGTGGACGAAGATGTCGTCGGAGCCGCTGTGGTTGTCGTCACAGGCGGTGGCGGCGGATTGTAAGTGGTTGTCGTCGGGGCCGGCGTGGTTGTCGTGGTCGATGTTGTGGTACTGGACGTCGAAGTTGTGGTTGATGTCGAGGTCGACGTACTTGTGGATGTCGTCGAAGTCGAAGTGGACGTTGATGTCGTGCCCGGACCGGCAGTCGTGGTGCTCGTCGAACTGCTGGTGGAAGACGTTGTCGGAGGCGGCGGTGGGTTGTACGTCGTCGTCGTTGGAGGCGGCGTTGTGGGAGCCCCCGTCGTTGTGGTTGTGGTGGACGTGGTTGTAGACGTCGTCGACGTGGTGGTTGGTGGTGGCGTCGTGGGTGCCGGTGTTGTCGTCGTCGTCGGGCCCGGCGTGGTGGTCGTTGGCGGATCCTCGTCACAACATTTGCATTTCGACACATCCGCCGAATAGCACTGAAACAGAAACGTCGGTGGTGTCTTCGAACAATCGACACTGGAAACCGTGCACGGACCAGCGGACGGCACGGCACATGGCACGTTGAACGAGGCCTGAATTGTGCCGTTGCCCTTGCAGCAAACCGTTAACTGCGCGAAGTCACCACAGTCGAAGATGTTAGACCATTGCCAGCAACCGGGACCGATCTTGACCATGTGCAGCGTCTGGTGAATCTCAGACTTACAAAGACCAAGACCAATGACAGGCAGGTCCCATTCATCACCAAACTTTTCACAGCAGCCGACGGCAAAGGTACAGCGCACCTGCTGAACCTGACCGTTCTGCGTTCCGGGGAACGGCGGTGCGGAATCGCACGGACAGAATTCTGCACAGGTTGAAGACTGGAGTACCCATGCGGTTCCATTCCATTTCCAGCGACAGAAGCCTTCACAGTTATTGGGGTCGCCCGTCGTTGTGGATGGCGGTGGTTCACAGGGATCGTAGGTCGTCGTGGTGCCGCCGGGAGGCACCGAGCATCCGGTACTGCCGCGTGTGTTACAGTCGACACCGGGATAGCTTGGAGGTGCGCAGGCACAGCCGGCGGGGCCACCGCCGCTGCAGTTGCCGGAAATTCGGACCCAGATATTTCGTGATGGTTCCCAGACCCAGTCACAGGATCCGGTACAACCCGGCGGTTGTGGTGGCGGCGGAGGCGGTGGAGGAAAACAGCAGCCCGTGTTATTGGTCTGACACTCGGGATCTCCGGCGGGGATCCCGACCGGAGGACAACAGGAACAATTGGGGCCGGTGCAGTTGTTTTCGATGAGATGCCAGCCGCCGAATCGGTAATACCACGTGCAACCTGTCCCGCAGCCGCCGTTGGGTGACGTCGTCGCCGGCGGACAGGTGGTGGTGGATCCTCCGCAATACGGTGGTCGGGGTGCCCCGCCGGAAATGCAGTCGGTGCGAGTGGATTCTCCGGCCGATTGTCCGCAGAACTGCGGAACATCACAGGCACACTGCGCAGCACAGTCCGACGACTGGATCGTCCACGCTTTCGCAGTCGCGTCCCATGTCCATGTGCATGATCCGGAGCAGGGAGCGGGTGTCGTAGTTGTCGATGTCGTTGATCCCGTGCAGCAGGTTCGACGCTGCTCTCCGGCTTCCGCCTGTTCAGGTGTCGGATCAGGAATTGGCGGCTGACAGGAATAGTTGTAGGTGCAGCGATCGACGGGTTCCCGGTTCTCATCCAGGACCAGCACCCATTTCGTCACTTCCGGATCATCGACGTCGAACTCCGCTTCGTACAGGCAATGGCCAGTGGTGGGACTGCAGGTCGTGGTCGTGGTGGTGGGGCGAACCGGCTGCGGATTCAGGTGAATGACGACCCATCGCAGATCGCTTTCACCGAGGACATCATCGGCCCAGACAATCGGAGCGATGGTCTTCGTGCGGCGACGAACACTGGTGACGATGTCCTGCCGAACATCCGCATAGAGTCCTTCAGGACCGTCTTCGGGATCATACAAGCGGGCAATCGTCAGTCCGACGGCCACAGCCAGACCGACGCCATTGTTACGGACCGGTTCCTGCAGAACGACAAAGCGTCCGGAGTGTTCCTGTTCATCCGGAACGGCGCCGCGGAATGTCACTTCACGTCGGAAGGCGTCCAGCGAGTCCTGCGGATCGAAGATCGGTGCTTCAATGCCGAGCACTTCAAACTGCTTCAGGTCGCGGCCGCTAGTATTGCGAACGCGAATCAGTGTCGACGAACGTAACTCAGCGGATCCGGAACGCACCCCGGTCTGCTGGTTCCGCTGATACGCCGCTGACGCATCAAGGAAAGCGTTGTAGGCGGCGGCCGGAATCTGAAGTGGCTGGCCTGGCTGTACGCGTCGAAAGGGATCGCCCGTCATGATCCGATCCCCAGCAAAGAAAAGTTGCCGGAGGGATAGACGCGATTCACGATCACCGCGACAGGTCGCTTCACCAGCATCTGAGCGGCTTCGTCTTCAAAGTCCGCGTAGCGACACCAGAGATATTCCCAGCCCTTCTTGTTGATGCCTGTGATACTACCAATGGTCAGGCCGGTCACATTCGGCGAGGCCGCAAACGCAAAAGAGATCTCCCAGTCACCGGCACCGCGACGGCTGCCACGAGCCCCTTCAAACAGTACCTCTTCCGGCTGAAAACCGCGGAACGCGAGTTGGTTCACGCGGCCAGTCAGATTGAACAGCGATGCCTTGTAGCCACTGGTGACAATGGCTGCCGGCAACCGAAACGTCTCAGTCCATTTGTACGTGGGCACCACGATGTCGACGCCGTCGACCGAATCACGGGAGACGCCGATGGCATTCTTGAAGTCCGGGGCCGTCTGGCCGGGTGCGACGTACACACCGGACGTACCAATTGCCTGTGTGATGTGCGCGGTTCCGCCGCCTGTTTCAAACGTAAAGGATGGTTCCGTGTCGGTGGCTGGCTGCGTTGCATAGCGAACAGTGGCTTCCCATTCCTTCTCCCCGACTCGGGCGAACGTGACGCTTTCCCGTGGCAGTCCGTTGTAGAAGGCCGGACTGTCGAGCAACACCTGTGATGCGACTTCCGCATCGTTGTCAGTCCCGGTGACCAGAAAACGGAGCTCGACCGCACTGGATTCTGCCAGCGTGGTATCGCGTGAGTCCCATTTTTCCAGAACAGTGACGGGCATGGGGGAGAGTTTTCAGTTGGCAGTTTTCAGTTTTCAGCAAACGCAAGTAGGAAAGCACAAGGATCAACTGAAGGTGGGTTGGCCGAGCCGCGATCGTTCTTCGAGCTTCTTGACAGATTGGGCAGTGGCTTCGGTGGCTCGGGCGGTGCGTTCTTCGGCGGAGCCGCCGCCGAGGCCTCGGACTGCGGCAGCGTTGAAGGTGCCGGTGGTGCTCAGACGCTGCTCACGGACCTGGACAAGACTGTCTTCCATGCCCGCCAGATTGTCCTGAGCCCGGCGCAGACGATCCGGAAGCTCCGGAGCGTTGGCGTCTTTCTGTTTGGCCGCCGCTTCAGCGATGGCGGCTTCCCATTCACGTCGGGCTTCGGAGAGTGCATCGGACGAGGCCTGCAGATCGTTGGCGTTCTGCTTCTCTCGGGCCTGCCGTTCCGACTCGGCTGACTGGGTGACTTCCGCCTGAGCCCCCTTGCGTTCAGTTTCGATCTGCGACCGCCGCTGTTGCCGCTGCTGATCGCTGGCCCCGATCTGGTCCTGCATCTGCTGATCCGCAGCCGCGTTACGTTTCTGCAGTTCTTCGTCGAGGATTTGCGACGCGCCTTCGACGTCCAGTTCACTGTCAAACAGCTGCATCAGCTTGAGCACGCCTTTGCTAATGAAATTCTGTGCGGTGCTCCAGCCTTTGGTGAGACTGCCTGTGAAGATCGTCCAGGCATCCGACATGAATGCTGTGGTTTCAACCCACGCGACCTGCATGCCAGCCCATGCATCAACCAGCAGAGAGACGGTGCCGTAGAATGCATTCGCTGCCAGACTGACGAAGAACTCTTTGAAACGAATCCAGTGTTCTTCGAGGAACGCGACACCCTTCTGCCATTCCATCTTGAGCGTCAGCCACAGAATCTTCGCCGCGAGTGCCATATCCCCGGCAGCCAGCGCATCACCGATGCCTTGCCAGGCCGCCAGAGCTTCGTCCTTCAGGGACTGGAATGTGTCAGACAGCCATGTTAGTGCCGCGGATCCGGCTTCTGAGACATACAGCAGATAACCTCCGAGCGCGACGACGGCCGCGATGACCAGTCCGATCGGCGACAACAAGGCCGCCACAATCGTTCCGAGTGTTGCCAGGACGGTGCCGATGCCGGTGATCACCGTCGCCACGATGCCAAACGCTGCTCCCACGCCGGAGATCAATGCTCCCAGTGCAAACAACGCCGCACCGGCCACCGCAACACCCGCGGCAATCTTGAAGACTGTGACGATCAGGGCTTTGTTTTCACGGATCCATTTCACGACGGTCGTGATGATGTGTGACGTCGACTGCACCAGTTCCGTCAGCAGCGGAGCCAGAGCCCCGCCGATGGCATAGACACCAGACTTGAGCACGGCCCACAGTTGATCGAGGGCATCACCGAAGGCGGCTGCCGATTGAGCATCCTCGGTGCTCATGACGATGCCGAGGTCGCGTGCTTCCTGCCGAAAAGCCTGGATGCCGGCCGCTCCGTTCTGCATCATGGGCAACAGTTCAGTCCCGGTCTTGCCGAAGATCTCCATGGCAGCCGCGGTGCGCAATGCCGGATCCTTGATCTTCGAGATCCGATCGGCAATCCGTTCGAACTGCTGATCGGGACTGAGTCCCGCAAGATCGGCGATCGTCAGTCCCAAAGCGGCCAGCGAATCCGTCGCTCCCTCGGAACCCTCGGCCGCCGATGCCAGAAACTTCTGCATCTTGCGAACGCCGCCTTCCAGCGTTTCCAGATTGGATCCGGACAGCTGAGCGGCGTATCCCAGTTCAGACAGCGATTCAACGGAAACGCCCGTGCGCTGGCTCATGTCATCCAGCTGGCTGCCGGCGTCGTTAAAGGCGGCTACTGCTCCCAGGATCGGAGCGACAACAGCCGAACCCAGTCCAAACATCGATTTGCCAATGGTCTGCACACCGGCCCCAAACGCCTGCAGCTTCCTTTCGGCCGCTCGCAGTCCGCGCACGAGCTTGGTGTCGTCAGCAAACAGCTCGACGAACGCTCGTCCTGCCCGAATGGCCTGTGCGTTGGCTGCCATGCCCCATCATCCCAGCGGAGACCGGCGATCCACAAAGACCGCCTTGAGAATCGAAATGTCGGCGACGGGTGGTTGGCGTTCGGATTGACCGGTTTGGTTTTGGGGTCTGCGGAGCGGATGAAAATCGTCAGGTTTGGCGAGACGGCCCTTTTTCGGATCCCGGTTCACGTTGGCGATCAGGGCCATCACAGACGCGGTGTGGTTCCACTGATCTCGTTGGCGGGCTTCGGCCAGCCAGACAAGTTCCCGCAGTGTCAGTGGTCCCGGATAGACGCCGGCGATTCCGGCGAGTTGCCAGATCAGCTGCCAGACGTCGCAGCGAGTGCCGTCTTCATTCTCTGTTCGAGTTCGGGACTCTCCAGTCGCTGCGTCGCCGTGTCGATCGCCAGAGTCTCCAGTTGCTTCAGCTTGCTCAGCGCTTTGCGGAACACGGTTCGCTTCGC
Organism: Planctomycetaceae bacterium; assembly: GCA_046349695.1. Classification (GTDB taxonomy): domain Bacteria; phylum Planctomycetota; class Planctomycetia; order Planctomycetales; family Planctomycetaceae; genus SXXK01. The sequence continues at coordinate 8,410 of JAXMBV010000009.1, read as the reverse complement.
GCTGGGGAAAAAATCGACAAGTTCCTCCAGCAGTGATGTGGTGGCGGCTTCGAGCACATCACCACCGAGCGCCCGGCCGAAATCTTCGTCGCTGATCCCTTTGGCAATGGCCTCCGGCTGAATGACGACAAACAGGATGTCGCACAGCAGGACGGGATCTGTGATCAGGCGTTCCAGTAGCTTGCCTTCGATGGCTTCCAGCAGGTTGATGTTCAGGACAGACCGCACCCGGCGAATGGCATCGACGTTGAGCGTGATGGTCCACGGGCGGCCCTGGGTATCGGTAAACGTATGCATGACGGACTGGCCTCGGTTTCAGGGGAACAGGAAAACTATGTGACCGTCATCCAGGTCGGTGCGGTCGACGAGTAGGTCGGTTTGGCGGTCACACTGACCTTAATGGCCTCTTCGAGAGGCTCTGATCGTGTGAAGTTGATGATGGCCATGCTGGCCCGCAGTCCCTGGGAACCCGACTGATTGCTGGCTCCGTCGAGCACGGCAAACTCAATCGGCGTGTTGTTCAGGAAGGCCTCCCGAATGGCCGTGAAGTCATCATCGGCCGTATCCCACATCATCTCGAACTCCAGCGTGGCTCCTTTGAGCGTGGCGATGTTAGCACGCCAGCCACCGTTGCCGCGTGTCGAGACGTCCGCCTCCCCGGTCTCCAGATTCAGCGTGACATCGCGGACGTTGGCAATTTCATTCCACGCCGGCGTGCCTGCACTCCCGGTGTTGCGATAGAGCTTGGCATGCAGTCCCAGTTTGACACCCATGGTCTCCGACTCCTGCTATTCATACATCGCCACCACGGCATGGCCGGCAGCGATCATGGCTTTATTCAGATTCACGTCGCCGGCCAGCAGCGTCGCGAGACAGCGGCCGTACTTCTCGGTCGCATCCTTCTGCGTGCGGATCGTGAGCTGGCTGGTGGAGTCGGTGTGTGACTGGATCAGGTGTTGGAGATAATCCCGGGCAGCCAGCCCGGCAGGTCGAGTCGGGCCCTTGATTTCGGGAGTGTTGATGCCGAACAGTCGCAGCATCATGCGGGAGGAGATGTGGAAGCCGAGATCCACCTCGGCTTCCACAGTGTCACCGTCGATTACGCGAACAATCCGTGCGCGATATTCGTACATGCGACTCTCCCTCCGTCATGGATTCCTAGGCACCAGGGGCTGGTGCGAACGACTCACTCGAGATCACAGCTGTGCCGCTCGCTGCACCCACCGGTCCGCTGGGCCAGCGTCCGAGCACGGGCAACTGACTAATCGGAATTCCGTCGGTCAGCACCTGCAGGTCGTCTTCTGTCGGCCAGTCTTCCAGTGGCGGAACCGTGTCCAGCATTTCGGTGCTCGTGAACCAGACCGAGGGGTTGTAGGTCGCCAGCTGTTCGTCGGTCAGAGTGAAGTCCGGTTTGGAGGCTTCGTCGGTCGGAACTCGAAACAGTTCGGTCGCCATCAGTCGGTACACGCGCTGGATGTACTGACCAATCAAGCCGGAGAACGCCAGGCTGATCTCCAGCGGACGAGCGTTCTCCTGATGCTGCATCGATTCCGTCAGTGACAGCAGGATCAGACCAGCGTATTGTTTGAGCCACTGGTTGCGGACGCGGAAGTACGGCGTCGGATAGACCAGAAACTCTTCCGGGGCCGGCAGTGCGTGTGCCGTTTCCATGTTGGGAGTGGCAGCCGGGACCGCACGACTGGCCAGAATTGATCGAGCTCGGGTGCAGAGCTTGTGGATGCGAGTGAGCGTGTTGATCGATGGCGGCGTTCGCAGGCGAGCATCCGGATGCCAGAGAATGGCCTGCAGATTGCGGCCCATCACATCCGTGAGATAACGGATGGTGTCGTTCTGCGAACGCGTGTCATTGGAGAAATTCGGGATGGCGAGACCGTAACGGCCCCAGTCACCGACGTTGTACCACAAGAAAGCATCAGTTCCGGACATAGCAAAGAATCCTGTTCAGACGGAGGAAGACAAACATGAAATCGAAAGGACGGGTGAGCGACCAACGGGAGCGGGTTGTTGCCTACGAGCGGTAGCTCGAACCGGCAGGCGGGCCTCCCGCCGGACGTTTGATGCCACGGGACGCGAGGTACTGATTGATCAGTCCCTGCAGTGATTCGAGCGTGCTGACGGCTCCCGGATACTTCCGAGCCATTTCCGCCGCGGCCCATGCGAAGGCCTCGGCATGGGAATCGCGTTCGTATGCGGCAAACCGGGTTTCCGGGACGATCGCCTGTGGCAATGGGGCTGAGTCGTGTGTGATGGTTGGTGGCGGGGTGATCGGCGGTTGGATGGTTGGTTGTGCTGGTCGTCGCTTGCGAAGAGTCCGCCACAGAGCAAAGCCTCCGAGTAGGATTCCGGCCGTGCCGCCGGAGAGTCCGCTGACACCCAGCCAGGTGGCGATGGAGATCGCGTGTTGCGTCAGCGTTGTGAGTCGATCGATGGGATCAGAAGAAGGGGTGACAGGTGTTGTTGGTTGAATGGGTTGTGGAGATCTCGGTTCGCCAGTCACGGGGACTGGATCCGTGATGGGCGGTGGAGCCGGATCCGGTTTGGGCTGCAGGCCCAGACCAATCAGCAGATTCTCCGGGCCGGTGTAGCCGACAATGCGAATCCCCTTGTCGCTGATGAAGACAGGCACCTGTTCGATCGCATATTTCTGCGCCATCTCCGGCCGCTGATTGATATCGACCCACACCAGTTCGTACGTGGATCGCAGCAGCGCGGAGAAATGGCGATTGGATGTCAGATCGGCTTTGAACTGCAGACAGGGACTGCAGGTCGGGGTTCCAAAGACGAGGAGTTCCGGCAATTGCTGGTCAGGGTCTTCTATTGGTTGATCAGTCTGTTGTTTCGCAGTGGCATACGCCTGTCGAACAGCGGCCGAAGAGATGAACACGCTCGTGCGATCGTCGCTGCTGTTCAGCAGACCGCAGACTTCGCCTTTGGCATTGAGGAGCGGTCCGCCGCTCCAGCCACTGCCACAGGCAAAGCCCAGTACATTGCCGGTGAATTGACCACCCGCATATTTGAACGTACCCCACCGCAACAGCGGGCCACAGTTGCGGCGAAGTTCTCGCTGGCCGTTGAGCGAGGGATAGCCAAACGACCAGAGCTTCTCGCCGATGACCGGGGCCGTGGCTGCGACCGGAAGCGATGGATACCCACCGCCTTCACAGTCATAGGCCACCGGGCCTTCGGTGTCATGACTTTCGTACACGCGAACGGCCCGCACACTCCGTTGCTTGAATCGCACGGTCACTTCCTGCGGCAGATCGCAGTGTTTGGCCGTCAGCACGATCCCGCTTGGATCAACACAGACGCCGCTGCAGCCATCAACGATCACGATGGCTTCGCTGACATCGGCTTTAGCCTCCGGATGAAACACGAAGAGTACGGCCAGCCACCAGAGAACATGTTTCATGACTGCTTCTCCTTTGAGAACGAGCGTTCCAGCTGCACCGTGCCTTCTCGCACGAGCTGCCGCAGGAGCGTGCCGGGGTTGTATTTGGTGGGGTTGTCGCGATTCAGCCGTCCCAGTCGCATCAGGACCTTGGCGGCTAACTCCGAGCAGAACAGCTGATTCAGGTCCGCACTCGGCAACAGCCGCGTGTGCTTAAACAGCCGGGTTCCCGAGAGCATCGCTCCACCAACGTCATACGTCACACTGCGACCGACAAAGTGCCGGACCAGGATGCGTGTGAGCAGCTGCGATTCAGCACTCGACAGACGGTCGACCGGCGACAGGCGATACAAATCGACATGGCCGCCGCTGGCGACATAGTCCTGAATCCGCACTTCCACCGGATGCACCTGGCAGCCTGCCACTTTCGCATGCCGTACCAGACACGGATGTGGACACAGCGTTGTGGATTCAATCCACACCGGCAGTCCATCCACGTGGCAGATGACAGCCACATGCGATGGTCCGCGGCGCAGTCGTCTCGGTGCGAACGGAGACGCTGTCAGCCACGTGATGGCCTTCGACGTTGGATCCGTGCCATAGCAGGCAGCGATGTCGAGGGGTTCGAAGTCGCTCACTTGGGCTGGATCCTTTCGAACAGGCGATCGAACAGGACATCATGCCGATCGAGTCGTCGTCGCACGTCTTCCAGTTCACTGGCCCGGATGTCGTTGGTCGCTTTGACCTCCGCCTTGATGGCACTGACGTCGTTCGAGATCGACCATGCCCAGAGCACGGCCCCGACAAACACGACCGACACCAGAAAGCTCAGAAACGACACAAACCAGCGGGGAATGACGACGTAGCCATTTCCGTTGCCGTTGCCATGCGTTTCTGTCGATGCCATCGAAGCCACAAGTCACCTCACTGAGTTTCGCCAGAGTTGATCCAATTTGCTTTGTTCTGCCTCATACGCCGGACCCATGTAGGGTCGTGGTCGATAGGTCATGCGGACGCTGCGACCGCCAATCCGCCGAATCACGGTACCACCATGTTCCAGCAGTTCCGGAGCCCCGGAGCTTTTGTTGAGCAGCACAGGACCGATCACCACACTGCGTCGGGTTGGTTCGTAGACGAAGAAGATGTTGCGTTTGAGCAGGCCCGTGCGATTGGTCGGTGGCTGGCCCGGTTCGGAGATGCGTTTGCGAGTGCGGATACTCGATCGCGCTCGCTGCCGCACGAAGGCTCCAAAACGGGACAGGTCTCTGCGGTTGGTTCGGTCGGTGGCGTTGATCACGCGGGACCGGTCAAAGAACAGGCCCTTCGCAGCTTTCAGCCGCATGCCGATCATTGGATGACTCGGTAGGTCAGCGTCAGCACACTGGTGAACTGACGCAGTTGTTCCATGTGTTCCGGAGCGTACAGCACCGGGACTTCCGTCTTGAGCCAGAACGCATTCGGAAACGAATCCAGTCGCTGTTTCGTCCGAAACAGCAGGATGATGTCCTGCACCAGCTGAATGAGGGCATCCAGCTCGTCATTCGAGCCGCTGCTGAACTTCTTCTGTACGGCCACATCGAAGCTGTAATCCGACTGACTGCGGCTGCGATCCGGATTGGCCACCACAATGCCCTTGGGCACGACCGTCACATGCAGCGTCTGCATCTCCGTCAGTTTGTACTGCGGCAGATACGTGCGTACGGCACTGACCGGCTGACTGAGTGTGGCCGCATTGAGTTCGGCCACAATCGCATCCGCCACATCGCTGACCACTGACATTACACGGGCTCCGTTCCGACATGTTTGGTTTCAATTCGAAAGGTCCGGCGATAGGGATCGGAGTATCTCCAGCCCATCACCTCGAAGATCAGCAGGTTCGTGCCCTGCGTTTCCCGGATCTGATCGCCTTCTTCCGGCAGCGTGGCAATCCCGTTGAGGATCAGGTCGGCCACCGTGATCAGAAAATCACGATCCGTGAATTCCGTGCGGACGACCTGCCCATCGTCCGTCTCATACTCCGTGCGACCAATCGTCGCTTTGACCGGGACCGTGATGATCCCGCGGGCGTAGATCACGTCGCGGGTCATGTGCAGCTTTCGCTGGCTTTCCAGCCAGGCTGAGCCTTTGTCGAGCAGGTCTCCCACGGCCGTCGCTCCGTCACTGACTCAGGCGGATACGGACGGTCGGATCGGTCGTTGCGGCGGCCCGCACCACCTTGCCAATGACCTTGTTGCCGGTGGCCGTCGTGGTGACGACGTTGTTGGTGTCGTCCCAATACAGAATGGTGCCGACGGTGTAGGCCACGTTGGTGAGCTTGTTGAAGTCGAGGACACCCTCGACGATCAGCGAACCAAGTTCACCAATCGCCAGGGTTCGTGTGACGACTCCCACCAGATCTCCCTGCACGACGACATCGCCACCCGCCACCGCCGCGGCGGCCGTGTAGTCGATCGTGTCCCCTTCCAGAACGAATGTTGCCTGTGGCATGACGCTTCAAATCCTCTCAAAAGTGTGGTGGTTCCAATCCGGCAGCGAACAACGTGAGCGTCCCATGTCCTCTGGGCGGCAGCCCGCATCAGGTCAAGGGGTCTCACCCATTGCTAAACCTCGCCCTTCATCTTCACGCCGCCGCGTGGGTCCTGCAGGGCCACGCCGAAGTCGTGGTAACCGCGCATCTGGACGCCCAGCACGTTGAAGTTGGCTTCGGCGGTTTCGATCGTGGGCGACTCCTGGCCGTTGAGGAACGCAACTTCAATCACCGGCAGATCGGTGGGTTCAGAGAGCAGGTACCACGCCTTGGCAGAGTTGCCGGTGTAGGAGGCATTGGCGAGATAGCGACTGACTTCCACCCGGAACTTGCCCTGATGGGGGTTCGCGACCGGGAACTTGGCTCCGGAGGTGTTGTCACGCAGCTCGACCGACTTGTAGAGCTGAGTGCCCACGGCCGACAGCGCGGTCGGTACGAGGACAATCGCCGGCATCACACCGATCGGTTTGCCGTCGCCGTCCACCTGATCCATGAAGGTGACTTCGGCCTTGGTCATGCCGTCGATGGTCAGCACCGTGTCTGTGCCGGCCTGGTAGTTCTTGTTGCCGGCGACGAAGAACGCGGCGTTGTTCAGGAAGATCGTCCAGAACACGTCGTTGATCTTGAGACCGGATCCGCGACCGAGCTTGCGTGGGACCGTGGTAATCGCTCCGAGGTCATCGTTGATGAAATCTCGGCGATCGATCGACAACATCAGGCCGTAGGTGTCGGCCTTGTTGGAGTACTGTTCGTTGCCGAGTGTTCCGTGCTTCAGTTCTCCGCCGGGAGCGACTTGCTCGTACTGATCCTTGCCGATCAATCTGTAGCTGGTCACCGTCTTGAAGTCCGACACATTGCGGACCGCACAGATGTTGCGCCAGACGCGTTCGACGCTGAAGAAGCCTTCCAGCAGAAACTTGTTGGCGACGTTGGACAGGATGCCGCCGATGTCGATCGTCGACCAGCCGGCCTGCACGTCCTGTCCGAAGGCCGCTCGCATTACGGCACGGCTGTCGCGGAAGCTGCGTCCGGTGTAACCGTTGGCCCATGCGGCTTCCAGCAGCAGTTCCTGCAGTCCGATGCCGCCACGGAAGCGCTGATCGGCCAGTTCCAGCGTGCGGTCGTCGTACAGCGCTTCGACCGAGTTGGACTTGGCGGTCCGTAGACAGGCGGCTTCCAGCACCTGAGCGTTGATGGTGCATTCCGGCACATGGACCGAAGGAGCCGTCGGACGATTGTCGCGGAGAATCTGCAGCTCGGTGCGCTGGATGTCCCAGCCATCGCGGATCGCCTGGGCTTCGATCCGAGCATGTCGACCGTTGCACAGGCGACGAATGCCGTCGATGCGTTCGATTTCCGCCGCTGCCTGAGCACGGATTCGAGAGACGGTGTCAGTCCCGGATGCTCCCGGCATCGGAGTGCAGAGAGCCACACTGGAACCCGATGGAGAGGCTGCTCCGCTGGAAACGATTTGTACGTCATCGTCCTGAGCGTCGAGTGTATCGTCATCCATGTCATCATCGACATGGGTAGCGGCCACACTGGCGCTGGTGGCACCATCGGCACCGAGATCGACGAAGCTGATTTCCCCCAGCGTGGAGCGTCGCACCACGTTAAGCGGTCCCTGATGTTGTTTGCCGTTGACGGTCACCTGCTGGTGCTCCTTGACGAATTCAAACTCTTCAACACTGGCCCCGACAGACGCCTGCCAGGGGAATCCATTCTTCGAACTGGTGACCACTTCCCGGGCCGCCGGTGTATCCCGCGACACAATGCCGGCCGCCATCAGCTGTCCCTGTTCCACCCGGATGCTGTCCGTGTGGCCCACGCCGGCGAGGGCGTCATGACCGAAACGAATCGGTCGCGACTGGGAAGGGATCGACATGCCGGCCAGATCCAGCACGACCGGATGTCGCCAGCCGGAGACTCGCATGGGAGTTCCGGTGTAAGCGACCATCTGAAAACGCGGCAGTGCTGCGTTCGAACCGTCCGCAGACGCCGCTTCGATCTGAATGGATCCGCCAGCAGTCAGCTGCAGAGTTCGCGTGTTATTCGGCGGCAACGGGGTCTTCGTTGGGTACGACATCAGTGTCCTCCGGTGAAGGTTGAGGCGTGCTGGAGACAGTGGAGAGTCCGAGTTTTTGCATCAGCGCGATCTCCTTGGCACGCTGACGCAGTTGTGTTTCCCAGTCCTGACCGCGACGCGCGTATTCATCCGCCAGCGTCGTGGTCATAGAGGCAAGCCGAGTGGCCTGTGCCGAGGCTTCTTTGGCCGGGTCGACATGTTCGTGTCCGTCCCAGAACCATTGATGGGGCCATTCGGCAATCAGCCCCTGTCCGGTCGGCAAGAGTCCGCTGACAAGCACGGCTTCATCGAGCCATGCGCCCAGAATGCGATCGAGTGCCACCAGTTCCATGCGGGACTGGTCGATCCGCAGGGACTTGAAGTAGGTCTGGTGATCGAGACGGCCGGA
>JAXMBV010000008.1:0-270779 GCA_046349695.1 Planctomycetaceae bacterium | reverse complement strand
GTTGTTGCAAGTTCTTCAGCCACCTCACTGCTGATGCTTGCAAGGACATCCCGATCCGACGTGACGATTTCCCCGTTGATCACCGCGTGAAAAGCCGACGTGGATGTTTCCGTCACCAGGTTCTGTGCGTTCAAAAGGAGTGCTCGACTTCCCGGTTCAATGTCTGTGGCCTGGCGATCAGCCAGCCACCAGTGAAGGCGATTGCGAATCTTATGATCGACCGGCAGGGACTGAGACGAAATCTGCCGCAGCGATGGAATGCTGAGCCTGGCTCCACTGGAAAGAGAAGTCCGCCACAATTCGAATGGCAGGCGAAACGTGTGAATCGCCGCTGTTCCGACACTCCCCTTCCCGCCCAGATACGTCGGGTTCGTTCCTGCGGTCGCAAACATCACGATTCCCAGTTCATCCCGGGGTGAAGTCTGCTTCGCATTGTGCTCAACGATTGACGCTGCTGCGTCGATCCAATCGTTGCTTTGGTATTCACAGGGGAACCCAAGCGACTTCAAGGATTCGGTGAGTCGCCGAACATGTCGTTCCAGGCGAAATGGACGATGACCGTATGTCCTTGCCATCTCAGTGACAGACGCACCGGCGACGACGCCGAGATCAAAGTACGGAACTGCCAGTGCATCGGCCGGCAGGAACGTTCCATTGCACCAGGCAAGCTGCCCCTCGGCCGTCATCATGTTTGTCCCAGCTGGCGTGATCGCAGAGTCGCGGCTTCCACAGCATTCATCAGAGCAGCTCTGACACCGCCTGTTTCCATCGCGTGAAGTCCGGCAATCGTTGTGCCTCCGGGACTCGTCACACCATCTTTCAGAACACCGGGATGCTGCCCGGTTGTCAGCAGCATCTCCGCGGACCCCAGCAGAGTCATCGCCGCAAGTCGAGTTGCCGTTGCGCGAGGCAGGCCCATCTTGACTCCGCCATCACTCAACGCTTCGATCATTTGAAAGACATACGCCGGGCCACTTCCGGAGAGACCTGTCACAGCATCCAGCAATGCTTCACTGACAGTCTCCACGATGCCAATTGTGGACAGCAGTTGCACGACCAGCTGCACATCGTCCTGAGTTGCCGTTGGCCCTGCGGTGAGTCCGCTGGCACCTTTGCCGATCAGGCAGGGAGTGTTCGGCATGACACGAATCACACGAGTACCCTCCGGCAGACCAGAGGAAAGGCGTGCGATCGTTACACCCGCGGCCACCGAAACGACCAGTGGGTTTCCTTTGATCGAAGCAAACACCTGCTGAAGCGCCGTCGACATCACCTGCGGCTTCACGGCAAGCACGATGACGCTCGCACCCGCCAGCACAGTTTGAAGCGAATCGGACACCAGCGCGCCGGCTCCGGTGGCCTTCAGAAAATGTTCCCGCGCCGCGGGGAATGGGTCATAGCCTGAGATCTGTTCCGGCTTCAGCAGGCTCCGAACAAATCCGGCCGCCATCGCCGTGGCCATCTGGCCTGTTCCCACAAACGCAATTTTCTGTGCAGCAATTTCCATTGGATCACTCAGCTTCCTGCGGAAGCAAAAATCATTGATTCAGCGAGCGACACTGTGATCCGTGAGATCTGACAGTCGCCCGATAGAACTTCGCGCCGGTCGAACTATACTGCGAAGCTCAGTGGACGTCATCAAATACAGACAGGAAGACAAACGTGCTTCAGATTATTCCGGGTAAGACTCGTGTTGGCTGGATTGGAACGGGCGTAATGGGTTCCAGCATGTGTGGCCACCTGATTGCCGCAGGGTTTTCCGCCACCGTGTATTCTCGCACGAAAGCCAAAGCGGACGCTCTGGTGGCAAAAGGGGCTGCCTGGGCACCGACCCCGAAAGCCGTTGCAGAGAACTCCGACGTCGTGTTTTCCATCGTTGGGTTTCCGTCCGATGTGCGAGAAGTCATGCTGGGGGCCGAGGGGGCTCTGGCAGGAAGTCGACCGGGATGTGTACTGGTCGACATGACCACCAGCCAGCCTGCTCTTGCGGTCGAGATCTATGAGGCTGCAAAGAAGAAAGGCGTTCACAGTGTCGACGCACCTGTTTCCGGGGGCGACATCGGTGCTCGCAATGCCGCATTGTCGATCATGATTGGGGGAGATGAGGACGTCGTGACGGCTCTGCAGCCGCTTTGGTCGGCGATGGGAAAGACCATCGTGCATCAGGGACCAGCCGGGGCGGGACAGCATACGAAGACGGTGAATCAGATTCTGATTGCCGCAGGAATGATCGGTGTCTGTGAAGCTCTGCTGTACGGTTACAAGGCCGGCCTGGATCTCAACACCGTCCTGCAGTCCGTTTCCAGCGGGGCCGCAGGAAGCTGGTCGCTTTCGAATCTGGGACCTCGAATTATCGCCAACAACTTCGATCCCGGTTTCTTCGTTGAACATTTCATCAAGGACATGGGCATCGCGCTGGATGAATCACGCCGAATGGGTCTGTCCATGCCAGGCCTCGCCCTCGCTCAGCAGCTTTACATGGCCGTAAAGTCTCAGGGACATGGCCGCATGGGAACTCATTCACTGATGCATGCTCTTTCCAGCATGGCCGGTTTCGACTGGAAGACGCGGGCGTCAGTGTAAAACGACTGTCCTCAGTCGTTGGGTCCATCAGTGTAAAACGACTGTCCTCAGTCGTTGATTCCATTTGGGAGTACCGTCGAGCAGTCTGACGCGGAAGCGATTTCTGACGCGGGAGCGATTGGGGACAATCGCTTTACACTGGCGGTGTGACGTGGGAGCGATTGAGGACAATCGCTTTACACAGGTGACGGTGCGGCAAAGGAGCGATTGAGGACAATCGCTTTACAATTTTTCTGCCGTTCTCAGGAAGTCTGCGGGCGGATTTGAACTCCGGAAACAGACCGCTATTCTTGCGGACAGTATGTTGCTCCGAATTGCCTGGAAACGAGCATTTCGACGGGCCGCAATCAGGGATGGTGTGTCTGGACACCAGATTGAAGCTCAGATTGGCTCATTGACAGAAGTCCACCTTCTACTATTACGAGTAAAGAACCTGAATCATGGCACGTCGCGGCGAAATGTTCTCGGGATTGTCGGTCGCTTTGGTGACTCCAATGAACAGCGATGGTTCGCTGAATGAGGACATGCTGAAAACGCTGATCGACTTCCATGTGGAATCCGGCACGGACTGTCTGGTTCCTGTTGGAACAACGGGTGAAAGCCCGACGCTGTCACATGATGAACATGAACGAGTCATCTCGCTGACCTGCGATTACTCCGCGGGACGCATCAAGGTCATGGCGGGAACTGGGTCCAACAGCACTGCGGAAGCCATTCGTCTGACGAAGTCGGCCAAGAAGGCTGGTGCAACGGGCGCGCTGATGGTGGCTCCGTATTACAACAAGCCGACTCAGGAAGGATTCTTCCAGCACTTCCGCGCGGTGGCGGAGCATGTGGACCTGCCGATCGTGCTGTACAACATTCCGGGCCGAACCGCCAAGAACATGGAACCGGAAACCATCTGCCGAATCGCCGACACATGTCCAAGCGTGGTTGCGATCAAGGAATCAACAGGTTCGATGGATCAGGCGTCGCAGATTCTGTCTGCTTCGGACCTGACTGTTCTGTCGGGTGACGACAGCCTGACGCTGCCACTGCTGTCTCTGGGTGCCAGCGGGGTTGTTTCCGTGGCGGGCAACATCGTTCCAAAAGATGTGAAGGCCATGATCACAGCGTTCCAGTCAGGCAACATCGCACTGGCTCAGGAACTGCATCACAAGCTGTTCCCGCTGTGCCGAGACATGCTGGGTTTGTCCACGAACCCGATTCCTGTCAAAGCAGCCATTCGAATGCTGGGCAAGGACTGCGGCGAAGTACGCCTTCCGCTGACGCCACTGACGGATTCCCAGATCGCTGCCCTGAAAACTACCCTCCAGCGCTACGGACTGCTCTAGGCATCCGGCTCCATCATTCCTCTCGCTCCCATTACTCATATTAATCCCATCCCTTCTCCAGTTTTTCAGCGGTCGTTCCCTGCCATCCCGCGTTACCTACTCAAGCAAAGCACGTTCATCGGTACTTCGGGAACTTCGCCATGAAACGAGTCGACTTTATCAGTCCGGCCGCAAGGCTGGAGGATGCCTTGAAACAACTGGAGATGTCGTGGCGAGCGACTCAGGAATTTTGGCATGATCCGATCAGTCAGAAGGTTGAGGATGAGTTCCTGGTTCCTCTGCATGCGTCGGTACGCAGCCTGATGGATGCCATCGGCAAAACTGCCATCGTCATGCGAAAGGCCGAGCAGGACTGCCTTCACCCACGCGAACGCTCACAAAGTCTGTGAAGGCGATTGGCGTCGGCGGCATCGGCGTAATGCGAAAAAGGGGACTTACGAGAGTAATCACCGAACGGCCAGAATCGACACGAAATTGAAGCACTGAAACCACGGCGCAACGGTTCGGAAGCCGGCATTCCTGAGGCGGTCGATGTGGGTGGAAAGCTGTTCGGGCAACAGCCGGTTTTCAATGGCCGTGCGCTTCTGAGCAATCTCGAGGTCGCTGTAGCCGTTGGCCCGTTTGAAGTCGTGATGAAGCTCTGTCAGCAATTCCTGTTGCGATGCATCTTCGAAACAGATCTTCTCCGACAGCAGTAAAGCACCTCCGGGGATCAGTCCTTCGCAGATCTTCCGGATGACCGCATCGCGATCCGCCAGCGGAACAAACTGCAGCGTCAGATTCAGAATGACGAGAGACGCGGAGGAGATCGACACTTCCCGCAGGTCGGACTCATGCACTTCGACCGGACATCCGACACCCCATGCCTCGTCAATCTGCTTTCGAAGTCTCGCCACCATCGCGGCGGAATTGTCGACGGCGTGGATGACACAATTGAGCGGTGTCCGTCGGCGAATCAACTGCGTGCAGGCTCCCAGCGAACAACCCAAGTCCCAGACGGTCGTTTCCGGCCGCACGAAACGTGATGCCAGCTGTTCCATCAGCCCCAGAATGGAACCATACCCAGGCACAGAACGAGCAATCATGTCAGGAAAGACTCGGACGACCTGGTCATCGAATTCAAAATCTCCCACTCGCGAAAGTGGGTTTGAATAAATGTCATCACGTGCCACGATGATCTTCCAGGCTAAAGGTCAGCAGATTGAACACTTCAAGATTCTGAATGTGCTTCACGGTCAGTTCGACGTCGGATCCTGGATTCTTCAGAGCGGACTGAGAAAGCTCAATCAGGCGATAGGGATCCACGGCCGTTCGTTTGCTCAGCACCGTTTCAGCCAGACGCAGAACGGCTTCCGAAACCTGCAGCTCGGTGAGCCAGGCGATCAGATTTTGTCCCAGACTCTGCAGTGCCGGATGCGAGCCGACTCGACGGAACCAATACGAAGCATTGCCTGCATCGGGTTCCCTGCGATGCATGATCCCATGCCAGTAATCAGCCGTGGCAGGACTTCCGACACCTTCCAGCGTCTGTGAGACCGCGTGGGATTCGTCCAGAAAATCATGATGAAGCAGGATTCCCGCTTCGACACATTTCTGAGCATACGCCGACAGCCCCAGTGTTTTCACCACACTTCGAAGAGCGTTGTTCAAGGGAGCAAACCGCAGAGAACTTCTGCCTGGTCCGACTTCGGAGAGACGCATTGTTTCGAAGGCTGCAGGGAGCGACGCGATTTCAGGAGATGCTGTGAGGATGAATTCCGAAAGTCGCAGATTCGGCTGAGCTTCCAGGTGTGTGGCATCGGTCTCTACCAGATCATGGGGCGTGAGCCGAACCAGAAACGGCCGCAGCGGTGTCGGGAACTTCGCCCAAAGTTCCGTCGGCATCAGTGGTCCACTGACGACGATTTTCGATTGTACTGGCACACCGGTGTGTCCCTGATTCCGTTCAGGGGCTCCCTGTGCTCCGCCTTCCACAAAGTACTTCGTCATCGGACTCTCATTCTGTTTTCGCTGTTTGCCAGCAACGCGATCCAATATTCGCGGCCCTCCCCCGAGCTTGCTGGCGCTCGCTCGACCCCTCCCAAACTGCGTTTGGGAGGGGAGCGTAAGGAGCCCCTGATCCTGCCCGAGTTCTTACTCTTAATCTTGATCTTATTCTTAATCGCAGCCTTGATGCCCAACCCCCCAATCACTCCTTCCCCTTCTTCTTCCTCCCCACTCCCTGCGCCGGCTGATCAAACGGCCTCAATGGAAACAACTCTGAAGGCGTTCGCTGAGCCATCATCAGCGTTTCCAGTTCCTTCACAAGTTCCGGATGCTCCTTCGCGACGTCTTTGCTTTCAGACGAATCGTTGACCATGTCGTACAATTCCGAAACGACCTCGCCCTTGTTGAGTTGCTGGCGTACGAGCTTCCACTGACCCTTTCGGAAACTCTGCTGGCCGCCGTACCCAGGAAACTCACGATACAGCCACGGGCGTTCTGACTGAGGTTTTCCGGTCAGCAGCGGAAGCAGGTTGACGCCATCGACGCCGGCCGGGATGGAAGAATCGCAGCCTGCAGCGGTCAGCAGTGTGGGCATCCAGTCTTCGAAGCCGCTCACGTAATTCGATTCAGTGCCCTGAACAATATGGCCCGGCCACGACACGATCGTGGGAACTCGCACGCCGCCTTCGTACAACGAGCCCTTCAGTCCGCGAAGGCCTCCCACGCTGTTGAAGAACGGCACATCCACTTCTTCGGCCAGATGAGTCGTCCCGTTGTCACCCGAGAATACAATCAGCGTGTTTTCCGCGAGCCCCAGCTTCTGAAGCTCATCCATCAGGACGCCGGCATCATGATCCAGCCGACTGATCATGGCCGCATAGGCCGCGCGAGGAGTGAAGTGGGGCGTATAGCCGCCTTTCGCCGCGGTGAACGGAGGATCGTTCCAGCCCAGCTTGAGGTACGGATCCAGCTCGGCATCGGGAACATGAAGTGCCACGTGAGGAAGCGTGGAAGGAAAGTACAGAAAGAACGGACGATCCTTGTTGTCCCGCATGAAGTCGACAGCGGCATCGCGAATCCGATCCGGCGCGTAGTCCTTGCCCTTGAACGCGCTGTAGCTCGATGGATCATTCGCATCAGCGCTGGCAGCAAGCTTCGCGTGGCCAGGAACTGCCGGGGCATTGTCCAGCACGATGCGTCGATCGTTATCCCACAGATAGTCCGGATAGTAACTGTGAGCATGCCGCTGACAGTTGTATCCGAAGAACCGGTCAAATCCCTGCCGCAGCGGTTCACCCTCGGAGCCTGGTCCGCCGAGTCCCCATTTGCCGAATGCTCCGGTGACGTAGCCGTTCTGTTTCAGCACTTCAGCAATCGTCACTTCAGAATCCGGTATGGGCTTTTGTCCTTCCGGTTGCATTTCACTGTTGTCGCGGACCCATGCATGTCCCGGATGTTTGCCCGTCATCAGCACACAGCGCGACGGTGCACACACGGCGTTTCCGGAATAATGCTGAACCAGCTTTATCCCGCTGGCCGCAAGTCGATCCAGATTGGGAGTTCGGATCTTCTGCTGACCGAAACATCCAAGTTCCTGAAATCCAAGGTCATCGGCAAGGATAAAGACGATGTTCGGCGGGCGATCCGCCGCCTCAAGTGTTCCCTCGCACAGCGACCCGAGTACAGCCAGAAGGCACACCGTGAAAGACATCGACATCGCCGTTCGCGCAATCATAGGAACTGCCAGAAGGGGATCAGTGAACCAGGTTGCTCGCCAACATCGCGAGCGATCATTTCAGCGGAGCCTAACAGCCCGACCACCAGAGAGCAAAAGTCCCACCGTCCCCCCAAAGTAGCCCGTGTCTCCGACGCGGCAACCCCTTTCCCCAAAGTAGCCCGTGTCTCCGACTCGGGATCTTGCTTCCCCAAAGTCACCCGTATCCCCGACGCGGGAACCCCCGTCTGTCTCATCTACAAAAAAATCCAGACCTCCCGAACATCTCGCCTCGGAGAGACGAGCCACTTTGCGTTCAGAGTCTGTTTGCTCGCAGAACTGTCCAGTCGTTACACTGTGGGGCGAGGTTTGGATTCGAAATGTCAGGGAGCCGAGTCGTGGCACGATCGTCGCAATTGTCTGCTGTGTCCGAATTGTCCAGCGAGAAGGAGCAGCGAAGAGAATTCCTGAAGGCGATGGCGGCCGCTGCGGCAGCCGCGATGGCCGTATCCGCCCCGCGGGAACTGCGAGCGGATTTGTCGGACGTCGTTCATCCGCCGGCAACTGCGGATTCGTGCATCCTGCTGTGGATGGGCGGAGGCATGGCGGCTCCGGATACGTTCGATCCGAAACACTACGAGCCGTTTCGCCAGGGCCTGCCAGTCAGCGATATGCTGAGTACCTTTCCGGCCATCGACACCGCCGTGCCGGGTGTGCAGATCTGCGAAGGGCTGGAGAAGATTGCCTCGGTGATGGATCGAGCAACATTGATTCGATCCGCAGTGCAGCCGGACCTCGGGAGCATCCTGCATTCCCGGCATCAGTATCACTGGCATACCGGCTACGTCCCACCGCAGACCGTGGCCTGTCCGCATCTTGGATCGTGGATGGCGAAAATCCTGGGGCCTCGCAACCCCGTCATTCCCGCCTTCATCAATATTGGACAACGGCTGGAAGGAGTGGGTGAAAGCGAAGAACTCAAAGCGTTCACAACGGCGGGCTTTTTCGGCACAGAATTCGGACCGATGAATCTGCCGTTTCCGGAAGAAGCAGCTCAGTCCGTTCGTCCTCCGGGCAAGATGACGTCCGAGCGATTTGCGGATCGGCAGAAGCTGTTCAAACGTCTGCTCGACAGGAATCCTCAGCGGCAGTACGTCAGCGACTACCAGCAGGAGTCCATGCTGCGTTCGATGGAGAATGCTTACCGTTTGCTCAGTTCCAAAGATCGTGACGCGTTTGACGTTAGTCTTGAGCCCGAAGCATCACGTTCGGTTTACGACACGAGTCGATTCGGTCGCGGTTGTTTGCTGGCTCGCAGGCTGGTCGAAGCGGGGGCTCGGTTTGTCGAAGTCACGACGGAATACGTTCCGTTCCTTCACTGGGATACTCACGCCAGCGGCCATGAGACTCTGACTCGCATGCATTCGGAAATGGATGCCCCGATCGCGCAGCTGATTAAGGACCTGGAACTTCGAGGATTGCTGGATCGGACTCTGGTGATTATTGCTTCAGAGTTTAGTCGCGATGCGTTGATTGAAGGCGTTCCTGGTTCGACGGCCGCGGATCAGGCCACGGAGAAAGTGGAACGAGTCATGGAGATGAAACACTTCGGGCTGCATCGCCATTTCACCGGCGGAACCAGTGTTGTGATGTTCGGCGGCGGAATGAAGAAGGGATTCGTTTATGGCAGGACCGCGGAGACTCGTCCGCTGATCGCCGTTGAAAATCCCGTCACCATTTCAGATCTTCATGCCACCATTATGACCGCGATGGGAATCAGCCCGCAGGCCGGCTTTGAAATCGAAGGACGGCCGTTCTACGTGACTCAGGACGCCAAAGGCAAAGCCGTGAAAGAACTGTTTGCGACGTAACAAAGCGGCTTAACCGGAGGTCTTGCGCCCTTCCGCTATTTGCTGTTTGGCCGGATAATTGTCGCGTCGTGGTTCCTTCATCGTCCATGTCAGCAGTGAGCCAGTCAGGACAATGATTGACACGGCGCAGAATGGCACGATGTGGCCGAACCAGTGGACGAATCCTCCGACCAGTGGCGAGAATAGAAAAGGGATCGCCATGCACAGATTGAGCGTGCTGATGTATTCCGGGTGCCGTTCTCTGGCCACAATCTCAATGGCATAATTCACCTGCATGCGCAGAGTGACCGGGACGAGCCCAATCCAGAAGAACGTGATCCAGTACCACGAGAAGGTGCTGAATTCCGCAAGACCAATCGCCAGAAGCGGAGCAAACGCGGCGCAGGTGAGCAGCAGTCTCAGAGCCGCTCGAGTCCCGAAACGGTCTGCAAGAAAGCCGGAGATCGTGCTGAATACGGCGGCCCCGACATGCTGAGCAATGACCCAGGTCATTAAAGCCGTTCGTTTTGAACCGGGAAGTGAAAGCCCGAGCCATTGGTAATGGGGAAAGATGATCTGAGAAAAAATGAACAGGACGGCTGTCACGCAGAGTCGTCGAAGGACTTTGTCGGTTCGAAGCAAAGCAAACGTGTCGCGGAACAGGACTGACGTTCGACGTGCCGTGCGATCACCTGTTGAATCGATCGGTTCACGAAGAGCCCGAGCCCAGACACCGGCAATCATCATGACGCTGCCCACAAACAGGAAGATCCATTCAAAGGGTCTCTGCCCCGGTGCGGTCAGCCATCGACTCAGCAGCAGCACCGCCAGAGTGATCGCGAAGGTTGTTCCCAGAGTACTCGCTGCGGCCTGTAGCCGTCCTCTGACGGATGGCTCCACCAGTTTTCCCAGCACGGTGCTGGCAGCCATTTCATTCACACCATGCAGGCAGAAGAAGACGGCGTACGCGACAAGGAAGGCAACGGCGAACCACTCCGGCAGCTTCGCATCCGCGTACCAGATGCTGAAGGACAGAAAGAGAAACGGTGTGCCCATCAGAAAGGTCGTGCGACTGAGCCACGCGGCCTTCCTGGGAGCAGACGACAGACGGTCCGACATCAATAGCGGCGCAACAGATTGTCCGGTTCGATTCAGCAGCGGCAAAGCGCCGCGAATAAAGCCGGAGTCAGAGACGGTGTCCAGAAACGCCGGCATGATGACGCTTTCCGTCTTGAAGATCCATGCGATGCGGAAGAGCACCTGATGAATCAACAGGGCGACAATATTCCAGCGACGAGCAGGCTCGGGCGACGTCGCTGATTTGGCGCCGCTTGCAGGCTTCGGGCTGGAGTCTTCTGGTGTCGGTAAGCTGGGCACGGAAAATTTCTGTTCACACGCTGGGGCTGGACGGTGTTCAGCGGCACGATAGACGATACAGTGCGAATGACGATGACGGAATCTGTGATTTTTCGATCCGCAGACAAATCTGTCCGGAGCACGCATGAAGATTGTTCAGACCAATGACGTGAAAGCATGGCTTTCCAGAGCCAGTCAGCTCTCGGAGTTTACTCGGGGGATCGGCGGTCCGTCGGATCCGGATGCGGATCAGGAGCTTGGCATTTCGGACCACCTGCAGTTTCTGATTCGACGTCTTTCATCAGAGAAGGCCGAAGGAGTGGCGATCGACGCGTTCGATTCCATTCCGTTCTATAGCCTCTGCCGTGCATTCTTCCTGCCACTGTCGATGCTGGACCCTGAACGGGCGGCGTCAATTTTCGGCCTCAGGATCGCAGCACCGCCGGACACTGCGGCTCGGGAAGCTCTGCTTGCCGATTTTCTGAATCGCAACATCGGACTGACTCTGGAAGAGCAGCTTGGGTGCATTCTGGGTGATGTGTTCATGGGCCGCCGAAGTTCAGTGCGGCGCGACAGTCTGGTGCGACTGTTAATGAGCCTCAAGTTGATGTCGCGTCGAGAATGTCTGGACCGGCTGACTCAGGTGGGCGACATCGCGGTGATGTGCGCGGAGAACCGTCCGTCGCTGAAATCCGATTCACCGCTCACAGCGGCTGAAGTGATTCGAACGCTGCGATTTCTGCCCGATGCCGGCCAGACGACTCGCTTTCGAGTTCTGAGAAGTTTGTTCAGTCGCTGTGGCAAGCTGGAAGCCTATTTTCTGGCTCGTCTGCTGCTGCAAAAGGCGGGACTTGGATTTGACTACCAGGGTCCTCTGATTGCTCGCCTGCTCGCACAGAAGTTTGGAGCATCCGAGGAACAGGTCAGTCATGCAATGGCGCTGACGGACGCATTCAAAGTTGCCAGCGTGCTGTTGAGCGAAGGAGTTGACGGGCTGCGTCGGATTCAGTTGCAGCCACTGGTTCCGGTTCGACCGATGCTGTCAGGCGGCATGGTCGCGGACATTGAAGATTCTGAATTGCCGGTTTGGGTCGAACGAAAATACGACGGGATTCGTCTGCTGCTGCACAAGTCAACGGATACTCGAGGTTCTGTGCTGTGTGGTGCCTACACTCGAAATCGAGGCGACTGGCTGGAGCAGATTACCGGCATCGAAGTGTCGATCAGGAATATTCCAGCATCGAACTGCATCGTCGATGGGGAGCTGTTTGGAACTGTTCTCGATATTGAAGCGGGGGCTCGGCCTGCATCGGTCTACGAGGTATATGCATCATTGCAGGGACAGGCTGCCATTCCGGTGAATCTGAAGTTCGCCGCATTCGACCTGCTCTACCTGAACGGAATGGATCTCACGACCAGACCGCTGCATGAACGCCGGCAGATGCTGATGTCGCTGCTGGCACCTGTGCAGGGGCGGCCGCTTGCCATCCCGATTTCGATCAGCGAAGGCCAGATGGCTCAGAGCAAGGATGATCTGAATCGTCTGTTTCATCATTTTCGAGCGCAGGGTTACGAGGGCATCATCACCAAAGAACTGAATGCTCCGTATCGACTATCCACGAGAGATCCGGGCTGGAAGAAACGCAAGCCGGAGATCACGCTGGATCTTGTCCTGCTGGGAGCGACTCGCGCGGTCACTACCAAAGAGAATGCCGGCATGTTTGGCTCGTACGTGATCGGTGCTCGCAACAGCCAGGGAGGCTATGACATCGTCGGTGATGTGGCGGGAGTTGACCGCGTTCGCGAAATGGAGATCCAGCGTGAGATCATGCGTGAAGGCTTGATGACCGGTCAGCGCATGGAACGTCCCAGCGCGTCGGGAGCCCGGCCCGGTGTGGCGCTGCGACCCTCCATTGTGGTGACTGTTCGATTCGAAGGGATTGCACGTGATCAGGTCACAGGGGTACTCAGCCTGCGAGACCCGAAGTTGGTTGTGCTTCGCAGCGACAAGCCTGCCGCAGAAGCCGATTCAATGGCAAGTCTCGAAGAAATCTACCTGCGACAGCGCGTTGGGTAAGAAGGAACGTTCGCCGCCACATGATTCTTCGAGCGAACATCGCGTTCAGGAGCAGCACAGGAGAAGTGCGATGGTTAATACACCGGCATCGGATGAATTGAACTGGCTGCAGAAGGCGGGACTGCTTGTTTTCGTCTTTCTTTGCGGGCTCCCTGCGCTTGAGATGAATGGGTTTGGAATTGGCATCCCCATTTCTCTCCAAACAGGCGTGACGTTGGCCACTCTGGGTGGGCTCGTCGGCGGTGCTTTGGTCTGTTCAAAACCCTTGTATGCGGGAATCATTGGCGGCCTGCTGGCCGGACCCGCGGGGCTGCTGGCAGTTTACTTTTACACTCAGAATCGCGTCGAAGTCTGGAATGTTGAGCTTGTTCTGGTACAGGGAATCGCGTCGCTTCCAGGATTCCTGATCGGTAAATATCTCAAAGGCCTGGGAACACCGAATAGGAATGCTGCTATCCCTGTTGATTCAGACGAATCCGAACCGCAGTAGAGAAACAAAGTGGCTCGTGTCTCCGACGCGAGAACCGACACCCACCGAATCACCCCGGCACCGCGCATTAATCGAAGCCAAGATTGCGTTCGATGGCGTTGGCTTTGTCGGACATCAGGTACTTCTTGAACCATTGATCTGGATCGCGTTCACGGGGCTGATCGCCGCGACCTTCGTCTCCGACAAAATCCCATTCGCCTTTGTCATCGGAGGCCTTTGAGTCCCAGTCATGCGGGTTGGGAGTAAAGGTCCGCTTCACCCGACGCATTGCTGATGTCGGAGACTCAACAAGCGAACACCCGGACACAAACAGGGCGACGAGCAAGACACAAACCAGGCGAATTTGAGAGACCGAGCGTTTCATTTTTTTTGCCCTGGTACCATAGACTCCGTTCGTCAGGTCTCAAACGCTGCCAGAGCGGATCGATCTGCGGCGGGAAATTTCATTCAGGGCAATTTACTGCTCAAGTCAGTTCTTCCGAGCCCAAATATGCAACCTCTTGACATTCTTGTTGTGGCACCTCATCCCGACGATGCGGAAATCAGCGTCGGAGGCACAATCGCGGTTTCTCTTCAGCAGAATTTGCGAGTCGGAGTCGTGGATCTGACCAGCGGTGAACCGACGCCCCACGGCACTCCGGAGATCCGCAGGGAGGAAACTGACAATGCGACGGAGATTCTGGGCTTGAGCTGGCGGTCCAATCTAAACCTGCCGAATCGGTCTCTGCAGCCGACACTGGATGCTCGTCGGCGACTGGCGGAAGTCTTCCGTCAAACCAGACCTCAGATGCTGCTTGTTCCCTACTGGCAGGATGCGCATCCTGATCATGTTGCTGCCAGCCAATTGTGCGACGACGCGAGATTCTGGTCAAAGCTCAGCCGGTCTGACCTGGCAGGTGATCCGTGGTGGCCACCGATGCTGCTGCACTATTTCAGCATCCACCTTCGTATTCATCCGACAGCCTCATTCGTTGTGGACATCTCCAGCACCATCGAGACGAAAATGAAGTCCGTCACGGCCTATGAAAGCCAGATGCTGAAAGGTCGTTCGCAGCAGTTTCCCACGGCAGTCGACGACATCCGCGATCGCGCTCGTTATTGGGGCTGGACGATCGGGCGAGCCTACGGCGAACCGTTCGTCAACCGCGAATCGATCGGCCTTTCATCACTAACAAGCCTGATCAAATAATCTCCCAAACGTGGCTCGTGTCTCCGACGCGAGTGCTCCAACGTGCGATTCACCGTGGCTCGTGTCTCCGACGCGAGTGCCTCAGCTTGCGATTCAACGTGCCTTGTGTCTCCGACGCAAGCCCCCCAACTGTTAAGAGAGTGGTGCCTTCAAATCCGATCAACGCCACGATATCGTCCGAATTCAAACACCGTCACCGCTTCTACTCAGGTTCCCACCATGCTGACTCGCCGACAAGCACTTTCCGCATTGACACTTCCTGTTCTTTGCAGCCTCGCTCGAAGCGCAGGCGGTGAGCAGCTTCCGGCCGTTGCTGTTCGTTCGGGTGACTGGCCGTGGTGGCGAGGACCGAATCACAACGGCATCGCAGAGGCGGGCCAGAAGCCTCCCATTTCGTGGTCCGCAGAGAAGAACATTGCCTGGAAGACGGCTGTCCCCGGACGCAGTCACGGTTCGCCCATTGTCGTGAATGATTCCGTAGTGGTCACGATTGCGGACCCGGAGCGAAAGGTGCAGACCGTTCAGTGTCTGGATCGCGCAACCGGGGCTCTGAAATGGGAATCTGTTGTTCACGAAGGTGGTCTGGATGTGAAGAACAATGAAAAGTCGACGATGGCGTCGACCTCAGCCGCATGGGATGGCGAACGGTACTTCGTGAACTTTCTGAACGGCGACTCCGTCTACATGACCGCTCTGGATGCTCAGGGCAAAAAATTGTGGCAGACCAAACTGTCAGCGTACGTGAATCACCAGGGCTTCGGCTCTTCACCGCTTCTCTACCACGATCTTGTCATTGGAATCTCGGACAATAAAGGCGGCGGCGCCATTGTTGCGATGAACCGAGCGACCGGCGATGTGGTGTGGAAGAAGGAACGCCCCGCCAAACCGAACTATCCGTCTCCTGTCATTTTTACGATCGCAGGAAAAGAGCAGCTGCTGATTACCGGCTGTGATCTCGTGACAAGTCTGAATCCGGCAACCGGGGAGAAGCTCTGGGAAGTCGAAGGCGCGACGACGGAATGCGTGACGACGACGGTGACGGATGGAAGTCGAATCTTCACCAGCGGCGGATACCCGAAGAACCATGTCTCCGCGGTCGAAGCCGATGGCTCCGGAAAGCTCGCATGGGAAAACACCGCGCGAACCTATGTGCCTTCCATGATCTGTCGCGACGGTCTGCTGTTCGCTGTGCTGGATGCCGGCATCGCGATGTGCTGGGAATCGGCGACTGGCAAGGAACTCTGGAAAGGCCGGCTCGGTGGCACGTTCAGCAGCTCGCCCATCATGGTGAATGATCTCATCTACGCGACGAACGAAGAAGGTCAGACCTTTATCTTCACCGCCTCGCGGACCGGACTGGAACTTGTGGGAACCAACACGCTGGGGACAAGTGTGTTCTCATCGCCCGCAATTTGCAGCAGCCGCATCTACCAGCGCATCGCTGAAATGGATGGAACACGCCGGCAGGAATTCATTGTCTGCATCGCAGACGCCTGATGGTTCCGGGCAGGAACGCAGTTACTCGATCTGGCCTCTGCGAAAGACCAGTCTGGGCTGCAGCACCGCTCCTTCCAGGATTTCAGCAATCGCAAGCAATTCTCCCGCCGTGTCTACCAGCGCGGCATTGCTGCCCGTTTCCCATGTCGCCATGTCGGACGTTTCTTCTGACTGTGTCAGGATCGTTCGTCCGCATCGAAGATCGTCCTGATCCTTTTCGGAACACACATGTCTGGGAAGATGCGACACGATTGCCGAGGCAGGCTTGAGATGATTCTGGATCAGTGGTTTCGACATAGGATCGATCGGTAACGCATCGGCGGAAGTGAATTCTCCGATGGCAGTTCTCTCCAGCCGACTCATCAGAGCACCGCAACCCAGGAGCGTTCCGATATCTCGTGCGATGGAACGAATGTAGGTACCGGAACCACACTGGATCCGAATTTCCAGGATCGGCCATTCATACGACAGAATCTCGATGCTGTGAACGGTCACCTGTCTCGGCTGGAGGTCGACCTGAACTCCCTGACGAGCCAGATCATAGGCTCGCTGGCCAGAAACATGAACCGCCGAAAACGCTGGCGGTACCTGAGTAATCTGACCGACCTGAGTCATCAAGGCTCGCTGCAAGTCGTCCGGTGTCACAGGCCGCGCGTTCGAATCGATCGTGACAATTCCGGTACTGTCATCGGTGTCGCTGGTTTGTCCCAGAATGAACTGAGCCACATAGGTTTTGGGACGATCCTGCAGCCAGGAAATCAGACGCGTTGCCGGACCGACGCAGACGAGCAGGACGCCGGTGGCCATCGGATCCAGGGTTCCCGCATGGCCACATTTCGCCGGTTTGACGTGGCGATAGATGCGGTTCACAACGTCCCGGGACGTCAATCCTTCGGGTTTGTAGAGATTCAAAAATCCAAACATAGACCAGAGTCAGCGCAATGCGGGAAGGACTGGAAAGTGGACGGGTTGTCGGAGTTTCACTACCCGGAGCAAATGTTCAACAGCGGACTTTTATGAGAAACCAGTCTGCATTGACGATCGATACCGCGAACATCGCGTTGAAAGCTGAATTTGGGACATTTTTCCCAATTTGCGGGTTCGCGGTGTAAGATCCAGCAGCGTCCGTCGTTCCCAAATTGTCAGGCCTCGAATGTCACCTGCAGACCCTGCAAGAGAACCTCAAAGTAGCTGGCAGTCCCACGACTGGATTGAAGTGGCTCTGCCGCGTGCGCTGGCGTTCGCTCAGTCTCTGGTGCGAGACCTGTCGACGGCTGAAGACCTGGTTCATGACTGCGTTTTTCGGCTGTGGCAAAAGCGGGATCAGTATGACCTGCCGAGAGATGGACAAAGGCTGCTGCTGAAGTCGATTACGAATGCCGCGATCGACAGGGCGCGTCGGCGACATCTTGCGGTGACTGACGAGGCGGCGACTCTGGGAGATATCCCGGCGAGTGATCCTCCGGTGTTCCAGAAAGTCCTGCTCCTGGAAATGGAATCGTATCTCGAAGACGCATTGGGAAAACTCTCGGTCAATCAGCGGGCAGCCCTGCAGCTCAGCAGCCTCGGATATTCGCTCAGGGAAATCGCGGAATCACTGGGAGTGTCGGAGAGCAACGCGGGAGTATTGATTCACCGGGCAAGACACAGCATGGCAGAACACCTTCGACCGTATCTTGATCAGGACTAGATGGCATCATGACAACGAACTCGGAACAACTGGGCCCCTGCGACGACCATGACAATGGCTCGCCGCGCCCTGATGTCCTGTCGATCGACGATCTGGTCAGACATCATCTCGAAACTCGTTCGATGACGACCGACGTGCGTCGCCTTCGCGAGCGTCTGGTGGATTCACTGGCCGCCGACGCTGTTCCATCAAGCACAGCACGTTCTTCAAATTCGAAAGTCGGACGATCCTCACGCTGGGTTCGTGCGATCACGACATTAACCGTCTCCGCCCTCGTGCTGGCAGCGTTTCTGCTGGGACGATTTGAATCTGCTGTGGAAGCGAGTCCCGCCGAGCTGCTTCGCGCGGCTCAGGAAACTCACGCGGGACCGATTGAACGAGTTTACCTGGTGAAGGTCGAACGGGCTGCCTTCCCATCGCCGGCGTTGGCGCTTCCGACCGAAGCTCGTGTGACGGTGCTGGGAGACCGGTTTCGCGTTGAGATGAATCGGGGCGAGCGCAGAATGCAGTGGGGACGTGATGCTTCGGGAACGGTCTGGATGGTGACTCATTTTGGACGAGGACTGCAGATCGCTCCGTCTGAAGCAGGGCCCGGCCTTGAGCAGCTGTCGGATATCTACAGCCTGAATCTGGAAACACTGCTCGATGATGTTCTTGCACATTGCCGACTTGAACGTGAAAACTCCAGTTCGTCCGTTCATCGGATTGTTGCAAAAGCAGTTCGACCGGGTCGAGGTGGCATCGTGGCGGCTGAGATTGAAGTGGATCGCGAGACGAAAGCCATTCGCAAGCTGGTGATTGAGCGGAATCGGCCTCAGAGATGGGGAATGAAAGTGACATTTTCACTGACAGATTCCCAGGTCGCGGACGAATCACAATATTCCATTGAGGGGCACCTGCCGAAAAATGCCCGAGTGATGACCAGAGATTTTCAGAACGACCGTCGGCGTGAGATTCTGGCTGCCTGGCTCGGTGGGCCGGCAGACCGTTGGGTTCTGAACGAAGACACACAGAGGTAACTCGTCCCGGCTGAACAGCGGCGAGAATACAGAACAGATTTTTTCTCAGTGAAGTGGTTTTCAAAGATGAAACTCAAGCGAATCATACTGTTTGCGGGACTGCCACTGCTCGGACTGGGAGCCTGGTCACTCAGTCGGCTCACAGCGCAGGAGGGGCGACCGCTTGTTGACCGGTTCCGACTGGTCGACAAGAACTCAGACCAGAAGATCACCCGAACAGAACTGACCGACTCAGTGCTGTTCGACAAGCTGGACAGCGATAAGAACGACGAAGTGACGCTGGAGGAAGCGCGAGCTGCGTACCGGTCCGGCGTGCTGACTCGGGAGATGATTGAAGGCTCGGCCCCGGTGCCGGTTCCGGATCCAGGGCCACAGCCGGAGTCGTCACTTGCGTCAGCGAGTCTGAAGCAAACAGCCAAACGCATTCGACCGGCGGATCATGGCGTCGGACAGCTGATGCCGGACTACGTTTTCAAAGACCTGAGCGGAGTGGAGCATCATCTTCGAGGATTCAAAGAGGCGGATGCGGTCGTCGTTTGCATGACCAGCACCAGTTGTCCGTTGAGCAAAAAATATCTTCCGACGCTGGCAGAACTTACGAAAGAGTTCGCGGGAAAGAAGGTGCAGTTTGTCGCCGTGAATTGTGTGCCGACAGACCGGCTTGAAGATCAGCAGAAAGCGTCACAGCAGTTGGGTGAGAGGACGCCTTATGTGAATGATTCCGACGAAGAAATGGCTCGGCACCTCGGAGCCGTCTCGACCACCGATGTCTTCGTTCTGGATCGTACGGGAGTTGTCGCTTACCACGGCGCGATCGATGACCAGTATGGAATTGGTTACTCGCTGGACGCTCCAAAGCAGACCCTGCTGAAGGATGCTCTGCTCGAAGTGCTGGCAGGCAAACCTGTCTCCGTGCCGGCGACAAAGGCTCCTGGCTGCGTGCTGGACCTGGAACCTCGTAAAGTCACGGAGAGTTCCATTACCTGGCACAATCGTGTTTCGCGAATCATCATTCAGAACTGTCTGGAGTGTCATCGAGAAGGTGGCGTCGGACCGTTCTCTCTGGCAACTCACGACGAAGTTATCGCGCACTCGGCAATGATTCGTCAGGTGGTCGAGAATCGCACGATGCCGCCGTGGTTTGCTGCAGCTCCGGCAAGCGGACATTCGGTGTGGGGCAATGATCGTTCGCTGACAGATGCAGATCGCAGGGATCTGCTGAGCTGGCTGGAAGGAGACCGTCCGGAAGGGGATTCCGCGGATGCTGCAAAACTGCCCGAGTTTGCCGGAGAATGGTCACTCGGCCAACCGGATCACATCGTGCAGATTCCGCATCCCATTGAGATCAAGGCAACAGGAACAATGCCGTACCAGTTCGTCACGGCTCAAACAGACCTGCCTGAAGATCGCTGGGTTCAGGGCTATGAAATCCTGCCAACAGATCGCAGCGTGGTTCATCATGTCATTGTCAATGTGCACGAACCAGGATCTGGTCGAATCATTGATCGCGAAGAAGGAGTCGGCGGCTACTGGGCGGCGTATGTTCCCGGAAACCCCGGTCAGATGTATCCCGAAGGCTTTGCCCGAAAGCTGCCGGCGGGGGCTCGCATTAGTTTTCAGATTCACTACACGCCCAGCGGAACGGCCACGACGGAACAGCTTCGCATCGGCCTTCATTTTGCAGAGAAAGAACCTCAGTATGTCGTGACGACCATTCCTTTGGCTGACCGTGATCTCAATATTCCACCTCATACGGCTGATCACGTGGAATCATTGAGCCGTCCGGTTCCGACGGACATTCCCGTTCTGGCCTACATGGCTCATATGCATGTGCGAGGTAAGTCGTTTCGCTTTGATGTCGAAACGCCGGATGGCAAAAAGGAAACGCTGCTGGACATTCCTCGGTATGACTTCAACTGGCAGCTGCGATATGACTATGCCGAGCCTAAAGTCATTCCGAAAGGAAGTCGCTTTACAGTAACGGCGGTGTTTGACAACAGCGCTGACAATCCGGCGAATCCGGACCCCGGCAGGACGGTGCACTGGGGACAGCAGACGTTTGACGAAATGATGATTGGCTATGTCGAAACCTACCTGCCGGTTGGCGAGACGACTCGTGCAAGACGCAACCTGGCGGCTGCCGGAGCGGGCGAGATGTTATTCGACACGCTCGATACGGATGGCGACGGTTTGCTTTCGAAAGTTGAGGCGAAGCAGGCGGCTGAACGTGCACCAAGGCTCAAAGATCGTCCGGAAATTCTGGAGAGGCTTTTTGACCGAATGGATGACGACAAAGATGGCAAGTTGTCGAAAGAAGACTTCGGACGACTTCGTGAACAACTGGGACGAAAGCAATAGCAGGAAGGACGAGGCGGCTGATGGATAAGGGAATTCAGAGCTACAACGATGCACTGGCTGAAGGCGATCGGGAGATTTGTGCCAAGCTGGCGGAGGTCATCGATAAAGCACTTCCGGAAGCCGAAAGCAAAATCTGGCATGCTCATCCGGTGTGGTTTCTGGATGGGAATCCCATCGTCGGCTACAGCAAATTGAAAGGCGCAGTGCGTCTGTTGTTCTGGAGCGGCCAGTCATTTGACGAAGAGGGACTCCAGAACGAAGGCAAATTCAAAGCGGCCGAAGCGCGGTACGAGACGGTGAAAGACATTCGAGTCACCGAACTCAAACGCTGGCTCAGGAAGTCTCGCGAGATTCAATGGGACTACAAGAACATCGTGAAACGCAAAGGCGTTCTGGAGCGACTGAAGTAGGTCATTGCTGACCGATCACCGCCACTGGGTTTACCCCAGTGGACAAAGGTTTTTGCACTACCAGGGCCTGCACTCTCAAACCAGCGCCCGCAGACGAATCCAGTGAGGCATCTCTGGCGAGATCCACTACAGAACCTTCGAGCCATGTCTTCAGAAGCCGGCTTCCACCGATGGTGAACTCGTTGGAAGAGGTTGTTGTGTTGAGGGCCCGCGTCGGGGACACGGTGCTCTTTGGACGCTACCTTGAGTCTCCGGTTTTCACCTTGGGCCGAATGAACCGAACGAGCGAGGCTCCCTTCATCGAGGTTGTTGCGGCGGCGGGTGCGAGTTCCTGTTCGAGCACTCCGGGGATCGCTCGACGGAAGCGAATGGACCAGAGGTTGCCGGGGCGAACCGGCGTGGAACTCAGTTCTTTCATTGGAATGGCCGCTTCAATTCGCCACGATGCATCATCGCTGTCGGCCGCGACGTACCACTGTGGATTCCATCGCTTCAGCCACCACGCGCTGTCTGTTGTCTGTCCGGTTTCATCGATCACCAGTTCAAACGCGGTGAGAAAATCACGGTCCGTATCGATTGCGATCTCCAGCCGGTCCAATGATCCATGATTGGCATCATGAGTTCGACCGGAGGCCAGTTCCAATGGCTGCCGGGAATCTGCACGCTGAAATTTTCCCGCGACGTAAAGGAACTGGTCATCCCATGCAATCATGACCAGAGACTTTGGCTGATTCAGATCTCTGCCTGAACCTTCGTTAGCTTCCGGAACGCTGGCCCCGGAAACTCGTGGTGCCGCCAGCGTGATTTCTTCAGCATCTTCCCAAATCTGATCGTTGAGTACTCCGTCGAGGTACGGTCGATCCGCGGATCGTGGCACATTGAATGCTCGAATCAGTGTCGGAGTCATTCCCTGAAGCACCTGCATCTCGGAAGTGGCCCAAACTCCGATGTCGTTCGTCAGAGGCGAAAGCTGTGTCAGCAAGGTGGAACATTCGCCCGACTTGTCCTGCACACGCATCGAAACCGCCTGACGCAGGATCGCTTCTGGAGGGACCTTTCGTTCGTTCGCGGCGGAACCGTTCAGCTTTCGATTCAGCAGCGTCCATGCGATCTGAGCCTGTGCGTTCCATTTCTCGGACAGAGCGTTCAGTTGCGGTGTGGGAGACGCTGAGAAGACCGTCGCGCTGGCGGGCTGGATCGATGGTGTCATTCGAATGGGCTGGAATCCATTTTGAGCCACTTCGCCTGACAGTGATTCGTCCGTCCCTGCTTTGCCAGGCGAACCGGGTGGCGAGGCGTCCGGATTGGACTGCAGCCGAGTTCGGTAATGGCGTATCTCTGCGGAGGAATAAAGTACCAGCAGTGTCTCAGCGGCCTTTCTCGCTTCATCGCTTTCCGGGAAGCGACGCATCAGTTCCTGCTGAATCGCGAAGTATCCTTCAACGTTGTTTCGATCCAGATTCAAAGCCGCAAGTTCTGACAGCTGTCGCAGTGCGAGTGCTGGTGGCAGTTCTGTTCCGATCGTCTCCAGTTCCGCCACGAAGGCTTCTTCGGATTTCTGAAGTCCCTGATGTCCATCCAGAGCACCTGCTTCCAGTTTTGCCGTCTGCACAATGCGCTGCATTTCACGAAGCTGCTCGCGACTGCGTACCGGCACCGAACGACGCACTTCCGAAGTCAGTTCCCGCTCCAGGCCAGCCAGCAGATGTTCAACCGCAAGATTGTCAGCACTGTCTCGCAGGACCACGTAGCCTGCTCGAGGCCGTACAGATGCAGAGAATGATTCACCGGAGCGCAGCACCGCTTCTGTGGAATCACACAGAAGCCCTGATGTGGTTCCCAGAGCCTTCAGCAGATCGGAATCGTCAAAGGAGATCGATGTTCGCTGAGTTCCAGGAGTTCGAGTTGCGACTCGCGAAATCGTCCATGGCTGCAGGCCGGCTTTTTCGAGCGCAGTTCCTTCGGGATTCGCCGCGAGCGATTCGGCGGCTTCCAGTGCGTCGCTGAGAAGTGAAGCCACAGCGTCCTTTTCCGACGTTGATTCCACCACCACCAGAACGGGTCGCCAGGTGCAGAGAGTGCGAGCCAGTCGCAGCGGCAGGAGTTCTCGCAGTCGTCCGTCTGTTTGCCGATTCCACTCTGCGATCAACTGCCGCGGTGAGATCTCCTGCCCCTTGATGGT
Source organism: Planctomycetaceae bacterium (assembly GCA_046349695.1). Classification (GTDB taxonomy): domain Bacteria; phylum Planctomycetota; class Planctomycetia; order Planctomycetales; family Planctomycetaceae; genus SXXK01. The sequence continues at coordinate 247,044 of JAXMBV010000008.1, read as the reverse complement.
TCTGGGAAACGCCCAGTCTCCTTCAAGCCCGTCCACAGAAAGAGATGCGAGGCCGAGGTCTGCATGGGTGAATGGAAGAAACGATGCCGCATCAGGCGAGCTGAGATCAAGGACCTGGGAAATCTGAACGACGCTGCTTCGTACACCGGTTTCTGCAGTCAGGCTTGACAATAGCTGGATTGGGGCGGCAGTTGCATCGCTTGTGAATGCAAGCAGGCCGGCATGGGTTCCCAATGAACGGACGCATTCCCAGCTTGCTCCCTCATCGACTGACCGCAGAATCTGCCCGAAGCTGCCGACAGCAAAAAACGTGTTATCAGCTGAAACGCGGATCCGTTGAACGTGTCCGCTGGCAGGCACGGTCACCACGTCCCATGTTGCGCCTTCATCCGCCGAACGAAGAACCACGGACGCAGGAACTCCGGCGACCAGAACAAGTGAATCTTTGTGGGCGACAGAACGTGCATCAAATACATCCGACAAGCCATCCGGAAGTTCGCCAGCGGGAACATTCCATGTAACGCCGCCGTTTGTCGTTGCCAGCAACTGCCCGCCATCGCCGGCAATCCATCCGTGTCCGCTGGAATCCAGCGATGCGCCTCGAACACTTCTGAGTGTCGCCTGTGCCGTATTCACGACAACGGCCTCACGCGAAACGATTGAGGCGTACTGCTGACGCTGACCAACGACGATGCCTTCGTTCGGACTGATAAACGCGCCGGCAAGCCACGGCGCGACCGGCTGATCCGCTTCGATTGCTTCCCACGAGATGCCACCATCGACGGAACGGAACAATGTGCTGGCGGTCTTTGTCGATCCCGGCAGCGTGATGGCAATCGCATCGTCGAGGCCGAAGTACTGAAGCGACAGAATGCCAGGCAGCTGACTTGTTGCTCCAATCAGCCCGGGCGTGCTGCGAGATTCCTCGGCGAGATCCTTCCATGACTGGCCACCGTCGCGCGTTGCCAGAAGGACGGCTTCGCCACCGGGGACACCACGATCAAATCGAATGCCACCAATCCAGCCGACTCGGTTGGTCAAAAAACAGACTGACGTCAGTCGGCACGGGAACGGCGTCATCAAAGTGGTCCATGTCGTGCCTCCATCCGAAGACGAACAAACGACACCATGATCACCGACGGCCCAAACCTGACTGCCCACCATGCACACATCAAACAGAGTCGCGTCTTCTGCGATGGCTCGACGTCGGGGGACGGGACCTGTCCAGAATGTTCCCGGGTCCGGATCTTCTTCGATCAGCACAATTCTTGCATCTGACTGAAGTGGGACAGAACGCTCCTGAGCCATCGACCGACCGTTGCGACGCGGGGCCGAGTCCTCGTCCTCTTCAGACGACGCATTCAGTGGTTGCACTGATTTTGGAGCAGGTGCGTTCCGGGGTGACGCTGCGTCTGGTGCGGCCTTGCGAGACCTTCTGAGCGGAGCGGTTCGAGGCGAGTCATCGTCGGCTGGTGGCGTATCGGCGGCTTCTGCGTTTGTTCTCCCTGCGGCCGACTTCTTCGTCGTGCCTTTGTCGTTCGTTGCGGCCTCAGAAGATTCGTCTGCTTCTGGTTCTGACAGCTGAAACTGAGCTTCGCAGCGTGCCGCGAAGTTCAGCAGGAAGATGATGACGCAAAGTGATGTGATAACGCGAATCATCCGTGATTCCCCGGACATGGACTGTCCTGACCGGTTTTTGCCTGGCCATCGTGGCTTTTTTTAGGAGAAGGGTGACCATTCAGTGCCGTTTGAACAAGACCAGATTGCCGCGTAGAGTTGACATTCCCCGCTCAATCCGCGCTCATTCCGGCGAATTCCCGCTGCTCCGTGCAGGACGGCTTTCCCCCGGTCGATACTCCACGGTGTTCGTTCCGGAAGGACAGCGAGTGCGAATGCGGGTACCGAAGAAATAAACCCAGTGAAATCGACTGAGAATTCAGTTCTCTCTAGAAATGACCATGAGCCGAACTCAAACAATCGACGGAATTACGCTGCACCTGGGCACGCCGGATACCAGTTCCGGCGAGTGGATTGGGCAGCGGGAAGTTTTGAAGCAACTGCTGGCCTGCTGGATTGTTGTCGACGAGCGCGATCTGCCGCTGACACCACGACTTGTGGGAACTCCTGGTATCGGAAAGACAACCCTCGCCATTGCCGGCGCGCGACATCGAAATCAGGAACTGTTTATCTACCAGTGCACCGCGGATACTCGGCCTGAGGACCTGCTGGTGACTCCGGTTCTGGCGGAAAGCGGCAAGATTGCTTATCACGCCTCGCCGCTGGTGACGGCGATGATTCGCGGAGGCATCTGTATCCTGGACGAAGGCAATCGTATGAACGAGAAGTCATGGGCGAGTCTCGCACCGCTTCTCGACCATCGACGCTATGTGGAGTCCATCGTTGCCGGTATCACGATTCGTGCGCACAAGGATTTTCGTTGTGCGGTCACGATGAACGAAGACGAATCAACCTTTGAGATTCCAGACTATATCCTCAGTCGTCTTCAGCCGACTCTGACTCTGGGGCATCCGTCACGTGAGGATGAACTTTACATCCTGAAGTATCATCTGCCGTTTGCTGACGATCAGATGCTGAGCCTGACTGTGGACTTTCTCCAGGAAGCTCACTCGCTGAATCTCGACTTTTCCACCCGAGATGGCATCAACATTCTCCGCTTCGCACTGAAGCGAATTGCTCAGGACCCATCGCATCCGATTGCTCGTGATGATGCGTGGCGAGAAGCTCTGGAGAAATGCCTTGGCGAAGAAGCAGCAGACCTGAAATCCCTGGCCGATCGGCAGAACAAGTCGCTCGGCGGCAACATCGTCCCAATGGGCCTCGGCGACTTCTTCTTCTCCCCCGGCGATCCTCTGCACCCCGATGCAGATTTCGACGACGATGATGACGATGAGGATTTCGACGAGTTCGATGATGAAAAAGGTCGCTAACCGTAGCCCGCGTCTCCGACGCGGGTTAATTACCTGCCGCCAGGTGCTGGAGTTTTTCATTGATTGAGTTTGTGTTGTTTCGGGGGATGTTCTCGCGTCGGAGACACGAGCCACTTTGGGCTGCGGGTAATGGCGTTGAATTACCTGCAGCCGCTTTCAGTTGTTGAGTGTGTGGTGATTCGGGGGATGTTCTCGCGTCGGAGACACGAGCCACTTTGGGACACGAGCCACTTTATTTCCCGATTTCGCTGATGAACAGGTCGATCCACATCACGAAGGCAAACAGGGAGATCAGGAACAGGAAGCCAACGGCGTGCGCCCAGCCGATGACTTTGGCTCCGGGCTTGCGGCGAGTCACGCCTTCCCAGATCAGAAAGACCATGTGACCGCCGTCGAGTACCGGGATTGGCAGGAAGTTCAAGATGGCGAGGTTGATGCTGAGAAACGCAAGGAACATCAGCAGGTCGATGACTCCTCGTTCTGCAACGATGTAACCGATCTTGGCAATCCCCAGAGGACCGCTGAGTGATTCCATTGCGACGTCACCACGCACCATCTGTTTCAGGCTTCGGTAGATCGAAAGAGCCGTTCGTCGCGTCTTGGTGGTGGCCATGGAGAATGCTTCTCCGATACTGGTCCCCTTCTGCAGCTCACGCTCTTCCACCCAGATCGATGGGCTGAAGCCGCGAAACCAGATGTACCAGTTGGCAACGGACTCCTGCTTTTCGAGCGTCTTGCTGCCGGTTTCCTTTCCATTTTCGTAATGGATCAGAATCTTTCGTTCGGGCACACGCTGAATGTGTTCGAAGGCCCACGCCCAGTTGATTTCTTCCGCTGTGCCAAGGTCCCGCTTTCCGATCGTGGACAGGTCAACCGCATAAGGTGTTTCCAGATCGCCGAGCGCATCTGGCTGGCCCTTGACCGGGTTTCTGTGAATCAGTTCAATCTTCGTGATCTTGGTTGTTCCTTCAACGAGAACACCAAGGCCAGCCGCTTCACTTTCCGGAAGCACTTTTGCAACTCGCGTCTGAACCTGAAAACCAAGCCCAATCGACGGAATGCTTAGCGGTGCAGTTTTGTGGTCGACAGGCTCTGTCCAGCCCGGCTTGTCTGCCGGAGTCAGGGTTATGACGTCACTCTGAGGACCATCGTTGGTGGTTCGCTCCACATTCAACGTGACCGTCTGCCCTGCCTTTTTCGCAAAGTAGATTGGCAGAGAGAGCGGGTCCATGTCGGTTCCAAGAGCCTGGCCATCGACCTTGCGAATTTCGTCGCCCACCTTGAGACCGGCCTTCTCGGCAATCGAACCTTTCTGAACGGCTCGCACGGGGCCCATGGCCATCCAGAAGCCCAGAGATCGGACCTGCTGAGGAGGGATGCTGATTTCCACGGTTGTTCGCGGAGCCTCAGGGTTCTCCTGATTCATGCGTTCGACGACGTAGATCAGTTCCCGATCTGCGTAACGTCCCAGAACCTGACGCAGTTCAAAGAGCATCGAGACGGGAATTGGTTCCGCTGGCGTGGCGACCACCACTGGCTGCTCTGCAGCGCCAGGCGCCGGGTTTTCCTGAGGAGTTTCACCGGGAGTCGCAGCTGCTGCTGGTGCCGGGGCCTTCTCTTCGGTGGTCACCTTTGGCGGCTGGACTTTGACAGCAACGATCTTGTCGCCCTGCTGAAAAGCGCCGCTGGCTTTTTCCAGCGGCATGCCTGTTTCGGAAATCAGTTCCGGATCAGGAATCCGATTGACAAGTTCGCACAGCGTCGCGGGGCCGACACCAATCGACCGACCCGGACCAAGTTTGGTCGGGGTAATTGTGTACTTGAACGTGCTGTCATCGGAGTGGATTCCTTCGACTTCCACTTCGCCGCTCGACAGCATGATGGCTTCCTGCACATCCATAAAGCTGCGGATCTGCTCGCCATTGATCTTTGTGATGCGATCGCCGCTGGACATTCCGACATCCCATGCCGGCGATCCAACTCGCACAATCCCCACTGTAGGTGAAGTCTCAAAGACACCACACCAGTAGCAGATCACATAGAACAGGAAACCAGTGATCACGTTCATCGTGACCCCGGCCGAAATGATGGCCATGCGCTGAGGCACCGATTTCGCAGAATACGATCGCGGGTTCTCGGCAATCTCCGAACTCGTCATCTGGTTCGGATCCATGTCATCCTGCCCAAGCATCTTGACGTAGCCACCAAACGGTAACGCCGAAAGTGCGTATTCCGTTTCTCCTCTCTGGCGACTCCAGAGAATCGGGCCGATGCCGATGCTGAAACGTTCCACATGAACGTCGCACCACTTGGCGACAGCGAAGTGGCCCAGTTCATGAAAGAAGATCACCAGTCCCAGCCCAAGAATCACAGCTGCGACGTTTGTGAACTTTTCAATCCACTCACCCACATTGACCGCGGCGAGTGATGTAAAAATTAGGTCTTCCACCGAATGGCTTCCTCCCGAGCCCAGCGATCCGCTGCCAGAAGTTCTGACATCGAAGGCTGCTCATCGAACTGATGGTGGTTCAAAACATCTTCAACGACCTGAGTGATGCTCAGGAACGACAATTCACCGGCGAGAAATCTCTCGACCGCGATCTCATTCGCAGCATTCAGAACAGCACCACAGGTGCCGCCCCGAGCCGCCGCTTCAAACCCCAGCCGAAGTGCCGGGAATGCCTCGAGATCCGGAGGCAGAAGTTCCAGCGTCTGAGCCCGAGTCCAGTCGGTCTGTTTCGCAGGCCCGACAAGTCGGTCCGGAAACAGCAGAGCATACTGGATTGGCAGTCGCATGTCCGGTGGAGAAAACTGAGAAATCACTGATCCGTCGTCAAATTCCACCAGAGAATGAATCAGCGACTGCGGGTGAACGGTCACCGCAATCTGCTCTGCCTTCAACCCAAAAAGCCATCGAGCTTCAATGATCTCCAGGGCCTTATTCATCATGGTTGCCGAGTCGACCGTAATCTTGGGCCCCATATTCCAGGTCGGATGCTTCAACGCCATGTCGGGCGTCACGTGTGCCAATTCGCTGCGTTTTCGCCCGCGAAACGGGCCTCCGCTCGCCGTCAGAATCACCTTTCGGAGCTGCTCCCGCCGACCGCTCTGCAGGCACTGGTAGATCGCACTATGCTCACTGTCAACCGGAATCAGCTGGGCGCCTGTTTCGGCAGCTCGCTTCATGACGAGCGATCCGGCGACCACCAGAGATTCCTTGTTGGCCAGGGCCACACGTTTCCCGGCGTCCACCGCTTCCCAGGTCGCCGGCAGTCCCGCAGCACCCACCATGGCACAAACAACCGTATCAATTTCCGGAGCGCGAATCAGTGACCGTAGGCAGTCCGTGCCGCGAAACCAGCGAGTTCCGTCGTTCCGACCCTCGGGGATCACCACTTCTTCCGAACCAACCACCGCCCAGTTCGGCCGAAACTCAGAGACCTGCTGGCACAGGCGTTCGACACTGCGGTGAGCGGCCAGGCCGGCAATTCGCAACCTTCCGGCGTGCTGCCGGACGACATCCAGACAACTGGTACCGATTGAGCCCGTCGACCCGAGAACCGCAATGTGAGAAAGGGGAACCAAGAAACAACCCTTGACCCTGGAATCCAACGGAAACCCAAACAGCAGCAGAATTTAAGCAGAATCCGCATTCCAGCGAAAGAGTAGAACAAGGCCCTCCAAATCCTGCTCAATTCTGCCACCGGAGTGAAACTGCCAGATTTCCCGACGATCCGTCAGCACGTTTGCCACCCAAAACCTGTCTTCGCGGTTCTGCCAATGACTGCGGGTGGATAAGAGGAACTCTGGCGAGTTCCACTACAGGTTCCCGGGAGGCGAAAAAAAATGGCCGCCCTGAAGCAGGGCGGCCATTTCGGTGTTACTTGCAGGTCAGAATCAACTCGCCAGGTTATTCAGCAACTGGCAGAGAGTACTGTTCCATCAGAACGCCGTTTTCGTCACTGATCCAGCTGGTGCCGGTTGGTGCGAAGTACTTCTCCATCGTTTCGAACGGAGGAAGCTTGGTGAAGTCGATCTTGGAGAACAGTTCGTCCATGCCTGGGAAGTTGTCAGCCGCGTTGCCGCTCTGAACAAGTTCGTACAGCTTGCGGTACTGTTCTGAAGGACGGCTGAAACCGACCATCACAGCACCTTCACGGAAGTGCTCAGCAACTGCCTTGAATTCATCTGTCTCGGACAGAGGACGAACGTCGTCCTGATTTCGAATGGCTGCTTCCAACTGAGTGCCGCCGACAGAGATGAACAGGAAGTTGTTGGCCGCGGTGAAGCTTACCTTGCCGCCGCCTGGGTTTTCGATTTCGTAGATGGTCGCACCTTCCAGCTCACGAGTTTCGCCTGGGAATCCTGGCTGAGAAGTCAACTTGGCGAGCAGGTCGGCAATCTTTTCTGTTTCACGAACACCGATTGCGAACAGAATGTCATCGGTTCCAGTCGCTGTTTCGCCTTCGCCAGACGCCATTGTCATCTGGAGCTTGCCGTCCATCTGGTCAATGATGTCATTCTTGATGTGAACCTGAGGACCGTCCTGAGCCAGTCGGTCAATGATTCCTTCGAATGCTCCGGCACCCTGGAACATGTCGACCATGGTTGCAACCGCGTTGTAGGCTTCTTCAACCTTCCAGGTGGTTGACATCCAGAGAACAGTTCCTTCCTTCACCCATGATGGAGGAGTTGGGTCTGTTTCGGCCAGCTGGAACATCTGCATTGCACCCTGTGGAGGCTGCTCGCAGTAGATCATGGAGCGAGAAACGCCTTCGAACTCTTCGCCGCCAATTTCAGAGACTGAGCCGATCCCCTTCAGCTGGTTTGCACCAAGCATTGGGAAGACGCTGATTGCCAGACCAGCCTGCATTCCGGCTTCGCCCAGTGATCCCGTCTGAACCAGCTGTGTGAACAGGCCGATTGGGTCAAAGAAGGAAACCATCATCGCGGAGCCTGGTTTGGTCTCGCACTTTTCAATGATGTAAGAATAGACATCGTTCTTTGCCAGAGTCTTTTCGCCAGAACCGTCCCAGTTGTCGAGGGTCAGCTTCAGCAGAGCACTGCTGTTGGAAAGGACCATGCGCTGGTCCTTCAGGAACCAGCCAAATTCCTTGGCCAGCGGAGTCTTCTTTGCGATGTCAGCCTTGATGTTGAAGAGAACGACTTCTGTTCCTGAGTGTTCGAAGTTCGCAGCTTCAAGAACCGGAACCTGAGACAGGCCGCCAAGAGCCTTCTCAAGCAGCCCCTTGACCTGCTCTTCATGTTCACCGTAATCAAAGAACAGAATGGCACCCATCTTGTTCGGCGGCGCCTTGGAGAATGCAAGGCTCACTTCGCCGGTTGGAACTTCCAGCAGTTCCTGAAGAGTCATTCCCAGAGCTTCCTGCACCTGAGCCATGCCCTGCTCCATTTCAGAAGCGAAGGCCTTCTCCAGCTCAGCGCGGAAATCCGCCATTGCCGGATCATCCCACATCTTTCCGGCCGATGATTCCATGAACTGTTCCTTCATGTCAGCGACACTTGGAACAGACAGGTAGAGGTACGTGTCTTTTGGCAGGATTGAGCTGCTCAGTACCTTGGTTTCTTCGGAAGTCTGCGCCAGCGCTGTGCTGCACAGTCCTCCCAGCATCACAGCAGATGCCAGCAACAACGTCTTCATTCGGGCCAGAAACATTGAACGTCCTTCACAAGGAAAAAAGAGACAGAGAGTTCCATTCAAAAGCTGATTCTCACCCACAAAACCACCAGCGGTCAAGTTCAGGCGAAAATCCTGTCACCCTGCGGGAATAATTTCGCAGGGCCGACGCATGATCGCTGAGCGGAGAATTCCCTGGCTGATCGTCAGACTTTGCGAAATCCACAGGTTTGCTGTCTGGGGGCTGATCAGGCTCTCCTGGCAGGCGGCCAGTTTTGAGTCCAATTCGACACTTCCGGACCGAGCCAATTCGCTGGTTCCGGCTGGTTCCTGGCACATTCTTCCCGAAATTGTCGCTCCGCCAGAATTGCGAAAACGCGAGCGATTCCAGGTCTTCCACAGTCAGCTTCGAAAGCCAGTCGGCTGCGAAGGACGTCGGTCTGCAGGCACACTAGTGACGGCGGAGCACTCCGAGTCGGGCTGCTGACTAGTTGCGTCGAGGACGCCAAGTCGGTGGATCGACTGTGGACGACGGAGCCGGAGATGGTGCAGGCGCCGGTGCGACCTGACTGCGGCTTGGGCCCTGCCACTGCGGAGGTTCGCCTGCGACGTCTTCGGCGACAGGCTCATAGGCCTGAACCGGGGCGGGACGATCAGAGACGGATCTATGCGACACCGTCTGAAATGGAGATGCCTCTTCCTGCAGAGCAGGTGCGGCTCTCCGGACCGGTTGTGACACCGCTGCCGGAACAAATTGCTCTCGCACAGACGATGGTCGCTGTGGCATGGACGCCGGACCTGGTTCCGACTGAACGGATCGGCTGTTGCCCGCAACAACCTGCGGAAGTTCGTCGTCCGATGCTCCAAAGTCCTCCACCTGGCCACCGAATTCATCCATCGTCGCTCGAGCTTGGCGACGTGCACCACCGGCAATGGCAGAATTTGGATCGTGACCGTGAATGTTGATGCTCTTTGGGTCAACGATCGCCAGGAGCGAACGGGCGCTTTCGGATGTCTTCTGGTCGGGATGGCTTGAAAGTGCCTTCCTCAGCCATTCAGCAGATTCTCCATCGCGACCTTCCTCATGCAGAAGGTAGGCGATGTTGTAGTAGGCTGCCGGGCCGCCAACGGAAAACTTCAAGTGCGGAAACGCCTGATCGAGATCACCTGACTTCGCGTAGGCGACACCCAGTTCATACCGGCAGCCCTGATCTTCTGGTGCCAGGTCACAGGCATCCGTATACGCTTCGATGGCCTGCTGCCAGTCTTCCTGACTCGCATACAAGGCACCAAGTTCCAGCCGGACCGGAACACTTTCCGGGTGCTTTGAGGCAAGCTGCTTCAGGATTCTCTCAGCCTCTTCACTCCGGCCGGTTGCCAGTTCAATGCGAGCAATCCCCAGTGATGCTTCCACATTGCTGGGATACGCCAATTCAATTTCGTGGTACTTCTTCTTTGCCTCAGCGTACTCACCAACGTCTTCCTGGTAACGAGCCCAGGCGAGAAGTGTCTTCTCTGTGTTCTTCTTGAACGTCTTCTGTGCTTCGCGAAACTCCGGGCTGATTTCTTCCTGTGGGGAACCGGGCGTAAAAAACGAAGTCGTCTTATCCCAGGCTGCCGTCAGCCGATCGCCTGCGCAGCCGGACACGGCGGTCAGTCCGGCCAGTGTCATCAGATTCAGCACAGATTTTCGCAACACCTCGCACCTCCATGTGCGCGGATTCCATCACTGAATGACCATCGCGGGACAAGCCGTTCTGTGTTGTGATGAGGCAAATCATCTCAACATTTCGGCGGCCCCCGGGAGTCCGCGCAGTGACAGCGCAGAGACACCCTTTGTCATCATCGAACTTCTGCTCCCGAATCTGCAGACGTTAGGGCCGAGCGGCCCGGGATGGGCTCACTGCGGCAGACCCATTCCTTCGTTTTCTGCCGACTTCAATCTGATTCAGCGGTTCCTGCCACTTGCCGACCGGTCGTACCAGAATTTCCGACCTTGCCAGATAGTCGAAAAAGCAAAGACCGGTCGGGTCTTCCTTCTGCGGAGTTGTCGCCGGCTGGTGAATTTCGGTGGGCTGGGAAGACGATGCTTATTGGGCAACAGTTTCCGTGTGGCCTTGACCACCCGCCTTCACCCAGAAGTGCCGAGCAGACTGTTCGCTCCTGGAATTGCTCACACCACGGCTATCGCATCATCTCTCACGCAGAGATCTGGAAAGCGTTCATTTCATGCAATCGCTGAATGCTGCTGATTCATCCGAATGGCGACTCGATGTCAAACGAAACTGCGAAAATGTCTCAAGAACACTTTGGAACGTACTACTGCAAATGCGGCGCGTAGCACCTCGAAAAGCCCAGAACCGAGCATCGTTCAGACGCACTCCCATCCGCCATCCCGGCTTCGAACGGTTTTAGCAGTCGGTCGCACCCTCTGGAACGCGAGCGTCAGGCTGGGCAAACGGAGGGGCGAGGCGATTGGAACGGGAAGGCGAACCCACGGAAACGGGGAGGGCGAGCCTCCTGCCGAGCCGCCATGGCTTCGGCAGGTTTTCTCGAGGACAACCGTCGTCTTAGATCAGTTCCTGAATTGGCTTGCCGTTTTCGATCATGTAGGTCGGACGGCCGGACTGGTTCGTAAACTGGACTCGCTGATCGAAATCCAGCACATGGAAGACGGTCGCGAGCAGGTCCTGAGGCGTAATTGGGGTTGTCTTTGGGACATCCACTTTTTCCGCGGATTCTCCGATGACCTGCCCCATCTTCAGGCCACCGCCAGCAAACGCCAGAGTGCTAAGCGGAGCCCAGTGGTCACGTCCGCCGGAGCCATTGATCTTCGGAGTCCGCCCAAATTCCCCGCTGATTACCAGCAGAACATTGTCCATCATTCCTCGCTGGTCGAGGTCTTCAATCAGTGCGGAAACGGCCTGATCAACTTCAGGGCCGCGACGATCCATTTCCTGTTTGATATTGCTATGCATGTCCCATCCACCGTAGTTGATGGTGACAAAGCCGCAACCAGATTCACAAAGCCGGCGAGCCAGCAGCATCTGTTCGCCAAGTCCTTTCCCGTAGCGGTCGACCACGCGAGGATCTTCGTACTTCATGTCGAAGGCCTGCTGAGATCGGCTGAGGATAAGATTGAACGCCTGCTGTTCAAAGGAATCCAGTCCTTCCATCAGGCCTTTGCGATCGATATCTCGTTTGACGTTGTCAATTCCTTCCAGCATCGCTCGACGATTCGAAAGTCGCTGCTGGTCAATCGACAGCGCCATGTTCCGGCGAGCTTCTCCGGCGGGATCAAACGGACCATAGGCGGTTCCCAGAAACGCCGGGCCGTCAGCATAAATCCCACCAAGCCGGACGTAGGTTGGAAGACCAGTCACCGCGTGGTTCGTTCCCCGAATGCGCGAGACGATTGATCCGATGAACGGACGATCGGGATTGGCTCCGTTGTCGGCAAGTCGATTATCGTAGCCTGTCATCACATAGTGCGTGCCACCGGAATGCCCGCTGTTGGTGTGCGCGAAGGAACGAACAAACGCCATCTTGTCTGCGAGCTGTGCCAGCTGTTCAAAATTGCCACCGATGGTGACGCCTGGCAGGTTGGTCTTCACTTCGCCCGTAACACTCCGATACTCAGCAGGAGCTGTCATTTTGGGATCGAAGGTTTCCACATGAGTCGGTCCGCCGCTGAGCCATAGCCAGATCACCGACTTGTCGCTCGTTCGGAGTCCCCGTTCTGCTGCCCGTGCTTTTTGCTGAAGCAATCCGCCCAGTGACAACGCTCCCATGCCCAGTCCGCCAACGCGGAGAAAGTTACGGCGGGATGTTCCTTCACAGTTTCGACGGGCGGGACCGTAGAGAAAATCGAGCATGGCTTGAGTCCTTCAGGCGGGGTTCGTTGAAATGAGGACCAATGGGAGGTGTACAAATACTATCGTCTCAAGGACGAGACTGGCAACACGAATGACCGACCTTTTCGTGAATTTCAGACCCGCTATCATTCGCCCTTTGTACACGTTCTTCCTGCCCCAACCACTGGAAATCTGACATGGCCCGTTTGAGTCAGGCCGACTTGATCTCTCTGAACCGTACTTTCGACGACCGAAGCCCACAGGAATTGCTGCTCTGGGCTCGCGATATCTTTGGTGACCGCGTGGCCGCGATGTCGTCGATGCAGGAAGCGGGGAATGTGATCTGTCACATGCTTCATACGGTTCCCGTGAAGATGCCAGTCGTTTTCGTGGACACAGGTGTTTTGTTTCAGGAAACGCTGGATACGCGAGATCGATTGTCGCAGGAATACGGGCTGACAATTCACACGTACAAACCAGCCCTGACCATGGAAGAGCAAACGGAGAAGTTTGGAATTCTCTACCTTTCACCGGAAGGCCAAAAGCAGTGCTGTGAGATGCGAAAGAGCGAACCGCTCGACGCTGTCAAAGGTCAGTACGACGCTCTGATTGGCAGCCTTCGTCGCGCTGACGGAGGTCGTCGTGGTGTGTGTCCCATTCTGGCCGTCGATCCCCGATTGAACTGTCTGCGCGTGAACGTGCTCGCAAATTTCTCAGACGAACAGATGGCAGAATACATCAGCAGTAATAAAGTCATTCTGAATCCTCTGCACAAACAGGGGTTTTCGACCATTGGCTGCAATCGCTGCACAACGCCCGTTCTTCCAGGGGAGCCCAAGCGTGCCGGTCGCTGGCGCCATCTTGGTCCCTGGAGTGTCTACTGTGGAATCAACCCGACGGACATGGATCCCGAACGCGCGCCGGCGGTTGATTTTTCTCAGGATCTGATCGATCGAATTCTCGGACGCCAGACCGACTTCGCGATCTGATCTGCCTTCGCGGTCAGAGGCTGGTGTTTTCACCGGATAATCATCTGTGAACGAGAACGAAACAGAACCAGCTGAACCTGACGACGAACCAGAACTGCCCGTCATCCCTGACGGTGGCCAGCCTGCGCCTCGTGAAAAGGTAAAGACCTTCCCGACAACTCCCGGCGTCTACCTGATGAAGGACTCGGAGGGGCGAGTCATCTATGTCGGCAAGGCGGTCAATCTCCGAAATCGAGCCAGCAGCTACTTCACAAAGGCTGCCGAGATTGATCGTCGCACCGCCGATCTGGTTCCTGAAATTGCTGACCTCGACTTTATCGAAGCCGAAAGCGAAGTCGATGCACTGTTGATGGAAGCGCGCCTGATCAAGGACATTCAGCCTCGCTTCAACGCGCTGCTGAAAGATGACAAAACGTTCCCGTACCTTCAGATCACGACTCACGAGGATTTTCCGAGAGTCGAGTTTACTCGACAGCCGGAGTCGTCCGGTGTTCGCCTTTACGGCCCGTTCACCAGTGCGGGAAAGCTGCGAGGCACGATCGCAGTCCTGCAGAAGATCTTTCGCTTCCGGACCTGCGAACTGGATATCCGTGAAGGGGATGATCGCTGGCGGTGGTTTCGTCCGTGCCTGCTGGCCAGTATCAATCAGTGCACTGCACCCTGCAACCTGCGCGTCTCGAAGGATGACTATCGCGAGGACATTCGCCGCCTGAGACTGTTTCTTGACGGAGGCAAAGCAAAGCTGCTGAAAGAAATGGAAGATGCGATGAAGCAGGCTTCCAGGGAACTGAAGTTTGAGAAGGCGGCACGGATTCGCGATGAGATTGATTCACTGCGAAGCCTGAATCTCCGAGGCGACCTCGAAAGCCATGCGCAGCCGGAAGTCTTCTATATCGATCCGCGAAAAGGTCTTGAGGGCCTGCGCCGTACACTGAAACTCGCTGAAGTCCCGCGACGGATTGAAGGAATCGACATCGCTCATCTGCAGGGCAATGAAACGGTCGCAAGCCTTGTTCAGTTCATCGACGGACTCCCGTTCAAACCAGGTTATAAGAAGTTCAAAATTCAGAGCGTCGAAGGCGTTGATGACTTCGCCTCCATGCGTGAAGTGGTGACGCGTCGTTTTCGTCGATTGCAGGATGAAGGCGAATCGTTCCCTGACCTGCTTCTGATCGATGGCGGCAAAGGACAGCTGAATGCGGTCATGGAGACTTTTGAGCTTCTGAAGATCAAACCTCCGGTCACGATCTCGCTGGCGAAGCGTGAAGAGGAGATCTTTGTCCCAGGTGAATCAGAGCCCATTCGTCTGAGCCGGCACGCCTACGGACTGCGTTTGCTGCAGTATGTCCGCGATGAAGCTCACAGGTTCGCACAGCATTATCATCACATGCTGCGGCGGAAATCATCGCTGGGAGAGACCGGACGAAAGAAAGGCGGTCGAGGACGGCGAAAGAAGTCAGATACCGGCGACGCCTGAACCGGGACAGAACTCAGAACCTCATTGATTCTCACACTGAAAACTTGTGCCGCTCCCGCATTCTTCCGACAATCCCGTCGGCAAAGAATCAATGGAATGGTATCGGGAATGGCAGCAGCATGATTCGAAAACTGACTCGAAAGATCGAAGACACAATTCGACACTCGATCATCAGCCATCACAAGAACAGTGATGTCGTTCTTTTCAGCGATACGACATTGCGCGATGGTGAGCAGATGCCTGGGGCCACACTTGAGCCTCACGAGAAACTGCGCATTGCCAGAGCACTGCAGGATGCCGGCGTGCATTCACTCGATGCAGGCTTCCCGGCCAGTTCCGAAGCGGACGTGGAAGCCATCCGCATGATGGTCGGTGTCATCACGGGACCCGTCCTGACTGCGCTGTGCCGGACACTGAATTCGGACATCGATGCGGCAGACCGGGCGCTGCATGGCAACCCGCCTCACAAGCGAGGAGTCAGCCTGTTTTGCGGGACCAGTCCGCTGCACCGACAGCACAAACTGAACAAAAGCCGCAGTGAGATTCTGGAGATCATTCGGAAGACGGTGGGCTACGCTTCTGAGAAATTTCGAATTGTTGCCTTCAGTCCGGAGGATGCGAGTCGCACGGAACCGGAGTTTCTGTGTGAGTGTTATCGAGAAGCCATCGATGCCGGCGCGACAACCATCGGCTTTCCGGATACTGTTGGTCTGCTGACGCCCGAGAAGGCGAAGCGTTTTATTCGAGAGATTCAGGACAACGTGCCAAACCTGAATCGTTCTCTGTTAGCGGTGCACTTTCACAATGACCTTGGTCTGGCCGTCGCGAATACTCTGGCGTGCATCGAGGAAGGTGCTAACGTCGTCCAGTGTACGGTCAACGGGATTGGCGAGCGCGCCGGGAATGCGTCGCTTGAAGAAGTCGTCATGGCGCTGGCTCTGCATCGCGATCAGTATGGCCGAAGCTTCCGAATCGACACGACTCGGCTTGCTCCTCTCTGCCGTCTGGTTGCAGAACTGACCGGCGTGGCGATTTCAAGGATGAAGCCAATCGGAGGTGCGAACATCTTCGCCACAGAAGCGGGAATCCATCAGGACGGGCTGCTGAAGAACCCGGACACCTATTTGCCGTTTCGCCCGGAGACTGTGGGCGGCGGAGATCTGCAGCTGGTTCTCGGACGCCACAGCGGCCGTCGAGCTGTCTCCCATCGCCTGACAACAATGGGACTGCCTCATTCAGACGCAGATGTCGCCTCCCTGATGGAACTTATCAAATCACAGCCGAAAGGTGTTGTGATCGACGAACCTCTTCTTATTCAGCTTATGCAGACCGTCCGAAAGACCAGCGGCTGACGGCCTGAGATTTGAAATTTGAGATTTGAAATTTGAGATTTGAAATTTGAAAACGGCTTCACCGGACGGCTTGCGCCGTTCCGCTACTTGGGGGGGCGAACTTCGGCTTCTTCATTCTCATTCTCGTTCTCGTCTTTGGCTTCCCCCGAGTCTGAAAATCGGGTGACCAAAACTCGGGCTGATTTGCCCTGCTCTTTCAGGTAACGAACCATCGGAGCAGTATGCCCGTGAGTCACCAGGATCTGTTCCGCTTTCGTTGCTTCAATGGCCCAGAGAAGGCCTGGCCAGTCGGCATGGTCGGACAACGGAAATCCTCGGTCGACAGCCTGCCATCTCCGTGTGCCCCGAGTCAGCATCCATCCGGACGCCATCGCAAACGACGCATCTCCGAATTTGCTCATCCACTGGGAATTGGCAACGCCTGGCGGAGCGACAATCAATGTCCCCCCCCACGCTTTTCTTGCGGGAGCCTGGCTGGGCAATAGCGTGGGAGGCAGATCGATTCCGGTACTTCGATACTCGCGATTCAGTTCCTCAACAGTTGGATGGCAGAAGATCGGACCAATGTTGCGATCGACACCAGCAATCAGTCGTTGGGCTTTACCCAGAGAATACGCTAACAGCACTGCCGCGCGGTCGGCATCACGACACTGAATCCACCAGCGGTTGATGTCGTCAAAGATCTCAGACTGTGGTCGCCAGCGATAAACCGGAAGTCCAAATGTGGACTCCGTAATGAATGTATGGCACGGCACGGGTTCGAAGGCGGAACAGGTCACATCAGGCTCAACCTTGTAGTCGCCGCTGATGACCCAGACTTCACCGCCATATTCAACTCGAACCTGAGCTGACCCCAGCACATGACCAGCCGGATGCAGTGAAAGATGCACGCCGTTGATCAGTGTGGGCTCACCATAGCGCAGGGTTTCAATCACTGGTGACGGACCCAGACGGCTGCGCAGAACGTTGCGACCTTCGCGACTTGTCAGATAACTCTTCGAACCAGGCCGCGCATGGTCTGCATGGGCGTGAGTGATCACCGCTTTGGACACTCGCTGCCACGGATCGATGTAGAAATCACCGCGTTCGCAATAAAGCCCTGCGGGTGTTTCCTGAATCAAAGGCTGAGACACAGTTCAGGAATTCCCTGGGTTCCATCGACCCCCGCTGGGCAACGCTGAGAAGGTTTTTCTGCAGCGAATTTCCGGGGTTCCGAGCTGTCGTGGAACTCGCCAGAGTTCCTGTCATCAACGAAAGTTCTGGGATCTCTGGCGAGATCCACTACAAAATCCTTCACAGCGCTGCCCGCTGGAGGTTGACCACTGGCAATCACTTTCGCGAACAAACATCCGCGAAAAGGCGTCAGACCTTTGGTCGTGACGATTCCTTCTTGCGCTGCATCTCCTGAGCTTCGCGTCGGCGAGCTTCTTCCTCGGGAGCAAACTGCGGACGACGACCAGCAGCTCCCTGATTCATTTCAGGAATCACGACCTTGCTTTCCCGCCACTGCCAGCCCATTGGTTCACTCAGTTCCATCTTTGCAAGAAACGCCCATGGAGTTCCTGGGTGTTCTTCAACGACGCGGTTCAGATATTCCTGAGCCTTGGCGGACATCTTGCGGACTTCAGCACCCGCGTTGATTTCTTCTGATGGCTCCAGCACCCATTGGTTGCTGTCAGCTTTCTCAAATCGCTTTGGATTGGACTTCATCTCCGCGAGAACGGAGTTGTATCCAAACGCTCGCACTCGCATCGCCAGCACTCGGCCCATCGCCAGGTCGTACTGAGCACGCCAGCGGTCTGTGTCCAGTTTGTCGCGATGCTTTTCGCCAATTTCCAGGGCCTTGTGAACTCGTTCAAGGAAATAGTCCAGCACAGCCAGAGGCTTCTGAGCTTCCGTGATCTGCTCACGCAGGACGTTGTCGTTATTCGCCTGGAAGATCTTCGTCGGCACAGGAACTGGTTCGGTGACGGCCAGCTGTGCTGCAGTCACCAGTGCCTGCTTCGCCATATTCGTCTGAACCTGCTTGCGATATTCGATGCCCGGTCGATAGTCCGGAGCATACTGTCGCATCACCTGCGGGTCCCATTTTCGCACTGTCGTGTCGTCGGCGATAAAGAAGATACCGCCTGTTTCAGCGCACAGTCGAGACAGAGAATACGGGCCGTAGCCCGATGACATGCGGTCCAGCTGCTGAGCATTCGCGGTCCAGAATGGCAGCTGCAAACCTTCCGCCAGTGGTGTCTCCGGTCCCTGATCGGCATCGGCGATGTCCTCTTCGAATTCTGTTCCGTCTTCCGCTTTCCACTTCACTCGCACATAGCCTTTCTGGCGGCCAAATGGAGAGGAGTTTCCAATGACGAAGACTCGAACGCCTTCGCGACTCAGACGCTTCACGATGTCTTCAAGAACAGCATAGTCCTGACCGAAGTCATCACCACGCTCGTCCGTCACGATGATGAACATCATGTTGGCCTTCATCTTCCGACGGACGGGGCCATACTTCTTCAGGCCGGTTGCCAAAGCGGCGGCGACGTTCTCCGCACCGGAGAGATCGCTCTTAATGGACTTCACCGCAGACGTCAGAGCAGCAATATCGCTCGTTGGCTCATCGACCAAAACGTGCACATCTTTACCGAAGCCAACAATCCCGGTCTTCAGCGCGTCCTTGGTATCGATATCGTCCATCAGGCCAAGCTGACGATACACATTTTCGAATCGAGCAATGATCTGCTCACGACGACTTTCCAGTGAGATGGATTCGTCAAAGAACCAAACTGGCAATGTCCGGCGCTGTCGCAGTGAGGATGCAATTTCGAGAGTGATGCGGTCCACCGCTCCATCGGTTCCCCCCGCATGTTCGGTCGTGCCCGTCAGGTCAATGTTTTCAAGAACTTCGGCTTCGCTGGGCAGAGACACCGTTTCCAGAAGTTCAACCTTCGGGTTGACGATTTCCTGTTCGATCTGTTCCATCTGCTCCTGATGGTTGTCCAGACCCTTGGTTTGAGCCATTGCTGCTGAGGCGCCCTGAATGTTCAGGCTGCTCATGCTGCCGAGGTTCTCTGTGGGCTGCGAATCGATCACATACTCGACCTCGCGAACTTCTTCCGTCTCAATGCTTGAAGTCAGGTTGAGTTCCGGCAGAACGATTTCAGGAAGAGTGATCGTCAGCAGGAGCAGGAACACACCAATGTGCACGGCGACACTGATGCCCCAGGCCGGGACTGCATCAAAAATGCTCCAGAACCCGGCGCCGTGATCTTCCAACGGCTGGGTTGAATCCGCATTCGTTGACGATGCTGGAATCGTGCTCACTGCAATGCTCCCCGGAAATTACTGCTCACTTGCCGTGATGACGCTGAAGCGGCAAGACATCCCGCGGGCAATTGCCAGCAGGACGGCACCAAACTTCATCGACGATCGGCCTCCCTGGGATGCCATGGTTTCAATTTGATGACCACAGATTCCCCGAGACCTTTCAGGATCGTACCTCCTAAATCCTGTCCAGGCAATGTTTTGAGACACCTGTTGGGCAGAAAGTAGGACGGGATTCCCTGTAGAAAGCAACGCGCCAGGACGTTCGCCTGTTCGCCAAAATGTGGCTCCGGAGCCAGAAAACGTTGTCCACCGCCGACTTCCGTCAGATTTTTCCGGTTTTGGCAGCGGACGATGAGCAAGATGTCCGAAGCTGAGTCCTTCGAACCGAGCCGATCGCCCCATGCAAATTCACTGCGAGTTTGCTGGCATTTCAAAACACCTTTTGCAGCAAAATGCCAATCGGAATCTTGGCGCAAACAAAAATGCCCATCAGTTTGGCAGACTTCGGCCAATTCAAGCTGGCCAGTGCCCACACGCAAAATGTGCCAGCGGCGAAATAACCAGCCACTGCCAGCAACCCGCTCGCCGCAGAACCACTCAAAATTCGAGCGATTAAGCCACCCAGAATTGCAATGGAAACAGCCAGGCCCAGTAGTCGCATCTTTTGTTCATCCCATGAAATTCCAGCAAACCTTGCCAGGATGAACCACAACAGGAACATGTCGATCGCAATCGTCACAATTGCCTGGATCACGGTACGGGTCCCTCACATACGCATTCTCGTTCAGACGTGCTGCACTCTGGGGAAACAGCGTTAATGAAAGCGGCCGGAGCACCGTGCTCTGGACGGTCGAGGAAACACCAGTAACGTAGTGTTGGGAGAACAGACTGTCACTTCTGGCAGCAGGCCGATGCACAACAACTTGCCCAATTGCAAAAAAAGGCTTGCCCGAAGCGTCCTCGGCGACCCACCGCCACTCGGGTTCACCGCGGGGGCTGGATCTTATGGTCGCTTGGCAGTTGTCAAACCTGCGTTCCGCCGCCGTGAAGCCGGGCCGGGACGGTAGCAACCCGAGGTTGGTGCCATCCGCACACCGTCCCAAAGCCGCGAAGCGGCGACAGACAGTGCCTCCGAGTCGCTCGTCAGCCCCAGCGCGCCGCCACAACCCTTGCCGGTGTGCGTAAGCAACCGGAAGCGAAGCAAGTAGAAGCCTCAAGGCCGGAGGAGCCGACACAACAACAACGGAGCAACTCGCCACGGGAGATTGAAGTGTGAGAATCGCGGATCGGTGCTGGTAAGGCGACCCAACAACCCACCGCCACCCGGGTTCACCCCGGTGGGACCCGGTTTCTGCACTACCAGGCATGGCTCGAAGTAACAGTTCACGAACGCCACCCAACCGGCGAGCGTCTGGGCATCAGCCCTCCGTGCCCACGGCACTTCTCTCCCAAAACCTCTTCATCCTAATCTTTATCTTAATCATGATCCTCACCGAGTCGTGTTGATCAACTTGCCTGCCAAACCCACCGCCAGCCGCCCAACCCACGCCGTGGTTCATCCAGATTCGACACCGAGTGCAGGCCTATCGTGGCTTCCCATTTCGTTTGAGTGTCAATCGTGCAAACGGTGACGCCTTCTGGGTCTGATCAATGTTGTCGATTTCCCAGGTCCAGGTTTCGCTCGCACGGTCGTACTTGAAAGTATTGTGAATGCCGCTCCCATCGGCGGATTTCCAGACGAAAGGGACCTTGTCTCCATCTGGTTTTCCGTGTCCGACACCTTCCGGTGCAAAATTGGTCGTCGCGGTGTTGTCTAGCCACATCACCGCATACTCGGCTTTCTCTTTATCCCATGCGATGTGGATCCAGGCCTCATAAGCGGGATCGCCGTCTGCATCTTTCTCCCGCGAGAGTTCGTGGATACGGAGATACTGACGTTTGAGAATTCTGTCGACGTAAACGTCGTGGGTCACTTCTTCATTCCCAACGGTTCCTGTCATCACCCACTCCCCTTCGAGTTTGTCCAGGACCGAATCAGGTTCAGGTGTCACAGGGGCCTGGGCACAAACCGTGCTTGGAAAGCAGGCGGTCAGTGTGGTGAAAATCGCAATGAAGCCAAAGAAAGAAAGCAGGTGCCGAGATGCAAGTTGTTTCATTGCAATTGTTGACCTCTGGAGCATGACTGACTCTGATGCGCTGAGCGGACGAAGGAATTGGTATCGATGCGTCTGCCGATTCCCCGACGTAGAGATCGTGCGTTGAAATTTGCCACTCTGTCCGCAGCGTGGGCTTTGCAAGCGTCCTTGCGGGATTCATCACGGTGAGGACTCCTCGGTAACCGTTCACGCCCCGGCCAGAAGTCGAGGTGGTATGTTACCACTCCTCGCCGGACAGAGTTTACCGCTGGCGACGCGGGTTGTCACCCTGGAAATGGCTTTGGTGAGTAACCGCGGATGGCGCGGATGTTCGCGGATAAGGCGGGAGACCGGACAGTGCTGAATTGGTCTGGTGCCCTGTTTGGAAGCCGGTGTCGTGATAGTGCAAAACCCTGACTCCACTGGGATAGAACCCAGTGGCGGTGATGGCCTGACTCACAAAACATCCGCCACCGAGTTTACACCTCGGTGGGCCCCGGTTTTTGCACTACCCGACATGGCACGAAGCAACCGATTGCAAAACTCATCAAATCACCGCGCCGAGGAACGCACCCCAAAGGCGAGCGGCTGGGCGTCAGCCCTCCGTGCCCACGCGCCTTCCAAAAATCTCCTTTTCCCGTCCCTCCTCTCTCAAAGCCTCGTAATCTTAATCTTCATCTTAATCATAATCCCAACCCCAATCCCCATCCCAAAATCCCCTCTTCCCAATGGTCGAATGCCGCAACGGGAAACTCAACATGCTCAATTCATCTTGTCTCAGAATTCCGCATCATCACGTCTCTGCGATTCAGGCCCAGCAGGCCGCCACAACCCTTGCCGGTGTGCGTAAGCCACCGGAAACGGTGCCCAAAACTCCTCAAGGCCCAGCGGGCCGACACATCACCGGAACAGCTCGGCCCAGATTGCATGCGGTAGCTAAACGGCGGACCAAGGACAAAGCAAAACGGTGCCATCCACCATGATTCAGGGTCATAAGCAATTCAGAATCTGACTGTTACGTGAAAGACCTCTGGGTCTACACCCGTGTGCGTCGCGACGAATGCTGCCGGGCGACTCCGCTCACTTCGTGAGTGACACCCCTGCTCGGCAGCGTTCCCGAGCGAACGATCGCGGAGCGGAACCATCTGCGGAAGTTGAGCACGCAGTCGACCCATAACTCCGCGGAGATCTCCAGACGCTCGAAGATCGGCTCAAGCTCTTTCGGAGTGGCTCCGCGTTTGTCGCTGCGGATCTGTCGAGCCGTCCAGTCCAGCAACTGCAGGTATTCACCGACGCCCATCGACAGAATGCCCTTGTTGGAAGCTCGACGCGGAGTCACCACGGCTCGCACGCCCTGTCGCTTCGGCTCCAGTGAAACCGGCGACAGCCAGCCCGCGTGCTCACCATGTTCCACAGCGGTATCAAATTCGTCCTGCTGCCCTGTGCCCGCTGACGGTGACGCCTCGATGGAAGAAGCAACTCCAGCCATAGTTTCTGCCGCAGACGCTGGAACGTTCGTCTCGTCCGGGGAAGCGGCACCATACTCAGTTGACGCTGGCGAATGTTCGCTAACAGCGCGCTGCAAGTCTCTGATCCGGTCCTGAATGCTCGTGAAGTCGCTGGCTTCCAGAGTCATCGCGATGCCCGCTCGAATCGGGTTCAGGTCCACATACTGCAGACACGCCAGGATCGCTGCGTCATCTCTCAGCACCTGAGCCTTGAAGCGGCCTTCCCAGAACCGCCCTGTGCACTTGTCTTCCTTGTTCGATTCCTTCGCGATACGTTCGCACAGAAACCGCATGAACCACGAGATACTGACAGCCGACGCCGCTTCTCCCTGAGCTTCCGGCGGTTGGCTCGCAGTTCCTTGAGTTCCTGCTCCGTGGGTCTCCCGCAGGACTGCCGTCTTTGTTCTTGCGAGCCGGGCAGAGCATCCACCATTTGCGAGCCACCTGCTCGTCCGACCACGACTCCACAATGTCCGGCCGGTTCCGAAGGATCGTGTGAAAGTGATTGCTCATCACCGCATACCCGAGCACCTCGATCCCCATAATGCCCGCCAGAAACTCCAGCCGCTGCCGAATCCTCTGCCGCCGATGTTCAAAATCCCGCCCTGAAACCTCATCTTTCCCGCACAAGAACGCTCGCCGCACGCACCGATTCACGCAGTGAGCAATCTGGACCTCCCCATCCACCAACACATCCCGTCGATTCGCCCGAGCCATCCCCGTTGTCCCCTCATGCTGCTGTACTGAATAATGAAATGCACACCTGGGTGGCACTTGCAAAAGCGTACCAGCACTGGTAGACTATGTCAACAGCTAAGGTGGATGGCCCCGTTTTTTCAGCGCTCAACAGACTCCACAAACGCAGATGTCTTCATTTCTTCAATGACCTTATCCGTGATATCTGGACGCGTTCATTCATGCACGAACCCAACGTGTGTTTGTGTCAGTGTTGTTGTAGTCCGTTCGCCGAAACTTCAATCTCGTTCAGGTCCGTTCCACGGCAGAGCACAACCGTGATGGCTTCACGCTGAGCAACTAACTTCACGGCAGCATTCACCTGCTTGTGCCATTTCTTGAACATTGCTTCTTCAGCTACTTTCAACCGTGCTTGTTCACGCTGGCGGAACGCCTCGAACTCCAGTTTTGCAACCTTTGCGTTTAAGTGATCAAGTTCCGTGGCAGTCTCACGCTTTGAAAGTGACTCCATTCTTTCTGATGGTCAAGCAGTGTTCTTGCTTCGCGATCCGTAACCTCGATGTCCGTTGAAAGGATGCTCCATATCGTGCTGGACGCGTTAGTAACCCCAGGTATTTCTGAAGATTCACGATCGCGACGGATTCGGCAGGCACGTCCGATATGTTGATGGAAGCGCAAGCAAGCAGAGGAAGAAGAGTAAAGTTGGATCCATCAGTCACCTCCATGAAAGTTTGAGAGCGAACGACCAAAATCACCCGGTTGCCGCCAAGGACTTCGATTCCAGGAAACGCCCGATCAAAGAATCAGGATTTTTTTGTTCTGCCTAATTTCGCGTTGACCACCACACCAAGCCTGGCTCATCCTATTCTTCGTCGGGTTCGTCGACAAACGAGAACACTACACCCGAATCAGTGGTTACATGGCACTGGGAATCATCGTATTGCGGTCTGGCGACGGTGAAGTGAATGTTTTGCTTTGCGAGCACGAATTCAAATTCAGTTCGTGACAAGCCACGACGCACGATCCATGGATCAATCTTCAATGTTGGCCGCTATCGGTCAAATTCTCGTGATCTGGCACATGAACGAAAATGCTCAAGTTGTCAAAGTGGTACTCAATGTCGCCATATCGCCAAATGTCGTTATGATCTTCGGTTTGTTGCGTGCCCCATACCGGCGGAGCACCCAAGAGTTCTCGCAATTCTTCCCGAGTCATACCGCAACGCAGAGAACCAAAGTCTCCGGTGCGTGCGAAATCAATCATGGATGCGTGAATCATCGGTTGTTGTTTTATGAGGCAGAACGGCAAGCTCATCACCCTTACACGCGAGCAAAGCGACCATGTGAAAAACGGCCGATCGCGTGCTCGGCGTGCATGGCTTGGTTATGCCGCTTTAGAGCATGTCTCGTTTGACATAGACAACATTCCTGAAGTCTTCTCTATCGTACGCATCGGCGTTTGATACATGGCCGTCGTAGTCACCGACTTTTGCCAAAATATTTCCATCGCGAAGAGAGATTTGTAATCCGTGTTCAACTTCCCAATCGCAACTGCCACCAAACGAGACATACACATCGTTTTCGTCGCAATCCCACCTGACCTCAATCTCCGTATTAAGTTCAATTCTTGTGAGAATGTCATCATCGGCAGCGATTGGATCAACGTCCTCTTCACCGATCAATTCAATTATGTCGCGATAGTACTCCCAAAGATACGGCGAGCTGTTCTCTAGCCAACCGTCGGGCAACATCAAGAAGTTTCGCACGGCAGTTTCGAATTCGTCGGGGAAGACGTCGGCGTCTTGATCGAGTTCCGGAAAGGTAAAAGTGCACTCGATGTTGCCAAGCGCAGGGACATTGATAGTTGTAGATTTACGGCACTCGCTTTCGGTGTCGAACAACAACGTGCCAAGTGTCTGTGACTTCATGTGTCCTCTTCTAAGGCATAACGCTGGCGGTAACGGGGCCGCCGCCAAGAAACTAAGATCTTAAACGCACGTCATCGGCGGCTCCTGTTCACCGCATGGTTCTGCCCGGATTTCGCACATCCACACGCATGGCTATTGTATCAGGCTTCGTCTAGGGTAAAGAACCCCAGTGGTGTTCTGGTGGTTTTGGCAATGTGTTATTTAGTAGGTCGATGAACGCGTCGCCAAGTCGTGCGACAGGTTCGCATGGAACGAAATCATGTCCGGCGAGTGAATATCTGCTGACCGTCAAGAATTTGCCACGATTCAATATCACGGGCTGCGATATCGCCGCCAGAGCGTATCGCGTTTACGGCAGTTCGAATAATAATCCAATCACTACATCAATCTGTGATTGTGACCAGTCGTCATCCGCGTAATGCGACAGATCAGAGATGACGGCACTCACACGCCAGCTTTGGATCGCGTCGAGAGCCATGTTTGCTCCCGACGCCAACCGCTCGGTTGCATCGATCAGGAACTTGAGGAACACCGATGATGGAACGTCATACGCCCAAAAGCCGTTGTCTTGAAAGCGATACAGCGATCTCGACATGGTGAGTTGGGGGCAGAACTACTTTTAGACAGAAAAACGGAATTGTAGACAGAAGATTGATTCTGTCTAATCTTGGTGTGATTCTGCAAACCCAGGGTGTCGGTTTTCGCTTGACGAGAGTGTGTCGAAAGCTGTTTTTGCCTGTCTTGAGCTGCGCTATAAATCAGGAAGTCCCTTGCACCCGGAAAGACAGAATCAATCCCAGCCTGTCTCGAATATGCGCAACAGTCCTGCTGCTGACGCAAGTGCGCAACAAAATGAGGGTGCTGCATTACTCTATCCGAACGGAGTCAGCCTATGTGGACTGGATTGTCAGGTTTCTGAGGTTTCACCGCACTCCTGAGGGAACCCGGGCGGCATCCTTCAGAACTCCGGGGGCCGGGAGATTTCAGCGTTCCTCACTCATCTGGCGGTTGAGCGTCGTAAGTCTCTGCGAGTACTCAGAATCAAAGCGCTGTGCGCCATTGTCTTTCTCTACCGACAGGTACTCGAGCTGGATCCGGGTCGTTCGATGGAGTACGGGCCAAGGGGCCGGAGCGGTTGCCCGTCGTGCTGTCCCATGAGGAGATACGGAGGATTCTTGACGTTGTGTCCTCAGGGAAGTCTGGTACGACTCTTCTGCGAATTGTTTCATGGGGCACGGGGATGCGACTGCTGGAAGTTTGCCGCCTGCGAATCAACAAAAGACATCGACTTTCAGCGTCGACAGATTCTTGTCTGCGACGGCAAAGGCGAAAAGGATCGCGTAGTTCCTTTCCCCCGAGCGTTGCCTTGAACCCATGCGGCGGCAAATCGAGAAAACTCGAACGCTGCACCAAAGTGATCTCGCCGCGGGATATGGTTCCGTATGGCTGCCTTATGCGATTGCCGAGAAGTACCCTGCTGCGGCTCGGGAGTTTCTGTGGCAGTTCGCTCTTCCCTGCCGGGCGAATCCAGCTCAGATCCTCGATCAGGAGCCTGGCGTTGAGGATCATGTGCACGAGAATTCCGTGCAGAAACCGGTCCGCGCTGCGGTGCTGCGTGCAGGCATTGACAAGCAAAGATCAGTTGCCACACGTTTCGACACAGTTTCGCGACTCATCTGCTTGAGTCCGGGGCGGATATCAGAACGGTGCAGGAACTGCTGGGACATTCAGATGTCAGCACGACGATGATTTATACTCATGTGCTGCAGCAGGGACCGATGGGAGTTCGAAGCCCGCTGGATCGGTTGTAGTTGCCAAATTGGGCCTCCAACTGGCGTGAAGCCGGGTTGGGGCCGAGGGAGGATTTATCTTCGCTTTTGTAGTTGTCAAACCTGCGTTCCGCCGGCGTGAAGCCGGGCGGGGACGGTTGGGGCGGTTCTTGGTTCTTTCTTCTTGGTTGGCGAGTTGGATGCGGTGCGGGGGAAATGGTTAATGGTTATTGGAGAATGGAAAAGGCAAATTGGGGAGGCGTGGGGGGCGCGGTTCTTGGTGGATCGAGGGGTTTGGGTGTACCGGCCGGTTGACAGCGGGGGCGGTCGCCTTGGGGTTTTGTTGCGGGATTATTTTTTGTCGCACATTTTTTGTCGGACGACGATGCGCTGGCGGTGGGGAGTAAGATTAGGGGGTTATGATTGGGATTAAGAGATGGGATGGGGCCTTGGGGGCACGGAGTGGCTGACGCCCAAGCTCACTCGCCTTGGGGATCTTGTGGGGGATTTTGTCGCACATTTTTTTTGTCGGGGAACGGGCGTTGGGGTGGGGAGTAGGATTAAGGTTAAGATTAGGATTAGATTAAGAGAGAGGCGGGGCGCGGGGATTCCGGAGGGCTGACGCTCCTGCCGTCGCCTTTTTTGGGGGTGGGGACGGGATGAAGATTAGGATTGAGACGTTTTGGGGGGGCTGGTGCAGAGGGGGCAGGTGGCGGTGGCGGGTTTGGTTTGGCTGTTGATCGCAAATGTGATGCCTCGGGCGGTGGTCATCATGCCGGTGACCAGGACGCTCAGGGCGGCCAGCTGAATCAGTTTGCGTCGGACGTTCATGGTGGCGAGCGACAGTCCGGCTCCGGTGACGACCATGACGGGAATCGTGCCGAGACCAAACGCCAGCATGATCAGTACGCCATGAGCCACATGGCCGGAACTCGCGGCAAGCGCGAGAAAGCTGTACACAAGTCCGCAGGGCAGAAATCCCGTCAGCAACCCTGCTACGAAGGCTCCTGTTGCAGATCCTCCTGAAAAGAATTGTGCGAACACCGAACGCGTCAGGCAGGGCGCTGTGGCTTTGCGGCGGATGCGAAAGGAGATCCATCCTGCGGCGTGAAGTCCCTGGAGCATCAGCAGGACTCCCGCGACAATCGCGAACAGGGACTGCAGCCAGACGGTTTGTCCCTGAGCTCGCAACAGTTTCGCACCAACGGCGGAAATCAAAACTCCAAGGAAGCAGTAAGTGACAATTCGACCACTGCTCCAGGCCAGCTGACGAACAACGGCGGATTGCAGTCTCCCGGCTCCAAGACTCATTGTCGCCGCGATTCCGCCGCACATGCCGATGCAGTGAGCAGATCCGAGTACTCCGCTGATAAAGACGAGCAACAACTGGGAGAATGCCGGGATCATGCCGACGCTGCCTCGCTCAAAGGTGCGTTCGCTCTCACAGAAGGATCTAATTCCCTGCCGACAGCTGGTTCATCGCCGTTCGGTGCACTGCTCATCAATCGCAGCGAGTTTGAAATCACCAGCAGGCTGCTGACGATCATCAGTCCCGCAGCAACGGCAGGATTCAGCCAACCGGCGGCTGCCATGATGACTCCGGCAAAGTTGTAGCCAAAGGCCCAGAACAGATTCTGCCGAATGACGCGCGTTGTACGAGCTGCCAGCTTGATCGCCCAGGGGATACGACTGAGATCGTTCGTGAGCAGACACACCTGAGCTGATTCGCGAGAGACGTCCGCGCCGCAGCCCATGGCAATTCCCACATCGCAAATCGCAAGGGCCGGAGCATCATTGATGCCGTCACCAATCATGGCCACGGCCCCTTGATTTCTCTGAATCGCCTTCAACTGTTCAACCTTATGCTCCGGGCGAAGATCACACACAATGTTCAGGCGGGACAACTGAGCATTGTTCGAACCCTGCGCGTGTGCTGTGTCGAAGTGCGAATCGTCTGCCTGTTCATCCGAATGAGAATGCTCAGGCCGCTGGGCAGCATGATTCGCCTGGGCACATTCCGCGCTGCACTGACAACCCGGCTCGTGGCAGTCCAGCAAGTTTCGACGCAACTGTTCGGCTCGCGCGGATCGGTCACCGGTCAGCACATGAACCTGAAGGCCATCGTTGATGCACTGTCGAATTGTCGCCGGGGCTTCCTGCCGGAGAGTTTCTGTCAGCAGGAACAGAACGACCGGCCGGCCTGAGACCGACACGGCAACGATGGACGCGGCTTCCTGATCAGCGATCGACAGCGCATGAGCAAGTCGCAGACGCAGGCGTGGAGTGAGTTCCTGATCACCGCTGACGAAGCTCAAACTTCCCAGTCGGACGATCGTCCCGTCTTCTCGTTCCGCTTCAACTCCGCCACCAGGCACAGAGCGAACATTGGAGAGAACAACGCAGCCCGTGTTGGCCGCCGATGACGCCAGGCCTGAGCTGTCGCCGTGACCTGGCCACGACGTCACGAAACTCACAACCGCCTGGGAGAAGGGATGCGTGGATGTTCCGGCCAGAGCCGAACTGAGCTGCAGCACGTCCGGAGTATGCTGTTCGTCAAGGACACACAGATGACGAACCTGCGGGCTTCCGGTCGTGAGCGTACCGGTCTTGTCGAAGCAAACCGCTTTCACGTTCGCCAGTCGTTCGATCGCTTCGCCACTTCGGAACAGGACCTGATGCTTTGCCGCTGTGCTGAGCGATGTCCAGACCGCCAGAGGAGTTGCCAGGCCAAGGGCACACGGACACGCAATCAGCAGAACACTCAGACTGGCCTGGATCGCAGCGCCGGGGCCGGAAGACCAGTGCAGGACCAGTGTGAGGATGGCGATCACGGCAACGACCGGCAGAAAGATCGCAGAGACTCGATCGGCCAGACGCTGATAGTGCCCGCGTGACAGTCGAGCCTGCTGGAGCAACGCCAGCAACCGGCCAAACGAACCACCTCGGAACGGAGCCGTTGCGCGAACGGTGACCTGGCCATCCAGGTTCACGGTTCCGGCAAGCACCTGATCGCCGACGATTCGTCCCACCGGAGTACTCTCACCCGTGAAGACCTGCTCATCGACTGTCGTCTGACCGGATTCAATCACCGCATCTGTTGGAAATCGTTCGCCCGGTCGAATCAGCAACCGGTCCCCCGACTGAATCTCAGTGGAAGGCACATCGACGATTCCGTCAATGCGCTGACAGCGAGCCAGTGATGGCAGCAAGGCGGACAACTGATCGAGCGCTTCGGTAGCCTTTTGCTTTCCGGTCGCTTCGAACCAGCGGCCAAGAGTCACCATCACAAGAACCGTCGCGCCGACTTCGAAGTAGACCTTTTCAGATCCCATCAGCACGTTGTACACGGAGATCACATAAGCCGCTCCGACGCCCGTGGCGATCAGCAGATCGGTCGAAAAGATCCGCTGCCGCCAGCTCTGGATTGCATTCTGAAGCAGAGGCACTCCAAGCAGCAGAAGCACCGGAAGACTCAGGATCATGCTGAGCCACCGGAACAGTTCGAACAGTTGCGTCTGAAACGCGTCGCGATGGACGTCGTAAACATCCAGCGACCACATGGTCATCGTGAATGCCATGAGGTTCATGGAAAAGAAAATGGCCAGACCGAGCCGCACGACTGTCCATCGCACGGCACCGGGCTGGCCTTTTTCCTGAGTGATCGAGTGAGCCAGACGGCATCCGAAGCAGCAGTAAACGTCTTCCTTTTCGGAGTTCGCGCTGTCTCCGTCGGCTGCCTTCGGATTTTCGTCGGCATGAACGACTGCTCCCGCAACGGGAAGTCCGCACCAGGTACAGCAGGCTGAATGATCGTGATCAGCGGCTTTGGTGACCGGAGCTTCTGCGTTGGAGAGCGCGAGGGTCATGGAGGCAGGACCAGTTCCACCTGCATCGCAGGGAAGAAGTACTTGATGATGTAGACGACCGTGAAGATCCAGAAACCAAGCCAGATGGCTCGTACGTACCACGGAATTTCGTTGCCGCGGTAGTAGTGGTAAACGTGTTCCTGTTCCGGCGTCGATTGGTCGGGAACGGAAGGCTGAGACTTATCAGGCATTGGCATCCAGCTCCTTTTCTGTTTCCAGCATGACAAACTTCGGATGCTCAAGGTCTTTGAACATACCATTGAACGCGGCCCACATCAGCAGGGAGAAGAACCCCGCGCTGGCCAGCAGATAGTTCACGATCGGCGTGATTGCGAACTGACCGCTTCCCGCGTTGTTGGCCACCGAGAAGAACTCAGTGAACTTCATCAGGAAGCCGATGAGGCTGGGAATCAGAATCAGGACACCGAAGAACACGGTGACTGTCCACGCGGAAGACCGATTCCTCTGGCTGGCTGGGTCTTGTTTCCCGGGCACGGATTTTCCAGGCAAAGTGTTTGTTTCAAGCATGCTCATTTGGGGGCCTCCTCGGAAGGGGCTGGAGTTGTTTCGGCAGAAGGAGCAGCCGCCTCGGGAGTTGCCGCTGGCGCTGTTTCTTCCGGTTTCGTTTCCGCTGGAGTCGCTTCGGCAGGAGCAGCCTCCGCTGGCTTGGATTCCGCCGGAGCTGCGGCGTCTGCTGGAGCCGCGGCAGCATCAGGGCTTGCGGCGGCATCGGCCGGGGCAGCGGCTGCATCAGCATTCGCCGCGTCGCCTGCCGCAGCTTCGCCTTCAGCAGGTTCTGGTTTGATCAGAGCTGAGGGCACATACGCTTCGTAGTACGGATAGCTTTCTTTCCATGAGCCCAGCCACTGAATGTACGTCAGCAGCGCGAGGCCCTGTTCATTGGGCTTGTCCGGCGATCCGTCAAAGAACCATGGATAGTTCGGCATCGGAGACGCTTCAGACACGCTGGTCGGTTTGAAGAAGTGGACCGCGTGCCAGTCGTTGGAACGGCGTCCGCCTTCACGGATCAGGTCCGGCCCGACTCGACGAGTACCAAACAGCACCGGACGCTGCAGCACGTTCTGGTATTCCTCAGAGTGTGAGACATCGCCCCAGCGGCTTTCTTCATTCGAAACCGGCCGAACGAACTGACTGTGGCAGTGCCAGCAACCTTCGCCCACGTAGATCTTTCGACCATACTCAAGCGCCTGAGCACACTTCTCGTTCCACCACGCATCATGTTCTGCCTCGCCGCCTGGAGGAGTTCCGTAGACAGCGTTGAAGGATTCCGGATAACGGCGAGCCAGGTCTTCGAACTGATATCTCAGGTTCGAATTCACCAGCTCGGCAACCGTCTTCTCGGGAATGTGGTCGTACATGAGCCACGGAACAAGTGCATTGGACACGAAGGCCAGTGCAAAGAAGCCGAGGCCGGCGACGTAGAAAATTCCAGATTTACTCTCAAACATGGCTCAACTTCTTTTTCTGATGAAGAAGAATCTCTTGCTTGTGGAATCAGACTCAATCCCGGCTCATCAGGTTTGCCGGACCCGTTCAAAGTCATTCAAGAATCAGTCGGTCTGCGGATTACGCTTTGGCCAGAGCCGGAGATGCTGAGGTCGCCGGAGCGGGGGCTCGCAGCGTCAGCCAGATGTTCAGCAGGAAGGCCAGCAGTCCGCCGAACATGGAGATCCCCGCAACGATACGCAGGACCCAGAACGGATACGAAAATTCCACCGACGCATCCCATGGTTCCAGAGCAGCCCATGACCATCCCTGGAACAGACCCAGCAGAATCAGGTCTGAAGCCATCACAAAGATGCCGATCGTTGACAGCCAGTAGTGATATTCGCACAGGCGATAGCTCGCCCAGTCTCGACCGATGATGCGAGGGAACAGGTAGGTCATCATTCCCATGATCCACATCGTGAACACACCGAACATCACAAGGTGAGCATGGCCGACGACCCAGTCGCTGAAGTGAATGATCTTCTGGAACGTCAGAGTCACCTGGAAGGCACACTGCAGACAGGTCAGGAAGTAGTGAACCATGCCGGTGTAGAACCAGCGAACTGGCATGTTGGTCCGTACGATGCCCGCGTTGCCCCAGATCGAACCGAAGAAGTTGATCACGACGGTTGCAACCACCAGTTCGACCGCAATCGTGGAAACGACAGCTCCGTACTGCAGGAACATCGGAATCGGTGTGTAGAGGAAGTGGTGAATCCCCTGCAGCGGATAGAAGAACGCAAGACCCCAGAATCCAACCAGTGACAGACCGTGACTCCAGATCGGCTTCTTCGTCAGAATCGGCACGAAGTAGTACATCAGACCCCAGCCCAGCGGCGTCACGAACAGACCGACAAGGTCATGGATGAACAGACCGCCGATCGCACCGGCGCTGGAACCGGACACAAAGTACTGAGGAAGGAAGTTGCCCATCGCGTAGACAAGCGGAGTCCAGATGAAGGCGGCCATGAAGTACCACAGAGTGACGTACATCGGGCCTTTCATGCGTGCAATCGGCGTCATGAAGTTGATCGCGACCAGGATCACGCCCAGCTGTGCCACCGGGTCGATCCAGACCGGCGTTTCACCCCATTCCAGAGCCTGAGCTTCTCCCATCAGCAGACCCACCGCCGTCGCGGCAACGACCAGCTGCCAGGCGATGAAGATCAGCCACGACAGTGCTCGATGGAAGACCGGCTGAAGCGTCAGTCGAGGGATCGCCCAGTGAAGAGCGCCCAGGAAGCCGTTGGCCAGGAAGCCATACGCAACGGCATTCGTGTGCAGCATACGCCACCGGCCAGGTGACAGCAGCGGAATGGAAGGCAGAGGATTGTGGTTGATCAGCTGAAACGACATCAGCAGCCCTGCCAGCATGGACGCTGTCAGAAACAGCAGTGCCATGAAGAAGTAGAGCTTGACCAGCGTTTCGTCGACCAGCCCGGCATGGGACTTTGTCTCTTTGGATGTACTCATTTCAGCAACCGTTCCAGTGTGTCAGCGAAATGGACAAGTTGGAGGTGAATCGAAAGATAAGAGTGACGTGTGTGGGACAGATCCGTGAAGCACGGTCGTCCGTGCATAGGATCAGTCCGTCGGTCGTTTGTAAGGCGTGTAGGCACCAATTGGAGCCATCAGTGCCATCGTCCAGCCGAACACCAGATGCGTTGCGGCAGCAACCCACCATGGCAGCAGACTGCCGTCAGTGATCCAGCGTCCGCCGAACAGAAGCGGCTGCAGCCAGGACAGGATCAGGTAGTAGTTCACGCCCCAGATCACGATGCCCAGAACGGAGCCAATCACCAGCCGTGTCGTCAGTGATTTGTTCTCACCGAACATCGAGATCACAACATGGAACAGGGTTCCCAGAACCATGCCGGTCCCGATGTACAGGCAGCATCCCAAAGCGATGATCATTCCATCGCTGATGACGTACTTGGCCCCTTCCGCGGTTCCCAGCTTGAGAGCCTGTTCGCCGAGCGGGAACGTCAGATAGACGCGGATGATTTCCAGTGAATTGCGCTGAGTGATGGTCGAACCGATCACGTTGAACAGAAGGCTCGCCATCGCGGCCACACCACCCAGAACGAATCCCGTCGTGATGTAATACGCGCTGTAGAACTTCTCAGGCTTCCAGTCACGTGGAATTTCCTGTTCCGTGATTTCTGCTTCGAGCATCGAGACCTGATGCTTGAGGGCATTCAGGGCTTCTCGTTTTCTGTCCAAAGATTCTTCAGCCATCGTTCCTCGCCCTGTGTATCAATCAAAGGCAACATCAAGAGACGCCACAAGTTTTGTGCTCACGGCTCTCGCCGTTACTCAGCACCCGCTGGTGCTGCTTCGCCTTCCGCCGCCGGAGCGGCTTCGCTGTACGGCTTGACCAGGCCTGCCGGGATCGCCACACCTTCACGTCGCCGGTTGGAAACATGCAGCACGTAGCTGACCAGATTCCAGACCGTCTCCGGCTCGCTCTCAAGAGCATTCCTGAAGCCCGGCATTGGTGTTCCATTGATGCCATTCAGGATTCGGCGATAGATGTCAATCGGCTCCTGACCGCCTCGCAGCATTCCTGAGGTCAGGTCAGCCGCTCGAGTAGAGTGGCCCCACGCGTCTTTGCCGATGTTGTCTTTCGTGTGTCCTCGACCGTCTTCAGCGTGACATTTGCTGCAGCCTTTTGTCAGGAAGGCCTGTCGCCCCAGAGCCACTCGTTCCGGTGTCAGTTCAGGCTGAGGAGTCAGGGGCTGTGTCGGAGGACCTGATGAGTCCTTCCACTTCGCACCGACATCGTCGATAAACTCTGTGATGTAATCCGGATCCAGTTCCTCGGACGCTTCCGCCTCGTTGGCGAGCTGAACTTCCAGCTCACCGCGCTGAGCCAGGAGGATCACGTAGTCGACCACATCTTCAATGTCCTCTTTGGGAAGCAGCCGGAAGGCCGGCATCGATGTTCCGGTGACTCCGCGACGCAGCGTCGCAATCAGGTCGTCTCGTCGAGGCTTTGAGCCATAGGGAGTCGACGTGAATTTGAAGATCCCCTTCGTGTAATCGCGCGGGCGTGGATACAGACTGTTCGCGACATCGCCGTTGCCATCTCCTGAAACGCCGTGGCACTGCACGCAGCGTTTCATGTAGACGTCCTGGCCGTGCTTCAGCTGAAGCTCACGACGAACCGTCTTTGTGTGATCTTCAACCGGCTTCTCAGAAACCATCTTTGGCTTCAGAACCGAGCCGGCATTTTCATTGACAATTTTCGTGACTTGTTCGCCGAGTTCCGGTGCCAGCTTCTTCACCTGTGCACTGGAATCCCACTGAACAGGCTCAGCACGCTGACAACCGGCCGACATCAATGCCAGACCAAATACGGCCGGCACGACAGACAATGCACGCAGAGGCACCATGAGGGACTTCCGTCGCAAAAACAACCAGGGAGTGTCGAGCCGATTCACGGCTCACGCAAAAGTGTTCTCAGTGACTACTTCTTCTTTGCCGGGAATTTGGCAACGGCATACTTCAGCTCGACAGCCTTTTCCGCACCGGCCTTCACTTCGACCTTGTATTCTTTTTCCAGCAGCCCGCCGCGTTCATGCCAGACGCGGAATTCGTGTGTTCCCGCAGGCAGACCTTCAATCTTGAAGTTGCCGTCCTTGTCCGTCACGGCCATGAACGGGTGGTCGAGAATCAGGTGGTAGGAAGACATCCACGCATGAATGTCGCACTTCACTTCGATCGGATCTGATTCCGGCTTCGTGTACTTCAGTGCCACGCCCTTGTCTTCGCTGGCTTTGATCAGCAGATTGCTGGGGTCATTGCGCTGCGGGAACGTGTGCAGGTTGTGCTGCACGGCATCGCTGCTCTTGACCAGAATTGTCTGGCCGACTCGAATCGCTGCCGCATGAGGAAGGAAGACGCATCCCTTCTGGTCAAGCACCAGTTGATCCTTCACCTCAGGAGCCTTGTAGCCCTTGGGAGCACGGCGCAGGTAAACAAAGACATTGGCAATGCCACCTTTGTCGCTCACCAGCAGTGACTCATCAGGAACATCCGCGGCACCACAGACTTCTTTGTCTTTGACATTCGCATCGCCCGATTTCACCAGCGGCGTCAATGCCGGAGCAGCACCTTCAAGAATCACCTTGCCGGTGACCGTGCCACCATCTGCCGGCCCTGAAGCCAGCGCACTTCCACTCAAACAAAGACACGCAGCAAGAAATCCAACTGACTTTCGCAGTGACATCGTTTCAGATCCCGAGGGGCAATGATCGTGCTCACATCCACAACAGTGAGCTTGTCTTTTGCGAAAAGCACCGTGCGTGCCAAAGAGAGAACCTTGATCACTGCGAGATCCAGTTTTCCAAAAAGCGGTGAGAGATCGGTGATTGAGCGATCCCTTTCACGAACAACGCACGCATTTTCTGCCAGTCAAAACACCGAGGCCGGGAATCCCCGCAGTGTTTCCTCCGCGCGCCCGGTGCTGCCGCGCGCTTTTGTTCGTGCACACGCACACTTCTCGCGCGCTGATGTGCACAGGGAGAATCCGTAACTGACTGCGCGGGCCGTTCGGCTCGGGCGTGACGAGCTGGATGCCAGAAATCGGCCCTCCTGGAAGACTGGCGAGGAGTTACTACAATCCGGCATTATCGCCCGACCCAGGGCGAGCCTGAGACCAGTTAACGTGATCTGTGGAACGTTGTGTTCCACACCAACGACAGGAGTAGATGATGAAAACGTGGAAATGGGCAGCAAGTCTGCTGCTGGGAATGGCCTCACTGGCCGGTTCCGCTGCAGCTCAGGAAAACACGATTGTTTTGGGAGATGATGACTCCCTGACCGCTGGCATTCCCGGAACCGGCGCGCTGACGATGGATCAGGTCAAGGCCTGGCTGGAGTCTGCGGAAAATCATGAGACGCTGAACGTTTCACTCCCGCTGGGAATGAGCCTCGGCCAGTCCCAGATGAAAGGGCTCGAAAAGAACCCGCTCAGTCGGGCGAAGATCGAGCTGGGGCGTCAGCTGTACTTCGATACACGTCTGTCGGCCGATAACACGGTCAGCTGTGCGTCGTGCCATCATCCGCAGGAAGGTTTCTCGCGACATACTCCGACCGGCGTCGGCATCGCGGGGCAAAAGGGCGGACGAAATTCACCCGTCAGCTATAACCGAATCCTGAGCGATCTGCAGTTCTGGGACGGTCGAGCTGACTCCCTGGAGGCTCAGGCGGTTGGCCCGATTCAGAATCCCATCGAAATGGGCAACACCCATGACGTCGCCGTGAAGACTCTCAAGGGCATTCCGGTTTACGTTGCTCAGTTCGACAAAGTCTTCCCCGGCAAGGGCGTGACTATTGAGACGGTTGGAATGGCGATCGCTGCCTTCGAACGAACTCTGGTCACCGGTCCGTCTCAGTATGACTATCAGGAAGCGTACCAGAAGTATGCGTCGCTCGAGCCCGATGACCTGGCAGAGCTGAAGGAAGACTCGCCGGAAACCTACGAGCAGTACGAACAGCTCAAGCTGATGGTGGAAACGAATCCAATGTCTGACAGCGCGAAGCGAGGCATGGAGTTGTTCTTCAGCAAGCGAGTTGGCTGCAGTGCGTGTCATGTCGGCGCGAATCTGGCCGACGAGCAGTACCACAACCTGGGTATTGGCATGAGTGCTGAGAAGCCGGACCTTGGACGCTATGAAGTGACCAAAGCCGAAAAGGACAAAGGAGCATTCAAGACTCCGACGATCCGCAACGTGGCTCTGTCCGCTCCTTACATGCATGACGGAAGCCTCGCGACGCTCGAAGAAGTCGTAGAACACTACAACAAGGGCGGCGACAAGAATAAGTGGCTCAGCGACAAAATCGTTCCGCTCAAGCTGACCCCAATCGAGAAGGGTGACATCGTGGAATTTATGCGAGCCTGCACGGGCACGTTCCCACATGTTTCATCAGCGCGACTTCCGGAGTAGTTGACGGGAGCTGTCCGGCTTTGCGGAACACGCAACTTCAGTGAAACAAAAAGGCTCGATGCGGGAAACCACATCGAGCCTTTTCTTTTGCTGCCACGGTTTGCTGCACCGTTCAGCGATGTCAGTCGTCCGCCGCTTCGCCATCCTTGATCACGAACCGGGCCTTCAGTCGTGCCACTTCCGTTGCCAGGCCTGCTGACTTCACCGAGCGCAGAACTTCATTGAAGTCCTTGTAGGCTGCCGGTGCCTCATCCTTTGGATACTGCCGGCAGTTGCTCAGGATGTCATGCTCATCGAACGACTGATCGATGGACTTCTGGTCCAGTTCTCGAATCGCTCGCTTACGGCCCAGAGCACGTCCGGCTCCGTGGTTGACGCTGTAGCAGCTGACACTTGCACCTTCGTCGGCCACCATCACACAGGAACCCGCCTGAGGATTTCCTGGCAGCAGAATCGGGTGCCCTGTCGTCTCATACATCGTCCCCTTCAGGGCATGGTGGCCAGCCGGAAACGCACGAGTCGCTCCCTTGCGGTGAACCCACGCCACTCGATTGTCCACGACTTCCTTTCGAGCAATGTTGTGGCTGATGAAGTACACCAGCTGGCCTGTTGTTCCAGGCAGGATCTCCTGAAACGCTTCCAGCACAAGTGAGTTGATCAGCATGTGATTCACCGTGGCAAAGTTTGCCCCGAGAGCCATGTCGTCCAGGTAAGCGTTTGCTTCATCCGTTCCAAGCGGCGCGTAGACAAGCTCTCGGTCGTTACCCGGAAGCGGGATGTCCCACTTCGCGAACTTGGCCTGCAGTGCCTTGAACTGACCATCGGCCAGGTTATGACCGATTCCACGTGAACCGCAGTGCGACAGGAAGGCCACATGACCATCCTGCAGACCGAAGACTTCCGCCGCCTTGCGAGCACGGTCGTTGTCATCAACCTGCACGACTTCACATTCACCGAAGTGGTTCCCACCGCCGTAAGAACCAAGTTGCTTCATCTTGCCCGGAAACTTGTGTCGGAAGTACCCAACCTGCATGTGCTGATCGAGTCGTGCACCAAGGGCATCCCGAGTTTCATCGTGACCCACATGAAACGCGTCTTCACAGCGCTGGGCCCATTCAGGCGGAATCCCCAGCTGTTTACAAACCGATTCGGAAGCACCTTCCAGCATGATCTGACGACCGAGTGTTTCGTCAACTCGGCGAGACTTCGGAGCACTCTGCTGACCTCGCCCTGCCCCTGTCGGTGTTCGTTCACAGATCGCATTGATCAATGCTCGGCGCACACGACGGTCCACGATGGCATCCGCCGGCACGCTTAGCTGCAGAAGGCTCATCGAACACTTGATGTCGACACCCACCGGGCCAGGATAGATGTGCGTCGGAGAAACCATCACGCAGCCGACCGGTGCTCCGTAACCACAGTGCGCATCCGGGTTCAGAACGAGATCGGTCACACCTGGAGCCAGCCGCGAGTTGACAGCCTGCTTCAGACATCCCTCATCAAACGTCCCGCGGATCGAGTCTGTCCCGATGACAGTGATTGGCTTCGTGCTGGAGTTTGTTGTCGGCAGAATCGCTGTTGCTTCGCCTGTTGGAATCAGCTCGTATGGCATGGTGCACCTGTTGATCTGTCGTTTGCTGAAAGAAATGTACCTGGGAAAACACTTGATAAGAATGACGGGAAAGAAGAGAAAAATCTCAGACGACAAGGGTTTGATGAAACGTCGTGCTCTACCGCTGAGCTACAGCCCTGAATCCAGTTCGTGACCGAACTTAGCAGGGCTGGTGGGATTCGAA
The DNA here is from genome assembly GCA_046349695.1 of Planctomycetaceae bacterium. Lineage (GTDB taxonomy): Bacteria > Planctomycetota > Planctomycetia > Planctomycetales > Planctomycetaceae > SXXK01. Next base: position 206,311 of record JAXMBV010000008.1, on the reverse strand, counting down.
CCCACGACCACGAGGGTGACAACCTGTAGTTCCATCGGCATTCGTCTGAGATTTTCAGAAACCCATGACATTCGACAAGAATGATGGCGACAGGCGACATTAACGGTGTTGTAGTCGCCATCGCATTCGAACGTCATGGATCTCATTCACAACCGCCGACTGCTTGATGCGGTCGGCTAAAGTCGAATCGCAGAGATCTCATTGACCCAGTGGTTTTCGTTGAATCGTCCAGCGGCAACATCCGCAATCAACTGAAACACATGGTCACTGAAACCACCAATATTCACGATGTCAGAAGACTCCTTCGCCTGAGTCGTTCCGTAGGGCTGGATGTCGATACAGACCATCTTCGCCGCTGGATTTCTCTTTCGAAAGATCGCCCATTCCGCCATCGTTGCTGTGCCGGACGAAGTGACTCGACCGGAATCGAGCCATGATTCATTGTCCGATACATACACAATCAGATCTCCCTTTGCGTTCCGCTGATTCAGATGCCGCAAAGGCAGGCTGCAGTTTGTGCCGCCGGATGGAAGTGCCAGCAACTTCGCTGCGTTCGTCATGACGGAGTCCTTCGGGTTCAGTTCACACGGTGTGACCCGATCGCTGAACGGAACCACCATCGTCTCCGGATTGCGCCGCAGAAAAGCTGCCGCCACAAGAGCAGCAACGTCAATGCATCGAGTCGCCGTGGTGGCACCCTTTCGAACTCCGGTCACCGGACTCTGCATTGACGAAGAGATGTCCGGCAGCACGTAGATTCGACCACTGATCCGAGGAACATTGCGAATGGCAATCTCCATCGCCTCTTCCAGAGCCTTCCTGATGACCTGCGGAATTGAGGTACCAAGATTCTGGCTGGCTGTCAGAAGCTGGTAAGGAAAGACACGTGATCGTTCCACCAGTTCGCTTCGTCGGAGTCGGTTGGCAAGTTCCTGAGTCAGTTCCTCATCGTCGAAGACTCCATGTCGCTGAAACGTGTTCAGGTTCATGCGAGTTGTTGTCCATGAAGAGTTCCTGGCAATCTGCTTCCAGTGCGATGTCGTCAGTGGCAGCGACGTCAGCATCTGGAATGGCACATCCGGCAGAGCAGTACCAGCTGACTCCGATGAGTTCTTAAACGTCTCGTAGTCACGCACGATTGCCGGAAGTGATTCTGCTGCATAGCTTCGGCCAAGCAGGTAAGCGTAAAGAGCTTCCCGAGAAGCTGTTGCTGGCTTTGGATGGACCATTCGAATGATGTCAGCCAGTGACGGCTGATTCCCGACGGAACCAAAGAACAGCTGCTCATCCGTCTGTCGTTCCAGCCACTGAAGAATCAGTCGCTTTGGCAGAGTTCCCAGACTCTTGCGGCCAACAGCTCCGGATCGCATGATCTGAACGAAGTTTCGCAGCATCTTTGGTGAATTGATCACTCGGTCAAAGATCTCAGCCAGAAGCCCGGGAGACCGAACAGACAGAACAGCACACAAGAGTGCCGGCATGTCCTTCATGTATCCCTGCTCGCGTGCATACAACGCGGTGCGAGCAACGAATTCCGGACTGCATCCGTTCGCCAGTTGCAGGACAACCTCCAGCTGCTGTCCGGCGTCCGAATAGAACGTACCGTTCAGGCAGCCGGTTGCTGCGTACTGAGCCAGCATGTGCTCGCCTGAGAACGCATAGGCTGTGCCACCGGCTTCGTTGGTCGCATCAACGGACGGCACCAGGGTGCCAGGATAGGAACGAAAAAGATTTGAGTTTGCCATTGGTTTCTCCTCAACCTGTTTGAACTGACCATTCCAGTACAAACCTCGTTGACTTCTGTGACAAACTCTTTTGCAGTCAGCGTGCCAAATTGAAAAACTGCGGATGCGACTGTTCGTAAGTAATTACTGATGAACACTTTATGTTGCAGAGTTGAATTTTTGTGCCTTCCGCTGCTTGCTGAGATGGCGATCCAATAGTATCGTATATTAGATGCTGGTATCGTTCAGGTGCCTGCTTCCTGCTGCTGATTTTCGAAGGCTACTTGATGACTCGCCCCATGCACCTCATTGGACTTCTCGGCAGCCAGCTCGACATGGGAAAACGGGAAGATCGCTGGGCGCGCTGGCGTCCGTCGGTGTCAGCCTGTCAGCATGAAGAACTGCTGATTGAGCGGTTCGATCTCCTGTATGAATGTCGGTTCGAATCACTCGCACGAACGGTGGAGGCGGATATTCGAAGCGTCAGTCCGGAGACGACGGTTGTTCTTCACGAAGTCAACTTCACCGATCCGTGGGATTTTGAGGAAGTTTTTTCGTCACTGCATCAGTTCGCGAGAAGCTATCCGTTCGACACCGAACGCAATGACTACCTGATCCATATCACAACTGGCAGCCATGTTCAGCAGATCTGTCTTTTTCTCCTGACTGAATCTCGGCATCTTCCCGGGCGACTTCTTCAAACTTCGCCGCGCAAGTCTGAAACGGAGCACGCTGGAAGTTATCGAATCATTGATCTGGACCTGTCTCGGTACGATGCTCTTGCTGCCAGGTTTGCCGAAGAGAAACTTGAGGGGCTGTCCTTTCTGAAGTCCGGTATCGAAACGAGGAACGTGGCGTTCAATCGACTGATCGAGCACATCGAACGTGTGGCGATCTCCAGTCGGGCACCGATGCTGATCACTGGGCCGACCGGTGCCGGAAAAACAAGACTGGCTCGGCGAATCTACGAACTGCGACGTCGCCGGGAACAGATCTCGGGAGATTTCGTGGAACTCAACTGCGCGACTCTTCGCGGGGATCAGGCGATGTCGACATTGTTCGGACATGTCAAAGGCGCGTTTACCGGCGCGCTGAATGCTCGTCCTGGACTGCTTGTCAGCGCGGATCGAGGACTCTTGTTTCTGGACGAGATTGGCGAGCTGGGGCTTGATGAACAGGCGATGCTGCTGCGAGCGATCGAGGAGCGTCGCTTTCTTCCGGTCGGCGCGGATCGGGAAGTGCAGAGCGATTTTCAGCTGATCGCAGGAACGAATCGTGATCTCCTGCAGGCCGTCCAGGAAGGAAAGTTTCGAGAAGACCTGTTGGCCCGCATCAATCTCTGGACGTTTCGGCTGCCAGGTCTTTCCGAGCGACGTGAGGATATTGAACCCAACCTGGACTATGAGCTTCAGAGGATCAGCGACGCGACGGGCCATCGAATCAGCATGTCGAAAGAAGCACGGGCCGCGTTCCTGAACTGGGCTGAATCGTCTTCCGCGCGCTGGCATGGGAATTTTCGGGAACTGAATGCCGCCGTTGTTCGCATGGCCACGCTTGCTCAGTCCGGCAGAATCAGTGTCTCGGACGTGCGTGAAGAAATCGATCGACTGACCGGGCAGTCGTCTTCTGGTCCGCAGAGCAGTTCCGGCCAGGCAGCGGACTTGTTCAGCGAAGAAGACTGGAACAAGATCGACCTGTTTGATCAGCTGCAGCTGTCGTCAGTCATTGCCGTGTGTCGAGACTCCAGGTCCCTCTCTGATGCCGGCCGGCGACTCTTCTCAGTTTCACGCTCGGCCCGCAGCACCACGAACGACGCCGACCGCCTGCGGAAATTTCTGAGTCGTTTTGGGTTGTCGTGGCAGCAGATTGCGGAACCGTAGCCGTCACTCTCCGAGTGACGCATTGCGACTGCGCGCGATTGGTGCCGGCCCTGACGCTTCTCGACTGGCATAGCGGTGACACGAGTCGCGGTTCATCACTCAGAGAGTGATGGCTACAGTGGTCGTCACTCTCTGAGTGACGCATTGCGATTCCGTGCGATTGGAGCGGGCCCTGACGCTTCTCGACTGGTAGAGCGGTAACGCGAGTCGCAGGTCATCACTCAGAGAGTGATGGCTACTTTTTCTTTACGTCATCGCACGAATACAGAAAATACTCGCCAGCCTTCAGGCACGCCTTCTTTGGGTTCTCAGCGATGTAATGCCGAAGGTACCGAAACTGCTCAAGGCTTCGAACGAGATGATCAAAGCCGTCCTGCTGCCAGAAGCGTCCAGCAGAATTTTTCAGTTGGTTAATCTGCCTTCCAGTGAACCTCTTCCATGCCTCGCATTGCGTCAGCATGGTTTGGTCGTCGGCAAACGCGACGAGCAAATGGGCATGATTTGGCATGATGACAAAGTCTGTTAGCCAATACTGCTCACCATCAAACTTCAGGAAGCTGTCAGCGACAATCCTTGAGACAGTCGGATCTTTGAGCACACATGAGCCATAGCACTTGTCGAGTTCATCGTGCCAGCGAGAAGAAACCGTGCTGTGAAACTCATCCTGACGCGACTGGTCCAGCGATTGAAGATGATGGCGCCAGTGGCAATTGTTTGGGTTAATTCCCTGCTGTGTCAGCCATCGTGCTCGTTCCTGCAGCCAGGCCTTCACGACACTTTCGGGCATTGAATCATGAAGACGGATTGTGATGAAGGAGACAGTTCCCGCCTGCGACCAGTGTGGCAATTTTCGACAGAGAATCGACGTCGGACGCGAGGGATCAAAGAAGTTGAGTTCCATCACGGTGCCTGTGGGTTCGCTGTGCTGTGGGCGACATTGGGTGTGGAGATATGATAATAGCCCAGGGAGATTTGTGAAGTGTACCCCAGTGCGGTGTGGAGTCGCGGTTCATCACTCAGAGAGTGATGGCTACAGTAGCCGTCACTCTCCGAGTGACGCATTGCGATTCCGCGCGATCGGTGCCGGCCCTGACGCTTCGCGACTGGCATAGCGGGGACGCGAGTCGCAGTTCATCACTCAGAGAGTGATGGCTACAGTGGTCACTCTCCGAGTGACGCATTGCGATTCCGCGCGATCGGTGCCGGCCCTGGCGCTTCCCGACTGGTAGAGCGGGGACGCGAATCGCAGTTCATCACTCAGAGAGTGATGGCTACGAATGATACAGCACGCTTTCAACCGACGCGCGGATGTTGCGGCACATGCCGTCGAGGTCCAGGTCGTCGTCGTCGGTACCGAAGGGCTGTTCGATGTGTTCTGCGACTGTCTCCAGGCCGAGCATAAAGTACGACAGCGCGGCGGTCAGAGGAATGGTCCACCAGCGGAAATCACTCGCCAGTCCCCACGGAAGTGTGGCCAGGTACAGCGCGACACTTTGCCTCGCAAATCCTCGGTAGGATCGGACGAGGCGAGTGTTCTGGATCCGCTCGCAGCCGCCGGTAATCTCAAGGAGCTTGCGAAGATCTTCGTCGATGATCAGCAGTGTCGTGGAATCCAGACCGCCCGATTCTTTCCAGTGCTGAAGCTTGCGATAGAGCGTTTCGGCAAGAGCCGTTGGCTTGTGGGAGGCACTGGTGACACTTTCCGGCAGAGCATCCAGGTCGTCGTTTGACGTAGATCCTCGCAGATGATCTGTCAGTACGACCGGAAACCGAGCCAGCGCGCTGCGGACCTGGCGGCGTTCATGATCTGTCAACGGTGTCAGTGTCGCAAACTTGATGGCGAGGTTGCGGATGGTGTTGGTGAGTGAACCCCAGAGTGTTCGAGCTTCCCACCAGCGTGCGTACGAGGTGTTTGTGCGAAAGACCAGCAGCCAGCCCAGCACGACCGTCAGAGCCGCAGGAATTTCCGCCGGCATTTCCGACAGAGATTTCAAAATCCCCCAATGCACGCAGGCGGCCGGGATGATCGAATACAGGCCAACGAGACAGGCGAGCCAGCCGACTCGAAACAAAGTCCTGCCAACAGCGGGGAAACCTTCCGACACCTTGCCCAGCGTGCTACTCATCGGCTTCTTCCGTCTGATACCGAATCAGACTGTTCACGGGATAGGGATCCAGCCGTTTGCGGCCATTCAGAAAACTGAGTTCGATGACGAAGGCCGCACCAACCACGGTTGCCTTCATTTGTTCGGCCAGCTTCATGCACGCTTCGATTGTTCCGCCGGTGGCAAGCAGGTCGTCGACGAGCAGCACTCGATCGCTGGCTGAAACCGCATCGGTGTGAATTTCGAGCGAGTCTGAACCATATTCGAGGTCATAACTGAAACGATGCGTTTCAAACGGGAGCTTGCCAGGCTTGCGCACAGGAACGAAGCCCGCTCCCAGTTCCATCGCCAGGGGAACTCCGAACACGAATCCGCGAGCTTCTGCGGCCAGCACCTGAGTCACGCCCGCGTTTCGAAAGGGTTCCGCTAACTGTCGAGTCACTTCTTTCATCGCGGCGGCAGAGCCGAGCATCGGTGTGATGTCACGAAACATGATGCCAGGCTTTGGAAAGTTCGGAACGGATCGAACGAATTGCTTGAGGTTCATAGGAATCCCCTGGAGCTCCTGCGGTGCGGAAGTGTGGTGGCGGGGCGTAATCTAGCGAGGCGGCTCGATTGGTCCAGTGCCAGGCGGCCATCCAGGCCAGTGCCAGCTGGTCATCCAGGATGGCAGGCATTGACGACAATCGACGCTTTTCGCAGGAAAGCGGCAGACAGAGTTGCACGTGACAGGAAACGCCTAAGTCGGTAGCATCAGTTCAACGGAGTGACGGAGCGGCTGGGTCCCTGAGCGAGAGGGGCGACCGCTGTTGCCAAATCAGAAAGCAGGATGCACGATGTCTCTGAAATCCCCCGGACGTATTGCTTCACGTCTGTTTCAAATTGTCGGGCGTGTTTTGCAAATCGGAGGGCGAGGCGACTGCCAGGCTGCTGGACTGATCAATGCCTCCCGCTCGCCGCTTCAACAGGCCGTTTGCTCCGCCATTGCGGCAATCCTGATCACTGTACCCGCCTACGGTCAGTCCGCTGATCCCGCACCCGGCGCGGGAGAACGATTTTCGGGCGGCCCTTTGCTGATCATGCGAAACGCAAAGATGGACTCGGAGGGTGCCGCGAAGTACATACCAACACTGATTCAGGACCTGAATCTGAAGCCTCTGCCGGAGCCTTCGACCGGTGAAGACGCAACGCAGGCTCCATCAGGAATGAACGGTGTGCTGCTGTATCTGGTGCCCGGAGTGATACCGAGTGTCGGGACGGTGACGTTTCGCGAAGTGAAAGACCGCAGTGAATTCCAGGCCCTGGTGCTGAAGGCCAGGAGTGGCAATGCCAATGCGAAGCTCACGGAAGACGGTGATACCTACACCCTGATCGCTCAGACTGTCACAACGATCGAGCCTGTCAGTGCGACTTCGGAGGATGAAGCATTTCCTTCCGTTGAGCCTGCATCGCTCGACAAATCTGCGTCAGATACCGCAGGGGAACCCGAGACTGAAGCATTGCCCTCACCTCCGATGTCTGATGCTCAGGATACTCCGAAGGGGACAATCAGTATCGGCGTCAGCGCAGGGAACAACGCGCCGCCTGGAGTCATCTTTAGTGTCAGGAGCAGTGAAGTCCGCGATGGTGAAGTGGAAACGGTGGTCACTGAGAATCGAATGGTCTATCGATACAGCGACGGGTTCATGTTTGAAAGTACATCAGACGGTCTGAAAACGGCAGAGCTTCCCGCGGGCGACTCGCTGCGACAACTGGAGAATGCGGACGTCTTCAGTGAATTCGCGTTCTACGCAGACCGCGTTCCTCCTGGAATCAAGCAGCTGGGCTGGGGCATGATCAGTGCCGGAATGGGAACTGATCTGCAGCAGCGAGATGAGGAGCCTGACACCGAATACGAAACACGTCGCGCGCTCGGTGATGCTCAGTTGATCTTTCTCCAATCGATGATTTTTGATTTGCAGAAAGTCTCCGGCTGGGTTCGGATGGCCAGTGAAGTAGAACCATTGGAAGCTCAGTTGCGGGTTGCCACACGCGAAAATAGTGATCTCGCGAAACGCCTGCGCGAGCTGTCGAGCAGTGCGAGTTACTTCGGGCCGATTCTGAATGATGATGCCATCGTGACATTTCATGTGTGTCTGATGGTTCCTGAGCACTGGCGGAAATTCCTGAAAGCCGCGGTAAACGACCTTAGACGATCAGAAGCGGGAGAAGAGGTTTCCGAAGACTACCAACAGAGTAAGGTCGCGCTTGCTGACGCAGCCGAAAGAACAATTGAAGAAGGACAGTTTGAGTTCATTGTGAAGTACGGGTGGACCCCGGAATCCGGCCCGGTCTTCTACTACGCTCTGCATCTTCGCGATGCCGGTGGACTTGAAAACGCCATTCGTCAAATCGCTGAACTCGACACGGAAGAGAACCTCACGGTCGACCCTGAGCTTGGGATTCTGGCCGTTCGAGTTTCCGAACCGGACGACGACGGAGCCAGTCAACTCCTGGATTCCTTTGCGATTGCAGCGAGTTCCGAAGCGGTTTGGTTTGCCTACGGCAGTCCTGAATGTGGCCAGATGCTTGGCCGTTCGATCCGAACCTGTCAGGAGTCCCAGCAGTCCATTCGTACGCCGCTGGTGACTTTCCGGGCTGACCCTGGAAAGACGAACGACAAGAATGTCCCTGCCAATCAGAAGGACTTTGTCTCGGACTCGACGATGTTGGACTATCTTCTGTCGATGGCCGGTGTTGCCAGCGATGCAGCCATCGAATCAGGCAACTTTTCCGGGACCCCCGGAGAACTCTTTCGTAGAGCTGGTCAACTGGGAGGCACCCAGGATCTTTCGGTTACAGCCGACTCGGATGAATCGGGGCTGATCGTGCGAGTAAATGCCGGCGCAGGACTCGTTCGAGGCTTCGTGGCACTGTTCCTTGCCCTCGCCGATGCGGAGTAGGATCTCATGTTTCAAATTTCAAATTTGAAATCTCAGATCAGATCTCAGATCCAATATCAGAGGTTTCAAACCGACAACCGATGATGCTCACCCTGGATCAGTGACACCTGAGTCAGTCGGCACATATCAAGCAGTTCACTCGCCGCCTGCATGACGCCGATCATGTCGCGATCGTGGTCAAGAGCTTCCTTCAGCTGTTCAGCAATCTCAGCCATGTTGTCGATGCCGGCATGTTGCGCTGTGTGATGAAGCTTTGTTGTCAGTGAACGGAGTGAATCGAGGTCCTGGGTATCAAGTGCAGTGACCAGCAGTTCAATCTGCTGACCGATGTTCAGAGCAATGTCGACTGAGACTTCCGGCACGTCCATTCGGTCAGCACTGCGCGAACGAACTGCGGCAATGAACCGTTCAACAAGTTCCGGATCAAATTGAGTTCCCGCACAGCGACGCAGTTCTTCAAATGCCTCGCTTCGTGTCTTGCGACGTCGGTAAGGAGCGTCGGAGATCATGGAGTCATACGCATCGGCAATCGCCAGGACTCGAGCACTGACGCTTGGACGAGTGTCGCGACGTGAGAAGAACGTCTGGTTGCTCATGTCGAACCACAGTCCATACTGCTCGACGATTTCCGTCAGAGTTTCTGAACCGAATGAAGACTTCACCAGATGGACGCTGACCGCTTTGTTGCGTCGCATGATGGCCCATTCTTCTTCCGTGAGCTGTCCGCTCTTCTGGAGAATGGCATCGGGAACCCCGATCTTTCCGATATCGTGAAGCAGTGCGGCGATTTCGAGCGTGTAACATTCACGCATCGACAGCAGCCCTTCACCGGTCGCAACGCACAAGTCGGCCACTCGGCGGCAGTGCGCCGCAGTGGGCTGATCGCGATACGACAGTGCAGAGACGAGAGCTGTGACGGCCTGGAATGGGATCGCCATCTCCTGAGCCGACTTCTCCCGCTTGTCACGCCGGGCCGAGGGAGCCGTTTCGCCAAGCTGCGAAATCTGCTTTTGTGCCTTGTCGAAACGAATGACCTGATTTCGGCCGTGCCGCTTGGCCACATAAAGACACTTGTCGGCCTGGTCGAGCATATCCTGAGCGGAGGTCGGATTTTGAGTCGACGAAGAGACCCCGAGACTCGCTGTGACTTTCAGTTCTGCAATTTGCAGAGATTTTATCGCCAGGCGAACCCGTTCAGCTCGCAGTTCGGCATCATCGATGCCAGTGTCAGGCATCAGGATGGAGAATTCTTCACCACCGTAGCGACAAACCACATCATTCTCGCCGGCGGTCTTCATCACCACAGCCGCAACTCGTCGAAGGACTTCGTCCCCCATCGCGTGACCGTGGTTGTCATTGATCGATTTGAAATGGTCGATGTCCACCATCACTGCGGACAACTGCCGACCGGTGGTCTTTGATTCATCCCACAGCGATTCGAACACCTTGAAGAAGCTTCGGCGATTGACGCAGCCTGTCAGAGCATCGCGAGTCGCAAGCCATTCGAGTTCACGGTTCTGCTGTCGAATCTCTTCGCTGGACTGCTTCAGCGACTGGAGCGCATCGCGCAGCTCCTTTTGCTTGCGATCCAGTTCCGTAACATCTTCGAAGCTGACAACAACTCCGCGACATCGCTGCTTGTCATCGTGAATCGGAACCGAGCTGACGGAGAACGTTCTTTCCGCGCTGCCGGTTCCATGTTTCATCAGGACGCTTCGGCGAGACTGTCCGGTGGTCGCCGTAAATGCCCAGGGGGCCTCAGCGAATCGATGATCATCGACGACTCGAAAACCCAGTTCTGAGGCATTGCGAGCAAGGAGTTGCTCGACCGAGCTATGAATGTGGGACGCAAATGCACCGTTCGCCAGCACAATTCGCTGATCGTTATCAAGGACCAGCAGACCTTCGGCCAGTGCATCCAGAGCCTCACGGACTCGCGGCGGAATCACCTGGGAAGGATTCAGATGCTTGAGGACTCGTCGCAGGTAAACCGAAAAGCTGAAGAAGAGGCAAACGGCCAGGAACAGAGACAGAGTGAATTCCGGACGCATCACGGAGCCGAGCGGCCCGGCAGCGACTTCACGAAACCGTATTTCCAGTTGTCCCCAGTCTTCGTTACCAGACGAAATCGGCACGATAAACTCGCGGGAACTCAGAGGCTTTGCCCCACGAGTCTCCCAGATCTGGTCGTGCGGCCCTGACTGGAACAGCAGCGACCCTTCCTCATTGGTTCGAACCGCAATCGATTCCACGTCCTGATTGCGCGAACGAATGGCGTCAAAGGTCGACTGAATCTGCTCCGCATTCATTCGAGGAGCCAGCGCCATGAAGCTCACCGCTGAGGCTTCACAGAATGCCGAACGATTCTCCTGCGCTGACGTGCCAACGTTCGGAATCAGCCCCAGAAGTCCGGCGACCAGCAAGGAGCTGACAGCCAGACTTACGAGTCCAAGAACGATTCGGAAACTTGATGAGAGGCGACGAAAACGCATCAGTGCGTGCTCACAATCCGCAGCAAACCGGTCGGTACACCGAATTTGGGGTGTACCAGAGAACCCGGAAAGCATAGGTCACATTCGTGAGTCTGCGGTCCAATGCTGACGGACCCGCGCCTGATTGTGGCCAAAATGGAACAGTGATACCGGCCGAATCTTTGCTCTGATCCGGACAACCCGCACAATCCTGCGGATTAGAGTGCTCGCAATGTTCTAGTGCTCAGTCAGCGGTCGGGGAAACACGGAGCTGATGCGTGGGTAGTGGGGGCCTCGGGCTGCTGTTGATGCGGCACGATGCTCAGCGCCAGGAGCCTGGCGAAGTGGTGAGACTTCGGATTCCAGACCTGGAATTGCTTCCAGAGTTCCATCGTCGCCACGGTCGCGATTTTTCTTTTCTTTCTCCATGTCTTCCAGAATATGACCCAGCGGACCTGCGAGCAGAGATGGGAGCAGGATCACGTCGCCCCACAGTGCCGCGAAGATCAGAGCACACATGATCCAGCCGAAGCGGCTGATCAGCAGCAAGTCAACCGGAAACAGCGTCAGCATCCCCAGTCCGATGGCCGCGCTTGTCTGCCAAAGAGCCGGCCCGCAGTGTTCGAGCGATCGGGCGACTGCTTCCTGTCGAGGTACGCCGTCCCGAATCAGTTTCTGGAACCACGTCATCATATGCAGTGTTCCATCAACTGCGATTCCCAGAGCGACAGACGCCGTGATCATCGTTCCAATATCGATGCGGATGTCCGCCCAGCTGAGCAGGCCAAAGATAATGGCTACCGGCGCCACATTCGGAATCATTGAGAAGATCGCGGCTGTCACATTCCGCAGAAGCACAACCATGACAAGACCGATCAGCAGGAACGCCATTGCAAAGCTGTTAATCAGGCTTTCCAGAAGTGCCTGCTGAGTTCGCAGGAAGATGGGAATCAGACCCGTGACGACATGCGCTGGCTTGCCGTTTGAGAACTTCGCAAGTTCCACATCGGCAATCGTGGAAAGTTCCGCGGTCAGTTGCTTGTAGTCGTAGTCGGACAGAATGCTGGACTGGCAGGTGATACGCCATACTTCGTCTCCCGCCTTATGCAGCATGCGATCGCCTTCCCGTTTCCAGTCAGCAGACGTTGTGGGAAGAGCAATCATGCTGGCGAGGACTTCGGAATCATCTCCGCCCTTCTGCAGCTTCTCATGGATGCGTTCACCAATCAGATTCTCACGCAGATGAGAGTTTCTTCGCTGCATCGCCGTCATCTGCTTCTCATCGCCCTCTTCAAGATTCAGGAACGATGCGAGCGACAGAGTTCCGCTGACTTCCGGATGATGACGGAGTGCGTCCTGGACCTGCAAAACCATCTTTGCTCGTTCAAGAAACGGTACGTTCTTCTGCTGTGTCGTGTTGAACCGAACGATGGTGTCGACGGACACGATGCCCGACAGATTCTGTTCGAGGAACTGATAGTCTTTGACGACGCGGGTGTCATCCGGGAAGTAACGAATCACCTTCGTTTCCGTCTTGAAGCTGGCCATGCCCCAGATACAAAGGCCCATCGCTGCCAGATTTCCCATCATGTTCAGCTTGCGGTGACGCGACAGCCAGCGGCCCAGGCCGTTCCAGAAACCGCTGACATTGTGCTCCGGCTTTGGAGGTTTGGCTGGCCAGTAGAGCATCAGTGCCGGAAGCAGATACAGCACACACACGAATGAGATAAGACAGCCGATCGAGGCATAAATACCGAAGTCTCGGACGGGAACCAGCGAGCTGACAACAAGTGACGCAAGGCCAATGGCCGTCGTCGCACTGGCCAGAAAGCAAGGCATCCATGCTGTGGATGTCGCGTGTCGAACCGCTTCTTCGCAGGTTTCAAGGCCGGAGGTCTTCCAGTAGTTGCAAAGATGGATGGCTCCGGAGACGGAGATCACCAGCAGCAGTGTCGGCATGACAGCCAGAACCATGTTCATGCTGCCGCCCGTCATCGGGATCAGGGCGCAGGCTGCTACAGCGCTCAGGACAGAAACACCCTGAACCAGGATGCAGAGTCGCAGGCTGCGAAGCATGATATAGGTCAGTCCAACGCTGACAAGAACAGCCATCAGCAATGGTGAGCGGTGATAAATGTCCCATGCAGGAACCTCGCTGTTCCATGCGGAATGTTTTACGCCGTTGTTCATCGCCGTGCTCGCGACTGGTCGGCCGCCGAGGTGCAGTGATTCTTCAGGAATCCCGGCCCTTCGTGCGGCCAGTGCAATCGCGTCAAGTGCGGCGCGAGGATCTTTGATGCCGGCTTCGCTGAGATTCACTGATACCGCAGCCATCGCACCTTCGACGTACCACGTGTCAGTGATACAGGGGGCGTCTCCGAGGCCCGGGACCAGCATGGACTTCAGCTCAGCGATGAACTTCTCTGACACCGCTGAATCGATGTGCATACGAGGCCATGTCAGCTGAAGATCGGGCTGAACCTGATTCTTGACGTAGTCCGCCAGCGCGTCGTGCAGCTTCCACGACTTTTCATCGTCCAGTGAAAGGTGGTTCTCGGTGGGTTCCGGCAGTTTACGCGTCACCGGCTCAACAGCAATGCCATACTTTTCACGGCCCAGTTTCGCTGCTGCTTCGGCAACACTGGTGGAATGACGTCGTGACTGTTCGTTCAGCGAAAGGCACAGGGGACCAGAGCCAATCAGTAGTCCATGGGTTCGGTCGAGTGCCGTGGCGAGAGGCAGTTTTTCCGCAAGCATCCTGCGCATCAGGTCTGCGGGTTCGGTCACTTCGATCACATAAGGAGAACCACCTTCTCGAACGCCGCCCGCGGTCACTCCTTCAAGGTGCGAACAGAATTCGGGGATTCGGGGGTCCGTCAGCGTGCAGTCATCCCATGAAACCAGAATGCGATCTTCCTGCGGGAAGAGTTCCTGATACCAGGTCAGGATGCGAGACTGAGGATCATCTTTCGGAAGCCAGCCGGCGACCTCGTTCTCCAGCTCAATATGCTGCAGCGACCACGCCATCAGTGGCAGGAGGAACACAACGGCCCCAATCAACCACAGGGAATACCCATTCCCCCATCGGTCACGTCGTTCGAAGAATGACTTCATCCCTGCCGTCCGTTCTTACGTCGCCTGTTCCCTGGTCAGTCGCCAGCCAGGAATTTTCTCTGTTCGCACTTCGGTGTGCCCGGGGCCAGCCTGGACACGCAGATGGTCTCCCATCCCGCGCAGCATGATTGCCCGTAATAATGAGATCGTCAGGGGGACGTCAGAAGCGGAATTGCAGATTGGAGAATGCACAATGTGACACGGATACGGCTTCAGAACGGTTCCGGCCACGCCAGTCGTTTCACGTGCGCAAATGAGGCAGAGCACTCCTACAGCGAGGAGATGGCAAGACGGGCAGAGTTTTCCGGTGTTGAGGATCGCTCAAACTGGCTATTCCAGCGAAGGACCTTCGTCCGGATCTTTCTGCGGCGGTTCACTCTTGTCCCACTTCACAGCGCGCTCTTCATCCGAGGGCTCCATGAACGGGCGAACGACTCGGAATCCCACTCCCAGCGCGTCCGTGAAATACCAGATGCTCTGCGGATCCTGAGGGTCCTGCTGCTTCCATTCTTCGCTCGACCCTTCGCGAACGGCCGCACGCAGCATCTCGGCAGGATCATCCCAGCCACCACCGCGAACAACGCGCGGGTATTCGGTCAGCGGAATGACGAGCGGGTCGACAACTTTCGGTCCAAGCTTGCTGTAGGCATCCTCAGCGTACTGGTCGAGCACCCATTCGGCGACGTTGCCGTGAATGTCATACAGTCCATAGGGATTTGGCTTCTTCTGACCAACCGGGTGGTACTTGCCTTCGCTGTTCGCATCGAACCATGCGTAATCTCCCAGAGCCGCAGCGTCATCGCCGAAGAAGTAAGTCGACTTTGAACCGGCCCGGCAGGCGAATTCCCATTCGGCTTCGGTTGGCAGGCGGTAATAACGACCAGTCTTTGCGCTCAGCCAGACGCAGTACATTCTTGCTGCGTGCTGGGTCATGCAAATTGCGGGATTGTTCTCCCGTCCCATCCCGAAGCTCATGTCCACGTAAGGTGGTGTCGGCCGAGTGACCGAATCTGCAACCTTGTCCCGCGGAGTTGCCTTCTTGTTGTAGGCAGCTCGGCGCAGAGAATCGACCTTGTCGCCCCAGACCTCATACTGGTTCCAGGTAATCTCATACTTGCTCATCCAGAACGGTGACACCTGAACTTCGTGCTGTGGGCCTTCATCTTCACGGCGCCCCGCTTCTGTGTCCGGGCTTCCCATCACAAAAGAACCGCCAGGAATGGGAACCATTTCCAGCTTGTAGGTCGTGTGCTCCAGCGGTTCCGCATACGGCTTCATGTCCGCAGGTGACGCGGCAACAGCGTCCTTCACCGCGAGCGGTTCCGACTTCGGAACCGCCTGCTGGGCCAGGCACTGTGAGCCGAACGAAGCGCCGCAAAGGACGAGAAGAACAGTCAGGAAGATCTGTGAGGTAGTTCGCATGGAATTCGCGTTCGTCAACCAAAGGACCAAAAGTCAGACAAAATGCGTCTCTGCACGATTGTCAGCTTCAGGCATTTCGCAACGCTCGTCAACACACTTCAGTCGCCCGGAGCATCATTCCAGGTGATGAAAGGCACAAACGTCCGATCCGGTAAGCAACACTGTGAAGGATTTCCGACAGTGAACTTCATGGGTTCATCGGCGTAGTGGAACTCGCCAGAGTTCCCGTCATCAATGAGAGTCGTGGGGGCTTTGGCGAGGAATCTCGTGGGATCTCGAGCATGGAGAGTCGCCGGATCTCTGGCGAGAAACGTGGGCGGATCTCTGGCCAGAGAAGTTCCCGGATCTCTGGCGAGATCCACTACAGGGGTGAAATGAAAAGCGGGCGAGTCATCGTTGCGGGTGTCGATGACTCGCCCGTTTGAGGAACGAAGGCAAGAGTTCAGTTTTGGGATCCCAGGAGGTGAAGATCACAAATCGGCAATCGGGTCGTGCGATGCACGCCGAAGACTGCGCCTGAACCTGAAGTCAGAACAACTTCTTCTGCCCCGGAAAGCCAGCCCACTGCGGTGTGAGGTTTGGACTCTCTTTTCGTTCCCTGGGAAGGAGGACGCCGTCAAACTGGAAGCCTGCTGCCCCATCCTCGGCTGCAGCAGACTCTTCGAGATGAAGCCCGGTCGCTTCAAGTTGAGCATTTGATTCCGCGATGGATTCCGACTGGACAAGTGGCTGAATCCAGTTCTCCGTTTCAGAAGTCTGGTTCATCCCTTTGATACCGGAAAAGAGCCGATCATTCTCTTCTGCCGACCGCTCGGTTGAAGTATCGGTCGATCGTGAAGAAGCTGGCACCCGACCATCAGGAACTTCGCCCGATGAAGATTTGTTGTGCGATCCGTTCAGGCCAGCACGAGGTGCAGGTGCGATGATTGACGAATGGCGGTAGTCTCTTTGCACCGGTGGTTCAGCCACGTTGTTCCGCAGATTCCTGCTCCCGGTTTCAGCTGACTCGCCGCGGCGAACGTTGTTTGACGCATCGCGGCTTCCTGACGGGCTCTGTGACCGGATCACATTCTGCTGCGATGGACTCGAGCGACGCACCGCGGGCTTTGAAACGGGCTTTGCAGGTGGAAGGACAGGGTGAGCAGCTTCCTGCGACTGCGCTTCTGACTCCGCCGCCAGCATCTCTTCACGCGGGAGCGTCAGTTTTGGCATTCCGGCAAGAATCCAGCCGCGCCAGTTGCGTTCAAGCTTCTGAATTCCCTCGTGATCAAAATGTGCCTGAATCGCTTTGTCCCAGCCGATCAGTTCGCCTTTGCCGATGAAATCCAGATAGGCCTGTCGTCCCTTCTGCTGAACAAGGAAGTCGGCCAGTGCATACCCCTGAGCATACATGGTCAGCATGGCTCGCTGCCCTTTCGGATATTCCTTCATCGAAAGCAGATCCTTCAGAGGAATCAGCTCATTCTGATTGCGAATCACTTCATTCAAAAGATCCAGCTGCTTTCGCTGCTCCGAGATGTGCTCGAACATCGTCGCTGCACCTTCATCCGCCCATCGTGGAAGAGGGCGACGAAAGTGACAGGCGAAGATCGTATGGTTCACTTCGTGTGGCAACACGGAATCCAGCACCCGCTCAAGGGAACCAGTCACCTGCATGCGCCAGTTCAGAACCTCGCCGCGGACAAACTGAAACGTCGTCTGCCCGCTCGCACCGAAAGGACCGACCTTCACGGTCAGTTTGCACGGACGGCTCCAGTTCGGCAGAGGCTTACCGAGCCAGAAAATGGCCAGTTGCCGACGGTACATTTCCGCCGCTTCCGCCACTTGCTGAGCGATGGCGGGTGATTCTGCGGTGACTGTGAAATTCACCGTCTGGTAGGTCGCACCAAAAACCTGACCGCTGGCCAGCAGGGCGACAAAACAAATTGACTTCAAACAACGGTTCAGGCTCTGAGCGTCCATGCTCACCCTTCACGTCTATTCAATGGTGTGTTCTTGTTTCGTGGCTGAAGCTCAATTCCTTTGAGTTCTCACCACCGCACTGCTCCGGCCATTTCTGCCGAAGCAATGACTTTTTCTGTTCGCAAACCGCGGTCCAAAGGCATTCGTCCAAGGACATTTGGTATGAAGTCTTTCCGCAAAGCACTGCTATCAATAGGGTTGCGAAAATTCTTCAGCCAAAAACAATGTCGAAATGGAACTCTGTAAGAACCGGCAATTTCTGCAGATGTTACAAGACTTGTGATTTTTACATCCAGACCACTTTCCGCGGCTGTTCCCGATAGAAACGAGAATGTGGGGAATTTTTGGACGTGGGCTGAGACGAAATTCGGCCTGTCATTTGTGCCCGGCTTTCAGCGATCACTGAAGCGTGTTGCTTCCTTTGGCTGCCCTCTGCCCCGAAGGACCTGTGCATAAACTTCACGAATGCGTTTGGTCATGAATTCGTGGCGGAACTGTTCAGAGAATCGCTCGCGGCCCGCTGTTCCCATTCGCTCGCGCGCGCCAGCATCCTGGCCAAGGCGAATCATTGCCGAGGACAACCCGTGCACATCCCGATGCTCAACGAGTAACCCCGTGATTTCCGGGAGACAGACTTCCGGAGCGCCATCGATGCGGAAGGAGATCACCGGCTTACCTGCGATCAACGCCTGTGGCAGAACTCGGGGCAAGCCTTCCCAGTCGCTGGTATGAACAACAACGTCTGATGCATGGAGGTAGTCCGGTACTGCGTCAGGGGCAACAAGTCCGGTAAAACGAAAGCGATCTTCCAGCCCAAGCTCGCGGATTCGATTCTGATAGTGCTCGGTGAGTATCCCGTCGCCAACAAGCAGAAACTTTGCATGTGGCACACGAGTCGCGACTTCGGACGCTGCCTCCACCAGGTAGTTATGCCCCTTCAAATGAAACAGGCGTGCAACTTTGCAGAAGACGACATCCTCAGGCTGAAATCCGAGGGCCGACCGCACGTCATCGCGCGGGCGGCGAGGTGTCAGGAAGTGATCGACTTCCATGCCGCTGTAGATGGTCGTGAATTTCTCGCGCGGCGCAATGCCGGCTGCGACGTACTGGTCAGTCATGGCATCGCAGACAGAGATGAAGTGGTCGCACCACCGAGCTGCCAGTTTCTCTGCGAAGCGATACGCGTGATGAAGGACGGGGTTCTGTCCAAAGTGGAAGGACGCTCCGTGAATCGTGTGGACAGCGGGAATGCCAATCTGCTTCGCGGCCAGTCGTCCCAGAATCCCCGCCTTGGAACTGTGAGTGTGCACGATTTCCGGTGAATACTGCTCCAGGGCCCTGCGAATGGCTCTCAGTGCTTTCCAGTCCTGCAACGGGTGAAGGCTGCGTTTGAGTTCCGGCAGAACTCGAAGATCCAGTCCACGTTCCCTGGCTCGTTTTTCAAGAGTTCCCTCCGGTCCAAGTCCTGGCCCTGTGATCAGGCAAACCTCGTCACCGTGCAGATGATGCTGATCATCGACGTTGAACAGAGTATTTTCCTGAGCACCCCCGATGATCAGCCGTGTAATGACATGAGCCGTTCGCATTTGACGTCTCAGGTCCGGTCAAACAGCGGTGTGCTGAAGTACCGTTCGGCTCGGTCACACAGCAGCGTGACGACATTGGCCTTCGGTCCCATCTGCTGAGCCACCTGAATGGCGGCGACGATGTTCGCACCGGATGACGTTCCGACCAGGAGACCATAATCACGATGAAGGCGCCGAGTCATCGTCATGGCGTCTTTGCTTGTCACCTTGATGTGGTCATCCAGCGGTGCGTTGCGAAGCAATTCCGGGATAAAGCCATCTGCCACGCCTTCAATCATGTGGCAGCAGGGACATTCGCCGGCGAGCAGTGCCTGCTCGGCAGGTTCCATCGCATAGATCTTCGCCTTTGGCCAGCGTTTCCTGATCGCGAGTCCGCAGCCTGCCAGTGTTCCGCCGGTTCCGAAGCCGTGGATAAACGCATCGATCGGGCCATCCACCTGTGACAGAATCTCCAGGCCGGTTCCAACTTCGTGATCTTCCACGTTGAGCGGGTTTTCAAACTGTCGAGGCAGGAAGTAGCGAGGATCCTCGGCGGCCATCTGGCGGGACATCTCAATCCCGGTCTGATACCGCCCTGCACTGTCAAACAGGATCAGGTCAGCACCCAGCTGGCGGATCAGCCGCCGTCGTTCTTCACTCGCACTGGCCGACATCAGGATGGTCACTTTGTAACCCATCACGGAGCCGACCATCGACAAAGCGATGCCGGTATTGCCGCTGCTGCATTCCAGAATGTTCGAGTCAGGCTTCAGAAGCCCGCGTTTCTTCGCGTCACTCAGAACATGCCGAGCCAGCCGGTCCTTCACGCTTCCGCTGGCATTCCGAAATTCACACTTGCAGTGCAGGGTCACGCCTTCCGGTTCAAACCGGAGCTTGATCATCGGCGTATTGCCAATCAGCGAAAACAGAGCCGCCACTCTCGAATCACGCACGTCGTCCGTCATAAACCGAGCATTTCCAGTCTTGAATATTCCTCATGCCACAGCGGAATCTCGCCCGCCGCATTGTGGTTTTCACCAGTCTGCAGTTCAGCCGGACACATCTTACCGCAAAGCGTTCGGAATTCATCGCTTGCCACCCTCGGGACTGCAACAGTTAGCAGAAGATCAGCGTCTGCGCGTTGTTGCCCCGCAAGACCGACGGCAGTCGAAGCTCAGGGCCTGTTCCGAATTCGACGTCAGATTCGCACAGCCGCTGCACGTCGCTTGCCCCGCTCCAGCACACATCTGGCACAGAAAGAGCAGTCTTTTTCTGAGAAAATTGCTGACACGGGGCTTGAACGCGTCGGTTCCGCGGAGTCCGATCTTGACCCGTTTGTCCAAAAAGAACAGAGTCCAGACCAAAGGGAATCGGATGGATTCTCTGTTGTTCACCTGTCATGGAAGGTTGGTGACACATGAAGGTCAAACGCTGGGCTGCGGGCCTTTTCGTAACCTGCTATTTGCTTTGGCTGACGGTCGGCATTGCCGGGCACGCACTCAAGATTCCGCTCGTCGGCAATACGCTTGGCTACTTCATTGTGTGGGACATGTTCTGTGGATGGTCGGCTTACGACAACCGAACTCGCCTGATCGCAGAGGACTCGAACGGAAACTACTTTGAAGTCCGTGAGCCATGGGGGGCCTTTACTCCCTTTGGCAATGTTGATCGAATCAACTACGACGTCAGCAACAACCTGGCTCCTCGGCACATCCGAAATGTGATTAGCCATACTCAGCATCCGGACATCGACCGGGTCTATGTTGTGCAGGAAATCTGGCCGAAGCAGTTCAATGTGCCGGATCGACTTTGGGCCCGCTACTTCCATGAGCCCAAGGATACGATGACCTACTACAGCCTGTTTGCAATTTGCCGGCCGGATGGATCCACCATTGAATCCTATCCGGACTGGTTCAATATTCAGACGATGCGAGGAATCGCCGACAACCCACGGCTGCAGCAGGCATCCCAGATGGCGACGCCACTCTATAACACCTTCTTCAATCCTCGCGCTGCGGCGAACACTGTTGGATTCCAGAGTCCAACCGATCTGTCGACGAATTAACTCTGCCGCGTCCGAGCCTCATCCTCTCCTTCAGTTCTTTCGCCTCTTCATCGCTTACGGAGCTGTGAGCATGAATACTTCTGCCGTCTCCCGCCGTTCAATTGTGACAGGCATCCGCGACTTCTTCTTTGCTGAAGAAACGCCATACGGACTCGCGCTCACGCGAATGCTTCTGCCGTCCATTGCTCTGATCCCGATGATTCGGCGACTGCCTCGTGTTCGCGAACTCTTCTCCTCCGACGGCGCTCCTCAGCAGCTATTCGAGCTCTTTGGAGAAGGGAGGCCGCTGCCTGAGCTTCCTCCGGTCTTCGCGATGGCGTTGTATGGCATCATGATTTTTGCGCTGCTCTCAGCCGTGTTCGGTTTTCGGACGCGCATGGCGCTGATGATCGGAACGCCGCTGTATATCTATTTCAATCTGCTGGATTGTGTGAGCACCATGACGAAGTATTCCGTCATCGCTTCGCACATCCTTCTAATCCTGACTGTTTCCAACTGCGGAGCGGTTTGGTCTGTCGATGCCATCCTTCGCCGCTGGAAAGAAGGTGAGTCGGCTGCGATTCCGCCAAAGTTCCCCGTGTGGCCCGCAAGGCTGGTGCAGCTCCTGTTCTGCTTTGTTTACTTCGGTGCCGCCATCACCAAAATTCAAACGGCAGCGTTCTTCAGTGGCGAGCAGATGCGGTACTGGATGTTCAGCAACTGGAATTACCCAAATCCGGTTGGCGAACTGATGGCGATGTGGACTCCGCTGCTTCTGGCGAGTGGTTACATCACGGTTGTCTGGGAAATCACTTTCCCGTTCCTGGCCTGGCGTCCACTGGGGCGATTCGCGGCACTTGGCATTGGGATCCTGTTTCACTTCATGACGTTCGTGACTCTTGGGCTGTACGTCTTTCCGATGCTCTGCACGACCAGCTACACCTCGTTCCTGATGGAAAAGGACATCGTCGCGATTCGGAATGCCATTCGACGCTGGCGAATCCCTGCGGTTGCGGTTGGAGCACCTCGCTTCGCGATCGCTCGGCTGATCCAGGCACGTCCGGCCGCAATTCCACTGTCAATGGTCTGGGCTGCTATGGCTCTGTTTGCTGCCGTTGCGGCGAACGAAATCGATCGGCTTGCTGACCCTTACGGAATGCATGCTAACAACGGCCCCATGCCGCTGAAGCCGATTCCTCGCGAAGCTGCACTCGCCATGATCAACTCAACCGCACCACTGCGAGAAAAGGACAAGTTCTTTTCGTTTGACATTGGCAGCATGTTTCTGGGCGGGCAGCTGGGGAACAGAAGCAGCGAGTTCGAATTCGGTGATGTCATTGTGGCTCAGTGCAACATCAACCCACCACACGAAGATATGTGGCTGGAATGCGTGATCGAAGATGATGCCAAGCGCGTGATCGATGCGAGCGGCCAGTTTGTGACTCGTGACAAGCTGTTTGCAAACTTCTCGTACGCGACCGGAAACAAGCTGGTTCCCGGAAAATACTGGATGGTGCTGAAGAGCTCCGGCAAGGAAGTCTCACGTCGGCCATTCACGCTGACGGGTGATCCGGAATCCCTGCCAACCATGGGTGAGTTGATGACGAACTGACCCAGTGCTCAGTGTCAGCGTTTGGAAAGAGGATCGACGTTCTGCAGTGTTTGCTCAGCTCTGGAGTGCATTGCACTCCAGTCCAGGAGCGCCAACTACTTGCGGGCGTTGATGGTGGAGAGCGTCGACTGAACCAGACGACGCGCCTGGATTGCTCGCTGAATCACATTGCCAAATGCGGCCGCATCGGCGACACCGGAAAGACGCAGAAGAGTCTGTCCGTTTGCTGCTTTCAACTTGATGTCAGCAGCGCGGAAGAACGCCTGGCCAGGAAGCTCTTCAATTTCGACGGAAGCGATTTCATTCAGGTCCACAGACGATGTTCGCTGTGTCCCAAGAGCCGCCCAAATCTGCACGGAGCGATTGGTCAGGATATATCGAGCACCAAGCAGCCGTACAAGAAACAGCAACGCTCCCAGTGGCGCGAGTGGCAACCCAAAGATGATGTAGGAAATCTTGATTCCGCAGATTTTCGCCGGGACGGAATCCATCAGCGAACCAATGAGCCGACCGATGCCAGTGGCCCCAACTGACGGGAACTCCGTCATGATTCGAGCTTCTGAAGTGGGGCTGACTCCTGCGATCGCCTGAACTGACATTGCTGCCTACCCTGGAAAACGAATCCTGGTTCTCTGGTTTGCCCGGACCGAACATCACGTTCGCCCGTTCTGAAGGTCTGCAGAGATACCACGTGGGCGAGTTTTTTTCCACCGTTCCTGATTCTGCCGACTGGCGTTCGCCTTTGTGGGATTCTCCGCGCCCGTCTGCCTGCTCCGGTCATGTCGTTCACAGGAAGTCGAAAAACACGGCGATTTTGAGTTCCCCACCAGGCTCACGGAAACTCACTCAGGTCGCTACGTCAGTCCCGGGATTAACCTGGCCGTATCGGGGCTCAACCGGACTGGCCGACCATCGGGTGTTTTCAGTTCCGTCTCCGGAGCAATTTTCAGAAGTTCATACATCGACCGAACAAGGTCTGCCGGGGTCACGGGAGTGTCATGCGGCACTTCACCATTCCGATCACTCGAACCAATCACCTGTCCTCCGACAACACCTCCGCCGGCCAGGGCTACGCTGAAAGCACGCGGCCAATGGTCTCGCCCGCCCTGAGCATTCACTCGTGGAGTTCTCCCAAATTCTCCAGCGATCAGGATTACCGTGTTCTTCAAGAGCCCGCGATCCATCAAATCGTCGCTCAATGCCGACACTGCTCGATCCAGCAAGGGGATCAGCCCCACCGGCTGTTTGGCCCCGGTGAACCCTTCTTTCAGAGCCGTGTAGAGATTCGCATGCGTATCCCATCCGGTGAAATTCACGGTGACAAATGAAACACCGAACTCGACCAGCCGGCGCGCGAGCAGACAGGCTTGCCCGATTGTTCGATCACCGTAACGCTGCCGAACGTCCGCTGGCTCCTGTGTCAGATCGAAGGCTTTGCGAGTCCGCGGTGAGGTCAGCAACTGGAATGCCTGGTCGACGGAAGCCGGCAGCTGCACATCCACCTGGATTCCCTCTGTCCCGGCCCTTGCTTTCTTCAGACCTTCAGCAAATTCTCTCCGACGAGCCAGTCGGTCGACACTGACCGCGCCGTTCACGATCACTGACGGGCCTTGAAACTGAGCATCAGCGGGGTCGGCGTTCAATGCGAACGGGCGTGCATCCGCGGGAAGAAAGCCAGCACCGGTGAAGCCCTGACCTCCAACTCGATAATGCGGAATTGCCACATTGTTCGGCAAGTCACGTGCGCCGGGGCGAAGGATCGAGGCGACGGAAGTAAACGATGGGTACTCCAGCACGGGGCTCGGCTGATACCCGCTGAGAACGTAATGAGTTCCCAGGTTGTGTTCACCCAGCGGCGATGTGAGTGAGCGAACGATGGCCCATCGATCCATTTGCTGCGCCATCAACGGCAGGCATTCGGAAATTTCAATGCCTGGCACCGATGTCGCAACAGGCGTCAGTGGTCCACGAACTTCCGACGACGCTTCGGGCTTCAAATCAAACGTTTCCAGGTGACTCGGTCCGCCGTCGAGCCAGATCAGGATGCAATTGACGGATTCACCGGCTGATGACGCAGCGCTGGCAATTGGCCTGAACGGCAGCGAAAGAAATCCTCCAAGACCGCCAACCATCAGTGTGTTTCGGCGTTTCATGGGAGATCTCCCGTCGTCCCCGGTTCAGCGGTCAGCGGGCTTTGTTCGGCGGGACGAAACTGGAGAGGAAACTCCATGGGTTCCACGCCGCGCAGAATTTCAATATGACCATCGAGTGATTTTTCTGTGGTCGGGGCCAGGACAAGCCAGCGCCGGTCCTTCATCAGAATCTGAACTCTCATCGTTCGAGCAAAGGACTCTGTGATCCCTGCGTCGCGCCGACCGAACACGGCTTCTCCGATGGCTCGTGCCGTTGGTTCAAAGCTGGAGGATGCCGCCTTCATGACATCTCGGACCTCTTCGCTTTCGAGAAACTCCCTGAAGGAATCTCGCAGCGTCATATTCTCGATGACACTCTCCTTCATGACCGACCAGACGATCTTCTGCAGTTCTGCATCCGTGGCGGCAGATCGTAGGCTTTCTCGCACAACCGCGCGGACTTTTTCGTTCCTGCTGATTCGCGCCAGAACTCGTTCGGTCACCTGCACAAAGGCCTCGGAGCGAGCTTCCACGGCCGGGCGAACTTCTTCCTGCATGAACCGATCGAACTCACGTTTGACGGCATTGCGTTCCGGCAGTGGAGAGACGTCGTAGAGATAACGCCAGGTGAATGACCAGAGTGACACGCGTTCCCAAAGGTGCTTGCCAAGTTCCATCGCCACCGGATTCACTTCCTCTTCGACGATCGGGAGGATTTCTTCTCTGACCAGCGGGACGACTTTCTGACGGATGATCTCACTTTGGTAACGGTCGGCCAGTCGATCAAAATCTTCACGATGCCGACGAAGCGAATTTGGCAGCTCCTTTTCGAACGCGGCTACTGACCGTTGAACGGCCTTTTCGATCACCGGCTGAAGCTTCGAAACAATTTCTTCCCGATGAGCCTCCCAATCCTGAGCGATCAGTGCAGAAATCTCCTTCTGACGATCCGGTGACAGCAGCGTCTTTGCCACCCAGCCGAGCGAATCCGGAGTCTCATAGTATTCAAGGACAGCGCCGGACTTCAGGATTTTCGTCGCTTCAGAATCCAGTGTGACTGAGGCCTGTTTTGTCCAGGTCGGATCCCTCTTTTCGCCGAAGTGGTTTCGGATTCGGCCAACCTGCTGGAGGCTGCCGTCCTTCATCCGAAGGAACACGGGATCTCCCGGGGCCAGCACAACGTACTCTGCGGAAGTCGCGGAAACCTCCGTTGTACGTCCGGCGGCCCAGGAAGCCAGATCTCCGCCCACACCGGCGACTTCGCCAACTCCACCGGACGTTTCATCTTGTAGCGCGTGGAGCCCGAATCCACTGATCGCAATCAGTGTGATCGCTCCCACGATTCGTCTTCGTTTTCCTTTTGCTGCCACGATGCACCTGAGATTTTCGTCGGTTCCTGGACGTCACTATCGCAGATTCGCTGATCGCGGCAGACACCTGGCAAGAAAACAGCGAAACCGCCAGAACGCCATCGTTGCGACTGAATTCTGATTTTGGAATCCAAACATTAGCATGGAGCGGACGTGTTTCGGTAATTCCATTCGGCCGGAACCAGGTGAAACGGGAATAATGATCAATGAATGAGTCAGATGTTGCACGAAGACGCTTCTGGGCGGAACAGCTTGATGCCGGTTTCGAACTGGTGGAGCAGATCCAGAAGTACCCGGTTGCGGAATGCGGGGAAGCTTTCGCAAGCATTCCGGACGCCGCCGCTGCAGCAGGCGTCACGATGTGGTTCTCCACCACGCCAATCGCGGGAGGACTGCCTCGGGTTTTCTGGATCCGCAAATCGCTGGTTGAAACGGTCGTTCAAATCGGCCGCGTCATGAACGAACGCGGCTGGATTCTGAAGATCGAGGATGGCTACCGATCGCTCGAAATGCAGAGGCTGCTGGGAAGCAAGCCGGAGATCTTTGATCGAATTCTGGAAAAGTGCCTGTGGGAAACCGGCGGCGTTCTTCCGTCGCCGGACATGATGTTCCGACGCAGCTGTGTGCTTGTGGCCAATGTGCCCAAGGTTGGCACTCACATGTCTGGCTCGGCCATTGACATTTCCGTGTTTCGTCAGAGTGACGGAAGCGAAGTGTGGCGAGGCAATCATTATCTCGAAATGAGCGAACGAACGTCCATGCGATCGCCCTTTGTCGAACCGGATGCGATCGCAAAACGACTCGAGATCACCGCCATCATGGAAGCGCATGGGTTCATGCACTTTCCGTTCGAGTTTTGGCACTACAACAAAGATGACGCTCTCGGACACATTCTGACTGGAACTGCCGGGCCCGCCAAATTTGGCCCCGTTCACTGGGATCCGGTCAACAATAGTGTCACGCCCGTGCAAAACGCTGAGCAGCCTCTGAGACCGGTCGCGGAGATCCAGAGGGAAATCGAATCTGCGCTTGCCAGGGCTGGAAACAGTCCTTGATGCGCGCACGGCTTGTTAGTGGGAGTAATGGGAGATAGGAGAATGATGGGAGTTATGTTGAGCGAGTGGCCGTGAACATTTACCAGTGTTCAACGGGGCCGTTGGGGACTTTGATCAGAGCCGTGGGGATGGAACACTTTCGCTCTCCGTGCCGCTGGCGGATCTCCTGGACAATCTGATCAAACTGGCCGTAGTCTTCAAACCTGCGCAGGCGGTCTTCTAGATCCTCCGGGACTCCCAATCGTGCGCCGTACCACGCGGCAAACTTACGAAATTGCAGACAGGCGTGTTCCTGATGCTGTTCGACCATCAGATAAAAATGCTGCGACAGAAAATCAATCTGCTCGTCCGATGAAGGTTCGGTCATTGCATCGCAGTTCGAAGCGGCATGCTGCAGCTTTCGGAAGATCCACGGATCCAACATCGCACCGCGGCCAATGGCGACCGCCGCACAGCCTGTCTCATGAAACATGCTGATGGCATCATCCACCGTTCGGATATCACCATTGGCGATGATCGGCATCGTGCGCACTGCGTCTACGACCTCTCGAATTGCGTCACGATCCACCTTTCCGTGAAAGCCCTGCGCGCGAGTTCTTCCGTGAATTGTGACGGCGACGACTCCCACGTCTTCCATCGCCGCGGCAATGGCCGGGGCCGTCAGCCTCGATGAGTCCCAGCCGAGTCTCATTTTGACACTGACCGGAAGCCGGACGGCCTTCACGACTTCTTCCGCCATCTGCACAGCGCCTCCGGTGTCGCACATCAGGCGAGCACCTCCACCAGCACCGTTGACTTTCGCCATGGGGCATCCCATGTTCAGGTCGATTGCCTCGTATCCTCGATCTTCAAGCCATCTGGCCGCCCGGATGATGTCCGCGGTGTTCCCACTGAAAAGCTGGACGGTCAGCGGGCGGTCTTCGGGCGATGTCGCAACCAACTCCAGAGACTTTGGGCGTTCGGACCAGAGCATGGTTGCCTGAACCAGATCTGTGGTCGCAAGACCAAGCCCCTTTAGCCTTCGCAGCGCGACACGAAATGCCAGATGCGTGTAGCCGGCCAGAGGAGCCAGAAAGAATCGAGTCTGAAGCTGTCGACCGCCAATCGATATTGGCGTACGCCACCGATCTTCGCGCAACTGGCACGAAGGTGAAACAAGCTCGTTGTTTTCGGCGGTTGTCATGAGGTCCGGCGAACCACTGTGAGAAATTCCAGTCATCCAACGGCTGCGGCTTAGCGCGTTATGCTTTGCCCGGCGATGGAAGATTGATGGCAGCCTGAAGGACTTTGAGCTGAATGTTGATCTTCAGACCGTTGCACCGATCCTGAATGATCTCGACCATGCGATTGTACAGCAGCGAGGAATTCTCCTGAGCGTAATAGCCGGTGATGACGGCGATCAGTCCCAGCAGGTCGCTGCAGACTCCCAGATAGGCCACGTTGCGGGAGCGTTCTTCGGGCGTTCCGTGAATGACGTCGCGCGAGCTTTGATGCATGCTGATCAGGCTGACCAGTGAATTCAGCTCATTGAAGTGGCGACGATACGCGACCACATCGAGTCCCAGCAGGGCCAGGAACGCAAGGCCGATGTAGACGATGATTCCAAACGTCGCTTCGACTCCCTGCACAACTTCATTTGCGGTGCTGAGAGTCGGTGATGTGCCCGTGAGAGAGCGGTTTGACGCTTCAAGAATCTCGTCCGCCAGTCCAAGCTGAGCTGGCGTCAGATCTGGTCGCCCGACCAGATACGTCGCGACTGAATAGGTGCGAACTTCTTCGGCGGGAAGCTGAGCCACCGGATCCAGAAATCCATGTGGCACATTCGCTGGCTTCAGGAAAGGCAGCCGAAGACTCATCGCCCCAATGTCGGGATACACCAGCCGAAAGCCCTGGTTCTTCAGCCGCAGCGCGACGCCATCCTGAGTTTCGCTCATCGGGTCAACCACCACGAAGATGGCATCAACATCGTCGGCCATGGACCAGGACTTCGTCAGATCGGTGCCCGTGAATTTTCGCCAGTCAAAGTAATACTTCACAGAAGAAGTCAGTCCCCAGGCATCCACAAAGATCTTCGCCACCGTGTGACTTCCCTGCCCTTCGCTGGAGGTCAGGATGTTCCGACACTGCGATGATTCCGTCAGATTCTCCTTCAGAAAGAAGAGGATCACTTCGCTGGATTCCAGCTCCGTCCGAAGCATCTCCTCGGGAATCGCAATGCCTCCCTGGACAAAAGCCAGCTGCGCTGTCCCGTTCTGCATCAGCTGGATGCTCTCTGACGATCCCTCGGTCTCTTTGAGTGTAATCTGCCGCCGTCGAGCCAGTGACGTCTTCAGCTTGACGGCATCACGAGCGGAAACAGCAACGGTGATCTTCGAAGTGGAGAAGAACTGTCGATACAGCCACAATCCAAACAGGGCCAGTGACAGCATCAGAAAGATCGCCGGGACACGGTGCCAGCCAATAAAGCGGTTGGTCTTCTTTGCAACCTGCTTCGCACATTTGGCGGCGTTGGCGACCGATTCTGCGATGAGCACCAGTTCCGCCTGCGCTGACAGATTCTCCTTCACATGCGAAAGAACTTTCTCGCTGCTCTCGACGACGGAATCGATTTCAAGCCGCAGCGAATCGCGAAGTGTGGTCCGGGATTTTGACACGTTCGTTTTTGTCACGCTCGGCCCCATTCCAGCGAAACCTGAATCAGCCGAACACACTCGGCAACGTCGCTCTCAATCTGTTGTATAAGAGCATTCACGGAAGGGAAGGAGCATAGCGGTCGGATGTCATGAAGCAGATCCACATCGAGACGTTTCGAATAAAGATCTCCGGAGTAACCCACGATGTGACATTCGATCTTCTGGCGCTGATCAGCAAAGGTTGGGTTCGGTCCAATGCTGACGGCTACCGCGTAGCGTTTCCCATCCAGCTCTGTTTGTCCGGCATACACACCGTTGGCTGGAATGAGCGATACTACTCCGCCCAGATTCGCCGTTGGAAATCCAATCGTTCGTCCCCGCTGAGCACCTGATTCGACAGTGCCTGACAGCCGATATGGATGCCCCAGCAGTTTGACAGCCTCGCCAAGTGAACGCTCCGAGAGCAGCGTCCGGATGCGACTTGAAGAAACCATCTGGCTGGAGTCTTCGACCGCCTGAGCAATGCGAAGGTCCATGCCGGCCGAAGTGCAAAGCCGTTCGAGAGTCGCGACTGTTCCTGCTCGCCCTTTGCCAAACTGAAAGTTCGGTCCCTCAACAATTCCTTTTGCCTGAAAGCTTCCTTGCACGACGTCGCTGAAGAACTGCACGGGCGACATCTCGAGCAGCTGCCGGTTCACCGGCAGAATGACCACGCCATCCATGCCGCACAGTTTCAAGAGGCGAACGCGTTCTTCCGGAGTCGTCAGGACGGGAGGTGCTTGCTCGGGGCGAAGCAGCACGATCGGATGCGGATCAAACGTGACCGCGACAGCAGGCCTGTTCAGCGAAGACGCCAGTACCTTCAGCGCGCGAAGCATGGTGGCGTGTCCGGTGTGAACGCCATCAAAGTTTCCAATGGAGATGCAGCCACCCAGTAACTCGGGAGGCACCTGCAACGAATTCATGCGAAAGGAACTTCTGAGTACGCGCGAAAACTCGAGGTCGACGTTCGAGACTCAAGTGGCCCTGCCCCAAAAGCAGGTCAATCACAAAGTGCCTCGACTCGCCAGAGTCTACCGTCGCGCCTCAGGAGGACACAATTCCACGAAGAATGGCTCAGGTTGCTGAGAATCCCGGGATCAGCAATCGCGTTTTGGGAAACAAGTGCCTGGAGAGCGGGATGCGTCAGCTTCCCGGTATGCGTTTTGATGTGCATCCCGGAATGAACTAGCGGCCCGGGCGACGCCAGACAGCTCCTTCGTTTGCTTGTGACTTTGGACTATACGAGCGCTTCGCGATTGATGCAGCCCATAATCCAGTGGTCAATCATACGTGCTTCGTTGCTGGCCGGGTCGACGGGCAAAGCTGTCAATTCAACGTCGACAGACGCACCGGCGGACCGAAGAGTTCTCACCGATTCAACGCAGCGGGCCAGAGTTTCTCGCTGACAGCTTCTGGCGACTGACATCATCACGGGCTTGTTCCGAAGTCCTGTGAGTCGATCGGATTTCAGGCATCCAGAATCACAGAACGGATCCAGCAGGACGGCACCGGCAAACCAGTCTGGCTTCTGAACCAGAACCTGCATTGCGATGTCCGCACCGTGTCCGGAGCCGGCCAGGAAGATTCGTTCGCTGTGAATATGGAAGGCACGGCGGAGGCGGCAGGTTGTCAGATGAAGCAGGTCTGTGAGAGGCACGGAGCCGAACTGCACGGACGACGGATTCCAGCGAAATCCTCCGCTGACCATGTCCTCGTGATTTCCTCGCAGAGCCAGTCCCATGTAGTTCTGAGAACTGACTGCGTTCATGACCTGCTCAAGCTGATCCTCATCGTTGGAATCGCTGTGGAACCAAAGGATCAGGGGATATGCGTAGCTTTCTTCGTAGCGTTCCGGCACATAAATCGAAACCGGCCAGTCGGACTCAGCCACACTACCGGAATACTGATTTGGCGACGCATCGGACTGGCGCCAGTTCTCGTACAACTCACGAAGTTCCACGGGAAGCATCTCGACGGCAATCTTCGGAACCAGCGAATCCATCTCGCCGGACGAAAACGACATGCTTCGAACTCGATTAAACATTTCCATTTGCTTCCATGACCAGAGTTTGACAAGTGATCGCAACCCGGCGCGGGAACAGGCAGGTTTCGATCGGTAAGAGAACCTCGGTCCAGATCCTGCGTGACAGGATGCTGGCAAACAGTCAGGGAGGGACTGTCTGTCGGGAACGTTGTTTCATCATGACCGCACGGATCTCCTGAAAGTCGAAGTTCTTTCCTGGGCATGACGTGGATTTCACGTCCGAATGCCCAAGAAGCCGCTCTTCAGGGATGTGATGCCGTCGCGATAACTCCGCCACCAGCTGTTTGAGAGATTGAACCTGCTTCTCTGTCGGACTCGTCTTTTCGAAGTTTCCGATGAGACAGATTCCAACACCGCGAGCATTCACTGCGGCATTGCCCGAATGAGCCCCGTGAATCTGCTCCTTCCAGCGGAAGGTCGACTCCACATGGCCATCCGGCATTCCCTGTCCGTTGCCGATGACAAAATGGTATCCAATGCCCAGCCATGGGTTTCCGGCTGCGTCAGTTCGCCTGCGGTGCTCCGCGTGAATCGACGCAACACTTCCCTCAGCCGTTCCGGAGTGATGGATGACCACGTACTGCCAGCCGATCTCCGGAACATCCGCCAGCCATCGATTCGAACCCGAATCGATCTGAACGCCCGAGTTGCGTGGTTCAGTCAGTCCCTGTGCCGTTCGAGCCGAGATCATCCAGGAGCCGTTGCCGGATTCCTGAGCAAAGGTCGATGCGGCACAAAACTGAATCCCACACAGGGCAACTGCCGAAAGTAGAAAGCGAGACCTTTGCTGTTCGTCCTGCAAGAGATTCACAGTCGGTCCCAATCGAAGGCCCAGGCCTCCTGTCGTTGCTTTCTGATCCGTCGGCATCCAGCGGATGTGCGTGATCGACTCTACATGGCCTCACCAGGGGTGTCAACGTCCCCTTTTTCCTCGATGGTTTCCAGCGTTTGCGAGGTCAGCAACGAGGTGAAATCCACGCAGACTGCGCGGACTTTGACGGCAATTTTCGAGTCCTAAAACCCTCCTGAATATCCCTGTCCTGCCCAATCGTCACAACCTCAGCGATTTTTGCCAATTCTGAGTCGCGCTGATCACTTCCATTCCAGTTCCAGTTCACGGGGAATGGCGTCCCCGGCGGGTTGCAGTCGCTTTGGGAGATCTGGGATGGATGTCGCGAATGGGAGGCGTATCGAAGCAACTGTCAAAAGGGAATTCGGACAACGGGGTTCTGACGCGTTTCTGTCCGTCCCTGCGATTGCAACGGGTCGTGCGATCAGGTCTCGACTGTCTTTTCAGATGGGTTTTCGCACGTCATACTCCCGCCCGCAGACATTGAGTTCATCCTCATCGAAAATACATGCATTCGGGAGAACCAGCGGTATGGGTCAGGGAAAGCTGACAGACGTCACCGTCAAGGACGTAAGTGTGTCGTTTGAACCAGTACCGTATCGAGCACCGCTGAAGTTTGGCGGGAGAATCGTCAGCTCCGGCTGGCTGATGAATGCTCAGGTCACAGTGGAAACTCACGGTGGCAAACATGCGACGGGACATGGAAGCATGCCCGTCGGAAATGTCTGGGCGTGGCCATCGAGTACTCTGGAACCGCCTCAGACAGAACAGGCCATGATGAAGTACGCAAAAGCGGTCGGAGACCTCTTCGCCAGCTTCCCCGGCTATGCTCATCCGATGGAAATTGAGTTTGAAGTTGGGGCCGAGTATGACCACCTCGGCCACCGGGTGGCTCAATCGCTGGGCATGTCGGAGCCGTTGCCGGTTTTGGCTCAGATGGTTGCCGCCAGTCCCGTTGATGCGGCGATTCACGATGCGTTTGGGCGGATGCTGAAACTGAACAGCTTTAATACTCTGTCAAAGGAGTTCTGCACACACGATTTGTCGCGCTACCTTGACGACAGTTTCCGCGGGGAGTTTGCTGACCGCTATACTCTTCGAGAACCCGTTCGTTCTTTGCCGTTGTACCACCTGGTCGGCGCGCTGGACCCGCTCACTCAGGCCGATGTGAAAGATCGGCCTGATGACAAGTTGCCCGTCACACTGGGGGAATGGATTCAGGCGGATTCACTGACTCATCTGAAGATCAAGCTGGCCGGTGATAATCTCGACTGGGACGTTGAACGCGTCCTGTCGATTGATCGAGTCACCGCGGAGGCTCAGGCGGCACGAGGATGCCAGAAGTGGTGTTATTCCTGCGACTTCAACGAGAAGTGTGATTCAGCGGCGTACGTGGTCGAGTTTCTGAATCGCATCAAAGCATCGAACGCGTCGGCCTTCGATCGGATTCAGTACATCGAACAGCCGACCAGCAGACATCTGGAAGCGGCAAACGCTCCCCGCATGCATGAAGCGGCCGCCATCAAGCCGGTCGTCATTGATGAGGCGTTGACGTCCTACGAATCTCTGCTGATGGCCAGAGATCAGGGCTATTCCGGCGTGGCTTTGAAAGCGTGTAAAGGCCAGACAGAATCTCTGCTGATGGCCGCTGCCGCTCAGAAGTTCGGCATGTTTCTGTGCGTGCAGGATCTGACGTGCCCGGGAGCCTCCTTCCTGCATTCTGTCAGCCTCGCCGCACGGATCCCCGGAGTCGCCGCGATCGAGGGCAATTCTCGCCAATATTGCCCATCAGCAAACGTCAAATGGGCTCGTAAACTGCCCTCGGTGTTTACCGTCACTGACGGAAAAATCGACACAAGCCGACTCGGCGGACCAGGCCTTGGATTCCAGTAGAACCTCTGGAAGGCCCCAAAATCAGGTCGGGAGAACCCGTCCGGGTGGTTTGGATGTAGCGAACCTGCCTGTGAAACCGGGAGTTTTGCGGAACCCGCGATATTCGTGGATTTCACTTCTGGAGTTCGCTTTTCCGCCTCGGTTACCATGTCGATGTGAACGTCAGTGATTCTGTGTCAGCACCTGCGCTGAAACTGCGCTGTTGAAAAGCCAGTCTCGGCCGGGTCGCCTGAATGCAGAGTGCTGATCAAGAGCCATTTGGAATCTTCGGCGGAAATGCAGAACATGAAACGTTTGCTCCGAACGGGAATGATGCTGACAGCACTGGGCAGCGGATCACACTTCGCGATGGCTCAGGAGGAAACTGACACCGCAGCGGCGGATGCAGCACCGGCACAGGCTCCTGTGATTGACCCCTCCAAAGAATCACTCGACGGCAAGCTGGTCTTTTCCCTGCCGACGCTGGAGAAGAAGTGGGAATCGCAGGCGGTCATCAATTCCAGCCGCGACAAGATTGCTCACCTCGTCGTGGACGAAGATGTCATTATCGTTCAGTCCAATACCGGCCTGGTCACTGTCTTCAATGCGGAGAACGGGCGAAAGTACTGGTCCTCTCAGGTCGGTCGAAACGATGAAGTCAGCGTTCCGGCGGCCACCGACAGCCAGATGCTGGTGATCTCAACCGGACTTTCGATCCACGCGTTCGACAAATTCTCCGGCCTGCGACTATTTTCGTATTCACTGCCACACGTTGCGACGGCCGCACCGACTCTTGCTCGTCGGGAAATTACCGAAGGCGACAATGTCCGCATCGCACGCTGGCTGTCGCTTCCTGTTTCCGATGGTTCCGTTGTGACCTACGACGTGGACATCCTCGAACGAACCGGGAAGCTTGGCACTCTGCCTCCAAAAGTGGCCAAGGCAATGTCATGGCGATTTGCGACCAGTGAGATCATTCCGTTTCCGATCGTTGCCGGCGACGATCGACTGATCTTTGCGACTCAATTCGGAAACGTTCATTGCGTTGACATGATGGGTGCAGATGCGGGTGAGAGCCGATTCCAGTTCATTCTGCGACACGGCACCAGTGCACCTCCGCTTTCTGTTCGCCTGAACAACCACGAGTATTTCCTGGCAGCGTCGACGGACAATCGGTTGTTCTGTGCGGTGCTGAAGCAGTTTCAGGAAGCCGTCAAGGACGGTTACGTGACGACGCCCAGTGGCACAGTGCTTTGGACCATTCCGCTCAGCCGCAATATTTCTCAGCCGATGATGGTTGTTGGTTCCGACCTGTTCTTTGTGACTGACGACGGGGTTCTTCAGAAACATTCCGTGGTGAATGGTGATCCGGCCTTGATCAACGAAGGCGTCAGCGCCGTGGTTACCGAAGCCGAATCGCTCAAGGGTGCACTTCGCCCCTATGGTGCTTCCGTTGAGTTTGAAGCGGATGGCCTTCTGGAGTTTTCACCAATTCGTGTCGCGAATCGATCGACAGGCCAGATCGTCCGTTCGATCACGATTGATCTGACAAAAACGCCGCTGGTGTTCCGAGGAACGGCAGATGATGCTGCGATTCCAAGGCTGGACGTGGAAGGCGATTCCGGCCTCGTCACCGGACTCCGAAGCTCCACACTCAGCCCGGACGGAAAGTTGCTGACGCTGGAATTCAACAGCTTCCAGCCCAACGATCTCTTCTACTTCCATCCGGATCTTGGGCACACTGATCTTGGCGATATCAAGCTGACAGCCGAAATGCTTGATGGCGCGGATATCAAGGTGCTTGTTGCTCCGGAGCGAACGGTCGTCGCTTCAAACGCGTCGGTTGACGGAGACACTCAGGCATTTCCACCGCGAACACTGAAAGGCAATTTCCGTCGACAGGATGTTGCGTGGAAAATCAATGGCGTCAAGAAACTGCTGGCGGTTTCTGATACCTCCGTCTACTACCTCGACAAGAATCATCAGATCGTGGCGGTCACTCGCCATGCCGCCGACCAGCCGGTGTCAATCTCCGGCAACGAATACAATATCCATCAGTTCAATGACCGTACTGACCGCGTCATTGTTAGCTCCGTCAGCGGTTCTGTTGCACTGTTCGCTGAACGACGAATCGAACTGGGGATTCTGCCGCTGCCATTGGCAAACGGCGTCTATTGGACGACCTTCCCCAAAGTGGAACTGGATCCGGAATTCGCTCGGTTCCATCGAGATCCAGGCGGTCAGCCGATCACGATCGACGTCCCGAAGAAAGATCCCGCACCAGCCAAGACCGAATAGCCAGCAGTTCCTGGTCCATGATTCATTCAGCTTTGGCCGTGTTAGTTTGGTGGGTCGACGTGGTGGCCCTGGGCTGGTCGCTGGTGAGATCATCTTCAAACGCTGCGTTGATGACACACCGGAAGCCTGTGTGAAAGGCGCCGGTGTCTTCTTCACCTTTCATGCGAGCAGTCGTGCGATAGCCGATGCAGTACTGTTCGCTGCACATGAACGAACCACCTCGCTGGACGCGTTTGATCACGGCCGGGTCCATGGGGTCAAAGCTTGATGCCGGGCCGGCGGGATTGGAACGAGGACTGTCCGAATAATATTCCGGCTGATAATAGTCTTTGCACCATTCCCAGACATTCCCCGAAACGTCAAAGAGACCGAAGTCGTTCGCAGGAAAACTGCCAACGGGCGAAGTGTGCAGAAAGCCGTCCGCTCCTGTGTTCTTGATCGGAAACTCCCCCTGCCAGATGTTGTGAAGCCATTGTCCGTCGGGATTGCGTGACGATCCCCACGGATACATCTGATTTTTGCGACCACCCTTTGCCGCATACTCCCACTGAGCTTCCGTCGGCAGGTCTTTGCCAGCCCACTTGCAATACTCCATTGCATCCAGGCAGCTCACATGCACGACAGGATGGTCCATCAGGTTGTCGATGGACGAGTCCGGACCTTCGGGGTGCCTCCAGTCAGCTCCGGCGACGTATTGCCACCACGCATACGCTCCTTTGTCCGATTCCAGTTCCTGTCGACTCTCTGGCTGGTAACTGCAAATTGATCCGGGCTTGTTCATCTCCGGCAGAATTTTGATGGCTTCCCTGTCGACTCCGGGTTGCAGCGCGCGAAGTTCTGGAGGCCGTTCGGCCGTTGTGACATATCCTGTGGCCTTGACGAATTCGGCAAACTGCTGGTTCGTGACTTCGTGCACATCGATCCAGAAACCATCCAGTTCGACTTCATGCGGAGGAAATTCATCTGGCTTGGAGTCGAGAGCCCCCATGGTAAAACGCCCGCCTGGGAGGTACACCATTTGGCGGTATTTTGGGTTACCGGATTTTCGAACCTTTGGGCGTTCACTCGTTGTGCCTTGTTCGAGTTCAGTGCCAACTGTTTCTGTCGCTGGCGGCGCAGACTGTGTTGGAGTATCTGTTCCCTGGTAGGTCATCGCTGCAATCAAACCGATCGCAGCCAGGAGGAAAACAGCTGCAGGCAGGGCAGGATTTTTCATGGAATTCACAATTCCGAAACATGACGGGAGGCTCGCACTCGACGAGCCATCTCAACATCAGACGGTTTCTCTGTCAATTGGCCGACGGTGACTTCTGGATTCCGCAAATTCTGTTGGAGCCGGAAAAACTCAGAAGTTTCCAGAATGTTGAAATACTCAATGGCAGTGCTGCATCTCTTCAGTGCTGTCTGACCGAAGCCTGCGGCAATCGCGTGCCGACATCCCACAATTTCCAGAGAGAGAATCCCACATGCAGTTCCTCAAATCCTGTCTTTGTTTTGCCTTGCTCCTCACCGTTTGTGTCAGCGGTCAGGCCGATGAGAAGAAGCAGAAGAAAGAAAAGAAAGCTCCGTCCGCCACACAGAGATTTCTGAATGGCATCGAACTGACTGACGCTCAGAAAGAACAGGTCGCCGCCCTGGACAAGGAGCTGGTTGATGAACTCAAGAAGCTGAATGAGACGCGGGGAGCAATCCTTACCACTGAGCAGAAATCAGCGGAACGAGAAGCTCAGAAGGCAGCCAAGGCTGCTGGCAAGAGCGGGGCTGAAACCAAGGCTGCTGTCGACGAGGCTCTGAAGCTGACTGATGAGCAGAAGGTCAAGATGCAGGAGTTTCAGAAGACGCAGCAGGTGTTCAACGCCAAAGTTATCGAAGGACTGAAGAAGATCCTGACTCCGGAACAGCAGGAAAAACTGCCAAAGCAGCGAAGCAAGGGTGAGAAGGGCAAGAAGAAGAAGTCTGAATAATTGGTCATTGAGACCGCAGCGGCCTGCATTCGCTGGCCGGAAAACAACAGGGGCTGCTCAATGAAGAGCAGCCCTTTCTTATGCGCTTGTGTGACCGGACGGCTTGCACCGTTCCGCTCTAAGGACGTGGTCCTTTATGCCGCTCGGCTTTGGGGATTCATGGCACTATCCTGGGCCGCTGGTTCATGCGAGCCCAGTTCTGATTCCAGAAACTCCGCAACGTGTTTCGTCGCGCCGGGATTGGCTGCGGACTCCGCCAGCTGCGACATTTTTGCTGTTGCCCGTGCCAGTGCTCCGGGTGTTTTCAGCCAGTCGAGCAGCCGTTCCGTCATTCTGGCGATGTCTTTGTCCGGTGAGCCATTCGAAATAAACTCCGGCATGATTTCATCGTCAGCCATCAGGTTCGGAAGGCTGATGAAGCGACACATCATCAGGAACCGTGAGAAGAATCGCCCGATGGTCGGGACACGGTACAGCACGATTCCGGCCTTCCGCCGTGCGAGCAATTCGAGACTGATCGAACCGCTGACCATGAAACAGCAGTCGGCAGCCGCAATCACCTCAGACGTCGAATCGACGAAATAGTGAAGTGGCACTGGCAGGCTGGAGGATTGCTCGAGTTCCTGACAGCGCAGCTTTTGGTTTTCGCGGTAGCTTCCCACAATCCAGCGGACGTCCGGCACTTCACTGGCAACGTTGCGGACGACCTGCATCATCACTGGCCAGTTCTTTTCGATCTCGTGCCCGCGTGATCCGGGCAGCAAAGCCACCACTGGGGTGCGACCACTGCCACGAAGCTTGTCGACGAGTCCCTGGTCCAGTTTCTTCCTGGCGACCTGATCAAAGAATGGATGGCCCACCCAGGTGCACTTTACGCCTCGATCTTTGTACCACTGATATTCAAACGGCAGCGCGCAGAGAACGTGGTCGACAAACTTGCGTACCTTGCGAATCCGCCACGGAGCCCATGCCCACAGTTGTGGAGGCAGGTAATAATAAACGGGGATTCCACGATTCTTTGCAGCCCGGGCAATCCACCAGTTGAAGCCGGGGAAGTCGACCAGCACGACGGCGTCAGGCGGATTCTCGTCGAAGTACTTCTCTGCCTGCTTCACAACCGCGCGGAACTTTGCGATGAGCGGGACGACTCGGAGAAAACCCATGACCGCCAAATCGGTCAGCTCAAAAAGAAGATTGCAGCCCACCTCTCGCATCGCGGGACCGCCAAAACCCTCCGCCTGAAAATCGGGGGAAGATTTTCGGAGTTCTTCAATGAGCTTTGCTGTGTGCTGATCACCGCTGGGTTCACCAGCAGAGAAGAAGATTCGCATGGCAGATTCCGTCCCGGCAAACGATGGGTATCCAGAACTTCATTTTGACAGGATTCTGAGGTTTGGTCTAGACTTCGTGCACGCTGAGGCGGCCCATGAGACCACAAATTGGCTCACATTGCTCAGTTTCCGCTTCCGTGTCCTGAGTCTGTGACTCACGGTTCGATTCAACAAGGATGTTGTCATGAAAATCGTCGGGATGATCCCAGCACGCCTCCAGTCGACTCGTTTGCCTCGCAAACTGCTGCTGAACGTCACGGGAAAGCCGTTGCTTCAGTACGTGTGGGAAACTGCCTGCGAATGTCCAGAGTTTCACGATGTCGTGGTGGCGACGGACAGTCAGGAAATCGTGGACGTCGTCCACGGCTTTGGTGGTCGAGCCGAGCTGACAGGCCAGCATAACAGCGGTACAGATCGAATCGCTGAAGTGACTCGCCGAGCATTTCCGGATGCAGATGCGATTGTGAATCTCCAGGGTGATGAACCGGAACTTGATCCCAGGGTCGTTTCCGCGCTGGTGAAAGAACTGAAATCATGCAACTGTGAAATGGCCACGGTCGCCGCGCCGATCCTTTCTGCAGATGTGGTCCGCAATCCCAACTGCGTGAAAGTTGTGACCGACGTTCACGGCAAGGCGCTGTACTTCAGCCGGTCGGCCATTCCATTCAGTCGTGATGTTGCGGTCGAGGATTTTTTCCGGGATGGCGAGCCCTCCCCATGGTTGCTGCACATCGGTCTTTATGCATACCGACGTGACTTCCTGCTTCGCCTGACGTCACTGCCGCCATCACCGCTGGAGCAACTGGAAAAGCTGGAACAACTTCGAGCACTTCAGTGCGGTGCCTCAATCGGTGTCGCTGTCGTAAACCATTCTGCTGCAGGAATTGACACGCCTGAAGACTACGCGGCGTTCGTCCAGCGGCAGGAGCAGAAGACTCAGATTCGGCGAGCGGCCTGATATTTCCTGGCAACGGCTCTGTGAGTGAAGTTCAGGGTTTTCTGCCAGGCTCCGGCTGTCTAAGATAAGTGGTGCAGCCGCGTGTTCAGTGAACTGATGGCCGCAGCCGAACGGACAGCGTTGAGTACAGTGCCCAACTCACTCCGTGGCGGTATCGCTCGCGTCGGAGACACGAGCCACACTCTCAGAGGCCAAAAGCCATGACGTTGCGAACTCTCACTGTAACTCAGCGATGTCGCATGATGCGGCGATGGGCTTGCACGTTTCTTCTGATGTTCGCACCACTGGTCTCGACCAGTTCAATATCGCAGGCAAATGACGGACCGAGTCTGGAGTCGCTGATCGAGGAACTTTCCTCACCACAGTTCGAGACGCGTCAAACCGCGATTCGAGGACTGAGGACAAAGGCGGAGTCGGTCGACACCATTCCTGCGTTTGCAAACATTGTGCGAACTCACCACAACCCGGAAGTGGTTCGACGCGTGCTTGAAGTGCTGGAACATCAGTTTCGACATGTTCCCTTTGAATCGCCACAGGCGCTCGTGCTGGCCGACCTGCTGGAAGAATCAGCCTCCTCAAATTCCTGGTATGTCGCCGAATCCGCCAGAGATGTCCTGAACCGACAGTGGATGCGGCGGGTGGAAGTGGCGGTGGCAGAACTGGCGCGGTTGAAGGTTCCTTTGCAGCCTTCCGACCCCAAAGATCTGTGGGAAGGCGGAGCAGCCCGATTCGGAAGATTCCAGATCGACCCAACAGAAAACCAGGTGCTGAAAATCTATGTGGATGAACACTGGCCGGAGAATCCGCGCGCGTTTGAACTTCTCAAGCGACTTGAACCGCTTGGAACGGATTCATTCCTGTCGCGACCTGCTCGAGTTGTCATCTACCGGATTGACGGCAACCCTCTGACACTTGAACAGACGGCGATGCTGAAGGGGCTGTTCGGAGATACTCGAGTGCAGGACCGCGGTCGAGTCTGTCTGGGCGTGGTTCAGGAAGCGCTGATGGATGAGGGTAAGGGTGTTCTGATTGCCAAAGTCGAACCCGGGTCTTCAGCGGCGCTGGCCGGACTTCAGGGAGGAGACCTGATTCTTGAGTTGAATGGTGAAGAGTTAAGTGACTTTGAAGAGTTGGTGCGACTGCTTCGAAAATTCCGAGTCGGCGACACGGTGACTCTGAAGGTGGCTTCTCGAAATCAGCGGTTCCAGAGGTTCGATGTACCGCTTCCGATTCCTGTTCCGAATCCGCCTGATGACGATGCAAAGCCAAAACAGAAAAACGGACTGCGCGACGTCAAAGTGACACTCAAAGGCTGGTACTAGTGTTTGGCAGGGGGGAGCGAGCATTGACGACCAACTCGCCGAATCATCGAGCTCAGATGCCGTGGTGGCGAATTCGCGTCCTGGCTCCCACAATTTTTGTCGTCGCGCTGTGGGCAACGATGAGTCTCGGTACGACTGCCTATCTGCGCTGGTCTGACGACTCGTACAATCAGCTGATTTCACGTAACGTCGCGGTTCTTGGTGAT
This sequence comes from Planctomycetaceae bacterium, assembly GCA_046349695.1. Taxonomy (GTDB): domain Bacteria; phylum Planctomycetota; class Planctomycetia; order Planctomycetales; family Planctomycetaceae; genus SXXK01. Next base: position 163,393 of record JAXMBV010000008.1, on the reverse strand, counting down.
ACTTACCGCCTTGAATCTCTTGCGTGGAGGGTCGCATCGGTGCACGCGGCCGGAAGTGGCAGCGAAGCCGACAATGCGGCGATGGCAGACGACCTGACCGAAATCTCCCGTATCATTCAGCGGCTCGATAGTCAGGTCGAGTCCCAGCCGGAGCGAGCGTCTCTGGAGCGTCTGAAAGCGATCTTTCCGGAGTTATCAGCGGTCGCCACAGATTTGTCCGACCCCGTCGCACGCCATGACGCCACAAAACGATTCACCGGCGAAACCGCGACGTTGAAATCGCTGAATACTGCCTACATCGATCTTTCGCTCTCGTATCTTTCGCGAGCGCAGTCGTGGGTTTTGCTGATCCGAATGTTGTTACTGACCATTGGACCCTTGCTGGGGCTTTATCTGGGGTGGCGGCTTGCCGCGAGACTGCAGTCATCGGTGAAGAGAATCGCAGTGGCCCTTGGAAGTTCCAGCCCTGTCACAACGCGAATTTCGCCACCCGAAACTGTTTCGTCCGATTCGTTTGATGAACTTCAGCGCCTTGCGGAAGGTGTGTCAGAAAGGCTTCGCGTCGCCGGCGAAGAACTCAGTCTGGCGCGCAGAGAAGTTGTGCAGGCGGAGAGACTGGCGGCCATTGGTGAGCTCGCCGCGGGTGTCGCTCATGAGCTTCGAAATCCGCTGACATCGGTCAAGCTGCTGCTGCAGTATGCCACCCGGGGCAACAAGGATTCCCGCATTGAAGCGAATGAGCTGATTTTGATCCTGAATGAAGTTCGGCGGATGGAAAGCACGATCGAGGGGCTGCTCGATTTCGCGCGAAAGCCGGTCCTTCAGCCTCTGCGTCACAATCTCACGGAGACCATTCAGCGCAGCCTGAATTTGATCGAGGGGCGTCGACTGGAGTCACGAATTCATGTGGAGTACGAAGTTCCGAGCACACCGGTCATGGTTCTGGGGGATGCCGAACAGCTCAATCAGGTGTTTGTGAATCTTCTTCAGAATGCAATTGAAGCGATGCCTGATGGAGGTGTTCTGAGGCTGGAGATTCGGCCGGACATTGTGCTAAACTCCGTGAGTATTGCTGTCGCGGACAACGGCAATGGAATTTCGGAATCCATTCAGCATCGGCTGTTTGAGCCGTTTGCAACCACAAAGGCCCGGGGAACAGGCCTGGGACTTGCGATCTCCAGGCGAATTATTCAGCAACACGGTGGGACCATTCGGGCTGAGAATCTGCCAGGAAGCGGTGCCCTGTTTGTTGTTGAACTTCCCCTCGCTGATCAGGCTGCGGATGCTGAAGGACTAGAAGAAGTTGTCGCGTGCGGCTGATCGCTGTCGCGGCGGACAGCGGGGCGACATGGAAAAGCTACTCGTTATTGATGATGAGCCGGGAATTCGCAGCACGATCGCTCGAGTTCTGGAATCTGACACACTGAAGGTTTTTGCAGCTGCAAATGCCAGTGCCGGGCTGGCCTTGATGGCCGAAGAATCTCCGCAGATCGTTCTGCTGGATCTGCGACTCGGTAATGAATCCGGACTCGACGTGTTCGAAGCGATTCGTGAGCGATTTCCTCGCACAATAGTGATCTTCATTACCGGGCATGGCACTGCCGACACCGCAATCGAAAGCATGAAGCTGGGAGCGTTTGACTATCTCGTCAAGCCTCTGGATCTCGATCAGCTGACAAATGCTGTGGACCAGGCACGCCGAATTTGTCGGCAGATGCATGCTCCTGCGGCCGTGGAACTGACGTACCCGGACGATGCCGGAACCGATCGACTGATCGGGCGAAGTTCAGCCATCCAAACCGTCTGTAAACAGATCGGACGAATTGCTCCGCAGGATGTCAACGTGTTGGTTCTGGGCGAGAGCGGCACAGGAAAGGAACTGGTCGCCCGCGCGATCTATCAGCACAGTCGACGTGCTCAGGCTCCGTTCCTTGCGATCAACTGTGCGGCGATCCCGGAGACCCTGCTCGAAAGCGAATTGTTTGGACATGAACGAGGTGCCTTCACCGGCGCGGATGCGCGACGAGTTGGGAAGTTCGAACAGTGCCACGGTGGCACGATTCTTCTGGATGAAGTCGGAGACATGCCACTGTCGATTCAGGCAAGGATTCTTCGGCTTTTGCAGGATGGACAGTTCCAGCGCGTTGGTGGCAACCAGACTCTGAAAGTCGATGTCCGAGTAATCGCCGCGACGAATCAGAATCTTGACCTGATGATCGAACAGGGAAGGTTCCGACAGGACCTGTATTATCGTCTGAGGGGCGTCACGATCACGCTTCCGCCGCTGCGGGACAGATCGGAAGACATTCCGGAAATCGCCCATGCCCTGATGTTTCGATACAACCAGCAACTCGGTACACAGGTCCAGTCGATTTCTCCGGAAGCACTGGAACTGCTGGTGAATCATCGCTGGCCAGGGAACATTCGAGAACTTCAAAGCGTGATTCGCGAAGCACTGATTATCTCGATGGGAACAGTGCTGTTGCCGGAATTCCTGCCGCTCGACAGTCGCCCTGACACGACCGAAGACATTCGAACCGAAATTGCTGCTCTTCCACAGGATGCCTGGCAGTGCCTTGGAAAGCAGGTTGACGAATGGCTGGACCAGAGAGTCCCTGATTTCTATCGCAGAATTCTGCTGGAGTTTGACAGGCTGCTGATCAACAGCGCGATGACACGTGCCGGAGGCCTGCAGACTCACGCCGCCGAACTATTGGGGCTCAGTCGCCCGACGTTGCGATCCAAACTTCGAAGCCTGAAGTTGCTGGGAGATTCGAGCAGCGATCCGAACACCTGACGTGGCTGACGCAAACGCGGTCAACCCTCCGCCACCTGGTTTACCCAGGTGGATTCCACGGCTTCTGCACTCCCCAGCGTGGCAGAACGAGTGCAGGCGTTGTTTGATTGCCGTGCGGCTTCAGCGTTGCGTTTGCTCCACCGGTTGCAGTTTTGGACAGGCACAGCGTGGTGGTGCAAAAACCTTAGTCCACCGGCGTGAAACTCGGTGGCGAAGTGCGCATCGCGGCGCCTTAGAAACGCAACGTGGCCAGCATCCTTTCGGAAGCTGGCCACGCTTTTGATTTGCAGTCCTGCGAGTTTCAATCAGGAAAGGTAGGTCCGGACCTTGTTGAACTTTCCATTCGCGTTGCTTCCGACTGCAGAAACTGCAGCGAGACAGACAACGATGATCAGCGCGAGCATCACGGCATATTCCACCGCTGTCGGGCCATCTTCGGACTTCAGGAAACGCATGACTGACGAGGCAATTGACTTCATTGTTTTCGGCTCCGCAATTGGCTGAGGAATAGACGCCCGATGCTGGAAGCTAGGTCAGGAAATGCGGTTCGCAAACACAAACTGTTCAATCCTGGAGGAATTCTCCTGGGGAGAGTTTTCCCGTCGCCCACGCACGCTCTGTGCAGTAGCAATGTCGTCGATCTAATCGTCACGACCGGAACAGGAATCTGCACATCAGATCGTGGGATCCCAGCCTTTTTCGTATTCACGGCCCCACAGGGCCATTGCCGCTTCATTGTCCTGAATCCGACCATTCGCGGGATCGCAGCGAAGTGCGTCTCCCGTGCGGAGAGCAATATTCCCCAGATGGCACAGCAGAGTCGATTTGTGCCCTTCTTCGATTTCAGAATTCAGCATGGAGGGATTATCGGATCGAATCGCATCGATGAAATTCTGAGCATGCGTTTTCATGCCGTCAGCGCCATCCGCACGCTGCACTTCCTTGCCTTTCTCATCGAACAGTGCAAATCCCCATTCGCTCAGACGAAGCGTTCCTTTTTCTCCATGGAACGTGGCTCCAAAGCCAGTGCCATCCATTCCGTACCGATTGCAGCTGAGACATTCCCAGACGATCTGACGTTCTCCAGGGAACTCGAAGGAGACAACATGTGTATCCGCGGTTTCCTGATCATCATCAAACACGTAGCGACCTCCGGCGGAGATCACTCGTGTCGGATAATCAACACCCAGACCCCAGCGGGACAGGTCGATCGAGTGGACTCCGTTGTTGCCCAGTTCTCCATTCCCGAAATGCCAGTTCCAATGCCAGTTGTAGTGAAGTCGATTGGACGTGAACGGCACTCTCGGGGCGGGTCCCTGCCAGAGGTCATAGTCAATGTGCGGCGGAACCGGAGCGGGTGTGCCTTTGCCAATCGGTCCGCGATTTGCCGCGTACCAGCTGCGACTGTAGTAGACTCGGCCAATCGCGCCATCCTTCAGCAGCTGGATGCCCTCTTTGGTCTTTTCGCTGCTGCGCCGCTGGTTTCCCATTTGAACGCAGCGCTTGTACTTTCGAGCGGCCTCGACCAGCAGTTCTCCTTCGCGGGGATTGTGGCTGCACGGCTTTTCAACGTAGGCATGTTTCCCGGCAACACACGCCATGATACCAGCCGGGGCATGCCAGTGATTTGGAGCCGCACATACCAGCGCGTGGACGTCCTTGTCGTCGAGGATCCTGCGGAAGTCGGCGACGGCAGTGATTGTGTAGGGAACCTTGTCGGCCAGTGAAGCCTGCAGAGTCTTCAGGCGATTGCTGTCAACGTCGCAGATATATTTGACTTCCACGTTCGGAAGCGACGCAAAGACCGAAGCCAGCGCCGCTCCCCGGCTTGTCCCCATGATGCCGACAACAACTTTCTCAGTAACCGTCGCCCCGTCCTGGGCCTGCGAAACCGCTGATGTTGCTGATAGCGCGGCAGTGGTTGCGAGGAACTGGCGACGACTGGCGGATGGCAAGGATGACATCAACGTTCTCCTTCGGCACGGCGGGATATCAGGGGCCGATGCAAAGGAACAGCTCCTGTGCAAAATCAACCCCGAGGCGGGACTTGAATGGTGCCCGGAATTCCCAGCGGCGTCAAACGTTCGGGAATACGAATGCAGCAAAGCGGATCGCCGCGGACTTCAGCAGCTGACACCGTGATGTGAGTGACTGCCTCGTCGTGTGATTCGCAGCACCGTTGTTGAATAGTGATGCCGAGAATCATTGGTGGCACCGCTGTTCATGCCGGAAGGGCGCTGCTCCCCTGCCGCGCCGTGAGGTCGGACATCACTGCGGCGTATCAGGCCGACGCCTGCTGCGCTGCAATCAGGGTCTGAAGATGCAGCTCAACACACTCCGCCAGCCGTTCGCAGTTGTAGCCCCCTTCGAGGACGCTGACGATTCGGCCATCGGAATGGGTGCGTGCGACGTCCATGACGGCTTCCGTGATCGTCTTGTAATCTTCGGTTTCCAGCCCGAGATTCCCAACGGGATCTTCAGCATGAGCATCAAACCCCGCGCTGATGATGACGAGTTCCGGTCGAATTTTGTCGGCGGCAGTGGCGAGAACCGCAGTGAAGTCGTCGAGGAATCTTCTGCGAGTCACTCCGAATTCGAACGGAAGATTGAACGTGTTCCCCAGCCCTTTTCCTCGTCCGGTCTCTGTCTTGCGGCCGGTTCCGGGATAGAACGGAAATCGATGTGAGGAGAAGAAGCCAACCTGCTCATCTTCGTAGAACACGTCCTGCGTTCCGTTGCCATGGTGGACGTCCCAGTCCACGATGAGAACTCGTGACACTCCGAATCGCCTAATCGCCGCCCGCGCAGCGATCGCGGCATTTCCAAGAAGGCAAAATCCCATCGGTCCTCCGGGTACTGCGTGATGACCGGGTGGTCGCACGAGGCACATCGCGTTTTTGTCTTCGCTCGCCAGAACTCGCTTCACGGCATCAATCGCAGTGCCCGCAGCCCAGCAGGCGACGTCGGCAGAATCTTTGCTCATGACCGTGTCGACTTCGACGCGTCCACCTCCCGCCGCAGACCATTCACGAAGCTTCGCCAGATGTCCTGCAGAATGTACCGCCGCAATATCGGCATCGTCAGCCAGAGCAATCGGCACATGAGTCAGCTGGTTGAAAATCGGCGACGCTTTGAGCCGACGGTGAATGGCTTCGATTCTGGCAGGACATTCCGGATGCTGTCCTGTCTGGTGCTTCAAAAACAAGTCGTCGGAATAAACCAGCGTCATAAGAATCGAGTCCGAAAGGAGTGGTCCGGCATTTGGGGGTGGCCGGGCAACAGGAAGATATGGTCTGTACTGAATCAGAGCGAATGAAATCAAGCGATCACACAGGATCCAGGTTCGCACCGGGCACAACGAAGGGGGGAATCGCCAAGGTATGCGGGTCTTCGATGGAGAAACTTCCATGCCTGACGTATTGTTCGGTTCACCGCATGATGCGATGGTGAGTCTTCCTGCACGATTCTTGTTGGCTGATCTTGTTGGCTGAATGGCATGTTTCGTTTTCTCTGGCAGCTTCTGGGAGAGTCTCCGTTTCACGGCACCGTGAATCCAACTCGCGTACCACTGCTGATGTCGAATGGTTTTCGTCGCAGTCTGCCCTTCCCTCATCCGTGGAATTTTCGTGAACCGATTCAGATTCTTGAGAGTCTGTTTGTCGACGCCGACCGGATGTCCGGTTCCGGTCGTCACAGTGTTTACCTGAATGTTCCCGGCATCGCTCCGTTCCTCGTCACGAGAGATCCTCAGCTGATTCGGGCAATCACTGTGGAAACGGGTGACAAGGAGGGGCAGTTCGACAGAGACACGTTGCCGTCGGATGGCATTGCGAGGGCGACCGGAGTCGATTCGCTGCTTTATTCCAACGGTGCTCAATGGCGGAATCAGAAGAAGCTGGCAGCATCGCCATTTGGAAAGTCGACATTGTTCCAGCCTGAGAACTTTGATGAGTTCTTCCAGACGTTTCGCGAAACGGTAGCAGACCGCCTGGAAGTCTGTCGGCAGCGGGCAAGTGAGCAGGGAGGCTCGGTGGATGTTTTGCTGGAAGCTGAAATCAAGCCAGTGATGCTGGAGATGCTGACGAACAGCTTCTTCGGCGCGGAGGTTTCCTATGACGATATTCGAAACCGCTACGTCCCTGCGCTGGAAGTGGTGATCGACGACATTGTCCGTGACACCGTCATGAAACGCCTCCCGGTGCCAGGCTTTCTGACTCGTCCGGGAAAAGAACAGCGAGATCGGCTGAAGGCCGCTCGGGCGGATTTTGAACAATTGACGGAGATTGTGCTTTCGAAAAGAGCATCGGGAAATGGGCTGTGGCGACAGTTTAAGTCAGATGTCCCGGATGAGGCTCTGAAAACCAACCTGCGAGTTTTCCTGGCCGGGGCTTTGGAGGCAACGACTTCCTACGCAGCCTGGGCCATCTCACATCTTGCTCGCCATCCTGACATTCAGGAACAGCTTTATCGCGAACTGCAGCCGGTTGATCGTTATTCGCCGGAGATCCTGAACAATGCTGTGCTGCTGACACGTGTTCTTGATGAGACTCTGCGCCTGACGCCATCGCTCTATTTTCTTCCGCGTCGAGCCAGCGCGGATGTGATCGTCAGGACGAATGATGGCCGCGAGATTCATATTCCGAAAGGGACTCACATCCTTCTTGATGTCTGGCACGCCAACCGTCACGAAGACCACTGGGGTACTGCCGTCACCGGATATCCGGCGGACGACTTTGTCCCGGATCGGTGGCGTGTTCTGGCGGAGCGACATGTGGATTCCAAGGAGATGCTGCATTTCGGTTTTGGACACGGGCCGCGTGTCTGTCCAGGAAAGCATCTGGGGCAGCTTGAAGTTGCCCTGGTAGTCGGTTCTTTTGTGAAGCTGGCAAAGTTCCAGGCCTTGTCGCCAGACAACCCTGCCAAAGCAGGCGTCTCAACAAAGCCCGCCGATGGCTGTCGCATTCGCATGACACTGCGAGAAGAGTACCAGGTTTCCAAACACCCCACGGCTGAACCAGGGAGAGATTAGAATGTCACGCCTGACCGTTTGTTTGCTCATTCCCGTTTGTATGTTCCTGACTGGACTTTCGCCAGACAGCCAGGCGGATGACAAGCCGCTGCCACCCCCGCCGGAAAAGATGCGGCTCCTGTTCAGCGAAGACTTCGAAGGTGGATCGATCGAAAAATACGAACCAACTGACTCGACCGCGTGGAGTCTCCTGAAGCAGGACAACAACCACGTGATCGCCCTGACAAAGAAGGACAGCAACTTCAAACCGCCCTTCCGTTCCCCTCTGAATCGTTCGCTGGTGAAAGACCTTGAAGTGTCTTCGTTTGTCATGGACATTCGATTTCAGTCAACCATCGCCGATTATCCTCATCGCTCTTTGTGCCTGTTCTTCGGATATCAGGATGATGCTCATTTGTACTATGTTCACTTTGGGAAGAAGACCGACGATCATGCCAATCAGATCTTTATCGTGAACAATGAAGCGCGAAAGAAGATTTCCACGAAGACGACTGATGGGACACCGTGGACAGACGGATGGCACCGTGCCCGAATTGTCCGCAACGTGGACACAGGTGAAATCACCGTGTACTTCGATGACCTGACAAAGCCTGTGATGACGGCGACCGATAAGACGTTCACGAAAGGTCGCATCGGCTTTGGCTCGTTCGATGACATCGGGAACTTCGACGATCTTCGAATCTACGTGCCGGAAACAAAGTAACGGCGCTCACCGAGCGGCGCTGTGCAGGACTTTGTAGTGGATCTCGCCAGAGATCCCAAGATTCTCCTCCACAGAAATCCCTTGCCATTCGTTGATGATGGAAGCTCTGCTGAGTGCCCCTGCATCGATGAACCTACAGATTTGCTGTGAATCTCTCACCGTATTGTCGGACGGACGGGGCGGAAATTCCGTGGATTCCGAGTTGAGCGGAAATTCCCCCTCTTGGCGCACGGCGCTGGGAGCCGCAGAATGTGGTTGATTCTTGTGAGGGTCACGTTGTCGGAACGTCTCACCAGGGATTGTTGTGGGAATCTTCGGCCGACCAGGCAAACCGATAAGGCCCAGATGGTGCCAGCAGGACAACGGGTGAATCCAATGAACGCCAGGTTGATCGTGTCAGGATTGTTGCTGGGACTCGCTTGTCTGGTGCTACCGTCGAACGCGATGGGACAGGACGGCCGGCATTTGCCTCCGGGGGCAGCAAGCAGTCCGTTCACTCATCGTCATCCCGGCGGTTCCGGCGCGGTGTTTCGATCCAGCGGAGCGCCCGTCATGGGGCCTCCGGGTCTCGTGCAGCAGCTTGGCGGTGGCTCGGTCTCGTCGGCCACCTATCGTTCAGGAAATTATGGTCCCGGCACAATTGGCGTGGCGAGGTATCGTAATTCCGGCGTGTACCATTTTTCGAACGGGCTCTTTTTTCCGTCCGTGATGCCCTATTGCGGGCTGAACAACTTCACTTCGCTTTATGGTTACAGCTACGCGTATGGATACGGACTTGGCCCGAGCTACGGCGGTGTTCCCTATGGGCTTGGATACCAGATGACATATCCGGGAACGGGGCTGCCGGGCTGGAATGGAACGATTCCGGGATGGACCGGTCCGATTGCTCCAATGACGCCTGGTCCCGGAGCACTGACAATTGATCCGTGGACAGGCATGCTGATTCCGTACTCCTGTTACAGCAACGCTGTTCCGTACTTTGGTGGATTCAATCCGTATTCCACGGGAGTCATCGCAACGCCGGCCTGGATCAATATCCAGGTGACGCTGCAGCCGACGGTTCCTTCAACGGCCGCATATACGATGACTGATCCTCGCATCCTGGACTTTATTGCACCGGCGCCTGTTCAGGCTGTGCCTGCTGCAGTTGCCAACGTGCCGGCTGCTCCTCAGCCGGATCGAGCACTCCCGATGTTGAATGAGTTTCCTGCTGCGACGAAGCCGGAGAAAGAGCCTGTTCTGACTGACAAGATTCACAGTCTTCGTCATCAGTCGATCGGAGATGACGCCTTCCGTAAAGAGGATTACGTCTCAGCGCGGGACGAATACGAACAGGCCATGAAGATGGCTCCCGAACGACGGGCTCCATGGATCAGACTTGCGGTCGTTTCGATTGCACTTGCTGACTTCCAAAACGCGGCCGCGTACCTGAAGACAGGGCTTGCCCAAACCGACGATTCCACTCGTGCGTGGGTCACAGCGGAAGAGCTTTATGGCGAAAAGGTCGGGGAGCGAACTCGAACGCATGCATCTCGGCTCTGGAACTGGCTGTCCGAACAGCCAATGTCGTCCGACCGACTCTTGCTCGCCGGGACGTATCAGAAGGTGCGAGGCTTCGGCAGCATTGCCGATGATCTCCTCAACATGGCATCGCATGAAGGCCCGGAAGCGGATCGTGTTCTGCTCGTTCAGGAACTTGCCGCGTCAGATACGGGAAGTCGCTTTGTAGCTCAGGAAGTCGACGTGCTTCGATCGTCCAATGCGGCCGATTCGAAGACGGCAGAACAGACTTCAGATGCGGAGCCCGCTCAGATTGATGATGCTCCAATGCCGCCCCAGCCAGAACCGCTCGTGATCCCACCGTCCGAAGAAGGCGGCATCTATTTGCCTCGAAAGTCGCCGTAGGTCCAAACCGTAGTGGAAGTCGCCAGACTTCCTCATGCTCGCTCATTCGCAGGAGAAGGAACTCTGGCGAGTTCCACTACGCTGAGGGGCATTATTCGGCGGGCGTCTTTGCCAGCATTTCAAGGAATGCGGTGCGCATACGATCGACGGCGGTCTTCATGGGGCCGGGCAGAGTTGCTCCGGATGCGAGTCGATGGCCGCCTCCGGAAAACTGCTCCGCCAGAGTCGCCACATCGTGCGGGTTGCGGCATCTCAGGCTGAATTTGATCTGGCCGGTTTGGAGTTCCACTGCGATGAAAGCAGCTTCCGAACCTGCGACTGTCAAGCACTGATTGACGAGCCCCTCAGTGTCCGATGGGACCGCACCGGTTTCGGATAAGTCTTTGGAATCTGCCTGGATCCAGACCAAACGTCCGTCTGATTCCACCTGAGTTCGGCCGAGCACACGTCCGCCAAGTCGAACGCGTGCCAGTGACATCTGCTCATGCACCAGGTTGAAGACGTAATGAGGTGACGCGCCGCGATCGATCAGGGCCGCAGCAATCTTCATAGTTCGCGACGTCGTTGACGGGAACCGGAACCAGCCAGTATCCGTTGCAATGGCTGCGTAGAGCCAGTTGGCGACATCTTCATCGAATACCACACCAAGTGATTCAGCCAGTTCGCAGATCAACTCGCCGGTCGCTGCTGCCGTGATGTCCTTAAATTCAGTGGCGTTCAGCTGATCTGAACTGACATGATGGTCAATCACGATTCTTGGAGCCGGCGAGTTCTGGATCACATCGGCCATGGTTCCCAGCTGCTGCCAGGCACTGGTATCCACAATGACGATGGCATCATAAGCCGGCAGGTTGGCACGCGTGACATTTTCGTTCAGTTTCAGAACGACCCCGGGAGGATTCATGAACTGCAGATTTGCAGGCGGGGCCGACGCGTTCACAATCGTCACCTGCTTACCCATCGCCAGCAGCACTGCGCGAAGGCCAAGCTCTGACCCCAGAGCATCGGCGTCCGGCCGCACATGGCTGGTGATCAGAAATGACTGATGCTGATCGATGATGTTTCGCAGTAAGGTCCAGTCCATTGCTGGCTCAGTCTGTCCCTGAATCGCTGTCAAAATTGATTCCGCAGGCGCACCTGCACATTTGGGCAGAATGGTCGGTTAATATTCCGCCACTTGCAAGCGCCGCAGAGCATTCTCTGTGACTTCCGTCGTTGATCGGGATTCTGTGTCACCGGTCGGCACTGTAGTGGAACTCGCCAGAGTTCCATGCCTTGCTGCTTAGCCTCGTCGCAATTGGAACTCGCCAGAGTTCCTTGAATGCATTGTGTTGGCGGTGGGAATGGAATTCTGGTGAATTTCACTACGCTCTACGACAAAGCGGAAAGCTGCTACTCTTCCAGGCGGTAAGGCCTGTTCTGTTTGACCTCAACCCTGATGTCTTCAAATTCCAATGCTTAGTCCTGCTGAAACTGTTGGTCTCCTGGGCACGACGCTCGACAACCGGGTGCGTAAAGCGGTTCAGCGAGTCGGTGACGGAACACTCGCACGGATTTCCGAGCGGCTTCGAATGGATGCGATGGCCAACGCGGTGGTTTACGAACGTGACGGAGTGCCGGAAGCCGTTCGTATCATGCTGCGTCCGTTGCTCGCGATGCCGGAACAGCTCAGCTATGTTGACCATGTGTGTCTCAAGCTGGTCGAGGCACTGAAGAGGCTGCCGGCGTTGTATCTTCAGGACGATCATGTGCGTCAGGTGCTTGCGATTTCACCCGACGAAGACCAGTGGCTCCGCGACACGTGGACACCACAGCACACACAGCACAATTCCATTTACGGCCGACTGGATGCTGTCTGCGACTTCACGAGTGCCGGGTGGCAGGAATCTCTGCTGTTTCTGGAACCGAACCTCTCTGGCGTTGGAGGAATTCACTACGCACCGCTGGCCGAACAGCTGGTCATGCGCGATGTGGTTCCGACTTTGCTGGCTCAGGATCCGGAGATTGACGTCGAGCTACCACGTGACCAGCGCGAATTGTTTCTGCAGGTGCTGATCGATCATGCAAGAGCGATCGGACGGGACACTTGCCGGCTGTGTCTGATTGAACCGAAGTACGATCATGAAGGTCCGAACGAGCAGTCGATTCTCCGACAGCATCTTTCCGAGGAACACGGGCTCGTGATCGTTCACGCGGATCCTCGTGAACTGCGAGTCGAAGGCGAAGAAGTCTGGTACGAGAATACTCAGATCGATGTCGCTTATCGGGATTATGAAGTTCGTGACCTTGTTGCTCTCGAACATGAAACAGGGCAGCGGCTGGATGCGATGCGGCTCCTGTTTCGTCAGAACCGAGTTATCTCGTCCATTGTGGGTGACTTCGACCACAAGAGCTGCTTTGAACTGATGACTGACGAAAGTGTCGCATCCCGCATTTTCACTGCGGAAGAGCGCCGGCTGTTTCGAAGACATGTTCTGTGGACTCGGATTGTCGGTGATCGTCGCACCACACTTCCACATGGTCGCGAAGGCAGTCTCATGGACTACGCGCGGCGCAATCGGGAACGTCTGGTGCTGAAGCCAAATCGCGGGTACGGCGGAAAAGGCGTCACGCTGGGAAGTGCTTTGGATCAGGCCGAATGGGAATCGCTGATTGATCAGGCCGCGGAAATGCAGCATGATCCGGAACGGTCATGGGTCATTCAGTCCGTTGCTCGGCTTCCGGTGCATGAGTTTCCCGTCGTTGGTCCTGGCGGACGCGTCTTCGAAGAGCCGTTCTACTCCGTGATGGGATTTGCCTCGACGGAAAACGGCCTTGGCATCCTGTGTCGCGTGTCGCAGAAACAGGTTGTCAACGTCGCCCAGCATGGTGGTTTAGCGCCTGTGCTTATCGCGCGACCACCTCGTGATCTGACGATGCCGCGGCGAGCCCCGGTGAAGACAGACGGTGCGGCGGAACTGCTTCGATCGCGCATTACGGAGTTGCTGCATCTGGACCAGACCATTTCGCTGATGGGCTGGGACGAAGAAACTCACATGCCGTCGATGGGACGAGTGCAGCGGGGCGAACAGCTGGCGACTCTGGAGGGCATTCGACACTCCATGCTGACCGCAGATGATCTCGGCGACATGATCGAAGAGGTGGCTCAGCAGAAAGAAGCTGATGAACGCTGGACCAGAGAACTGGAACTGCTGCGTCGACTTCGGCGTATTGCTCTGGCGGTGCCGGAGGAGCTTGTGCGAGATCTGGCTCGCGCGCGTTCACGGTCGTTTGGCGCGTGGGAAGACGCGTATGCTCAGAATGATTATCGCCTTTTTGCGCCGGCGTTTGATCGCCTGCTGAGTTTGGTGCGCGAGCGAGCTGTCACGCTGGCTCGGGGACGCGATGTTTATGACGCGGTGCTGGAAGATTATGAGCCCGGGATGACGCGATCTCGCCTGGATCCGGTTCTGGCCGATCTTCGGCGCGAACTGTTGCCGCGCGTGGATGAATGGTCCCGTGCGTCATCAAGGGATTCGAATGCTCTGGCCGGTCGGAGTTTTTCGGACGCAGGTCAGTGGGAACTGTGCCGACGAATTCTTCAGGCGATGGGATTCGATTTTGAACGCGGCAGGATGGACCGTTCGACGCATCCGTTTACGGCTCAGTCGGGGCTGCACGATGTGCGACTGACTGTTCGAATTCGTCCGGACGATCTGCCGTCTGCGATTTTGACCGCACTGCATGAAGGCGGTCACGGGTTGTATGACCAGGGCTTTATGCCAACGGATCGCGACTCATTCCTTGCCGAATCACCGGGCATGGGACTGCACGAATCTCAGTCGCGTCTGTGGGAAAATCATATTGGGCGCAGTCGAGCGTTCTGGTTTCGCTGGCTTCCGGCAATTCAGGCTCTGTTTCCCGATGCAGCAAAAGGTCTGACCGGTGACGATTTCTTCTGCAGTGTGAACCACATCCGCCGAGGAACAAGTCGAGTCAACTCGGATGAAGTGTCGTATCATCTTCACATCCTGTTACGGTATGAGCTTGAGCTGGCCATGCTGGATGGGCAATTGTCCGCAGATGATCTTCCGGCAGCATGGAACGACCGGATGAAAGAACTGCTCGGTATTGTCCCGGCCAGCGACCGTGAAGGGGTTCTTCAGGATTCGCACTGGTCGATGGGAGCGTTCGGGTATTTTCCGTCGTATACGATTGGCAGCCTGTACGCGGCTCAGCTGGCAGAAGCCTTCCAGAAGTCTCATGGACTTACCGGGGAGATCGACGGTGCGGATTTCGAACACCTGCTGATCTGGCTTCGAACCAACATCCATCATCCAGGCCACCGTGAGTCCGCGGAAGATTTGATGAGAAACGCCACCGGAGCCGGGCTCGATTCCGGTGCCTATCTCCGTCACATCGATCGCGTTCGTCAGAGCGTGTCCGCGATTCTGTAGCGGAACTCGCCAGAGTTCCTTGTGATGAGAGTGAGGAAGGAAGTCTGGTGACTTCCACTACGGTTGGGAGTGGCTTCGAAGTCTGGTGACTTCCGATACGGCACGTGTTAAATTGAGGTCTGTCAGTTCTTGCCTCTGCTTCTGCGAAAGTCGCCCATGTTGCTTTCAGCCCGCCGTGTACTCCTGCCTCTGCTTTTTGTTGCTCTGGTTGCTTTGCCTGTTTCGGCTCAGGAACAGAGCGTTCGTCCTGGCATTAATGACAATTTCCGCGACCCGAACCCGAAGGAGTTCGTGGAGAAGTTTGAGATCGAAAGTCGCGAAGTGTTCGCGAAGCGATCGGAAATCGTCAAGCTGCTGAAACTGAAGCCATCGGACACTGTGGCGGACATTGGTGCTGGCACCGGATTGTTTACTCGGCTGTTTTCCGCTGAAGTTCGTGAAGGGAAAGTCGTCGCTGTCGATATTGCTCAGCGGTTTCTTGATCACATCGAAATCACATGCCGCGAAAAAGGGATCCGCAACGTTGAAACTCTGAAGTGCACAGACAGTTCCACGGAACTGCCGGAGTCTTCCATCGATGTCGCCTTTATCTGTGACACGTACCATCATTTTGAATACCCGCAAAAGACCATGGGTTCCCTGTTGAAGGCATTGAAGCCAGGCGGTCGGCTTGTCCTGATTGATTTCCGCCGAGTCGAAGGTGAGAGCACTCCGTTTATCATGTCTCATGTGCGAGCCGACAAGGATGTCTTTGAAAAGGAGATTCTGGAAGCTGGCTTTCAGAAGGTTGAAGAACCGACCGGCATTCTGAAAGAAAACTACTGCCTGATTTTCCAGAAGTCAGCGGGCAAGTAGCCGGCCATGGCATCCATAGCAGACCGCCCGTTCCTTGAATCACTCCGAGATCCAGCGTCCGGAGCCCTGTTGCATTTCGATGCCGCGTCGACTGAACTGCGCACGGAGGGGAACGTTGTTGCAAGGATTCGTGACGGGATCCCGCGTTTCACTTCGGACCAGCACCTCGAGAGTTTCGGGCATCAATGGACCACGTTCGACGTGGCGCATGATGATGAAGATCGAGCCACGTTTCAGGCGAAGACGGGTGTGTCGCTGTCCGATCTGAAAGGGCTTCGAGTCCTGGATGCGGGATGTGGCGGCGGTCGATATTCCAAAGTCTGTGCGGAGGCCGGTGCCATTGTTGTCGGAGCCGATCACACGCGCGCGGTGGATAAGGCGAAGGTCCTGTGTGCGGGACTTCCGAATGTGTCTTTCGTTCAGGCGGACCTGAAGCATCTTCCATTTGAACGAGGCTCCTTTGATTTCGTATTCTCGATCGGCGTGATGCATCATGATGCGAAGACACGCACTGTCTTTGACGCGGTTGCTCCGATGGTGAAACGTGGAGGCAGATACTCCGTGTGGCTCTACCGCCGAAATCAATGGTGGCAGGAACTGATCAATTCGGGGTTGCGAAGCATGACGACTCGCATGTCTCCGAAAATGCTGATGCCTTTTTGCAAACTGGGAGCAATACTCGGAGGCATCCCGGTCGTGAATCGGACTCTGAACAAGATCGTCAATTTCAGTGCTCATCCCAGCTACGAAAATCGCGTTTGCGACACCTTTGACTGGTGGGCTCCGAAGTATCAGTTCCACCATACAACGGAAGAACTGATGTCATGGTTTCGTGAAGCTGGTTTTTCGAATCTGCTTGAACTTCCACCCGAGAAGACGGGACGATTTTACCGCTGGACGTGGGAGAAGAATCTTCTGATCGGGAGTGGTGTCAATGTCACCGGGATTCGAAATGCGTGACACGGCTGATCTCTGCAGGGCGTCTTTCGCCAGAGCGTGATATTCACGATGGCGGTTGATGGTTCCTGTGATTCTTTGGTTTGCAGCCCAGCAAGGGGGCCAAGATGACGCGTTCCGCAACTTGCCAGTTGTTCCTGAGCTTTCTCGGCGTCATTTCTTTGGGTCTATTCTGTTACGCCGGGGCAGCGAAGGCAGCGGACACGGTACCGCCGGATGTTTTGAAGAATCTGGTGACTCATCAATGCATCGCCTGCCACGGTCCGGATGAACAAAAGTCTGGGATTCGCCTTGATGATCTTTCCTTTCAGCTGCAGTCCGAAGCAACATTCAGTGTCTGGCAGAAAGTTCATGATGCCATCGCATCAGGAAAAATGCCGCCCAAAGATGCCGTGCAGAAGTCACTGCAGGACGAAAGAAACACTGCTGTTCGAATCCTGCATGATGAACTTCACGAAGCTTCCCTTCGGCAACAAAACGAACAGGGGCGCGTTCGCCTGCGGCGGTTGAATACGACGGAATATGAAACAACGCTGCACGATCTTCTTCAGACCAGCGTACCATTGCGTGAACTGTTGCCGGAGGACACACCGTCTGCCGGGTTCGACAACGTCAGTTCGTCACTGGATCTGTCGGCGACGCATTTTCTGAAGTACCAGGAAGCAGCTGCCGCAGCGATCGCTTCTGTTGTTCCTGTCGGCCCACCGATTGGCTTTTCGGATACTCGGACCGGAAAGGACATGACGCTCAAAGGCCCCAATTTTCGCGAAGGGCTCGGACGGAATTCGCTGCTGAAAGGTGATTCACTGATCATCTACAGCAAGCTGCCTCGATACGGTTTATGTGCCACGGCGGCAGTGCCGCAGAATGGACGCTATCGGATTCGCATGAAAGCAGCCGCGGTCGGTGCTGAGGGAAAGGCGATCTCGGTGGGGCTGATGCGAGTCATGCAGAGCGGTCGTGAAAGTCCGGTGCTCTATGACGTCGTGGACATTCCGCATGGCGAGCCACAGGAAATCGAATTTGAATGCGACCTTGTCAGTCGTCAGCAGTTTGTCGTGAACCTTCTGACAACCTGGGACATTCGGCGGTTCAAGAAGCCCATTGAAGAATACACCGGTCCGGGTTTGATTGTTGACTGGATGAAGGTCGAAGGTCCAGTCGGTGAATATCCATCCGAGTCCTATCAGGCACTTTTTCGCGATGTTCCTCTGAAGGCTCGGTCGGTGCTGAGAGCCGAGCAGGCCGGGCGTCGTGTTCCCGAGATCAACCCACAAAGGAGCGCTCAGCAATGGGAAGCTGATCCTCTGGTGCCCGCATCTGCGAACCCGCGTGAAGATCTGAACCGGCTGATTCGGGATTTTCTGCCGCGCGCATTTCGCCGGCCGGTGGGAGAGCAGGAAGCGAAGATCTACGTCGATGCCGCCATTGCCAGGCTGGAACAGGGAAGTTCCTTCTACGATGCCGCTACGTTTGGGTACCAGCTGATCCTCACCTCCCCTTCGTTTCTGTTCCTCCTGGATTCTCCCCCGGGGAAGCCTCTTGATTCCTATTCGCTGGCGTCCCGGCTGTCGTACTTTCTGTGGTCGTCCTCGCCGGATGATGAGTTGCTGGCGCGAGCGGCTGATAACACGCTCATCGATCCTGCGGTCCTTCGATCACAAGTGGATCGCATGCTGGATTCCCCAAAGGCTCGTCGCTTTACAAAGAACTTTGTGGGACAGTGGCTGGACCTTCGAAAGATCGATGCAACGATTCCAGATCCCACTCTGTACGCTGATTTCGATCAGATGCTGCTCTGGTCGATGCCTCGGGAAACAGAATTGTTCTTCGAGGAAGTGCTGCGAAATGATCTGAGCGTTTTGAATTTTGTGCACTCAGACTGGACCATGTTGAACGAACGACTCAGCGTTCACTACGGCGTCACGGGACCACAGGGAAGCGGATTTCAAAGGGTGCAGCTTCCTGCGGATTCCCATCGCGGCGGCGTCATGACGCAGGCCAGTGTTCTAAAAGTTACGGCGGACGGAACTCGGACTTCTCCTGTTTTGCGAGGTGTCTGGGTGCTTCACAGGATGCTGGGAACACCACCGTCGCCTCCACCGCCTGATGTGCCTCCGATCGAGCCCGATATTCGCGGTGCCACGACGATTCGACAGCAGCTGGATCTCCACCGAAACACGCCTGCGTGTGCATCCTGCCATAAGGAAATTGATCCTCCTGGGTTCGCGCTGGAAAGTTATGATCCGATCGGGAACTGGCGGACGTTTTACCGAGTCACAACCAGAACGCCGGCTGGTCCCGTTGATCTGCCGTATGGCTCCGGTCGTCCTGTGTATCGAGGACCAGACGTGGAGCTTGGCGGACAGACTCCTGATGGACGTCCGTTTTCCAACATCGATGAATACAAAGCACTGATCCTTGAAGACAAAGACCAGATCATTCGCAACCTTGTCCAGAAGATCACGATTTATGCGACTGGCAGCGACATTCAGTTTGCTGACCGTGAGGTGATTGAGCAAATTGTTCAGCGGCTGAAAAACGGCAACTCGGGACTCCGCAGCCTCATTCATGAAGTGGTTCAAAGTCGAATGTTCCTTAACAAATAGGCGGAGCAATCCATGCCACGATCAATCCTGCCCAGACGAAGTGTTCTGAGAGCCGCCGGGATTTCCATCGCTTTGCCGATGCTGGACGTGATGGCCGCGAGTTCATCGGAGGACCCCAAAGCACCTCGACGGATCGTGCTGGTGGGGCAACCTCTGGGAATGTACGGTCCGAACTTCTTTCCCGAACAGGCTGGAAGGGACTTCGTGCCAGCCCGGTACCTGAAGTCCCTGGAGTCTATTCGTGGGCATTACACGGTGTTCTCGGGGATGTCGCATCGCTATCCAGCGGGACATTTTGCGGAGGTTGGGCTTTTCACCGGAGTGGCTCCCGAGTTCATACGGGAGAATGAGATTCGCAACGGGATGTCGCTGGATCAGGAAGTTGCCGCCCGCATTGGTCAGCAGACGCGGTTCGCTTCACTGATTCTTGGCGGCGGAAACGCGGCATGGAACAATCGTGGTGTACGGATCCCTGCGGAAAGCCGAGCGACTCAGGTTTTCAAACGCCTTTTCCTTGCTGGCACGCCTGATGAAGAATCACGTGAACTGCAGAAGGTCCGTGATGGCCGCAGTTTGCTGGATCAGGTGGGCGAACAGATTCGGGGACTCGAGCGAAACGTCAGTCAGGCCGACCGGCAAAGGCTGGAGCTGTTTCTGGGATCTCTGCGAGAAGCCGAGCAGATGCTGGCTCAGGATGAAGAATGGCGAAAGACGCCGAAGCCCAAAGTCGACTATCCAACTCCGACGAATGACTTCGGCGGTGCTCAGCTGATTGAACGGTCACGGCAATGGTTCAACCTGATTCACCTGGCCATGCAGACCGATTCAACGCGTTCTGTTTCGCTCTGGCTGGGAACACAGGAACGCCCGGAAATCCCCGGTGTGAATCTGGGACACCACGATGCATCGCATCACGGTCAGGATCCGGCCAAACTTGAGCAGCTGGCACTGATTGAAGAAGCCGAGATCCAGGTGCTGGGAGAATTCCTTGAGAAGATGCGAACATCGATGGAAGGCGGATCCAGTCTGCTTGATCACACGGCCATTTTGTATGCCAGTAACCTTGGCAATTCTTCATCGCACGACAACAACAATCTGCCAATCCTTCTCGCTGGCGGCGACTTCCGTCATCAGGGACATGTGGCGTTCAACACAAAAGAAAACACGAAGCTGTCGAACCTGTTCGTTCGAATGCTGCACCACATGAATCTGGAAGTCGACTCCTTCGGCGCGAGCGACGGAGTCATTTCAGAGATCTAGCATCGTAGCATGGCCGCCCTCGGCCGTCTTTTGTGCTTCTCATTCATCGCATGCGAATGGCTTGCACTCGATCGTTCACGTACTCTTTTGAAGAGCCACAAGAACACAATCGCAGACGGCCGAGGGCGGCCATCCTACGGCGTTGGGGGGAATTCTGGCGAATTCCACTACGGGGATTCGTAGGGTGGCGGGCTGCCGTACTTTTCCGTAAACACCTCGGCAAGATATCCAGACGCACCGTTGAGATTGCTCAGGCAGCATCCGACATTCTTCGCTTCATGCCACGATGAAAAATCTTCAGGAGGTTTGAGGACGGCAGTTACGGCCTCAAGGTACTTCGGTGTTTCGCCACTGAAGATTTCAATGCCGCCACAGATTAAGGCGCGAGCCAGATTGTCGATTGCCGTGCCTTTTTCATCATGCTCATCCGGTTCTTCCAGCTCAAAGCTGGCCTGTCCAACACGCAGATGGAAGAACGGATTTCCGACAACAAATCCCAGGTCTTTGAAGAGTTCGAATGCAGTGACACCGGTGTCGAGGCAGCCTTCGAAATCACCGCAATGAAACTGGGCATTTGCTCCACTGAGCAGAAGCCAGAAGGCCTCTTCTGCAGTGTGCTGTTTGTCAAACTCACGGACCGTGCCTGCTTCCGACGCGGCGACTCGCTGATCGCCATAATGATCCCATGCAGCACAATAAAGGCGGTTCGCAGCCTGGAAGTCTCCCTTTCGCATCGCATCATCGGCCTGACGCCGCAACGTGGTGAAGTCGTCCATCGAGTTCCTTGCTCCGCGAAAAGAGAACAACGCTTGTCATGGACTCGGCCTGGTTCAATAACCGACGAGCGGTCCACGGCAGCGTTGTAACTTCCGACGCAGGAAGTGCCAATCAAGCGTCACCGCGGCATCAGTGATTACGGACTTACCAGCCGGCCCATGAACAGCATGGCTCCGGATTTGCGATCGCGAATCAGGAACAGGAAAGGATGATCGGCTCGAAACACCGGGACAAACGGACGCGTCGCCGGCATTGCTCTCGGTTCGGCGAGGATCACGGCAGTCGCCGCCGCGGCTTCGGTACCCTTCTCGGTCACCTCGATGGTGGCGGAATGGACCACTTCGGAAATGAACAGGGAGTCTTTTGGATCATTGCTGGCGGCGATCCTGCTGAAGTCGGCCTTGTTGGGACCAAACTCTTCGAACGCATTCACCATCCCCATGGACTTCAGAGTGCTCGCCAGCATCGTCTGTTCGTCGAGCCGGAACTTGGGAATCCATGTATTCACACTGCGTTGTTTGGATTTACCGAGCCACTGTTGAAGGTGATCGGCCGTCACCAGTTTCTCTGCATCCTTCAGACCGTCGATCGTTTGTGGCAAAACAAACACCATCGAAAGGTCTGCACCTTTGTAACTGACTTCCAGCACCGTGAGTCCTCCATCGGCCGGATAACACTTTGGCATGTCCCCGACCAGCGGGACTTCGGACGGTGTGTCAAAGAGCGTCCCGTCCGGCTCCACTGCGGCATATCTGGCTTCGAGGTTGAATGAGTGCATCAACGAGACCTGTTTTGCTTCAGTGTCGCTCCCGAGGAACGGCTCCGGTTTGGTCAGCTTTTCGTCGAACGGTTCAGTCCATTCACCGCGGAAGTAGATCGCGTTGGTCAGAATCAGGCGAACTCGCTGCCACTGGGCCTCCGTCATGATTTTCTCCCCGAGCAGCTCAGGGATCATGCCGTTTGTCTTTTCAGAGACCCACTGATTGATGGGAGTGCGTTCCTTTGATCCGTTCGTCCTAAAGTCCATCGGATGAAATGCTCCAGTGCCATAGTACTCTTCAATCGTCTTCGTGTAGTTCTGATTGAAATCATATGACTTGTCGCCCCACAGTGAGTTTGCAACGCGGAGCTCAAACTGATCCAGTCGGACAAGCTTTGCATTGATCTGGTCAGCCAGCGACCTCGCCTTTGCCGACGCTCGCCGCGCTTCTGTGTCCTTGTTCTGCTTCAGAAGATCTGAAACAAGTGCATTGGCTTTCTGCAGTTCTGCACGCAGTTCAGCGACTTCCTTTCGCAGAGGAGCCGTCTGGCTGTCATCACGGTTCCAGAGTCGACTGAGGTCACGGTGTCCGGAATGCAGCGCGAGGAAATCCATGGGGATCTTCTGTGATTCGCCACCCACAGGCCGTGCAATGTCCGGAATCTGAAGTACAGACGCCATCTGTTCGGCCGTCGGTCCGTTTGCTCCTTCAATGGTCATCGAGAGTGCCGCGGAGATCGAATACGGCGAAAAGAAGATGTTGCCTTCCTTCTCCGCAAGTTTCTTATACAGCTCAAACGCAAAACTGTTGTTCGCCGTCACAGCGACATTCTGCGGAGGTTCACCTGGAACCGCTGCCAGCAGCTGACCGGCAGTGCCGGATAGCTGCCCATCGGCACTGGTCATTGTGACCGCTCCCGCAAGAATCAGGACTCTTAAGAGGTTTGTATTCATCGTCTTTGCCTTGTTCCAGGAATGGTGTCCAATTCGAAAATTCATGTCTCCTGACGCAACGACTTTTCCTGTCGCCGTGGAGATTTCGAGAGGAGCGGTTTCGGATTGTTGACCCACAATCTGAATCTCTCCGCTTTGGAGTGTGATGTGATTCGCATCGAGCCTTTGGTAGGTCGCTCCTTCCTGAGCAATCAGTTCCCAAGTGGCTTGCACCGGTGCAGGATCTGAAACTCTCATCGGCGGAGGCTGAGAATCGGTTTGTTGGCGACCGGGGCCTGGAGGTGCATTCGGGGCCGGGATCGCCCGTCCTGCCGGCACCATCGAGGTCGGCATTTCGGTTTCCGGAGTCACCCTGTTTTGCATCCAGAGAAACGAAGAGACCGCAACAAGGATCGTTGCCGCTGCAATCACGCCAGGAGCCCAAACGTGCATAGAACGGACAGTTCGGTTCGAGGGTCCGAGTGTCTGCTCGCCAGTCTCCGGGAGTTGCCTGCTTTTCAAAGTGCTCGATGATGAAGCAGCGACGCCCTTGTTCGTTTCGGCGGATGTCAGTCTCCCAGTGGTTTCATGCGGCTGGAACACGGTTTGAAGAATCGCGTCCATCGCAATGTCGCGGCCTTCCTGACGCAGGCTGCGAGGTGTATCGTCATTGGAATCGGGTGCTGATTGCGAAAGTGGTTCATTCATTTGAGCCTGCCTCGCTGTGAGTCTTCTGAACACACTGCCGCAGCAGCTCCCTCGCGCGACTTAGCCTCTGGTAAGCCGCCGCCTCGGAAAGCTGAAGCTCTGCACATGCCGCGCGAAACTCAACGCCGCCCTGATAAATCAGCGACACAAGCCTGCGCAGACTTTCGTTCAGACGGCTCAGGCAGTTCGTGAGTCTTTCACGAGCCTCATCCGTCCAGGAACCAGAAGACGATTGCCGATCAAACGCCGCAAAGGTCTCTTCGATACCCTCCAGAACCTCAGGATCCTGGATGATTTCTGACCTCCGATCCTTCCTCCATATCTCCAGTGCTTTCATACGGGCGATGCCGCGAAGCCATGCTCCAAAATCCGCTCCTTCCCGAAACTCCGAAATACGACTGCAGGCGGTGACATAGGCCTCCTGCATCAGATCATCTGCCGCGTGGCTGTTTCCTTTCATCAGCGCGTGAGCGTACGCGACCAGCATTGGCTGGTACTGCTCGACCAGTTCTGAAAGTGCCGTCGGCATGAATCCTCCGTATCTGTAATTGACGCGGGGAAATCGTTTCTGACAGAAACTTGCACAGATTTTCCAGGGCACCAAAAGTTTAACCCGGAACCAAAAATCCGGGCAGTGATCACGCCAGAACTTTCAGCACCGGGTTAGTATCTTGTCGGCAACCAGAAATTCCCGAGCCCTATGGACTCTTCACATCGAAACAGATGATTCGCACATCGTCCCGCACGAAAAGACGTCCATTGGAAATCGCTGGAGCCTGACGAGTCGTTTCCATCACAGTCGCACGTCCGGTTTCAAAGAAGTCATCCGACTTCGCTTCGACGCAGACCAGTTCGCCGTTCATCGTTGTCAGCCACAGCATGCCGTCGGCCAGAATCAGATTGCTCTTTCCAAATCGAGATTTCTGCCACATGGTCTTTCGGTCTGACAGTCGAATGCAGACAAGATTCGTGATCGGCCCCGCACTTCCGCTGTTATCCAGCCCATAAAGATACCCGTCATGCAAAACAGGCGTTTGCCATTCCGCTCGCAGTTGGCTGTCTTTTCCGGCAGATGTCCACTCGTCTTTGACAGTCCATTTGTTGCCGCTTTTGGCGATGTTAAGCAACACAGAGCCGTGATTCTCTCCAGCCGAAATCAGCACGTGCCCATCATCGGTCGTCACGGGATTGGCAGTATTGCAGTCATAGTCAGTGATGAATGGGAAGGACCAGAATTCTGTGCCGCTCGCCGGATCAACACTGGTGATGCCTGTCGCTGTGAATGCCAGAACCTGAGGAACGCCGGACAGTTCCGCCAGCACCGGTGATGAATATCCAGCTTTGCCACTTCCCGCTTTCCAGCTCAGCTTTCCAGTGGCCGCATCGAACGCCGCTACGGCTGCTGACTCTGTGCCGGCATGAACAATCACGTGCTTTTCCACGACCAGCGGAGAACCGGACATGCCATATTCAGACGGTTCACCACCCAGGCTCTTTGGAACATTCACTTCCCAAAGCTTCATTCCATCCGTTCGCTTCAGCGCGACCAGGATCCCCTCGCCCGTGAGCGCATAGACGTTGTCTCCGGACACGGAAGGAGTCGCCCGCGGACCATTGCCCATCGCATTTTCATAGGCCGATCCAACAGCTGTCTTCCATGTGATCTTTCCGTCTTCGACACCCAGACAAACGACGTACTGTGATGTTTCATCCTGGTACAGAGTAAACACCTGACTGCCAACAACAGAGATGCCGGACATGCCGACGCCAAGGTCTGTCTGCCAGAGAACTGCTGGTCCTTTGGCACCAAACTTCTTCACCAGCCCGGTTTCTTTGGAGACTCCGTCACGGTGAACGCCCAGGAACTGGGGCCAGTCATCTCCG
The DNA here is from genome assembly GCA_046349695.1 of Planctomycetaceae bacterium. GTDB lineage: Bacteria > Planctomycetota > Planctomycetia > Planctomycetales > Planctomycetaceae > SXXK01. Next base: position 137,780 of record JAXMBV010000008.1, on the reverse strand, counting down.
TACGAGTTCACTCCGCAAGACACGCCTGCCAGAACTCCGACAGTCGCCATCAGAGAAAAGAGTGAAGAAGCTGATCGCATCCGCATTGCCCAGGACTCCTGTGAAGCAAATAAATGAAGACAGAAATTTGTTAACCCCGAGGCTTCTGGAGAACTTCGAGGCAACCCTTGCAAAAGTCCGGCAGATCATCAGGCTTTCGGCTGCTGACGAAGTGTCGGTCCACAACCACAGAACGATCTTCAAACACCGCGCCGGCATTCACAAGATCATCCTTGATTCCGGGTGATCCCGTGACTCTGACGCCACGATAAACGCCGGCTGAAATTGGAATCCAGCCGCCGTGACAGATTGCAGCAACCAGCTTTGACGCCTCTGCAAACTCCCGCGTGATCCGCAGAACTTCGGGATCTCGTCGAAGTTTGTCCGGCATCCATCCTCCGGCGCAGATCAGTCCATCGTACTCGGTGGTGTTGATGCCCTGAATGACGATGTCTGAAACGCACGGATAACCATTTTTGCCGATGTACTTTTTCCTTGCTTCCTGCCCCGCAACGACAAACTGAGCTCCGGCTTCAATCAGTCGAAGTTTGGGATACCACAGCTCAAGGTCCTCATAGTCATCACCCACAAAACACAGAATTTTCTGGCCGTCCAGACTGCTCATAATTGTTTCCTTTTTTCTAAATAACGCAGGGCCAAACCATGGCACTTTGCGCGGTTCTTACAAGTTGATTCCGGACTGAACTTCGAAGCGAGATCACCGCATGGGATGTCGCAGACTCTCTGGAAATCATTCAGCTGCAGCGTGAGCCTTCTTCAGCCAGTCGTTGATGTCATCCGTCAGTCGATTCGCAAGACTCAAACCGGGTGTGCGTCGAGTCAGCACGATGACTCCGTCGATCAGAGTGGATTCCCGAATGGTCTGTCGCGGATCCGGCAGGTTCAGTTCTTCAGTCAGGTCCGCCACTTCCACTCGTTCCGCTTCCTTGTGCAGATGACGGATCACGGCCGCACAGGAATCCACATTGATCTTTCGCACTTCTTCAAGACGCTGCTTCGTGAACAGTCCGGCACTGATCATGCGCTGAGGAAGGCAGAGGATTCCCAGCAGACGCTCCTGCCATGACTGGTCTGTCTCAAGACTTCCGAGTCCGTACATCCAGACAGCAGAGAGTGGCTGAGCTGTCACGAAGTCGATCTCATCACCCGTCTCGTTCGAGACCTTTTTGTCTCCCAGGCTTCGCGGCATGCGGAGCAGAACAACATACTGGAGACCTCCCAGAATGCCGCCAGCCACAAGAAAGCAGAAGACCCAGCTACTGAAGAAGCCTGCTCGCAGGATCGCTATGGTCATGCCCAGTTCCATCATCCATGCGAACCCGCCAATGGCAAACATTGCTGCCATCGCACCCATGGTCAGCCGTTCCTGAGTCTTCAGCCGCTCACGCAGCCAGCGACGTGATTCTTCCTTTTTCATGCCTTGAACCGAACCCTTGTAAGTGTCACCTTGTGAACCAACATCCGAAACATAACAGGATTGGTTCCCGACGCAATTTGCTTCGGCCTCGCGAAACCTCACGAGACGCCCATCGCTTCAAACCGAGCCTCAGAAATCTCTGCCTTGCCATGTCGCCTTGTAATGAAACCACGAGCAGATCGTCAGTCCCACGAGTGGCGCCAGTACGACGGAATTGATAATGATGACGGGCTGCGGCGATCCAATTGGCAAGGCCAGCATTCTGGCAGTGATCGCGACCTGAATCGCGACTGACAAAAGTCCGAGCCACACTGAGAATCGCGGAGACCAAATTGCCGAAAAGACCATTCCGATCAGCACCGGAACATTGAACAGATACAATTGGCCGGCCGCTTTGTCGTCGCTTGAGCCTGATTCCATCAGCAGCGATGTGAAGCACGCGAACGCGATACAGACAACGGTCGAGGCAATCAGTCTGGGCACGGAACGTGCGGTTGGAGCCCGATCAGGCTGCCATTCGCATTCCGGAGCGGAATAGGGATTCTCTGGGAAGTTCATAAGCAGGATTCGATTTGAAGAAAAGTCGGGATGACTGCGCTTCGTTTGAACCAACGCCTGAGATCATTGTCGAATTTGTCACCCTGGCGATGTGTACACCCACTTGACAAACATCTTCCCGGGCGAATATCCTGCGCTTTTATACAGTCCCACCCGTTCCGAATCTCCAAGCCATAGTAGAATCTCAAGTGCTCAGAAGCGATCCCCCGTAGAGGAGCCGCCTCCTGATTGGTGAACCTATTTCGTGAAATTGACTAAGTGGCTCGGCACAAGGAAATTCCTTGCCGATTGCAATCATGCTCAAAAACCACTGCATTGCGTGTCAAGCGGCATCACCCTCAACTGGAAAAGATGCGGTGTCTGATGTTCTGGGTGAAGCAAAAAGGGTTTGTAAGTCGGGCGTTGCAGGAACGCGGTCGCCATTCCATTCTATGCATTCGACCACAGCCGTCAGGCTTTACTGTTGTCGAGCTGCTGGTCACGATGGGGATCGTTTCTCTATTACTCTCACTCTTGCTGCCCGCCGTACAACAGCTTCGCGAGTCGGCGCGGAGCAATGTATGTGTCAATAATGTTCGGCAACTGACAGTCGCTTGCCATCTTTTTGAGGCGACCTACCGCGCATTCCCTCCGGGACATTTGGGGCCAAAGAACGCAGACCTGTACAGCATTCCTGACGCAAGTCTTCAGAGGCAATACCGATGGACTGGCCATCTAGGATTTCTCTTGCCATTTCTGGAGCAAGTTCCGCTGTACGAGTCATTAGATCGAGACCTTTGGATCAAGAGCCCCTCAGCTGGGCCCGCGTGGTTCCTGAGAACAAGCGTGCTCGCCAGAATCTCGAAAAACCGTGTTTCTCTCCTTCAATGTCCGTCGGACCCAGATCTAAAGGATGCAGGTTCGATTTATGCACTGCAGGATCTCATGGTATTGGCCTCGAATGACAAGATCGGGGAAAGCGGCACAAACTATCTGGGATGCGCCGGATCTCGAACGGAGGGCAGGAATGGTCACTTAGGTGTTACAGGAGTGTTCTACTCACAATCGCACGTATCCACTGGCGACATATTGGATGGACTTTCCAATACCCTTATGCTTGGTGAAGTCTTAGGAGATGCAGACGAGGCAGACCCGGAGCTGGTGAAGCAGCGGCATGCGATCCTCTGCGGAGCAGTACGAATTGACAATTTCTGGAGAATGCCTACGGCCTCCGATCTTGGCCCGTCATACGCGAATGTGTTTCGCAGTCGCCACAAGTCTTATGTTACTATGTCGTTCGTTGATGGAAGTGTAAGGAGAATTTCGTCAAATATCGACCACGAGGTCCTGCTGTCAATAGGGAGCATTTCTGGCGGAGAGACCTCAATCTATGGATTTTAATCTTAGACATCGAGCGATTGAAATTAGGGGAATTTAGATGAGGTTGGTGCAGCTTGGGTGCATTGCAGTGCTCCTCTCAGCCATTGGCGCAGCGTGTCGAGCGGACGAAGTGGAAGTGCTCCTGGCAGAACTGCGCTCGGCGTCAGTTGGATGGGAACAGCTCTTTGATGGAACTCATTTCGTCGCGACCGTTAGACTTAATCGACCAGACGGCGAAGAAGAGATTTTTGAATAGGATTATAGTCAGCGAACGCCGGACGCATGGAGGCTGGATCTTCGCCGCGGAGAGCGGGTGAGTCTCGTGCGGGACAGTGACTTTTGGTTCTGTGTCGTTGAAGAGTTGGAAAACTGGAGATACGATCGGCTTGGTTTTGACCAGCAGACGGTTCAAAGTATCGGAGCCTCTCTACAGTCGCAAAATCCTCTCTTGTCTTGTGCCACCCATGTTCTCGATATTCCGTTGCTTGAGTTCGTCAGTCTGCCGGAAGTGCGATGGAAATGCGTTGAACCGCCTCAAAACCCTAATAGCGAGCATCGTCTGACATGGGTGTTGACCCCAGACGGTCCAGGAGGCTTTATGCCCGCATTTGGGGTTATCGAATGGAGAAGTGGCAACGGCGGAACGCTGTTAACGCATTACGAGTATTATTTTGGTTTGTCCGACACACCTGCTCCAAAGGGTGTCTCGGTTGATGTTGACTATGATCAATTCGATGGCCGTCTCGTCCCGCTACGTTCAGTCCGCACAGAAAGTGGCGTCGTCATAGAAACGAAGCGGGGAGCAATTCGGCCAGCGGAGGCGGATCCCATGTTTTACACGGCCGAATCATTTGGATTAGATCGTCCTACAAAGCCATTGCAGAGTTGGCAAATTTGGATTTCCCTTGGGATCGCAGGGGCAACGTTGACCGTCGTACTGCGTTATTTAAGAAGCGTGCGGAGTAGGTAATGCACAAATGGAGACGGCTTTTTGTGCCCGAATCTGGAGGAGACAGCGATCACTGATTTGCATTAATCGTTCGTGCATTTGTCTTGATGTCAAACGTCGATCTCAGCGATGCTTCAAAAAAAATTCTCGCGGTATCGCGGTCAAGCATGTTGGTGTCAATTCTAACGATTCGCACCGGCTGGCCACCTTTGAGGCATCGCGGCTTGGATATAGCCATTTGGTCGATTTACCTTGATCTTAAAAAGACTCCCAAATCGTCTTACGAAGTGGCATTTCCAAAGGAAATGAGAGTTTGAGCGACCGTGGTGCTGCTCATATTCGTGGACCCTGATCTGGGAGAAAATGGAATGACAATTGGCCTTTCGTTTGAAGAGTATTTCGCGCCGTCGGGCGGCCTCGTTGGCCAAACGGAAGTCAGAACTAGTGGCGATGCAGGATCGGCTCTTGAACGCGTATCTGGCCGGGACTGTGGACGACGAGGCGTTCAAGGCGAAGACGGCGGAACTCAAGGCCGACACGGCCCGCGTGACCGAAGAGATCGACGCCGGGGGCGACGTGGACCCGGCTCGCGGGAAGGCGGTTCTGGCGGTGTTCGACTGGAGCCAAAAGGCGGCCGAAATCTGGCGAGGTTCAAACACCACGGCTCGTCGCCAGATCCTGGATTCGATCTGTTTGAACCGGCAGGTGAGCGACGTAACTCTAGTCACCACAAAGAGAAAGCCGTTCGACTTTTTCGGCGAACGGCTCTGACTGATGCCGCCGCACGGACAAGCCTAAGTCGGCTTCGAGATCTTTATGGCGACAGGCAACGATCCTGTTCCGGAAGATTCGCCACTTCGAGATGGAAACTCCCGCTTTTGAACCAGAACTTGCGGCAGACGATGAATTCATCAAAATGCGTCTCCCAGAAGTCACCGGGGCTTGTACGGACGTTGCAAGTTCACTGCCTGACGCTGGCAAATCGGAGTCTGAGATGGCCGTGAGAGGCGTTCGAGGTGCCACAACAGTTTCAGAAGACAAACCCGAACTGATTCGGGAAGCAGCCAGAGAGCTGATGGAAGAGATCCTGCGCCGAAATCAGATCTCGGACTTCGATGACGTCATTTCCGCAGTGTTCACGACCACCGGCGATCTTGTTTCGGCATTCCCTGCGGAAGCCGCCCGACACATGGGAATGAACTCCGTGCCGTTACTGTGTGCTCAGGAAATTCCAGTCCCTGGTTCCATGCCGCGCTGCCTCCGAATTCTGCTGCATGTGAATTCCGAACGGTCGCCACGGGAAATTGAACACGTCTACCTGCGTGATGCTCAGCGGCTTCGCCCTGATCTCCGCAGTGCTCAATGACGTATGCGGACAGGGCATTCCGGACGACGAACACAGGTCTGCAACAGTTTCAGGGTGTCCCTCGAAAGTAACCCGACCACGAACTGCGAAGCCACGGATATCCCGGCAACAGGCACGCCAGGCTGAACAGGACAATCAGCCAACGGGATGATCCGTGTTCAAGCAATCTCTGACTGTCGATCCATCGGTCATCAGTCAGGAGACCGATGGCAAGATAAAGGCCGTTGGCGACGAGGCAAAAACTGGCCACCATCGCAACGCTTCGCCTTTGAATCACGACTGCGATCAGCAACGGTAAGGCCGCGCCGAGTATTGGGCCGGACCAGAGTGTGATCAGAGGATGCGGATCCGGCTCAAATATGGAATAAGGCAGTCGCCATGGTCGCAGGTCGTAGTCCCTGGCGACCGCACCACTGCACCAGCCACCGACGAGATGTCCAGCCTCGTGCGTCATGACCATCACGCACCAGGCCAGACACAGGAGACCGATTCCAAAATGCCATCGCTGCGGTCCGTTGCGGCGCGTCATTTTGCCTCCGCTGTTTCCGGAATCTCGAGGTATGCCTTTGCATACTGCTCCACGGCCTGAGCCAGTTCTTCCGCGATGCGTGCACGATTCTGTTTCGAGCGGTAGTCGGACCCGAATTCCAGCTGAACACAGTCGATGCCATCAGCGCGATGACTGCCGTAACTGCGGACGATGTATCCGCCGGTGTAGCCTTCCTGCTCTTTTCCGTCCAGCGGATCTGGATGGACATGCCAGCCTGAGCTGCGAAGAAGACCTGTCAGGCTCTTCGGACCGGTAAGAGCGTCCTGGCCCTTTCGCGTTGTCAGTCCCTGAACCGTCAGTCCATTGGAGGTTCCTCGATAGACTGTCTTCGCGGAGAGTCCCTGCCCGTGGATATCGATCAGCAAACCGTAGCGAAACTTCTCTCGCACTTCTTTGACTGTATCTCGAAGAGTCTGGTGGTAGAGGTCATGGAGCTTCTTCGCTTCTACGTCCTCTGTTCCAATCTCCGCCGGTCTGTTGAAGTCCACGTACTTGCGGTGAACGCGCGAGATGACACAGGTCGGCGCACCTTCCATCCTGTCGTCGATGGCCTTCACGACAAGCAATGCCAGTTCTTCCGTGCCGGTGTCACGAGTTGTTCGGAAGCCAGCAGGACCAGTCTCTTTGCCGTCGCCCTGGCGAGGTGTTGCTCCCGGTAAATCCAAGGCACCTCCGTGCGGTGCCGAGATGATGATCGGAAGTTCCCCGTGCTGAATGATGAGCAGGTCATCGTCATCCGCATTGACGACCGATCCCGCGAGCCAAATCATCATGAACAAAAGATGTGCAGCTGTCTTCATGAGCACCTCCGCAATTCATCCAGACCCGCTGGGCAAAGCGGCGTTTGACAAAGACCGCCCACAGGAAACGGAACTCTACGCCAGTGCCAAGCCGACACAAAGCCGACCTGCGTCTGCTGACGTGAGTGATAGCGTGAGACTTCCGCCCCGAAGAACGAAACCAGAAAATTACCACAGAGCGATCGCGACGACGTGCATCGTGCCATCCCGAGACTTGTTGTCGATGATTATGTGGCCTAGACTTACGGAAGCACGGGCGTACTCCCGATACCGAATGTTCGGTCGCGGAGGTGTTCCGATGAAAAATCGGGCATTTGCAGCACAAAATGAGGAAGTTGTCCGTGGATGAAGGGGGAGTCTGTTCGACGTTTTAGGCAGTGTGTGTCGCACAGCGGCGATCTGTCACGTTGTGCGGATTCCTGAGTTCCGGATTGCAGAGTTGGCATGAAGGATTCGGAAGATTTCGATTGCAAGGATTTTTCCCTAGAACCAGACTCTGCACGGCCCGACGGATCATCGACCGACATCCAGCACCGATCGACATTGGAAACACAGGACCAGACTCTTGCGAGCCTTGATCAGCGACATTCACGGAAATCTCGAAGCCCTGCAGTCCGTTTTGGCTGACATCAAGGGTAAAGGGATTACCGAAATTTATTGCCTCGGCGATATCGTGGGCTACGGCCCGAATCCGGCTGAGTGCATCGATCTGGTCATGGACCTTGATGTCTGTCTGCTGGGAAATCATGACCAGGCTGCCCTGTTTGACCCGGACGGGTTCAATGCCGGTGCCGAACGAGCCATCTTCTGGACTCGTTCCGTGCTTGAGCGTGGTGTCGGACCAAAAGCCGAAAAGCGATGGGACTTCCTCGGTGAGCTGACACGCCGTCACCGCGATGAAGCAACCCGAACAATGTACGTCCACGGCTCTGCTCGCAATCCGCTCAGCGAATACGTCTTTCCTGATGACATCTACAACCAGGTGAAGATGGAAAAGATCTTCGCCCTGATCGACAAGACCTGTTTTCAGGGACACACACATATTCCGGGCGTGTTTACGGAATCGCTTGAGTTCTTTGCTCCGGAAGAAATCGCCAACAAATACAAGCTTGGTTCCGGCAAAGTCATGATCAACGTTGGCTCAGTGGGCCAGCCGCGAAATAACGACCCCCGTTCGTCCTATGTGACGTTTGACGGAGAAACGGTCGAATTCCATCGAGTCGCCTACGATCTCGACAAGACCATCCAGAAGATCTACGCCATCCCGGAACTGGATAACTTCCTGGGCGATCGACTTCGCGAAGGTCGATAGCCGCCTGTTGGAAAACACGGCCAGGTTCCTGCGGCTGCCGGAGCCTCACCAGCGCTGCACAATCGGAACGACGCATAGACGCAGAGGGAATCGTGACGGTTCGTCACTTTCCCGCAGTCCGAGTCGAACTGCACAGCATTTTTTGCCGAAACTGACGCGGTAGCCTGATGCTGTATCGCGGTGGTCAGGCTCAAAGGAATCACACTGCAGAAGTTCAGGATTCTGCAGTCTCATTTCTCTCATGGAAGGGGCTGGTTGTCGCCTACTGTCGGACCCTGAGTTATGAGTGGCAGAAGCTTCATCTCTGCGACCCTGTGCTCGCTCCTCGCACTGTTTGCGATAGTCATTGCCTGTTCCAGCGTGAAAGCTCAGTCGGTTGAGGAACCTCTTCTGGTTCCTCCCGTTCCACAGCCTGAGACGTTTTCTCCACCCGCTGCCACTGATGCTCTGCTGGACGCAACACCTTCAGTTCCCGCTCCCCGGTTGAATGCCGTTGCTGATGGTTACTGGCTGGTCGGCACGGAAAGTTCCCCGCAGTCCTTTGATGAATCGCTGCCAAAATTCTGTGCGTCCGTTCGACGCTATGAAGCCTGCCATGGCGTGCGTCGATCGTCGCTCCAGGAGCTTTCCGGTTCCCTCGCGCCAAATGTTCCCGTGATCATTGTCGTGCACGGCAGCTTCATGGATTCGCCCAGCGTTGTGCCGGAATCTGAAAAGACATGGCGATGGCTGCAAAAAGGATCCTGCGGCCAGCCGTTTCAGATGATCTATTTCACGTGGCCAAGCTTCCGGCATCTGTCGATCGCTCCCGCGATTGATGTTGCGGTACTCGGCCGGCAGGCCTCCAGAAATGGCTTCTACCTCGCTCAGCTCATTCAATCTCTCCCCGATGAATGTCCCGTCAGCCTTGTTGGTCACAGTCATGGAACACGCGTCATCGCAGCGGCGCTTCACCTGACAGCTGGCGGAATGGTCGAAGGACACACACTGCGATGCCGAAGCTGCGCTGATCGCGACGTACGAGTCGTCTTCGCTGCCTCAGCCATTGACCACGACTGGCTGAATCCGGGGGAACGATTTGATCGCACAATGTGGTCCGCTGACTGTCTCGTGAACCTTCGGAATGCACATGATCCCGCACTGCTGATCTATCCCCTTCGTCGCCTGGGTTCCAGCCGTGCTCTTGGTCGGAGTGGTTTCACAAGCAGCGATCGGAAAGAACTCGGCAGAACAAGTGCTCGTATTGCAGAAGTGGACGTCAGCGACACGATTGGCCATCGCCATCTTTGGCCCGCTTATCTGGAAGATGCTTCGCTGCCTCAGAGAATTCGCAATCACCTGTACTTCGCGGATCAGGTTTCGAAGTATCAGGTCTCCAGCACTACATCTCACCAGTAGCATTCATGCGCTTTTGCTGACGCCGGTGCTAATTCCATTCCGGGTTCGCCTGGTTTCCACGTCGCTCGTTTCGCCACGACTGATTGCTGACTGGCGGATTCGAAAGGCCGTCTGAGTTGCCTTCGCCGTCACTGCTCCAGGCAAGCAGCACATTTCGGACTCGCAGCGCCTGTTCACACAATTCAGGGCAGCGCGTTGTTGCAAGGAAGCGGAACACGCCAAGCAGCTCCTGAAGACCATCCTCGGGATTCATGAGACCCAGACGCAGAGACTGGACGATCATGATCCGCTGCCGGAGCAGCCGTTGTTCAAACGGTTCTTGAGTCCTGTGAACGAAACGCTGCGCCATCTGCAGCTGATGCTGACAGGATTCGTCATTCCCATTGAGCAACGACAGGCCGGCAAGGAAAAGCCATTCACGAGCGGTCAGCGGCCGAGATTCAGTGGGAAGAGCTCGCATCGCCTGAGAAATGCAGCGAGCACAGTCGGTCATCCGCTGTGTTCTCAATGCCATCTCAGCCATGGACAACCAGTGCCGCGAAGATTCCCGAGCAACCATGGAATCCGGGGCGTCCAAAAATACCATTGGACCAAACAGAAGCTCTGCCGGTGAAGTACCGGCGTCCGCTGACAACAGCGACACAAGTTTTTGAGCCATCGCGAACACTCATCAAAAAGCACATGCCCGGCGGACCGAGCAAACTTCCTGACGTGTTCATTCGAGCGATTGAGGTGAGAAGCGAACAGGCTACGATCGCCTCTCAGACGACTCAAGACGTATTTTGCAATTTCTAACGATTCCGCCGGTTACAACGACTTTGCCACCAAAAGACAGTCCAAAACGTGGCTCGTGTCTCCGACGCGAGTACCAAAAAAATTCATCCAGCGTCTTCGCTCCCCCGCCACCGGGTTCACCCCGGTGGTTCAACGGTTTCTGCACTACCAAGCTCGTCAGGAAGCGAAAGATTGGAACCCTCATCAGCTCGGATCAACTCTGACCAAATCGATCGCCAATCGACCCAGATCGACGGAGACAAGGCAGAGAGCGCGACAACACGGGTTCCTGATGGTTGCCTGTTTGTGCATAGCGGCCGTGGTAGTGCAAAAACCTGTCTCCACTGTGATAAACCCAAATGGCGGCGAAATCTCGAACCCCCAACACACACACACACACACACACACACACACGCACGCCACCGGGTTCACCCCGGTGGTTCAACGGTTTCTGCACTACCACGCGTGCCACTTCCAACGTCACTCGCCATAGACAAACGCATTTCCGGACTGCCACATTCGCGTAAAGAACGTGGGATCACTGAAGCAGGAACAAAGATGTGTCGGTCCTCCGGACCTTTGAAGAATCGAGTCACGGAACCGGGGCCTGACGACCCCGGCAGGGGTTGTGCCAGCCCGCTGGGCTTGAATCGCAATCTGACGTCGTGGAGTCAGTGCTGTCGATTTTCTGTTGCGCTATCCCGATCTGTGCACGTCGCGTCTTGCTGATGTGTCTCCACAGATTGTTGTTGGCTTCGGCGCTTCTCTCGGGCAGCATGAACCACGACAGGAATGTTTGGAATCAGCACGGCAACGATCAATGTCGAGACAAACGATTCAGTCAAATGCCCGCCATTCGCGAACAACGCAAGCAGCAGGATGAATCCAAGCGCCAGAATGCAATAAGAAGCCGCTTCGAAAGAAAGAAAACCGAACAACACGAACACCAGCGTCGGTGAAGAAATACACAATGAGGCCAAGGAAAACTGCAAAATCCGCGTGAGCCACCTGTGCTTGATCTTTTCAAGCAACACAATCAGCGCAGCAATGAGAGTCAAGGGGGCAATGACCGATAGGATGATTGCCACAAAGTACATCATCGCGGAGACCCCTTGGGATTCGTTCCACGCTTCTGGATTCTCACCCTGCTCGCCACGCAGTCAGAACCGTATTCGTTCGATGGATCTCCCAGACACAAAATGGCTACTGTCGCCGGAGTGTGAATTCGACCTGGTAACGCACTTTGCTGTTCGGCAATTGCAACGACACAGAAAACGGCTTTCCGTACGGAACGACCTGCCGACTCTCCGTTTGCGTGGATGATGTTGTGAAGCCGTCGTCTGTTAGTAAGTCGACTGTTGTGTCGGCAAGCAAAACATCGACGACTGACGACTCCTCACGGATGCTCGCTGGTGATATGCGAAAGTGAATGCCTTTGGGCAGCGAACGCTCTTCGCCTGGAACATGGAACTCGCCGCTATGAAAGCTGTGCCCCGTTCGTATCGGGTTCGGCCCGATTTCCCCTGTTTGCACCACTTCGGAAGCATCGGCTACCCATTTGGTGAGCGTGAAGGTTCCAGTCACTTGCGGCTGCGGTCGGGACGTCGGGACGTCATCATTGGCGCCGCCGACCAGAAAGAAGATGCAGAGCACAGGAATTGGCGACAGTCTCATACCTGGAGTCCTCAAAAGCAATGGTTCTCTTAGGCGCGGCGTACTAAGTCGTTATGCAGGATACGCCGCCCGGATCGGTCGTTCAAGTGCCGCGTCGCGGCCACTCGTTGGCCTGCCATCCTGGCCGAGTTCAGGACTGAAAATCCTGGTGTCGAACGGTTTGATGCGGTTCGTTTTCCCCTCCACCATGAAAGCCATGGCCGTTGAAAGATCTGCAAGCCACGAATGCCGGACGCTCGCCTCATTTGGCTTGGCGGTGGCGAAGTGAAGTCGGGAGGCGAGGAATGGGGGCGGATTCCGCGTGAATTCGGCCGGTTTCCTGCGGTCAAAACATCGGAATTTTGAAAGTTGGCGATTCTGTGCCGTCCCACTACGATCCGGCAGGCGTACTCATGGGACCGGTCAGAGGAACGTGAAGACGCTCATCGAGTGCCGGCAGGGCACTAAACCAACCGGGCATCGCAGTGATTTTGAGGGTCAAGCCTCGTAAGGAAATCTGGGCAGCAGATCATGGAAATTGTTCGCAACCCGACTCGTCGCGTCGTCATCGGCAACACATCTATTGGCGGCGGGTTTCCGATTGCCGTGCAGAGCATGACGGCGACTAAAACTCAGGACATCGACGCGACTGTCAAACAGATTCAGGACCTCGTGGCTGCCGGGGCCGACGTTGTTCGAGTTGCCATCGATAGCCAGAAGGATGCGGAAGCCCTGATGGAGATTCGGAAGCAGGTGACCGGAAATCTGTCCGTTGACCTGCAGGAGAATTATCGACTGGCCGAAGTCATTGCGCCGCATGTCGACAAGATTCGCTACAACCCGGGCCATCTCTACCACCACGAACGAACTCGCCCGTGGCAGGACAAAGTGAAGTATCTTGTGCAGGTTGCGAAAGACAACGACTGTGCGATGCGAGTCGGCGTGAATTGTGGTTCCGTCGATCCCGATGTGAAGTCGCGTTACGACGAACATGATTCCATCTCACCGATGCTCGACAGCGCGTGGGAGCATTGTCAGGTTCTGGATGATCTTGGCTTCCATCGCTACTGCGTTTCACTCAAAGATTCGGATCCTGAAAAAGTCGTCGAAGTGAATCGACGCTTTGCCGAAAAACGCCCTGATGTTCCCCTGCATCTTGGCGTGACCGAAGCAGGCATGCCGCCGGATGGAATCATCAAGACTCGTGTGGCCTTCGAACAGCTCATCAGCCGTGGCATCGGTGATACGATTCGAGTCTCTCTGACTGTGCCGAACAATCGCAAGGCGGAAGAGATCGCTGCGGGACGGCAGATCCTGGCTGACATCGCGGCCGGGCGAGTTCGCAGTTTCGTGGACTATGGCCTGAAGACTCTGAATATCATCAGTTGTCCAAGCTGCTCCCGTGTTGAGAATGAAGCCTTCGTCGAACTCGCCGAGCAGGTCCGCGAGATGACTCGTTACGCTGAACAGTACAAGATCACGATTGCGGTGATGGGTTGCCGAGTCAACGGGCCAGGTGAAACAGACGATGCCGATCTGGGTCTGTGGTGCGGGCCGACTCACGTGAATCTGAAGCGAAGCCGTGAAGCCCTCGGCGCGTTTCCGTATGATCAGATCCTGCCGATACTCAAGAGTGAACTGGATACGTTGATCGCCCGAAAGTACGCCACCACGGCGGGATGATTGTCAAAGGGTCAAACCATGCAGCGCAGGACTGGTCGTCGTGAATGGCTTGCAACAGTTTCCGCTGCAGTCGCGTCTGCCTCCGGGATACTGAAAGCACAGGAGGCGGGCGAACGTCCGGATCAGGATGATGCCGTCACCATTCTGAATCCCTGCGACCGAGTTCCTGTCGGTTTAATCATCGACGATTCCACCTGTCTCGTGAACCTGAATCGCTTCGCCGTGCCGCAGTTCGCCGAAGCACTCGGACCGAATTCCCCGCATGCTTCTCTTCCCTGGCGTGAATGGCCACAGGAGATTCCTGATTCGTTCGTGCGCAAGTTTGGCGAATGGTGTGCGGAAGAAGGCGTCAAGGGAAAGTACAGCATCGTCCCCTACCCTGCCTGCGTCGGACGCATCGACTGTATTCTTCCCGGATGGACCCGGCGAGAACTGGAACAGAGCATCGATCTGGTGCGCAATCTGATGCTGCCGAACTGGGACATTCACCCGGAGATGGTGACTCATACGCGAGTCATCGATTTGTCAACCGGCCATCCGTACCAGGACGCGTCGCTCAAGTTCATGGAAAACTGGGACTGGGCGACAGGACGCTCGACGGATGAACTGGCTTCCTACATGGCGTACGCTCTGAGCATCCTGAAGAACGTTGGTCTGCCGTGCGAAGGAGTCACCACGCCGGGCGGATTCGCCAGTAAAGCTCGCCCGCAGCTGGCCGAAGGAACGTTTCAGGCCGTGCGTGATGTGTTTCAGGCCGAGATACCACACTACTTCCGCGATCTGTCTTCGGAAGGAACCTCAAGCGTCGCACCGCTGGTGCAGAACGTCCGGGGACTGAAGTCCAACGATCCTCAGTGCGTCGTGCATGTGCGAGGTTGTACGGGTGACTGGACAGGCGGATGGGACAATCAAACTCCCGAAGGAGCGGATCGGTTCATCACGGCAGATTTGTCTGCAGGCCGAATGGTGGATGTGATTCGTCGTGGCGAACCAGCTCTGATGGTCTGCCACTGGACTGGAATTCACTTCAATGGTCGAGAACTGGGCTTCGACGTTTTCCGCGAGGTCGTCCGTCGATTGAAGGCAGCCTTTGACAATCTGATCTGGATGAAGCTGAGTGAAGTCTCACGATACTGGGCCGCCAGGGAACTGACGGAAACTCGTCTCGACGGGACTTCACTTCACCTTTCAGCTCCATATCAATGCTCAAATTTCACCGTTCAGATTTCCGCCGCTTCAGCAGGAGGCCCGGTGCTTCGAACCGGTTCCAGCGAACAGAAGCTCGAAAAAGTCAGTCAGCGACGAAACCTGCGAACAGGTACCTGGTTCAGTGACGACAAATCCATCGTGGCCTGTGTGGATCTGCCCAAAGGAAAGTCGCAGATCCAGTTCTGATGGTAGCTTTTTGACACAAGCAAGCGGCGAGCGGGATGCGTCAGCTTCCCGGTATGCGATTCTGCTCCAGCAAAACGTTGTGTTAGTAGCGGAAGGGCGCGAGCCCTCCGGTGGGTGTGCTCCGTGACTTCACCGGACGGCTTGCGCCGTTCCGCTACAAAGTCTTGACAGCCTCGCCCGCCTCGTCGTCCCAATTGGGATCACTCAGTTCGTCTTCGACGGTACGAGGCGCACGTAGTCCACGGCGACCATATAGCCTTTCACCGCTTCCGGATTTGCTCCTGTGATGGTCAGAGTCAGTTTTGCGGGGCCGCTCTTCAGAGCCACTTTGTTGAACGAAAGTACTCCGGTCGTGATCACTTCCGGGTTGTTGTAAAGATCCACTCCTGGATCAAGAACGGTTTCGTTCAGACTGACTTTGACGATGCCGTAATCGCGAGCTTTCGTCATGACCAGTTCCACGTCGTAGGCTCCATCAGCCGGAATCGGAACTTCCAGACTCAGTGAATCCCCTGGCTTTGCACCAGTCCACCACAACTGGTCATTTCCGCTCCATTTGCCAGCCGGGAACCCACTCATGTTCTGGCTGGCCGCAGTACCACCGGATTTGCCAACGATCTTCATCGCTTCACCTTCGAGCGCATCCGGGACTTTGCCGGTTTTTGGATCGATGGGGGCAGAAGGGCCACTGATGCCAACCTGTGCAGGACTTGCGAGGTAAGCAATCAGGTCACGAACTTCATCCGGTGTCAGAGTATCCAGCTGGCGTTCTGGCATCATGGACACGGTCGACAGAGTTCTTTCTTCGATCTCTGACTTCGGCACCACGACTTTGTCATTGATTGTCTGAATTGTCAGAGCACTGTCGGTTTCCTGCTTCAGCAGTCCCTGAATCACTCGGCCATCCACGAGTGCCAGAACCGTCATCTGATAGTCACGACCCACCACAGCGCTGGGGTCGAGGACGTTTTCAAGAACGTAATCGATGTTGGCTCGGTTTGAACCGGTGATGTCCGGACCAATTTCGCCGCCAGTACCAAACAGTTTGTGACAGTTCTGGCACGTCTTTGAATAGACTCGCCGGCCATTCCCCAGATTCGCTCTCGTCAGGACACGGGGAGTCAGCTGCTTCTTCAGGGCCGCCGCCTGTTCCTTGCGGTCTGCCGACGATTCGCGAATCTCGCCCCAGTGCTTCTTCAGCAGCTCATTCAATTCCGCATCGTTGAAAGCAAGAATCTGACGAACATGATAAGCATGCAAATCACTGCTTGGGATTTTGCCATCAGCGATGGCTGTCAGCAGCAGGCGGGTCCACGCGGGACGCGACACAAGGGTACTCACGGTGTCGCCTTTTACGTTGTTGCCAAGGCTGGAGTAGTTTCCAAGCAGAACCTTTGGTGTCGCATCATTTCCGAGGATCGACAGAGCCCGAATGGCGGCTGCCTGAAGATCAGGATTTCCAAGAACGGAATCTGCCTGAAGAACGTCTGCCGCAGCCTTGTCCTGTCCCTTAACAAGAACGCTCAGCGCCTGCTGACGGCGACTGATGTCCTGTGACTTGTCGCCGAGCAATGCTCGCATTGGCGGGAAGACTCGCTGATCTCCGAACAGGACAGCCAGCTGATTCGCCCGGTCGACAATCTCCTGCTGATTGCTTTTCAGCAAAGCATCGTACGTCGCCTTCCATGAATCCGGCATCGGGATATCCACTCGACCTTCAAAGGAAGCCATCATGGAATCCAGAATCTGGCTCTGAAGGTCAGCCGAATCTGCCTTTCCCAGAGCTGCGACAACGGCCGGCAGAGTGTCATTGGACGCTGCCGCTCGTCGGAAGATGTAGGAACGCAGCTGAGGGATCTTTGTGCTGAGTGCCAGCTGAATCGCCTTCTCCGGATTCTGCGCAACCAGTGGTTCGGTGCCATACCAAATCATCAGCGGAAGATTGTGATCGCTCGCATCGTTTTCATGAGCAGCAAGGGCATTTGCAATACCCCAGCGCGATTCGAGCGGCAGTCGCTGCAATGCAGATGTCAGATAGAGTCGAACGGTCGCGGAGGAATCCTTTGCCGCAAGGTTCTCCAGCTGCTGAACGATGGACTTGTCAGCAGTCTGGTCTTCCAGTTCCAGCTGAATGGCCCAGGCTCGAATGTATTCCTGTTGATCCGCAAGAAGCGATTTGATCTGTTCGCCACTCAAACCGTGCGCGGCATGCAGAGTCCAGAGATAACGAAGCCGCGTTTCCACAGGGCGCTTGCTGTCACTGGCTGCATCCCAAAGCCCCTTTGCAAGTTCAGCCGAACAGCCCTTCTGCATCGTGATCTTTCGCGCCATGCGGGAAAACCACTCATTGCGATGTTCATGGGACGCCAGAATCTCCTTGTCGGACCATTTGCTGACGTCAACTTTCTGAGCAGCCGCTTTCCCATAGGAGATCCGATAGATGCGGCCGTTGCTGCGGTCCCAGATTTCCGGGTTCGTGCGATGACATGCGTTCTTGTCGTACCAGTCAATCAGGTACACCGTACCATCCGGGCCATATCGCAGGTTGATGCCTCGGAAATAATGGTCGTTGGCCATCATCAGGTCTTTGCCGTGGTGACCAACCCAGGCGGAACTTCCGGCAACCGGCTCCAGAATGTCACAGTTGACTCGGTTGCCGTGAACATTGTTGAAGAAGATCTGGTTGCGATATTCGTCCGGCCAGTTGTCACCCAGATAGATCATTCCACCGCAGTGAGCATGTCCGCCGCCCGCGTCAGATGTCGCGCCGGCGGCTCGTGGTTCATGTCCCCACCAGGCATGATCGGCGATATTGCCAACGTAATGAGCATGGTCGGCGATGGTCTTGATATCGTCGTAGGTATAAGGATTGAAGTGCTGGCCGCCCTGTCGATGGTAACGGCCTCCCTGAATCACGTGCCACAGGTGAGGAATCACGCAGGCGGTGATGAATGCCTGGCCTTTGTCGTTGAAGTCGACACCCCATGGATTACTGGTGCCGTTCATGAAGGCTTCAAAAATGTCCTTCTTTGGATGGTAACGCCATACCGCGGCATTCAAAGGCAGTCGCTCACTGTCGGACGCACCAGGCTTGCCAACCTTGGAATGCGTGAAGACTCCGTGGCAGCCATAGAGCCAGCCGTCAGGTCCCCAGATGAAAGCGTTAAGCGTCTCATGAGTATCCTGCCAGCCAAAGCCGTCCCGCAGCACAACCGCGCCGGCAGGAACATCTTTGGGGAACTGCAAACCGGCCTGAGCAACTGCGTCCTTTGCCGGCGCATCCGGCTTATCGTCGCCATCTCGATCCGGAATAAACATGAGATACGGCGCGGCTCCGACGTAGACTCCGCCAAACCCGACTTCAAGACCACTGATCAGGTTCAGCCCTTCGATAAAGGTCTTCGTTGAATCGAACACGCCGTCGGCGTTTGTGTCTTCGAAGATCAGAATCTTGTCTTTGCCTTCACCATCCGGAGCACGCAGCGGGTAAGTGTGAGCTTCCGCGACCCACAGTCGCCCTCGATGGTCAAAACACATTGCCACAGGCTGATGGACCATCGGCTCGCCCGCGGCCAGCTGCACTCGAAAACCAGGAGGCACCGTCATTTGCCGAGCAGCGTCTTCCGGCTTCAGTCCTTCGGCCATTTCCTTTCGCTTCTGCGGCTGAGCGGCCTCAAACTCTTCCTGAGACACTTCTTTGGCAGCATGCATCAGCACACTCGCGCCAACCATGCCACCGGCGGCGATATCGATCAGGCCGTCCTTGTTGATGTCTTCCACAACCAGCCCGCGGCCAATGCCGGATTTGTCATCGGCCAGATGAGGAACGAAATCAACGCCGTCCTTTGTTCGCTGAAGTTCAAACCAGTAAACAACCGCACCGGCGTCCCACAGGGGACTCTGAGTATGATGGGACCAATACGTCTTTCCGGTCACGATGTCCTGCAGTCCATCGCCGTTCATGTCGGCCAGTTTGACCGCGTGCAGTTCGGTAAAGAGCAACCCGTATGGGCTGTCTTCCTTTGTTTCTCCCATCAGAAGATGCTTCTGAAATGTCGTGTCCCCATTTCCGTCGACTCCGGTGTTCTCATACCACGCAAGTCCGAAGTCGTGAGCACTCAGAGCCGTGATGATGTCCGCGTCCTTATCACCATCGACGTCATACGCGAACATGTCGGCTCCCGCTCGCGCGAATGGGTACTTGCGGAATTTCCAGACACCTTCGACAGCGCCTTCCGCTGGCTGTTCCATCCAGCCGTCGGTGGCGATCATATCCATTCGCCCATCGCTGTTGACGTCACCAACTCCAAGGCCATGGCCGAAGGGAGTCGGCGCGATCTTTTCTGAGATGCTGACGAACTTCCATGCCCCGAGCGGAGCGGACTTCTCAGGCAAGTAGAAGCCGTAGTGGCCCTGGCGAGTACAAACGAGTTCAGGAACTCCGTCGCCTGTGATATCTGCAAACTGAGGCGCTTCGTTGCTGACGGAATCGGCGACCTGCAGCTTCTCCCACAGTCCTGTGACTCCATCCTTGCCCGGATTTCGATAGACGAAGCCCGGAGTTCCCGGGAAGCCCGCCACCAGAATATCGTTCCATCCGTCTTTGTCGAAATCGTGGACCCAGTTGAAGAAGTTGTCCGCGTACCCTTCACGCTTCTGAGGCACTGCGGGGTAAATCTCGTTGCGGGTCTTGAAGTCCGGGCCGGCGTACCAGTGCGGTCCGTAAATCACATCGGTCTTCCCGTCATTGTTCAGATCACCGACGGAGATTCCCTCCGAATAGTAGACATCTGACAATTGCTGACGGCCAAAGGAATGCAGGACGGGCTTCTGCTGAGCATTTGCGGAGGGCCCGAAAACCAGCAGGGCCAATGTGAGTGCGTACAGATTTCTCATACGTGGAGCCTAGACAGTCAGAACGGAGGGAAATCGACATGGGGGAACTTACCGGAAGCAACTCCCGGCAAGTGCAGGCGCTGCATGTTGCCAGATTGCATCATTTCTGACCACCGAGTCACTGTGAGTCACCAGCGTTTGAACTTCTGTTTCCCGGAATCAACCACATCGGATGTTCACTTTCGGCATCAGCCTGAGCGACTCGGGACACACTGCAAATCTGTGGACTTCAGGGAAGCATGGAAGCAACAGCGCATTATGGTTGCTCGTTGAAATGACTCCGAGTTCGTGCGCACCAGGGTGGAAAACTCTGCTGTTCATGCGAACCCCGCAAATACCCTTCGACATTGAAACAATGGCAACGGGCCTCCCATCATCCAGCAGCGAACCCAGATCGGGCGTCAAAGACGGCCTGACTGAAGACGCATCGTTGATGGATGACAGCAAATCAGGCAGTGTGCCAATGAGCGAATTGAGGCCTCAGAGCAGGTCTCTCCGGTTCCATGCGGGCGTGCTGTTGCTGATACTCATCGCAGGACTTGGGACAGAACGCCTGGTGATTTCCGCTGTGGCCACATCGTCCAGTATTTCAGACGCGATGGAGGATTTTCTGGTTCGTCACACGGCGACGATCCTGGTGGGCTTTGGCTGCGTGTTCTATCTGTGTCATTTGAACCGAGATCTCTATCGAAGAATTCAGCAGCAGGAGCAGCTTGGACCCTATCGCCTGTTTCAGCTGATTGGTTCCGGCGGCATGGGAGATGTCTATCTTGGCGAACACCAGCTTCTGAAACGTCGCTGCGCGGTGAAGCTGATCCGGAAGGACAAGGCTGCCGACCGCAAAATGCTGGCTCGCTTCGAACGTGAGGTGAAGGCGACCGCAAAGCTGACGCACTGGAACACAGTTCAGGTGTATGACTACGGCCGCACTGCCGACGGTGTGTTCTACTATGCGATGGAATATCTTGAAGGACTGAATCTTCGACAGCTGGTCGATCGATACGGCCCGCTTCCACCTGGCCGAGTCGTCTTTGTGCTTCGTCAGATTTGCGGCGCGCTGCATGAATCCGGGATGCATGGGCTGATCCACCGTGATATCAAGCCGAGCAACATCTTCCTTGCCGAACGAGGACAGATGTACGACGTCGCAAAGTTGCTCGACTTCGGCCTGGTTCTGCCAGCGTCCATGGGCAACGTAGGCATCCGCTCCGTGAGCACTCAGCTGCAGGGCTCGCCGAGGTTCATGTGTCCTGAACAGGCCCAGGGATTAAAGCCGGATATTCGTGGCGACCTGTACTCGCTGGCCTGCGTGGCCTATTTTCTTCTGACGGGTCGAGCACCGTTTGAGGATGATAATCCGGTGATGCTGGTCGTTGCTCACGCGACTGCCACACCTCCGACCTTTCAGGAACTGGGCGTCTCCGTTCCGGAAGACCTATCTGACATCATCCTTCGCTGTCTGCACAAGAAGCCTGAATGTAGATTTGGCTCTGCTCGAGAACTCCAGGAAGCTCTGGACGCTTGCCCTTGTGCGTCCGAGTGGTCGTGGAAAGACGCCGAAAAATGGTGGAAGTCACATCCCAACCACGCCAGCGCGGGTGCCGGAGACCACACCGCCGTTTCCAGCGAAACTCATCCAACCCCCGGCACTCCATTCCAGGACCCAGACCAAACCTTCGTGTGCGAAAAAGCCAGCGTGTTCAGCAACGTCTTCTGATCGCGAGGCGCTGCAGCTTCAAATCTCGCCGATTGTGCCCAACGTCTGTATTGCAATTCCGGCTGACACAGCAATCCGCCAGCGATAGACTTCGGGCGTTCTATGCTTGTCTCTCCTGAAGACGCTTTGCTCGTGTGAAGAGAAAGTTTCGCCGTTGATCTGAAAGGGAGGCGGGAGCGCGACGCATCGATTGCAATCGCTACGGGACTCCATGACGACTACTCCATCAAGATCTGACTTCGAGCAATGGCGGAATCCTCGACGAGGAACTACCAATCCCGAACGAATGGATAATCCGTTCTGGCATTGGTGCGTGCAGAGTCGAGAGTCAGCATATGCGGCAAACAAGAAGTTCAATGGTCCTGATTCGACAAGTCGTGGCCCATGCTGGTGCTTTCAGAGAATGGGGAAGGCACAAGTGGTGTTGCCCGACGGGCGTGAGATCCACATTGGCGGCGAACACGAGGATCACTACGACCCTGATTTCTATATCTATAACGATGTTGTCGTGATCGATGGCACCCGCATAGAAATCTATGGATATCCAGTGTCGGATTTTCCGCCGACGGACTTTCACACGGCCACCCTCGCAGGGACGGATGTCTTCGTGATTGGCAGCCTCGGGTATCCGGATGACAGACAAATCGGAACCACGCAGGTGTTGCGACTGGACGTCAATTCTCTGGAGATGTCTGTCCAGCAAACAACAGGTGAAAACCCGGGATGGCTACATGGCCACTCAGCAGTTCTCGATGCAGCAAACGCCTCCATTCGAGTCACTGGCGGTCAGCGATGGACCGAGCGAGTCACGGAGAATTTTCACGATTTTGAACTTTGCCTGAAGACGTTCTCATGGAGGATTGTAACTGCACGAAACTGGAAATCGTGGATCCTGGCACGCGCAGACGGCCGCACGAATAATCTGTGGCAAATCAAACAAGAGGAGTGGAATCGGCGACTGGGTTTATCCAAACCTGGCTTCTTCCGGCGAGTTGCTCAGAAACTTGCCGGGTACCTTGTTGCCAGTCCGTTTCCAAGTGTGTCTGATCGGCAAGTCAGAGAAATCGAGTGTCTGTACTATTCGCCTTTCGATCGCTCGCCAGCAGTGGAAGATGAAGAAAAATACGGCCGCTACAGGCTGTCAATTGACGGCGTCACGGTACGCTTCGATGAGGAACTTTTTGGTGTCACGGTGACTGTTGAAGGCGAGTTACAGCAAAGTAAGATCGACGTAATCCTGTCGACATTAGAGGCGAGATTGGCATCAATCGAAGACACTGCATACACGACGCAGTCAATCGCCGAATGGAAACCACAACTCTGACTTCGCGATGAACGACCTGAGCTTGAGGAGTCAATAATGGCCGATTCGTTGCAGACGGACGAAATGCTAACTCAGCACGGGAGACCCCGGTCAGCCACGATTTCCCGGCAGGTCGTTCAGCATCCCATGGTGTGGCGGTCACTTGTCGGATGCTCGATCATTTTGGGCCTGGCATTCGCGGCAACGCATGGGGGTGCTCAGCAGATGCCAACGGAAGGCAAGCCATCAAACCATCGTGACCCGGCACTGACGCTGATTCGGGAGAACATTTACATCCTGCGACACGCACGAGGCGATCGAGACTCGGAATGGGCAAAGGCGATGCGGACACTGATCCGAATCGGGGCTCCGGCGGTTCCTGAACTCGTGCGAGAACTTGATCGTCCGAATCGCTCTCACGCAATCCGGCTGATGGCATTTACACTGCGAGCCATCGACGATGCGTCATGCGTGCCGGCCTTGATTCGAGCGATCCCGGAAAGCAACTCGCCAATTCCGGTCGGTGGTACTCGGCGGCTGGATGACCTCGAACTAGCGCAGTTCCTTCAGAAGTATGATCTTGATCCAAAGGACGGTGGTGGTGACTCATTCGAGCTGATGAGCGCGGATGGAGAACTGATTGCTGCCCTCGAATCTCTCACGAGACATTCATCACCGAAATTGTCGCGAGCCGACGATCGCAGAAGACTCCGGACAGCGAATCGCCAGGATGCAAGTAGCGAAGCCCGTCAGTTATATCGAGACCTTCAATCGGAATGGGAGACTTGGTGGAATCGGCATCATGATGAAGTGTTGAGTACTGAGGTGGATTCGGAGTCGCACCTTACAAATGTCGACGGGGATTCACAGGATCCGATCGATGAGGCGGGAGAACGCAGGTTTGGGCGTTTGTTTCCCACCGGTGCGGAAATCTCGCTTGGGCCTGTCCATGAGGTTCGCTTGAACGCCGATTCCTCCTACTCCGGTCAACGTTGCATCGATTTCGACAGGCATCTTCTTCTGGAATTACGGGAAGGAATTGCGGAGTTGCCCAGGACAATGTCTCCAGGTGACACCGATCGCGTCACGAATCAGTGGTGCCGCGAAAACCGAATTGATGCCATTGCGGCGGGGTGGAAACTGTCGAGTCGACAGGTGCATATCTGGCAGATCGAGAATGCGTGCTGGGATTCGATTGAGCGACAGATTCAAAGCGGAACACGCTTGACGCTGTGGGTTGAGCGAAGTTCGTTTCAACCTGTCAGAATTGATGAGTCCGCGGACGAGCTTTCACCTTCTGAAACCACGACCTACCTGTTTACAACGATCGACGGCGGGCAAGGGATCCTGCAGCTTCCAGCCAGACGTCTTGAAGAGCCCATGTTCTTTCGCTATCGGATGTGGAATCAAAGTCATTCCACAGACAATGCTGAAACTCCCAGTCATGTGCTTCGATCTCAACCGAAGAGAGATGGCGAATGGACTCCTGAAGTTCAGGTGACACTGCACAATGCCATCAAAGATCCTCGAGCTTGCTTTCGCCTTTCGGACGGCGAGCTGATTGGCATACCAAAGAATATCGCAGCGGTGGAACTTCGATCGTCGGCGTCCTGGGATTGGATGGAGGAAGCCCAGGTTGATTTTCGCACCCGCGAAGTCAGTTTTCAGCCGTTCTCTGACAATGCGACTGTGAAGCCGGCCACTGTGAGTGTGTTGTGTCTGGTGGGGCGAAGAATGGTGGCGGTGCCCATCAGCTCTGAGGCCTACGACCAACTGACCGTCACACAGGTGGAAGAACTGCTTGATCGCTGGCCCGAATATGATCGCGAGCTTATTCAGTTCGATGGCAGCCCCGGGAACAACATGTCTGGCTTTCACGAAAACCGCCCCTGCATTCATGCGTTTCGAAATCATGACGGGCGGCATGGAATGGTGAAGTACTTTTGTCCGCACAATGAAACGGCATCAATCAACGTGCAACTGAAGTGGGAAGTCACCGCGCCAAAGTAACTGTTCGTCCCCTTCGCAGATCTACTACTAAGTCCTTCACAGTGCTGCGCAGTTCACAGTGCTGCGCAGGAGGTGTGATGGAATAGGATCGGCCGCTACCGCCGCTGCCCTACCCCCACAATTCAAGCGTCTGCCGGACAAGGCCTTCCACGCCAAGCTCTGCAGCGTGCTCGACGACGGCTACGGCTTGACCACTGGTAATCCACACAACGGCACCGAATCCGGAGGCAGCAGTTGGCGGTAAGTTGAGATGATCGAACCATTCCTGGATGCAATCCGAGTGCTCGCTCAGGATCCAGAAATTGATGAACGGCATTGTATTCCTGATCCGGTCGATGAATTCCGAAAACGTCACACGACCTTTCCGCTCCGGCCCGGACCACTCGACAGAGACAAAGACGATCACTCGATCCTGACGCAATGAAACGGTGATGTCTTCGCGATTGACCAGCACTTGAGCATTCAATGGCTTGAATGTGGATGTGTCAGAGGAGTTTTGGCTGACGGAAATCGAAGGTTGAATCGACCTAGATTCTGTATGCTTCGGTGGTGAATACGGATTGTCATCAACGTCGTTCTCATCGGCCACGGCACTTGTCACGAGACGAACCCGGTTACGAGGCTTTGCAAACAGTACGAAACAGAGCAACAGTGAGATCGACAGGAGGACGATCGTGGCGATGCCAGTCTCCACCATGTGAGCCAATGGCGTTTCTTCAGAGTTCCAGTTTTCCACTTGTTCCAGGTTCACCCAGTGAAGGTATTCCTGATTGACCAGCCTCGCAAACGTAATTCCATTGCCGAGTGTGCCGATTGCTGAGGCAAGGAAGAAGGGAAACAAAACGAGGCGAAACCAAAACAGGCGTCTCCTGGTCAGTTGTTGCGAAACGCCCGTCTCTTCGAAGGTCTTGAGACGTTTGCGATACGAGGCTGCAAACAGGAAGCAGGCACCGCAGCCGAAGATTGTTGCAATCCCAAGTGCCGGCAGCACACCACTTCGGTCGGCTGGACCTCCACTGAGGAACGAAGCAGCGACGGCGAGGAGTGCAGTTGAGAGAAGGAAAAGAAGTCCTCCAAACACCGCGAGTACGGTAGCGGGAACGGCGAATGTTGCCGGGATTCTCGGCGAGTCGTTCCCTTGCTGTTCAGGCTGGTTCATAGTGAGTTAAACACTTCGGAGTGAATCGCATCAGAACCACGACTGTCACAAAGAACCATGTTTTATACCCGCTTAGTTTCCAGCACAGCAGAAACCACGATGAATCCTCATTGCCTGTGCAGAAATCTTCCACGCAAGCCGCCCGCCACTTGTCCGAAGAACCAGGCACGCAGAACCACCAACCAAAAACCAAGCCCCAAGAACCAAGCCCCAAGAACCAAGAACCAAGAACCCCCTGCCCCTCATCAACCGTCCCCGTCCGGCTTCACGCCGGCGGAACGCAGGTTTGACAACTACGAAGCAACCACAAAATCGACTCCGGCCCCAACCCGGCTTCACGCCGGTTGAGCCCCGGTTTGGCGACTACAGCCGCAACAACTTCCACACCGCGGCGAGCGGCTGGGCGTCAGTCCTCCGTGCCCCCAAAACCCTCCATCTCTCAATCCTAATCTTAATCTTGATCATAATCCTAATCCCCAACCGCGCGCGTTATTACGGAACAAAAAGTGCATGACAAAGAACGTCAGCCACAACCATGCTTCCACGGGGAGCAGCCCCCCACACCGCCCCCGGAACCAAGAACGCAGAACCAAGTGCTCCC
Source organism: Planctomycetaceae bacterium (assembly GCA_046349695.1). Taxonomy (GTDB): domain Bacteria; phylum Planctomycetota; class Planctomycetia; order Planctomycetales; family Planctomycetaceae; genus SXXK01. The sequence goes on along the minus strand of JAXMBV010000008.1, from coordinate 110,820 downwards.
CGGGCGTTTGTTGCATGATTGATTCTGTTTCTCTGCATGCCACGGGATTGCGAAATTCATGGTGCAAGATAGACGAAAACGCGAACTCCTGGGTACACTCAGCCCCTGCACCCCACAAATGAGGCAGAGTGCATCTCTGTCCAATTTCCCCTCCTTCGCAGAGTCCGTCTGTTGCGAAACATGCAGAGCATTTATCTACCATTCGCCGTTATCGTTTTCGCCGCATCCTTTGCTGGCTGCGATAACCGGTCTGCGGCTCCACTGTCTCAGCCAGCGATCACCCCACCGATCAAAGCAACTGAACGTGAAGAAATACTCGACGCCGTCGCAGAGGCAAAACGCGAGGCTCAGAACACCGTTCCACCGGCAGCCAAGATTACACTTGCCACACCTGATGGTTGGACGCGAACTGAACCACGCCCGTTGCCACCGTCCGACAACGGTTTCACAGTTGGCTACGAACATGAATCTGGCTTGACTGTGACACCTTATCAATTCACGCGTGGCCTGAACGTTGTACCCAATGAGCTTGATTCGGCCGCCGTTCAAGAGGAAATGCAGCGAGCCAAAAGCGGAATTGAACAAGCAGTTCAATTGGGCTACTGGCATGAAGCAAGAGAAGTCAACTCCGGAACTGTTGGTCTTGGCGATTCATCTCAAAAGGCCCTCTGGTCACAATACAATCTGACTGTCGATGGGGCGACATTGGCATCTGACATTTACGTGTGGAGTCATGCAGACACGTTTTTCAAGTTGCGGTGCACTTGCCGCACCGAAGATGTTGGTTCAAATCAAACAGTCCTCCAGCCTTTGCTCACAGCTTTCGGGTCGCCGATCGTGGGAGACGAATAGGCAACATAAACAACGAAAGCGTTGACTTCGCAATCGACTCACAAAGCGGCCAATTTCAATGCACAACGATGCGGCAGCTCATCGCCAGTGGCACTGCCGCTCTTTTCGTGCCGAGCTTGGTAGTGCAGAAACCTGTTCCCACCGGGGTGAACCCGGGTGGCGGTGGTTTTGTTGGGTCTGCGGTCATCTGCGGTTTGCATTCTGTCCGCCATCTTCAATGCCATGCTGTTCGGTTGATGTGTCGACCCTCCGGGCCTGGGTCGGCGTCACGAGACGCTGTCTGTCGCCGCTTCGCGGCTTTGGGACGGTTTGTGGATTGCACGAACCTCGGGTTGTCACCCGAGGCTATTTGCTGTCGCTGCTTCGCTGCTGAGGGCAGGCAATTCTCTCACGCATTGATTTGATTCGTGTTGGCTGGCCCTGATGAGTGTTCATGGACTGCTCAGACATCAGTGCATTCCTGTTTTCATCGTACTCGTACTCGTACTCGTACTCAGTCTAACGGTACGCGTACTCGAGCTTGAAAGAACCGTGATGGCAAAGCCGATTTTCGATCATGTACAACTCAGTGTGGACCGGGTTTTGACTGATTCAACGAAGTGAGTATCGGATGATCGAATCGAGTACGAATACGAGTACCGCGCTGCTGAGTACGAGTACGATTTCAGGGCGGAGTCCTGAGGAACCACGATGGCATTGATTTTGAAGGTAACGTTGGGGCGGCCCCATGGGCCTGAGGCGGCGTCACGAGACACTGTCTGTCGCCGCTTCGCGGCTTTGGGGCTGTTAATGGGTGGAACGAACCTCGGGTTGTCACCCGAGGCTATTTGCTGTCACAGCTTCGCTGCGGAGGGCAGGCAATGGTTTCACTCTGTGATTGGATCAGTGTTGATCAGTGCTGATGAGTGTTCCAATCTGTTACTTCTGGCCATGCCTGGTAGTGCAGAAACCGGTTCCCACCGGGATAATCCCGGGTGGCGGTGGTTTGTTGGGACTTGTCGAACATCGCCACTGGGTTCACCCCAGTGGAAGCAGGTTTTTGCACTACCACGGCCTCTACTGCCACGCCAGCGCCCGCAGATGAATACAATGTGGCTCCGTTGTTTTGCCTTATCCGCGATTAACTGCGTTCATCCGCGGTTCCTCATCGCGCATCATTTCCAGTGTGACAAGCCGCCCCTCCGGCGGTAAACTCTGACCGGCGAGGATTCCTCTGCGTGGTGAAACCTGCAAGGGCGATTCATGAGGTCTGGCCGCTCACAAAGCGGCAGAATTCAACGCACGATCTCTAGGTCGGCGAATCGCCAGACGCAGAGATCGCAATTCGTTATTTGCCAAACCAGACTTCCGTGTGGAGACGCTGTGGAGCCGCATAAGCGAAAGCGAGGCAGCATGAGCTTTACCCTTTCAAGAGAAGGGCTGAAGCCAGACCACTATATTCCAATTCGGCTTCGTTTCGTTGACAGCTTCGGTATTGCAAGCGGCCTGCCGCTATTCGTGTTAGTCTTCTATGCCTGGATTCAATTGGCAAAACTGCTGAATCCTCTGCTTCCGGCCGTCGTTCTTCAGAATGACGCCATCGCCTTCTTGGCGTTCTTGTTGCCACTGTTCTTCCTTTGTATCTTCTCCATCGGACGATTCTGGGAGTTCTCTCTACGGGCACTCTTTATTATGATTGGTTTGCTCAGCGTGGAAGAAGCGAAGCACTTTCCACTCGCAGCCGACAAACAAAGATGCGACCCGTGGCCAGAAAGCTGGCAACGTCATATCAACCCCCCGTCAAGACGTCGATGGTTCGTAGTGATCTGTAAGTAACCACAAGATTCAGCCGAGTTGGCGTCGGCGGTTTCTCACATGGCAGGGTAGCTGTCCATTGTGAAGAAATGCTGCTGACAGGGAAAGCATGATTTTTTAGAGTACCGAGATGGAAAGGACTCCTTCAGACGAGATGTCACACGCCGATCTACTGAAGCTGGTGCTTCAGTTGCAGAAGCAGCTTGAACAGCAGGCCAAGGTGATTGCACGGCAGGCGAAGCGGATTGAAGAGCTTGAATCGGAGCTGAAAGAGCTTCGAAAGAAGAATCCGACGCAGCGATTGGATGATGCGTATTCGGTGAAGGCAGAAGAGAAGCGTCGCGAAGGTTTTCAGCAGGATGGGAAGCCGAAAACGAAGAAGCAGAAATCGAAACGACGCGGCCGAATCAGCACCGCAGAGAAGCTGGCGATGGCGACTCAGGAAGAGAACATCTTCCCGGCTGGGTACTCACTGAAAGAATGTACCCTTCGATATTCCCGCGTGGCATGGCGAATCATCAATGGTCAGGCGGTTCTTGTTGCGTATCACATTTATGCGGGCCCTGATGGATGCGTTCCGCAGGTCCCCGGCGTGCCCGGACGGGGTGAGTTTGGCAGGGAGATCATCACGTCGCTGGCCTGGCAGCACATGATCGCCGGATTGCCGCTCGATACAGTCATTGGCGAATTCGCGTTCTACTGGAATCTGACGCTGCGAAAGTCTCAGGCCGACAGCATTCTGAATCGCCTTGCGAAGGAATGGCTGCCGGAGTTCGACGCGCTGTGCCAGCTGCTTGCGGTCTCGGCTGTTGTGTATGCCGATGAGACAAGCTGGAGTATCAATTCAGTGTGGGCTTTCCTGTCGAAACATTCCCGCATCACGGTCTTCGGCTGTCGCAAAGACAGCGACACACTGGCGGTGTTGTTGAAGAAGGACGAATTCCAGGGCATCCTGGTGAGTGACGATGCGGCCGTGTATCAGGGTTTTTCAAAGGCTCAGAAGTGCTGGGCCCATCTGCTTCGCAAGGCGATTCGTCTAACTCTGCTGAAGCCCGAACGCAAACAGTACGAGACGTTTGTTGAATCTCTGCTGGAGATTTATCGCAAGGGCAAGGCGATCGCCGCCGACAAGCGACTGAGCGAAGCCGGTCGTCGTGCTCGCGTGGAACAGCTTGTCGATGCCGTGTGCGATTGCACAGGAACTCGCTTTGTCGACGAGACGAAGCCGGCTGACGAAGCTGAAAAGGACTTTCTGAATCTAACCCACGAAATCGTGCGTCTGATGTCTGACGACGAACTGTTTACATTTGTGATCTATCCGGAAGCGGAAGGCACAAACAACATCAGCGAACGACAGCTTCGCGCTCCTGCTCAGGATCGCGTCACCGGCCGCACGAACAAAACAGAACGCGGCGCCCGGCGACGTACTGTGATCACAAGTGTGCTGGATTCGCTGCGCGGCTATGTACCGACACTGACTCTGACAACGGTCCTGCAGGAACTTGAACGCTGGCAGAAAACCGGCATCAGTTGCTTTCGCCGACTGGTGAAGAAGCTGAAGCCTCCCGCATTGAGCTTGCCCGAAACGATCGTCTCGCCACTGGAGCTGTTGGTGCCACTGAACAAGTCACCGGCCAGGTGAACACAGCGGCAACAGCACCGGATTCAAACTCGGAGTCGTGCACTTCCAGAAACCAACTGGACCCGCCATGCTGCGCAGAATGGACAGCACGCCTGAATGGCGTGTGCTGCCGGCGTCGGAAGCTGAAGAGTGCATGAGACGCCAACCACGGGCTGACGCCCTTGGCTATTTCCTGTCGTCCCGTCGGGACTGAATCGCAACAAATTCGCCAGCTCCCCGGCCCGTTCAGCCACAAGCCCACTTCGCTCAACCGAGGGACGGTATACGTCGAGCCATTCTTAATCGAAAGTCGGTCCTGCCATCGCGAATCTTTCGAGTACGAGTACCGTTCCACGGAGTACGAGTACGACTGTCGAGTGTTTTGTCTCCAAAGACCGAGTCTTTCAAATTCCTTTGCCAGCCTGTCGATCTCACCTGTTCTCGTTCGACTATTTGTCGGCTCGTCGGGAAAGAACTGACGGGGAGTCGAAGGGAAAACACGTTCAGGAGCGGAATATGAAGGTCGCGGTGTTAGTCAAAGCCACAAGAAGCTCGGAAGCGGGTGAATTGCCCGGCGAACAGCTGTTGTCCGATATGGGGAAGTTCAATGAATCCCTCGTCAATGCCGGCATCATGAAGGCCGGCGAAGGGCTGAAGCCAAGTTCGCAGGGGATTCGCGTTCGGTTCAGCGGGCCCGACCGAATTGTCACAACTGGTCCATTCACCGAAACAAACGAACTCGTGGCCGGCTTTTGGATGTGGGACGTTGCGTCGGTCGAGGAAGCCATTGAGTGGGTGAAGAAGTGTCCGAATCCCATGCTGGAGGATTCGGACATCGAGATTCGTCCGTGTTACGGCATGGAGGATTTTGCATCGAGCGATCCTTCAGGACAGCTGACAGACGAAGCGAAAGCGCTGGAAGCTCGCAATGCGTCAATGTCCGAGGACGAAGCGGCCATTCGGCGACTGGTGGCCAGATGGACAACGGCTCTGGAGGCAAAGAATGCCGACGCTCTGGTGGCAGACTATGCTGATGATGCCGTGATGTTCGATGCGATTCCTCCCTACAAGGTTGTTGGCCGGGAAGCGATCCGCCAGGCCTGGTGCCACTGCCTTCCGTACTTCCCCGAACAATTCCGTTCGGAGCATCGTGATGTCGTCATTCACGTCGCGGGCGACACGGCCATCATGCACGCTCTGCATCACTTCGTGCCTGTTCCGGCGGAGCATCCCAGCGGTCAAACGTGGATGCGAGTCACCGTCGGATATCAGCGGATCAACGGCCAGTGGAAAGTGGTCCACGAACACATCTCAATCCCGTTCAATCCGATGAACAATCAGGCGTGGTTCATTCGAAATCCCGAGACGCTCGACATGCCGGATTACAGTGAATCGTGTCGAAGCTGAAAATTGATCATGTGAAGTTGCCAGACCGAATGTGCTGCAGAAAGGAGAATTCTGATGACGACACCCACGAACACGATTTGCCTCTGGTATGCTCGGGACGCCGTCGACGCGGCCAGATTCTACGCCAGGACTTTCCCCAATTCTTCCGTCGGTGCTGTGCATGTCGCGCCCAGTGATAACCCGTCCGGAAAAGAGGGCGATGTGCTGACAGTGGAATTCACGGTGATGGGAATCCCCTGCATCGGGCTCAACGGAGGTCCGGGAGTTGAACACAACTGGGCCTTCTCATTTCAGGTCGGCACAAGCGACCAGGAAGAGACGGACCGTTACTGGAATGCCATCGTCGACAACGGGGGACAGGAAAGTCAGTGCGGATGGTGCAAAGACAAATGGGGGATCAACTGGCAGATCACTCCCGTGGCCCTGACAAATGCCTTCACCGGGACTGATCGAGTTGCTGCGAAGCGGGCATTCGATGCAATGATGCAGATGAAGAAAATCGATGTCGCGATGATCGAGAAGGCCGTTCGCGGTTAACTGGATTCAGGAAGCAGACAAGTCGCCTTCAAAGGGATACCCTTCCTTCGGTCAACCAGTTCAATACAAAGTCAACCAGGAGTTTTTGATGTCTGCAAAAGCACAACGCATCACCGGCTGGGTGATGTCAGTCATTTTCGGAGCCTTCATGATCGTCGGCAGCGGAAGCGGAAAATTCTTCGACTTCACGGGCAAGGCCGAGATGATGGAGAAGCTTCAGATTCCGGTGTCGCTGCTTCCCACAGTCGGCGTCATTGAGATTACCGTCGTGGCTTTGTTCCTCATCCCGCGAACAGGATTTCTGGGAGCCATTTTGACAACGGCGTATCTTGGCGGAGCGTTGTGGACTCATCTTCGAGTCAGCGACACGTGGTTCTTTCCCATTATCATGGGCGTCTGGATGTGGGTCGCTCTCGGGTTGAGGCATCCTGTGATCTTTAAGCTGGCGTTCGGCCAATCAGCAGATCCAAAGCCCACATCCGTCTGACATGCCGTCAGAAGTTCTGAAGCAGGATCCCGCCATGAAATATATGTTTCTGATCTACAGTCCGGAATCTGCATGGACTCCGGAGGAATGGACCGCGTGTACTCAGAAGTCGATGAGCATCTGTCAGGAGCTGGCGGCCGCAGGAAAGTTCCTGTCCGCAGCTCCGCTGCATCCTGTAAGCACAGCCGAAACGGTGCGTGTTCGAAACGGTGAATGCCAGATCACGACAGGGCCGTTCGCCGAAACGGTTGAACAGCTGGGAGGCTACTACATCCTTGAACTCGATAATCTCGATGAAGCGATCGCGGTCGCGAGTCGGTTGCCGCCGGTTCACAAGGGGACTGTTGAGATACGTCCCATTCGAGAAACGGACAACCTGCCACCGGCGAAACTGATGAGCGAAACGCCACCCGGTATGACTCGGTTCATGTTTCTGTGTTACGACGATGAACAGCACTGGATGAACGCAGGGCCTGAGGTTCATTCCGCGGCAATTCAGCAGGCCGTACGTATCACGCAGCGACTGGACCGAGATGGTCAGTTCATTTCTGCATCGCCACTGCATCCAACGGCGACCGCAACCAGCGTACGAATCCGCGAAGGCCGTCGTCTGATTACCGACGGGCCATTCGCGGAAACTCGCGAAGTCCTCGGCGGCTATTATCTCATCTACGCAAAGGACCGGGCGGAAGCACTGAAGATCGCATCCGAACATCCCGGCATCCACGTCGGAGCTGTGGAGGTTCGCGAAGTGTATGCACTGAAATGAAACTCGCAGACCTGGCGGCCCGGCGAATGTGACGCGTTCTGGCCAGCCCTGAGACTGATTCCCGGATTCGGAGTTGCTCAGCAGCCAGCGCAGTGGCTTCGTTTTCCAAGGGACGTACGTCCTGTCACAATCCGCGTTCATTGACGCTGTCGTGAGCGTATTGTGTCCGCATTCTGTCGTGGAGTTTCGGGGAGTGATGCCCGTCTCCCGCGAACACCGCTGAGCATTCGGAGAATCCCATGGTTGATCTCGTTGTCGTCCTGAAGATTAAGGACCAGCAGAACCTTCCGCTCCTGCGCGAGTTGCTGGCTCAGCAGATTCTGATGTCGCGTGAGGAGCCTGGGTGCATTCACTTCGAGGCTTATGAGTCTCAGGGAGAAGCGGGAACGTTCTTCCTGGTCGAGCAGTGGGCCTCGCAGGAAGCTCTGGACGTTCATCGTAAGGCGCATGCCTGCACGACGCTGTATTTCCCCAAAGTTGTGCCGCTGGTTGACCGAGTCGCTCACATGTGCCAGCAGTTGCCAGGAACATGATCTCCGGTTCCGGTTGCTGACCATTTGTCAGAACACGATGAAAGTGCTGGCCAAGCAATTTTTGTTGAGTAACATCTGCGTCGGTACGGGCACCGATCGCCTTCATCGCCCATCCTTTGGCGATCAAGTGCCTTTTTGAAGACGGGTTCAGGGGAAATTCATGGTTGATAACAGTGTGTTTCGTGGTTGCATTCCCGCATTGATGACACCTTGTTCCAAAGCAGGGGTACCGGATTTTGACGCGCTGGTGCGGACCGGACAGTCTCTGATCGCAGCCGGGATGCGAGCGGTGGTGTATTGCGGTTCGATGGGCGACTGGCCGTTGCTGACGGATGCTCAGCGGCAGGAAGGTGTTCGCCGCCTGTGCGAAGCGGGAGTTCCCGTGGTTGTCGGAACCGGCGCTCAGAATCCTCGACTTGCTGCCGAGCATGCCGCTCATGCTCAGTCCGTTGGCGCGGCGGGGCTGATGGTCATTCCCAGAGTCCTTTCTCGCGGAACTTCACCCGCAGCACAGCGAGCCCACTTTGCCGGCATCCTGAAAGCGGCTGAGAAGATTCCGGCGGTCATCTATAACAGTCCCTACTATGGCTTCGAGACAAAAGCGCCGTTGTTCTTTGATCTTCGCAAGGACCATGCCAACCTTGTCGGGTTCAAGGAATTCGGAGGTTCCGATTCGCTGAGCTATGCGGCCGAGCATATCACGAGCGGTGATCCGACTCTGGCTCTGATGGTCGGCGTGGATACTCAGGTCTTTCACGGATTCGTCCGCTGTGGTGCTGTTGGTGCAATCACGGGTGTCGGCAATGCTCTGCCGAAGCAGGTGTTGCGTCTGATTGCCCTGTGCGAAAAAGCAGCGGCCGGCGATGTGGAAGCACGACGGCTGGCGGCAGAACTGGATGATGCGCTGAAGGTTCTTTCGACCTTCGACGAAGGTCCGGACCTGGTTCTCTACTACAAGTATCTGATGGTTCTTGAAGGCCATGCGGAATACGAGTACCAGCTGAACGCCACTGATGCACTCAGCCCGAGCCAGAAGGCCTTCCTGAAAGCTCAATGGTCACTGTTCAAAGCCTGGTGGGAACGCTGGCCTGGCGCAAAGTAATTGACCTGATTCAATGAAATGAAGGCACGACACCCGTTTACGATGGCGTGCCTTTTTTGTTGTTTGTGATCAGCGTCAACAGTGCATCTGCCGCGCGGCTGGCTGCTTCAGGGCGCGCAAGTTTTCGTGCGTTCTGTCCCAGAGACTGACGACGTTCCGAATCATGAGCCAGATCGTGGAGAGCTTTGGCGAGCGTCTGCCAGGCGAGTCTGCTGTTCTGCTCAATCAGCACTGCCGCACCGGCATCACGAAAGTACTCCGCATTACGCAACTGATGGTGTCCGGAAGATGTCGGATGCGGAATCAGTATCGAAGCCACTCCTGCGCATGCGATTTCCGCGAGCATCCCCGCACCGCTGCGACTGATCACCAGATCGGCCGTCCGCAGAGCCTCATCCATCTGCACAAACGAGTGTGCCTGAATGCTGGTGCGTGATGCATACAAAGTCCGAAAGTGCTCAGCGTCGCGCTGCCCGGTTTGATGTGTCACAGTCCAGCCTTCCGGAAGAACCTGCGAGTCCGTAACGACGTGACTGACAAGTTCGTTCAGCGTCGTGGCTCCCTGACTGCCACCAACGATCAGCAGGGATCTTTGTGAACGTGTTCGTTCGCTGGCGACTTTTGGCAATGCAGAGTCTGCTGGCCCCAAGTCTGTCAGCCCCATGTCTGTGAGTGCTGAGATCGATGCGCGAACCGGAACGCCGGTGGTCGCAACCGGGCATCGAATTCCGCTCGACTCAGGATCGGCAATGGGCAGTCCTGTCAGGACGAGGTCTGCGTACCGGGAAAGAAACCGCGTGGCACGGCCAGGGACGACGTTCTGTTCCATCAGCGCAAGAGGAATTCCGCGTCGTGCGCAGACGATGGATGCAGCAACGCTGGCAAACGCGCCGATTCCAACGCAGAGCGCAGGACGAAACTCCTTCAGCAGTCTGACTGCGGCCAGGCGAGCCTTCAGCATCACACCGGGGATGGCCAGCGTCCGACGAAGGCTGCTTCCGGCAGGAAACGGAATTTCCGGAACCCAGTGGATGGAGGGTGTTTCCGAGACGGCCTGAGACATAATGCGTGCGTCAATGTCTCGCGTACTCGTCAGAAACAGAGCGCGATCGCAGTCGCCACGTTCAAGCAACTTTCGTGCGACAGCAAGGGCAGGGAACAAGTGCCCTCCGGAACCTCCGCCGGCAAAGAGAATCGTGCGGTCCGTCACGGCTGGTTTACGATTCACAGAATTCGCTGACACCGTCAGCCGAGACCAGCAGGAGTCGGCGAGTCAGCGGATGGTGCATCGTGGAGAAGTCATCCTTCACTCGGTTTCGCACCTGTTCGATGAGTTCCTTTTCCTTCAGCGATACGGCCACAAAGAAGTCGCGGTTCGGAACCCCAACGACAAACTCGGGACCAAACATGCTGCGGAGCCGACTGTGAAACTGAGGATCCAGAATTCGGGAGCAGTTGTACGCATCCGGTTTGACAGGCATCATCATCCGAGGCGTATCCTCATCCCCCATCACGGTGACTTCGAGAGGATTGTCTGACGAATAGCGCTGAAGATTTTCGATGGCGATGTCATGAAGCTCGTCGTGGGAAATGGACCATGTCTGAAGCATCTGTCCCTGGACGTAGCGATAGGAATCATCTTCATCCACAACGTACCCGATCGACAGTCCGCCAACCCACGGTGTACGGATACGTTCGTCATTACGCTGATCATCATCGGCTGACAGCATTGGCAGAATGCGCGTGCGGACTTCTTCCAGAGTCGGCACCAACTGCTGAGGACTCAGTTCCTGCAGGCGTACGACAGAAGTCAGTCCAGGTAGCATGATCCGGCGAAACTGATCGGGCTGCTGTAGATACATCCGATAAAAATTCGACAGGCCAATTTCGCTGTGTCCAAGCTTCACCGAGAACCCTCGCGTGGCGGAAGCCTGCAGCAGAGGGAAATGCTGTCGTGCGAGTTCCAGAACCTGCTTGAGAAAAATGTCCGGCGGCCATGCGGGCTGATCTGCGACTTCCAGTGACACCAGCACCGCTTCGCACAATGCCAGCTGGTCAGCGGAGAGTGGCCGACGGTCGGCCGACTGAACGGTCGCGACGATCGTTAGCCGACCATGTCGGAAAGTCCACAGCCTCCACTGGTAATGCGGTCTTCGTCCGAACACTCGTGCCAGCCAGCAACCACTGCGCGGCCGCCGTGAAATCCCCGACCAGACTTCGTTCCGGACGATTGTTGGAAGAGGCGGCTGAGGATGCAGCGAAACGACCTGCGGAAACAGAAGCGACAAATCCGGCGTATGGCGGTGTCCGTCTTCCGAAGATGACTCATCCCACCAGGCGACCATCGACAGTAGAGCAGGGCGTTCTGCTTCGCGGCTTTCGTCGGCTTTGTGACTGGGGACCTGGCGACGTAATTCAATCAGCGTCTGGTTCTGAAAAACATCCACTTCTTCCGGACAGCGAAACGTGAACCAGTTCGCCGGGCCTCGGCAAACTCGCCATGATTCAGGAGGATCTCGTCTGGATGAACTGTCCGCCATGCTTGGCTCCACAGGAATCAGAGGCGAACAGTCTAGCGAACTCATTCCCTGGTCCGCAATCTGGTCCTGATCGGAACAGTCTTCTTCTGAGTCTTTTCACGACTGTTGCCCTTTTGCCACATCGTACGCCAATTCATGCACGGTCATTCCGAGTGGTTGATGGCGACAAGGCGTGGACATACGCTATTTCACACTTCGCTGCCATTTTCCGGTCATGACTTTGCCGTTCACAAACGGAGAACTCGATTCAATGAGACAACTTCTCTTACTGAGCATCCTGTATTTTTGCGCGGTCTCACAGGGGTTCTGCGGCGAGCATCCGAACATTTTGTTTCTGCTCAGTGATGACCACAGCTACCCATATCTCAGCTGCTACGACGATCCGAATGTGAAGACGCCTGTGCTTCAGCAGCTGGCCGCGGAAGGCATGAAGTTTCATCGGTTCTTCACGGCTGCACCTCAATGCGTGCCGTCACGAGCTGCGTACCTGACGGGACGTTCTCCGGTAGCCGCCCGGATCACTCGATTTTCATCCGCGCTGGCCCGGGATGAAATTACGTTTCCGGAAGTTCTTCGAAAGGAAGCCGGGTACTACGTTGGCGTTTGCGGACGAAGCTACCACCTTGATGGTTCCGGGCAGCGCAGTGGTTCTGCGGTTGCCGAACTGATGACGCAGCATCAGATGCGAACGTTTCAGGAACGCTTCGATTACGTCAGGACTGGCTCTGATACGGAGGCGGTCCAGCAGGCGACTGAATTTCTTGAGTCCTGTCCGGACGGCAAGCCGTTTTGTCTGTGGGTGAATTTCAGCGATCCTCATCACGTCTGGAATGCTCCGGCAGAATTTCGGCCGAATCCGGCGACGTTGAAACTTCCCGCGCACTGGCCCGATCTTCCCGGCGTGAGAGAACAGTTCGCTGATTATTGCGCGGAGATCAATCGAGTGGATCAGACGGTGGGAAAGGTCCTGAGCCTTCTGAAGGACCGCGGGCTGCAGGACAACACGATCGTCGTCTTTGCCGGGGACAACGGAGCAGCGCTGCCGCATGGCAAGGGATCTCTGTACGATCCCGGCTCCAACGTTCCGTTTGTTGTGCGCTGGCCTGGCGTTGTGCTTCCGGGACGAGAGTCTCGCGACCTTCTCAGCGGAGAAGATCTGGCCCCGACGCTGCTCGAAGCCGCCGGTGTGTCTGTTCCTGAACGGATGTCGGGAAGGAGCTTTCTTCCGCTGCTGAAACAACAGGAATCCTGGACGCCTCGGAAGTACGTGTTTGTGGAACGAGGTCCGCATGGCAGTGCGCCGGTGACCGTCAACATCTCCAGCAGTGGATACGATCTTTCCCGCGCCGTGCGTTCAGATCGTTACAAGCTGATCTACAACTGCACTCCATGGATTCCGTACTCGCCGGTGGACAGTGCCGGAGGAGCGGGCTGGACTGAAATGAAGCAGGCCTTTGCCGACGGGACTCTTCCCGAGAACCTCAGATCCACCTACTTCACAAGTCCGCGTCCTGTCTACGAACTCTACGACCTCGACGTGGATCCATCGGAGCTGAACAATCTGAGCGGCACGCCGGATCTGGCCACCGTGGAAAGAGAACTGCGAATCGCGCTCGCCGAAAAGATGATCCTCGACTTTGATTACCTGCCGCTTCCTGCGATTGCGGACGGAGAATCCGGTGGTGCCCAGGCGGGAGAAGGACGAGGGAATCGGAAGAATCAGAACAATGACCGAGCTCGCATGTTTCAGCGTCTCGACACGAATCAGAATGGCATGCTTTCGCCGGAAGAGTTTCGAGTTGGCCGGCAGCAGGAAGAAGCCGATCGCTGGTTCGGCCTCCGCGACGTCAACAGGGATGGCATGGTGAGTCGCGAGGAATATTTGCCAGCCAATCCGCTTCCGTCGTCCGGCGACGTCAAAGCACAGCCGTAGTTCTTCACTTCGGAATACGGAATCGGCGTTCATCGTGCGGTAGAAATTCCTCTGCGCGAAATTACATTGCCGTGAATCCGCGCGGCGACGGAGCGGAACGCTCAGGATCTTTCGACGCCGCAGCAGTTCATTGGCCCAACGAAACACTTTCAACCGGGAATCTGGCGACTCTATGTCAGTTGAACACGTACTTGTCATTCCAACTCCGGTGTTCCATCAGGTCGGACATTTTCAGGGCTTCTGTGAAGACGTTGACAAGTACCTTGACGTCATTCTGGACCCGCAGCATGCCAGCTATCGTCCTCGCCCGGAAATGGAAAAAGATCCCTCGTTCAAGCAGCTGATTCCTTACTGCGTGTTTCGCTGCAATGGTGAGATTTTCCACTACCAGCGAGGAACAGCGCAGGGTGAAGCCCGGCTGCACGCCAAATGGTCTGTGGGCGTCGGAGGTCACGTTTCCACCCTGGATCTTGACGGTGAACTTTCTCCGTACCTTGAAGGGATGCGTCGGGAAATCGACGAAGAAGTGGATGTGGAAACGGGGTGGACAGAAGACTGCATCGGTTTAATCAATGACGATGAAACCGAAGTGGGAAAAGTTCATCTCGGCATTGTTCATATTTTCGAACTCGACAATCCCAAAGTTCGACCGCGTGAAAAGTCGATGATCAACGCAGGATTCGCACCACCGTCAGAATTGGTGCGCAAGTTGGATGAATTTGAAACGTGGTCCCAGATCTGCCTCAAGTACCTTGTGGAGCTGGAAAACGACTCGTTTTGAAGTTTGTCCGGTGTCTTCGGCAAAAAATGCTGATTCGATTCGAGGGAGTGAATCATGAAAGCGTTGAGTGCTGTCCTGCTGCCAGCACTGCTGGTTCTTGGCGGTGTATGGAGCGTGTCTGCTCAGGACGAAAAAACAGAAGTGAAGGCAGCAAAGCTGCCCGGCCAGATTTCGGAAACGGAGCTGGGCGACATGCTGTCCGCAGTTGGCCTGAAGCCAACGAAGACTGAACAGCGTTACGACTTTGCATTTAAGACCAGCTACCGTGGTGAAGAGTGGAAGTTCTCCATGTCAGCGGTATTGAGCCGCAATGAAGAAGACGTCTGGGTCATGGCATGGCTCGACCAGATTCCACAGTCTGCAAGCGAAGTGCCTCGTACCGCGCTGCTGCGTATGCTGGCCGCCAACGACCGACTCGGCGATGGCAAGTTCTTCGCGTACATTCCAACGAACAAGCGTTTTGTGATGCAGCGAGTCATCACGAATCGTGACATGACGAACAAGAAGCTGATGGAAACCCTTCAGGACCTGGCATCCAGTGTCGCTGATGAATACCCAACCTGGTCAGTCGCTGGCTGGGCACCAAAGGCCGATCAGCAGGTTGCTGAAGGCGAATCCAGCGGCCGCGCCGTCCCAACAAATCCAACCGCTGCAAGTCGTTCAGCGGCTCCTGGTCAGACAAAGACTTCCGAGTCTGCGTCAAAGTTTGATGGCAAGACGGTGAACTAATCGGATTGAACCAGTCTGATTGAACTCAGGGTCTGACCGTGCAGCAGCGGGTCAGACCCTTTTTTGTTTGTCCAACAATCCAAATCGTAGTGGAACTCGCCAGAGTTCCTTCGCCGCAAAATCGTAGTGGAACTCGCCAGAGTTCCCCCGCCGCAAAACTGTAGTGGAACCTCGCCAGAGTTCCTTCGCCGCAAAACTGTAGTGGAACCTCGCCAGAGTTCCTCTCCACCGTTGTTTTGTACCGGCCGGTTGACACCGGCCGCTCGCCGTGGGTTTGTTCTGGGATCCAGGTGATCCTCACAGGATCAGCATGGCATCGCCGTAACTGAAGAACCGGTACTTTTCAGCCACCGCCTGCCGGTACGCTTCCATCAACAGGTCGTAGCCTGTCATCGCACTGACCAGCACAAGCAGTGTCGATCCTGGCAGATGGAAGTTTGTCAAAAGACAGTCGACCGCGCGAAACTGGAATCCGGGCCGGATGAACAGGCTGGTTCGGCCTTCCCAGGGAGATGGGAAATCGGAACAGGCCATCGCGGCAGATTCCAGAGTCCGAACGCAGGTCGTTCCCACGGCGATGATGCGTCCGCTGCGATGGCGAGTTTCCGAAATGGCCGTCGCGCATGCCTGCGGAAGCCGACACCATTCCTCATGCATGCGATGTTCCGACAGACGTTCACTTGTCACGGGTCGGAATGTGCCCGGGCCAACGTGAAGAGTCACCTCGCTGCGATGAATCCCCGCATCCGAGCAACGGGCCAGAAGGCGATCGTTGAAGTGCAGGCCGGCGGTTGGAGCCGCGACAGCTCCGGGTTCTGCCGCGAATGTCGTCTGATAGCGAACACTGTCATTTTCGTCAGCCATCTTTCGCCCCATGTACGGCGGAAGCGGCAGACTGCCAAACTGCTCCAGAAGGTCCACAGCGGACAGGGAACTCTCTGCTCGAGCAGTCCACTGTCCCTCAGCATCGCGAGCGATCAAAGTCAGAACAAGAGAGCGCGAATAGCCCGACTGAAATCCGGCTTCAGCCACCTGATTCCATTCACCGGCAGGAATCACCGTGATCGTTTCACCCGCAGACAGTCGTCCTCGAGTCTCGCACATCATCAGCCAGTGACCGTCGGATGTCTGTTCAATATACAACCCTTCCCACCGACCTTTTGTCGCAGTCCGAAACCCGAAGAGCCGTGCCGGAAGAACCTTCGTATTGTTGAACACCAAAAGATCACCCGCGCGAAGCCAGCGTGGCAGCTCGCGTATTCCCGAATGAATGATGGACTGCGTCGCACGATCCACCACCAGCAGTCGCGACTCATCCCGCTCCACCGGAGGCCGGCTGGCGATCAGTTCTGTCGGAAGCTCAAACTGCCATGTAGAAAGCAGATCAGGATCTGGTGCGGGCATTGGAACGATGGGGATTCATTAGCGGTGCGGAATGAGGAACTCTGGCGAGCTGCAATACGGGATTTTGGGAAAAAGGAACTCTGGCGAGTTCCACTACAGGGTTTTGGGAAAAGGAACTCTGGCGAGTTCCACTACAGTTTTTTTGGGGGGCACAGGAACTCTGGTGAGTTCCACTACGTTGTTAGTGCGCGGCGGCTTTCTCGGTTTGCAGTGTTGTCAGGTACTCGACGAGATCGCGAATCTCTGAACGAGTCATGTTCTTGATCAGGTCCTGGGGCATTCCCGACTGACCGTTCGCCCGTTCATCGATTTCGTCCTTCGCAACAGACACCAGTGCGCCGGTGGGAGTCATGAGCTGAACGACGGATTCGTCTTCCGACTTCAGAATGCCGGAATGAATCTTCCCGTCTGCAGTGACCAGAATGACGGTCTCAAAACCCTTGGCGATCTTTGCATTTGGATCGACGATTGCCTCCAGCAGATAACTGCGTTCCTTCTCCTTGCCGATCTTCGAAAGATCAGGTCCCACTTCGCCACCACTGCCGTTCACCTTATGACAGCGACGACAAGAGGCAGCGCTGCGACCGAAGAAGAGTGCTCTGCCACGTTCCGCGTTTCCTCCGTCACTGCAGTCACTCCACAGAGCAAGTACCGTGCCTGCTTCTTTCTGAGCATGGCGGTACGCTTCAATCGCCTTTCTGAGTGCCGGCGAATTCTGTTTTTCAGCCGCCATCAGCAGATCAAGAGCTGCACCAGTTGGCAGCGTTCCGTTGCCCAGTCGTTCAAATCCTCTCAGCAGGACGCCTTCCGATTTCTCTCCAGGAATCGTTCCCAGAAGCTGCAAGGCCGTCTGCTGCGCTCTCACACTTCCGGATTCAGCGAGCTGCGCGAGTCGTTCGATGGAGTTCTCAGGATCTCGCCGCGTGACCATTTCGAGGGCTGCCAGCTGAATTGGTTCCGACGGATCCTTGAGCCCTTTCTCAAGCACGGCCGGAACATCGTCCGCCATTCGGGCCAGCGCCTTGAAGGCAGACAGGCGAAGCTGTTCATCCTGATTCGTATCGTGCAGGATCGCCAGCAAAGTCGGCTGGATGTCTCTGATCCCCAGTTCCGTTGCCGTCTCGACAACTCGGGTTCGAAGTTCCTGATTCCCCGCCAGCATCGCCGGGACGAAGGGACGAACTGACTCATCCAGACCATCAACATTTCTTTGTGGCAATGGACGCCATCGTCCCGTCACAGAATCCAGCTTCTGCGTCTGGTTCCAGGTGCGAAGAAGGTCAACGGCAACAAGTCGAATCGCATCCGACCTGGCGACATTCGCTGCAACTCCTGCAACGCCTGCTGCGTCTGAGGCAAGACCACGACGATAGGCGGCGTTCATACAGCGTCGCAGAGTATTGTCATCCAGCCCCGGAGCTTCAATCAGATCTGCAAGCGCTCCCTGAGCCGCTTCGATGGGTTCGTCGTTAATGGCGCGAGCGGCTTCGGCGACAATCAGAGGTTCAGCATCATTCAGGAATGACCCAACGACGGGAGACGCCATGCGACGCAGTGCCAGCAGAACACCCAGCCGAGCCGGAGCACCGGCCGTTGTGGCGAGTGATTCGAGCAGTCCCGGATGGCGCTGACCAAGGCTCAGCAGTCCCATCGAGGCCTGATGTCTGGCCACCGGGTCGTTGTTGTCAATCCGGTTCAGCAGAGTCAGCAGCGGACCAACATCTTCAGACTCGCCGAGAGCCCCGCAGGTCACCGCGGCAAATCCGGCGACTCGCAGGTTCCTGCTTTCCGTCAGTGTTCGAGCCGCGTTCAGTAATGCCAGACGGTCGCTGTCAGCGAAGCACAGCCTTCCGTGGCGGGACACCACGTCCGCGACCACTCGCAGTGCCTGAACCTGCAGCTCATCTGTTGCGGTACCAGAGAGAACGTCGGCAAAGACAGGACCAACGCTGACGGCCTGCTGTGAGGATTCCAGCCCCAGCTGCCAGCAGCCCCAGAGACCGTGTCGAGCCACCACTTCATGACCAACGGATCGTGCGGCTGTCGTAAGCTCATCAATCGCCTTACGACGTACAAGTTCGAACTGAGCCTGCTGACGAACTCGACGATCCGCATGGCTCAGCAGATCCACAAGCGTTGCGGATTCCGACTTTGTGATTGCACCGCCCAGCAAGGCCGCAGGTCTCTGTGACGCTGCGTCTGCAACCGCCTGATCGTGAGTGAATCGGTACAGGCGTCCTTTGCCCTCGCCATTCCAGCCATTCACCCAGTCGCTGACAACCAGACTTCCGTCCGGAGCAAAATCGACATCGGTCGCAAGAATGGACCAGAGGAACTGATGGGAGTCCTCGACCTGGAACGATGCTCCATTCGGAACGACGGTGAAACTTCGAATGCCACTGTTGCCCGCTGTGCCTCGAAAATCGGCGAGGAAGAAATGGTTGCGATAACGTTCCGGCAATCCCAGTCCTGGATAATACGTCAGCCCGGAAGGACCGTCTCCCAGATTCAGCACGGGAGGCAATGTGGATGCTGGCTGAACGGCGGTCGTCTCTTCGTCAAACCGGAACGGTCGCCAGATCTTCTCACGATTCCATGGACCTCGGTCGTCCAGATACTGGTAGTACATTCTCCATCCGGTATCACCATCCTGCACCACATAGACCCATCGAGCCTGGTCGCCACTGTCAGAATTGTTATCGCCTGTGAAGAGATTTCCCTGATCGTCGAACGCAAGCTCCTGAGGATTTCGCAGCCCGAACGCGAAGACTTCCAGATTCGATCCGTCAGCATCGCAGCGGAAGACGGCGCCTGTATCAGGTCGCTTCAGACGCTTTCCTTCTTTTGTGATGACGTTGAAACCGCGGTCTCCCAGACTGAAGTAGATGCGTCCATCAGGTCCCACCGTCAGACCATGCAGGTCATGTCCTCGAAACGCAACGCGAACACCATATCCGTGGTGCAATGCCTCGCTGTTGTCCGCCACGCCGTCGTTGTTCGAATCAGTGAAGCTCCAGAGTTTCGGAATGCATGTGTAGTAGACTCGACCGTTATGTTCCAGGACGCTGGCTCCTGTGCCATCAACGATTTCATTGAAGCCATCCGCGAACACTGTGTCCTGATCGAAGACACCATCGCCATCTGTGTCCTTCAGCATGCGCAGGCGATCATGTTCGACGGCCCATTTCGTGACGTCGGCTCCCATGAATCGGCGAAACATCGCCGCACGTTCTTCCACCGATTCCAGCTGAAGGTCAGCCTCCAGCCAGTTCATGTGACTGCGATTGTCTTCAACGCCCTGTTCCTGGCGAAAGGTCTCGCACACGATCACGCGACCGTCCAGAGTCACGGTGAAGGCCACCGGGTTTGCCATTTGAGGCTCCGCGGCGGCAAGCTTGCCCGTCACTCCCTCAGGAAGCACAAAGCCTTTCAGAGCCAGCTGACCTTCACTCGACGCACCGGCAATCCTGGGCTGGTAATCATCGCCGGACTGAGAGTACGCCGATTGTCCGGCAACCAGAACAAGCAACAGGCAGAGGAGCACGTGGCAGGAGAGATTTCGCACAGTTCCGGTCCGATTCGTAGGCTGTAAGTAGCTGGGAAGAGCCAATGATCATAACGATCATGCAGGAAGACGTCTGAGCTTCCGACGAAGCCAGCTAAAATTTCCTGCCGCAAGGAGCTTTCTGACTGAAGAAACGTGCAAAACGGCTGCCCATACGATGTCGTGGAACTCGCCAGAGTTCCTCTCTTCAACGACGGTCGTGGGATCTTTCGTAAGATCAAGCAACAGGGATCTCTGGTGAGATCCACTACAAAATCCTTTCCAGCGTTGCCTGTCTGCCGCTCGCTGGCAAGGAGGGAACCTGGCAAAAACCCGAATGCGCTCAACCGCGCAGTTGGCACAGACGTTTCGACCTGGCTACGTGTTTTCCAGCAGGGAGTGATCCAGGAATCATCCAGGGTGTGCAAGTCCTTCACCGCTACCGATAGCAGCAGAGTGCAACGGATGCACTTAGCCTGAGAGATCGTTATGGCGAACGAGTCCGCCGCGATCACTTGCATCCGTCGACAGCTCAAGGACGGATCAACTCATGCAGTTTCTGACAGGGAACAAGAGTCGCTTTCTGCGCTTTCTGACTTTCGCCGCGTCCGTCGCTGGCGCTGCCCAGTTTGCTTCGGCACAGCACAGCATGCCGGTTCCAGGATGCCCTGGACGAGGACTCGTGACGCCAGGCACGCCGGGTATGTGGCATCTGGACGGAGGTTATGGCTGCCCGCTCCTGGCAGACGAAGGAGAAGAGGAAGCCGCACATCTGTTTCCGGCCGAGTGGCATCAGTATGAGGCCATCACTGGTGAGTTCATCTATACAGGCGAAGTCTTTTCGCTCGCCAGCGGTGGCTTCAACAAGAACGACGGAACTCGTTATCGCGGCAACCTCGACCTGGTGCTCACCGCGGATACCGAAGCGATGGACCTGTGGAAGGGCGGTCGCTTCTTCCTGTACGGAAACTCGTTCCATGGCCAGACTCTGACGTCGACTCATATCGGCGACAGTCAGCTCTACAGCAACATCGACTCGTTTCCTCGTTCCGACAACGAGTTTCAGATGACCGAATACTGGTATGAGCATGCGTTCGCAGAAGGTGACATCATCATCAAGGTCGGCAAGCAGGACGCGAACGCTGACTTTGCGTACGTGGATCTTGGCGGTGACTTTATCCATTCTTCGTTTGGACTGGTTCCAACTGTCGTCCTTCCGACGTGGCCAAACCCAAGTCTTGGTGCATCGGCCTTTGTCACTCTGACGGAGGTCTTTCAGTACAAAGTCGGTGTCTACGACGGAGCCCCAAGCTACTCTTATCCAACAGGCGGTCAGTGGGGCTTTCATTCACTTGGTGAGTTCGGTGCGATGACTCTGCAGGAACTCGCCTGGACTCCGCAGTTCGGAGCGGACGGCGAACTTCCCGGGACTTACAAAATTGGCAACTGGTACCACACTCATGAATTCGACAACCTCGAAACCGGAGTCGGTACGGTCAGTTACAACTACGGTTTCTGGGCATCTGCCGACCAGATGCTCTGGAAGGAACCCGGCTCCGACGAAGAACCTCAGGGACTTGGAGCGTTCTTCCAGTATGGCTGGTCACCGGCCGACCGAAATGCACTGAATGATTAGTATGGATCGGGTATCACCTATCGAGGCTTGATCCCGCATCGAGATACGGACGTGACGGGCGTCGGCGTCGCAACGGCAGGATTCTCCGCAGCCGATACTCACCGTGAAACCGCTGTGGAAATCTTCTACAAGACTCAGATCAAGCCGTGGTGGACCGTTCAGCCCGACATGATGTACATCGCCGACCCAAGCGGCGTGAATCCTGATGCGTTTCTGGTCGGAATCCGCAGTGAAATTGTGCTCTGATCCGGCGCAGGCTGGGAAGTCGCTCCATTTCGGAAGGAGTGACATTCAGCGATTCGCAGGGCTCTCTTCAAAAGCGCGGAGGGCGACGCTGCGAATGAGTGTTCTCAGTCGCAGCGGAGTCGTTGTCTTCTCGGAAATGACGGCTTCGATCCGCATGTGGTCCGACGCTGAAAGTTCCCTTGCCAGAGCGTAACGAAATAGATGCGCTGCGAGGGCGCGGGAGAATCGTTGTTCATCTTTCAGCAGCGCGGCCTGAAATTCGACGGCGTTCTGAAACGTGTCGCGCCGAAACAGGGTGCCGCCGGAATCGATTGCAGCCCCGCCTTCATACGCCGTTCTCCAGCGACCAGTGATGTCATAGTTCTCCAGGGCAAAGCCCAGAGGATCAATCCGCGAATGGCACCCGGCACACGACGCGTTTGAACGGTGGATCGCAAACTGTTCGCGAATAGGGACGTTCGCCAGACTTTCTTCGTTCAGGGGCGGCACATCATTCGGAGGAGGTGGCGGAGGATCATTGAAGATGACATCCACAATCCACGCTCCTCGCGCGATTGGCTGTGTGCGAGATCGCCCGGATGTCATCGTCAGAACGGCCGCATTCGTGATCACTCCTCCATAACGAGCATCCATCCGCGGCTGGCGACGAAAGATGTCCTCGCGGAGAAACGCTCGGATCTTTTCATCGTGTCGGCGACGGATTTCAGCCTGCAAAGCCTGATCAGTCAGAGGTTTGTCGATGCCGGCGAGCGTCTGCCGATCGTCCGTCAGCTGCTTCTTCAGTTCGTCAGCCCGCTGCTTTTGTTCCGGTCCAAGAAGGGCCGTCAGCTCTTCATCAGAATAGTCGCGCGAACGACCTTCGAACGACAGCTGGATTTCCTCCTGCGTGAGCGCTCGATCGAAGAGTCTTGCTTTGCTGATGCGGACATTCAGGAATCGATTTCCCCCCGCAGGAAGATGCCGCAGTCCGAAGAGAATAAAACTCTGGTCACCCGGAAACATGGCTCCAGGACGATGATAAGGCCTGCCATACGATTCGCCATTGCGATAAAGCTGAATCGTGCCGTTCGGTCGATACACCATCACGAGGTGCAGCGGAATCTGGGGTGATGACTCCGGTATCGCCTGCTCAAAATCCGTTGTGCGCTGAAAGCTGTTGCTTCCCGAGATCCACTCGTTCGGACGCCGCTCGCCCATCACAATGGCATCAAAAATCGTGTTGGGTCCCTGGAGACTGATCAGTCCGCCTCCACGCTGATCCAGCTGCGGCAGTTCGCACCACACTTCGAATGACTTTGCCTTCAGATCGACTCCAACAAAGTCACTCTGCAGGAACGAATCCTTCAGAACGACCGCTCCGTTTTCGAACTGAATATCACCATGGGCGGTCAACGGAAGCCGTCCCATCCGATCAGAAAGATCACCTTCAAAATCCCAGACGGCATACGGCTGAAGGTCAACGACCGGAGCGTTCGGCTGATCTCCTTCCTGCCCCTTTTCCTTCGCAGTGCGAGCCGCCGTCAGAAGATCTTTGAGTTCCCTGGATGACTGTTCGATGGAAGATGTCAGTTTCGCCTGACGTTCGCGCCGCGCGTTGTTCTCCCCGGTGACCTGCTCGATCAGCTGCTGTGACGGATTCAGATCGGTCTCATACCAGGTTTGCAGAAAGTCACTTCGATAGGCGAAGGGAGCATCAATCAGTTCTCGCACCGGCCGGTTCTCTGCGAACAGCGAATCGAACAGCACCAGGGGTTCAAGCACCATCTGTCGGCTGGCCGGATGGTCTTCATCGAGCAGAAAGTAGGGACTCTTCGCGGCATCAGGAGTCGCCGCAAACAGGTTCTCCAGTCGCAGCCACTGAGCAGGAAAGGCGTCCAAAAAACGTTCGATCTTTGGATCCGCCATCATTCGGTCGGCCGCTCGTTCAAGGACGTCCGGAGATTGCAGCGCCTTCGATTCGGCAAGGTCAAGAAGTGCATCATCCGGAATGCTGTTCCACAGGAAGAATGACAGCTGCGTCGCGCGTTCAAACAGCTTGTCGTCATCGGAGCCCGAAGTCAGGAGAAAAAGAAATCGCGGCGAACACAGAATGGCGGACGCGGTCTGCTTCATCCCGGATTCAAACGAGCCTGATCCGGCAATCGTCTTTTCCGCATGGTCGGCGTACCGTCTGACGGTGGCCTCATCAACGGGCGAACGAAACGCTCTGCGCAGGAAACGACTCAATCGCTGTTCAATAACCTCGCGATACTTCGTCACATCGTCGGGTGCGGCAAAGAGCTGATTCCAGATTCCAACGGATTGAGCATTGAAGTCGGGACTCTCCACAATGGAAACACTCAGTCTGAGAAACGCCTCCAGCAGCAGCGGGGAAAGCGTCAGCTTGTCAGCCTGATTGTCAAAGCCATGTTCAGCAGGGAGGTCTCTCGGAAACGGCTGAACGCCGGACAGTCCCGGACGAGGCCGCAGCGTATTGGAAGTGACTCTGACTTCGGCAGGGAATACTCCGGACTGCAACGCCTGTGACAAACTGTTGTCCTGCCGCAGCATCAGTTTTTCCGGCAGCTCAAACACATCACGATCCAGCTGAAACAGATCTCTGACGGCATTGTTGTATTGAAGTCGAGTCAGCCGATGGACACCCACCGCGGGCGGTTTTGTCTGTGCTGCAGCCGTATGGAATGCCGTCTTCAGAACAGCGATCAGGCGATTCTGATCGGCTTCACTGAGTGGCTCCTCTGTCTCCGGCGGCATCTGAGCGGACTCAACGACTTTGAAGAGCTTCCACAGGTCGTCCGCACGGAAGCTGGAAAGACGTGCATCGCTCAGACCGGCAAGAGTCAGTTTTCCGGAAGGATTCTCTTCGCCATGACACCCGGCACATCGTTCCACAATCAATGATGATGCCCATGACAGTTCGCTGTCCTGAGCACCGCAGGTTGCAGCAAACGATGGAGGCAGGGCCAGGAAGGAAAACCAACCGAGGATGAAAATCCGCCTGATCATCAGTTGCGTATCCGCTTGCAAAGAAGAGTCATACTCTGTTATCGATCGTGAACAACACCGGCGCGTCGCTGAGCGATGTGCCAGAGAACGCCTGCCGGGTCAACGACATACGCAATGCGCAAACCCCAGGGCTGCATTGCCGGAGCTTTCGGTGCGGGGACTCCAAAGCGGCCTGGAAGATCAAGAGACTGAATGTGCGACCACCATTCGTCGAGGTTATCGACCATCAACTGCATCATGCAGTTCGCTGCCCAGTCTTCATGATAGTGACGCTGCAGGATGAATCCGCCGCTGCCCGCCTTGAAGATCGCTACTTCGTCATCAAGAGTCTTTTCAAAGCCCAGCGCTTCGTAGAAGTCCCTGGACTTTTGAAAATCCCTCGTTGGCAGGAATGGCCGAGCCAGTTCTGTTCCTGAAAGCATCCGTTTTCCCCTGCTTCATGAAGAATTGCAATGACACCGTTCAGCCAGTCACTGGAGTACAAAGTTCGACAAGAGTTCCATCCGGAGCCCGAACGTAGGAGACAACCTGCCCCCATGGTTTTGCCTGCGGAGGACACAGTTCCTTAGCACCATGTGTGATCGCGTTTTGGTGGAACCGTGCCACGTCGTCAGTGACGAGAGCGATCTCCATTCCCAGCGGTCTCGGAGATTCATCAGCTCTGACCAGCGGTTCCTCAAAGTGCATTGCTGCAACATCATGAGATGCAAAGGCCAGTGTGGTTTCTCCGGTCTGGAGCTCTCCGTACATTCCGGATTCATGCAGGAAGCGACGCTGGAGTCCAAATGCCGCTTCAAAGAACTTCAGTGATTGTTCAACATCTGCAACATAGACAATCGTGTATCCGAACTTCATACAGTCACCCGAAAACAGGGAAAGAACGAATGCTGTCTTGCTGAGCAGGACATCGCCGAAGAGATCAGTGTGCAGTGGTGACCAGCCGTTGTCAAAGGCCCAGGTGTAATGGAACTCGCCAGAGTTCCGTGCATCAATCAAGTCGCAGGATCTCTGGCGAGATCCACTACAAATGACCCCAGTGCGTTGACAGTGGATTCCTGATGCACGAAGACTCTTGTACGGAAGTTCCGTGGTTCACTTTCCAGCAGACCCGCGGTTTGATTTATCTTTGTCCTCAAGCGGAGTCATGATGATGCCAACCATTCATCGCTCTGTCGCTCTCCTGTGCCAGTGCACACTGGTAGTCTTTGGATCCGTGGGCTTGTGCCAGGAGACGCTGCCAGTTCCGATGTCGGCGTCGGTCGAAGGATGGAAGTCCGGTGGACCACGTGAGGAGATTCGGCCAACCTTTGAATTTGATCGAACAGGTGGTCCATCTGGCACAGGATCGCTGCGGATCAAATCCGATCATCGCGACGGGCTGCATGGCTGGTGGGAAACGACAGTCGCCGTTGAAGGAGGACGCTGGTATCAGTTTCAGGCAGCCTGCAAAGTCACCGGGGTCGAATGTCCCCGACGGACGGCGGTGGCACGCATCTTCTGGCAGGATGAATCAGGCCGCGCTGCTCGACATGACTTCAAAGCCACAACCACCTACCGTGAAGGTGAGAAGCCTTCGGCGGAACCTGAGTATCCGTCGGACGGACCCGCGATGAGCAATGGCTGGTACGAAGTGTCGGGGCAATATTACGTTCCCGCCAATGCAACGAAGGCTCGCATCGAGCTCTCTTTCCGCTGGGCACCGGATGCAACGGTGGAATGGTCTGACGTAAGGCTCACGAGTATTGCCGATCCGGAGCCTCGAAAGGCGCGTCTTGCCGCTGTCCATTATTGCCCTGCCGCAGGATCAACCAATGCGGAGAAATGCGAGCAGTTTGCACCGCTGATCGCAAAGGCGGCCGATCAAAAGGCGGACCTGGTTGTCCTGCCCGAAACACTGACCTACTACGGCACCAGCCGCACCTACGCGGAATGCGCGGAGACCATTCCGGGACCTTCGACTGACTACTTCGGAAAACTCGCGGCACAGCACAATCTCTATCTGGTCGTTGGTCTGCTGGAGCGTGATGAACATCGAATCTTCAACGTGGCCGTGCTGATCGGCCCCGATGGCAGCGTTCAGGGAAAGTATCGCAAGGTCACGCTGCCTCGAGGCGAAATCGACGGAGGTGTCATGCCGGGCAATGACTTCCCGGTCTTTGAAACTCGCTTTGGCAAACTTGGCATGATGGTTTGTTACGACGGCTTCTATCCCGAAGTCGCTCGAGAGCTCAGCAATCGCGGCGCGGAAGTGATTGCGTTTCCCGTGTGGGGCTGCAACCCACTGCTGGCTTCTGCAAGAGCCTGTGAGAATCATGCGTTTGTCGCGAGCAGTACCTACTGCGACAGGTCCATGAACTGGATGACCACAACGGTCTTCGGTCGCGACGGCCGTCCGATTATCACGGCGGAAAACTGGGGAGATGTGATCGTCACAGAAGTGGAGCTCTCACAACCCGCCATCTGGCACAGCCTTGGAGACTTTCGAGCCGAAGTCCTGCGACATCGACCTCTCGTCAAGCCCCTCATTCCATAGTCCCCAATCGTAGCCCGTGTCTCCGACGCGGAGCCCACATCAGCGCAAGAAAAAAGGCCGATCGGATCGAAGTCAATCCGATGGCCTTTTTCAGGCGAACGAGGTTCTCAGGCACTCGCTCACAGTGGTTGACTCGTTTCTCAGGCGAGTCATCCGTCTCTCTCAGTACCACTGCTTTCTCAAGGCAGTGTCGGGCTCCAGGATCTCACTCCGAGCCCTCATCTCTCTCGAAAGAAACTAAAAGCAACCACCGTGCCAAAAGGTCCAACAGTGTCTTCCGGCAAACTCAACAGAAGGACATAAACTCAAGCAGAATAGCCCTTTACGTCGCAACGGAACGAGCCGACAAAAATTTTCAGCCACACAAAGCGGGGCCGGTTTTGCAGAAATTACAGAAGATTTTCGATGTAGAAATTACAAGTTCGGAACTTCTGACATCGAAATCCGCCCCTTTCAGCACCGGTTATCGACACTGCGAGCCGCCATGCGACTGTGGGCTCTCTGATACACATCCACATAACGAGCGGCACTACGGTTCCATGACCAGTCCTGCGCCATTCCGTTCTGAATGAGCCGATCCCAGACTGGTTTGTTTCGATAGGTCTCAACCGCTCGCTCGACGGTCTGAGCAAACACGTCGCGCTGATAATCGGTGAACACAAAGCCTGTCGCCGCATTCAATGACGATGGATCGCCGTTGAGATTCACTACGGAGTCAGCCAAACCACCAACCTTTCGAACAACCGGGACGGTGCCGTATTTCAGGCTGTACATCTGATTGAGTCCACAGGGTTCAAAACGACTGGGCATCAAAAAGATATCCGCGCCACCTTCGATCTGATGGGCGAGTGATTCATCAAAGCCGATTTCCGCGGCGACCTTCTGGGGGAAACGTCGAGCCAGTTCCTTCAGTTGTCCCTCGTAATGAGGATCGCCGGTGCCCAGAAACACAAGCTGCAGATCCTGGTTCAGCAATCGTTCGGCTGACCCCATGACGAGATCAAACCCCTTCTGGTCTGCCATTCGGGAAACCATGCCCAGCACGGGTACATCATTTCGAACAGGCAACTTCAGTCGCTGCTGAAGGTGTGCCTTGCATCTGGGTTTCCCCTGTGTCCGAGTCGATGCGGAATAGGGCGACGGCAGCAGTAAGTCTTTCTCCGGATTCCAGACGTCGTCATCAATTCCATTCAGGATGCCAACAAGATCGTTGCGTCGATGATTCAGCAGTCCCTCAAGTCCATACCCACCGTCGGACGTACAGATTTCTTTGGCATAGGTCGGGCTGACTGTTGTGATCTGATCGGCAAATGCGATTCCCGTTTTCAGCAGATTCAAATCACCCCAGGCTTCCATGTGGTGATAGTTGAAATAGCGCCAGTCCATTCCTGTGAGTGGCATGTCGAGGTGCCAGAATCGGCCCTGATATGCCATGTTATGCAGAGTCATCACAGTCGCCGTGTTTTCGAACCCCGGGCTGCCGGCGTATTGACTGTGGATCAGAGCCGGAACGAGGCCCGTCTGCCAGTCATTGCAGTGAATAACATCCGGACGCAGCACCATTCTGCGGCAGATTTCCGGGATGATGCGACTGAAGAAACAGAACCGTTCGCAGTTGTCGACGTAGCCGTGCCCATGTTCCTGATACAGCTGGCGACGATCAAAGAAATCCTGCTGCCGCACCAGGAGAACTCGAACCTGTGTGCCGGGCAGCGTGGACCAGTTCACGGAACACGTGACGGGCCGACCATTCATTGTCAAAGTCAGCTTGAGCCCAGTGTCGTACACAGGAGGCAGGCCTTTGGCAGACTGCCGCAGCACGTAGTAGTCGGGCACAATCAAAACGACATCATGACCAAGCTGATCCAGCGACTTTGCGAGCGCTCCGGTCACATCAGCCAGGCCACCTGTTTTTGAAAACGGCACTGCTTCAGACGACGCAAGCACAATTCGCATGGGACGTGATCTTCGCACTTCAGACATAACATTGACTCAACCACGCTGTCGAGAGGGTATCGTTCTTCAGCCGTTTCGGCCTGGTCCTGCACCCAGTTTCAGCAGAAATCTGTAGCGATCAGAAAACTCAGCGACACTGCGGGAACAATACAGGTTATGGCGCAGATTGCGGTTGTATCGAATTGACGTGGCCGACCTTCAGGACAGTTCTTCCGTTTTTTCGACAACTCTTTTTGCATAAATCGCCGCGGCCATGCGCATGCCTTCCGAGTATGTGACCGGACCAACATCCCTGATCAGGACGGTGTGTTCCTGAGCATCCGTGAAGGTGAGATCTCCGGTCCACGTTTCTCCTTCAGGATACTCCGCTCCAATCCAATACCTTGCTTCCGTCTGTGCTCCATTTTCCCAGACCGGGCAACACGCGTATCCGCCGCTGACGCGATATCCCAGACGGCGACACAGTCCCAGCGCGTGATTCAACTGCGCAAACTTGCCGTTGCTGAATTCACCAACGCTTGAGGATTCCAGCTGTTCCTTTGCCGGAGCCCACGTTTGCCGAAACAGCTGATCCAGATTCTGCTGGATGCCAAGTTCAACGGTCATCTGTCGAAAGTCATTCAGTTCCTGAAGCAGAATGGGATGTGGAATCGCAAGACAGTCCGCTTTCAGCCACTGGCTTTCGCCATCCAGGTCGATAATCCCAGCGCCCTTCGTTTCGCTGATCTCCTGGAGAAAGCCGGCTTCCTTCTGGACCAGTTGACCTTTCTTCACTGAACACACAACAGCATTCTTCAGAACGTTCTGCCATGAGGGATCTTTGCAGACCGCAGCCAGCACGCTGCGAGGCACAGGCAGGGATCGCAACATCCACAATTCGATCTGGGAAATGCACTGAGCATCGTGTTCGGCAAGCCAGTCACGAAGACTGTAAAGCTGCTGGTAGAGTTCCGTTTCCCTGACGGCGGGAGGCACTGCCGACAGTGTTGCCCCTTTGGCATTGCGAGCCAGAATGTGACCGTCGCGAATCGCCAGCGAATAGCCTTTCTCCGCGGCAAGCCAGGAAGTCCCATCGGCAGCGACGGTCACCTGAGCGATGGCTGCCGTCGCCACACCTTCCGCCGAGATCACGGCAGAAGAATCCGCTTCCGATGGACTTTCGGCGACACCGGATTTTGCTTTCGCCTTTTTTCCCATCTCAGTCACCTGCCTGCTGCGAACCCACTGCTTTGAACAGCCTGTTGAAAAAAGGAGGGCGAGGCTCGTGCCATTCCGCCAATCAGAGTGTTGAAGCGATTTGTCTGTATGTCAAGCGGATCAGACGGCAGTCTTCACGGAGCCGGCACCCAGTCAACATCCTGAACGGCCGCTTCAAAGTCCCCGTTCCAGTGGAGGAAACCAAAGGTTCGATCGTTGTCGTCCGAAAGCACCTTTTCCATCACCGCTTTGTCATTCACCTTCAGAATGGCACGATCGCCGATGATCTGCAGGTCCGCGTGATTCCACTGGTTTTCAATCAGCTCTGGTTCGCCAAGAATCACATCTGCGGGAGTACGACCTGTCGAGTCAAAATCCGACTCAGCCGTTTCCCAGCGACTGCCTTTCACTCGATGAACGGATGGCTGGCGAGACGCTTCAACAAGAAATGCGGTATCGCCCAGAACCGGAAACACATTGCGATCCTTCGCCGCATAGAAGAAGCGCCATGAGATCTCACCATCCTCCAGCAAGGGATGGAAGTAGCGAAGCAGACTGCGGTTTCCGGTATTCGCCAGAGTCGCTCTGCGCACACCAACAAGTTGTCCCTGAGAAGATCGCCAGTCCATCGACGACGGATTGCCTTTCGGGAAAACATCGTCTTCCGAAAACCACGGCGCGGACCATCCGGGCAGCAATCCGTTCGTATCCAGAGAAACGACACGCGCGGGCGTGGCACCGTTCAGCTGAATGTCGGAAATACCAGCCCCGGGGTTCTTTGCTGCTCGAAAACACAACCAGCTTCCCTGTTCCGAATTGATGGGTTCGGTCAGCACTTCTTTGCCATCGACAGAAAGTTTCATCATTTGACCTGCGACAACCAGCGACACCTGGCACGAGTTTTCGCCAATAACCGCGTCGACCGGTTTGCTGCGCTCATCGTCGCCACGTCCCATAAGGAAGCGTCGAACGTCCTGGGTCTGTGAACGCGGTTCATAGAACACACCTCCGAAACCGATGGCCGGGAACTGGCCTTCCGCAGCATGCAGCTGACACGTGACTTCCAGATCGCCCCGAAGTGGTATCGGCCACCGAATCACATCACACTCAGTTCCCATCACGTGCTGGAGCGATTGATCCGATCGTTCAACCCAGAGCGATTCCGGTTGCCCGGCGGCGTGCTGACTTGCTCTCAGACTGCGAAACGGCTTCCATTGCTGAAGCGGTCGCACGGACTGTCCATTCTTGCTCACGTCATCTCGAACCAGCAGCAGCGATCGCAGCGACGC
This sequence comes from Planctomycetaceae bacterium, assembly GCA_046349695.1. Taxonomy (GTDB): domain Bacteria; phylum Planctomycetota; class Planctomycetia; order Planctomycetales; family Planctomycetaceae; genus SXXK01. Next base: position 78,924 of record JAXMBV010000008.1, on the reverse strand, counting down.
GGTCAGATCTGCCAGTGCTTTGCGGCGCTCAGCATACGCCAGTGAAGGACTTTCCTTCGAAGATAGAACCTGAAGAATCTGCAGCACGCCCGCCGCACAGTCTGGTTCAGAATCTGCCTGATCCGCCAGCATCAGCAGGCCAAAGTGATTTGAATGACTGACGAGGTCAGGTCGGCCTTTGATCAGATCGGCAATCTCAAGCAGACCTTTGCGTCCGTCGTCAGCCTTCGTTCGGAGATCGATCAAGGTCAGCACAATCTTCGCAGCCAGAACTTCTGCTTCGCCGGTTTGATTGTCATTCGGAACAATCGCGTTCGCTGGATCCGGATGAGCCAGCGTGTGAATCTCAGACCGAAGCGATTCCATCTGCCCTGTTTGTGAAGCAAGGTCCAGCATCATCAAAACGGGCGCGCTGAGTGCCGGAATTCCGGGACGCTGACCATGGAACACATCGACCACTTCCGCTTCCGGAACAACTCTGTTGGCTCGCATGCCTGGACTGCCAAAGAGTCTCCAGGATGGGCTGACTCTGTCGGGCATGGCCCACGACTTCACTGCCCGGAACCGCTCCGAGTCGGAAAGTGACTGCACCGAATCGAGGAAGCGATCAACTCCCAGCTCGAACGGACTGTCTCCACACGACGTCTGAAGCCATGCCGAGATTTCTTCAGTCGCCGGATTCGCGATGAGCTGCGATCCGTTCATGATCGATGCAAATTCTTTCGGCGTGATCGACTCGGGCCAGGGCCCCTTCAGAACGATGTTGCGAACATGTGCGGCTGTCTTATGAACATTGTGGTAGACGCCAAACTGAATCCCCGGCTGAGAGCAGACCGGAATTTCCTGCAGCACGTTCGATGCTGATGTTCCGGCCGGAAGCACCAGGATCTGCTGATTGTTGATGAAGACTTCAATCTGCGTTTCTGTGATCTCGATGCGCCCGGTATTCCAGCCGGGTGTCAGCAATGGCTGTTCGTTGCTTCGAAAGATCTCAACGGCTTGATCGACGGGAAACAGAGTCCGGTCTTCCGGTGACACCGGTAACCAGTGCAAGGCCGCAGTCCGCTCAGTCAACAGTATGGCCGTCCGTCCAAGACAGGGATGAGCAAGCACCTGATCAGGCAGGTATTCAAATTCCCATGTCAGTGTTTCCCCCGACACGAGCGGTCGATCGTACTGCAGCAGCCCCTGAGCAGAAATGTCGGCCTGTGCCACGATGACGTCAGGACTGGCTTTTCGACGTCCGATGATCAGGCCATCCCTGCAGCTCCAGTCGTGAGACTTTGACAGATCGACGTTCTCATTCGGGCCGGTGGTGAGTAACGCATCACTGCGCTTCTGTTCAAAGAGATTGCAGCTCCAGCCTCGCAGGCTTGCACCTCCGGCAAGCGAGACTTCTTTTGGGATGCTGACCTGACCGGAGATCTGAAGATCCTGCCAGTAACTTCTTCGACCGCAACTGCTGCTGAGGAAGAACCAGGGAGTGGTCTGAGTTGGTCGCGCGCCCGTCCAGATCAAGTGACCATTGTCGTAATGTCGCATGGAATCGTTTGACACCATCAAGGCTTTTCGATCCCAGATCCCTGTGTCGTGAAAGCTGATGGATCGAAGACTGCGGGAATGGTTGCGGAGACTGGAAACATTCAGGATCCCGCTGGCGGTTGATTCAAAGCAAAGGCCGTCAAACCCCAGGTCCGATTCGCCTCCCGGTCCACTCAGGGCAAGTCCTGAGATGGTGAATTCACCGGACAGAGGATACGGAAAGTACAGCTGATCGTTTCCGGTCCCGGTGAGATGAGAGGTGATCCCGTCGAACGATACCCATGTGGCCGGAGTCACCACAGCACTCAGCGGGGCTGCGATTCGGTTTGATCCCGCAATCAGAAGGGCACGCGATGGTGACGTCGACGCTTCCTTCGGATTCCGGTCCGGCAGAATTCGCAATTGGATTTCACCGATCAGTGTTTGCAGTCGCGAATCCGCACCGTCCGTCCGCTGAGCCAGCCACTGCTGAACGTCCGGAACAAATTCGTCCCGGAGCGCCATTTCCTGAAGCATCACAACCAGCATCCAGCCATCCAATTCGGAACGACACAGAACCTGCATGGGCGGGAGTGTCTTCAGCAGCTGTCGGGCTTCTGCATCACGGCGCAGTCTGAGCAGGATGGCTATCTGCGCCATCGTTCGCGCGGGTGAATTTGCGGCCTGGCCATTGTCCGTCTGCGATTCGGAGTTCAGTCGGCTCTCGACGTCTCCCATTCGACCACATTCTGCCGCAGCGGAAAGAAGTGCCGAGAACGAATTTCCCATCAATCGCCGATACTCGAAGGATGACGTGTGAGTCAGATAACTCTGCACCGGATCCGGAAGGGACTTCAAGATCGCTGCTGGCGGTAACTCTTCCAGCAGTCTGGCGAAGGCTGGGATTCGAAGCTGCTGCGAGCCAGGAAGAAAGGCTCCTTCCAGAAGGATTCCGAAGCGGGCGTCTGCAGGTAACACCTGAAGTTCCTGCCAGAGAATGCCGGCGGCCGAAGGAGTGCCCGCGGCCTGAGGCGTCGCCTGAAGATCTCGTTCGACACACTTGCGCACTCGCGCGATCGCCGGATCCTTCTGACCAAACAACAGCAGCCATCGTGCGATGGTCCGATCGTGATCCTGAAGAAGAGCGTTCCTGGTTGTCTGCGACATTCCCGCCGAGACGGACAGTGCCAGTTTGTCGGCGACCTGCACCATTCTTAATGCCTCATCAATGTCTCCTCGAAGAAAGGCCCTGTGAGTTTCCGAGAGGCAAAGGATGAAGGAAAGCCGAGACGCTGACGCTCCCTGCAGACTCTCCGCGCCGGAGGTAGCCAGAATGGCTTTGCGCAGCAACTGTGAGGCGGCTTCCTGGTGTTCCGGAAACTGCTGCAGTGTGCGAAGACGCAGCAACAGACTGTCGTGTACGAAAGGACTGCATCGCGCGAATGACGATTCGTCACGACTCTCAAGAACCAGTTCCGAAACGACCGACCGGAGACTTGCCGATTCAGGCAGCGGATTTGTCGGCGAGGATTCACACCTCATCGCCAGTTCAAGATGAAGCACCCGCGCACTCCATCGCGCGTCAGGAGAATTTGCCGCGTCTTTGAAGGATCTGAGCGTATTGACCAGATCCTGAGTTTCGTTCGCGAGGAGGGCTGCTTCGATGAGAAGTCGCCCCACGGATTTTTCGGCCATCGATTCCTTTGGTGCTGGTTCATGATACTGGTAAAGATGAATGCGTGATCCCTGGGCACCGGGAAACACAACGCTCTTCAGAGTCTGATAGATGCCTTTCGAATCCGTCTGCTGTTCGCGCCATTTATTGACCAGAAGTGCAAGTTTCTGATAGACGCTGTTATCGATCTGCATCAGCATCTCAGTGGCGCTCTTCAGGTCGTCGCGTTCACTTCGAAGCGGATAGGGCGGGCCCGCACCAAGGGATTTCCGGACCGCTTCAAAGCTGATCTCACTGACTCCCTCGTCTGCCATCTGAAACGCAAACTGAAGCACCTGCATCATCTTCTTTTCGGAGACGCGCTGGTCTTCGTCCTGTGCGTGACTGACACCAGCAAGTATCAGCACGGCGGTGAGTAAGCACGCGACTCTTCGAAGGACGAAGTGAGGTACGAGGCGAAGGGCGATGCGAACCTGTTCCTCGGACGGATTGGCCCGAATGGCGAATGTTGGCCGGAGTCTGCTGCTTGAATCTGCTGGCTTATTCACTCTTCGACTCATCCTGCGGTCTGTCGTTGTTTCGCAGACGATCATTCATCCGCTGAACGGTGACGTGGACAGCCTGAAGGGCCGCACTGGAAAGTGTTTCAGAACGCTCGAAGGCTGTCCCGGGCACCAGCCAGAAGACGACTCGTTCCGGCGGCTTGCCAAGATGAACCGTAAGATCCAAAACGCTCAGAACATCAAATCCGTGCGTACCGCCCGAACAGCGGCCCGTTTCCAGAACATCCCGCCACGCGGCTGAAGTATGCCGTGTTCTCGGCACGAATTCGAATGTTCGAGGCTCTGTGGAATGAGCAGAATCAGTGGAATGAGCAGAATCACAGGCATCGACGATATGAAGTGTTTCGTGGCCTTCAATCCAGTCGAGCAGATCCATCGGGGACTGAGCCTGTCTGCATTCGACCAACAGTTCAGCCAACTCCGACACGGCATTCGACGTGCCACGAATTCCTCGCCCATCATCGACGGTCAGCAGCTTCTGCAGCTGGCGAATGACGAGCCAGCCCGCCTGGTCATCACCATGAGCACTGCCAATTCCAACGATCAGTACTCGCCGCATGATTTCATCCCACGCCGTCCGTCAAACATTCTGGATGGATCCAGGTGCGCTGCGAACCTCAGCAATCCACGCGCGGCGATGCCGGCGTGCGTTCCACCTTCAGCCGAAGGAAATGAGTCGAGCAGCTGATGCAGGGATCGTACGTCCGAATCAGTCGCTCACAGTCATCGGACATCTGCTGATCATTGTGACTCATCACACGCGGGATCCACCCGGCAAGATCTTTTTCAATCTGTCGCTGATTCTGTGATGTCGGGGGCACGATCTTCGCAAACTGGATCTTCCCATGAGCATCGATGCGGTAACGATGATAGATCAGACCGCGTGGAGCTTCCGTGGCCGCACATCCTTCCGCTTCGCGATAGTCATATGGCTCCCTTGCCGGTGCCCATGGCTCATAGCTCTTCAGGATTTCCAATCCCTCTTCAAACGCATGAATCAGTTCCAGCCCCCGCGCGATGATCGCGCGAAACGGATTGAAACAGGGGACTTCAAATCGAACAGTGTCCGCCGTACGTTTTGCGGAAGGGCTCAACTGATCAAACGCCAGGCTCACACGAGCCAGAGGGCCGACGTAGTAGCTGGACTGCTGGTCTGTTCGCAGCGAATGCAGTGCGGTGCTGTGAGCCACATGGTGTTCTTCAAACTCGCCTTCATAGTCAGCAACTTCGATCTGCTTTCCGGAAGAACTGGCGATTCTGCCTTCGTTCATTGGATACTCCGTGTCATGTTTCAGGGAGACCATCTCCCATTCACACGGAAAATCCGGATAGTCAAACGAGGCCACCCATTTTGTTGTCTCGATCGCCGCATCCAGTCCCCACTGAAAATCGGGGATTAACCGCTGCAGATCCGCCTTTGACGGAGCGCGATGAAAGCCGCCGACGGCCACGTTGACAGGATGGATGGCCCGTCCGCCAAGCACCTCCAGCAGCTGGTTGCCATGCTTCTTCAGACGCAGGCCTCGAGAAACTTCCTGCGGATATTTCTGAGCCAGCTCAATGCCACTGGCACAGCCAAAGAAGTCCGGCGCCTGCAAAAGGTGCATGTGCAGTCCGTGACTTTCAATCCATTCGCCACAGTACAGCAGTCGTCTGAGTCTTCGAACTTCTTCCGGAATCGGTATTCCCAGCGCACGTTCCAGAGCATGGACCGCCGTCATCTGGTACGCCACCGGACAGATGCCGCAGATGCGAGCTGTAATGTCCGGAACTTCTTCCAGCGCGCGACCTCGAAGAAATCCTTCGAAGAATCGAGGAGGTTCATAGATCGACAGCTTCACATCTTCGACCCGATCTCCCTCGAGTCTGACATGAAGCCCTCCCTCGCCTTCCACGCGAGTCAGTGCTTCCACTCGAATCGTGCGCTCGGTTCCCACGACGCTGTCCTCTTCTCACAAAGGCTGAAAAGCCTGGCACCGACTGAATCTGCTGCTGGCAGCTTATTTGAATTGCTCGGCGGCAGCGACTGCAAGCACGTCGCAACGTTCGTTTTCAGCGTGGCCCGCATGACCTTTCACCAGAGTGAACTTGACCGAGTGCTTTGCAAGCAGTGCGTCGAGTTCTCTCCAGTGGTCTTCGTTCTTGATCGGAACAAGCTTCTTGCCATCACGACGCTGCCAGCCATTTCGCTTCCACCCCGGAAGCCACTCCGCGCAGCCTTTGGCCACGTAGGAGCTGTCTGTGACGACTTCGACGCGCGATCGTCGAGTCAATCGCTTCAGGCCTTCGATCACGGCCTGAAGCTCCATCTGGTTGTTCGTGGTCTCCGCAGCGCCGCCACTGAACTCAGCTTCTTTGCCGCTTGCGGGATGTCGCAGAATGCAGGCCCAGCCACCGGGTCCCGGATTCCCGCTGCACGCACCGTCAGTAAAGATCTGAACAAAGGACGGAGTTGCTGCGTCAGCGGTCATGCGCACGTTTCTTCAATGCTCGTATGCCACTCAATGCCATCAGCCATGGCATTATTTTTCGCGATACACAATGCGACCGCGCTTCAGGTCATAAGGAGAAACTTCCACCACGACCCGGTCACCAGGAACAATACGAATAAAGTGCTTGCGCATCTTGCCGGCAACGTGGGCCATTACCTGATGACCATTCTCCAGCTCGACGCGAAACTGAGTATTCGCGAGGGCTTCAATGACGTTGCCCTCTACCTGAATTGCTTCTTCCTTTGCCATCCTGAGTACTTCTTTCACCCTTCTGCAAAACACAATCTGCGGACTCAACAGTCTCATATCCTGACGCAGATTCGTCAGAAGTTCAAGTGTCAAATCACTTTACGCACAGTGTTCTCCGACGCGAAACCCCGTCAATCCGGCAATCGCCGGTTCTGAGAGAGACGACAACACGGAAAAAAGTCGCTATCGTGTTGGCCGATAACACTTTCTGTTACAACCGTCACAATGGCAACCACGGCCTGTCTGACAATCTGGCAGGCTTTTCGTGGGGCAAGATTCAGCTGGAAAGACAGACAATGACCGGGAAGCGAGTACTGCTGCTGGCGGGTGATTTCGTCGAGGACTACGAGATCATGGTTCCGTTCCAGACATTGCTGACCGTTGGTGTTCAAGTCGATGCCGTATGCCCGGACAAGAAGGCGGGAGATCGCGTTCGAACAGCCATCCATGACTTCGAAGGCGATCAGACGTATTCCGAAAAGCCTGGTCATGGCTTCACCTTGAATGCAGATTTCGCGTCAGCCAAAGCTGCCCACTACGACGGGCTGCTGATCCCTGGTGGACGATCCCCGGAGTATCTTCGGCTCAATGCCGCGGTGATCAGCCTGGTGAAAGAATTTGATGCCGCGAAGAAACCGATTGCTGCGATCTGCCATGGTGCTCAGATTCTTGCCGCGGCAGGAATCCTGTATGGCCGAAAGACCACCTGTTATCCGGCATGCAGTCCGGAAGTCACTCTGGCTGGCGGCATCTACACTCCCATCGCGCTTGATGCGGCTTTGGTGGACGGTCACCTGGTGACCGCTCCTGCCTGGCCCGCTCACCCGGCGTTCTGTCGAGAATTCCTGACGCTGCTTGGTGTTCGCTGGCAGATCAGCTGAACTCGTCAGTCGCGTCAAACGCGCCGTTGAACTTCAGACCCTTTTTCTTTTTCTTCACTTCCATCTCCACCACTCAGTGAGTTTGTCATGCCCGTCTTTTTGGGAATTGATATCGGCACCAGCGGAACCAAGACTCTGGCAATGAAGGACACGGGCGAGATCCTTGCTTCAGCGACTGAAGAGTATCCGCTGAGCAGTCCGAAGCCCGGCTGGTCAGAACAGGAACCTGATCACTGGTGGAAGGCGTCCGTGGATTCCGTTCGCAGGGTGATGAAGCTGGCAAAGCTCAAACCTGCCGATATCGGCGGCATTGGTCTCAGCGGACAGATGCACGGAAGCGTGTTCCTCGACAAAGCTCACCAGGTCATTCGTCCGGCGCTGCTGTGGAACGATCAGCGAACAGCGGCCGAATGTACTGAGATTGAAACGCGAGCCGGTGGCCGATCAGCGCTGATTCAGATGGTGGCAAATCCGGCTCTGACGGGGTTCACCGCACCTAAGATTCTGTGGCTTCGAAACAAAGAGAAGAAGAACTTTGACAAGACGGTTCAAGTTCTGCTTCCCAAAGACTACGTTCGTTTTCGCCTGACGGGTGACTTTGCGACTGAGGTCAGCGATGCTTCGGGCACGCTGCTGCTGGACGTTGTGAATCGCAACTGGTCCGGCAAACTGCTCAGCAAACTGGATCTTGATTCAGCGCTTCTTCCAAAGGTGTATGAAAGCGAAGATGTCACGGGAGTCCTGACGGAGTCTGCTGCGAAAGCGATGGGACTGCGAGCCGGAATTCCAGTCGTCGGCGGTGGCGGCGACCAGGCAGCAAGCGCCATTGGAAACGGCATTGTGGGTCGCGGTGTTGTCTCGGCAACAATGGGGACCAGCGGCGTCGTGTTTGCTCACAGCGACGAGGTACAGGTAGATCCGGAAGGACGACTTCACACCTTCTGTCATGCGGTTCGTGGCAAGTGGCACGTGATGGGATGCGTCCTGTCCGCAGGCGGCAGTCTGCAGTGGTATCGCAATCAGCTGTGCCAGGCAGAAGTGGCGGAAGCAAAGAAGAAGAAGATCGATCCGTATGAACTGATTACTGCACAGGCTGCCGATGCTCCTGCCGGCAGCGAAGGACTCTTCTTCCTTCCGTACCTGACGGGCGAACGAACGCCTCATGCAGACCCAAATGCTCGTGGCTGCTGGATCGGGCTAAGCCTTCGACATGGCAAGCCGCACCTGGCACGTTCCGTGATGGAAGGGGCAACGTATGCGATGCGCGATACTCTCGAGATCATTCGCTCGATGAATATTCCGGTGAAGGAAATTCGTCTGTCCGGCGGCGGTGCTCGAAGTCCTTTCTGGCGTCAGCTGCAGGCAGACATTTACGGTCAGCCAGTCGTCACCATCAACGCGTCCGAAGGCCCGGCCTACGGCGTCGCATTGCTCGCTGCTGCCGGAACGGGTTCTTACAAGTCTGTCGTGGAAGCCTGCAAGGCGACCATTTCTGTGGTAACGAAGACAGCAAACAAGGCCGCAGCGACCAGAACTTACAACGCTGGCTACCCGATCTACCAGCAATTGTATCGATCTCTGAAAACGGACTTCGCTTCGATTCAGAGTCTGATCCAGTAGTCAGTTCCACCGAACAACATTGAAGAGAACATGGCAGATACGAAAAACGATCCTTCCGATCTCTCCACAATTCCTGTGCGAGTCCTGATTGTCGATGACGACGAAGGACATGCTCAGGCGGTTGCTGACGCACTGGCGCGAATTAACTGTGACTGTCGGGTCGCCGGTTCCGGCGAACGAGGTGCTCAGCTGATTCACGCGGAGTCGTGGGACGTGATCGTGACCGACCTTCGAATGGGCGAGGTGGATGGTCTCGAAATCCTTCGACTGGCCAAGGAAGAATTGCCGGACGCGGAAGTGATCGTCCTCACCGGCCATGGCTCGATCCATTCTGCCGTGACCGCGATGCAGCATGGTGCCTACACGTATCTGACGAAGCCGCTGGACATCAGCGAACTGCGGTCCGCGGTTGAAAAGGCGTCCGCCAGGCTGCGGTTGATTCGTCGCAACGCGGAGCTGCGTCGGTCTCTGGATGAGCGATTTGGCTTTGAAGGCGTGATCGGCACCAGTCCGCAAATGCACGCCATCGTGGAGATTCTGAAGAACGTCGCGCCGACCGATGTGACCGTCCTGATTCAGGGAGAGAATGGTACGGGAAAGGAACTGGTGGCTCGAGCACTGCATCAGAACAGTCCTCGCAAGAACAAGCCGTTCGTTCCGCTGAATATCTCCGCACTTCCGGACAGCATTCTGGAGAGCGAACTGTTCGGTCACGAAGCCGGTGCCTTCACTGGTGCACTCGGACGGCGAATTGGCAAGTTCGAACATGCGAATGGCGGTACGCTGTTTCTGGATGAAGTCGGCGAGATGCCGATGGATACTCAGGTGAAGCTGCTGCGAGTTCTCGAGGACCGCAAGATTACTCGACTGGGAGCCAACGACGAACTGCCCATCAACGTTCGCCTGGTGGCCGCAACGAACGCGGACCTGCACAAGAATGTTGAAGAAGGGAAGTTCCGCGAGGACCTTTATTACCGTCTCAATGTGGTGACGATCTATCTTCCTCCGCTGCGAGAACGCACGGGCGACATTCCTTTGCTGATGGAGCACTTCCTGCGTGATCTGTCCCGCAAGACGGGTCGCGAAGTTCAGGGCTTTTCGCGAGCGGCTCGCAAAGCGCTGCTTGCGTATCACTGGCCGGGAAACATTCGACAGCTGCGCAATGTGATTGAGCGCATGCTGGTGCTCGATTCCGATGGCATTCTGGACATCGACGGTCTTCCGCCTGAGATTGCAGGTCTTGTGAAGGACCAGATTCCCGAACCGGATCTCGACATGCCGTCCGGTGCGGATTCGCTGATTGGCAAGCCGATGGAAGAAGTCGAAAAGTACTACATTCAGCGAGCACTGGATCTGACCGATGGCAACCGCGAAGAAGCCGCCCGGATGCTGAACATCGGCGAACGGACTCTGTACCGGAAAATCAAAGAGTACGACATTCGCAAGTGAGTCCGCGGTTCACGCTTCGGTCATCGCTTGTGCCAGCGCGTTGAAGCCTGAACAATGTCTGCACTCAATGAGCTTTCTGCATTTGCGGCGATTTAGTCATACCAGGAAAACGAGAAAGTCCCATGACACGACCATCTGTCATTATCAGTGCGTTTGCCGATGAAGCGGCCAACCGTCGCACGGCTCTGGAACAAATGACGGCACTTGCCGCCGTCGGGATTCGTAACTACAGCCCGCGGTTTATTGATGTGACCGGTGAAGGCAAGGTCGAGCATGTCACGGAACTGACTCCGGAGAAGCTTGAGAAACTGAAGGCCTTGCACGCAGAGTACGGTGTTCGGGTCACGAGCATCGGGGCTCGCATCGGCAAGGTGAAACTGCTGAATGTGGATGACGGCTCGCACAACAAGTTTGTCCCGTTCGAGGAATACCTGACCGGGGAAGTGGCTCGAACGATTCGCGCGGCGAAAGCTCTGGACACAAAGCTGATTCGAGGCTTCTCGTTCTATCATCCTCGCGGGACAAAGCCGGAACAGCATCTGGATCAGGCCGCCGATCAGATCCGCCAGATTACTCAGCGATGCGCCGACGAAGGCCTGGTTTACGGAATTGAAATCGAACCGAATCTGATTGGTGAAACCGGCCCTTTGCTGGCGGAACTGGCAAAGCGAGTGGATCACCCGAACGCTGTGCTCATTTTTGATGGCGGAAACGTGGCGGCACAGAATAAGAACGCGATTCAGGTGTTCTCTGAATACAAAGCGACGCTGCCATGGCTGGGCTGGATGCACGTGAAGGATTACCGCATCGACCCGAATCTCGTCTGGGAAGGCGCGGTGGATGAAGAGCGTCTGAAGAACTTTGTGCCCTGCAATGAAGGGGATTCCGGCCACGAAATGATCTTCCGCGATCTGCGTGACCAGCTGGCCTCTATCGAACCTCGCCTGAAGAAACTGGGACTGGATGGCTTCTACCTCGAAACAGAACCGCATCTGAAGGGTGGCGGTCAGTTCGGCGGATTCAGTGGTCCGGACGGTATGGGTGTCGCAGTGCGAGCACTGTGTTCCTCACTGGACTACGCGGGAATCGGATACCGGCTGCGAACGTTTAAGGACATTCGAGAACTGCGAGGTTTCTAGGACATGAGCTTCTTACTCAACGCTCACCAGACCATGCTGCGCTGTCCAAAGTGCCGAGCGTCGCTGATCCAGGATGGCGAATCACTGGTCTGCACAAACCCGGATGTTCGCATGCGGTATCCGATCCTTGAGGGCATTCCTCGGCTGATCGTTGATGAAGCCACGGAGCTGTCACCGGAGGAATGGAGTTCCGTGATGACGAAAGTCAAAGCGTCATCCGGCGCGAACTGAATCGCGTCCGCGGAGAGCCGGAATACACTCTGCGGGACCCGCGGAATTCCCCGTGGTTCCCGAGGACGACACGCGCCGTTATGATGGCTTCGAAGGACGGAATCCGCGACGTACTCTTTTCACGTTGAGGCGATTATGGCCAGGCTGAGTCTTGCTTTGGGCGTTGTCTGTATCTTCGCATGGTCACAGCCGCATCTAATCGCTGATGACTGGCCGGCATGGCGAGGACCGACGGGACAGGGATACTGTCTTGAAAAGAACCTTCCATTGACGTGGGGAGAACAGGAGAACGTCAAATGGAAAGTCGCTTTGGATCATCAGGGAAATTCCACACCAGTTATCTGGGGTGATCGCATCTTTCTGACTCAGGCAAACAAGGGCGGAACAATTCGCAGCCTGCTGTGTCTGGCACGAGCCGATGGACAAAAGCTGTGGCAGAAGGATGTGACGTTCGAGCAAAAGGAAACAAACTGGGACGAGAACTGGTACTGCAATGCATCACCGGTGCTGGACGGTGAACGAGTTGTAGTGAGTTTCGGTTCAGCAGGAATGTTCTGCTTCGGGTTCAATGGTCAGGAGCTCTGGAAACGAACGGACCTCGGTCTCTGGCAGCATGCCTTTGGCAACGGATCATCTCCAGTGCTTTACGGAGAACTCGTGATCCTGTGGTGTGGTCCCAATGAATCGGCCGGTCGAAACTACCTGCTTGCCGTTGACCGAAAGACGGGCAAGACAGTCTGGGAACAGGACCAGACCTTTGGTTCCTGGTCCACGCCGCTGATCACTCAGATTGATGGCAAGGACCAGCTGCTTCTGGGTCACTCCCGCGACGTGAAGTCTCAGCCGGCGAACAAATCTGGTTTCCTCTATGGCTTCGATCCGCTGACAGGCAAAGAGTTGTGGAAGTGTCAGGGTCTGAACAGCTACTGCTACACCTCCCCGCTGGTCGGTAACGGAGTTGCAGTGGCCATGTCAGGCTACGGCGGTTCCGCGCTGGCAGTGAAGCTTGGCGGAGCTGGAGACATTACTGCCGACCGACTCTGGCTGCATCCCCAGAATACTCAGCGCGTTGGTTCCGGAGTCCTTGTCGACGGCCATGTTTACATTGTGGAAGAGAACGGTGTGCCGCACTGTTATGACGTGGTGTCCGGTGAAGAAAAATGGAAGGCTGCGAAACGTCCGGCCGGAGGTGCTGTCACCTGGGGTTCCATGGTTCACGCGGATGGTCGGCTGTATGTGCTGATGAGGAATGGTGAAACGGTCGTCTTCGATGCCAGCCCGAAGTACTCCGTGCTTGCCCAGAATAAGCTGAACGATGGCGACACGAACTCATCGCTGGCCATTTCGAACGGGCAGATCTTCATTCGTACGTTTAAGCACTTGTGGTGCATCGAAAAGAAGTAACTGCGGATCGATCGAAATCCCGTGGAGGCTGCATTATCCTTCGTGGAAATCCCGCTGAAACTCTGCTGAATATCATGTCCGACGAGATCATTGACCACCAATACGACTTTCTGGAACTTTGCGAGCATATCCGAAGTTGCGGGATCGTTGCGTTCGATACGGAGTTTGTTTCAGACCTCGGATACCGGCCGGAACTGGGCCTGCTGCAGTTTGCAACGCCCGAACGGTGTGTGGCGGTGGATCCTCTGACCGTGCCTTCTCTCGGGGCATGGTGGGACATCATGGCGGACGAAGAAACCACGGTTGTGGTTCATGGCGGCCAGGCGGAAATTCGGTTCTGCATCCAGCGCAGCGGGCTCATTCCGCAGCGGCTTGTGGATATCCAGATTGCCGAAGGACTTCGAGGTCGCAGTTACCCGATGTCGTATTCGGCCATCATCGAACGAGTTCTTGGTGAAACGATCAAGAACGATCAGACTCGCACGGACTGGCTGCGTCGTCCTCTTTCGCCGGAACAGATTCACTATGCTCTTGAAGATGTGGATCATGTCCTGGATGTCTGGAATCGCCAGTCGCGCTGGCTGCAGATGAGAGGAAGGATCGACTGGGCCTACGCAGAATTTGATCGCATGTGTCGCGAGATCTTTGAAGATGAGCAGCAGGAACCCTGGGAACGAATTTCGGGGATCCACAAACTGCCTCGACGTGAACTCGCAGTCGCTCAGAAGCTTGCTCACTGGCGCGAAGAAGAAGGGGCCTACCGAAACAAGCCGGTGCGGCGAGTGCTGCGGGACGACCTGCTCATCGATCTGGCTCGCCGCCGTCCGCGAACAGTGCAGCAGGCTCTTCAAACTCGCGATCTGAATCGTCCTGAATACAAAAAGCGGCTCGAAGACATCGTCGGTGTTATTGATGAGGCGCTGCGGATTCCCGAAGACGAACTTCCCAGGCGGCTTAAGCATCCGGATGATTCGTCATCCGACGATCAGGTCATCTCACGCCTGCTGGGTCTTGCCCTGGGCAATGTCTGCGCGGAGCTCGACATCGCGCAGTCTCTGGTGGGAACGAACCGTGACCTGAATGAACTTGTTCGCGCGATTCGCCAGGGAGAAACGGGAGAGACACCAAAGCTGCTGACGGGCTGGCGCGGCACAGTGTGCGGTGATCTGCTCCGCAAAGTCCTTGAAGGACGCGTTCAGTTTCGAGTTGCTCCAGCCAATTCCTCCACGCCGCTGATCTTTGAAGAAATGCCGGAAAAACCGGCCAAAGCGGAGCGAGGAAAGGACAAACGCTGACGGAGTCTGGATCGATCTCCTAAACCCAGCACCGAACGGATGAAGCCGGCGCGGCCGATGTCAGTGAATATCCCGCACAGCATCATTCATCATGCCGATGTAAATCATGGCAATTCGGAAGATGAAGAAGATCACGATCGACGCCGTGAAGAACCAGACGGCTCCTGAAAGAAACGACGTGAGTCTGGACATGCTGCGACGAGCATCGTCTTCAAAGATATGACTCAGCCGATCCAGCTGTTCGGGAACGGTTCCGGTCTGTTCTGCCGTCGCCACCATCTGCAGGTATTCTGTGGTGAACAGCTTCGACGCTGCGAGTGCATCCGTGAGCGATTCGCCTTCCGCCAGTTCCTGCCAGATGATGGGCTCAGCCATGATGAAAGCTCCGTTGCTGGTTGCTTTCAGGCTGCAGTCCAGAGAAGGGCGTATGGACATGCCGGCCTGCTGAGTCAGTGCGAAACACCAGGAGAACCGGCTTGTGGCAAACGAACTCATGCAGTGACCAAGGACCGGGATGCTGAGCAGCAGTGGATCCAGAAACGCCTGGCCGCTGAAACTGTTGCGAACCCACTTCCATGCGACGAAGCCGCCAACAGCCAGTCCGAACCAGCCTCCGACCCAGATCAGAGCACCCGTGGGTCCGTAGAGTCCCAGTCCCGTCACATTGAACGGCTTGCCATCCGGTCCTGGCGGAAGAATACCGAGAATGAAGATCAGCAGTCCGATAATACAAATGGCCGCCACGAGCTGGATCACTGGCCACGCGGCTGCTGAACGAAACTCCCGCACCTGTGAGATGCGCGAATCGTAATACTTCGCAAGTGCGGCGAAGACTTCCGGCACATTCCCTGTTTGTTCACCGACGTTGACGAGATCTCGAAACAGCCGGGGAAACAGCTCGCCCTGTTCTCCAATAGCCTCTGCCAGCGTTTGTCCGTTCTGGATGCAGCGGCTGATATTTTCAACCGCTGGAGGAAGTCGACTGTCGGAAGACTGTCGCGACGCGGTCTGCAGAGCCTTGCGGACATCGACACCCGCTTCGAGTGTTCGTGCCATGGATCGGGCAAATGCGGAAAGCGCTGACCACGAGATGTCCGGATTACTCAGCATTCCAGCCTCTGGTCTGTCAGAAGACAGACCGCTTGTTGTTCGCGCCGCCCTGAGGAACTCCGGCGGGGACCGATTCCGGTCCCACAGGAATGCCCTGGAACACGCGCTGTTCGGCAGCCCTCCTGGCGGTAGAACGAGGACGATCGTATCCTCGCGGATTGGCATCCGTTGACGGCCCGATGTCCGGGTCGGAAAACGGATACTGATTTTCGTACGCCTCATTCTCCGCAGCCGGAAACCACGTGTACCACGAAGGAAAACGTGTCGTCTGAGGATTGAGGCAGCCTGCATTCAGCAGCGCAAGCATACCAAGCAGCATTCGAAACGAGTGCTTTCTCAGTTGCTGTCGCACACAGAATGTAGAAACTCCGCGCATCATGAAATTTGTCTGCGGCTTTTCTCGAATCGACTCAGCACGAAAACCGGCAAAATCTCCGAACTTTCGAACCTTACCAGCAAATCCTGCCGGGCCGCAACAGCAGTTTGATCCTCCAAAGGGAACGCGAAAATGCACTGGGTTTCGTCCTCTGATTCCGGATTTGTCCCCGCTTCGCACGAAAATCCACTGAATCCCGGAGTCCTGAAGCGAGTCATCGCAACGCGCGACCTTTTTCAGGAGGGTCATGTACAAATGCTGAACTGGGCACGGCTTCCCGCCGGTTCGTCATTCCAGTCGCACTACCACGAAGACATGCAGGAAGTCTTCGTGATCCTTTCCGGCCAGGTCGATATGCAGGTCTCCGGCGAAACTCGACGCATGGGCCCCGGCGATACCGTGCTGATTGACCCGCGCGAGATTCATCGGATGACCAACGTCGGTGCAGACGCGGCCGAGTACATCGTGTTTGGAATCTCCTCAGGCAGAGGTGGACGGACGGTTGTTGTTTAACAAGGACTGAATGCCGAAACCAAAATCGAACGTCGGTGTTCAGTCTTCAACCGTACCCATCAACTCATTGTCCAGCTTCGTCAAGACGAGGTTCTTCCATGCGGATTGCATTCACGTTCCTGGTCCTTCTGCTGACGAACCTCTGCAGCTTCGCGGTCGCTCAGGAATCCGGCGCTGGAGACCGGGTCTTTGGAACGACCAAAGTCCATCAGATTCATCTGTCAATGACTGCGGACGAGTTTGACAAACTGGCGCCGAAAGGTGGTGCGGGACAGTTTGGCCCGCCGGCTGACGCGGGTTTTGGGCCTGGTCCGGGAAATGTCACGCCACAGAATGTTCCTGCAGGGTCGGGACATCGCAATACGTTTGGCGTTGAGTTCTCATGGGCCCAGGCAGATCTCGAGTTCAACGGGCAGAAGCTTTCGAAGATTGGAGTTCGGTACAAGGGCAACTTCACCTACATGGCAACAGCCGGTGCATTGAAGAAGTCAATCAAACTGGACTTTGATCGCTTCGTGGATGACCAGAAACTGGACGGCCTGACGATGGTCAATCTTCATTGCGGCATCAGCGATCCCTCAATGAGCCGTGAGTCGATGTCATTCCAGTTCTTTCGGGACGCTCGCATCCCTGCGCCTCGAACGTGTTTTGCGGAAGTGAGTCTGACGGTTCCTGGTCGTTACGAACGTGAACTTGTGGGTGTCTACACAGTGACCGAACAGGTCAACAAGGCATTCCTCGAACGGCACTTCGGCGATGGCACTGGTTTGCTGCTGAAACCGGAAAACCTGATGAAAGGACCGGAGTATCTTGGCACGAAGTGGAAAGACTATGCGGCGATCTATGACCCCGAAGGAAAGCCATCGGACGAACAGAAGGAACGCCTGATCAAGCTGGCTCATACCATCACACATGCTTCTGATGCAGAGTTTGCGGCAGAGATTGAATCGTGTCTGGATGTTGACGCCTTCCTCAGATTCATCGCCGCCAACGCCATCCTTTCGAACCTCGACAGCTACCTGGGCTTTGGCCACAACTACTATCTGTACCTTGTGCCTTCGAGTAACAAGTTTGTCTTTATCCCGTGGGACCTTGACCTTTCACTGGCGACATGGCCCGCTGTAGGAACGCCGGAACAGCTTGTGGAACTGAGTCTTCGTCATCCGCACGCCGGTGAGAACCGACTGCTGGATCGCATGCTCGCCGATGAGACGTTTCGGAATCGGTACAACACTCTGGTACAGGAACTGTTCGAGCAGCAGTTCCAGAAGGACAAACTTCTGGCCATTCTTGAACCGATCGAGATGACTCTGAAAGAACCATTTGAACGTGAGCGGACGGCCGTCGCCGGGCGAAATGAAAAGCGAGGCGGGTTCGGGTTTGGCGGTATGCAGTTTGGCCAGTCCATGCCGCCTCGACTGTTTATTGAGAAGCGAACGGCTTCCATTAAAGCACAGCTGAGAGGAACATCCGAAGGCTACATTCCCAAAGCTTTTGGAGCCGGCTTCGGTCCTCCTCAGGGATCTGGACGGCCATAGTTTGCTCAGGCGACCTGTCTGATTACGATTGGCTGTCGAACTGCTTCGAACTTGTCTGATATCAAACCTGTTTGCAGGCCAGGAATGTCGATCGCCATGAGTACTTCACCCACAGAGACATCCGGGCAAGCTGCTCAGAAACTGCTTGCGTCGCTTTCATCGCTGACGTACCAGCAGAAGCAGCTGGTCAGGGATGGCGAATATTCTGCCGTTCTGCACCACATCCTGGGCAAGCGTCGGGCGACGAACATTGTGGTTGCTGCAATCGCTTTTTTGATCGCCTACTTCGCCATCCACTCGATCATTTCTGGTGGTCTTCCATGGCTCAGAGGCAGTTTTTGTGTCTGCTTGTTCTGGTGGCTTTACACCCGGCTTGCAGCAGAACGGGCGGCCGTTCGTTCCATGCCAAAGGATGCGGACTTAAGCGGTACGAAGGGGCTGTTCAACGATTTGGCTTCCGAACTTCGACTCAAACACAGTCTCTCCTATGATCATTTGCAGCTTCTTAAACAGGGGCGGGTGAACGAAGCTGCAACTGCAGTCGCTGCTGTGAGAAGAGAAAACGGGCTGAAGCTCTTATTCTGGATATTGCCCCTTGGTGGCACGCTGATTTTTGCGGCGATTTGGCGTTACCTGGAGTCCTATTCAACCCCCTTGCTCCTGCTCATGCATCTCCTGATGATCGCTATTATTTGTCTGATGATGGTCATGGGGGCAATTCGAGAACTGCGAATCGCGTCTGAGCTCACAGAAAAGATCAACGCCACTGCACCGCGATTTGAATAATCCAGTGCATTTCGGGCTGGATCTCACCGAATCCCGACGCTGAGTTTCAGGAATCCCGAGGTTCCGGGAATTCAACGCCTCGAAGCACGGGGTTCGTGCGTATACTGGGCGACCCCGCAGAACGCTTCTGCGCGGTCCGTTTGTGCCTTTGAGTTTGAGTGATAAGAAATGGTTTCTCCGTCTGATCGATCGAGTCGTCGTCCACGCAAGTCCGGGTCGGTTCAGAAAGGGCCTCGCAAGCCTGCAACCCGTCAGGAAGGACGCGCTCCGTCACCGGCTCGCCCGCAACGGCCGCGTCGCGCGCCGGGGCCACGAGTTCCGGAAGCGCGCGGTGCCGCACCGGTCGTTCCGGAAGTCAGCGCGGAGGATGAATCTGGTCCGACGATTCGCCTTCAGAAATTCCTCGCCATGGCCGGTGTTGATTCGCGCCGGAACTGTGAGGAGTACATTCGCAATGGTCGAGTGACTGTCGATGGCGAAGTTGTGACCGATCCGGCTCGGGCGGTGTCTTCGGAAGACAGTGACGTTCGTCTGGACTCAGAACGGCTTCGACCTGCTCGTCCTCGCTACTTTCTTCTCAACAAGCCAAAGGGCGTGTTGTGCACGAACAGCGATCCGGAAGGACGAACGCGGGCAGTCGATCTGGTGCCGGTCGCAGATCAGCGACTCTTCACTGTCGGACGTCTGGACGAAAACACCGAAGGGCTCCTGCTGGTCACGAATGACGGCGACCTGGCCCAGCGTCTGGCGCATCCTCGATTTGAGGTCGTTCGCCGCTATCGTTGTCAGGTGGCCGGAACTCCATCTCCGGAAACCCTTCACCAGCTGCGTGAGGGCATGTATTTTTCAGAAGGCTTCTTCCGATTTCGCGGCATTCGAGTCGTTGGTCGACAGGGCCGCAGCACAATTTTGGAACTGGAACTTCAGGAAGGAAAGAACCGCGAGATTCGCCGTCTCCTCGCTCGAGTCGGTCATAAGGTTCTGGCTCTGGAACGTATCGCCTTCGGACCCCTGCGTCTGGGAACACTGCCAGTCGGTCGTCATCGCGAACTGAATCCGACCGAGGTTCGTGAACTGAAGCACTTCCTCGAAACCGGAGAACAGTCAGGTCCTCCGCGCAAGACGGGCTTTGGCTATCGTCCCGGACAGACTCGCGGCAAGAAGCGACGCAGCCCCGCGGCATCCCCATCCAGCGAACGCAAGAGCTCTGCAGCAGGTTCATCGCGCGGCGTTCGCGGCGCGATGCGAATGGGCCGAAGCTCCGAGTCGCGGTCGGCGGCACCGCATCGCTCCGGCCCAAAACAAAAGCCGGGGAAACCACGCGGCAAGCGACGCTGAGTTTTCCTTCATGACATGCGGCAGCACGTACGAGTCAGTGATGCCGCAGAGTCAGTGATGCCGCAGAGTCAGTGATGCCGCATGAGTCATCAGTCGACAAACAGGAACTCATTCGAACAGAGCAGCACCTGAGCCAGCTGCTCAAGCGGTGAGAGTGACGGATTGGAAGGCTTGGGGAAATCCGCTTCGGCGTTCCACTTTGCTGACTGCTCGCCGCCTGGTTCAACAGACTCCAGAGTAATCTGCCAGAGGAACTGATCGCTGTTGAGCACCTGATCGATGTCCACCAGGAAATCGATGGTCTCCCCGGCCTTCACCTGCACAGGCTCCACGGAACTCACGACCTTCTGCTTCTTCGCCTTCGCAGTGTTCAGGATGCCGGTGGCTGAATGCACGATGAAGCTGCGAACGCCGTCGCCCGGTTCAGGTTCATGGACCAGCTCCGACTGGATCCGAACTTTCATGTCACGCGGTGCCGTCCAACGTCGGATGCAGGCATGGTCACGGTCATTTCCCGGATGTCCGCCCTGCGCTGACAGCTGGACCCAGCCCAGTTTCGCATCAGGAAACGAAGGTCCTCCCTGCCAGGCCGTTCCGGAGAAATAGGGCAGCGCCGTAAAGCTGCCAGTGCGATTTGCGGTTTCATCAATTGCACCGTAGCCATAGGACCAGTCCCGAGCCGTCGGCGATTCCTCCGGTGGCTTCGCCGTTTCATTTTGAGCCAGCAGTTCCATCGCGATTGCAAGCTGTGAATTCGTAGGCTCACGCTGAAAGACCTGTCGGAACAGCAGCTGAACCCGTGAGCCCGCATCTCCCGAACTTTCAACGCTTTTGGCAAGTTCGCGTGCCCGTTCAATGGCGAGCGGATGATTCATCAGAAACAGAGACTGCTGCGGTACCGTCGTTTCACTGCGCTGTGGAATGTGCAGGTCCGGGTTGGCGAAGTCGAACATTCGCAGCGTGCCGGGAAGGAACTGACGATCCACAAGTCCATACAGCGTCCTCCGTCGATGATACGGAGCCGCAAAGAGGTCCCGTGGTTTTCCTCCCGCTGTTCTCTCGAGCTGTCCTGAAACGGCCAACAGTGAATCGCGCAGTTCTTCAAACGTCAGACGATGAGCGTTCATGCGCCAGAGGAGATGATTGCCGGGATCGCGCTGAATGGCAAACTCCCGTTGCTCGGCATCTTCCGGCCCGGTCGAAGACTGACGGAACGTGGCAGACAGCACAATTCGGCGATGCAGCTTTTTCAGACTCCAGCCGTCCTGGACAAATCGAGCGGCCAGCCAGTCCAGAAGTTCCGGGTGCGACGGAGCATCCGCTCGCAGTCCGAAGTCCCCCGGAGTACTTACCAGGCCGCGTCCAAAGTACTGAGCCCAGACGCGATTGACGATCACTCGGGCCGTCAGCGGATTTGTCGGATCGATGATGGCCTTCGCAAGTTCCAGCCGCCCGCTTCCCTGAGAAAACGGCTGCCGGTTCGAGCCTGACAGAAGACTTAGAAACTGTCGAGGAACATCGTCTCCCTTGTTGGCAGGATTTCCACGACGAAAGATTCGCGGAGTCACTGGCGTACTTCTGTCTTTCATCGCCACCGCAAAACGCGGCTGAGTCGGTGCGTTCAGAATGAGCCGATCGATTTCAACCTGCCGCTTCCAGAGTTCGTTACACGTGCCAGAATCAAAGTCATACTCTGTGGACACCACAGGTTCGTTGGGAACAAAGCAGGGTTTGCCAGGCGAATACAGAATCGCTCGAATCTGCTCCGCGGCCGCATCCTCCAGCGACGCCGGTGGCTCCATGCCGGCCGCCTTCGCCTGGTCGAGACGCGATTGCCATTCCTTGTCGACCTCCAGAAGGACTGACGCATAGCGTTCGATCACCTCGGCAAAACTGGTCGGGGCGACTTCGAATGCCCTCGCGATTCTCGGATTCAGCCTGTCCGCCGGAAGACGCTGCAGCTGAGCCGTCATGTCGGCGGACTGCGCGGAAAAGGACTCCGGCGTGAGTTTGCGGTACACATGCCACGCTGCAAACACGGGGTCTCCGCTCCGATCACAGTCGCGAAGAAAATCTCGCCACCGATGAACAAACGAAGGCAGCAGATCTTCTGTCGAGATAATCTGGTCGAACCCTTCTTCCGGATAGCGATCCAGTTCCAGCTGTGCCTTCAGATAATCGGCGACGCGGGACCGCACCCGTGCAGCTGTGGAAGCACGTCGCTCCTGAAGCAGCGATTCGATCGCTTCGGACTTTTCGCGATACTCTTTCAGGAAGCCTTCATCCGCGGTCCCGGGAAGCGGCACCAGCCATTCGCGACTGCTGTCAAAGACTCCGTAAAGGGAATAGTAATCGCTCGTCGGGATAGGATCGTACTTATGGTCATGACAGCGCGCGCAGCCAACGGTCAGTGACATCGTGCCTCGACAGACCACATCGATCTGATCATCGATGATGTCACGACGAACGCCCAGGAAGCGACGGCCAAGCGTCAGGAATCCCATCGCCGCCAGATCATCTTCCTGCCGATCCGGAACCTGATCAGCGGCGATCTGCAACAGCAGAAAACGATCGTAGGGCATGTCTGAATTGAAGGCTCGCACCACCCAGTCGCGATAGTTCCAGGCATGAACCCAGAACCGTTCTTCACGCGCATAGACATAGCCCTTGGTGTCTGAATACCGCGCGATATCAAGCCAGTGTCGAGCCCAGTGCTCACCATGTTCCGGAGACGCCAGAAGTTCCTCAACCAGCTTTTCGCAGGCTTCAGGATCTTCACTGGCAACGAAGGCCTCGACTGCGGCAGGAGTGGGTGGAAGGCCTGTGAGCGCATACGTCATTCGACGAATCAGTGTCCGGCGATCGGCTTCCGGTGACGGAGACAGCGATGCTTGCTGAAGACGCTGCAGGATGAACGCATCGACCGGAGTTCGCACTGTCCCTGTGACGTTGTCTGGAACTGGCGGATCTGTCACGGGTTGGAATGCCCAGTGAGTCTTCGCGGTGTCGGGTTGAACCGGCTTCAGTGTTCCGACTGACTTTGGCCATGGCATCCCCAGTTCCACCCAGCGAATCAAAGCATCGCTCTGTGCTTTATCCAGCTTCTGCTCCGGCGGCATTTTCAAATCACCGTCGTAACGGATAGCCTGAACGAGATGGCTGGTTGCAGGTTCACCGGGAACCGCCGCAGCTCCGTTCTCTCCGCCCTTCAGGACGCCCTCGCGCGAGTCCAGTCGGAGTCCACCTTCCTGCTTTTGCGGTCCGTGACACCCGAGGCATTTTTCAATCAACACGGGTCGAACATGCGTTTCGAAGAACTCATCGAGCTCGCGTGACTCATCGCCTGCTCTCAGGACATCCATCCCGGCGAATTGGCAGAGTGTCAACGCAAGGAGAGAAAGAAGGATATTCGCTGGTGTCTTCATGGCGGGCCTCTGTCAGAAGAGGAAATCGGCGGAGGGTCGGGATTATGTCTCATTCCCGCTTCAATCGCCAAGCAGTTCGAGGTCCGCGTCAGAGGAACGCTCAAAGTGGCAAAACGATTGCCCGTGGGTCATGCGGTCAAATAGCATGCCACGAGATGGGCGCGGGAGCTGAGTTTCGTGGGACGCAGAAGGATCCCGCAGTGCCGCCACCCGGACATTGATTCCGTGCGCATGCCAAGGTCAGATATGACGAATGCAGACTCCACTGAACAGCCGGCCGGGAATCGCAGGTCGGTGACTCTTGGAGGCGGACGTGAAGCGATTTCCATCTGTGTGCTGATGGCACTCTCAGGTGACTACCCGAATCTTCGACTGCCTCTGCTGCTCGCCGCAATCGTCGCTGCGCATTATTGGGTGGCAAGAACGTGCTTCCGATTTGGCAGGAAAACGGGAATCGTGGCCACAACCGTCCTGCTCGCCGTCAGCGGCTCAGTCATCGGATATCAATATCTTTGTTACTGCGCGAATGAGGAGTTCCTGGACAAACTCTCTGCCTACAAGTCCGTCAAAGTCCGTCGTGCCCATGTGCTTCCAAGCGCGGAAATTACTTCCATAACGTTCGAAGACACACTATCCGATGACGACATCGCCGCGATCGCTCCACTTCCTGAGCTGGCGAATGTGACAGATGTGTATTTGGAAAGCACGAATGCCACAGATGCATCACTGTCATCACTCGGTGCTTTTCGAAAGCTCGAGTACCTGCGGATCCATTCATCATTGATCACAGACGAAGCAATCAAGAAATTCGACCAGCGGCATTCTCGATGCCGTATCGTCACCCCGGGTCGTCCCAATCTGTAATCGTGCCCCGTCTCTCCGAGGCGGGATCTTTGTAGTAGCTGCGACTGCCAGTTCGCAGTCATCAATCCGCGAATTTCGGAGTCAGTGACTCCCGAATTGCTCGCCCGCACGGGTGCCTCAACACTTCAACCCCTGCTGAATTTCGCAACGAAGGAAAAACGGGAGACACTGTCTCCCGAATCACCACCGGGCCAGCCTGACCTTTCCGACGACTTTCTTTCTCGCACCTCGCGGAACTTCTCGAACTTCCTGACGAAACCCAGCGTCGCTTCCACGAGATCGAATGCATCCGGGGAAACTGGTCCGTCCGAGCACTGCGACGTCAGATCGCCAGCCTGTATTATGAACGCAGCGGACTTTCGAAGGACAAAGCCAAGCTGTCCGCGATGGCCCATGCTGCGGCGGAAACGATGTTACCCGCCCAAATCATCCGAGACCCCTACATCTTCGATTTCCTGGGCATCAGATCTCAGGACACGATGGGGGAATCGGACCTTGAAGATGCACTGCTTGACCGACTGCAGGAGTTTCTGCTTGAGATGGGTCACGGGTTCTGCTTTGAAGCCCGACAAAAGCGAATTCTGATCGGCGACGAGCACTTCTTCGTGGACCTGGTGTTTTATCACCGAGTGCTCAAGTGTCATGTTTTGGTGGAGCTGAAAACAACCGCCTTCACGCACGAACATCTCGGTCAATTGAACACCTATGTGGCGTACTATAGGAAGAACGAAATGACCAGAGGCGACCAGCCACCTGTGGGCATTCTGCTTTGTACGCAGAAAAACGAAGCCCTCGTCGAATTCGCCCTGGGCGACCTCTCGAACCAGCTCTTCGTATCTCGTTACGCTGTAGAAATGCCAAAGAAGCAGGAGATGGAACGCTTCCTTCAGGAGATCGGGAAGGAGGTTGGCTATGTGTAGTTCGCGGGAGAACAGGCAACGCCTCGTCGCCGAACTCAACAGATATTTCCACGACGGATCATGTCATGCGGTTTCGACCCGCGAATAACAGTCGTCCGAAACTTACCCAACCATCTCAGGCCAGACTTGACTGGTCCTTCCATAACAGGATGGACGCCCTCAGCCGTCTGCGATGGACTCTTCAATGTTCTTCGCGTTCGGTCCAGTTATCCAACCGCATTGATGGATTGCGACGGCTTGAAGCGGAAGGCAGAAGAAGTCAGACGGCCGAGGGCGGCCATCCTACTTTGGCGTTGCATCGAACGCCGCCAACTGAACGCCGAAAACTGAAAACTGAAACCCTAGCCCGCTTCGTCTGCCAGTTTCTTTAAGGAACCTGCGATGTGAGCAAGGCACCTGGGGGCCATGTGATTGAAGTAGTCCCATGTGTGTCCGCCGGCCGTTGTGTCGAGGTCGCGTTCGTGCAGGATGCCGGATGAGGAGAGCTTCATGCCAAGCCGCGCTGCTCCGTCGAACCATTCATGGTCCTGAGGATCGCAGCAGAAGAACTGAAATCTTGGCCATGACAGAGGATGCAGGTTCAGGACGACTGTGGCCTGCCGTGCTGTTTCGGTATCGGGGAAGATCTGATCGAGCGGGATGCCGCTGCCATACAGCTGATGAAAATCGACAGCAGGCGCGATCGCAGCGACTACCGGAAACTTCATCGCATGTCGGTAGGCCAGCTGAAGAACTCCCTGGCCTCCCATGCTGACGCCCAGCAGTGCGATTCCGGGCGGCTGAATCTGAAACTGCTGTTCAATCCATGGCACGATGGAATCCAGCAGCCATCGTTGAGGAGTCACTTCGGCGTCGAATTCGGGGCAGACAAAATCCAGCCACCAGCTGCGCTTTCCGTCCGGACACACAGCGGCCAGACGATGAGTTTCAAACAGGCGAGTGAACACGGAGTTCTTCGACAGCATCACTCCTCCATGCCCGTGCAGAAACAGAACGACGCCATTGATCGGCTCGGAACCAGTGGGTGTGAACCATTCGACGCGTCGGTGATCCACTTCGGTTGAGTTCCAGCGTGTCAGCAATTCCTCGTCGGTTGGTCCCGCCGGCTGTGATGGAGCCGCCGATGCGTTCCCGGCGAAGAAACGTCGTACGATTCCCACCAGAGGCTGCAGTGCTTTCGAGCCAGGCGAGGCTGCGCCGCTGCTGTTTGCCGGATCTTGCGGATCCTTTGACTCAGACATGAGAGCCCCACGCGCAGGAAATCGGGTTGATTGGTAACATATGACGAATCCGGCAGAATCCGGTCGGTGAAGCGAAAGGCTCACAGCCCGGACCCGCATCAAGTTGTTTCGAACGGTACTCTGTTTTGTAGAGAAGGATGATCGATGAACGAGCCGAATTATGAAGCTCGCCGCGGAAAGTTGATCAAAAAATTCCGCGAAGCCGAAATTGACTGCCTCGTAATCAGCGGAGTTTCCAACGTTCGATACCTGACGGGCTTCACGGGGGATTCGTCGTGGCTGTTTCTGTCCAGTCAGCATCAAATTCTGATGAGCGATACTCGCTACGAAACTCAGCTGGAAGCAGAATGCCCCGGACTGGACGTGGAAATTCGAGACGCCTCCAGCACCATTCTGGACATGGCCGCAAAGCTGATTCTGAAGAGTAAGGCGAAGCGTTCCGGTGTCGAAGGTGACCAGCTGACGGTCTCACAATACTCGGCATTGGAAGGTCGATTGACAGATTCTCCGGCCAAGCTGATTCCGACATCCGGCCTCGTCGAACGACAGCGCGAGGTCAAAGACAAGTATGAACTGGAGCAGATTCGGGAAGCGATTCACATCGCAGAACGAGGCATCTCCGTGGTTCGAAGTTCACTGCGTCCAAACCAGACAGAGACGGAAATCCGTTACCTGCTGGAAGCATCGATGCGGGACTTTGGTGGCACTGGTCCCGCGTTCGAACCCATTATTGGAGTTGGCCCGACCGCAGCGTTGCCTCATGCTCACGCGGGCCTCCGGCTGGTTTCGGAACATCCCGTTCTGCTGGTCGACTGGGGAGCGCAGAATCATTCGGGCTACCGGAGCGACCTGACGCGAGTCTTCATCACGGGAAAACCGACCAAACAAATTGAACACGTGTACAAGATCGTTCTGGCAGCACAGGAGGCGGCCATCAAGGCGATCCGTCCGGGGGCAGCCTGTGTGGACGTCGACCGAATTGCTCGAGGGATGATCGCGGATGCCGGATTTGGCAAGTTCTTCGGCCACGGGCTGGGGCACGGATTCGGTTTGGATATTCACGAATCTCTGAGAATGAGCCCGCTTTCGAAGCAGACGTTTGAGCCTGGGATGGTGGTCACGGTCGAGCCGGGAATCTATCTGCCGGGGAAATTTGGGGTCCGGATCGAGGACGATATTCTCGTCACGGCTCAGGGTTGCGAGGTTCTTTCGAGCGTTCCTCGCGAATTTGAGGAGGCTTTTGTTCCATTCCTTGCATGAAATCGTGATTTTCACGATCCTGTGCGGCTTTGGAACAAACTGGAAAGAGGGTTTCACTCCGGGCTTCGGCCGGGAGAACAGAGAACCTGCGTAGTTCGGTCGCCCTGCACGCGGCCAATTGCTGCACTCCGGAACGTTCCGACTGGCGACAAGAATCCATAGGAGCACTTCACTGAGGTGCTCGGAGGCTATTTTGAAATGGCGAAACCCGTGGAAAACGAAGACAAAGGCGACTCATTCGATCTCGATAAATTCCGCAAGCTCCTGCAGCTGATGGAGAAATACGGTGTCACGGAAGTGAATCTTCAGAACGATGAAGAGTCGTGGAAGATTCGCCGTGGTCCTCGACAGGTCAGCTACGGCGGGCCAGCATTTGCCGCTCCAGCGATGTCGATGCCATCCATGCCAGCACCCGTCGCAGCCGCAGCACCGGCAGCTCCAGCGGCGGCCGCAGCAGCACCAGCAGCAGCTCCGGCTGGCATCACGATCAATGCTCCGACGGTCGGAACATTCTACTCCGCGCCGACACCGGAAGATCCTCCGTTCGTCAGCGTTGGCAGCGTTGTGAAGCCTGACACCGTCGTCTGCATTATCGAAGCGATGAAGGTCTTCAATCAGATTCAGGCGGAGAAGTCCGGACGTATCGTTGAGATCCTTGTTGAGAACGGTGACGCCGTCGGATTTGGACAGCCGCTGTTCCGAATCGAGCCAGCCTGATCAGGCCTGGATTCGCAATCGCCCCGGTTGAGCCTCCGGGCTCGTAGCCAGCCTGTCACTCACGTTGTTCGCCAGCCTTATGCTGGCATGCATCCTGTGGCAGGCTGATCTTTCAAACACGACCTTGCTCTTCGCAGCATCTTCCCCGGTGCTCGATAGATTGAGTGTGATATGTTCCAGAGAATTCTGATTGCCAACCGCGGCGAGATTGCGCTGCGAATCATTCGCGCCTGTCGCGAGATGGGCATTGAAACGGTCGCCGTGTACAGCGAAGCCGATCGTGGTGCTCATTACCTGGATCTGGCAGACGAGGCGTGGTGCATCGGACCTCCGCAGGCGCTGGAAAGTTATCTCCAGATCAAGCGCATCATTAGCGCGGCCGAGATTGGAAATGTTCAGGCCGTCCATCCTGGTTACGGTTTCCTCGCGGAGAACTCCCACTTCGCGGAAGTCTGCCGCAGCTGCAACATCGAATTCATCGGTCCTCCGGTGGAAGCCATGCAGAAGCTGGGTGACAAAGTCAGCGCGAAGGAGATCGCACTCAAGGCCGGCGTGCCGTGCGTTCCTGGAAGCGATGGCCTGGTGACCGATGTGGAAGAAGCCGTCAAAATCGCCGACCGAATCGGTTACCCGGTTCTGATCAAGGCCACGGCAGGCGGTGGTGGCAAAGGCATGCGAGTTGCCGGGAATGAGATCTCCCTGCGAGCCGGTCTGCAGGCCGCCAGCGCGGAAGCGGAGAAGGCGTTTAAGAATGCCGGCGTGTATCTTGAGAAGTACATCGAGCGGCCTCGCCACGTCGAAGTTCAGATTCTGGCGGACAACTACGGCAATGCCGTGCACCTGTGGGAACGTGACTGTTCCATGCAGCGTCGTCACCAGAAGCTGATCGAAGAAAGCCCGGCTCCAAAGCTGCCAGCCGATGTTCGCAAGCGCATCTGTGAGTGCGCGGTGAACCTCGTCAAAACGGCTGGCTATACCAACGCCGGAACCTGCGAGTTCATCGTGGACAAGAACTTCAACTTCTACTTCATCGAAGTGAATGCTCGAATTCAGGTCGAGCATCCGGTGACGGAACTTGTCACGGGCATCGACCTGATCAAGCAGCAGATTCGAGTGGCTGCCGGTGAGAAGCTGCCGTTCACTCAGGATGACATTAAACACTCGGGTTGTGCGATTGAACTGCGAGTCAACGCGGAAGATCCGGATAACGGATTCCGAGGCAGCCCGGGAACGATCACCAAACTGCGTCTCCCAGGCGGGCCTGGTGTTCGCTTCGATTCGCACGTTTACGAAGGCTACACGATCAGTCCGTATTATGACTCCATGATCGGCAAGCTGATTGTTTACAAGCCGACTCGAACGGAAGCGATCGAGTGTATGCGACGATGCCTGCATGAATTTGTGATTGAAGGCGTCAAGACGACTCTGCCACTGGCAAAGAAGATGTTCAGCCATGCAGACTTCGTCGACTTCAATATTGATACGACATTTGTCGAACGAACCTTCTGACCTTTCTCTGTGCGGCCTTCTGCCGACAGTTTCCCCTCTGACGTTTCAGGAAGAGTGTCATGACTCAAGAGATCAAGCGAGTTGCATTGTTGTTTGCCGGTGGCCCGGCTCCCGCGGCCAATGCCGTGATTTCCACCTGCGCGATTTCCTTCATCCGCGCTGGCATTGAAGTTGTCGGGATTCGATACGGTTATTCGAACCTGATCGACTACACGCCGGCCAGCCCGCTGATCGAAGGCGTTCATTACCGAAACCTGACCGAAGTCATGCTTCGCCGAACTCGAAGCAAGGAAGGCATCATCATTGGCACTGCTCGGGCAAACCCGGGCAAGCAACTGACGACTCCGGCCGACTTCGACAATCCGGAGAAAGTCGCTCCGATGAAGCGAGTCTACGAGGCTCTGCGATCCATTGGCGTCGATGCTCTCGTCTCCATCGGCGGCGATGATACTCTGAAGACCGCGAACAAACTCAAGATGTATCAGGATCGTCTGCCAGCCGACCAGAAGCGCATGCCGGTTGTTCACGTTCCGAAGACGATCGACAACGACTACTCAGGCATCGACTTCACCTTCGGTTACTTCACCGCAGTAGAAACACTGGGAACAGAAATTCGCAACCTGCATGCGGACGCTGAAGCCGCTCGAGCTTACTTCGTCGTGGAAAGCATGGGACGAAGTGCCGGCTGGCTGGCCTATGGTGCAGCCATCGCGGGTGAAGCCAACATGGTTCTGAGCGTAGAAGACATCAACGAAAAGTACCTCGCTCCGGAATCGACTCCGAAGCGCAAGGTCATGGACCTCGACAAGGTCGTGGGCAAGATCGTCCGCATGATGCGTCATCGTCAGGAAAAGGAAGGCAAGGAATACGGCGTCGTGGTTCTTGCCGAAGGTCTCGCGGAATTTCTCTCCGACGAAGTTCTGAAGGACGTTCCTCGCGACGACCACGGCCACATTTCTGTTGCCAACGTCGACCTTGGTAAGATGATCGCGAAGCGAGTTGCCGCCGAGTTCAAGAAGCAGACCGGTGTGACTCGCAAGGTGACCGGCCTGCAGCTGGGCTACGAATGCCGCTGTGCGCGACCTCATGCGTTTGACGTGATGCTGGGCAGCCAGCTGGGCGTCGGTGCTTATCGAGCACTCTGCGAGCAGAAGCTGAACGGTGTGATGGTGTCTGTGTCCGGTCAGCTGGACCTGCACTACGTTCCATTCGAAAAGCTCGTGGATCCTCAGACGCTGGTCACGGTCGTCCGCTTCATTCAGCCGAACAGCGACTTCCATCGACTCGCACGATTCCTGGAAAGCTCTGTCACGGAATAATCACGGGCACGTCCCGAAGTCATTCGGGATCGGAAGCAAAGATTGAGCGGCAAGAGGTTGGCGGCCGGTGTATCATACCGGCATCCAGCGTTTTGCCGCTCGTTTGTTTTGGCGTCTGATATCGAAAGCCCGCGCGGCTTCTGCTTCGTGACAGACCTTCACAGGAGGAAGTTCGAATGGACAAGAGCCGGATTCAGGAACTGGTCGATACGTTCTTCACCTGTGATCGAAAACAGCTGATGGAGATCTTTGGCGAACTGCTGTCGGCCCTCGAAGCGGAGCAGTCGCTTCCTCCCGGCCACTTAATGTCTCGCAACTATGAAACCGCGCAGGCCAATCCGGAGATTCATACGCTGCCCGGAAATCTGAAGGACGCCAGAGATGCGATCTTTCCGTTCTTCTGGGGAACTGACAGCTGGCAGTCGAAGCTGCATCTGGAAAACGTCAAAGGCCCTCCAAACTTCGCCTCACTCGTCGGTGCTCTGGCGGCATTGCTGAAGAACCCGAACCTCTGTGTGGACACCTATTGCCTTCGCTCCAACGAACTGGAAGTGAAGTCGATCACATCGCTGGCCAACCTGATCTTTTATCACACTCAATCTCCCTGGGGCGTCTTCACGATCGGTGGCACAATCTCCAACCTGTATGGCGGAAAACTGGGCATCGAAAAAGTCTGCCCCGGAGCCATGCGTAAAGGGCTTTATGAAACGAGGCTGGCCGGCATCGTGTCCGAAGCGGGCCATTACTCGAACGCAACTCTTGCCGGCTGGCTTGGGATCGGCATTGAAAACCTGCATTCCATCCCGACAGATAATCGTATGTCGATGAAGCTTGAGTTGCTGGAAGCAAAACTGGACGAGCTTTACCGCCAGAAGATTGCGGTGGCGTTTGTCATTGCGACCTTTGGAACGACCGATGCGTTTGGCATTGATGATATTCACGGCATTCGAGAAATCATCGAACGCAAGGCGGAAGAGTACGGAGTGACTCAGCCACATCTTCACGTCGATGCCGCTGTCGGCTGGGTTGGATGTTTTCTGACCGAGTATGACACGACCACCAATCCGCTCGCTCTGCCCGAGGAGATTCTGCCGCTGGTGCAGACGATGCAGAAAGCCGCGATGGGTTTCAGCGATGCGGATTCCGTCACGATCGACTTTCACAAGATGGGCTGGGGCCATTATCCCTCCAGCGCGTTCATCGTGAATCGCAGAGAAGACCTGGCCCGACTGACTCGACGACTGGATGATGTTCCGTACTTTTCTGAGGCGGACTTCCGACACGACCCGGCGCTGTTTACTCTGGAATGTTCACGCCCCGGGATCGGCCCGTATTCTGTCATGGCCTCGCTGAACGGAATCGGCCTGAATGGGTACCGCCTGCTGATCGCCAACGCCATGCAGCTGGCTCATCGACTGAAGGAAAAGCTTGAGGCACTGGAGTTCTGCAAGGTTCTGAATTTCGACACTCCGGGCCCTCACGTCTGCTGGTGGGTTCTGCCTCGCGGTCGAAACGCAAAGGAGATCTTCCGACGGTTTGAGAACAATGAGTTGACTCCCGATGAACGTCAGCAGTATCTCAAGGAAGTTCGCCGACTGTATCGCAAGCGTGAAGCAATGATGGATCCTGCTGTGGATGCTCGGCTGAGTTATTCCAACGGAATCGGCTACAGCCCCCACGGAGTCACACTCCCCGCATGGAAAGCCGTCTTCTTCAATCCGCAGACAGATGATGCCGTGATCGACCGCATCGTCAGCAGCATCGAAGATGTGGCGTGATCAGACAGAACGTGCGCCAGAATTCAGGACACGGAGGGCTGACGCCCAGCCGCTCGCCTTTGAGGGGCCGTGGAGCCTGCTATTTGCTGCGGTCGGCAAACTCCATGACGCGCTGCATCGGAAGAACCAGCGTTGCTTCACGAGCCCTGCGAGCGATCACGATCCCGACCAGTTCTCCGTCCGCACTGACGACAGCGGTCCCGCAATCCTGAGGTTCGACGGCGCAATCGATTTGCAGGACCTGAGCAAATCCTGTTCGTCGCTCACTCACAGCTCCCGCTCGGCCGTCCAGAAACTCCGTCTTTTCAAATTGATTCGACGGATCACCTCGCAGACGCAAAACACTGGTAATGGGCTGGTCCGTAGTCGCCGTCTGAGCTGACTGGATCTGCAGTGTGAGCCAGTCCCCGGGTTGCAATGATCGAAGAACAATCCCAAGTGACTCCGGAGACTCAAGCATCTGGCCATCAGCACTCAACAGACGATCCCCGACCTTCAGGCCCGCTTCCGAAGCAGCACTTGAGGGCAGAACGTTTTGGATGATCATGGAATCAGACGATCGCTTCTCGTCCAGCACAATTCCAAGTCGAGGTTTTGAGGTCGGTTCATCAAATGAAGACCGGCCCTGAATTCCGACGATGGTTCGAAGCGGCTCACCACCGTTCCTCGCTGTTGCCAGAGGCGTGGATTTCTCAAGACCATTGGCGACCCGCCTCTGAGTCGTGCTCGAAAACGCGAAGGCAAACTCACCTGCGGCCAGAGATCGTGAAGGAAGCGCAAAGGCGGAATCGTCAATCGTCAGTTCCGCATCCAGTTTCAGGACTGCGATGTCGCTGGCCTGATCACTTCGCAGGATCGTCGCGGAGACCCCGTTTTGCGATACGCTTTTGCCAGCGCCGAAGACTCGAATGGGCTTCGACGGATTCAGCTCACTGTATTTGGTCACCAGCATTGTTCGTGACACCATGAAGCCGTGGATCGCCGTTCTTCCGGAATCATCCTGACTGATTCGCACCGTTCGATTCATCACCTTCTGCAGGACATCGTCAGATAGCTTCAACTGTTCCGGAATCAATCGAATCTGACTGGCGCGTTGCGGCTGCTTTGAGAATTCAGACTCTGGCACTTCGGACCGAATCACTTCAAGAACCTTGCGAATCGGAAGGTGCAGATTTGCCTGCGAGCCAACGCCGATCTGATGATGCAGGCCGATCAGCCGTCCCTGCGAATTCACCAGTGGTCCCCCGGAATCTCCTACGGTCAGCATACACGTCGAGCGGATGCTTTGTTCGCTGGCCACAACGACAGTTCCCGTTCGCAGAATCCCGATGTTCAGCGATGGCTCGCGAGCTGGAAGTCCGCAGGCGATAACCATTTGCTCGGGTTGCGGCAGTTCCTGAAGCTCCGGCAGCAGGTACGGTGGATCAACCACGCCTTCCGCCTTCTCCCATTTCAGCAGCGCGACGTCGGCAGATGAATCACGGATCAGAACGGTTGCTTCTTCCGGCTTTGACATTGCTCTGACGATGCGAACTGGCCCGGCTTCCGGATGGACGCCATGAGCAACAGTCAGAATATGCCCGGCCGGTGAAACGAAAACTCCGGAGCACACATCGTTGCCGGAGAGGATTCGGACAGTGGCATCAGCAATTCTGCGTCGAGCCGACAGGGAATCGTCCATACTGCGACACGAATCGCCCGTGGCGAGCAGCAGCAGAACTGCCAGACAGCGCAGTCGAGTGCTCGTGGTACTGGAGTATCTCATGGGAAGTCTTGCTCTGAGCGGGACAAATCCTGATTCAGCGATTTCTCTCTGTCTCCGGTCCTTCGAGAGTATCAGGAGTTGACCGTTCGGACACTGGTCAAAGAGCGGAATTCCGGCCACTATACGCACTTCCTGACAACTGTTTGAACATTGACACCGTGCAGTTGCCGGCAACAACCTCGTTCCCGCCTGTTCCTGTTCCCACAGCGAACTGCAGAGACTTCCTTTCGGAGGCTTTCAGTGATCTCGATTCGCCCGATCTGCGGATTCCTTGCCGCCACCCTGATCAGTTCTGTTTCCCTCGCTGCTCCTCCCAAGCCCGTGGCGAGTACTTCCGTTGTGAATACGGAAACTCCAGGCTACTCGGTGAAGGTCGAAGCCAATATCAAAGGCGCGAAGAATCTGTTTCTCGTTGTGACCGATGGTGGCAACGGCTTTGGAAGTGACTGGGCCGACTGGGCCGAACCGAAACTCGTCGGACCAAAGGGCGAACTGAAGCTGACGGATCTCAAATGGAAGTCTGCCGCAGCCGACTGGGGCAATGTCCACGTCAACAAAAATGCCAACGGTCAGCCATTGAGCATCGCGGGCAAGGCTGTCGAATTCGGCATCGGCACTCATGCGAATTCAATCATCCATTTTGAACTGCCAGAAGGTTACGAAAAGTTCGTGGCTCGAGCGGGTCTGGACAATGGTGGCACCGATCAGAACATGGGCACCAGCGTGCAGTTCTTTGTCTACACCGAAGCGCCTGGCCCGATTGGTACGAATGCGCCGGTCGATCGAACTCCCGAAACCGCGCTGGCCGGCCTGGATGTGGCGGATGGTCTGGAAGTGCAGTTGTTCGCCGCCGAGCCGATGCTGCTGAGCCCTTCGAATATCGACATCGATCACATGGGCCGCATCTGGGTGTGCGAAGTTGTGAACTATCGCCGCTTTGCGAATGGCAATAATCCTGATCGTCCGGAAGGCGACCGCATCCTGATTCTGGAAGATACCAACAGCGATGGCACGGCCGACAAAGAGACGGTCTTCTATCAGGGACGCGACATCGATTCGGCTCACGGTGTCTGCGTCCTGGGCAATCGAGTCATCGTTTCGGCCGGCGACAGCGTCTTCAGTTTCTACGATGATAACGGTGACCTGAAAGCGGATCGCAAGGAAGTGCTGTTCACGGGCATCAAGGGAACTCAGCACGACCACGGCATTCACAGCTTTACGTTTGGTCCCGATGGTCGGCTGTACTTCAACTTCGGCAACAGTGGTGAAGAACTGCACAACCCGGACGGTTCGATTGTCGTCGACGTCGCCGGCAATGAAGTGCGAGCGGCTCGCAAGCCGTATCAGGAAGGCATGGCGTTCCGCTGCGAACTCGACGGAAGCAAAGTCGATACTCTGGGCTGGAACTTCCGCAACAACTGGGAACTGTGTGTCGACAGCTTCGGCACGGTATGGCAGTCAGACAACGATGACGACGGCAACAAAGGCGTTCGCATCAACTACGTGATGGAATACGGCAACTACGGCTACAAAGATGAAATCACCGGAGCCGGCTGGCAGACGCCTCGCACGAATATGGAAGAAGAGATTCCTCGTCGTCACTGGCACCTGAACGATCCGGGTGTTGTCCCAAATCTGCTGCAGACCGGAGCGGGTTCACCAACCGGCATTCTGATCTACGAAGGCGACAAGCTGCCGGAGCGATTCCTGAATCAGCTGATTCACTGTGACGCAGGCCCCAACGTTGTTCGCAGCTATGCGGTGACGGACGACGGAGCTGGCTACAAGGCAGAGATCAACAACATCCTGAACGGAACTCGCGATCAGTGGTTCCGTCCATCAGATGTGTGCGTGGCTCCGGATGGATCCCTGATTATTGCGGACTGGTACGACCCCGGCGTCGGTGGTCATCGACAGGGCGATGTTGATCGAGGCCGCTTGTTCCGAGTCTCAATGCCCGGCCAGAAGTATTCCGTTCCGAAGCACGACTTCTCAACGGTCGAAGGTGCGGCCGAAGCTCTGAAGAGTCCCAACGTGGCGACTCGTTATCTGGCGTTCACCAGGCTGAAAGAATCCGGTGCGGCGGCAGAAGCCGTGCTGGCGAAGATGTTCAGCTGCGATCCGAACCCTCGCTTCCGCTCACGTGCCTTGTGGCTGCTGGGGCAGATCGAAGGCAAGACTCAGAAGTACGTGGACCTCGCGATTGCGGATAAGGACACGGACATTCGAATCACGGGATTGCGTCTGGCTCGACGGATGGGTGTTGATGTCATTCCGGTCGTGGAAAAGCTGGTGAAGGATGAATCGTCACAGGTGCGACGGGAATGTGCGATTGCATTGCGACATATCAAATCATCTGAGAAGCCAAGACTTCTGTCAGAGCTAATCTTGGCGTACACAAAATCAGATCGTTGGTATCTCGAATCGCTGGGATTGTCGGCCAATACGGCGGAAGAATGGGATGCCTGCCTTCATGCTTATTTGGATCAACCCCGCGAAAAGCTCGATGGGTGGCTCCTTGAGGAACTGGCGTGGAGGGCTCGAGGTGAGAGATCGCTGGGAATGAAGGCAACTCTGCTGGTCAACGTCGCCAAGCATCCTGAGAAGTGGGAGAATCCACGCTTGCTGGTTTCTCGTTTGTTTCGAAGCTTAGATTTCGAAGACCGGGAGGCAACTAGCGAAATGGCACTGAGACGCCTACGAACAATAGAAATCGAATCCTTCGCTCCGAGTATGGCGAACTTCATCATTTCTGAATATTTGCAGAGAGTTTCGACTGACAAAGGTAAACAGCCTGACGCAAAGGCTGCTCTGGAAATTGCTCTGGCTGCGGCAAAAGGGACATCTTCGTACGCTCAACTTGTCAAGCGATTTGAAGTAGATGAAGCGTATAGCGAGTTGCTGGAAGAAGCTCAGGAAAAGCCGTCCGAACAACTCGGCGTCGAAGCGATCACCGCTCTCCTTGAACTCAAGCAGTGGAGCCTGATTGGCAACGCATTGCGCGGCAACGATACGACTGCGGCAATTGCGACGGCAGAAGCACTCGGCAATTCGCAGAATGGAGCCATCAACGGAGTTCTGCTGCCGGTTGTGAAGAACGCCGATGTCAACATCGACGTCCGCCGCGCGGCGGTCAAGGCTCTTTCCAGAGTCAACAACGGCGCGATGGAACTGGTCAAGCTGGTGGAAGCGAAGGAGCATGACACGGCACTGGATCAGTCGATCGCGGCGGCGCTGCACAGTTCGCCTTCGCGAAATGCTCGCGAGGCGGCTCAGAGGATGTTCCCGCTGCCACCTTCGAAGGACAACATGCCGACGCCTCCGATCAGTGAACTGGCGAAACTGAAGGGCGATGTGCCGAACGGCAAGATGGTCTTCTTCTCCACCGGCACCTGTCACAAGTGTCACGTCGTCGATGGCATGGGACGTGAGATCGGACCGAATCTGACCGAGATCGGCAGCAAGCTCAGCCGGGAAGCGATGTTCGAATCGGTGCTCTACCCAAGTGCGGGCATCAGTCACAACTTTGAAACATGGACCGTGCTGCTGACTTCAGGAACAACGGTCAGCGGTCTGCTGGTCAGCAACACGGACGCGGAAGTTGCCATCAAGGGTGATGATGCGATCGTTCGTACGTTTCCAAAGTCGGATGTTGAAGAACTTGTGAAACAGAAAATCAGTCTGATGCCGGCGGATCTGCAGAAGACCATGACGACTCAGGAACTTGCTGACGTCGTCGAATTCATGCAGACGCTGAAAAAGAAATAGGTTGGTCATGGTTCCAGCGAACATGGAAGTCACTTCGCGTTTTGGTCCTGAGATCGACGGTCGGCGGCGTATCATCCGCCGGACGACCGTCTGGCTTGCTCTGATTCTGGCAACAGGGCCAGCCGTCTTGTGTCCCAGCGCCAACGCTCAGAATCTTCTGCCGGTTCCCGGCAGGACTCCGCCGCAGGAACCTTCGCAGGCCGACGTTGAACAGCGCGGGATGCTGCAGAAACTCCTGGAGACTCAGAAAGCAATTCAGGCTGAAAACTGGCTTGAAGCCGCGGAGAAGTTTGATGCCGCGTGGGAACTGACATGCCAGGGCGATGATCCTCTGCTGGACCGTACCGGCGCTGATGTGAATGAGTTGGCGCCGGGCAGAACTTCTTTGATCGCCGGCGGAAAGGCCAGTCTGGAGGATCTGTTCCGAAATGCTCCGGCGCAGTTTCGAGATCAGTTCCAGCTCCAGTTCGCAGACATCGGTCGTCGGAAGATCACCGCAGCACTGGCCTCCGGTGACGCCGACCTCGTGCGACGTGAACTCATTCGATTCCAGTTTACCCCTTCGGCAACTCAGGGACTGAAGTCACTGGCGCGTCTTCGAATTGATGAAGGCGATTTTCTGGAAGCCGCGCTTCTGCTGGAACGTTCTCAGCTGCCGCTGTCGCAGCCTGACCGAGGTGTGTCGTTTCAGGTTGCATGGTGCTACGCACGTGCCGGCTTGCTCCAGGATGCCGCTGACCTTCTCAATCGCCTTGCAGCGGATGGCCCCGTTCAACTGGGTGGACGCACCGTTTCGATTCCTGCGGCTTCAGACAGAGCTGACTGGATCCGATCAGAGTTTGGTGTCACGAACATCGCTTCTCCTGACTGGCCTCAGCCTCTGGGCGACTATCGTCGTCTGCAGACTCAGCCTCGCACGTTTTCCGGCCTGACAGAGCGCTGGCAGGCGTCCATGTTCGAAATGACGGATGTCCTTTATGCGGAAGAATACAACCCGCTGCTGAAGGAGTTCGTGGATCTCTATGAACGAGCACTGGCGAGATTCCTGAAGCTGAACAGCACGATGATTCCGGCATCAACGGCAATCACTTCGGGATCAGTTGTCTACATTCGCACGCCATTGTCGATTCGTGCGTACGACATCGCGACGGGAAAACTGCTCTGGGAAGCCGGAAGGCCGGAACGACAGCTGAGATCGTGGGCGGATGCAAGAAATGCCCTGAATCGAGATCCCAGCCAGGTATCGGTTCCCATCGAAGCCACAACACTCGACCCGCGAGGCCTGCTGTTTGATCAGCTGCTGCGGACCAACACCGCGTTTCAGATGTCGATCAGCGGTGGCACCTTGTATTCCGTCGAAGAATCATCGGGTGCCAGCTGGACAGACTCCATGCGGCTTGGCCTGGGCAACGGCGCGGAAGGCATGCCGGCCACAAATTACATTCGGGCGTATGATGCTAAGACAGGACTGTTTCTGTGGGAAGCCG
This sequence comes from Planctomycetaceae bacterium, assembly GCA_046349695.1. Taxonomy (GTDB): domain Bacteria; phylum Planctomycetota; class Planctomycetia; order Planctomycetales; family Planctomycetaceae; genus SXXK01. The sequence goes on along the minus strand of JAXMBV010000008.1, from coordinate 38,691 downwards.
GCGGACAGACTCAAAATGCCAATCCTGCCTTTCGAGGTTCCGGGCAGCCCAATCTTCTGGCGGGGCACTATTTTCTGGGAGCACCGCTTGTCCTTGGTCGCCGCATTTACGTTCTTGCTGAAAGCGGAGAAGGCATCTTTCTGATTCGACTGGGTGAGCCGGATCCTCGCATCCCCAATTCGAACCCGACTGTGCTGGCCTCGCAGTTGATCTCCGTGCCGCGTTCAGGCCTGTCAGCTCATCCGCTCAGAAAGCATGCGGGATTGATTCCGTCGTTTGCTCAGGGATTGCTGATCTGTCCGACATGCGACGATCGAATCATCGCCATCTCTGCGGAAGACCTTTCGATCCGCTGGATCTTTCGCTACGCCGGAGTTCTTCGCCCACAGGAAATCGGCGGGGATAGCATTGTCCTGTTCGGAGGTCGTGATTTTCAGGACACCAGCCGCATCGATCGCGACAATCGTTGGATTGATTTTCTGCCCAGGATCTCCGGTAACCGTATTTTCCTGACTCCCCGTGATGCAGATCAGCTGTATTGCCTGGATCTTCAGACCGGTAAGGAACTCTGGAGTCTTCCTCGCGGCGGGTTCCATCAAATCGCTGCCGTGAATGAAGAACAGATTGTCCTGCTGGGCAATCATGTGGCAGCTTCCTACAGCGTGAAGGATGGCAGAGAACAGTGGGCGACACAGCTGGGACAGGGAACAACATGTGGTCGCGCGGTGGTGACCAATTCTCTGCTGCAGATCCCCAGCGACGCGCCAGCCATTACGTCGCTCGATCTGAAGACCGGTCAGGTCCTTGTGCATCAGCCCTGGGCCGGAACATCGCTGCCAGGCAACCTGCTTTCGACCGAAGCGGGACTTGTCTCCGTGGGAATGACGTCTGCCTCAGGCTTTGGGCCGGCGACGGAAGCCTCACCGTCCATCCAGGCCACGGAACTTCTTCTGACAGGACGATCGGGCGAAGCGCGGGAGATGCTGGAGAAACACCTGGCCACTGCTCCCGATGACCGCACATCCCGAGCACTCCTGATCGAAGTTCTCCTGCAGCTTCTGCGATCGGATTTTGCAGCCAACCGAAGCTGTGTGGATCAGGTTCGGGCGTTACTGGATGCGGCGGAACGAGACGTTGCAGTCCTGCCGGTCCTGCATTCCATGATCGGCATGAATCTGACGGACGCTTCGGTTCTGACGGAACAGCTGCAGGGTTCTCTTCGGCAGCAGCAGGATGAGCTTGCGGAGTTAATTGCGAAGGGAATTGAATCCAGCGGTTCCGGCGATCTGACGGAACTGTCGGGCAGCCTTGCAGATCTGCTGTCACAGCTCCCCACCGCACATCAGCAGCCTGTTGCGACCGGCATGCTTCAGCGAAGCAAGGCCGAAGCGCTGCTGGCCGGGATGCGAGCGGCGATACGACAGCGGACGCCCGAGGAACAGCGCCAGATTGATTCGACACTGACGCCCCGCGCGATCGAGGTCGCAGGTGTTGTTCCACCGGGCGCGGATCGGATTCACTTCGTTTCTGACCTGCTGAAAATTGGACTCCCCAATTCAGCACTCGGTGTTCTGAAACAGGAATCGCTGCGATGGCCGAAGGAGGCTTCGCATCTGCTGCTGGAACAGACTCACCTCGCACTGACTCAAACCGCCGGAGAGCCGGCCGTCACTGCGGCAAACGAACTGCTCCGGGAATGGTCTGCGGCAGACGAGCCCTGGAGCGTCTTCGCCTTTCTTTCGGATGTCCGAAAGAGCACCGATCCCAGGACGTTCCTGAGATGGACGATACCGGATGCTTCCGCAAGAGATCAGTTCATCACGGGAATTCAAAACAAGACACCCGAGCTTCTGAAACGACCTGCGTCGGTCTGGTCCGAAACGGCGAAGGTCACTGTGTCGGACGACCGATCCGTTCTGCCGTTTAATCGGGTGACGGAGATGATTCCCAAACGGAGTGTCCCACTGTTTGGAGCTCCGGGGTTGTACCGAGGATGGTCGTTTGCCACGCTGCGAAACAATGAGAAGATTGTGGCGTACGACCCTGACGGAACGCTGAAATGGACCATCCGTCCTCCGGCGTTCATCGAAAACGAATACGTTGGGTACGCGACAGATTCCTGGGCGTCCGCATGGGGCCATCTGCTGGTCCTGAATATCAATGGAACGGTCATGGCTGTGGACGGCACCCTGGTGGATTCAACCGGTGCGCCGCGGCTGCTGTGGCAGAAGAATATTGAGCGACTGGCGCCGGATAACGATCAGGAAGATTACCGCGAGTACATCGCTCCGCCGGATCGAATCCCGCAGTTCCTTCCCTATCCCTCCGGCTACTTTCCCGTCGCGCCGGCGACGGCGGATGGTGTGGCTGTGATTTCCGGCCGGCGTGTTCTTGTATTGCACCCGCTGACCGGGCAGCCCATCTGGCAGGTGGACGGTATTCCGCGTGATGCCATGCTACTCACGGATAACGATCAGCTGCTGATCCTGTCGGAGTCTGCTCGTCAGATCGAAGTCCGCGCGATGCTGGATGGAAGCCTTCGCTCCACCGTGCGACTGCCGGAATGGTGGGGCGATGCCATTGGAAACGTTGGCTCTTCCGTGGAAGAAGTCGAGACTGATGAAGGTGTGGATACGTGGTGGAGAGTCCTGGCGGAAGGACATCGCTGCGTCGTGTTCCGGCTGACTGAAGGAAAGTCGTTTCTGGAATCCCGCGACCTTCTGACCGACGAGGTGGAATGGTCGATGGAGCTTCCTCAGCAAACCGTCTTCAGCAATGCCGCAGAAGATGTTGTGGCTCTGCTTAGCGATGGAGAACAGCTTCGCCTGGTTCAGCTTGATACAGGGAAGGTTCTCTTTGAACAGAAGGTCGACAAGCTTCCGGTTCCCCGCCAGCTGTATCTTCGCGCTTCCCAGGGACAGTATCTTGTTCTCCCGGAAGCCCGCACCGAAGATGATCCGGCACTGGATTTCATTAATCCGGTCACTGACGCAGTCCATGTGTTTGGCAGAATCTGGGCCATCAGCCAGCAGGACCTGATACTAAGCTGGTCAAAAGAAGTGGACCATCGGTTTGTCCAGCTCTCGACGCCGACTCAGACACTGCCAGTGCTGCCAAATGCACCCATTCTGGTCTTATTGTCCAGAGATGGCGAAGGGCGCCCCCCGGTGAGGAATACTCGCATCAGCGCGAAGATTCTGGATGTGAGAAGCGGCAAGGAACTGTACTACGATGAGAACACCGGAAGGAATTTGAACGAGCACTGGCTCAGTATCGATGCGGCAAAGAAGCAGCTGCTTCTGAGCTTTGAAGATCATATCATGACGATCAGTTATCCCGGAGTCGAAAAGCCGGCACCATGAGGCATCCATCTTCGACTCGGATGAGAATCCTGTTCCTGTCCTCCGGCGACCGAGTCCCCTCGTCACGCTTTCGCATTCTTCCGTATCTCAAACACTTCCGGGCAGAAGGACACCAGGTCGTTCTGGCCAGCAGCTTTCCTGCGAAGTATGACTACTTTCCGTGGATGGGTTTTCGACCCAGTCAGCTGCTGAAACGTGGAGTCCGATGGTGGCACTGGCTGCGGTCCCGACTGTCGAGCTTTGATGTCGTGTTCATTGATCGGGAAATCTTCGACGATGAAACCACCGACATGGAGGAACGGTTCCGGGGATCCTGCAAACGCCTGGTGATCGATCTGGATGATGCCATCTTCCTGCGCTATCCGCAGAAGTTTCCGACGCTCATGGAGCTGGCCGATCTGGTCGTTTGTGGCAATCGATTTCTGATGGACTACGTCGCCCCGATGAATTCAAGACGCTGCCATGTCCCGACCTGTGTTGATATGGATGATTATCCAGCCAGACCGAAGCTTGATCATTCCGTACCCATCGTCGGCTGGATGGGAACATCGGGCAACGTTCGATACCTGAGTGTTGCAGCGGAAGCGTTGCGAATCGTTGCGAAGGAACTGGCCTTTGAGCTGCGACTGGTGGTGCCGGACATCCATCTGCTGAAAGGCATGGATCTGTCCGGAGTCAACCTGGTTCACGAACCCTGGCAGCCGGCGAACGAGGTGCGGCAACTGCAGCAGTTTGATGTGGGGCTGATGCCGCTGTTCCCGGATGAAAAATGGGACATCTATAAGTGCGGACTGAAACTGATTCAGTACCTGGCGGTTGCGGTCCCGGGGATCGCTGCTCCGGTTGGTGTGAACTCCGAGATTCTTGATGGCAATCAGAACGGCATCGCTGCCCAGACAACAGAAGAATGGGTCAGTGCCTTGCGGACACTGCTCCAGAGCGAATCACTTCGGCGCGACATGGGGACACGCGGTCGTCAGACAGTGACCGAACGCTACTCCATCCAGGCCAATTACCCCGTCCTGCGAAATGCTCTGCTGGAGCTGCTGGGATAACTCCGGAGGCCCTGCTCAAACCGGGAGGGCAAGACAGGGGCGAGGCTCCTGGCGAGCCACTTCGGTACCGCGGCAAACTTGTCGCCTCTTTTCATTGAACTCCGATCAGAACGATGAGAGTCGCAGGTCGACGTTTTCCGCTGCCGCATCATTGCCTTCAGGAATCGCCAGCTGCATCGAACTCATCGAACGCCGTCGGTCTGTTCCCACGGATGCCAGTTCGACACGCTGATCCATGGTGGCGCTTTTGAGTCTCAGGTCCTGGGCAGCGGCTTCACCGGGTTTGCCCGGCCTGGATCCGGAATCGACAGAAAACCCAAGACCAAAGAAAGGTGACGGATTGTTGCTGTCCATCTGCATCAGCCAGCCGTCGTAGGAGCAGCCAGGGATCAGCAGCAAGAACACGAGGCAAATTCCGGCAGGTGCCAGCGAGTGTCGGTTTGGAAATCGATAACGTGCTGTCATCAAACGTACTCGGTAATCGTTGCTGACCGCCACGAGGCGTTTCTGGAACCAGGCGCGCAGTCCTTCTGCACGCTCAATGGAAGAATAGCGATTGCAGGCACGTACGGTGAAGGTGACTTTGACTGTCGGGCGCGATCCGGCGCACTGCCAGCTTTGAACTCCGGCAGAAAATGCTCGTCGAGCGACCGCTTAGTTGTCGGCAACGGATCCGCGGGTTCGAACCAGTTTCAGATAGCCAAACGGGTTGTGCATGGGCGAACCAAACTTGAAGCGTGTACAGTTCGTCTTCACCACCCTGAACAGCGGCCCCTGTTCATCGGCAATCAGATGCCCGTGGTCCATTCGCGTCTCGGCCGCTGCCATGTAGCGGATGATGTCAATAATCGAATCAGGATCCTGCTCAGAATCCTTCCGTGCCATCCGAAGATCGGGAATCCCCAGAGCCTGAAAGCCCATCGTCCAGACTTCCGAAAGTCCGCGGACAAGAGCGACGAAAGCGTAACTGACCGAATCAGTACCACCCATCTCACACATGTTCAGCCAGTCCTGGCCACCATGAGACAGGCCGCTGTTGTCAACAAAGACGCCCGCTCCTCCGGCTTCCACGAAAACAGAAGCGGCTTTCATCATCTGAAAAGCCGCTTCAAGAGATCCGCCTGGCCCCGCGAGTCCAATGCAGAAAGTGTATTTCGAAACCTTGCGCTGTTCTTCCCGAGTCGGAATTCGCCGGCAGGACGACCGAAAGACCCTGGGGAATTCACTATCTGCAGGCAGCAGAAAATACTCACACTCCCAGCCGTCTTTCAGAATGACTTTCGATTCTGTGAGCTGGATCCCGTCCGGGATCGCCTCCCTGAGCTGCTGAAGGGACGCCCATATTCCAGGAATGCGGAGCGCAATCTCCACACAGACAGGTTCATTATTTCGCATGATGTAGACTCCAGGGTGATTGGCCATTACACACCAATTCTGCTGGAGCATGACGCTGCATGCAAACGGCCTCGGAAGATTTTCCTCAAAAAATCATGAACTTCCGGAGAGGCTTCGCGAGGGCGTGTGGGAAGAGTGCGAAGCTGGAGGTTGCGTCGGAGGCATGGGCGACGTTGGGCTGGTGGTTGTTCTCGCGTCGGAGACACGAGCCACGTTGTTGTGGTCCGCGCATGAAAATGGGCACCGGCGTGATACCGGTGCCGCGAGGGGACGCATCAACTTAGGAACAGAAAGGAAAGGAGAGAGAGGAGAGGGGGAGAGGATTCAGTTCGAGGTCATGAAGGCTCATGACCTCGAGTGTTTTCGTCGTGGGCAATTCGTGGGCAATTCGCGGAACTGCAGGCTTCCGGATGCACTACTTTTCGATGTTGGAATCTGCCACAGAGATGGCTGGCCTGGCTGCCGTGTTCTCTGCAATGCTTCGTCCGCCTGAACGTCGTGCGGCGTGCCATCCTGAACCGGAGGAACGACTGGAGGCAACCTGTGCGTCGGCCGGAGATGACTTGCTGTAGACAGCCGGGATGACTCGCTTGCCGGAGTCATTGCCGCGAGTCTGCGGCGGGAATGGCTGAGGATCGTCCAGGTTATTCGGGAGGACATTTCTCTCAAGGCCTGAACCGCGGATGTTGCTGTCTGTCGCATCCGTGCTTCGCTTGAAGTCGCCAGAGCCAGTTTCTTCATCCGACTTGAAGGCTGACCGCTCAGAGCTGATCGGATCCGGTGAAGGTCGCTGTGCGGTCTGAGCACTGTCGATAACAGGATAACCAAATGCCATCTGTGGAGCACCAGGGTATCCACCGAATGCCATTGCTGTGCCCGTCGGGACCGTTCGGTATACCGTCTGGGCACGCATTACAGTTACTTCTTCCTTCTTCATCACCAGTCGCTGCACCGGGACCTTTTCAGTTTTCGTTTCCGCGACCATCTTTGTTTCCTGCACGGTGACTCGCTGAGTCCCTCGTACAGCCACCTGTCGGGTCACTGGAACGGAATAAGCCACCATGTTTGGCACATATTCCCGCGACGTCGTGTAGTTCGGCATGAACGCTGTCCGCATCGAGTATCCCGAGCGATTCAGCCAGCCAATGACTCCTGGACGCGGGTCGACCTGGCACGGTGAACACTTCGCGACGGGATGGTAGCGAGTGATCCATCGTCCCATGTCACGGTTGACCGTCTGACATTCTGTGACGTTCTGGTAGGAGACAGTCGGGATTTCGACTTCCCTGCTTTGCGTCACAGGTCGGTAATAAGTGACCTGACGGTCTTCGTACGCAGTCTGGTACGTTGGAACTTCAACCGTCTGACGTTCCTGCTTGTAGGTCGTCACAGGAATGGTCTGATAGCAGGCTACTGGCTGAACCGGAGCACAGCAGGCGGATACGGGAGCTGCAGCCACAGGACCGCATCCACATCCGGAATTGTAAAACTGAGCCAGGACCGGAGTGGCCTGAAGTGAACAGACCAGCGCACCCAGCGCGGCACCAAAAGACAGTCTTCTGGACAGCATGAGCTTCTTCCCTGAAGAAAGGGTCACGATCGTGTTATCAGCTGAGAACTGATGCGACGAGTGAGAGGAGACCGGTTTCGCGTTCGACCAGTTGTCCGTCCGTGGACTTCTGTCTTCGAATTTGAAAACCCTGAAGGTGAGAGGGGAGGCGAATCAAACTTCTGAAGTGCCAGTTGTCTGACTTGCCTGAAGAACTGCAGAAAGAGGAAAGGTGTCGCAGGTGTTTGGCCATTTCTGCCGAGGAACGTCCTGCGTTCGGGGCGTGATTTATCCCAATGAAAAATTTGGGTCAATACCGGTTAAAGTTTTGGTTGCATTTCTTCGAAGCACTGGCTCAGCACAAGACCGGAATGCCACAATTTGCCTGGTACATCTGCAGATTCTGCCGATTCCTGCTGCAATCAGCAGAAACTGCCGAAGAAAAACACGCTGTGGTTATCCGCCGGGCTGCTGGAGCGGCAGTTGTGACCACTACTTTTTTCCCATCGCCCGCTGCTGCCGGAAAAATTCCTGAAGAATCGCTTTGCAGTCTTCCTGCATCACGCCTCCAAGCACAGCAGCCTGATGGTTCAGCCGAAGGTCACCCGTGATGCTGAAGAGTGTGTGGCAGGCTCCGCCCTTCGGATCGCTTGTGCCATACACGACGGCTGGAATCCGCGCCTGCACAATGGCCCCCGCGCACATGGGACAGGGTTCCAGTGTGACATAAAGAGTACACTCGAGCAGCCGCCATGATCCAAGAACTTCGGCCGCCTGAGTGATCGCGATCATCTCCGCATGCGCTGTTGGATCCTGCAGCATCTCGCGCTGATTGTAAGCCTCCGCAATCACTCGCTCACGATGAACGATCACCGCACCAACAGGAACTTCTCCCTGGTCAAATGCAATCAGCGCCTGGTCCAGCGCTTTCTTCATCCAGTAATCATGAGGAGTCAGCGGATTGATGGGCAGCAGGGAGTCAGATGAGTTCGTCAAAACAGCGTCTTTCAGCAGACGGGCCGGAATTCAATACGTGCTTCGCGGGTGCGTTACTTCTTTTCTTCCGTCGCTGGAGCAGCAGCCTTCCCGGCCACTTCTGCTTTCAGCTTTTCAAACACCGTCAGCACGCTGTCTGCGGGAATGACGAACGTCGGATACCGGTCAGCTCGCGCGATCACTATTCCCAGTGCTTCGCCGTCCAGATTCAGAAGCGGACCACCGACCTTTGTCGGATACACGTCAGCATCAATCTGCATGGCACGAGGGAACCCGGCGGAATGCACACTCGCAAACTGCCCCATCAGGTCCACATCGTTGTACAGCGGCAGCAGAGGATTTTCGTTGGTGAACTTCGGAGTCAGGACAAGCTCGATCGTTCGAATCTGATCACCGCGCATGTATCGGACAGCCACTTTGTCAAACGGGCGGAACTGCTGAATGCGCTCAATCAGCTGTGCCGGATCGTGCACATCATGCCCGCCGATCGAAAGAACGACGTCGTCCTCTTTCAGCCCGTTTCGTTCGGCAGCCCCGCCAGGAATGACCTTACGGATTCGCACGCCGTTTTCATCGCGGTCCTGAACAATCCCGAGGAACGCCTTTTTGGAACTCTCCATCGCATGAGCTTCGACGCTCACAACGGTCGGAATCGATGCTCTTCCCCGAGCATCCTGCAGGAAGGCCAGTTGCCCCAGCTGAGCCGGATTCTTCTGAAATGAAGTCGCCTGCAGACCCGTGGCTTCGATCTTCAGCAGAACCAGGTCAAAGGCCACATCGCGGCTGAGTTCCTTTGCCTTGAACCGCCCGCCTTTGGGAAGAATGACTTCAGGGTCGATTGCGCCTTCGATTTCTGATGCCTTGGTCAGGATATACCCGTCAGCAGTCATCACCGTACCCAGACACAGCAGCAGTCCACCGTCTCGGATTGCAACCACGTCATTTCGGTGAGCTTCCGCGATCGGACCATACAGATTCATCTCAGTTTCTGTACGCTTTTCGAACTTCCCGATGCGACGGTTCTCGCTGAGCTGCTCCATGATTTCCCGCTCACGTTCCTGATCCGCCTTCTCCTCCGCCGGAGCTCCTTCTTCCACATCGGCGGCATCGTCACCGGTCGTCAGATCAATCACAGTCTCAGCCTCTTTCCGTCGCAGAGTCACTTTGACCGTCTGATCTTCTTCCAGCAAATCGAGTGTCGTGCCAAGGTCCAGGCGATCGGCGATCGGCATCCCTTCAATCTTCATCAGAACGTCACCTACCTGGATCCCTGCCTTCTCTGCAGGAGTGCCAGGAAACACTTTGTCCACTTCGGGCACAAAATCGCGCCATTTGAGATGAACACCAAAGAAGCCGGATTCAATCAGATCGCTGTCGTTGGCTCGCAGCTTGCCCCATCGATCCCCCGCAATCAGCCGATCCCAGTCGTTGTGATAGCAGTCAATCGCCACATGGCGGTTTTCAATGATCAGGCTCGTGATCATGCTGTGAATGCCGATGACCCGCCCTTCCATATCAAACAGCGGGCCGCCGGAATCACCCAGCAGAATTGCACAGTCCGAAACGACGGTCCTGCTTCCCACAGAAAGCACTCGGCCGAAACGCAAAGGAGCCTGACGCTCCTGGCGATAACCACCAGGATGCCCCATTGCGAAACACCACTGCCCGACAGTCGTCTCCGAAGTGCGCCCCATCTCCGCATGCGGAAACTCGGGGCCGTTTCGCCACGACTCCGTGATGCGAATCACAGCCGCGTCCGCATCTGCATTCTTTCCAAGCAGCACTGCTCGATATTCACTTCCATCGGGAAACGTGATCGTGATGGGCCGGTCGTTGCCTCGACGTCGATTTCCAAAACGGCGCTGCTGGTCGACCACGTGCGATGCGGTCAGGACGATGCCGTCACCGGTAACAACAACGCCGCTTCCAAAACCCATGCCGTCAGAAACACCAACAACAGCGCCCCGGACTTTCTCGACTGCTTTCATCAGCTGAGTCTGGCGTTCCTTCAGCGCTTCCGGGGCATCTGCAGGCAGGCCAGCCGAAGCAGCCGGAGCAGCCGAAATCAACAGCCCGGCAAGAATGACCCACACCGCGATTCGAATCTGACACAAGAAACCAGACATTGCTGACTCCGCTGTTCATCGAACTTCAATCTGCCCCAGACACGACTGTGCATGTTCCGGACCAGATTGTGCGTTTCGTTTCCACTGACCGGAGACCGCCATCGAACAGGACTGTCTCCGAGACACGAAGATTGTAGACTCGTCCAATCACACCTTTCCAACAGAACACCGGACAGTTTCCGACTGACCGCGAAACCCGGTCACAAAGTCCAGTTTCTTTCCGGTAACCCTGTAATCGGCATAATCGGATTCGCGCCGCAGAAACTCATCCTGCCAAAGTCAGCAACTGGCAGGAATTTTGCCGCCAACCAGTCAGTTTTCACTGTTTCCCAGGCCGGCAGTAGTACAGCACTGGCTTCGCTCTATTGCGCCTGAAGCCTGACCGCGTCGCGGAACTGGAATCGCGGATACTCGCGAGTCTGATACGTCTTCATGTAATTCAGATACTCCGGCGACGATGGTCCCATCTGGTCCGGAGTCCCGGGGTACTGGCCCATCTCTTTGAACGGATAAGGCTCGGACGACTGGCCATACACCGTCGCCAGGTTTGCATCCTTATCCCAGCCGACGTTGTACAGAATGAAGTCGCGTTTCCATCCCTGCGGCACTGGAGTCGCCGGCACCTGAAACTCAACGGTTGCTTCATCGCCAGGCCCCATCACGATCATCTGATCATCCTGATGGAACAGCAATTCCTGTACGGCTCCGTATCGAGTAAACCGGCCGGCCATTTCACTCCAGCGAGGCTCCGTGATGACCTTGGAATAGTCATAACCTTCCGGCGCTCGACCATTTCGAAAGACGGACGTGTCCGCATAGGTTCGCTGCGAGAATCCTCGATAATGCAGGTCAGCCGCGACCAGACCGCAGTCGGTGGCCTTCGTCTCTGCATCGTCTTCATTCACGATGAAAAACGCCGCATCCCAGTAAAGTTCCATGCTGGAACGAATCCGGATGCGATCACCAGCCAGTGGAAGTGCTTCCGCCAGATCGATCACCATGGCCTTGGTTTTGCCGCTTGGAAAGCCGAGGAATGGAATGGCGGTCTTCCATTGTCCGTCCGCCTGAAGAACTTCCAGCGACGGAGGTGCCGGCGGGTCCAGGCTCGGGTTCTGCAGAATGGCCTGATTCAAGGATGTGTCTGTCGGGAACACCCAGCCGATCAGAACCAGCCGCATGTTCTTCACAGGAGCATTCTGAGCGAGGATGGACTGAAGATGAAACTCCATCGTCCATTCATCCGTCAGTCCCTGCATGCGACGACCTCGAAAGGCCTGAACGTAATTCTGGTCCACCGCTTTCAGCCCCGGCAGCAGATCGTTTCCGTTTCCATCCACGACAGAATCGGGCAGTTGTTTATTCTTCACCGTATGGATGCGATGCGCCGCCATCTGCGGTGAACCCACTTTTTCATTTGAAAACACATCGACATCCGCCGGATGGTCAACCGCGACCAGTTTGACTTCGTCGAAGTAAGCGGCTTCCCACAACTCTTCCGTCAGCTGAATGACATAGCGTCCATCCTTCGGCTGCAGCATCTCACCCGGAATCAACAGATTTTCCCACTCGCGAGTCGGCGCGAAGTCCCCATTGGCCTGAACCAATCCGATGGGTGCCGCCCAGAGACAGTCGCTGAAGTACTGAAACTCTTTGCCGTTCCATGTGTAGATGTAGGGACAGGACCCAATCAGAATCTGCGGCGCGAGGACTCCGATGCGCGACTTCAGCAACGACACCGTCGTCAGATTTTGAGGAATCCCGTCGGTCCAGATGACTCGCACGGAATCCATCTGCTTCGCTTTGCCAAGTCCCAGATGAGTTCTCGGACCTTCGACGGGATGCGACTGCCAGTGCTCCCCGGTTCGAGTTTCGATGATGGCTCCGATGCCGTGCATGTTGACACGGTTTGATGGGAACTGCGGATCGTCGCCAATCGCACGAGTGACCACGTCGGTCCATTCATTGGCATTGCCGCCATTGTTTGTCAGCAGCGATACGGACCCGGATTCCGCAGCGAGAATCAGATCCAGATCTCCGTCCTCATCCAGATCGGCCGCTTCAGCCGCGATGCAGCCCGTTCCTTCCGGAAGCAGCGAGGTCAGGTCTTCGAACGTACCGTCCGACGCTCCGCGCAGAAGCGATGCTTTCGCGGAGTGAACAACAAGAACATCCGAATGACCATCGTTGTCGAAGTCTGCACGTAACAGCCGACTGCCAGGCGCTGCGGAGATCGGCAGGGCCTTGATGTCTTCCATCCGGTCACCATTGGGAGGCAGCCAGACACTTGTTCCGGCAGAGCCTGTCGTCATGGCATCCCACGGGCCGTCGATGTTGAAATGATCCACGATGAGATCTTCAGCAGCTCCCGTCTTCGCACCGGCGATCCATCGAAATCTGGAATGCAGCATGTTCTGCATCCACCCGGTTTCACCTTCAGGACCGACCGCAACAACATCCATTGCCATGTCGCGATTCCAGTCCACAGCAAACACGGCGCTGATGGCGTGAGCAGGACCGGCCACTCCTTCAGTCACCGGCTCAAACGACTTTCCATCCAGACTTCGAAGCAGAGTAATCCCGGAATCTGTGGCGACGATCAGATCAAGGTCACCATCAGCTTCCAGATCGGCGACCGTGACATCGTTAATCCCGGTGAGTCCGCCAGGAAGCTCAATCGGAGTCAGTGATCGCTGATCGCCTTTCAGCTCGTTCAGGAAGACACTCAACGAATCACGGCTCCATGTCACAACATCCGGGTCGGCATCAAACCATCTCTGTTTGCCTGCCAGCTGAGGAAGAACCTTGCGGTCACCATTCCGGTCGGCAATCACGAGAGGAACTTTGACATCACCCAGAGTCTGTCGATCAAAATCGCGATCCAGATCTGCGAGCAGAAACCGGGTGCTTGCAGGGGTATCCGCGGACTCACAGAGCGGTGACCATCCTCCTTCCGCAGTTCGCTGCTGCACAACAATCCGTCCGGATGCCACGGCGACCAGATCATCCAGACCGTCCAGGTTCATGTCGGCGATTCGAATGCTTGTGACCGAAGTCAGAGCAGGCAAAGCGGAAGAATCGGCGACCGTGAACTTTTGAAGCACGGTCGGTTCATTCTTCCCATAGACTTCCGCGCGAATCTCCTCTGACAGGTTCAGCGACGGTACAAGATCGATCACCAGATACTCCAGCAGATTCAGATCGATGCGACGCTGATCCACCTGTGTCGACAGCTCCGGAAGCACCAGGTTCTTTGTCAGCATCGCAGGGCTGATCAGCGGCGAAAGGTTTTCGGGCGTCGCTTTTGCGAGTCCCTTTTTGATCAGGCCAACAATGTCCTGGTTGCGCTGTTTCAGAATCGATGCGTTGAGAGGTTCAAGCAGCAACGCCGCACGCTCAAGTGTTTTTGGAAGACCGGCCGCCGCGGCCTTCACCTTTGCGTCTTTGGAGGTGATGCCCATCGCCTGCTTCTCCAGCAGCTTGTTCAGCACCATCAGATTGTCCGGCACCTGATCAAAGATCTGCTGCAGCAGTTCAATCAGTTCTGGTGAATCCGAGTATTCCCGGTGGCCGTCCATCGCAACCGCAAAGGCGTAAAGCATCTCAGGCTTATCGCCGGACAATTTCGCAGCCTCACGAAACGAAGCGATCGCATCTTCCATTCGAGGACGCTCAGAACGGTCTTCGAACGCCGCCAGCTTTCCTGCTAACAACGCGGCAATGGCCTTCTCCTGATTCTCTGTCGCAAGTGAGGCATACTTTTTCACGGCATCATTCGCCAGCTGAACCCCCGACAGAAACGTCTCCGGAGCCTTCGACGGGTCAAACGGAGATGCCTTATCAGTCAGCGCGAAAACTCGGCTAACCGCGAGATTTCGGGCGGCCGTCAGATTCGTCGGCAAAGCGTCGGCCAGTTTCGCAAGCTGAGCTTCCGCGCTGGACCATTCTTTGTTCTCAATATGAGCGATGCCGCGATTATGAATGGTCAGCAATTCCCGCACATTCTCGGGTGAAGCACCTTTTTCAGCTCCCCCATTTCCCGTGGTCGCGGGAGCGACAGGCCCCGTTTCCTTTTGACAGCCCGACAGAATCGCAAGCATCGTCAGCGAAAGCGCGAGTGCTGAAAAACGAGTGCGAATGGGGCGAGCAGTCATAGCAAAATCCATCAGACTGGGGGAAAAACCAAGCGTTCGCTCAGGACTGTACGTCGAATCGTCTGTTCCTGCGAAGGAATTTGTAGCAGAACAGCGCGAGCCGTCCGTTGAATTCAGGACGAAGACTCACCGGAGAACTCTCGCTCTGCCGCTAAAATGCTCGCCGAAGCACTCTGGCGCAAAGCACACCGCTCTGTTCAAACGTGATCAATCGCTGAGTCCCCGCGGGATCCGTTTGAAGTTCCGGGCGAAGATCTGCCAGCCGGTGAATCAGCAACAGGTCGTGGTCCGACTTGTCCTCTTCGTAGAAATACGGCACCAGCGTGATCTTCCGCTGAGCAATGATGGGAACAAGACGCTCGAGATCACTGAGCTGAAACTGATGACTGACCGGCGCGACGGCCAGCGTCGTTCCTTCGGGAATCTGTTTCCAGAAGTCGGCGTTCAGAGCATCCGACCAGTAACAGGCTTCCATACCAAGACGAGCCGCCCCGGCGTTGCCTCCGCAGAGCACGCCGTACTGGTTGATGGCGCAGGGTTGCATCGTCCAGGCCAACGGAACAATGGCCAGTACAGCAACGGCAACTGTCCGAACAATCACTGATGCTCGCGCGGCCCACTGAAGATTCCAGAGCACCTCAAAGCCTCGGCCCGCAAGCATCGCCATCGCCGGTATCGTGATCAGAAACAGTCGAGTCCCGTCGTAGACAGGAATACCGGGGAAGGCAAAGACGCAAAGCGGAATCAGACTGCTGAGCAGCATCAACTGTTCCGGTGCTGTCAGTCTCTGACGGATTCGAAACGCAAAGCCGATGATCCACCATGCCGGAAGACTGAACAGCAGCGTGACAAACGGAAAATGCCACGGCACAAGCTTGTCGGCGTATCGCTGTCCGAAGTACCAGCAGTACAGCGTCTGACGGTCCGTGGTTCGTCCCAGAAACTTCAATGTGTGCCCAATCGGATCCTGCCACAACCAGGGCCATCCGATGAAAAACACGATGCCTCCGACGATGCCCCATGCGATCATTGGCCGAAGTGACCGCTGACGAAATCGCAGAACGGCCCAGAGAAATACGGCCGGTGGCAACAAAATGCCCTGTACCTTCGTCAGCAGCAACAGACCCCAGCAGAGACCGCTCAGGATGGCCTGGCGATTTGTCGGCGCTTGCTCACCAGTCCACCAGCTCAACAGCGGCAACAGGGCCACCACCCATGCGAGGTTCGTACACGTTTCGAGGGCCGCAAGCCGTGAGTGTGCCATCAGATGAGGCATGCCAAGCAACATCAGTCCTGCGCCCAGTGCCGCTGCGGTGCCTCGAACGCGGGCGGAATATTCCGTCAGCAACAGCACCATGAGGGCAAAAGCCAGACATGAACCCAGCCGCGCAGCCGGTACGTTGTAAATTGTGGACTCCGACCCCGGCACAATCCATGACGTGGCCTGATGTACGATCCCCAGCCACAGTCTTCCAAGTGGCGGATGATCGGGAAGAAATCGCTTTGCTCCGAAGACCTGACGAGCCGTCTCCGGAGTCAACAGCAGGGGCCCGTGTTCGCCGATCGCATCGGCCAGAAAAATTCCCTGATCGATGTTGAACGATTCATCCAGAGTCAGTCCCGGCCCCGACGGCAGTGAGGAATCGACGAGCCCATGATTGATCATCGCGGCGGACAGCAGAAACGCTGCCAGCCCGAAGATCATCGAGAGCCGGGAAAGTCGAAACATCATCGGGATGATCACATATTCGTTTTCGTGTCGCCGCCCGATCCTCCGGCGACTTTCTGCAACGCTGCATTCAGTTCGCGATCGTACTGGTGATCACGACTGTAGATACGAAAGATCAGAAAGCTTGTGGGAAGATTGCGGAACAATTCATCATCATCCAGCACATGTGACAGCCCACTGGCCGGGTCGTACCAGTAATTCTGCTTGCCGGCCGGCTTGCGAGCACTGGGGCGGTGATAGTGCCGAGCCACGTCGATTCGCAGTGGGATGTCTCGCAGCGGCTTCGGCAGAGCTTCACGCACTCGACGTTCCACCAGGTCCGGTTCCGAAAAGATCGTTGTGCTTTCGGCCTGACCGCTGTGAAAGTGCATCGTCCGCTCACAGGCCATTCGCCACATCTCCTTGCGATTAATGATATCGCGCCAGTGCTGCCCGAGTTCTCTGAGTGTCGGATCGGAACTGGAGGCCCAGCGGGAAACATCGACCAGGAACGATGTCTCAGTGAGGCCCTGATAGGCGGCAAGATGTTCGAGCGGATTGCCAGGGAACAGTCGCTTCATGGTTTCCGTGAAGTACTGTTCCAGCGCAATGTCGATTCCTCGAACCGTGCGATGAAAGTAAATCGTTCGAAACAGATTGGCTCGCGTTTCGATGAAGTTGATCAGCGTCGGCAAACCGCGTGAATGAATCGTCAGGCCGTTCTCGGTAAAGAACGAATAATGAATCAGCCGCGAGATATCAAAAGCGCGAGTATTGTAGCCGGACATGTAGGCATCGCGCAGAACGAAGTCCATGTTGTCCACGGTATAGATGCCGCTGAAGAGGGCTCGAAGTTTCCGAAGCCACTCCGGGTGCCCTTCAGAATCTTCCGGGCGTCCTGATGGTCTTCGAATCAGAAACGAAACCTGCACCGGATCAAGCTCTTCCAAAGCCTGAAGCTTGCCGTTCGGGTTGCGGCGTATGCGACGAATGATGTCGCCCAGCTCATGCTCAATAATGTGCCCGCCGATGTCTTCGTGAGTCAGCCCGTACTGCTCCAGGTAATGATCATCAAAGAAATGACCAAATGGCCCATGACCCACATCATGCAGCAGGCCGGCGATACGAACAAGACTCTCGACATACGCGCGAGACGGCACGTTGCGGTTTACATCCGCCAGAGAATCGTACCAGGCATTGACCGTGACAGAACCCAGATGCATCACACCCAGGACATGCTGAAACCGCATGTGCTCCGCGGATGGATACACCCACCAGGCGGTTTGAAGCTGATGAATCTGCCGGAGCCGCTGCACCCACGGATGATCAATCAGATCCTGCTCGGCCGCTTCGCCGGATGGCAGACCGACACGTGAGATGAACGGGATGTAACCGTGAATGGGATCGTGAGTCAGACTTTCGGTCGTAAAATCCCGAACCATGAGAGCAACCTTCGGTAACCACAGCCGACTCAAAAAACGAGTCCGGCAAAGAAAGGAAAGCGGGAAGTGTCCCCGGACGCCAATCCTTGTCAATCCAGGATGTTCCAGTTCTCCATCGTCGCAGTTCTCTCCCGGGTTCACAACAAACGGGCAGCACGCCTGCAGGACGTATGCGGAGAAGTTTCAGTGTAGAGCGATTGTCCTCAATCGCTTTTCACCCAACACAAATCGCAAACGGCTGAGGACAGCCGTGCTACACTGGGGCAGGAGAATAAACGCAGAAGCACAAGACTCTTCTCCTTCTGCGACTATTCTTCTGCCTCCATTCTTCTGCCATTCAACAACGATCGACGAATCGCAATGCGTCACTCAGAGAGTGACGACTACTTTGGGAGCGTTTTCAGTGTTGAGCGATTGTCCTCAATCGCTTTTCACCCACAGCAAAATCGCAAACGGCTGAGGACAGCCGTTCTACACTGGGGCAGAAAAATCAGCGCAGATGCACAACACTCGCCCCCCTGCGAATATTTTCTGCCGCCATTCTTCTGCCATTCGACAACGAGCGATGAATCGCAATGCGTCACTCGGAGAGTGACGACTACTTTCGCGGTTACCAAACGTCGCTACAGCCTGTCGGCTCCGAGCGTGCCCTGGAGTTCGTTCAGATACTCCGGCGCAATGACTCGGTTGAGTTGCTGCTGGGCGTACTCAAGGCGACCGGCGATGTTCAGGATCTTCTTCTCTTCCGCAAACTCATTGCTGTTCAAAAATGTCTGAAGTGCCTGAACGTGACGCTGCCACAGAAGCTGTTCACGCTCCTGGCGAGTTCGCAGACGCTCGGTGTACCAGTCGGACGCAAGCAGTGATTCGAGCGTGAACAGTTTGCGGAATTCCGGATCATGCACGGTTTTCCCTTCCCATGTTCCATGCACCATGATGTGCAGCAGTGCTTTCAGTGGAGGACACGCCAACTCTACGGATCCGTCTTCAAAGTACTGAGCAGCGATCTTCTGCTGATTCTCCGCGATGTAAAGAACGCCATCCGCGAACGCATTTTCATCCTGAGTTTCAGGCTTTAGAATCGCCGTATCAAACACCTTGCTCGGATTGTCGAAGACTCGACCTGCAAATCGGCGAATGAAACGTGACGTGATTCGCCATCCAAGACGACTTGCCGGAATCACCTTGCCCTGATGCGTGTAGTCTTCCAGCCGCTCCAGCAACTGTTCGTCGATCAGGAACT
Organism: Planctomycetaceae bacterium; assembly: GCA_046349695.1. Taxonomy (GTDB): domain Bacteria; phylum Planctomycetota; class Planctomycetia; order Planctomycetales; family Planctomycetaceae; genus SXXK01. Next base: position 19,664 of record JAXMBV010000008.1, on the reverse strand, counting down.
TCGCGGATCGTTCCTGAGGACTCAGGCGACACCAGATCTCCGGGATCAACAGGCTGATGTCATGGTCGACTCGAACTGATGTCCCAATGTGACCGGCCGGAGTGGAAAAACCAGCGAGCCCGGTCAGAAGGTAACTCACCAGAGCATTGTTCAGGTCCGTCATCGGACGCAGACAGTTGAATGGCCCTTTCGTCAGAGCCCCTTCACTTCCCGCGCTGGTTGTGGACGGACTCTTGCCCGACAGCGCGCTGATGAAGTCCATGAACAGCTCGGGAAGTTCCTGGTAATGAATCGGGTTGTAGACCGACAGCGGACGAATGCCTCGAGCAGGCTCCGGAGGATTGTTACGTCGACCGATCAGCACGGCCTGCACGGGCGAAAGAACGGGCTTGTCCACCGGAACAGCGCGGGACAGTCGAATGCCAATTTCGCCCACGTAGCGATTCACCGGTGTGATCAGGTCAGGGCGAGGCTGAAGGTAGCGAGGATTCTTGCTGGGGACACCATTCACCAGTCGCGGCGTGTTCGAACAGACCACATAGCTGTCCGCACTTTCCTGCATCTCATGAAGCAGTCGTTGCATCGGTTGAGTAAACTGGCTCAGATCGACGGGCCGATCACAGATCTCGTTGACCTGCTTTCGTGCGAGCGGTTCGAAGTTGACGATGAAATTGTCAGACCGCGCGAGGTCTGCTTCGGTCTGTTTGTCGAGTCCTCGATGAATCGCATCATCCGGACGCTGGAACAGGCGGTATTCGCAGTTCTGCACGAACTTGTAGCTGACTTCTTCTGTGATCACATTGCCAAGATGCTGCAGACTGCGGCGAGGCAGCACGATGGACACGCTGATGTCGTCTTCTGTCTGGACCTTTTGAGCCGGCGCGAAGTCCTGACGAAGCTTGTAGGTTCGCCACGTGTTCTCACCCAGCAGACCGACTCGCAGGTAGGTTCCCACCAGTTTTCGTTCGCCGAACTTCAGCTCGTGGCCAGGATGGCCGTTGACGATGTCCACCGTGAAGTTCTTGCGCCAGTCACTTTCGACGCCCGTGTGCATTCGCTTGATGATGAAGACGAGCGCGTAGATGTGGTCCGGAATTTTCTCCAGCCACGCATTGTATTCATCAGTGTAATCGGAAGACGGCGTCAGCAGTTTGATAACGCTGCCCAGCGAGCGAGACGGATCCATGATGCGACGGCTGGCTGTGCGATTGTAATCCGGCTTTACGGAGCCATCCGGACGCCAGCGATTGGAATAATCGCGATCGAAGATTTCCTGAACGAGCTGCAGATCTTTTTCCGCATCCGCGACGAAGATCGGACCGTGAAGCAGATAGTCAGCGATCGACTTGCTGATCTCGCTCTTTCCGCCGCCGCTGACCGTGCACGGCTTGTGGCAAAAGACGCCTTCAAACAGCGTTCCGATCAGTCGCCACGAAGGAGCCGCCGGATGTTTCTCCAGCCGAACCTTGTAGCCGCTGGGAGTGATGTAAACGTAGCCGGGCCGCAGAGGAATATGATGAGGCTCGCTGTTGTAGAACCAGGAGACTCGCTGATCCGTCACTGTGAACCGCGCGTTTTCTGAAACGTAGATGACGGTCGGATGATTCCGGTCGATGCCGTAACCTTCCGGCTGGATATCGATGAACTTCGAATAGTCTCTGGCGACATCGGCAAACGTGCGATTGTTGTACTTGCGACTGTCCGCATTGAATTCTTCGCCCAGGTTGAAGCTGGCAAACGCCATGGCTCCACCGGCATGTTCTTCTTCCACCAGGCCTGCAAGGTTGGCCGCGTAGCTCAGCTGAGTTTTCACTTCCTTCTTGCAGTAGCCGTAATAGTTATCAGCGATCAGCGTGACGATGACACCTTCTTCGTCGCGGCACGTTAGTTTGAACGGCTGGCCTTCATTGTACTTTTCATCTTCGGACTTCCAGCACATACCATCCTGACGCTGACGCTCGCTGGCTTCGTCCCAGTGTGGCAGTCCCAGATCCTTCTTGAAGAGGTCAATGAGGTGCGGGGCGAGGATGACGCAGCCTGTATGTCCGCTCCAGTGCTGCACATCCAGCGCTGAGTCATTGGCCGGAAGGAACGGATCGCCCGCGTTCCCGAAGATTGATTCGACAAAGTCCAGGTTGCTGACCAGAGCGCCGGGAGCGAAGAAGCGAATTTCCATGGACTGTTCCGGGCAGACGCCTGGAACTTCGGGAGACAGCACGGGACGAATCAGCAGCGAAACAAAGGCGCTGGCAGGGTCCGATTCACGGCAGGAAAACGGAAGCTGCAGCAGTTCTGCCGGCGGATTCATCGCATGGCGGAACAGTGCCGCAAACGTCACCTTCGGAACGGCCTTCTTGTCACGCGGAACCGCAAGCCCGCCTTCCGTTACGTGGAATGTACCGACGGTCGTGCGACGATCATTGGCCGGATTGTGCAGCACACCGTTACGCACTCGGTACGAAGCGCCGTAACGATTTGAATAATCATCGGCGTCATGCGGCAAAGACAGTTCGCGAGCGATACCATGCCGATCAAGAATGATGGCAAGATCCGGCAGGCGAAGAGAGCTGCAGCCTTTGACTCGGTCGAAGTACCGACGCAGGAATGATTCGATGCGAGCATCCGCCGGACAGTGGATGGAATCCAGTCGCTTCAGGCGATGATGATACGTGCTGAGCAGACGAGGAGCACCGAGGCGATCGTGGTCTTCGAACTTCTGAGGAATCGGAAGACCGTTTGCCAGCAGCTTCAGCACAATGTATCGGCGAACGCTGTCCCGTGATTCTGCCAGCTGCTCGCTGTTTTGATGAGAAACAAACCCAATCGTCTCTTCAAAGTCAATCGTCGACACCGTTCCAACCTTCGCTACTGCTCGACACAACAACATGCCCCACTTTTCGCAACGCCATCAGAAGACGACGCAAAAAGCGGGGCGAATTGCAGCAGATTCGTGCAAAGGTCGCGAGTCGCCGCGGCCGGTTGCGAACTGAATTTCACAACTTACATGCCTCGCGGGGCCTGGATGTGTCCAATCGTAGTTCCGAAAGCCGACAGACTGGTGAATTGTGGTTCACATGCCTTCTCAGGGGCGAGGTCTTAGAACACGTGAGGAAGGCAACAGGGCAGCGCACCGGTCCATCTCAACGAACCGGTGTGCAAACCGTCGGCATGACTGCTCAGGAATTAGCCAGTGTGCTCGATCACGCTGCCTAACCCTTCGCGGAAAGCACCTTTGGCTTCTGGAGAAAACCAGCAAGGACCAGGAACGCAATCACGACGCCTAGCTGAATCTTCACGAACAGACTCAGAGCGTAAAGGCGGCCTTCGGTGAAACCATAGGCATGGAGCCCTGCTCCCAGTTCGTTGACTCCGAACCATGACCATGCTGTCACGACATTTCCCACCATGGCAAGAACCGCGGTTCCATAGTCGCCGACCATTTTGTCCCAGCGAGCATGCAGAATCAGCGCGTTCCAGATCACGATCAGCATCGCTCCATTTTCTTTCGGGTCCCATCCCCAGAAACGGCCCCACGAGTCATCGGCCCACAGGCCACCGAGTACTGTTCCGACCAGACTGAAGAAGAGCGCGAAGCAGAGCACACCGTAAACCATTCTGCCCGTCAGAACTCGCATCGAAGTATTTGTGGACTGGTTGATAATCGGGCCCGTGAACTTTTCTGCCGCACAGAGTCCGACGTATCCAAGTCCCAGGAACCCCGCCAGGAACGTGGCCGCGTATCCCAGCGTGATGCACACAACGTGCGTTGCCAGCCAGAAGGCTGTGTCGAGCACCGCCTGCATGACGCCCAGTGTGTCATCGTTGGTTCGTGCCAGGTAGTGAGCAATCATCAGTGTGCCGGCTCCTGAGGCAGCGCCAACGAGGTTGCCAATACCGTTCTTCAGAATCACTTCGACGACCATTGCCATAAACACGACGGCCCAGCCAATGAAGATCGCCGAAGAATACAGGTTGGTGACCGGAGGCCTTCCGGAAATCCACATTCGCAGTCCCAGGGCTCCTGTGTGCAGCAGAAACCCAAAGGCCATCAGGAAGAACGATGTCCTCCGCAGTGAACCGTTCAGCGGCAGCAGCCATCCGATGAATGTCAGCAGCAGGACCGGAAGGTAGATGTACTCCGTCTTGTAGAACGGTTCAAAGTAATTGAACCAGGCTTCCACAGAGACACGCTTCGCATCCATATGCGGTGGCGGAGTTGTCTTCAGCGAGTCCTGATAGGCCGCGATGGATTCGTTAAATCGAGTCACGTCGGCCGACTTCCACGCGTCAAGAATCGATGTGACAAAGCCGGTAGAAGCCATGAAGGACGGATTGGCTTTGCCGCCTGGCATGAGGTGCCCGGCACGTGCCTTCAGGTCGTCCCAGACAAGCCGGCCGAGTTCTTCGTTCATCGCGGCCGTCAGAGCGGGTGAGTCTTCTGTACCAAGAGCCTGAAGGCGGCTTCGAAGCTGAATAAGCCGCTTGTCATCGGGAGTTTCCTCCATTAGCAGTGAGATCACCTGGAACAGGTCGGACGAGATGCGTTCCGCCGCAACCGACTGAGCCTGCTCCAGCGTAATCCCATTAGCGATTTCTTCCGGTGTCTTTGTCGGATCGGCCTGAGCAAGGATTGTCAGGATGTTGCGAAGGTAGACATCGTCCACACGTTTCAGACCATCCTCTGCGGTCTTCCGAACCGTTTCTCCGGGCGTCGCCCCCGTCGTGTTTTCCTGCGCTGAGTTCAGCAGGATGTTGTAACTTCCTGTCACTGAGCGGCGGACGAGTTCCAGAGGACGTTTGTTCTTCAGATAATCTGCGAACTGTTCGTAGGTGGAAATTCCCTGTTCCGCTAGCTGCTCATTCATCGTCGCCACAGCTCTGGCAGCGATGAAAGTTTCCCATGACCGCTGTTCGTCCTCATCGAAGCCAGTGGGCACTGCCATCACAGCAGGGGAGTCCCCCAGAGCTCTCAGAATTCGCCATGACGTGATCGCGGAATCGAGAGCGTTGTCCGATGTCTGTGCTCCGAAGAGATCGGAAAGCTGATTGATCTGGCGGAGATTATCGAACAGCGTCAGGACTCGGCTTTCGGTCACTTCCAGTGGGATCTGTTCGTCCTTCTTTCGATTCTTCTTCGCCAGCGCGTTCTTCATGATGTTCTCGAGGGCCTCCAGTTTGTCGCGAACCTCGGCAATCGAGTATGTCAGTCCGCCGCGCTTCTGCAGTCCCAGCAGAGAAAGAATCTTGTCGTCTTCGATTTTCAGGACTCGATGACGAGCCGCCACAGCCGGGCGAGTTATCACGTCCAGCAGCCAGTGGACGGCAGGCGCCTTTCGCACCATCAGCGGTCGCAGTCGCGCTTCGACGACTTCACGCTCCGCCTTTGTCAATTCAATAACCTTGTCAATCCACTCCGGGTACGTTGCCTGGAGCGATGTGAGTTCTTCGACACTGGCTGTCGGCCATGCTTTCTGCACGGCTTCGATAATCCTGGTGCGAACTTCTTTGTCGCTCAGCTGCCATGGTTCAAGTTCCGCTTCAAAAGTTGATTTGGAGGAAATCAACAGCAGCTGTGTTCTGGCCAGCGAGTCAATGGGCTGTGCACGTCCGGACCATGCGACTGGCAGCTGAGCGAATCGGTAAAGATTCATGGCTGAGTCATCGGATTTCGGCGGCGCCATTCCGCGAACAATCCAGAGGACGAAAATCAGTGTCACGATGGCAGGGATACCGAATGCAGCCAGCCAGCCGGATTTCTCTTCCGGCTTCGCAGGTGTTACTGGTCTGGCTGCCGGAGCAAAGCCTGAGCGAGCTTTGAGTCCATTGACAGGTTCGTCACCAGAATCGTCTGCCGTTGAATCGGGGTTCTTTCGATAGGCACGATTCAGAAACCGCAGCAGCGTCTGACCAAACTGAGCAAACATGCCAACCGTCACGATCATGCAGGCAATGTAGGGAAGCATCCATCCGGAGTTCCGTACCACCGAAAGTGTCGTCGCTTCCTTGCCATTCTCAAGCTCATTGTAACCTGACTGGTAGAAGGTCTCGCCCTTATAGCGCAGAGGATTGTTCATCCACAAAGTGAATGTTTCAGTGTTGCCATCATCAGTGATTTCAATTTCAGATCGATAGTCGCGGGGAGTCGCTGTGCCAACGTAGTTCTTCCGGCTGACATCCAGCAGTTTGACTTCGTAAGGCTTGTAGTTGCGCTGGAAGCGAAGATAGAAGTAGTACTCCTTCTCTCCAACTCGAACCTTTTCGGCGAGTCCCGGCCCCTGCAGTTCGCTCACATTCTGTGACACCAGCAAAGACGCAAGGATGTCGCCTTTTTCACGATCAATCAGATCCACGAACACACTGCTCTGGTCCTGCTGATCATCCATGCCAGTCACGGGCGGCATTTCATCGACGGTCGCAAATGAACTCAGGCCCCTTGCGAGCTTCAGTTCTTCACCCGGCGTCAGTCCTCGCAGTTTGCTGTTTCTGACAAAGGATCGTACCGCCAGGTCAAACGGCAGCTGAATGTGTTCGCGGTCAGCCAGACTGATGATCTGAGAAGGAGTCACCTTGTCGCCAGGCTTTGAAAACTCCGAAGATGTCCCTGTATTCGAAGCCGGAGGGCTTGCCTTGAGCAGCATTCCTTCGGAGACGGTCACCCAGTCTTCCTTGCCGTTCTCATCGCGATACAGAATGGCAAGTTCACGTTCGCGGACGTCCCGGGCAAACGTGGTGGATTCCCCTTCGATCAGCATCACCATGTTTTCTTTAGCGACCAGGCCGACCTGCAGTTCGCTGATCATCAGCATGGCGACGCCGAAGTGAAGCAGTGCGATACCGCCGCGCTTCTCAAACAGCAGGTTGGAGCCAATCAGGAGAACGACTGAGCAGGCCGTCCCCTTCAGAAGCTGCCAGAGGATTCGCATGGACGACAGATTCAGCCGAGTCGATTCGCCGCCCCAGAGATAGTACAGGAAGACGCCAAGCAGAATGACTCCCAGGCCAATCACGACTCCTCGTGCGATCGCACCGTTCTTCCCGTTCAGCCATCCGGCTGCGATAAAGGACGCTCCCGACAAGCCAAGAATGGACAGCATCAGATACCACATGGTCCGTGGTTCCAGAATCCAGTTCGCAGCTTCGACGCCCGTTTGACGGTTCCCCGTGTACACAATGGCAGCCAGCATGATCAATCCGGCGACAACGAAGCCCAGTCCGGCGAACAGTCGAGCTCCCGTGGCCCGGACCTGAAACTTCAGCGCGTGTGCCGCGATCAGATTCCCCAGCAGCAACCATCCAATTGTCCAGCCGCCGGGAAACGGGATGTAACGAAAGGTACCGGCCGATTTCGCGATCTCGGTGCCCTGGTTCCCAAACATCGATGGAGGGAACAAATCCTGAATATCAATCCACGCGAGATAACATCGGAAGTACTCGGCCATCACCTGCCACACATCTCGGCGGCTTTGAGCCAGGCTGCCAACAAAGACGATCACCATGGCCAGAAGAAAGAGCACACAGGTGAACTTGAGTGATGCCAGCGACTGAATAATTTTCAGCGCAAAGGCATCGGAAGTGGCCAGGAGATCTTTCTGCGAGTTGCGGAATTCGCCTGGAGCAGCCGTCGTTGACATGTCACATTCCCTCTATTCAAAACTCGCCGTGCGAGCATTCCTGGTGATTACGATTCCTGAACGGCGTGAGTCTGCCTGATCCAACTTCGACCGTGTGTAATGGGGCGCAGTCTCAGCCGGATTTCCATGACTCGCAGAATCCCCTGAATTCCTTTTTGAGTTCTTCCGCCACGGACTTTTCGGCTCGCAGTTTCACCACCCACAGTTTGTCATTGTATGGAACGATCATTCCCAGAATCGTTTCGGATGGACCAGCAAGCTCGATCCACTGACCGGCCATGTCCCCAAGTGAAACATTCTCGACCAGCTGCATCAGAGCTGCCGGATCGTTATTTGGAAAGTTGATCTGTCCGGCCCAGCGACCGAACTGTGGTGCAATTCCTGCCTGCGCGCCAAGGTCACTGATTGTAATTCGAGCCGGTGTGTCAGCTGGCCCGGCACTCCATGCCATCTTGCTGAACTGATCGTTTTGAGCCGTCTTCCATGACTGCGGAATCGTCCAGCGGAAGGGAATGGCCTGAAACTCGGATCGCAGTACGTCGGACGTAAAGATTTTTGAGTTATCGCCCTGAACAGAATACTCACGAATGCCAGCGTCGTCGGTGCATCCGGCGAGACCACACAGTGCAACGATTGTGAGCAGACAATTGATACGAACAACTTGCATGGAGGTGGGATTCTGAATGGCAGGAGGGGCACGGACCAAAAGGCCACGGTACTGTGAATCGGCCAACGGTCCAATTCACCACACATCGGGCAAAGTCACAGTTTGGCGAATTCTAGGCAGGAAAGACCGCAATTTCACGGAGTTCGCTCGTTCTTCTCGTTTCAGCCACCAACACGGTGGCATTCCCGGCACATTGCGAAGCGACGATCAGCCTGATGAGTCCCCACGCGGAAGATTTCTCCGCTTTGTTGCTCCCAGGCAACAGCACCGACAGATGGGGAAAACCTTGATGACTCGATGATCTTCGACCCAACCTGCATCGCGTTTTCCAAAGTCCACGAAGACGCATCAGAAACGGAGTTCGTCGTCCTCTGAATACTCTGGTTGGCCAAATCAGCATTCAATCCCGGCTCAGTAGTGCTGCTGGCTTGCGGCGGTCGGAGCGTCGTCGGAATGAACTGATTTCCCACAACGGCACCAATCACCAGCGAAGCAGCGCAGGCCAGCCAGCCCGCAGAAACAACACCGTTGTTTCGAGATTGATTCTGCGACGCACTGGGAACAGTCACCGTGTGTCCGCCGAAGGCGTTACGTTTTGCCGCGCCAGCCGAATGGTCGCAACTGCAGTCGGAACCAGAGCGAATTTCGCCAAGCACTCGCGCATCAAGTTCCCGTGTCGCAGGTGTCAGTGGAATCTCACGAAGACAGCGCTCCAGGTCCATTGTGCGCGACTCTGACAGGCCAGGTTCATTGTGGTCGAGGCTGCTCATGTGCGGTTCCTCAAAGCGTCTTCAATGTGAGTCAATGCTCTTCGATAACGAGTCGCTGCCGTGGCGGCGGGGATTTCGAGGACTTGTCCGATTTGTTCGAACGTAAGTGCTCCGTAGACTTTCAGGATCACGACTTCTCTTGCCGGTTGTTCCAGTGCTTCCACCGCCGTGCGAAGCATTTCTGTCTGGTCGTCGTTTTCTGAAACGCCTTCGGTCGACTTCGAGCCTCGCATTTGAAAAATGGTTTCCGCCAGTTTCTTCTGCGACTGCAGTCTGCGGCCTGCGTCAATCGCTGCGTTACGAACCGCAGCAAAGACGTAAGCCACAAGCTGCTCGGACGGTGACGTCGGAGACAAACGACACAATCGAACGAAGGCCTCGTGAACCGCATCTTCCGCCATCGCCGCGCAGCCGGTTGTCGACAGGGCAAGGCTGAACAGCGCCTGTCGATGGCTGAGGTAGATGGCTTCGAGCTGCTGTTTCAAGGCAGGGCCTAAACCGGGGAAACTGGAGAAATGGAGAGAACTGGCGGGCAACGGAGTGACGGGTTTTGTAGCGGATGGGCGCAAGCCGTCCGGTGAACTCATGAAACACACTCACCGGAGGGCTCGCGCCCTGCCGCTACAAACACGAACAGATATTCGGTCCAAAGTGTGACGAACCGAGTGTGCTGACTCGCGCTGTACGGGAAGTAGACGCACACGAGTCCGGGATTTCTTCACACTCCAGAAATTTTCTCGCGAATCGTGAACTTCCAGGGTGCACCGGTGTCCTGAGCCCTAACACTTTGACTGACCGATTTGCCGAAACTCCCAGAGCTGTCAACGACTTTCGACGAAATGCTCCCGCGGGGAACGCAGGTTCTGTCCGCCGCGCCGGCTTCGAAAAGGCTGCCAGTCGATTTCAAAACGACGGTCCGCGAAGCTGATATTCCTGGTTCGAAAACGCCAAGTTCGAAGACCTGAAACGTTGTCGTGATTGGACCTTCAGGGGCTCGTGTTTCCGCCTTTGCATTTTCCCGAAGTCCTTGACCCGCAACGGTTGACGGTTAGAATTCCCCGACGCCAAAACGGGGCCAACGGAAGCAAGCTCCGGCGTCGCCAGCCAAATCCCATCAGCGGTTGAGCAGAAGAGGTCTCCCGCTGTTTTAGATACTCCGGTGTCATCCCAAAAACTCCCACGTCTGTGCTCCTGCGCGGATCCTGGGAACGGTCTGTCACTGGAATACAATTTGGACGGGTCGTCATGCGACCTCAGTCTTACGTCATTTGTCCTTAACCCTGAACCAGGATTTTCAGATCACTCAAAGGAGTATCACGGTGCAGGGACCAGGAGATGACTTCAAAGAACTCGTTCGTTCGAACACAAACCTGGTGGATCTGGTTTCAGAGATCGTCTCTCTGAAACCGCAGCACGGTGGTCGTCAGTATGTGGGGCTCTGTCCTTTTCATGATGACCACAACCCGTCGTTTTTTGTGTACCCCGATCGTCAGTCGTATCGCTGCTGGGTGTGCGACGCCGGTGGCGACTGCTTTCGATGGGTCATGGAAACTGAGAAGGTCACTTTTCCGGAGGCAGTAGAAAGTCTCGCGCGGCGTGCTCGACTGGAAATTCCAAAGCGAGCACGCAGCAACGAACAGGCCGGGCCCAGCAAAACGGACACACTGGCCGTTGTTGAATGGGCAGCCAATCTGATGCACACAGCACTGCGAACTGGTGAACAGGCCGCACACGCTCGGGAGTATGTGAAGAAGCGAAAACTGACGGAGGAGACGGTTCGGAACTTTCGACTGGGATATCATCCGGAGAATCGTCAGTGGTTCATGGAGAAAGCTCGCGGGCGATTTACACCGGCTCAGCTGGTCGCCGCGGGGTTGATTCGTGAACGCGACAGCGGACCAGGGTATTCATCGATCGATCTCGCCGATCGTCTCGTGTTTCCGATCTTTGACGAACGTGGTCGGATTGTTGCATTTGGGGGACGAGTGTTGCCCGGACGCAACGACAAGGACCGGGGGAAATATTGGAATAGTCAGGAAAGCGCGATCTTTCAGAAACGTCGCATGATGTATGCGTTCGATCGGGCTCGTGACACAATTCGTCGCAGCAAGACTGCGATCATTGTGGAAGGATATATGGACTGCATTGCCTGTCACCAGGCGGGCGTCACCAACGCGGTGGCGACGCTGGGAACAGCGATGACAGAAGAACACGTGAGGTTTCTCAGGCGTTTTGCCGAAAAAGTGGTCCTCGTTTACGACTCTGATGACGCAGGGCAACGCGCCGCAGAACGCTCAATATCCCAATTTATTGCACAGGATCTCGATTTACGAATCTTGAATGTTCCGTCAGGCAAGGATCCGGCGGACTACCTTGAGGAGCACTCCAAAGAGGAGTTCCTCAAATTGACTGAATCTGCATCGGAGGCGTGGGAATACAAGTTGCAATCAGTCCTGAAGCGATCCGGTAACAGTTCGATAGCCGGTCGTCAGCAGGTTCTGAATCAAATGGTGGAGTTTCTGGCAACAGCTCCTGGAATGGCCGGCAGTGTTCGCGAAGACCTGATTCTTCGGAATGTCTGCTGGCGAGTCCAGGTGGACGAGAGAGTGGCTCGTCAGCAGCTGCTGGAGCTTCGAGACAAGAATCAAAGGAAGCCGGTCAGCTTCCAGTGGAATCCGGTGTCGAAGCCGGTGATCGCGAAGTCCGCTCCGGAGAATGCTCTGGATCGGGCGGAACGAGAACTGCTGGAGATCATTCTGACCAGTCCGGAAACGATTGATGTCATTCGACACAATATCGGTCCGGATGATTTTGAAAACACACGGCACCAGCGGCTGCTGGCACTGTGCATTGATCTGTGGAAGGAAGACGGAGACCTTCCCGAACTTGGCCGACTCATCATCGCAGCAGAATCTGACTCAGACCTTCTGAGCCTGATCAATGCGGTGGTGGATTCCGCTGAGGAGAAGGGAATCGCAAGGCTCATGTCGGAGCAGCCGAACCGACCGGAGCCATCAGGTGGAATGCCACCGCATCTGGAAAGGGTCCTTGGACCTCTTCTGGAACGGCGAGAAAAACGACTGAACCTCGTGTCGAAACAACTTCTTGCTCAGACGGCACAGTCCGGGAGCGAATTAAACGACGACACCAGAGATGCGCTTCGCCGACTTTACAATTTTCGTCAAAGTCAAATGGGTCATCCTTCTTCACTGAAGTAGGACATCATCAGTAAATCACAACTTCACCCACCTCGTGATTTCTGGTGGCACGGAAGTCCTTCGGAGCAACTCTCATGCAATGCCTTGATGAAGGTCTGCGGAATCTGATTGAAACCGGGATGAAGCAGGGGCACCTGACGTTTTCTCAGGTGAACTCGTATCTTCCCGATGAAGCAACCGATCCGCTGCATCTCGATAATCTGATCATCTATCTCGAAGAACTGAACATCCAGCTGGTTCCGGATCCGGAACAGCACGAAGAAGGGATCCCGCTCGCTTCGCGCAAAAAGCGCAAGCAGGAAATTCGCATCGACGATGATTCACGAGGAACGGAAGACCCGATCCGCGTGTATCTCAGTCAGATGGGCGAGATTCCTCTGCTGACTCGCGAAGAAGAAATCTTCCTCGCCAAGCAGATTGAAGTGACTCGACGTCGTTTCCGCCGCGCTCTGCTGTCGACCGAGTTCGCGCTGAACTATTGCCATGAAACACTGGTCAAGGTTCATCGCGGAGAGCTACCGTTCGACCGCACGATCAAAGTGTCGATGACGGAAAGCCTGGAGAAGGAACAGATTCTGGGCCGCATGCCCTGCAATCTGGCGACCATCGAACACATGCGAAAGCGCGACCAGGAAGACTACGCTCGTCTTCGCTCAGCAGACCTGACGACAGAAGCCCGCGCTGAGATTGCTCATCGCATGGCCGAACGTCGTCGTCGCTGTGTGACTCTGCTCGAAGAACTCAGCCTGCGGACTCAGCGTCTGCAGCCGTGCATGAAGCGACTGGAACAAATCTCCAATCGCATGACCGAACTGCATGAACAGATCGACAATCTGCGCAACCTGACCTCGGCCGTTGACGAACGAAAGCACCTGCAGAAGGAACTGGATGACCTGATTCAGCTGACTCAGGAATCTCCGGCTTCCATGGCTGCAAAGATGGCCGTCATCCTGCAGCGTCACATCGAATACGACAAAGCGATGCGTGACCTGTCCGGCGGTAACCTCCGACTGGTCGTGTCCATTGCCAAGAAGTATCGCAATCGTGGCCTGACGTTCCTGGACCTGATCCAGGAAGGCAACACCGGTCTGATGCGAGCTGTCGACAAGTACGAATATCGCCGCGGCTACAAGTTTTCGACTTATGCAACATGGTGGATTCGTCAGGCGATTACTCGTGCGATCGCTGACCAGGCTCGAACCATCCGCGTTCCGGTTCACATGATCGAGACCATGACGAAGCTGCGAGCCGCTGCTCGCGTTCTTCTGCAGGACATTGGTCGCGAACCAACGGTCGAAGAAATGGCGGAAGCGGCCGGCGTGCCTCTTGATGAAGCACGTCGAGTCATGCGAATCTCACGTCAGCCAATCAGCCTCGACAAGCCAATTGGTGAAGGCGAAGACAGCGCTTTCGGTGACTTCATTGAAGATCGTGGCAACGACAGCCCGGTCAGCAATGCCGCGTCCGAAATGCTGAAGGACAAGATCGACACCGTCCTGAAGACTTTGACCTACCGCGAACGCGAAATCATCAAGCTGCGTTACGGCCTGGGTGACGGTTACACGTACACTCTGGAAGAAGTCGGCCGCATCTTCAAGGTGACTCGCGAACGAGTTCGTCAGATCGAAGCGAAGGCTGTGCGAAAGCTGCAGCATCCGGTTCGAAGCCGACAGCTTCAGGGATTCCTGGAAGGCATTGCCGCAGTGGCAGGACACTGATCATCGCACGGCGCTCATGACGCCGTGAATGGAATATTGCGAAAGAAGCCCGGCCTTATGGCCGGGCTTTTTTGCTGCGCTCTTTGACAAACTTCAGCAGCAGCGGAAAGGCAGGCTCGGCCATCCCTCCGTGATCAAAGCCCTGCAGCTCAAACAGCTCCGTGTCCGTATGGCCATTCTCCTTCATCATCCGCCACAGATACGCATTCTCTTCGTAGCGGCCCAGAAGTTCCTTGTTGCGGTCTCCGGAGATCAGCAGGATCGGAGGAGCATCTTTGCGAACGTGAAACAGTGGAGCATACTCATCAATGAGCGGCTGCGTTTTGGCAATGCCGCGTTCGTCGCGAATCGTGAAGTGAGTGATCACCTGGCCGCTGAAGGGAATGAGTCCCGCAATTCGATTCGCTTCCACATTCTGAGCCTTCAGCCATTTCTGATCCAGCCCGGTCATCAGAGTCAGGTAGCCGCCGGCTGAATGTCCGCTGACAAAGATCTTTTGATCTGATCCGCCGTATTTGGCAATGTTCCGGAACGTCCACGCAATCGCGGCTGCTGCGTCTTCGATGTAAACGGGTGCTTTGACCTGTGGATTCAGCCGGTATCCGGCCGCCACAACCGCAACCCCGTGCCCCTTCAATGCGGCCGGAATGGACTTTTCTCCCTGCGTCAGGCCACCGCCGTGAAACCAGACGATCGTTGGGAAGTCCTGAACCCCTTCCGGAACGTACACGTCGACAACGCAGCGCGACCTGCCATAGTCATCCAGCGTCTCATCGTCTCTGTAAGGGACATTCAGCCAGAGTTTTTCGCCTGCGCCGCCGCTCTCCTGGGCGAGGCACGAACAACAGAAAGCCAGCAGCCAGATCGCAAAACTCATGACTCGCATTACTCCCATGCTTCTCATGTCGCTGCTTTCCTGATTGCACCGGAACTCATGTCCGGCACCTTCTCCCACAGAATGCGCAGACCATTCAGAACAACCAGAACGGTACTGCCTTCGTGGCCAATGACCCCCATCCACAGTGGCAGTCGGAAGAACGTGGAGATGACCAGCACAGCAATCATCGTGAATGCAAATACCATGTTCTGCTGAACTCGACGCCGCGCCTGGCGACTGATCCAGACGGCCAGTGGCAGAGCTCGCAGGTCGTCCCGCATCAGCACGACATCAGCAACTTCCAGAGCCACATCCGTCCCCGCGCCGCCCATTGCGATGCCGACCGTTGCCGCCGCCAGCGCCGGTGCATCGTTGACACCATCGCCGATCATCGCCACCGTTCCGTCCGCTGCCAGCCGGCTCAGTTCCACGACTTTCTGATCCGGGAGCAGACCGGCTCGAACATCGTCTGCTCCCAGTTTCTTCGCGACATTGCGAGCCACGTTTTCATGATCGCCCGTCAGAATCACTTTGCGGCGAATACCCAGTGCCGTCAGTGCCGCCATGGCAGCCGGCGCTTCGGGACGAATCTGATCCGCAACACCAATCACGCCATAGAGTCCGGGCTGATCCGACAGAAGCAGCAGAGCCGTCTGCCCTCCCTGCCTCATCCGTTTCGCGTTCTCCAGCAGATCTTCCGGCAGCTTCATGTCATGAGTTTCAAAGAGCCCTTCTCGGCCGACGCCGATCCAGACGTCCTGAACTCGCGCATGCACACCAAGTCCCGTATGCGAATGAAAGTCCAGCAGCGTGCCCTCGGACGATCGAATTCCGCGCCGTTCAATTTCAGCCAGCACAGGGACTCGCAGCGGATGCTCACTGCGATGCTCAACGGCCCCGGCAAGACTTAACAGGTGATTCAGATCAGTTGATGCAGGACACCAGACTTCCATCACCGCGGGACGTCCGAGAGTCACTGTGCCTGTCTTGTCGAACGCAATCGTGTCGACATTGCCGAGGTTCTCAAGATGGACGCCGCCCTTGAACAAAACACCCTGGCGCCCGGCTCGCGCGATGGCAGACAGCAGCACAGCCGGCGAACCCACAACGACCGCACAGGGTGACGCCGCGACCAGCAGTACCATCGCATGATAGAACGCTTCGCTCCATGTATCCTTCTGAAACAGATGCGTTCCGAAGAACACCAGCGCAGCCGTTCCCAGAACTCCCAGCACATAAGGCTGCTGCCAGGACTCCACAAATCTCTGCGTGGGAGTCTTCTGTGCCTGAGCTTCCTGAACCATATGCACAATGCGCTGCAGAGTCGTGTCGGCGACCGCGCGAGTCATTCGAACGAGCACGCTGCCGTTGCCGTTCATGGTTCCGGCAAACACCTGAGCACCAACGTTCTTGGTGACAGGTTCACTTTCGCCGGTCAATGTGGATTCGTCGGCCCACGTGTCGCCTTCTTCAATCACGCCGTCGACCGGATATCGTTCTCCCGGTCGAACTCGCAGCACGTTTCCCGGCACCAGAGATTCCACCGCAACTCGTTGTTCTCCACCGGGCTGGACCAGTGTGGCTTCTCCGGGCCGAAGCTGAATCAGAGCCTCAATTGATCGCGTGGTTCGGTACATCGCGAACGATTCGAGGGTACCACTGAGGGAAAACAGAAAGAGCAGGACCACGCCTTCCAGCCAGTCCCCGATGATCGCAGCGCCGATCGCCGCCAGAATCATCAGCAGGTCGACATTCAGCTGGCGCTCTTTCAGGGATTCCAGTGCGTTCTTTGCCGGAATGCTGCCACCAGCGATGTACGCAAGAAGGCTGACAATCAGGAAGCTGCGATTCTGAGCCGTGTAGCCCCGAAAATGCAGAATCGCGACAACAATCCCAAGGGCCACGCAAATGACTGTTGAGATTGCCGCCGCGACTGGCGGACTGGCTTTCTGTCTGGGTTCGTCTTCACTCATTGTCGTCAGAGTCAACTATGTCTGGTGATCATTCGTGTTCCGACAGCAATGGCTGACAAAATGCAGATGACCCGCAGATCGGCGCTGTCAGAACTATGTCTGAATTCTGACAACTGTATCGTCTGATGGAATGCTTCCCACCGCGCCTTTTGGAAGTCGACATGAAATACAAACGCGCGCGGCCGCTTCGTCGACGTACGAGCGGCTCTTTTCCTGAGCATGCTGAGTCAGCCATGCGAAGAGTCGCCCGTTGCCAACACCCGTTTCAATCTCCGCATCCACGTAGCCGCCAGACAAGCGTTCTGACACAACTGCGCCAAGGCGGTCCAATCCCGTCCCGTCGGCTGCACTGATGGTCACGGTGTCGTCGTACCGTCGGCGAAGGATGTCGATCACGGACTGATCTTCAATCCGGTCAACCTTGTTCAGCACAAGAATCACGTTGTTCGTTTCGACACCAATTTCTTTCAGCACTTCATAGACGGTCTGAATCTGGCGTTCCACTTCCGGATTACTTGCATCCACGACATGCAGAAGCAGGTCTGCGTGGCGAGCTTCTTCGAGCGTTGACCGGAATGAAGCAACCAGATGGTGGGGCAAATTGCGAACGAATCCGACCGTGTCGCTCAGCAGCACATCTCCGAATCCCTGCAGTCTCCATCGTCGTGTTCTGGTATCAAGAGTTGCAAACAGCTTGTCTTCCACCAGAACATCCGCGCCGGTCAGAGTTCTCATCAGTGTGCTCTTGCCGGCATTTGTGTAACCGACGAGTGACACTGTTGGGCTTTCACGGCGAAGAGACACCGTTCTCGCGCGGCGGTCTTCCACGTCACGCAGTCGGGACTTCAGTTCTGAAATTCGCTTGTCGATCAGACGCCGGTCCGTTTCCAGCTGCTTTTCCCCGGGACCTCGACCCGCGCCAAGTCCGCCAGTGCCACCGCCGCCGACTCGTTCCAGGTGAGTCCACATGCGTTTCAGGCGAGTTCGAAAGTACATCAGCTGGGCCAGTTCGACCTGCAGCATGGCTTCATGAGTCCTCGCGTGAGTCGCGAAGATGTCCAGAATCACTTCACTGCGGTCGACGATCGGAAGCTTCAGTTCCGTTTCCAGCGTTCGTCCCTGAGACGGAGTCAGGTTGTTGTCGAAAATGATGAGCTGAGCTTCAGCGGCTTCGGCGAGGCTCTTCAGCTCTTCAAGCTTTCCGGAACCCACACAGGCGTTGGGAGTCGGCGCTTCCCGGAACTGCACGAGTTCACCGACGACCTCGACTCCCGCTGTTTTCACGAGCCCCTTCAATTCATCGAGTGCATTCGTGCGGGCAAAGCCATCATCCGGATGAAACACTCCCACCAGAATCGCTCGCTGGCTGCCTACTTTCAGCGTTTCACGCTTTGGATCGCCCAAGATTCCTGTCCTCGCTGCCGTTCCTGAAATTCGTGTTTGGTTCGACTGAGACACCTTCGGCGCCTCGCATGTTCGGCAATGATAGGAAAAACCGTCTGAAAACACAGTCGGATGCAAAATGGTTCCGTGAATGCTCTAATTCGGACCGTGAAGTTTGTTTCCCTCCCCATTCCTCTATGGAGGCCCCACCTGTGAAAATTCGTGCGTTTCTTACGATTGCACTGCTGCTGTCAGCGTCGACGGCTCAGGCAGAACTCAAACTGCCAAACGTGTTTGGCGACCACATGGTTGTTCAGCAGAAGATGCCCATCAAGGTCTGGGGCTGGACCAAACCAGGTCAGGCCGTGACCGTTGAGCTGGGCGGCAAGTCGGTCTCAGGAACGGCCGACGCGGATGGCAAGTTCGTCGTCAGTCTTCCGGAAATGACAGCCGACGGAACTGCTCACACGCTGACGGTCAAAGCCGATGAAACGAAAACGTTCAACGATGTGCTGGTTGGTGAAGTCTGGATCTGTTCCGGACAGTCCAACATGCAGTGGAGCGTGAATGCATCGAATGATCCTGACCTTGAAAAGCTGACTGCGAAGTTCCCAAAGCTTCGCATGATCAACTTCCCTCAGATCGGAACTCAGGAACCCATCCTGACTCATCCGGATCGACAGTGGCAGGTCTGCACACCGGAAACTGTCGGAGGCTTTTCTGCGGTCGGCTACTTCTTTGCTCGCCAGCTGCATCAGACTCTTGATGTTCCGGTTGGAATGATCAACAACGCCTGGGGCGGTTCCGCGTGTGAAGCCTGGATCAATCGAAGCCGGCTGACCGCTGACGAAAAATACAAGCCGCTGATCGATCGCTGGGAAGGCATGGAGAAGCAGTTCGCCGAAATGTCCGGCAGGACGGACCTCAATGACGACCAGAAAAAGCAGCTCGAAAACCTGAAGCGACAGATGGGCGGCAACGCTCGACCTTCAAACATCTACAACGGCGTTCTGAAATCACATCTCGGATACACCATTCGAGGCGCGATCTGGTATCAGGGTGAAAGCAATGCTGGCCGAGCATATCAGTATCGTGATCTCTTCCCGCTGATGATTTCAAACTGGCGTGAAGAATGGGGCCAGGGCGACTTCCCGTTCTACTGGGTTCAGCTCGCAGACTTCCAGACGGAAGCCGTCGAACCTGGTGAAAGTGACTGGGCGGAACTTCGCGAAGCTCAGACCATGACGATGTCCAAACTGGCTCACACGGGTGAAGCCGTCATTATCGACATTGGCGAAGGCAAGGATATTCATCCGAAGAACAAGGTCGATGTCGGCCGCCGTCTTGCCCGCTGGGCGCTGGCGAATGAGTACGGCGTGAAGGTGCCCTTCCATAGTCCTCAATACAAGAGTATGGAAAAGCAGGGC